>NZ_JAIQDE010000037.1 GCF_020037015.1 Corallococcus sp. AS-1-6 | reverse complement strand
CTGTCCCAGTCCTCCCTCCTCACGAGGCCCGTGCCTTCACCCCACAGGCGCAGCCGCACCGGAGCGCCCAGGTTGAGTCCGAACTCAGCGCCTCGCTCGAAGACAAGGGTGGGCTCCACCTGGAGGAAGACCTCATGCGTGCCCACTCCCGCACGCGGCAGGAAGGACAACGACGTCATCTCCACGCGCAGCAGGTTGCGCCATGTCTCGTCCAGTGGGCGCCGTTCCTCCTCGACTGTCGGCACCTGCGGGGCGTCCTCGGCCCATGCTGCCCCTGGCAACAGCAGCCACAGCCAGACAACTCCACTTCGCGTCATCCGCATCCCCTGTGAGAGCCACCACCGAGGAGAGCAAAGGCCACACGTCTGACGTTTCGTTCAGCCCGGCGCCTGCTGGATGGCGGAGGTCACCCGGGGTGCGCTCCGGAGGTCTTGACTTTAAATCTACATAGGTAGATTTATAGCCATGCCACGAACACGCGCGTTGTCGAGTCACGCCCGCGCCGTCCTTGCCGCACTGCTGGATGCGGGCTCGGGCTGGTCGCATGGGTATGAGCTGTGCCGACTTGCCGGCGTGAAGTCGGGCACGCTCTATCCGCTGCTGATCCGCCTCGAAGCCCAGGGCTATCTCGAAGCCGAGTGGCAGCAGCCGTCCGAGGGCGGTCGGCCGCCACGGCACGCCTACCGCCTGACCCGGACCGGGGTCCAGCTCGCGCGCGACAATCCGCCAGACCGCAAGGTGGCTGCTCGCTCCGGCCTCCGCGAGGTCCCCACATGAGCGTCCGCGTCCAACGACTTGCCGCGGACCTGCTGTGCCGCGCCCTGGAGTTCCTCCTGCCACCGCGGCTGCGCGACTGGGGACTGGCCATCCGCCACGAGGTCGCGGCAATCCCCGACGACACCCAGGCCTTGTCGTTCGCGCTCGCGAGCGTCCTCGGCCTGGCGCCGCGTGCCCTCGGCATGCTCCTGGTGCAGCCCTTCAGCGCGTTGCACGGCCCGCGTGCCGCCGGTGCGCTCTGCGCGGTCGGCGCGGTCGCGATGGGGCTCATCTACCTGACGCTTGCAGGCGCGCCTGTCCGCTACCTCGGCGTCAACGCTGGCGCGCTCGTCCTCGGTCTTCTCCTGCTGGCTCTCATCCGCCGCATCCCGGCGGCGGTCGGGCATTTGTCCGGAGCCCTGATTCTCGGCCTCTCGGGCCTGCTGCTCGCCACCGCCTTCTTCGGCCTCCGCGTCGAGGGGGCAGCGCGATGGGTCAAGCTCGGCGGTGTCATCGTGCAACCGAGCCTCGTCCTTCTTCCGCTCATGCTCGCCGGCTTCTCCCGGACGCGCACCCCGCTCGCGACGACGGGGATCATCGTTGCCGCGCTGGCCATGGCGCTCCAGCCCGACCGTGCGATGGCGGCCATGATGACAGCGACGCTGGCGACCATCGCGGCGGCGCGCGCGGACCGGCCGGCGTGTGTGGCTTTCACGGCCAGCCTCCTGGCGTTCGGAGTGACGCTGCTGCGCCCCGACGCGCTTCCCGCCGCACCCTTCGTCGACCAGGTCCTCTTTTCGTCCTTCTCGGTCCATGCCCTCGCCGGGCTGGCGGTCGTGGCCGGGTCGGCCCTGCTGCTCGTCCCCGTGATCATCGGTAGGTCCTGTGACGAGGACGGCCGCGCGACCTGCCTCGCCTTCGGGACTGCCTGGCTTGCGGCCATCATCGCCGCCGCGCTTGGCAATCACCCGACACCGGTCGTGGGCTACGGCGGCAGCGCGATCCTCGGCTATGTCCTGAGCCTTTCGACCCTGCCGAGGCCGGTGAGCGCGCGGAGCAACTCCGCGACCGCCCCGACCGACGAGCCGCGGGCTTCGCGCGACACCCATTCCAGAATCGCGCTCGCCTAGCCGCCATTCGCGAGGCCGTTCTCAACGGCGGGAACGCCTCCCCAACGGATACCTGACCATGACCATGCCTCGCCCTGGACGGCGGGTTCGATACCTGCTGCCCGCTGTCTTGCTTTCAATCGCGCTCGGGTTCACGTGGACGCGGCTCACGCGCAGCCGCGGCGACCAGCGAGCCTCGTTCACGCCCGCGAATCAGCAGTGCGACGCGCAAGGGCCCCTGCGCTACTGCATCAACACGGCCGCCGGGGGCACCAACGGCGACGTCGTCTATCACCTCCACGGGCGCAACCTCGACGAGACCGTCTGGAACGACGACACCTACTTCACCGGAATGCTTCAGGCGCGATGGCAAGCCGCCGGAGCCCTGCCTCCCACGGTCGTCACGGTCTCCTACGGCTCGACGTGGCTCCTGACTCCGAAAGGCAGACAGCAGGACAGCGGCCTGCTCGATGACTTCATGTCACGTCTGCCTGCGATTGAAGCGCAGGCGGGGCGCCCCCGGCGGCGGATGCTGCTGGGGGAGTCGATGGGTGGGCTCAACGTCCTGGTCGCGGGCCTTTCCCATCCGGAGCGGTTCGCGAAGGTCGCGGCGCTCTGTCCGGGCGTCTACACCGACACCCCGTTCTCCTCCTTCGACACGATCAAGGCCTCGATGGAGCGCACCGGGGCCGATCCGAAGATCGTGTTCGGCGTCTGGTGGATGGCGCGCAGGTACGTGGCGGACGAAGCCGAGTGGCGCCGCGTCTCGCCCCTGCACCTGGCCGCGCAAGCGGGGCCGGACCATCCGGAGCTCTACCTCTCCTGCGGCCTCTACGATGCCTACGGCAACTACGAAGGCACCGAGCGGCTCGCCGACCTGGCCCGTCAGCGCGGCGTCAGGACCGAGTGGCACCCGCTCTATGGCGGGCACTGCGCGTCAGACGTGTCGTCGCTGGCCGACTTCCTCGTGAGATGAGCCTGACGCGGGACGCGCGGGTGGAGCTGGCGGGTTGCGAAGCCCGGCGCCCGGGAGCTGGCCATGGAGAGCCGATGGAGGCCAGCGCGCGAGCACGACAAGGAGAACCTCTCCCCGAGCCCTCGCGCCTCATGGCGCGTCGGGCGGTCCCAGGGAGGGGTCCGAGAGGAAGGCTTCGTCCGTCAGCGCGTGGAGGAAGGCGAGCACCGCCTCCGCCTCCGCGTCGTCCAGGGTCACGCCGGGGGCCTGTCCCTCACGCAAGAAGGCGCCGTCCAGCGTCGCGGAGCGCACCATGCCTCCCCGGTAGTGCAGGAGGACGGCCTCCAGCGTCGCGAAGCGCCCATCGTGCATGTAGGGCGCGGTGACGGCCACGTTGCGCAGGGTCGGCGTCTTGTACCGCCCCGCGTCCTCGTCCCTCAGCGTGACGCGTCCCCGTCCGCGCGACACGTCCTCGCCCTGCCCGAAGCGCTCGTCCAGGCCGTTGTTGTGGAAGGCGTTGTCCGTGAAGAGTTCAGAGTCGTGACAGGGCGTGCAGCGCTGCCGTACGAGCGCCAGGCCTCGGGACTCCTGCTCCGTCAAGAAGGCGCCCGGCTCCCCCCGCCGCCAGCGGTCATAGCGGGACCGCGCGGACACGAGGGTGCGTTCGTACTGCGCCAGCCCCCGCAGCAGCTTCCCCAGGGTGGGCTCCCCAGGGCCGAACGCGGCCTCGAACCGGCGCACCACGTCTGGATCCGCGGAGAGGCCCGCCATCATCCCCTCCAGGTCGGCCTGGCCCATCTCATCCGCTTGCGTGAGGGGCGCCAGCGACAGCGACTCCAGGTTCTTCGCGCCCCCGTCCCAGAAGAGTCCTTCCATCCAGGCGAGGTTGACGAGCGCAGGGGTATGGCGTGAGAGGGGATGCTGCGTCACTCCCGCCGTGGAGCGCGCCACGCCGTCGGAGAAGCCGTGCTCCTGCACATGGCACGTCGCGCACGACACCTGGCCGTTGCCGGACAAGCGCGGCGCGTGAAACAGCCACCGCCCCAGCTCGACGCCCTCCTGGGTCAGAGGGTTGTCCTCGGGCTGGGGCAGGAAGGTGAAGCCCACGGGCAGGACCTCCGGCGAAGACCCGGGGGGCAGCGCCTCCGGGCCTCCACCGCACGCCCCCAGCAGCAGCGTCGACAGCCCCCAGGCCGCATGCCGGAGCGTGTGACGGTTCATCGGTTGGAGTTGTCCACGGACACCACCGAGAACATGGCCTTGAAGCCATCCGACAGCGTCGCGCGCTCCGTGGCGCTGCTCGCGTTGATGGTGGGCGTGGTGCGGGGGCTGAGCGACGTGAACAGCGCGGCCACGTCCGCCCGCAGGTTCACCTTCACCTGCTTCTGCGAATTGACGGTGACCGGAGCGGTGAAGTCCAGGTTCACCGTGCGGTAGTCGGCGTTGGTGCCCGTCTCCCACGCGAAGGTGTCGCTGGTGCCATCCACCTTGACGTACTGGCCCTTCGTCTTGGTGAAGATGTAGCTGGTGAACCACATCCAGGCGGAGGACGTCATGTTCTTGAGGACGTGCAGCTCTCCCGCCTGCCGGCTGAGGTCGTCGTTGTAGGTGGGGTCCACGCCAATGCTGAACTCGATGCCCGTGTAGACGCCGGCGGGCACCGCCACCATGTCCACCTGCTCGCGGCGGTTGGCGGGCAGCGTCGCGGGGGACGACGTCCCATCCACGGCCTGTGCCTTGATGACCTCGAGCAGGTGATAGCTGTTCGCGAGGGCCACCTTCGTGCCGTCCTGCTTGCGCAGCTTGACGTTGGACAGCCAGTAGCGCAGCTCCGTGAACCTGAGGCTGTCGCCTCCCGCGGTCGTGAAGGTCTGGTCCAGCGCGAAGGGCGCGCTACCGAAGACCAGCCCCGCGTTGAGCGACAGGGCGCCATCCGTGGCGGCGAGCACCCCCTTCAGCCGTTCCACCTCGCCCTGCGCCGCCTCCAGCTTCACGAGCACGCCATCCCAGTCCTGGGACGCGAGCAGCTCGCGGGCTTCGGCGAGCTGCTGCTTCAAGCTTCCAAGCTCCGTGGACAGGGCCTGCTTCTCCTGCTCCGTCGCGCCCTGCTGCTGCTGCTGCTCGGCGAGCTGCCCCTCCAGCCGCGTGACCTCCGCCTCCAGCTCGGAGATCCGCTGGTTCAACTCCTGACGCTCCGTGACGGACAGCGTCGTCGGGTTGGACGAGGTGTCCTCACCGCAGGCGGGGATGAGGGTGAAGGTCAGCGCGGACAACACGCTCGCGCGGACGAACCGGGGCATGGACGAGGGGAAGTGAAGGGTCATGGCACGGCACTCATGCCAGGGACTCCCCCCTCCTCGAATGCGGTCATTTGCCGCACGGTGTTTCGTCGCACGGCGCCTCCGCCAGCGTGAGACATGCCCCCGTGATGCGCGGTGTCCCGCTACTGGATGGCGAAGATGAGCGTCACCTTCGCCTGCACCGTCTGCTCCTCCGGCTGGATGGGCGTGGGGGGCGCGGCGCGCGACTCCGCCATGTCCATGGCGAAGGTGGCCGGGTACAGGCGCGGGGCCTCCGTCACCGTGCTCGCGTCCAGCACCGCGCCCAGCTTCACGTTCAGCGACGCGGCCAGCACCTCCGCGGACTTCCGGGCTCGCGCCACCGCCTGCCGCAGCGCCTCGCCCTGCACCGCGTCCTGCCGGCTCAACCCGAAGCGCACGGAATCCACCCGGTTCGCCCCCGCCGCCAACGCCTTGTCCAACAGGCTCCCCACCTTGGACAGGTCCGTCACGTGGACGCTCACCAGGTTGCTCACCCGGTAGCCCTTGAGCTTCGGCTCACCGCCCTGCGGCGGCGCCGGCGTGTACTCCGGATAGACGTTGTAGTTGCGCGTCTGCAAATCGCGCTTCGGGATGCCCGCACCGGTGAGCGCCGCGAGCACCTTCTCCATCCGCTTCGCGTTCTCCTCGCCCGCCGCCTTCGCGTTCTGCGCGGACGTCTCCACCGCCACGTCGATGAAGGCCTCGTCCGGCTGCGCCTTCACCTCGCCCGTGCCCTCCACGCGCAGCGTGCGCACCTGCGGATCCACCGGCGGCCGGGGCTGCGGTGAGCCGGGCGGCGTTCCCTGCGTCTGCGCCGCGGCCGTGAAACCCGCGAGCACCACCAGCGTCGTCAACATCCTGCGAACAGCGGACATGGCGCCTCCTTCCCAAGGCCCCGAGCACCTTCGCGCTCCGGGCGCGAAAGCCTCTCATGTCCCTCCAGACGCCCCAGCCCCGGCGGACATTCACCGGGCCCGAGGCGTCCAGCGCCTGACGCTCGCTCAGTGCAGCGGCTCGCCCGCCGGGTCCGGCGACATCATGGACTCCAGCGGCTTGCGCAGGGGATGCGGCGCGGACTTGCGCACCCGCGTGACCGCCTTGCGGCGCGCCGTGCGCAGCGCGTCCCGGCCCATGTCCATCACCGCCGCCACCGCGCCCGTCAGCAGGTTGCCCGGCGGCGTGTCCGGCGCGGCCGGGTGCGGGTGCGTGGGCGCGCCCTTCTTCGCCAGCTCCAGCGCCTCGCCCACCTGCCGCAGCTCCTGCGGCTTGAAGGCCTTCTTCACCTCCGGGAAGAGGTACTGCTCCTCCTCCGTGACGTGCGCGCGCACGTTCTCCATCAGCACGTGCACCTTCGCGTCGAAGCGCTCGGACTCCGGCGGCAGCGTGTCCAGCTCCGACAGCACCCACTTCACCACGTGGTGCTCCTCCAGCGCCCGCAGCACGTCCGGCGACAGGTCCTCCGAGCGCGCGCGCACCGCCGGGTAGAAGACCTGCTCCTCGATGGCGGCGTGGATGGACAGCTCGCGCACCATCTCGTCCACCAGCTTGCGCTTGTGCGCCAGCGCGTGCTCACCCGCCTTCTCGAACTTGCGGAACAACTGCTCCACCGTCTTGTGGTCCGCCTTCAGCAACGTGATGGCATCCATGGGCCGTCTCCCTTCCGTCGAAGCGGGGGGCCGCGCATCCCCCATCGCGAAGCCGCTCGGGCCTGAGTGACCCTGGCGCAGCGCGGCACGGAGTGAAGGGTGGGGATGGATTCCCAGCCGTGCCCACCCCCGCTGCCCTGGCCCCCGCGTCAGGACGGAGGGCAGGCGGGCGGAGGGCCGCTTCTGTCCGGAACCGGTCGGAAAAACCGTACCCGCCCCCACTCCCCGGGCGGCCCGGGAGTGCACACCGTGCGCGGCCAGATCGGTCTCGCGCCGGGCGGCGGGCAAGGGAACAGGGGCACTACCGTGACGACGAACACGCTGCGCCTGCGGGTGGCGCGCATCACCCGCGAGGCGGAAGGCATCCAGTCCTACGAGCTGGTGTCCCAGGACGGCGGCGCCCTGCCCGAGTTCGAGGCCGGCGCCCACCTGGACGTGCGGGTGCCGGGGCTGGACGGCATGCGCCAGTACTCGCTCTGCAACGACCCGAGCGAGACGCACCGCTACGTCATCGCCGTGCAGCGCGACGCCCACGGCCGCGGCGGCTCCAAGGCGATGCACGACCACGTCCGCGAGGGCGACGTGCTCACCGTGAGCGAGCCCGTCAACGACTTCCCCCTGCTGTACGGGCGCAGCTACGTGCTCATCGCGGGCGGCATCGGCATCACGCCGCTGCTGGCCATGGCGCGCGTGCTGGAGCGCACCGGCGCGGAGTGGGTGCTGCACTACTGCGCGCGCGACGCGGACCGCACCGCCTTCCGGGAGCTGTTGTCCACGCCGTCCTTCGCGGGCCGCGTGCACGTGCACCACGACGGGGGCGACCCTTCGAAGGGGCTGGACGTGCGGTCGCTGCTCGCGACGCGCGGCCCGGGCACGCGGCTGTACTGCTGCGGCCCGGCGGGCCTGATGAAGGCCGTGCGCGAGGCGGCCACCCTGCACAAGTGGCCCTGGGAGAAGGTGCACTTCGAGGCCTTCACCGCGGAGGGCACCTCCGCCACGCACGCGACGCCGGAAGAGGACTTCGAGGTGTCGCTCAAGAGCACCGGCCAGGTGCTGCGCGTGCCGGCCGGCAAGAGCGTGCTCAACGTCCTGCGCACCCACGGCGTGAAGGTGGAGAGCGACTGCGAGGCGGGCTCCTGCGGCACCTGCGTCACCCGCGTGTGCGAGGGAACTCCGGACCACCGTGACACGTTCTTCCAGCAAGAGCCCGCGGGAAATGCACGGATGCTGGTCTGCGTGTCGCGCGCCCGGTCCAAGCGGCTGGTGCTGGATCTGTAGCGACACCCCCGGGCCCGGCGTTTTGGAGCGCGCCTGGGCACGGCGGGCCGCCTATGCTCGCGCCCCGCTCGTACACGAGAGAGGCTGATGAGCGACGGGACGTTGTTCTCCATGGACACTCCGCCCACCGAGGCCCGGTTCCAGAACCGGCTCTGGGTGGCGGACGCGTTGGACCTCACGGGCGCGGCGCTCGTGGGTTGGGGCGCGGTGCGCGCGGCGGAGTGGGTGTCCACTCCAGCGCTGCTGGGGTTCGCCATGGGGGCCGCCTGGGTGGTGCTGTCCTGCGTGGGCGGGCTGACGGGGCTCACCCCGGGCCGTCACGCCCTGGGCCTCAAGCTGGAGCGGGCGGAGGGGCGGGTGCCCGGCATGGGCACCGGACTGCTGCGCGCGCTCACCGCGCCGGTGGAGCTGCTGCTCCAGGTGGTGTTGCAGCGCCGCCCGCTGGACGCGCAGTTGGGCGTGCACGCGGCCGTGATTCCGGGCGGCCTTCGCGGCTGGGCGCGCAGCCTGCCGCTGCCGCTGGTGGGGCTGGTGCTGCTGGCGGGCGCGGTGTGGAGCATCGTCACGCCCACGCGCCAGGAGATGCTCCAGTACCTGGACCGCACGCTGACCGGGTGGCACTGCTGCCACGGCACGCGCGAGGTCACCTGGCAGTGCCGCACGTCCCTGTCCCGCGCGGTGCGCAACGCGAACGGCGGCGACGCGGAGGTCGCGGAGTTCCTGCGCAACGAGTGCCCCGTGGCCGCCAGCCGGCTCGCGCCCTGAGGCGTCACGCGAGCCGGCCAGGGCTCGCGCTTCAGCGCTTGCGCAGCGCGAAGGTGTCGTCGCCCTCGTCGCAGCTCACCCAGACGGCCTTCTCCGGTACGGCGGGCGCCTTGTAGTTCACCTTGAAGTAGGGCTCCTGCACCTTGACCCGGTGCGTCCTGTAGGGCTCGAGGCTCGCCATGATGGCCTGCTGCCGTCCGTTCAGGACGATGACGCAGTTGTGCCAGGTCCGGGTGTCGGAGCTCGTCACGTAGAGGGTGCTGTTCAAGCCGGTCCCCAGGATGCCGTCGATCTCCGCCTCTCCCAGCAGGCGCGAGCGCTCCGCGGCCTTCGGCTCGGGCGCGGGCGCTGGCGGCGCGGCCTGCGGGGTCTCGACCACGGACGGAGGCAGCGTCGGCCCCGACGGGCGCACGGTCATCAGCAGGAAGCGCGGCTCCTTCGCCGCGTCCGCCTCCGCGTCCAGCCTCAGGGTCATGCGGTCGCGGCTCGGCTTGATGTCCACCACGGTCGCCGTCCCCAGCACCGGGCGCTTGCGGGTCCCCTTCTGGATGGGGCCCACCACCTTGAACACCGTGCCCGCGTTGATGCCCGAGGGCACCGCCGCGTTCACCACGCGCTGGCCGCCGCCCGTCTCGCCAATCTTCGCCACGGCCAGGCTCGCGGGCACCAGCTCGGGCGGATGCGTCGCGGGCCGCTTCGGTCCGGGGACGGGCTTGGACTCGGGTGAAGGCTTCACCACCGGCTCGGGCTTCACCTCCGGCTCCACCGCGCCCGGCTCCACCGGCGCCTCGGGAGGCGGCTCCACGGGCGGCGTCACCGCGGGAGGCGGCTCCTCCACCTTCGGGGGCGCGGCGGCCACCACCGGCTCGGACGGCGGGAGCGTCTGGGGGGCCACGGGCGGCTCGGCCGTGTGCGGGCGCAGCACGTAGGCGGTGATGCCCACGGAGGCACCCACCAGCAGCAGCGCCGCCACGGCGATCCGCGCCACCGGCCTGCGGGGCTCGGGCTGCGCTGGCAGCGATCCGGACGTGCCCGCCAACCCGGCGCCCTGGGGCGGCGCGGGCGACAGGTGCACCGCCGTGGCGCCCAGCGCGGCCGCGTCCACCTCGTCGGTGCTCCGCGCCACGCCTCCGGAACCCGGCGTGCCGCGCGCCACACCACCCGAGCCCGGCTGGGCCACGCCACCGGAACCGCGCGCCACGCCGCCTGAGCCCGGCTGGGCCACGCCTCCGGACCCCGTGCCGCGCGCCACACCGCCTGAGCCCGGCTGGGCCACGCCACCGGAGCCCGGCGCGGGCATGGCCACACCGCCGGCTCCCGGCGTGGGACTGGCCGCGCCGCCGGAGCCCGAGGGATGGGACACGAACGTGCCCCCCGGCCCGAGCGCCGGGCCGTCCACGTCGATGCGCCCGGTGTTGGGCCTGCTCCCGGACTCATCCTCCGGGGAGACCGCTCCGGCCGCCGCGCCACTCCCGGAGCCGCCGTACAGCCCCGTGCCCGAGCCGGGCCGGGGCGCGGGCGACGGCGTGCGCCGCTCCCCGTGCACGCTGGACGTCAGCTTGCGCTGCTCGGCGAAGGCCTCCGGGCAGAGCGCGCGCACGAACTCGCCCACCTCCTCCGCGCCAAGGGGGTTCCCCGAGCGCAACAGCTCCGCGTTGAGCGCCCGCGCGAACTCATCCGACCGCGCGTACCGGTCCGCGGGCGACGGCGCCAGCGCGCGGCGCAGCACGGCCTCCAGCGACGGCTCCACGTCCGGACGGAAGTCCTTCAGCGGCGGCACCACCGGATGCGACATCGCCGCCATCATCTCGCCCACGGTGCCGTGGGGCACCAGCCCACGACCCGCGAGCATCTCCCACACCACCACCGCGCAGGAGTAGATGTCGCTGCGGTGGTCCAGCGGCTCCGCGCGGACCTGCTCCGGGGACATGTAGCCCAGCTTCCCCATCACCGTGGACGGCAGCGTGTACTTGCTGCGCGCGGTGGACTTCGCGAGGCCGAAGTCGATGACCTTCACCTCGCCCTCGTACGACACCATCACGTTGTGCGGGGACACGTCGCGGTGGACGATGCCCAGCGGCTCGCCGTCCGAGCCCGTCTTGCGGTGCGCGTACCCCAGCCCCTCCGCCATGCGCTGGCCGATGTAGAGCGCCACCGGCGCCGGCACCGCCCGCCCCTGCACCCGGGCCTGCTCCAGCAGGTACCCCAGGTCCACGCCCGCCACGTACTCCAGGGCCATGTAGTAGGTGCCGTCCGCCTCGCCCATGTCGTACACCTGGGCGATGGAGGAGTGGACCAGGTGCACCAGCACCTTGGCCTCGTGGTGGAACCGGTCCAGGAACTGCCGGTCCTTCACCAGCCCCGGCAGGATGGTCTTCACGATGCAGGGCTTCTCGAAGCCCGCCGCCCCGGACAGCTTCGCCAGGTACACCTCTCCCATGCCGCCCTGGCCCAGGAGGTGGACGAGCTCATAGCGCCCGAAGAAGCGGGGGGACTCTGTGGGTGCGGTGCTCATGGCTTGGCGCCCCGGAGCGCAGCATGGACTCCCCCATGGAATCAAGCCGCGCACCTCGCGCCACCCCTCCTTGCCAGCCTTCCGACACCCCTGGCGCAAAAAAGAGAAAGTCCCGGGGTCGACGGAATTCCCGAGCCTGTGTTCCGACGGACAACAGGTCTGTTGTGCACCCGCGCACGTCCGGCACGCCCCTGGGGCCTGGAGACGATGCGAGTCCGCGCGGGGATGCGTTCCCTCATCGCAGCACGCCGCTTCCTTCCTCGGTGAGGGGGGCGGGCACCTCCCGGTCCTCCGCCATGTGGGGGGATCGCCCTCGGGAGGGGCGTCCTGCTTGGAAGGAGTCGCACCATGAGGCGTTGGGCATTCGTCGGGTTGCTGGCGCTGGCCGCGTGTGCGCCGGAGTCGTCCTCGCGCAGCGCGTCCCAGGGGCAGGTGTGCCCGGGCGTCGTCGCCGGTGGGATGACGGTCCACCAGGGGCTGGACGGGCACCCGCCCTCCCCGGCCCAGGGGGACGGGCGCGAGCCGGTCATCATCCGCTTCCGCCACACGGGAGACCGCACGCAGGCCGCGGGCGTCACGGCGTCCGGCGCCAGCTTCACGGCGAGCACCGGCGCGAAGGTGGGCGCCGTCTACCGCAACATCCCCGCGGTGGCCGCGCGCGTGACGCCCCAGGAGCGGCTGCTGCTGGAGCGCAGCGCCCTGGTGGAGAGCATCGAGGCGGACCAGGTCTGGTACGGCCAGGGCCTGACGCCCGGGCTGCTCGCGCCGCTGCCGCGCCAGGTGACGGCCGCCACGCTCACGCCGTCGGACGAGTACACGGACGGCCTCCGCCTGGTGCAGGCCCCGGAGGTGTGGGACGCGGACCGGGACGGCGTGCTGGACGTGGGCGCGCCCACGGGCGAGGGCGTGCGGGTGTGCGTCATCGACAGCGGGCTGGACATGGACCACCCGGAGTTCCAGGGCGCGGTGGTGGGCAGCCACGACTTCCTGGACGGCGACGACGACGCCAGTGACCGCGGCGCCCAGGGCCAGTGGGGCCCGGGCCACGGCACGCACGTGGCGGGCATCATCGCGGCGCGCATGGGCCACGGCGGCGACACCGGCCCCCGGGGCGCGCAGGGCGGCATGGTGGGCGTGGCGCCCAACGCGTCGCTGCTCATCGCCCGCGTGCTGGACCTGTCCGGGCAGACGCAGATGAGCGTGGTCCTCTCCGCCATGGAGTGGTGCGAGTCCCAGGGCGCGCGCGTCGTGTCGCTGTCGCTGGGCGGAGGCAACGCCACCCGCAGCACCGTGGAGGCGTTCCGCGCGCTGCAGGAGCACGGCCTGCTGGTGGTGGCGGCCTCGGGCAACCAGGGCGGCCCGGTGCTGTACCCCGCGTCCGACCCGTCCGTGCTCGCGGTGGGCGCGGTGGACTCGAACGAGCGGCGCGCGAGCTTCTCCAACGCGGGCCCGGAGCTCTCCCTGGTGGCGCCCGGCGTGGACGTGCTGTCCACCTTCCCCCGGGGCATGGGCGCCTTCGCGGAGATGTCCCTGGACGACACGTCCCCCATGTCGCGCTCGCTCCTGTACTCGCCCACGGGCGACACCGCGGGGCGGCTGGTGGACTGCGGCCTGGGGGACTCGCTGGCCTCCTGCTTCGACGCCACCTGTGACGGCTTCGTCGCCTACGTGCGGCCGGGCGCGGTGCCGGTGTCCGTGGCCATGTCCAACGTGATGATGCAGGGCGCGCGCGCCGTCGTCTTCGGCTCCGAGGACGCGCCCGCGGGCGGCGCGGTGGACATCCTCTCCCTGCCCCGCAGCGGACGCTGGGCCCCGGCCGTCAGCGTCAACCAGGCCGCCAGCACCATGCTGCGCGGGCGGCTGGGCACGGACGCGCGGCTCACCCTGGTGCCCGTGGACTACACCCACGTCTCCGGCACCTCCATGGCCGCGCCCTACGTGAGCGGCGTCGCCGCGCTGCTCTGGAGCGCCCGGCCCGACCTCACGCCCCAGCAGGTGCGCGAGGCGATGGAGTCCTCCGCGCGCGACCTGGGCACCGCGGGCCGGGACTCCCTGTTCGGCCACGGCCTGGTGCGCGCGCGTGACGCCCTGCAGCGGCTGCAGTGAGGCGCTTCTCGATTCATGGGAAGTGTGAGGGCCACTTCACGGACGCGGAGCGCGGATGTTGGGGAACGGAAAAATGCTCCGCGTGATGAAATCGAGAATGCGTTTCCGCGTGGAATGAAAGCGCGCCGGGATTGTACGTGGCGCGCGCCAATGGCTGCCGGGAAGGCGGCCAACCGGGCGCGAAAACCATCTCATTCTTGAATTGAGGATATCCATGTTGCGAATTGCTGTTGCCGCCTTCGTCGTTGCCGCCACGGGTTGCGCCTCGTCGAGTGGCGCGGCGGCCGCGGGTCGCGCGGGCAACGCCACGGTCACGGGCAGCATCGCGTACCCCGCGAGCGGCCTGCAGGGTGACCCGTGCTCGGCGGTGGGGGTGAAGGTGACGCAGAACGACGCCGTGGCCCTGGGCCGGCACGAGGTGAAGCAGAGCCGCAACAACCGCTGCAGCTACACCGTCAGCGGGCTGCCGGAGGACCAGGAGCTGAACGTGGAGCTGACGATGGGCGCGGGCCTCAAGTGCGCCAGCGGCGCGGCGCCCACGGTCACCCCGGGCCCCACGAAGATGAAGATCGCCAAGTTCGCGGCGCCGGTGGTGAGCTTCAAGCTGGCCTGCGAGTAGCGCGCCTGAAGTCCCGCTGAAGGGCTTCACGCCATGAAGGCCGGGGCAAGCCCTGAAGAGGGCCCCCGGCCTTCGTGCGTGGACGGCCGTATGCCCGGCGGGGGGACGGGGACCATTGATTGCTGAACACAAGGGCGCGAAGCTGCTCCGGCCCATGACTGGTCTCCGTCCGCGTACCGCCGTGCTCGCCCTGGCCCTGCTGGGGGCGGGTTGCGAATCCGAAGTTCCCTTTCCGACCGAGGATGAGCTGGACCAGCTCAGCGCCCTGCACACGCAGAGCGTGAAGCCGGAGGCGGACCCCACCAACAAGTGGGCTGACAACGCGGACGCGGCGGCGCTGGGTCAGCGGCTGTTCGAGGACCCGGGGCTGTCGCGCTGCGGGACGGTGTCCTGCAAGAGCTGCCACACGGGCGAGTCCTACACGGTGGAGACGGCGACGGCGGAGGGCTGCGGAGGCCACCAGTCCGAGCGCAACCCGCCCAGCCTGTTGAACGTGGGCTACAGCCGCTGGTTCATGTGGGACGGGCGGGCGGACCGGCTCTGGTCGCAGGCGCTGCTGCCGCTGACGAACCCCATCGAGATGGACTCGGACGTGACGGTGGTGCGCGCGCGGCTGTCCGGCGAGCCCTCGTACACGGCGGCGTACACGCAGTTGTTCGGCAAGGCGCCCGCGGACGAGTCCGACCCGGACCGGCTGATGGCGAACGTGGGCAAGGTGCTGGCGGCGTACCAGCGCACGCTCAACCGCACCGAGGCGCCCTTCGACGCGGACGTGCGGCGCTTCCTGCAGGCGGTGGAGGCGGGCACGCAGGAGAAGGACCCGGCGTACCTGGGCCTGAAGACGTTCATGCGCAAGGGCCAGTGCGTGGTGTGCCACAAGGGCCGCTCGCTGTCGGACGACAAGTTCCACAACCTGGGGCTGAAGGACTCCGGCCCGGGGCGGCGCGGGCAGGCGGCCGCGGTGGACGCGCTGGTGGCCTGGCCGTTCAACGCCGCGGGCCCCTACAGCGACGCGCCCAGCGGTATCGACGCGGCGCGGCTGCCCACGCTGAAGGCGCAGGCGCAGAGCAAGCCCGCGGAGGTGGAGGGCGCGTTCCGCACGCCCACGCTGCGCAACGTGGCGCTGAGCGCGCCGTACATGCACACCGGCGCGGAGAAGACGCTGGAGGACGTGGTCGAGTTCTACAACAAGGGCGGCGACCCGGACGGCACCTTCGCGGGCGTGCGCACGGAGACCATCGTCAAGCTGGACCTGAGCAGCGAGGAGAAGCAGGCGCTGGTGACGCTGCTCAAGTCCATGACGGGCGCGCCGAAGTAGGCCTTCAGCGGACCAGGTGGAAGGACGTCTGACGCTGGAGGGCCCAGCGCACGGTGCCCTGCGAGTCCACGACGACGTCCTCCTCCTGGGCGGAGCGCACGGGCTGGCCCTTCCACTCCGGCACGGGGCTCGTCGCCTGCAGCTCGATGGAGAACCAGGAGTCGGGCATCACCGGGTGCTCGCCGTTGCCGGGCACGCCCTCCTGGCGGTCCCACATGCCAATCATGGGGCCGGCGCCGTGGCCGTGCAGGCCAATGGGGTGTGAGTACACGCTGCCGCTGATGCCCTCCGCCTTCATGCGCGCGAGCGAGGCGCGCAGGACCTCGTTGCCGGTGCGGCCCGGCTTGATTTCGCCGGTGACGATGTCCTGGAGCCGGTTGGACGCCTTGAGCGCGGCCTTGAGGCCTTCGGGGGCGTCCTTCTCTCCGTCGCGCAGCACGTAGCCCATGTGCTGGGTGTCGGTGTTGAGGCGGAGCGCGGTGACGCCGAAGTCGCAGTGGAGCACGTCGCCGCGCTGGATGACGGGGTGGTCGCCCAGGTCTTCGTCGGTGGCGCCCTGGCGCTGCACGTCCACGTCCGGCTGGAACCAGGTGTCCAGGCCTTCGTCGGCCAGGCGCTGGCGCATCCACCACTCCACGTCCTGGGTGGTGGTGGTGCCGGGGGTGATGACGGCGTTGGAGAAGGCGGTCTGGATGAGGTTCCAGGCGTACTTCTGGAGGTCGGCGTAGAAGCGGACCTCGTCGGCGCCTCGCCAGCCGAGCACGTCCAGGGGCAGGCCTCCGGCGGGCTTGAGGCGCTTGGACCAGGTGGGGCCCAGGGCCTGGGCCATGCCTTCGTATTCGCCGTGGGTGAGGCCGTCCGCGAAGGCGATGGCGGGGGACACGTTGATGGCGATGGAGTCCGGCTTGCGCTCCTCCACGACCTGCTTGAGGAGCAGCCACTGTTCAGGGCCCAGGAGCTCCGCCGCGCGCTGCGAGCCGCCGCGGTCCACCATCATGGGGGCGCGGCGGGCTTCATAGAGGCCGCCCTGGGTGCTGCCGCCCAGCGCCAGCCGCTCCACGCCCTGGTCGGGGCCCCGGTCGAAGAAGACGTAGATGGTGCGGCGGCGGGCGGAGAAGGTGGTGGGGGCGACGAGCGCCTTGAAGACGGGGTCCTCGTTGTACTCGCGCATGGGGACGACCCACATGCTCACGCCGTACTTGCGCATGAGCTGGGGCAGTCCGGTCTCCAGCCGTTCACGGAGCCACTCCTGCTGGCGGGCGGACTGTTCGCGCAGCGTGCCGAAGGGGCGCACGGGCGCGGCGACGGCGGCGGCCGGGGCCTCGGGCTTCGAGGGGGCGGCGGGCGCGGTGGCGCAGGCGGAGGAACAGACGAGCGGGACGACGAGCAGGTGTTTCCAGGAGCGCATGGGCGCGCAGTCTGTCACGCGCCCCGGCACGCCGCGCGGCGCGAATGGCCGCCAGGAACCGCCGTTGTCAGTCATTCACGGAAAAGCCAGACACACTGTCCCGGCTTCACTTCGAATCCGTGGAGTGTCTGTCCAAGCTGGGGTTACTCCAGGGGCGTGGCCTGGGCCACGGCGGGAGCGGGGACGTACTCCTCGCTCGTGGCCAGGGTGCCCAGCTCGTTCACTCCGCCCACCACCAGCACCGTGCCCCGGCGCAGCCACAGCGCTCCGGCTTCGCCTCGCGGCTCATGCAGCGTGGGCGCCTGCGTCCAGAGCCCCTTCGCCGGTTCGAAGCGCTCCGCGGAGTCCAGCGTGCCTCGGGAGGAGTGCTCGCCGCCCACCACCAGCACCGCTCCCTCCGCCGTCAGCAGCGCCGCGTGGTGCTCTCGCGGCACCGCTGGCGCCTCCACCCGCTCCCAGGCGTTGCGCTCCGGCACGTACACCTCCGCCGTGCGCGCCGCCTGCGTCGTGGTGCCTCCCACCACCAGCACGCGCCCGTCCGGGAGCAGCGTCACCGTGTGCCCCAGCCGGTGCGTCCCCGCCGCGCCGCCCACCGCTCCCGCCTTCTCCCAGCGGCCCGTCACCGGGTCGTAGAGCTCCGACTGCAGACCGCTCGCGAAGAGCACCTTTCCCGTGCGCAGCACCACCGCCGTCCCCGCGCCGCCTCGCGCGTACGCGGGCGCCTCCGCCGCGCTCCACGTGCCCGTCACCGGGTCGAACAGCTCCGCCGAACGCACCGGCCGCAGGTCCACGTCCGTGCCCCCCGCCACCAGCACCCGACCGTCCGGCAACAGCACCACCGCCGGGTCGTTGCGCGCCTCGCTCATGGGCGCCGCTTGCGTCCACACGCCCGTGTCCGGCGCGTACAGCTCCGCGCTCGCCAGCGCGCCCACCGTCACGCCATTCGAGCCGCCCACCACCAGCACGCGCCCATCCACCAGCCGCACCGCCGCGTGGTTGCGCCGCGCCGTGCGCAGCGCTCCCGTGGTCCGCCAGCGCCCCGTGTCCGGGTCGAAGATTTCGCAGCTTCCCAGCGTGCGGCTGCCGTCATGCCCTCCCGCCGCCAGCACCCGCCCGTCGTCCAACGCGACGTAGGGCAACAGCCGCCTCGGCGTGGACAACACGCCCGGCACCGGCGCCTCCACGCCGCCCGCATCCGCTCGCGGCGCGGGCCCGCACGCGAACACCACTCCCAACCACAGCATCGTGACGCAAGATGTCGAAAACCGTCGCATGGCCCCACCGGGACGTCAGGTCGAGGGGTCCGTCTAACGCGCCGGTCTGACACCCAGGCGACCGCAAGGCCCAGTGATTCCAGGGCCTTGCCCTCCGGGTCGGACGCGTCAGTGCCGCATGGGACCCAGGGGGTCGTTCGTGGGCTCCGCCTCCAGGCCCTCGCTGTGGCGCGGCGGCAGGGCTCCGCCGTCGTCGTCCTCCTCCAGCGTGAGCTGCGGGTGGTCCGCCGGCTTGAGCAGGACTTCATCCCCGCTCACGGCCGCCACGTCGCTGTACTCCACCAGGTAGTCGCGCCGGGGAATGGGCACCAGGCCCTGCTCCAGCTCGAAGTGCGTGTCGCCCACGCCCGCCACCCGGCCCAGTTGCTGTCCATCGGCGGTGCGCACCGACATGCCCTCGCGCACCTCTCCCGCGTGAATCATCGCGTCGCTCCTCGCGCTCATGGGGTCCTCGCCAAGAGTGGGGTCGCTCCCGCCGCCGTGCGCGGTGTGGCAAGCAAGCCCGGTGGGCCCTCGGGCCGCCTTCTTCCACGCCCGTGCGCCCGCCCCGCGCGCGGCCCTGTCACGGGGTGCCTAACGTTGGCTCAAGGAGGCCCCCATGCTGCTGGAACTTTCGAACGACGAATCGCGCGTGCTGAAGGACGCCGTGGATTCCTCGCTGCAGACGCTGCTGGATGAAATCGCCCGCGCGGAGCAACGCGAACACAAGGAGGCGCTGCACCAGCGCTACGAGCGGCTCGCCGCCCTCCAGCGCCGGCTGGAGCCCGTGGTGGAGAGCGAACAGGTCTACGCCTGACAATCCCCTCGCTCAAATCCTCACCATCCATCCAGGCACCGGCTTGCGATTCACAATCCGCCTGTGTATGGTTTACGCGCAGTCCCGCAGAAACCCAACCTGGCCAGGAATTTCCACGTGGGTCCGTGGCCGTCCGTCTGGACGGAGGCTTTGTTGGCCGTTGAATCCGGCATGACCACGATGCACCGCCGGCAAATCCGACACTGGAGTTGCCCATGAGCAGGTCTTCGAAGCAGTACCAACCCTCGCAGGCAGATATCGATAACCGTTCGCGTCAGCTCAATCCCCAGGATGACGCGTACTGGCAGTCTCGTGGCGAAGAAGGTCGTCCCTCCGAAGAGGCAGCGGATACCCAGAAGCCTCAGGCGCCCGAGCCCTCCGAGCCCGCGTTGAAGTAGCAAGCTCCCTTCCACAAGACGACACGGCTTCGCGCAGACTCGCGGAGCCGTGTCGCGGCGTTCCCTCTTCAACAGGTGCCATGGCGTGGAGCCATGGCACCCGGGCCATTTCATGCGAGTGCTTCAGGTCATCCATGGCTACCCCATGCGCTTCAACGCGGGCTCGGAGGTGTATACCCAGGCACTTTCACAAGGCCTGTCGAGCCGGCACGAGGTCCAGGTCTTCACCCGCCGCGAGGACCCGTTCCTCCCAGACTACGAACTGACACAGGAGCGTGATCCAGACGACCCGCGTGTCCTGCTGCATCTGGTCAACCTCCCCAACAGTCGTGACCGCTACCGGCATGAAGGGGTGGATCAACGCTTCGCGGAAGTGCTGGACGGCTTCCGTCCTCACGTCATCCACGTGGGCCATCTGAACCACCTGTCCACGTCTCTGCTGGAGGTGGCCGCGACCCGTGGAATCCCCATCGTCTTCACCCTGCACGACTACTGGCTCATGTGTCCCCGGGGGCAGTTCCTGCAGATGCATCCCGTTGCCGGGAGCGAGCCCTGGTCCGCATGTTCAGGCCAGGAGGACCGGAAGTGCGCGGAGCGCTGCTACGCGCGCTACTTCTCTGGAGGCCCCGAAACGCGGGAGCAGGACGTCGCGCACTGGAGTCAGTGGGTGCACGACCGGATGGAGCATGTGCGCCGGATGATGGAGCACGTGGACCTCTTCATCGCGCCTTCGCGCTACCTGCTGGAGCGATTCCAGCGGGACTTCGGGCTGGCCGCCCACAAGGCGGTGTATCTGGATTACGGCTTCGACCTGGAGCGCCTGCGCTACCGGCAGCGAACGCCCGAACCCGACGTCGTCTTCGGCTACATCGGCACCCACATCCCGGCCAAGGGCATCCATCACCTCATCAAGGCTTTCGGGCAGGTGCGCGGCAAGGCCCGGCTGAAGATCTGGGGACGGCCTCGCGGCGAACACACGGACACCCTCAAGGCGCTGGCCCTGGCCCTGCCGGGAGATGCCAGCACACGCGTGGAGTGGCTTCCCGAGTACCGCAACGCGGACATCGTGCGGGACGTCTTCAACCACGTGGATGCCATCGTCGTGCCCTCCATCTGGGTGGAGAACTCTCCGCTGGTCATCCACGAGGCGCTCCAGGCGCGGGTGCCTGTCATCACCGCGGATGCAGGAGGGATGCGCGAGTACGTCCGGGATGGAGAAAACGGCGTGCTCTTCACCCACCGGGACCCCGGCTCGCTTGCCCGGGCCATGCAGCAGTTGGTGGACGCCCCGGAGCTGGCGGTGCGACTTGGCAGTCGCGGGCACCTCCTGGGGGAAGGGGGCGACGTGCAGGGGATGCAGGCCCACGTGGAGGCCGTGGAGGCCCTGTATGCCCGTGCCATCCGGGAACACCGTGCCCGTCGTGCCCCCACCCGGCCCGGCCCCTGGCGCATCACCTTCGACACCAATCCCGACGACTGCAACCTGCACTGCATCATGTGTGAGGACCACTCGCCCCACAGCGATACCCAACGCCTGCGCCGGGAAGCCGGCCAGCCCAAGCGTCGCATGCCCCTGGAGCTGCTGCGACGGATCATGGCGGACAGTGATGGCACGCCCCTGCGGGAGGTGATTCCGTCAACCATGGGGGAACCGCTGCTCTATCCCCATTTCGACGACATCATCGATCTGTGCATGGCGCACGGGGTGTGGCTGAACCTCACCACCAACGGGACGTTTCCCAGGCGCGGAGCACGAGCGTGGGCACGCCGGCTGGTCCCCATCACCTCCGACGTGAAGGTGTCGTGGAATGGTGCCACGAAGCAGACCCACGAAGCGGTGATGCCCGGAACCCGCTGGGAACAGGTCCTGGAGAACCTCCGCCAGTTCCTCGCCGAGCGCGATGTTCATGCCCGCGAGGGAGGTCATCGCTGCAGGGTCACGCTCCAGCTCACCTTCCTGGAGTCGAACGTGGGCGAGCTGGCGGACATCGTGCGGCTCGCGGCGGACCTGGGCGTCGACAGGGTGAAGGGTCACCACCTCTGGGCCCACTTCGCCGCCATCCAGCCCCTGTCCATGAGGCGCGACGCCTCGGCGATCCATCGTTGGAACGAGGCCGTCCAGCAGGCGCACCGTGTCGCGGAGGAGTGTCGGCGGCCGGATGGGAGCAAGGTGCTCCTGGAGAACATCCTTCCTCTGGGAGCGGAGGCCGTCACGGACCTCGCGCCTGGCGCGCAGTGTCCGTTCCTGGGGAAGGAGGCATGGGTGAGCGCCGTGGGCCGCTTCGACCCCTGCTGCGCTCCCGACAAGGAACGACGAACGCTCGGGAGTCTGGGCAACCTGAACGAGGTGGGCATCCGGGAGGTGTGGACGGGCCCGGCCTATCAACGGCTGCTGAATGGCTATCAGGACCATCCCCTGTGTCGCGGCTGCAACATGCGTCAGCCGGTGAAGGAGGCCCCTTGAACCCCAGCGCCCATCCGCGGGTCTCGCCTGACAGGACCCATCATCTCCTGGACGGAAAGCCGCTCTATGCCGCGCGCTTCACCGAGGTCCTCTCCTTTCACGAACCGGGACTCGCCGCTGTCAGGGACGCCTCGGGAGCATTCCACATCGACTTGAGGGGGAACGCGCTCTCCTCCCGCCGCTTCATCCGGACGTTTGGATTCTATGAAGGGCTCGCGGCGGTCGTGGATGCAGAGGGTGCGTTCCACCTGCGCGTGGATGGGCAGGAGCTCACGACAGGGCGCCACGCGTGGTGCGGCAACTTCCAGGACGGGCGCTGTCCGGTCCGGGCGAAGGACGGCCGCTACTTCCACATCGATGGCCGGGGAGAGGCGGCCTATCTGGAGCGGTATGCCTACGCGGGAGACTTCCGGGACGGCTACGCGGTGGTGCAGGAGGCCTCGGGCCTCCACCTGCACATCGACAAGCAGGGTCACCCCTTGAATGCGCGCCGGTTCTTCGACCTGGATGTCTTCCACAAGGGCTTCGCGCGCGCCCGGGACGCAGGCGGCTGGCATCACGTCGACGCCGCGGGAGACGCTCTCTACGCCCGGCGCTTCGCCATCGTGGAGCCCTTCTACAACGGACAGGCCCGCGTAGAGACGTTGGACGGCGCGCTCCAGGTCATCGACGAGCAGGGCATCACCGTGCGCGAGTTGCGTGCACGCCATCCGGAGCCGGCATGAGGTCCTCGCCCCGCTCGTCCGCGCCGGAAGAGGTCCTCTCGCTTGATTCCGTCGTTGCCTTCGCCCGGGAGCAGCTCGTTCCGCTTGTCTCCCACGCGTTTCCAGGCCGATTCTTCCTGGCCGGGGGAGCGTTCAAGACCTTGCTCCAAGGGCGTCCCCCGCATGACCTGGACCTCTGGCCAGCCAGCGTCCTGGACCGGCAGGTGCTCCTCGTCCATCTGGAGGCACAGGGGGCCCTCCTGCTGGATGACAACCCTCCCTTCCAGACGACCTTCCAGCTCTCGGGACGTCGGCTCGAAGTGGCCTACGACTGCGCACCAGCGACACTGGAAGAGCGCCTCTCCCGATTCGACCTGGGCCTCTCCGCCATCGGCGTGGAATACGCGGGAGGCCATTGGCGGGGGCACGTCCATCCCCTGGCGGCGGAGTCCGTCCAGCGCCGCGAGGTGCTGCTGCTGCGCCCGCTGGCCAACTGGAAGTACCTGCTCGCCACCCTGGAGCGGTTGCGTCGCTACGGCGAGGAGCTGGGATATCGCGTCCCTGCCACGGAGGAGCAGTACCTCTGGGACCTGTTCGAGGCACAGCCTCGTGCATCCCAGGAAGCCCTGATGACACGCCATGCCCGTGTCGCGCGTGAGGCCAGCAGCGTGCTGGCGGAAGCCAGGCTGCGGCTCCGCCCCTGACTCACACCGCGCGCCCCGTCCTCGCGTCGAACCGGCGCAGGTAGCGCGCGTCGTGGCGCAGCCACACCGTGTCTCCGCTCGCGGCGCGGAAGTCTCCGGGCGCCCGCGCCACCAGGCGCTCGCCGCCCGTCTCCACCGTCACCCAGACCTCCGCGCCCATGGGCTCCACCAGGTACACGTACCCCTCGCGCGCGTCCTCCGGCGTGGGCCCCTGCCCCACCTGGAGGTGCTCCGGCCTCAGGCCCAGGACCGCGTCCCCTTCGGACAGGCCCAGCGTCTGGGGCTTCACCAGGTTGATGCGCGGCGAGCCGAAGAAGCCCGCCACGAAGAGGTTCGCGGGCGCGTCGTAGAGCTCGCGCGGCGGGGCCACCTGCTGCACCTCGCCCTGGCTCATCACCACCACGCGGTCCGACAGCGTCATCGCCTCCGCCTGGTCGTGCGTGACGTAGATGAACGTGGCCTTCAGTTGTTCGTGCAGCTTCTTGATTTCGCCGCGCATCTGCGTGCGCAGCGCCGCGTCCAGGTTGGACAGGGGCTCGTCGAAGAGGAACACCTTGGGCCTGCGCACCAATGCGCGCCCCAGCGCCACGCGCTGCCGCTGTCCGCCCGACAGCTCCTTCGGCCGGCGCGACAGGAGCGCCTCCAGCCCCAGCACGCCGGACACCTCGCGCACGCGCGCCTCGACGTCCTTCGCGTCCATGCCCGCCACCTTCAGCGGGAACGCCAGGTTCCCGGCCACGTCCAGGTGCGGATAGAGCGCGTAGCTCTGGAACACCATCGCGATGTCGCGCTCGCGCGGCGACAGGTCGTTCACCAACTGCCCGTCGATTCTCAGCTCGCCGCCGGACAGCTCCTCCAGCCCGGCGATGAGGTTCAACGTCGTGGACTTGCCGCATCCGGACGGGCCCACCAGCGACACGAACTCGCCGTCCGCGATGTCCAGCGTCACGCCCTTCACCGCCACCACGCCCCCCCGGTACACCTTGCGCACGTCCTGCAGGGACACCGTCGCCAAGGCTCCGCTCCTCCACTCAGGGCCACGCCCCGCGAAAAGCCCCAGCATCGCCGCTCGCGTCCGCCCGGAAAGTCCAGTCCACCCCGCCCCGTCACATCCCCTACGTGACGGGTTTTCCAGGACGGGCGGTTTGTTACAGGCTTAACAGTTCTCTACACTGCTCCGGAACGCCATCCACCGGAGCGCCCGCCCATGCCCTTCACCTTCCGTGGCCAGAACCTGACCGCCATCCTGGGCGACCCGCTCACCGCGGCCAACAGCCTGTACGGCATCATGAGCGCCGCGGAGCCGGAGTTCATGGAGGAGCTGCGGCAGCACTGGAAGAAGCACATCCGCGACACGCCCGGCGTGAACGGCACCTCGTGGCGGCCCGCGCTGAAGGCCTTCTCCGCCATCGAGGGCTACTGGGGCAACACGTACAGCGACCACCGCATCGCGAAGGTGCTCTACGGGCCGACGTACTCGGTGGCCACCCAGGGAGTGACGGGCGTGGGGTCCTCCGCCCAGTTCCTGCGCGACTTCGAGGCCGCGCGCGACGAGGCGTTCTACGTCTTCTTCCAGGGCGCGTCCGTGAACCAGTTGGCGGGCGTGTCCTTCCGGGCCACCTACTACCACAAGGACGTGTCGTCCCTCTTCAAGCAGCGCCCGCACAGCAAGCTCAAGGCCATCGTGTCCCGCCGGGTCATCGAGACCGCGCAGATCATGCTGCGCATCCTCTACGGCAACATGAACATGGGCTGGGGCAGCCTCTACAGCACGCGCACCCTGTCCACCACGCTGCTGCTGGCGCAGATGCACAACTCCGCGCTGGGCCACTACAAGTCCCTCGATACGGGGCGGCAGCATTGCTACAACCAGAGCGGGGTCGCCTTCACGCTGCTGACGTTCGCGTACATCGTCGCGCAGGCGTGGGAGGACAAGGGCTACGAGTACAACGAGCAGCGCTGGTACTACTTCTGGAAGCTGCTGGGCTCGCTGCTGGGCGTGGACACGCGCCTCATCCCGGACGACCACGCGGAGGCCGCCACGCTGTGGGACCTCTTCTTCGCGCAAGGCGAGTGCTACGGCGGCACGCCCGCCCCCTACCCCACGACGCTGGACGCCAACCGCATCGACGATGAGCTGTGGAACGGCTACGGCGTGCAGCCGGAGGCGAACCTCCTCCAGTGGGTCCCCGCCTTCGTCGTCACCCAGCTCCGCAACAGCCTGCGCTGGGGCAAGTACCTGGTGGGCCTCTGATTCAGCGCTCCACCGTCACGCCCTTCCAGAAGGCCACGTAGCCCTGGATGTTGGACGCGGCCGGCTTGGGCTCCGGGTAGTACCAGGCCGCGTCCGCGTTCGTCTTCCCGTCCACCTCCACGGAGTAGTAGTGGGCCTGGCCCTTCCAGGGGCAGGTGGTGTGCGTGGCGCTGGGCTTGAAGTGCTCGCGCACCAGGCTGTCCGGCGGGAAGTAGATGTTGCCCTCCACGGTCTCGAAGGTGTCGCTCTTCGCGAGCACCGCGCCGTTCCATTTCGCGACTGGCATGGGGAAACCTCCTGGGGACTTCGTTAACGGCGCGTCAGCCCGCCTGCGCGGCCGGCTTGGACGCGTGTTGGGTGAGGAACGGAGCGAGCTCCGCGTTGACGAGCGCCGGCTCCTCCACGGAGGAGGAGTGGCCCCCGCGCGACAGGCGCACCAGCTTCGAGCCCGGGATGAGCGAGTGGATGCGCTCCGATTTGGAGGGCACCGTCGCGCGGTCCTCCTCCCCCACGATGACGAGCGTGGGCGTGCGGATGCGCGGCAGCTCCTCCGCGACGGGCTTGCGTTGGATGACGCCGTTGACGGCGCGGTAGATGTCGCGGCGGTTGCCCGTCAGGCGCGTGCGCCACAGCGCCCGCTCCTCCGCCCGGCCCGGGTCGGTGAGGAACGACGTGCCGAACATGATGCGCATCACCGGCCCGGCGACGGGGCCCAGGCCCACGTAGCGGGCGACGAGGTTGAGCGCGGTGTAGCGCGGCACGTTGGCGAGGGGCTCGGGGTCGGCGGACGTCTCCAGGAGCACCAGGGAGCGCAGCAGGTCCGGCCGGCGCGCCGCGAGCCGCATGCCCACGAAGCCCCCCATGGACAGCCCCACGAAGTGGACGGGGGCGACGCCCAGCGACTCGATGAGCGCCACCGCGTCCGCGTACACCGTCTCCACGTCGATGGCGGACTCGGGCGGCACGTCGCTCTGGCCCTGCCCCCGGTGGTCGTACGAAATGCAGCGGAAGCGGCCTCGCAGGGCCTCCACCTGCGGGTCGAACAGCCGGGTACTCCAGAGGAGCCCGTGGCTGAAGAGGACCACGTCCCCGGCGCCGCCGGTGTCCTCGTAGTACAGCCGGGTTCCATTCACGGACCGCATGGGCATGGGCACGGCCTCCCTTCGCTGGAGGGGCACCCTAATCCATGGCTCGCCAGGACCGCAGCCCTCCCTGGGAGGTCGTTGTCCACTGGAGGAGAAGGGCTCGCGCGGAGGGCCGCTTGTGCCGCCCGGCGCTTGGGAGGAGCATGGGCGGCACCTTCCGGATGCGCTCCTCTCGCCCTGTCCTTGTCGCCCTCGCGGTGGTGGTCCTCGCGGCGGGCCTGTTCTTCTTCCTGCGCGCCCCGGCGCCCACGCCCGCGTCTGCTCCGCCGGTGACACAGGCTCCGGCTCCGCTGGACGCGGGCAGCGTGGCCGCGCCCGTGCCGGTGAAGACGGTGGAGGCGCCGCCCGCCGCACCCAATCACTACGTGGGCTCGCAGGTGTGCGCGGACTGCCACGAGGAGCAGCACGCGGGCTGGAAGCACGACTGGCACTCGCGGGCGCTGTCACCGGCGACGAAGCCGTACGTGGTGGGCGCGTTCACGGCGGGCACGCACTTCCAGGGCGAGTCCAGCGAGGCGTGGATGCGCCGCGACGGGAGCCGCTACCTGATGCGCACCAAGGGCGCGGACGGGAACCTGGGCGAGTGGCCGGTGCAGTGGGTGGTGGGCGGCAAGCGGATGCAGGACCCCATCACGCTGATGCCGGACGGCCGCTGGCAGGTGATGCCGGTGTACTTCCACGTGACGGGCAAGGGCGAGTGGGTGGACTACTCGGAGAAGAAGCAGGGGGCGCTGTCGCCGGACCACCCGTTCTTCTGGACGAACTTCCGCCGCAGCGCGCAGCACGCGTGCCTGGACTGCCACGTGACGGGGCTGGACGCGCGCTATGACCGGGCGAGCCACCAGTGGGAGACGAAGTTCGCGGACGCGGGCGTCGCGTGCGAGTCCTGCCACGGGCCCGGCGGGCGGCACGCGGAGTCGCAGGCGCCGGAGGACATCATCCAGCCGGCGAAGCTGTCGAAGGAGGAGGGCTTCTCCGTGTGCGCGCAGTGCCACGGGCCGCGCCGCACGCTGTTCCCCATGCTGGACGCGAAGCACCACTTCCTGCCCGGCCAGCGCTACGACGCGAGCTATCAGCCCATGGTGCTGCTGGTGGGCAACGAGCGCTCCGGGGACTTCTTCGCGGACGGGCGCCCCAGCACGTCCAGCTTCGAGTACCAGGCGCTCCTCCAGTCGAAGTGCCACATGAAGGGCGGGGCCACGTGCCTGACGTGCCACACGGCGCCGCACGACGCGAGCGCGCCCAACGAGGTGCGCAAGCACAAGCCGGTGGCGGCGCGCACGTCGGTGAACGCGTCCACGTGTCAGGGCTGTCACCCGGAGGTGGTGGCGCAGGGCGAGCAGCACACGCACCACAAGGCGGCGGCGGCGCAGGACTGCCTGGCGTGTCACATGCCGCCGGTGGTGTCGGGCGTGTTGGACCACTTCGCGGACCACGCGCTGGACGTGCCGGCGCCCCAGAACACGGCGCGCCATGACATCCCCAACGCGTGCAACACCTGTCACGCGAAGCAGACGCCGGACGCGATGCAGGCGGCGCTGGTGAAGTGGTGGCCGAAGGCGGAGGCGCGGCAGGAGCGCAGGCTGCGGCTGGCGGACGCGTTCGACGAGAAGACGGCGGCGGGGAGCCGGGGGGCGCTGGAGGCGGTGCTGGCGGACACGTCGGAGGCGGGCACGCTGCGGGGCGCGGCGGCGAAGTTCCTGGCGCGCCGGTTCAAGCATGACGCGGTGCCGGCGCTGCGGGCGGCGTTGAAGGGGACGACGGACAGCACGTTGCGCTCGGACATCATCGACGGGTTGGGCGCGGCGAACGCGCGCGAGGCGACGGAGGACCTGGCGGCGCTGCTCCACGACGGCTCGCTGTGGGTGCGCCAGGGCGCGGCGTTGACGCTGGCGGCGTTCGGGGACGCCAGGGCGATGCCCGCGTTGCAGGCGCTGGCGACGGAGCCGGAGACGCGCGGGTTGGTGCAGCCGCACGTGATGCTGGGGCAGTTGGCCATGCGCAAGCGCGACGTCGTCACGGCGACGCGCGAGTTCGAGCAGGCGCTGGACCTGCAGCCCTACAACGCGGACGTGCTGGTGCGGCTGGCGGACCTCTACGTGGTGCAGGGCAACGCGGCGAAGGGCCGCGAGCGTCTGGAGGAAGCGCTCCGGTTCGATCCGCAGAACCGCTCCGCGAAGCAGCGGCTGGGCATGTTGCCGCGGTGATGCAGGTGCGCCATGGCCCATGACCCGAACCCGTTGCGGGAAAGTTCTACGAGTAACGGGGGCCCATCCAGCCGTCCGTGAACGGCCTCAGTGCCGCACGGCGAGGATGCGCCGTCCCTTCACGTCCACGGCATAGGTCGCCCCCATGTCCATGATGGCGCCCTGCTTCTCACAGAGCTGGGGCTTGAGCGTGATCTGCACGAAGGTCACGCCTTCCGGGCCCGGTGCCGCGCTGACGTCATAGGACTCGCGCTGATAGAGACAGCGCTCCTCCTCCGTCGCCCCGTCGTGGGGCTTCAGGTCCAGCGGCCGGAAATCATCCAGCGCCAGTTGCATGGCGGTCACCGTGCCGCCCGCGAGCGTCTGCGCGTCTTCGGGCAGGTCCAGTGGGAACTGGACGCGGGCCGCCTCTTCCTCCGGTGCATGCGGAGGACGCGAAGTGCGCTGGAAGAGCGCACACGCGGGGAGCAAGCACAGGGCCAGGAGCCATCCTGACTTCGGGAGGCCCTTACGTCCGCGGGGTGCTGATTTCAGGAGGTTCATAGGCGGGGCATTACTCCGTCACGGCGGTCATCAGACCCGTGGCTTTGTGCTCTGGCTTGACGATACCGATGAGCGCCCAGCGCTTCCCGCGCCGTTCATAGACTTCTCCAGGTCTGGCTTCACCGATGTACGGGACCAGCTTCATCACCCGGCATGCCGTGTCAAACTGGAGCCGGATGGAGTACCTCTGACGCGCCTCTGCTCGGTCCGGCCTGGACATGCGTGAGTTGGCCCAGGGGTGGCTGTGGTAGTCCGCCTGGATCTTCACCGCGCCTCGTGAGTCCCGAACGAAGTTCGGCTGCTTGCAGCTCTTCTGTTGCTCAGGAGTCGCCTTCAAGAGCGGTCCAAGCGGAGATGGCATGCTCGCCGAGTAGGCACCGTCTCCCACGGAGTAGAGGACCCCGCAGTATTCCTGTCCATACTCACGCCCCTGGGCGCGCGGCAGCTCCATGACGGCGGGGCAGAGCTGATCGATGACTGCATCGATGTCAGCGGAGGGTTGGATGGCATCCCAGGGGCCTCGCACCCATACGGCACCATTCATGAGTCCGTAGTCGCGATCCTCGACCGGAACCGGGCTGGCACCCACACAGGACACGAACCCAAGCCCGATCGCAACGACCCACAGGAACAATCTCCAGAAATTCCGCATCAGCCATCAATACCATCAAAACAAGATAATCTCCCATTGAAGCGGGCCACGACACATGATCCGGCCGGTAGGACGGACGTGGCTTCCTGAACGCGCGCCCTCCCCTGAAGACAGACGCCTGCTTGGCGTTCGTGACGCACGTTGGCGCTTCCCTTGTCCCAGCCCGCGTCAGGACGCGCCATGTCTCCACGAGCCCCTCCCCCTTCCCTGCCCTTGCATCCGTAAGGGCAACCCCGGACCTCCAGGTCCGTGCATCGACTGCTGAGCACTTCCTCGCCCTGCTGTGTTGTCCACTGGAGCGCCGGGGGGCGCGAACCGTGGCGGGGGGCTGGCTTCGCCCCTACCTGGGGAGCATCCCTTATGAACGCGCTCGTGTTCGCAGCCCTGCTGGTTCCCGCCGGAATCCCCGGTGCGCCACCAGCGCCCACCGGCTCCGGACCCTTCCGTCCCGTCCTCGCGCAATACACCGCGCCACCGCAGCGCGCTCCACCCGCGCCTCCGCCGCCCTCCGTGGCGCCACCCGCCGCGCCCACGCCGGCTCCCACCGCTCCCGCGCCCGCCGCCCCGGCCCCGAACACACCCCGGGCTCCCGCTCCGCCGCGGCCCGGCCGCGCCAGCACCCCGTCCCAGAGCCCGGACGACGTCCCTGAAGTGCCCCCGCCGTTCCAGGCGAACGTGTCGGATCCGCTGCTCGCTCCCGCGCCCGCCGCGCCCCTGGAGCTCCAGTCCTGGAACGAAGCGCTCACGCTCCTGCGCCAGCGCTCCCCCGACCTCCAGGCCGCCCTCGGCCAGGTCGAGGTCGCCGCGGGCACGTGGCGCATCGCGCTCGCCAACCTGCTGCCCTCCGTCTCCGGCACCCTGTCCGCCCAATACAACGTGCTCAACCCGAAAATCCCCGCCGTGGGCGGTGGCATCGGCGGCGGCATCGGCGGTGGCGTGAGCGGCGCCGGGGGCTTCACCCCCACGGAGCTGCTGGGCATCGGCGTGCTCAGCGCGAACGTCCCCGTCGTGGACCTGGCCAGCCTCTACGCCCTGGGCAGCGCCAAGGAGTCGCGCCGCACCGCCAGCCTGTCGCTCGCGGAGACGCGCCGGCAGCTCACCCGCGGACTCGCGCAGGCGCTGGTCTCCGTGTCCTCCAACGAGCGCCTGGCGGAGGTCAACCGCGTCAACCTGCGCACCGCGCTGGAGCGGCTGGCCCTGGCGCAGCGCCGCTTCGAGCTGGGCGCCGGCACCCGCCTGGACGTCGTCCGAGTGGAGCAGGACGCCCAGGCCGCGCGCCGCAACGTCGTCACCGGAGACGAGAACCTGCGCCAGGCGCGCGAGGCGCTCGGGCTCGCCCTGGGCACCCCGTCCCCCGTGGGCCTCAAGCCGGGCCTGGAGCTGACCACCCTGCTCCAGGGCGCGAAGAACACCTGCCGCACGCTGGAGTCCCTGGAGAACCGCCCGGACATCGCCGCCGCGCGCTCCCGCCAGGTGGTGGCCGAACGCGCCATCGGCGAGGTGTACCGCCAATACGCGCCCACCCTGGACCTCACCAGCACCACCACCGCGCTCACCGTCAACCCGGGCTTCGCCGAGGTCCCCATCTGGAACGTCGGCGCCAGCCTGGTGCTGCCCTTCTGGGACGGCGGCGCGCGCGAGGGCCGCCTGCGACAGGCCCGCGGCCAGTTGGAGCAGGCCCGCGCGGACGCCACCTCCCGCGAGCGCGACATCGTCGTGGAGGTCACCCAGGCGAAGCGCGCCGTGCAGGTGACCCAGACGACGCGCGCCCTCGCGGAGCGCGAGCGCGGGCTCGCGGAAGAGAATGACCGGCTCACCCGCCGCAGCTTCGAGGTGGGCACCGGAACGAGCCTCGAGCTGGTGCAGTCAGCCGGGGCCCTGCGTCAGGCCGAACTGGAGCTCGTCCTCCGGGACTTCCAGTACCGCCAGGCCGTGGTGGATGCATTCCTGTCGGAGGCGGCATGCGATTGGTGAGGCGCGGTTGGGGCGCGTGGGGTCTCTTCCTCGCGCTGACGACAGGCGGGTGCAGCGGCGGCAAGGGCCCCGGCCAGGCCGCGCCCGGAGGCGGCCCCCAGGGAGGCCAGCAGGGCCCGGGCAGCGGCAAGCCCGTCCCCGTGCAGGTGATGGCGGTGAAGCCCGGCCCGGTGCGCGACACGAGCGAGTACGTGGGCACCCTCATCTCCCGCAGCAGCATCACCGTCGTCCCGCAGGTCGCCGGCTACATCCAGAAGATCCCCATCCGCCCCGGCCAGAAGGTGAAGGCCGGCCAGGTGCTGCTCGTCGTGGACCCTCGCCAGGAGCAGGCCTCCCTGCGCGCCACCCAGGCCCAGAAGGCCTCCGCCGTCGCCAACCGCGAGTTCGCGCGAAGGACGCGCGAGCGCAGCGCGCAGCTCCTCCGGGAGGGGCTCGTCAGCCGCCAGGACTACGAGCAGGCCGTGGCCCAGGCCGCGCAAGCCGAGGCCCAGGCCCAGGCCGCGGAGGCGCAGATCCAGAACCAGCAGGTGCAACTGGGCTTCTTCAACGTGAGCGCCCCCTTCGACGGCGTCGTGGGCGACATCCCCGTGAAGCTAGGCGACTACGTGACGCCGCAGACGGCGCTCACCATCGTGGACCAGAGCCGCGCCCTGGAGCTGTCCGTGCAGGTGCCCGTGGACCAGGCCGCGCGGGTGAAGGTGGGGCAGACCCCGCTGGAGGTCCTCGACGAGGACGGCGAGCCCGTCGTCCGCGCCCCCGCCTTCTTCGTCGCCCCCACCCCCAACCCGAACACGCAGTTGGTGGAGGTGAAGGCCGCCTTCGACAACACCGTGGGCCTGCGCGCGGGCCAGTTGGTCCGCGCGCAGCTCGTCTACGACGTGCGCGAGGCCTTGAAGATGCCCACCACCGCGGTGACGCGGCAGGGCAGCCAGTCCTTCGCCCTGGTGGTGGGTGAGGGCGACGCGGGCACCGTGGTGAAGCGCCAGCCGGTGACGCTGGGGCTGGTGGAGGGCAACGACTACGAGGTGCTCAAGGGCCTGGACGCGGGCACCCAGGTCATCATCAGCGGGGTGCAGCAACTGCGGGACGGCATGCCCATCCAGCCGAAGCCCGCGCCACAGGCGCAGGGCCAGACCGAAGGCATGCCCCTGCCACCCGCCCAGGGCATGGGCGGCGGCGCGGACGCGGGCCGCTAGGGGGCTGCCATGTTCACCGACTTCTTCATCCAGCGCCCCGTCTTCTCCAGCGTGCTGTCCATCCTCATCACGCTGGTGGGCGCCATCTCCATCCCCAGCCTCCCCATCGAGCAGTACCCGGAGCTGGCGCTGCCGCAGGTCCAAATCACGGCCACGTACACCGGCGCGTCCGCGGAGACGGTGGAGAGCGCCGTCACCACCGTGCTGGAGCGCCAGCTCAACGGCATGGAGGGCATGCGCTACATGTCCTCCACCAGCACCAACGACGGCCAGTGCACCATCACCGCCACGTTCGACCCGTCGCGCGACGTGGACCTGGCCGCGGTGGACGTGCAGAACCGCGTGGCCACCGCCACGCCGCAGTTGCCCTCGCAGGTGAACGCGCTGGGCGTCACCGTGCGCAAGGCGCAGACACAACTGCTCGTCTCCTTTGGCGTCTATGACAAGGAGAAGCGCTACGACACGGAGTTCATCAGCAACTACGCGGACGTCTACATCCGTGACGCGCTCCTGCGCGTGAAGGGCGTGGGCGACGTGCGCATCTTCGGAGAGCGCCGCTTCGCCATGCGCCTGTGGCTGGACCCCTCGGAGCTGGCCCGCAGGAGCCTCACCGCGCAGGACGTGGTGAGCGCGCTGCAGGAGCAGAACGTCCAGGTGGGCGCGGGCAAGGTGGGCCAGGCCCCGTCCTCCAAGGAGCAGGCGTACCAGTTGTCCCTCCAGGTGAAGGGCCAGCTCACGTCCGCGGAGGAGTTCGGCGCCATCGTCATCCAGCGCGGCCGGGACGGCGCCCTGGTGCGCATCCGCGACGTGGGCAGCGTGCAACTGGGCGCGGAGAACTACCAGCAGCTCCTGCGCTTCAACGGCCAGGACGCGGTGGGCCTGGGCATCACGCAGTTGCCCGGCTCCAACGCGCTGGCGGTGCGCGAGGGCGTGGAGGCGGAGCTCCAACGGCTGTCCGCCAACTTCCCGCCGGGCCTCACCTATCAGGTGGCGTTCGACACCACGGCCGCGGTGAGCGCCTCCATCGAGGAGGTGCTCCACGCGCTGGGCGAGGCCATCCTGCTGGTCATCCTGGTCATCTTCATCTTCCTGCACGGCTGGCGCAGCGTGCTGGTGGCGGTGACGACGCTGCCGGTGTCGCTGGTGGGCACGTTCATGTTCGTCAACGCGTTCGGCTTCTCGCTCAACACGCTGACCCTCTTCGGCCTCACGCTGGCCACGGGCCTCGTCGTGGATGACGCCATCGTGGTCATCGAGAACGTGGAGCGCGTCATCGAGCACGAGAAGGTGGACGCGAAGGAGGCCACGCACCGGGGCATGCAGCAGGTGGCCGGCGTGGTGGTGGCCACCGCGCTGGTGCTGTCCGCGGTGTTCATCCCGGTGTCCTTCTTCCCCGGCACCACCGGCGCCATCTACCGCCAGTTCGCGCTCACCATCGCGTTCTCCATCAGCCTCTCCGCGCTCGTCGCGCTCACGCTGTCCCCCGCGCTGTGCGCGCGCCTCCTGCGCCCCAACGAGGGCCAGAAGTTCGTGCTGGCGCGCAAGTTCGACCAGGGCCTGGACGCGCTCCGGCGCGGCTACGGGAAGCTGTTGGGCCTGATGCTGGGCAAGGCGCGGTGGCTGGTGGTGGGCATCTTCGCGCTGTTCCTCGTGGGCACGGGCCTGCTCTACCGGGCCACGCCCACGGGCTTCATCCCGGACGAGGACCAGGGCTACCTCATCATCGCGGTGCAGGGCCCGGAGGGCACGTCGCTGGAGTACACGCGCAACGTGCTCATCCAGGTGGAGGACATCATCAAGCAGCAGCAGGAGGTGACGCAGATCTTCACCGTGGGCGGCTTCTCGCTGCTGGGCACGGGCGCCAACTACGGCTCGCTCTTCATCAACCTGAAGCCCTGGGAGGAGCGCAAGGCGAAGGAGTCCAGCGTCGCGGGGCTGGTGGAGCGCCTGCGCGGTCCGCTGAGCGCCGTGGGCGGCGCGCGCGTGCTGCCCCTGCAACCGCCCGCCATCCGCGGCGTGGGCAGCGTGGGCGGCTTCGAGTTCGTGCTGGAGGACCAGCAGGGCGGCCGCACGCTGGAGGAATTGGCGCAGGCCACGCAGGCGCTGGTGGGCAAGGCGAGCCAGGAGCAGCGGCTGCGCGGCGTGTTCTCCGCGTTCACCGCGGGCTCGCCGCAGCTCAACATCGACGTGGACCGGGAGAAGGCCAAGGCCCTGGGCGTGCCCCTGTCCTCGCTGTTCTCCACGCTCCAGGTGTACCTGGGCAGCCAGTACGTGAACGACTTCACCTTCGCCAACCGCGTCTACCGCGTGTTCGTGCAGGCCGCGACACCCTTCCGTGACAACCCGAAGGACATCGGCAGCTTCTACGTGCGCTCGGACACCGGGGCCATGGTGCCGCTGGAGGCGCTGGTGAAGGTGACGCCCATCACCAGCGCGCAGAACATCACCCACTACAACCTCTTCCGCTCCGCCAACATCAACGGCCAGGGCGCCCCCGGCGTCTCCACCGGCCAGGCGCTCTCCGCCATGGAGGAGGTCGCGAAGCAGGCCCTGCCGCCGGGCTTCACCTACGAGTGGACGGGCCTGTCCCAGGAGCAGAAGAGCGCGGGCAACACCGTGCTCGTCATCTTCGCGCTGGGCATCGTGTTCGTGTTCCTGGTGCTGGCCGCGCAGTACGAGAGCTTCGCCCTGCCCTTCGTCGTCATGCTCGCGGTGCCCGTCGCGATGATGGGCGCGCTGCTCCTGCAGAACCTGCGCGGGCTGGTGAACGACGTGTTCTGTCAGGTGGGTCTGGTGATGCTGGTGGGCCTCGCGTCGAAGAACGCCATCCTCATCGTGGAGTTCGGCGAGCAGCTCCGCGCGCAGGGCCAGGGCGTGGTGGAGTCCGCCATCAACGCGGCGGAGACGCGCCTGCGGCCCATCCTGATGACGTCCTTCGCGTTCCTCTTCGGCGTGGTGCCGCTGATGCTGGCCAGCGGCGCGGGCGCCTCCGCGCGCAAGTCGCTGGGCACGGCCGTCTTCGGCGGCATGCTCTTCTCCACCTTCGTGAACCTCATCTTCATCCCGGTGCTCTACGCGCTGGTCGAGGGCGCGCGCACGAAGATCCTGAAAAACCGCAAGCACGGCAATTCATCAGGCGGTCCGAGGAATCCGCCGCCGTCCCTCCCTCCCGAGGGGGAGCCGCCGCGACCCCAGCCGGCGTAGCGACGCGTCGCGGAGGACCCGCACAGCGGGCAGGCACTCCGGTGCGCTATCCGGCGCCGGAGCGTCCTGGTTATCCTTGGGCGACGCATGGCTTCTCCCCTGACTGTCGATGAGCGGCGTCGGTGGCTGTACACGTTGAAGCAAGCCCCCGTGCTGCGCCACGCGCGTGCGTCCGCCCTGATCCGCCTGCTGGAGCGGGCCCGGCCGGTGGAGCCTCGGCCCGGCGAGGTCCTCTGCCGTGAGGGCGAGCCGGTGGACGGCCTCTACCTGCTGCGCTCGGGCGAGTGGCGGGTGACGGCGGCGGGGACGGTGCTGCTGCACCTGCGCGCGGGGATGTCGCTGGGCGTGGAGGCGCTCGCGCGCGGCACGTGGCCCGTCACGGTGACGGCGGCGTCCGCGTCGCACGCGCTCTTCCTTCCCCGCGAGGAGCTGGAGGCGGTGACGGTGGTGCCTCGCGGCGGCGCGGCGGCTCGCGTGGACGTGGTGACGTTCCGCGCGGCGCAGGGGCTGGAGCTGCCGCCCGCGACGCTGTCCGTGCTGGTGGAGCTGGTGGCGAAGGTGATGGTCCACGACTTCGGGGACCGGGTGCTGCTCGTGCGCGCGGGGGCGAAGCGCGCGGAGGGCACGGTGCGCGGAGCCGACCGCGTGTTCCGCCGCACGGTGGCGCCGGGCGCGCCGCTGCTGGCCGAGGGCGAGGACTTCGACTGCGTGCTGGTGGATGGCGTGCCGGTGCCGGAGTCGCTGACGCCGCGCGAGGTGCGGCTCGTGCCGCCGGAGGGAGAGGCGGACGGCGTGGGGACGCCGGGAGCGCCGGTGCTGCCCACCGTGCTGCTGTCGCCGTGGCAGCCGCAGGGCAGCCCGACGTTGCGAGGGCGCTCGCTGCCGGACGAGGACGGGTGGGACGAGGAAGCGCCGCCGCCCGGGTGCCGGCTGCGGCTGGACTGGGAGCGGCTGGTGGTGCGGCCCGGGGACGCCAGGCCGCTGGCGGCGCTGGGCCTGGACGCGGGGACGCGGGACGCGCTGTCGCGGTGGGCGCGCGCCATCACCGGCCGGCGCGTGGGGCTGGCGCTCAGCGGCGGCGGCGTGTGGGGCTTCTACCACGTGCACCTGTTGCGGCGGCTGGCCGCGCTGGACGTGCCGGTGGACCTCCTCAGCGGCGCGAGCATGGGCTCGCTGGTGGGGGCGTACTACTGCGGCACGGCGCGCGACGGGCGCGAGGGCCTGGACGGCCTGCGGCGGCTCCAGCACCGCGCGCGGGGCGGGCACCTGTCGGCCGCGGCGCTGTCCTCGGTCGTGACGACGCAGGCCATGGAGTGGCTGGTGCGCGGCGACCTGGGGGACCTGGCGTTGGAGGAGCTGGCCGTGGGCTTCCTGCCGGTGACGACGGACCTGACCACGGGCCGCTGCGTGGTGCTGGAGAAGGGGCCGCTGGCGCTGGCGGTGCGCGCGAGCGGCTCGGCGCCGGGCGTCTGGGCGCCCACGCTCCAGCCGCCCGCGCGCTACGTGGACGGGGCCTTCACCAGCATGGTGCCGGTGGACGTGCTGCTCCACGCGGGCGCGGACCTGGTCTTCTCCAGCAACATCTTCCCGGCGGGCCACCAGCACGCCGCGCGGCCGCTGTTGCCCGGGGCGGTGGGGCTGTTCCTCTCCGCGCTCAACCCGGTGGCGCGAGCGAAGGACCTGCTGGCCAGCGGCGTGTTGCTCCTGCACCGCAACGGAGACCTGGAGTCCGCCAGAGGGGACCTGCGCTACGACGTGGGCACGCGAGAGCACCCGCTGCTCGGCTCCATGCGCTTCACGCACGTGGACGAGGTGCTGGACGAGGCCGCGCGCGACATGGGCCTGGAGCAGAAGCTGCTGGAGCTCAAGCAGGCCTGGGAGGCGCTGCGCGTGCGCCGGAACCCGTCCGGTGGAAGGAGGGCCGCGTGATTCCGGTCCGAATCCTCGGCACCGCGAGCGTGCTGCCCGGTCCGCCGGTGACGACCGCGGAGGTCTGCGCGCGCGTGGGTCGCGACGCGGCGGAGGTGGAGCGGAAGACAGGCATCCGCACGCGGCACTTCGCTCCGGCGGGCACGCGCGCGGCGGACCTCGGCGCACAGGCCCTGCGCGGCGCGCTGGAGGCGGCGGGACTTCCCGCGACGGCGCTGCGGCGGATCCTCTTCGTGTCGTCGATGGGCGGGGACGTCACCACGCCGGCCAACGGCAGCCGGGTGGCGGCGGCGCTGGGGCTGTCCGGGACCTGCGACGCGATGGACGTGGGCAACGCGTGCATGGGGTTCCTGAGCGCGTTCGACCTGGCGGCGCGCTCGGTGGCGACGGGGTTGGGGCCGGTGGGCGTGGTGTCCGTGGAGCTGCTGTCACGCACCACGCGGCCGGAGGACCCGCGGCCCTACCTGGTGCTGGGTGACGCCGCCGCGGCGGTGGTGCTGGGCGAGGCACGCCCCGGCGAGGGTGTGCTGGGGGCCGCGTTCGGCAACGACGGCACGCTGCCGCCGGACGTCGTTCTGGAGAACCCGCACCAGACGGGCCAGCCCGAGCGCATGCGCTTCCTCACTCCCTCGCGCGACATGACCCGCGTGGCGCTGGGGGCGCTGAAGCGCGCGGCGTCGACGGTGCTCCAGGGCGCGGGGCTGACGGTGGCGGACGTGGAGTGGGTGCTCACGCACCAGCCGAACGGGAGCATGTTCGCGGCCATCCTCCAGGCGCTGGAGGTGCCGGAGGCGAAGAGCGTCACGGTGGTGGACACCGTGGGCAGCGTGGGCTCCGCGTCGCTGGGCACGGGGCTGGACCGGCTGTGGCGCACCCGGCCGGTGAAGCCAGGGGACCGCGTGTTGATGGTGGGCGTGGGCGCGGGCGTGGCCCACGGCGCGGTGCTCTACCGGGTGGGCGGGTGACGTTCACCGCGACGGCGGCGCGGGCCGCGTGGCTGACGACGTTCCGCCTGCTCCAGCGCTACCACCGCTACGAGGTGGTGAACCTGGAGCCGCTGCTGCGCCCCGGCGCGAAGCTGCTGGTGGGCTACCACGGCCGGCCCCTGGCGCTGGACCTGTGCATGCTGACGGTGACGCTGCATGACCGGCTGGGCTACCTGCCGCACGGCATCGCGCACGGCGCGTTCGACCGCATCCCCGGCATGCGTCAGGTCGCGGACGGGCTGGGCTTCGTCACCGGCGACGGGCCGCTGCTGGCGGAGGCGGTGAAGAAGGGCGAGCACGTGCTGGTGCAGCCCGGAGGCACTCGCGAGGGCTGCCGGGACTTCCGGCACCGCTACCGCGTGGACTGGGGAGAGCGGCTGGGCTACCTGCGGCTGGCCGTGCGCTACGGCCTGCCCATCGTCCCCATCGCGGGCCACGGCATGGACGACGCCTACGTGGGCCTGAACGACGGCTACGCGTGGGGCAAGCGCGTGGGGATGCCGGGGAGGCTGCCGCTGTGGCTGGGCGTGGGCGCCACGGGCCCGTGGCCGCTGTCCCTGCCCTTCCCGGTGAAGATGACCCAATGGGTGGGAGCGCCGCTGACGACCCACCTGGCCCCGGGGTTCGACGCGGCGGATCGCGAGTCCCTGCTCACGGTGCACCGCGAGGTGACGGGCGCGGTGCAGGGGCTGCTGGACGCGGCGCGCGGCTACCAGCGCACGCGGTAGATGGCGGCGCGGCCCTGGCGGGACTCGACCACGGTGGTCAGGCCCTTCACGCCGGTGGTCAGCATCCCGTGGTGGCAGATGGAGCCGATGAACTCCGGGTAGGTCCCGCCCTCGTTCACCCGGACGCGGTAGTCCGTGTCCGCCAGCCGCTCCACGTCCACGTGCAGGAAGTTGCTGCCGGAGGCCAGGTTGCGCGACATGCGGTCCAGCACGCGCGCCGGGCCCAGCAGCCGCAGCACCGCCTGCAGCGCGCGGCCCATGTTCGTCTCGAAGTAGCCCGCGACGAAGCGCTCTCCCAGCAGCCACTGCGCCTCGTTCATGGGCACGCCCGGGAACAGCTCCGTCGCGCCAATCTGCAGCAGCTTCTGCCACACGCTGTTCGGATACGCGGGCTCCAGCTTCCGGTCCAGGTCCAGCCCGGCGTCCTTCAGCTTCGCGCGCAGCGGACTGGGGCCTTCCAGCCGGCCCTTCAGGGCCAACAGCAGCCCTTCGACCGTATGGCCGAAGACGATCTCCGAGGGGTTCGACACGAGAGGCTCCTCCGCCATGTCTCGGGGGATGACGTGGCTTGGGTGGCCCCTCTTTTGACCGAACATCGACTCGTGAATCAACCCCTACATCCCCGGGGTGATGACGATTTCACGCGAGGACAGTCTCACCTCCCCGCCGTCAGAAGCGTCCGGGCAGGCCCCACGTCAATGATTGCTCACCAGCCCCGGAACAGGGGCATTCCTCGGTGGGGGGGCATCATGAGCTGGAGCATCCACATTCCCGCGGTGAACACGCTCAAGCTCGCGCTGGGCAACGCCGCGCACGAACAGGCGCTGGGCCACGCGGAGCTGAGCGGCAACAGGGCCATCCCCATCCAGGGAGGCCAGGTGTCCCTGACGGGCGCGCTCAAGGTCCCCGTGGAGCTCTTCAACGACCGGGACGACCAGGACGCGTACGGCATCATCGGCGTGCCCCCGAAGGAGCTGGACGGCTCCACGGCGGAGCCCCTCTTCTCCCCGGACGGGGCCGCGTGCTGGCTGAAGTACGCGGCGGAGCTGAGCGCGGAGGCCAACGGCCAGGGGAACTTCCCCTTCGTCGAGCTGAGCGGCGGCGGGGCGCTCCAGGTGAAGGTGGCGGACTACCGGCACCACGCCGCCACCCAGACCCTGGAGGCCGCGCTGGGGTCGGACGCGAAGTCCCTGCGCCTGCCCTTCGTGCTGGGGGACGTGCAGGCGCTCCAGCCCGGTGACGCCCTGTCGTTCCAGACGTGCGTGGCCCTGAAGGCCGGCGTGAAGGTGTCCTGGTCCGCCATCAGCGCGTCCCTGGTGGGCGCGCTCGCGAAGCGGCTGGCCGGGCCACTGGTGTTCGAGCTGAAGGCGGAGGCGGGCGCGTCCATCGGCGGCACCGTGTCCCTCCAGGACGAGTTCCGCATCGTCTTCTCCCGGCCCAAGGACGGCGGAGCGTTCCGCGTGTCGGTGCGCAAGGCCACCTCGGACGCCGCGGCGGTGCACGTGTCCGCGGGCGTGTCGCTGGGGCACTCGTCGCCGCTGCTCGCCTCCATCCTGGGCGCCGTGGACTCCAAGGTGCGGGACGCCTTGAAGCTCGTCGAAGGCCTGGAGAAGGGCTCGCTCCAGCCCGCGCTCCTCCAGGTCGCCGCCGCGCTGCTGACGCAACTGGGGTTCCTCAAGGCGGTGGAGCCCACGCTCGCGTCGGTGACGGCCGCGTACGAAGAGCTGAAGGACTTCGTGGAGAGCGTGGTGAGCGGCGCGCTCAAGGCCGGCTTCGAGTACGAGTACGCGCGCAGCACCGAGGACTCCACCCTGCTGGAGCTGGAGGTGCCGGCGGAGGAGCTGGCGGGCGCGCACGGCGCGCTCGTCTCCGGCGACCTGGCCTCCATCCAGCACCGGGTGCGGGACGCCTGGCTGCGGCGCTACTTCCACATGAAGTCCGTGGAGTCCCAGCGCGTCTGGGGCCTGGGCCTGGGCTGGCGCGACTTCAACTTCGCCTCGCAGGAGGACCGGCGCAAGCTCAAGGCCGTCGTCCAGCACGCGTCCCGCGACCACCGGCAGGGCCCGCGCCGCTACGCGTTCCTGGGGGCGCGCAGCTACACGAGCTCCGGCGTGCTGTACGGGAAGACCTCCCGCTGGGGGCTCGACTTCAGCGCCCAGATGCCGCGCTTCAGCCTCACGCCCAGCGCGGACGAGTTCGAGTACTCCCTCTTCGCCCAGAGCCAGGTGGAGGACGGCCTGTCGAAGGAGCTCATCCAACGCGCGGTGGACGGCGCCACCGTCTGGGGCGCGGTCCGTCCGGAGGACGCGCCGGCGCTGGTGGACCGCCTCTTCCGCGCGGCGCCCGCCGGAACGAAGACCACCACGCGGCTGGACCTGCGCGTGGACAACCCCAGCTTCCGGCGGCTGCTGGCGAAGCTGGGCTCCGAACCCGCCTTCGAACGCAACGCCTTCGCCAGGGCCCTGGCGCGCGCGCTGCCCCGGGCCAGCCAGCCCGTGCGCACCCAGCTCCAGCGCCGGGAGGAGCTCTACACGCCGCTCTGGGACGCGTACCTCAAGGACGGGGCGAGGGACTGGACGCTGGACCGCGCGAGGGCGAGCGTGGCCTGGCACCTGAAGACCCAGGCGGGGGCGGACGGCTTCGTCGCGTCACACTGGGAGCAGACCGGCGGCACGGGCACGTTCTCCGACGTGCTCGTGCAGTCCTCGCGCTACGGGGGCGACGTCGGCGGCAGGCCGTACGGGAAGGTGTACGTGTTCTGGAAGGACCTGCTCGACAAGCTCATCGCGCTGAACAAGGCCATCCAGTCGGAGGCCGTCGTCGCGGAGAACGACGCGACCTGCGCCGTGCAGCAGGTGTTCGCGGCCCTGGATGACCTGGCCTGCGACGACTTCCGCGTCACCGCGTTCGTCGCGTGGATGGATCAGCTCGCCTTCCGCTGGAAGCTGGGGTCGGGCATCCAGCGCCTGCTCCAGGTGCGCGTGGGAGAGCAGGAGTTCGTCATCTCCCACGGCTGAAGCACGCGCTACCAGCGCATCCGGTACGTGGCGGAGGGCCCCTCGCGGCCCTCCACCACGGTGGTCAGCCCCTTCACGCCGGTGGACAGCGTGCCGAAGTGGCACAGCGCCCCGATGAACTCCGGGTGGATGCCGCCCTCGCTCACCTTCAGCCGGTAGTCGGTGGCGGCCAGGCGCTCCACGTCCACGTGCAGGTAGTTGTTGCCGGAGGCCATGTTGCGCGTCGTGCGCTCCAGCGTGCGCGCGGGGCCCAGGAACTTCACCACGCCCTGGAGCGCGCGGCCGATGCGGGTGGAGAAGTAGGCCGTGACGTAGCGCTGGCCCAGGTGCCAGTGCGCCTGCCCGACGGAGAGGTGGGGGAAGAGCACCTGCGCGCTCAGGATCAACATCTGGTGCCACTGGTCCCGGGGATAGGCGGGCGCCAGCCTCCGGTCCAGGTCCAGCCCCACGGCCTTCAACCTCGCCCGGAGCGGACCCTCCAGATGCCCGTCCAGGACCACCAGCAGGCCTTCGACGGTGTGGCCGAATACGACCTTTTCCGGAGGACGCACGTTGGGAGGCTCCTTCTCCACGGCGCTGGGGATGCGTCCTTCATCGGTAAACGCGGACGGACCCGGGAACAACCCACCCACCCCTTCGTGCAGCGGGATTTCCACCAGCGGACGGAGCAACCTCACGAAGCCCGTGCGCCCGGGGTCATCCGTGGCTTCATCCCGCGCATGTTGCTCAAGGCCTGCCTCAACGGAGCCCGCGCGGCCACCGGACATCCCCGGCTGCCCATCACCCCGGAAGCGCTCGCGGAGGACGCCGCCGCCTGTCACGCCGCGGGCGCGGGCGCGGACGCGCTGCTCGACGCGGGCATCGGCGTGGAGGCGGGGGTGTGGTTCCCCGAGGACGTCCCGCGCCTCATGGCCTGGCCGCGCGCGCCGGAGTGCCTGTCGCGTCCCCTGCTCGTCCACGGCTCGGAGGGAGGCGCGTGGGCCGTGCTCGACCACGCCGCGCGCCACGGCTTCGACACGCGCATCGGGCTGGAGGACACGCTCACGCTTCGGGATGGACGACGCGCGGAGGACAACGCCGCGCTGGTGGCCGAGGCCGTCCAGGCACCGCGAGGCCCGTGAGGATTCACTCCCCGCATGGGTCGTCTCCCAAGCCCGGCCGCGTCCGGGTTCCTATGATGGAAGCACCATGAAAGAGCCCCCCACAGCAGGCGGATCCGCTCCAGCGAGAGAGGGGGACCCGCCGCCCCCGGCGTGGGCGCTCATCCTGGGAGCCTCCTCCGGCTCGGGCGCGGCCATCGCGGAGGCCGTCGCGCGCAAGCCGGGGCTGGACATCTTCGGCGTGCACCGGGGCCGCTACCCGGACACCGCGCGCGAGCTGGTGGCCCACGTGCGCGAGCTGGGCCGGGACATCCACCTGCGGCAGGCGGACGCCTCCACGCCCGAGGCCGCCGAGGCCGGCGCGGACGAGCTGCTCCAGCGCGCGGGCCCCCGCAGCGTGAAGCTGTTCGTGCACGCCATCGCCGGGGCGTCCGTGGGCCGCTTCCTCTCCGAGGGACCGGACCGGCTGCACCCGCGCCGCATCCAGCGCACGTTCGACTGCATGGCGCACTCGTTCGTGTACTGGACGCAGGCCCTGGTGCGGCGCGACCTGCTGGGCCCGGACGCGCGCCTCCTGGGCCTGCAGAACCCGCTGGATGAGACGCACCTGGGCAACACCGGCCTCATCAGCGCGGCCAAGGCCTCGCTGGAGATGTACGTGCGCCACCTGGCCATGGAGCTGGGCCCCCAGGGCCACCGCGTCAACCTGCTCAAGTTCGGCACCGTGATGACGCCCGCGCTGCGCCACGTCTACTCGCCGGAGGCGCTGGCCCACCTGGAGGCGCGCCACGCGGCCATGACCCCCGCGGGGCGCATGGCCACGCTGGACGAGGTGGCCCGCTTCGTCACCGTGCTCGCGGGCGACGACGCCGCGTGGTTCAACGGCGCCACCATCGACTTCACGGGCGGCATGACGCTGAAGCTGCTGGACCTGGTGCTCAACCCGTGACGGCCGGGACGCGGAACGTGAGGCAGTAGTAGAACGGTGACACCTGCTCCTCGATGACGTCTTCCGCGTTCCGGGGCAGCAGCGCGCGGGGGCTCCTCGCCTCGCGCGTGTAGAACGTGAGGGCGCGGAAGGCGGCGCGCTGGAACAGCGACGGACGGAAGGCCGCGTCCAGTTGCTCGTCCACCACCACCAGCGGCGTGCCGGGCCGCGCCACGCGCGCCATCTCCCGCAGCGCCACCGCGGGCTGGCGGTAGCTCCCAATCCCGCCGACGTGGAAGACGCGGTCGAACAGGCCGTCCTTGAACGGGAGCGCGTGCGCGTCCGCCACCAAAAGCCGCGTGTCCTTCACGCCCCGGCCCTTGCGCAGCCGCTTCTCGCACTGCGCCAGCATGCCGGTGCTCAGGTCCAGGCCCCACACCTCCACGGGCAGGCCCGGCGGCAGCGCGCCCCGGATGCGCGGCAGGTTCGCGCCCGCGCCCACGCCCACCTCCAGCACGCGCACGGGCTGCCCGTCGTCGCGAGGCTTCAGCGCGCCCAGCTCCAGCCGGCGCATGTAGCCGTCGCGCATCCGCGACTCGGAGACGGACTGGAACAGCGGCGTCAGCACCGCCGTCAGCGGGTCGTGCAGCGCGGGGAGCCCGTCGTAGAGGTGGCGCATCAGGCGGTCCGTGCCCTGCACGCGGTCCTCGCGGTACAGCCGGGCGAGCCCGTCCTCCATCCCCCACGTCTCGCCGCAGCCGCCGCAGAGCAGCCGCCCCTCGTCCAGCCGGTCGTCCTCGCGCTGCCCGTGCCACACCAACTGGCCCCGGCAATCCGGGCACGCCAGCAACGCCACGTCCCGCAGCCACATCATCGCTTCGTCACCCTGCCGTCCCCTGTTCGGCCAGGGTCCGCGCCAGGTCCTCGCGCGCCCCCAGCCGGGTGAAGTCCTCCGCCGCCCGCTGGAGCAGCTCCGCGCGCTCCGCGTCCTCTGCGGGCAGGCGCCGCGCCCACTCCAGCCGCGCGCGCGCCGCCTCGTAGGGCATGCCCCGCGCGTCCGACTCCGCGATGCAGCGCTTCCACGCGCGGAAGGCCTTGCGGTGCTTGCCCGCGAGCCACGCCTCGCAGCCGCGCCACAGCCACGCGGAGGGCTCGCCGAAGGGGAACACCCGCGCGAAGCGCTCCACCTCATGGAGCGCGGAGCGCGCGCTGTGCGTGAGCGCCTGCAGGCCGGGCCCGGGCGTCTCGCGCGCCAGCAGCGTGAGCAGCACCTCCGCCACCGCCGTCGCGCCGAAGTAGACGAAGTGCGCCACCGGCTTGCCCGCGGCCAGCCGCACCAGCGCCTTCTCCGCCGCCGCGCGCGCGCCCGCCGTGTCACCCTCGCGCAGGCACAGGAGCGCCAGCGTGCCGTCCGTGATGATGCGGTCGGTGGCGCCGCCGTGCGCCTCCGTCCACGCGAGCGCCGGCTCCAGCGCCACGCGGGCCCGGGCGTGCTCGCCCAGCCGCAGCAGCATGTGGGCCCGGTAGTGCTGGGCCCAGTGCCGCGTCTGCTCCGCGCCCCGGCGCGCCGCGGACGCCTCCAGCCAGTCCATCAGCGGCAGGCCCCGCGCGAACTGGCCCCGGTACATGGCGGACACGGTGAGCAGCGCGCGGCACTCCTCCGCCAGCCGCAGGTCCCCCACCGAGTCCACGATGGCCGTCGCCCGCGCGAGCCACGTCTCCACGTCCTGCCAGCGCGCCTGGTACACCGCGCACACGGCGTTGCGGTTGAGCACGTAGGCCAGGTCCGCCGGGCGGCCCACGCTCTCGGCCACCTCATGCGCCCGCTTCACCCACGCGTCCGCCACGTGGTGCAGCGGCACCGTGCCCGCCACCACCGCCATCACCGTGTAGCCGCGCGCCAGCTCCGGCGTGGGCCCCGCGGGCTCGCACAGGTTGAGCATGCGCAGGCCGCTCCAGAGCACCGGCAGCGCCTCCTGCGCGTAGATGAATGCGTCGGTGAGCCGCATCAGCAGCCGGCCCGCCACCCGCCGCGTCTCCTTGCGCCGCCGGGAGTCATCCACGTACGCGTCCGGACGGGCGCTCTGCGCCAGCCGCGACAGCACCTGCCCCAGCGTGCCCAGCACCCACGCCCCGCGCGACGAGGGCACGCGCCAGCCGAAGTGCGCGAGCGCCGCCTCCGCGTGCGCGCGGAAGGCCTCCAGGTCCCCCAACTGGAACCGCGCCTCCGCCAGCAGCGCCTCCATCCGGCCCTGCTCCAGCGGCGTGGCCTGGGGCGCGACCGCCAGCGCCCGGGAGAGCAGCGGCAGCGCTTCCCGGCACGCGCCCACCGACAGCGCCTCCTCGCCCGCGAGCCGCGCGTGATGCGACTCACGGGCCGCGTCCCCGGCCTGCCCCCAGTGGTACGACAGCGCGGCGGCGTGCCCCGTGGGGTGGGCCGCCTCCAGCGCCTGGGCCGCGCGCCGGTGGAGCGCGGGGCGGAGCTCCGGGGGCAGGTCCTCCAGCAGCCGCTCGCGCAGCTTGTCGTGCGCGAAGCGCCAGCGGCCGTCCGCCACGTCCAGCACCGCCGCCGCCGCGCAGTCGGTGAGCCACGCCTCCACGTCCGCGCCGGGCGCGGCCCGCTCCAGCACCGCCAGGTCCAGCTCCCGGCCCAGCAGCGCCGCCACGTCCAGCAGCTCCCGCGCCTCCCGGGGCACCTTCTCCAGCCGGCGCTGCACCAGCGCGCGCATGCCGCCCGCCCACACGCGCTGGGGCAGCGCGACGGCGCCCAGCCGGTCCAGGCCGCCCGCGTCCTCCGCCAGCGCGCGCACCACCTCCACCAGCAGGAACGGGTTGCCCTCCGACTCGCGGCGCAGGAGCTCCACCACGTCGGGCCGCCGGCCGACGGCGCCCAGCATGGACTCGCCCAGTTGGGCGATCTCCTCCGCGTTCAGCCGCTGAAGCCGCAGCACGCGGGTGCCCTTCAGGCGCTCCGGCAACTGCGGGGACTCGTCGTCGCGGAAGCTCACCAGCAGGAGCAGCGGCAGGCCCGGCGCCCTCGCCGCGAGCTGCGCGAGGAGCTGGAGGGACTCGGCGTGCGCCTGGTGCAGGTCCTCCAGGATGACCACGGTGGGCTGGGACAGGCGGGCGAAGAGGTCCTCCACCGTCTGGTGCAGGCGCAGTTGCGCCATGTCCCCGTCCAGCTCCGGCGCGGCGGGCACCTCTCGGCCCAGCAGAGACTCCAGGTCCGGCACCAGCGGCCGGAGCACGCGCGCCTCGCGGTCGGAGAGCTCCGTGAGCATGGGCAGCCAGCGCAGCACCGCGCGCCACTCCTGGTAGGGCACGCCGCCGGTGTCCACCGCCTGGCCGCGCAGCACCATCGCGCCGCGCACCAGCGCCAGCGAGCGCACCTCCTCCAGCAGGCGCGACTTGCCCACGCCGCTCTCCCCGCCGATGAGCCACGCGGCGCCCTGCCCCGCGAGCGCCGCGTCGAGCACGTTCGTCAGGTGCTCGCGCTCCGCCACGCGGCCCACGAAGCGCGCGGACTGGAGGAAGCTCTCGCGCGTGGCGGCGGACTCGGCGGGCGGGGGCTGGCCCACGGCGTCGCTCAGCGCGGTGATGACGGCCTCCGCGTCGCGCGGCCGGCGGTGGGGCTCGGGCGCCACCAGTTGCTCCAGCAGGGCCCTGAGCGCGGGCGGGAAGCCCGGCGTCGCGAACACCTGGCCCCCGTGGGGCAGCCGGCCGAAGAACATCTGGCACGCCATGGCGCCGAAGCCGAACAGGTCCGTCCGCTCGGACGGGGGCTGATCTTCAAAGAGCTCCGGGGCCAGGTAGCCCGGGGTGCCCGCGGGCTGCGCGCGTCGGCCCTGCTGGTCGCGGCCCACGGCCAGGCCGAAGTCCAGCACCTTCACCTGGCCGCGCACCACCAGCACGTTCCCGGGCTTCAGGTCGCGGTGGATGATGCCGCGCCGGTGCAGGTACGCGAGCGCCTGGAGCGTCTGGATGAGCAGCCCCACCTGCGTCGTCAGGGGCGCGCCCGTGCCGGCCTCCACCAGCGTGCGCGCGTCCTCCAGCAGGTCCATGGCCAGGTAGGGCCGGCCCTCCGCGTCGAAGCCGTAGTCCAGCACGCGGATGACGTGCGGGTGGCGCAGCGACACCAGCGTCTGGAACTCGTGGGCCAGCGACAGCGCCATGCCCTGCGTGGCGAAGGCGGAGGGCGTGCCCCGGCCGGGACGCCGCGCCAGGTCCGCCACCGTCTTGTGCAGCCGCTTGAGGGCCACGGGGCCGGACAGTCCGTCCTGCGCGCGCCACACGGTGCCCGCGCCGCCGCGTCCCAGCAGGTCGAGGATGCGGTAGCGGCGCCCCACGACCTCCGGATCCATGCCCGGAGGCGAGTCGGCGTCCGGGGCATCCGCCCGGGAGGAGGTCTGACAGGAAGGGGGGTGAGACATGAGGGGAGGCCGCCCTGTCCGTGAGGATATCCCCCCTTCCCGTGCGAGAGGGAGCTTGAATGTATCGGGGGCAGCCGAAGCAGGAGGCGCTTCGGACCCCGGGGAGCAGCCCTGCGGGCGGGGCCCGGCAGGGTTCCTTCCCTCCGGAGCGCTGAAACATCACTTTTGACGCAAGGAGGACACCGGATGGCTGGCTACGACTTCGACTTGTTCACAGTGGGCGCGGGGTCGGGCGGGGTGGCGGCCAGCCGGCGCGCGGGGGCCTCCGGGGCGAAGGTGGCCATCTGCGAGGAGGGGCGCGTGGGCGGCACGTGCGTGCTGCGCGGGTGCGTGCCCAAGAAGCTGCTCGTGTACGCGGCGCACTACCGCTACGACATGGAGGACGCGGCGGGCTACGGCTGGACGGTGAACGGCCCCGCGCTGGACTGGAAGAAGCTCCAGGCGGCGAAGGCGAAGGAGCTGGAGCGGCTGACGGGCATCTACGGGCGGCTCCTGCGCGACGCGGGCGTGACGCTGGTGGAGGGCCGGGGCCGGGTGGTGGACGCGCACACGGTGGAGGTCGCGGGCAGGCGCTACACGGCGGAGCGCATCCTGGTGGCCACGGGCGGCCGGCCCTACCTGCCGGAGGTGACGGGCATCGAGCACGCGCTCACCTCCGAGCAGGCGCTGGAGCTGCCCGCGCTGCCGCGCCGGGTGGCGGTGGTGGGGGGCGGCTACATCGGCGTGGAGTTCGCGGGCATCTTCGCGGCGCTGGGCGTGAAGGTGACGATGCTGATCCGCGGCGACACGGTGCTGCGCGGCTTCGACAACGACATCCGCGCGGCGCTGACGCAGGAGATGCGCAAGAAGGGCGTGGACATCCGCCCGGAGACGTTCGTCCAGGACATCGAGAAGCGCGAGGACGGCACGCTCAGCCTGCTGACGCGCATGGGGGACACGCTGGAGGTGGACGCGGTGCTGTACTCCACCGGCCGCGTTCCCAACACGCAGGGCCTGGGCCTGGAGGAGGCGGGCGTGAAGCTGAACGAGCGCGGCGCGGTGGTGGTGGACGCGCAGTCGCGCTCCTCGGTGGAGAGCATCTACGCGGTGGGGGACGTGACGGACCGGCTCAACCTCACGCCGGTGGCCATCGCGGAGGGGCGCGCGATGGTGGAGACGCTGTACCGGAACAACCCGGTGACGATGGACCACGAGAACGTCCCGTCCGCGGTCTTCAGCCAGCCGCCGGTGGGCACGGTGGGGCTCACGGAGCGCGAGGCCATGGAGCGCTACGGCAAGGTGGACGTCTACGTCTCCAGCTTCCGGCCCATGAAGCACACGCTGACGGGCCGGGACGAGCGCTCCATGATGAAGGTGGTGGTGGAGCGGGGCACGGAGCGCGTGCTGGGCTTCCACATGGTGGGCGCGGACGCGCCGGAGATCATCCAGGGGCTCGCGGTGGCGCTGAAGTGCGGCGTGACGAAGAAGCAGCTCGACGCCACGGTGGGCATCCACCCCACCGCGGCGGAGGAGTTCGTCACGCTGCGCGACAAGCGGCCCGACCCGTCGGAGAGCGCCACGATGCTGGAGCTGGGGCGGGAGGTGGTGGCCACGCCTCCGGGGGACCAGCGCAAGTAGCGCGCGTGCGCTTCAGTCCGTCTCGCCCAGCTCGAAGGCGGACGTCCCCGTGTGGTGCTTGCGCTTCGTGAGCTGGTGCTCGTCACGGAGCTGGTTCTCGTAGAACGGCAGGTGCTGCGCCGTGCGCTGCTTGCGCAGCGCGCGGATGGTCTCGTGCTCCGTGGTGTTGCTGTAGCCGTGCTTCGTGTGCTCGCGCGCGTACGCCTGGGGCTGCAGCACCATCCGTGTCGGATGGCGGTTCTGCAGGACGTGGATGAGCTCGTGCCCGTAGACGATGAACGCAGGCGCGGGGATGGGGTGCTGGTCGCGGGAATAGTTGCGCTGCGTGCTGTCGCGCAGCCCGGAGCGCAGGCTGAGCCGGGAGCCGCGTCCGGAACCCTTGCCCGCGAGCCCCGGCGCCGGTTCGCTCAGCAGGTAGTCCTCGCCGTGGCCGTCCTCGTCGTACCAGCCAAGCTCCACCTCCAGCTTCCCGATGCGCGTGTCCACGGCATCGCGCCGGGCCCCCAGGTCCGCGTAGATCCTCGACGACGACGCCAGGCGCTTGCGCAGCTCGCCCCAGCTCTCATTGCCCTGCCGCGCGTCCTCCTCCATGCGGGTCAGCTCCTGGCTCATCCCTTCGTATTCGGCCTTCAAGCGCGTGAGCTCATCGGACGTCGCCACCAGCCGCTGCTTGTTGACCTCCACCTTCTGCCGGAAGTTGGCGGAGGGCGTGAAGGCCTGGGTCAACACCAGCGTCACCGGCCACTCCGGGTCCGCCTCCGTGTCCCTGAGGATCCACCGCATCAACTCCCGGCCATGCGCACGGGACAGCAGCCGGGCGTGGATGGCGCGCACCTCGCGGTTGCCGCGCGCGTATTGCGCCCCGGTGGGCAGCTTCACCGCGCCCGTGCCGTTGCGCAGCGCATCCCAGTCCGCGTCCAACTGGTTCAGCGCGGCGGTCCCCAGCGTCCCGCGGTCCGGCGTGTAGAGCTTCAGGTCGTTCGTGTGGACGTAGTCCACCAGCTCGATGTGCGCCTCCTGGATCTCCACCAGCAGCCGCATCAACAGCAGCCGCGACGGCTTGGAGTGCGCGAGCCGCTCCTGCTCCAGGTCGCAGAGCCGGTACAGCAGGTGCTCCGCCGTATCGAGCGCCTTCAGCTTCGCGTCCGCCCACGCCTGCTTGCCCGTGAAGAAGTACGAGGCCTTGCCCCAGCCGCTCCAGTCCGCATGGAACGCGTCGAGCGCGGCGCAGAACGGCCGGACGAAGTCCTCCAGCCGGGACACGACAGGCAGCAGGTGACGGGGCTCCAGGCCCAGGTCCGACTTGAAGTCCTCCGACGTGCTCAGCGACATGCCCGCTCCCGGTGACCCGACGAGAGCGGGACGGTAGCACGCGCGCTCCTACTCGCAGGCGCGGGCCCGGGAGAGCAGGTACTCCCGCTGCGGCGGCGTGCGGGCCAGCGCCGCGGCCTGACGGAAGCAGTCCGCCGCCCTCCCCCGCGCCCCTGCCTGCTCCAGCAGCATGCCCTCCACGGCGAAGCGGTACGGGTATCGCCGCAGCACCGCCTCCGAGCGCAAGGGCCCCAACGCCTCCAGCGCCTCGGCCGGCCCGCGCACCCGCGCCAGCGCCACCACCCGCGACAGCGCGACGATGGGCGACGGCTTGAGGGCGAGCAGCGCGTCGTACAGCCGCAGCAACCGGGCGCTGTCCTCCGGCCCCGGCGTGGACGTCTTCGCGTGCACGAGGGCGATCTCCGCCTCCAGGTGCAGCGGCGTCAGCACCGTCCCCATGGAGGCGCGCAGGTGCCAGAGCCCGCGCGCCAGCAAGAGGGGCGACGGCTCCGTCCCGGCTCGCGCCTCCTGCGGCACGAACGCGCCCCGCGCATCCACGCGGCCCGGGAGGTTCGCGGCGCGGAAGCAGAACAGCGCCGCCAGCGCATGGCCCTCCGGCGTCGCGGTCCCCGCGTGCGCAAGCAACACCTCCGACAGGCGCAGCGCCTCCAGGCACAGCTCCGCGCGGGACAGGTCGTGGCCCTCGGAGGCCTCGTAGCCCTCGTTGAAGAGCAGGTAGAGCGCGGCGTGCACCGCGCCCAGCCGCTCCGGCAGCGACTCGGGCGAGGGCACCTCCAGCGTGGCCCGGCAGGCGCGCAGCGTCCGCTTCGCGCGCACCAGCCGCTGCGCCACGGTGGGCTCGTCCGCGAGCAGCGCGGCGGCGACCTCGCGCACGGAGAAGCCACACGCCACCTTCAGCGTGAGGGGCACCTGCATCTCGCGGGAGAGCGCCGGATGACAGCACGCGAACAGCAACCGCAGCGCATCATCCGGGAGCTCCGCCGCGAAGCGCGTGGGCGCATCCGGAGGCCCGGCCTCATCCTCGGCCTCCGGGCCCTCCGGCTCCTCCGGCGCGCGCTGCCGCAGGAGGTCCGTCAGCCGGTTCAGCGCCACGCGCAGCAGCCATGCCCGCGGCTGCTCCGGGATGCCGTGGAAGCCCCACGTCCGCGCCGCCTGGAGCATGGCGAACTGCACCGAGTCCTCCGCCAGGTCCAGCCGTCCCAGCCCCACGCGCCGGGCCACGGCCGCGACGAGCCCCGCGGACCACTGCCGGAAGGCCAGCTCCAGCGCCTGCGTCGCGGAGGACACGGCGTCAGACCTCTTCGATGGCGCGCAGCTCGACTTCACCGCCGTAGCGCAGGTGCGGACACGTCCGGGCCAGGGCCACGGCGGCGTCATACGAATCCGCGGACAGGATGAAGAGGCCGCCCACCACGTCCTTCACCTCCGCGTACGGCCCGTCCGACACGAGCACCTGTCCGCCCTGCTGCGTCAGGCGCCGGCCGCCCTCGTCGCGCAGCTTCTCGCCCTGGAGCAGGCGGCCCTCCTGGAGCAGCCCGTCACTCCACCGGGCGTACTCCTCCACGATGGCCTGCAGCTCGGCGGGAGACATGGCGGCGAAGGTGGCGGGGTTCTCGTGCAGCAGCATCAGGTAGCGGGCCATGGGACGGACCTTTCGGGGGACAGCGGGGGTTTCGTCGAAAGAGACGGCCCACGTCGCGGAGGATCGACATGCCTACCCCGTCACCCTGTGCGCACACCCACTCCGTGGACAGAGAACACTTGTCTCGCGCTCACGGGTGACACGTCACCCGGGGGTGCCTACCCCTGAAGGACAGGAGGCGCGGGCACCGGACGTGAGCAAGGGCGGACGATGGTGGGGGGGAGTCATGGGGGCGTTGTTGCTCGCGGGATGTCCGTCCGCGTGCAACTCGAAGGAGTCGTCCCGTCCATTCCAGCTCACGGGGCAGGTGGGTTCGCGTGGGGCGGGCTTCGCATCGGCGCTGTACCAGACGACGGGCGTGCGGATGGAGCCGCGCAACCGCATCCGGTGGACGAACAACGGCGCCGTATTCGACGTGATGGTGGAAGAAATCGCCCGGGCCCGCGCCTCCGTCCACATCGTGATGTTCATCTGGAGGCCGGGCCGCGCGTCCGACCGCATGATTGAAGCGCTGGCCGAGCGGACCCGCGAGGGCGTGCACTGCCGCGTGCTGGTGGATCCGCTGGGCAGCGGCCCCTTCGAGACGGAGGTGAAGCCCCGGCTGGAGGCCATCGGCTGTGAGGCCCACCTGTTCCGCCCGCTGCCGGCGGACGAGAACCTGGCGCGCAACCACCGGAAGATCGTCGTGGTGGACGGCAAGGTGGCCATCACCGGCGGGCTCGCCATCCAGGACGAGTGGCTGGGCGACGTGCGCAACGAGAAGGAGTGGCGCGACACCAACGTGCGGGTCCAGGGCCCGGTGGTGGCGCAGCTCCAGCAGGCGTTCGCGGAGAACTGGCAGGAGACGACGGGCGAGCTGTTGCCCCCGACGGACTTCCCCACGCTGTCGGTGGCGCAGCCCGGCCTGGACGCCGCGGGGGAGGGCTGGGCGGCCTTCGTCAGCAGCACGGCGAACCCGGAGGTGACGCGCGCGGAGCGGCTGACGCAGTTGATGGTGAAGGCGGCGAAGAAGCGGCTGTGGATTTCGCAGGCGTACTTCACGCCCAACGACGCGCTGACGGCGCTGCTGGTGGAGAAGGCCCGCGCGGGCGTGGACGTGCGGGTGCTGGCGCCGGGGGACAAGAACGACCAGCGGGCCATCACGGTGCTCCAGCGCCAGAGCTACGACACGCTGCGGGCGGCGGGCGTGCGCCTCTGGGAGTACCAGCCGGCGATGATGCACGCGAAGACGATGCTGGTGGATGACCGGCTCGTGCTGGTGGGGTCCATCAACTACGACGCGCTGTCGTTCAATCTGCTGGAGGAAGGTTCGCTGGTCCTGGAGGACGTGGAGGCGGCACGTCAGTTGGAGGCCATCTTCCTGGAAGACCTCACGAGGGCGCGCGAGGTCCAGGCCGAGCAGGCGAAGCGCTGAAGGCAGGCTGTCCGCTTTCACGCGTGGCCCCTGGAAACAGTGGGCAAGGGGCGGGCCGTGTGCTCAAGAAGTGCGTCCAGGGGCCGCGAGGTTCGCGGCCGGGAGGCATCGCCATGAGCAGCGCAGCTCCTCGTCATCTCTTCGTCGCGGGCGCCACGGGCGCGACGGGCCGCACGCTGATGCGGCAGGCCCTGGCCAGGGGCGTGCCGGTGACGCCGCACGTGCGCCCCAAGAGCGCGAACACGGAGCCCGCGAACCACTGGCCAAAGAAGGCGGTGCTGGAGCTGGCGGACGGGCCCGCGCTGGTGGAGGCGATGAAGGGCAGCACGACGGTGCTCCAGCTCATCGGCACGATGCGCAAGCGCTTCGCGGCCGGGGACACCTACGAGACGAGCGACATCGGCACCACGCGGCAGTTGGTGGACGCGGCGAAGGCGGCGGGGGTGGACCACTTCATCCTGCTCACGTCGGTGGGCGCGGGCAGCCCGGTGGGCGCGTACCTCAAGGCCAAGGCGGAAGCGGAGCGCATCGTCCGAGAGAGCGGAATCCCCTACACGATGGTGCGGCCCCCGGCGTTGGAAGGCGAATACCACGCGCCGCCCGGCATCCTGCACACGCTGGGCAAGCTGCCGCTGCTGCACAAGCTGAAGCCCATGCACCTGGACCAACTGGCCGCCGTGCTCCTGCGCATCGCGGAGCGCCGGGCCCCCCTGGACACGGCGCTCGAGGACAAGCGCCTCTGGGCGGAGGTCGAAGCGGTAGGCCGGTAGCTGTCAGACCCTCCAGGTAGGAAGGCTCCTCCGCTGCGCGAGCACGTGACGCATGGAGGCGCTACAATGAGGAAAATGGCTACCCGAGACCAGTTGCTTGCCCAGGCCCTGCGACTCTCACCGGAGGACCGCAGACGGCTCGCCCATGAGCTGCTCGACAGCCTGGATGAAGGTGTGGCCACTTCGGATGCCGAGGCAGCCTGGGGCGAGGAAATCAGCCGCCGCGCGCAGGAAGTCCTCGACGGCACGGCGGAGCTCGTCGATTGGGACGACGTACGAAAACAAGTGAATGAGGAGTTGGAGCGAATGCGGCGATAGGTGCTCCCATGCGCACCCGACTGCATCACGCCGCCAAGCCGGAGATGCTCAAGGTCGCCAAGTGGTACGAGAACCAACGCACAGGACTCGGTAGCCACTTTGTCGGAGCCATGCATCAAGCGATGGCCTCCATCCATGAGCACCCGGACCGATGGCCTCTCTGGCCGGACCTCCTGCACACGCCGCCCATCCGCCGCTTCTTGCTACCGGAGTACCCCTTCGCCCTGCCCTACCTCGTTCGCGACAAGGACGTGGTGGTGCTCGCCATCGCGCACCTGCGTCGCCGCCCGGACTACTGGCTGCCCCGCGCGCGAAGCCGTCCGTAGGCCTATTCCTTCACCGCGCCGGCCGTGAGCCCGGACACGATGCGCCGCTGGAACAGCACGGTCAGCACCACCAGCGGCAGCGTGGCCACCACCGACGCGGCGGCGATTTCGCCCCAGGGTTCCTTGTACTCGCTGGCGAAGAGGCTGATGGCCACCGGCACCGTGCGCTTCTGTGGCGTGGACAGGAACGTCAGCGCGTAGAGGAACTCGTTCCACGCGAAGATGAAGACCAGGATGGCCGTCGTCGCCAACCCCGGCGCCGCCAGCGGCAACAGCACCCTCCGGAACGCGCCCACCGGCGTGCACCCGTCCACCCGCGCCGCGCGGTACAGCTCGTCCGGAAGCTGGCGGAAGAACGACGTCAACACCCACAGCGTCAGCGGCAGCGCGAACGTCGTGTACGGCAGCGCCAGCCCCACCAGGCTGTCCCGCAGGCCCACCGCGTTGAGGATGAGGTACAGCGGGCTCACCGTCGCGATGGGCGGGAACATCGACACGCCCAGCGCCGCGGACAGCAGCAGCCCCCTCCCCCGGAACTCCAGCTTCGCCAGCGCGAACGCCGCGGACGCCCCCACCGTGAGGCAGAACACCGTCGTCAGCGTCGCCACCACCAGCGAGTTCAACACCGCCCACAGGAACGGCCGCCCGAACAACACGCTCGCGTAGTTCGCCCCCGTCAGGTGCGAAGGCCACGGCCGGGTCAGCTCCCCGTCCGGCCACAGGCTCGTCAGCACCTGCCACAGGAACGGCCCCAGGAAGAACGTGAGGAACGCCACCACGGCCAGCGCCGTGCCCAGCCCCGGCCGCCTCATCGCCGCCCCTCCTCGCGCCCCAGCCAGCGCAGCCACACCACCGCCAGCAACACCACGCACAGGAACGTCGCCACCGACAGCGTGCTGCCGTACCCGAAGTCCCCGGAGCGCATCAGCGTCTTGTACGCGTAGATGCTCAGCGTCTCCGTCGTGTTCGCGGGCCCGCCCTCCGTCAGCACGTAGATGGCGTCGAACACGCGGAACGCGTCCAGCGACCGGAACAGCACCGCCAGCAGCAGCGCGGGCTTGAGCAACGGCAACGTGATGGACCGGAACCGCCGCCACTCCGACGCCCCGTCCACGCGCGCCGCCTTGTAGAGGTCCTCCGGGATGCCCTGCAGCCCCGCCAGCACCAGCAGCGCCACGAAGGGCGTCGTCTTCCACACGTCCACCAGGATGGCCGCGTGCAACGCATACCCCGGCGCGCCCAGCCAGTTGATCTCCGCCCCGCCCAGCAGCCGGTTGATGAGCCCGTAGTCCGGGTTGAACATCCACGCCCACAGCCGCGCGCTCACCACCGTGGGGATCGCCCACGGCACCAGCACCGACGCGCGCAGCAAACCCCGCCCCGGGAACGCGCGGTTGAGCAGCAGCGCCAGCGGCACCGCGAGCAGCAGCTCCACCGCCACCGCCACCGCCGTGAAGTACGCCGTGTTCCCCAGCGCGGACCCGAAGCGCGCGTCCCCCATCAGGTAGGCGTAGTTCTCCAGCCCCGTGAAGCGCCGCTCACCGAACACCAGGATGAACCGGTGCAGGCTCAGCCACACCGCCGCCAGCACCGGGTACAGCGCCACCACGGCCAGCACCAACACGGCCGGCGCCACCAGCAGGTACGCCTGCCGCCGCTCCCGCGCCTGCGAACCCGCGCCCCTCATTCCGCCTCCGGAGGCCGCTCACCCGTCAGGTGATCCACCTGCTTCTGCGCCCGCGTGAGCGCGACCTCGGGAGTCCGCAGGCCCGCCACGGCGGCGGAGAACTCGCTCTGGAGCACGTCCGCGATGAGCAGGTAGTACGGCGTCACCGGCCGGGGGCGCGCCCGCACCAGCGCCTCCTTCAGGCTCGCGATGAACGGCTGCTCCGCGCGCAGCTCCGGGTCGTCATACAGCGCCAGCCGGGGCGGGTTGCGCGCGTAGTGCAGCGCCAGCACGCGGTTGGCCTCCGGGGACGTCAGGTGCGCGATGAGCCGGGCCGCCGCCTTGCGCCGCGCGGGCGGCACGTGCGCGTTCACCGCGAGCTGCCACCCGCCCAGCGTCCCCCACCCCGGCTGCCCATCCTTCGTCGGCAGCGGCGCGATGCCCACCTTGCCCCGGATGGGCGAGCCCTCCGCCTGCGCCTCGCTCCACGCATAGGGCCAGTTGCGCATGAACACCGCGCGGCCCTCCTGGAACACGCGCCGGGACTCCTCCTCGCCAAAGCCGGTGACCGTCGGGGGAGACAGCCCGTCCGCGATGAGCCCGTGCAGGTACGCCAGCGCCTCGCGCGCGGGCTCCGTCTCCAGGAGCACGCGCCCGTCCGCGCCCAGCGACTGCCCGCCGTGCCCCCACAGCGCCTCGTACACGTTGCAGGTCAGGCCTTCATACTGCCGACCCTGCCACACATAGCCCTGGAGGCCGGGCGCCTTCGCCATCGCGTCGCGGGTGAAGCGCCGCAGCTCCTCGTAGGTGCGCGGCGCGCGAGGCACCAGGTCCGTGCGGTAGTAGAGGACGCCCACGTCCACGTACCAGGGCACCGCGTACGTGCGCCCGTTCATCACCACGGCGTCCACCGGCCCGGGCAGGAACTCCTCGCGCAGGCGCGCGGGAGGAAACTCCTCGGACAGGTCCGCCACCCAGCCCGCGCGAGCGAACTCCGGCACCCAGACGACGTCCGCCACCAGCACGTCGAAGTCCGTGGCCCCGCCCTGCAACGACGTGAGGAAGAACTGGTGCGCCAGGTCGGACGCGTTCGGCAGCGCCTCCGTCACCAGCTCCACGTCCGGGTTGGCGCGCTCATACCGCGCCAGCAGCTCACGGAACGGCTTCGGGTCCCCCCACAGCGGCTGGAACTTGAAGACGATGCGCGTGCGGCCCCCGGCGCCCGCCTCCTCGGACGAGCGCCGGCAGCCCCCCACGGAAAGGCCCAGCGCGACGAGGAGGACGAGGAGGCGGCCCATGCGCCCGGATGACTCCAGCGCCAGGGCCCACCGTCAACGACAAGCCCCGCGCCCGGTCATCCAGGCGACACGGGCGCCAGGGCCCCCGGCCCCGGTGAGAACAACCGCCGGGCCGTGGCCCCCACCGCGCGGCACGCGAGCGCATCCACCGCGCCGCCCACCAGCCCACCGGCCAGCGGCACCACCTTGGACAGGTTCACGACGCCCTTCTGCGACGCCTTGCTCACCAGCCGGAAGCCCACCGCGCGGTTGATGCTGCTCAGCGCCTGCTTCGGCACGGCCTCCAGCGCGCGCATGCCCAGGTGCTGGCTCACTTCGATGCCGGCCTGCTTCACCACTTCTTTTCCAAGGTCCCCCACGATGGCCAGCAGCGTGAGGGTCCGCACGCGGTCCTCCTCCACGTCGTGCCCGTGGATGCGGGCGATGGCGCCCACCAGCCGCGCCTGCACCGCCCACGACACGCCCAGGCCCGCGGGCAGCGCCACCGGCAGGGTGAGCAGGCCGCCCAGCCCGGACAGGAAGCCCGTGGTGAACAGCTTCCCCGTCTCCCAGTGGATGAGCGAGTCGACGCGCGCGCCGTGGTCCGCGTAGCGCGTGTCGCGCAGGTACTCGTCCGCCAGCGCCGTCGCGCTGCACAGCGGCCCCAGGCCCTCGAAGCCCGCGTCCAGCACGGCGTTCACGACCTCCAGCGGCTTCGACATGCGTCCACCTTCCACGATGAGGCCAGCCCCGCATCCTACCCCGCGCAGGTCCCCAGCCGGAGTCAGGCGGCTCCGCCTGTCCGTCCGCCAGGCAGGCACGTGAAACCCATCCGCGGCGTCCCACGCGAGCCTGCCGGCCCGTCTCCCCTCGAGCCATCCCACGCATGGGGTATGGCCAAACCCACGCAATGGACTGGAGCATGAATTCTTGCCACGCGGCGGGCCTGAGACAGCATCCGCCGCCAATCCCAGACACCCCGAAGGAGCCCTGGATGTACGAGTATCACGTGGATGCCTTTGTCCCGCCCGCCCCCGGCTGCAACAGCACCGACCCGGGCTGGAACCCCAAGCGCTGCGGTGACTTCGCGAAGTTCCTCAACAACTACGCCGCGCAGGGCTGGAAGCTGCACTCCAGCGAGTACCGCGCCGTCACCGCGACCAAGGGCTGTGGCACCACGGCGGCCTCCTGGCTGGTGTGCGTCTTCGAGCGGACGAAGCAGGAATGAACCCGGGCCCTCCGCCCTGGGAAGGCAACCCCTACTCCGCGCTCGCCCTCTTCCCCGAGGCGTCCCGCGAGCTCCAGGCCGCGCCCGCGCCCCGGCCCACGCGCCTGCCCTGGTGGCTCGACCCGCTGTGCCTCGTCGCGGTGGCGCTCATCCTGCTGTACCGCCACGCGGTGCCCCACCGCTGGAAGCGGCAGTGCATCTACACGCCCACGTGTTCCCTGTACGGGCTCCAGTCCCTCCAGAAGTACGGCCTCTGGCGCGGCGGCCTCCACACCTGGGCACGCATCCGGCGCTGCAACGACGTGCTGTTTCTTGGGGGAACCGACCTGCCCTGAGGCGCCCTACTCCGGCGCCGGAGCGGCCGGCTCCTTCGGCGGCAGCCGCGGCAGGCGCACGGTGAACACCGTGCCCTCCGCCGCGGACGACCGCGCGTCCACCGTCCCGCCGTGCGCCAGCACCAACTGCCGCACGATGTAGAGCCCCAGCCCGATGCTGCGCTCGGAGCGCCCCACCGTCGTCCCGCGCTGGAGCGGCTCGAAGATGCGCGGGAGCATCTCCGGGAGGATGGGGTCTCCCCCGTTGCGCACGTGCACCACCACCGCGTCCGGCTCGCCCCGGCTCTCCACGCGCACCGGCGTGTCCTCCGGGCTGTACTTCAGCGCGTTGCCCAGGATGTTGGACAGCACCTGCGCCATCCGGTCGGAGTCCCACGCCCCCTGCCCGTCCCCCTCCTGCTCCACCTGGATGGTGCGCTCCGGGTGCGCCGTGCGCGCCTCCTCCACCACCTGCAGCGTGAGCGCGTGGAAGTCGCACGGCGCCGCGTGCACCGGGATGCCGCCGCCCATGCGCGCCTGCGTGAAGTCCAGCAGGTCGCGGATCATCCGCGTGGCCCGCTCCGCCGCGGACAGCACGCGCGCCGCCGCCTTCGCGTGCCACGGCTGGATGTCGTCGCGCCGGAGCATCAGCGACGCGCCGGTGAGGATGGCGCCCAGCGGGTTGCGCAGGTCGTGGCTGACGATGCCGATGAGCTGCTGCTCGAACTCCACCCGCGCCTGCGCCTCGTGCACCAGCTTCTGCCGCTCCTCCTCCGCCCGCCGCCGCTCCGTGATGTCGCGCATGGCGCCCACGATGCGCCGCGCCTTCCCGTTCTCTCCGCGCAGGATGGAGCCCTGCGCCGCCACGTACGCGTACTCCCCGTCCTTGCGCAGCACGCGGTACTCGTCCTGCCACCGGTCCTCGTCCGAGTCGAACGCCCGCTGCAGCCCCGACAGCACCCGCTCGCGGTCCTCGCCGTGGATGTGCCGGCGCCACCAGCCCCCGTCCGCGCCCACCTCTTCCAGCGGGAAGCCGAAGACCTCCTCCGTCGCGTCGCCAATCCAGTGCATCGCGTCCGTCTGGAGCTCCAGGTCCCAGATGGCGTCGAAGCTCGCGTGCGCCACCAACTGGTAGCGCTCCTCGGAGCGGCGCAGCGCCTCCTCCGTGCGCTTGCGCAGCCGCACCCCCTCCGCCTCGCGCAGCGCCCGCCGCACGCTGGGGCCCAGCCGCTCCAGCCGGTCCTTCAGCACGTAGTCCGTGGCGCCGCGCTTGAGCAGCTCGATGGCGCGGTCCTCGCCCAGCGCGCCGGACACGAAGAGGAACGGCGTGTCCGGACACACCGCCTGCGCCGCCTCCAGCGCGCTCATCCCGTCGAAGCCCGGCACGTTGTAGTCGGACAGGATGAGGTCGAACCGCCCCTTCTCCAGCGCCGCGACGAAGGCCGCCCGCCCCTGCACGCACTCCAACGTCGAAGGCAGCCCGCCTTCCTCCAACTGCGCGGCCACCAACTGCGCGTCCAGCGGGCTGTCCTCCAGCAAGAGGATGGACAGGGGCCGCTGCGCCGAGGGCAGGGGCGTCAGGTCCAATGCGGCGGCACCGCCGCGAGCGCTCACTTGGGCGCTCCGGATGCGCCAGGAGCGCCCGGCGGCGGCTGGTTCACCACCGCCCAGAACAACCCCAGCTCGCGCAGCGCGGAGACGAAGTCCGGGAAGGCCACCGGCTTCACCACGTAGGCGTTCACCCCCAGGCCGTAGCTGCGCGCCAGGTCCCGCTCCTCGCGCGACGAGGTGAGCATCACCACCGGCACCGCCTTCAGCTCCGGGGCGCCCTTCACCTTCTCCAGCACCTCCAGCCCGTCCACCTTCGGCAGCTTCAGGTCCAGCAGCACCACCGCCGGGTGGCCGTCCTGCCGGTTCGCGTACTCGCCCTTGCGGAAGAGGTAGTCCAGCGCCTGCTGCCCGTCGCGCACCACCACGACCTCGTTGGCCAGGTGCACCTCCTCCAGCGCCGCCAGCGTGAGCGCCACGTCATTGGCGCTGTCTTCCACCAGGAGGATCCGCTTCAGCTCGATCACGCGTGCGTCTCGACTTTCTTCTCCAACGGAGAAGCCCGGGGCAGGGTGAAGGTGAAGGTCGCGCCCTGCCCCACGGCGCCCTCCGCCCAGGTCCGTCCACCATGGCGCGACACGATGCGCCGCACGTTCGCGAGCCCGATACCGGTGCCCTCGAACTCCTCGGCCGTGTGCAGGCGCTGGAAGACGCCGAACAGCTTGTCCACGTACTGCATCTCGAAGCCCACGCCGTTGTCGCGCACCCACACCGCGACCTCGCCCTCCGTCTCCCGCGCCCCCACCTCGATGAGGGCCTCCGGCTTGGGGCGGGTATACTTCAGCGCGTTCGCCAACAGGTTGTGGATGACCTGCCGCAGGAGCGCCGGGTCGCCCTCGACCGTGGGCAGGCCCCCCACCTTCCACTCCACCTGCCGCCCGTGGGCCTCCGGCACCAGGTCGCGCCGGGCCTCCTCCACCAGTTGGCCCAGGTCCACCCGCGACTGACGCAGCTCCGCCCGGCCCATGCGGCTGAACGCGAGCAGGTCATCCACCAGCGTGCCGCCCTGCTTCGCCGCGCCCGCGATGGTGGAGAGGTAGCCGCGAGACACGTCGTCCAGCTTCGCTCCCGCCCGCCGCTCCAGCAACTGCGCGAAGCCGGTGATGTGACGCAAGGGCGCGCGCAGGTCGTGCGACACGGAGTAGCTGAAGGACTCCAGCTCCTTGTTCGCCTCCTGGAGCTGGGCGGTGCGCTCGCGCACGCGCTTCTCCAGGCCCGTGTTGAGGTGGCGGATCTCCTCCTCCGCCTGCTTGAGGCTCTCCAGCGTGCGGCGCTCGTCGTCGATGTCCGTGTTGGTGCCGAACCAGCGGACGATCCGCCCCTCGCCGTCCCGCACGGGCATGGCGCGCGACAGGAACCAGCGGTAGCTGCCGTCCGCCCGGCGCAGGCGGAACTGGTCCTCCCACAGCGTCCCCTCGCGCAGGGCCGCGCTGAAGTGCTCCAGCACGCGCCCGACGTCCTCCGGGTCCACCAGCTCGTTCCAGTCCTTCTCCCCCACCTGCGAGGGCGACGTCCCGGTGTAGTCGTACCAGCGCTGGTTGAACCAGAAGAGGCGCCCGTCCGGATCCGCCATCCACGACAACTGGGGGATGGAGTCCGCCAGCGTGCGGAACTGCTGCTCGCGCTCCTTCAGCTCCGCGGCCAGCGCCTCGATGCGCCGGCGCGCCAGCACCTGCTCCGTCACCTCCCACGACACGGACACGATGCCGTCCACCTTGCCCTCGGCGTTGCGCAGCGGCTGGAAGGTGAGGTTGAAGTAGCCCTCGGGCGCCTCCTGCCCCACGTCGCGCACCAGGCGCATGGGCACCTCGTGGCCGCGGTAGGTCTCGCCGGTGCGGTAGACGTGCTCCAACTGGGCCACCTGCCCCTGGTCCTTCAGCTCCGGCAGGGCCTGGCGCACCGTCAGCCCCAGGAGCGGCCGGGACCCGGTGAGCTTCAGGCGCAGGTCGTTGGCCATCTCGAAGACCAGGTCCGGCCCGCGCAGCACGGTGATGGCGGCGGGCAACTGCTTGAGCACCGCGAACAGGTTGCGCCGCTCCGCCTGCGCCGTCTCGTACAGGCGCGCGTTCTCCAGCGCCACGCTGGCCATCTGCGCCAGTTGCACGGCGATGGTCTCGTCCTCCGCGTCGAAGTCGCCCTCCGCCTTGTCGGACACCTGCACCAGGCCCAGGTTGCGGCCGTCATGTCCCACCAGCGGCACCGCCAGGAAGCCCTTCAGGGGCAGCGCGGGCGGCGGCGCGGCGGGCGCCTCGGCGTAGGCCGCGTGCTGGCGCAGCTCCTCGCGCGTCAGGCGCAGCGGCCGGTTCTCCTGGCACACCCGGGCGAACAGGCCGCGCTCGTCCACGCCCGGCTGGGCGGCGCCCGGCGCCAGCGGCTCATGCCCCGCCGCGGACAGCGCGGCGAGCGGCGGGGCGTCGCGGCCGTCCGCCACCTGCACGAAGGACTGGTTGGCGCCAATCAGCTTGCGCGCCTTGAGCGTCACCAGGTCCAGGATGGCCGGCACGCTGCCGGCCGCGTTGAGCGCCAGGCTCGCGCGCGACAGGCCGCGGAGCTGCTCGGTGCGGCGCAGCTCGCCCGCCATCAGCCGGGCCCGCTCCGCGTCGGCGCGCTTGCGCGCGGTGATGTCCTGCACGGTGCCCACGAAGCGCACCGGCGCGCCGTCCTGGAAGTGCGTGCGGCCCGTGGCGCGCACCCAGCGCTCCACGCCGTCCTTCAACCCCACGGTGCGGTAGGCCACGTCGTAGTCGCCCTTGCCGCTGGGGTCCCAACTGAGCGCCACCGCGCGCTGCACGGCCTCCCGGTCCTCCGGGTGCAGGCCCGCGAGGAACAGCTCGTAGGACGACTCCGCTTCGGGCGGCAGGCCGAAGAGCGCCTTGCAGCGCGCGTCCCATTTGAGCTCGTTCGTCGCCAGGTCCATGTCGAAGGTGCCCAACTGGGTGGCCGTCAGCGCCAGGCGCAGGCGCTGCTCGCTGTCCGCCAGCGCGGCCTGCTGCCTGCGCAGGTCCTGCGCCAGCGCCTCCGTGTGCCGGCGCGCGCGCACGAACTCCGTCACGTCCGTGGCCAGGGTGATGATGCCGGACGCGGTGCCGTCCCCCTCCAGCATCGGGTGGTAGATGACGTTGAAGAAGACGGAGTCCGGCTGGCCGTCGCGCACCAGCTTCACCTCGAACTCCGGCCGCACGAAGGGCTGCTTCGTGCGCACCACCCCGCGCAGCACCTCCATCACCTCCGGCTGCTCCGCCAGCTCCGGGAACGCGTCCGTCAGCGCCTGGCCCGGCGTCACCCGCCGGCCCACCAGCAGCTCGTAGTAGGGGTTCGCCAGCTCGAAGACGAAGTCCGGCCCGCGCGTGATGGAGATGCCCACCGGGGCCTGCATGAAGAACGCGTGCAGCCGCTCGCGGTGGACGGCCTCCAGCGCGTTGCGCTCGCGCTCGCGCAGCGACTCCTCGCGCCGCTGCACGGCCTCGCGCGCCAGGTGCAGCTCCACGAACATGGACACCTTCGCCAGGAGGATTTCAGGCCGCAGCGGCTTGCGCAGGTAGTCCACCGCCCCGTGCGCGTATGCCGCCAGCCACTCCTTCTCGTCGCCGTCGCCCGCGGTCATCAGCAGCACGGGCGTGCGCCGGCTGCGGTCGCGCTCGCGCAAGAGGCCCAGCACCTCCACGCCCGTCATGTCGCCCAGGTTCATGTCCATCAGGACGGCGGCGAAGTCCTCGTCCAGCACGCGCCGCAGCGCCTCGCGTCCGGACGAGGCGCGCACCAGCCGCTGCCCCAGGGGCGCGAGGATGCCCTCCAGCGCCAGGAGGTGCCCGGGCGTGTCGTCGACAAGGAGGATGCTGGCCCTGGGGGAAGACGCGGGCACGGACACGGCGGCGGAGGACATGGTGGAGGCTCGGGGGACGGACTGCCCTTCCCTTTAGGCTGGCGGGCACGCGGTGGGGGACGGGCCCGACGTCGGTGTGCCCGCCGTTGACGGCAGGACAACACTCCACGTCGCAACCTGCCTCCTCCCCCCCGCCGATTCCAGCAGAACCCTCGGGCGGCCTCCGTTCGCGGCCTCCCCGTCCGCCAGGGGACACACCGGGAGGGCGCCCGTCCCCCCGGCCGCACCTCGTTGCTGCTTCAGGTTTCCAGGCCGATCAGGGCGACGGCAGGCGCCGCAGGGACGTCATGGGGAAGGGCGCCCAGAAGGGCGTGGCCAGGTGCTCCCCCTCCAGCGGGAACCAGGGCCCGTCCCGTCCCGCCAGGACGTGGAAGTCCTGCGCGGGGCTGAAGCCCTGCCCCACGAGCGCCACGCGCTCCCCCTTCGCGTTGGTGGCCACGTCCAGCACGAGCACCGTGTGGCCGGGGCTGCCGCCCAGGACGAAGAAGTCCCCCGGGCGAAGCTGCTCCCGCGGGGGCCGGGCGCCCTCCGCCTGGAGCGACAGGGTGCCCGCGTAGGTGAAGAGCAGGTTCAGGTAGCCGCGGAAGGCCGCCCGCGAGCGGTCCGCCGCCGCGCGCTCCGGCACCCACGTCACCTTCGAGCCGGAGACGCGCGCCCGGTCCCCGGCCGCGTACCGGGGCCAGGACGCCACGTGGCCGCTGGTGAAGCGGTAGGCGATGCGCTCCGGGTGGCCGGACGCCCAGCGCCACTCCGCATGAAGGCGCAGGATGGAGTCCGCGCACTGCTGGAGGTCCGCTGTGCCCACGTCCAGCTCCCCCACCGCCGCCAGCCGGGCGTCGGAGGCCGCCAGCACCGTGCGGCCCTGGAAGTCGCGCACGGGGGAGCCCTCCGGGCGCAGGGGCAGGCCGCGCAGCCAGGCGCCAAAGGAGCCCGCCTCCAGCGGCACGCGCGCGTAGCCCTCCGGGGGCGCGAAGGTCTCCTCCAGCGAGCGCACCTGGACGGAGGCCGGCAGCCACGGGTAGCGCGTCCGCTCCTCCTCCGTGGGGGCGCGGGCCGCGACCTTCGCCCGGCCAGCCGCTTCGCAGCTCGCCAGGGACAGCGCGGCGGTGAGCAGGGTGGCCAGGGCCAGCAGGGGGCGGAAGGGTCCCATCGGGTTCAAGGGGCGGGCTCCAGGAGAGGACGCGCCGGGAGGAGCCCCGGCCCTCCCTGGGACACCGCACGCGGACCTCGGGGTCCCTTTCGCGCCACGAGGGCACCGGAGGAGTCCTTCGCCGGACGCTCGTCTGGGCGGACAGGTGCGCCCCGGGGGCCGAGCACTACCTTTTGAAGGCCATGCACCGTCGGGCAAGCCTCGTGCTGCTCAATACGCTGTCCCTGTCGCGACTGCCGCTCGCCGCGGCGTTCATCGCGGTGTCGGACCTGCGCGTGCGGGCCCTCCTGGTGGTGGTGGCCGCGGCGACGGACTTCCTGGACGGCTGGATTGCCCGGCACCGGGGACTGGCCACGCGCCTGGGGGCGCTCATCGACCCGGTGGCGGACCGCGCCTTCATGGTGACGGCCTTCATCGTGTGTCTGCTGGACGGGCTCATCGACCCGGTGGAGCTGACGCTGCTGCTCCTGCGGGACATCGGCACGGCCATCGGCTTCATCGTCGCCAGGCTGCGGCCGGACATGCGGGCCGTCGAGCTCAAGGCGCGGATGCTGGGCAAGATCGTCACGACGCTGCAGCTCGCGGTGTTGCTGTGCGTCCTGCTCTACCCTCCGCTGGTGCGGCCGCTCGTGGCGCTCGTCGCGATGCTGTCGCTGGCGTCGGTGGTGGACTACTCACGGGCGGTGTGGCGCCAGCGTCAGCGCCGGGAGCTGCCGCCGTCCTCGCGCCTCCCCCATGGGCCCACGGGGGCACCCATGGAGTCCGTGCGGGAGTGACGCGGGGCGCGGCCTCACGCGGGCACGGCGCGCGTGTCCACGGCCAGGGCCAGGCGGGCGCGCTCGCGCTCCATGGCGGCGCGCTCGCCGTCGGACAGGGCGTCCCAGACCTCGTCCATCGTGTCGAGCAGCGCGTCCGCTTCGGGGGAGTCCCCGCCGGGCGCGCGGGCGCGGACGAGGGCCAGCTTGTGCAACAGGGTTCGGTACCGGTCGTAGACCGTCATGGTGGAAACCTCCGTCCGGGAGACGCGGACGGAGCCGTGCGGCTGACGCAAGGGCCGCTGGCTACCGGCGGCGCTGGGTCGCGGCGTCGCGGCGGGCCTCGGCGCCGGTCAGCACGGCGATCTCCCGCGTGTGGCTGCGGCCCACCAGGTTCACGGTGGCGCGCACGCGCTCGCCCTCCTGGAGCTGGGTCACGCGGATGGGCTCACCGTCGCGGACGATGCGCGTCTTCGTGCTGATCTCCAGCGGCAGGCGCGAGCCATCGTTGTCGATGACGACCTCCGTGTCGGACACCGAGCGCACCTTGCCCCGGTAGATGGCGTCCACCACCGCGACGCCCTGCGAGGCGCCCGAAGCGGGAGCCTTCGCCGCGCCGGGAGCCCGCGTCCCCGTGTTGCCCGTGCCCCCCGTGCCCGTGTTCGTCTCCGGGCCCGGGTTGGGCGGCTGCGTGCGGCCCTCTGGGTCCGGATCCGCGCTGGGGCTGTTCGGATCCGCCACGGGGAGGTCGCCCTCGCTCCCCTGCGCGGGCGCGGCGCCAGCGGCCGTCCCGGCGGGGGCCTGCGTGTTCGCCCCGGAGCCCCCCGTCCCCTGCCGCGGCTGCTCGCGCGGCGCGGGCGTCTGGGCCTGGGACGTGCCCGGCCTTAAGGCCGCGGGAGCGCCGGTCTCCTCGGACGCCGCGTCATCCTCCATCCCGCCGGACTGCGCCCCGCACATCAGCAGGAAGGCCAGGCCCGCGATGCCCAACCCCAGCCAGGTGTCTCGCCTCATGCGCCGCGTGCCTCCCTTCTTGGGAAGGTGCACGCGCACCCGGCGCGAACCACCGGCCCTGGGCCCTGGCGGTCGCCTGTCCGTCCGGAGCGCCAGACCCCGACCCGGCGCCTGCCCGGCAGAAAAGCGAACGCCCCCGGCCCCACGAAGGGACACGGGGGCGTCGGGCCCACGGGCGCGAAAGGCGCGCCGCTACGGCAGCGGGAGCGGACCGCCGCCCGGGGGCAGCGTGCGCGCCAGCTCCACGGCCTTGGCCGCCTGCACCAGGCCGTAGCCGTACTTCGGGTCCTTGCCCGGCGTCGTCTTGTCGTCCAGCGCCGTCTTCTCCAGCACCGCGCGCACGTGCGCGGCGCTCAGGTCCGGCCGGGCGCTGAACACCAGCGCCGCCACGCCCGACACGTGCGGGGTGGCCATGGAGGTGCCCGACTCGCGCTGGTAGTCCAGGCCGGTGATGGACACCGTCACGTCCTGGCCCACCATCTTCTTGAGGGACGCGCCGGCCGCCATGGACACCGACACCGTGGGCACCCAGTGCGAGTTCGCGGAGCCCAGCGTGAAGTTGCCGTCCCCGTCGTCCTCCACGTTGTTGCCGATGATGACCGCGCGGGCGCCGGCCTGGATGACGTTGCGCGCCTTCTCCTCGAAGAACAGGTCGCCGCGGTCCACGTACGCGACGAAGCCGTCGCAGGTGGCGGCCTCACCGCACGCCGCGCGGTCCGCGCCCAGGCCGCAGTCGACCAGCCGGCCCGTGTACGTGCCCTGCGCGGTGTACGACAGCGGCGACGAGCTGATGGGTGACGACGACGCCGTCACCGAGGACAGCGACGCCGCCCCCAGCACCGTGGCGCTCAGCACGTTCACGCCCGGCCCCACCACGGACAGCTCCTGGCCGAACTGCGAGAAGGGCGCGTACTCGCCCTGCAGGTCCACCGCGCCCACCGCCATCACGGACGGCAGGTACGCGGCCGGATACGCGATGCCCATCTTGCCGTCGTTGCCGCTGGCCGCCACGGACAGCATGCCGTTGCCGTTCTCCCAGACCTTCTCGAACATGAGCTGCTCGGCCTCGGACGGGTCCTGCGCGCCCAGGGACAGCGAGGCGATCTTCGCCCCCTGCGAGTGGCACCACTCCACCGCCGCGATGACGTCGTCCGTGCGGCCGCCGCCGTCCGTGTCCAGCACGCGCGCGACGAGCAGGGACGCGCCCGGCGCCACGCCCACCACGCCGTTCGGCTCCTCCCCGGGCGCCACGCGCGCGCCGGAGCCCGCGCCGAACTGCGCCAGGATGGTCGCGGCCACGTGCGTGCCGTGGCCGCCGCCCACCGTCACCACGCCCTGGGACTCGCTCTGGTCGGACGGGTCATCGTCCTTGTCGACGAAGTCCTTGCCCAGGAGGAACGCCGCCTTCAGCTCCGGGTGCTTGCTGTCCCAGCCGCTGTCGATGACGCACACCTTCACGCCCTCGCCCGTGGGCGCGCCGGTGTCGATGACGCCGTCGTTGTTCGCGTCCCACACCTGCGGGGCCTGGATCATCTTCAGGCCCTCCGTGTACTCACCCACCGAACCCTGCGTGTTGAGCATGCCCTGCCACGACGCCAGCGGCGGGGGCGTGGGCAGGCCCATCGCGCGCACGCGGCGGTTGGGCGACACGGAGACCACGTCCGGGCGGAGCTTCAGCGCGGAGATGGCCTCCGGCGACAGCCGCGCGGACACCACGTTCATGTTCGGGATGCGGCGCATGACCGTGCCGCCTTCGCGCTCCACGGCCGCCGCGATGTCCGCCGACGCGGCCAGCGCGCTCGCGGTCACCTTCGGCTTGTAGGTGATGATGACGCCGTCCGGCGCCGTGTCCGTGCTCAGCGGGGAGACCCCCGGCTTCGGCAGCGACACCTCCTCGGTGCCTGGACACTCCTGGGGCAGGACGTCGATGGGGGCCGGATCCTCGCCACAGCCGCTCGCCACCAGACCGGACAACCCGAGCCCAAGCCAAAGCCAACGCTTCATGGGGTGTATCTCCTTCGCCCGGCCAACGTGGACGACCGCGCCGTGACCCGCCGCCCCCGGAAAGGGGGCCGAAAGGAACGGGCCGGCCCTGCTTCCCGTTCCCACGACGATTTAAGCATGGACGCAGGACGACTGCTCGGGCGGCTGTCGTGCGCCCGACGGCCATCCGGTGCCGGTCCAACGTGAGGCGCTCAACGCTCAAGAGGGGGAGCGCCCCGCTCGGGGCGGGACCTCGGGCGTCGGCATGACGCACCGGGCCCGGCCACCCGGCGGGGCGTCAGGCGTCGGAGGGATCCACGCCGAAGATGCGCTGGGCATCCACGGCGTAGGCCGCCAGTTGCCGCTCGGTCTCCGCCGCGTCCCAGCCCAGGCGCGGCGCCATCACCTCCGCGGCGCGGACGGCGGCGGCGCGGCCCTGGTCGCGCGTCTCGAACGCGACCTTGAGGCGGCGGATGAGCAGGTCCGCCAGCGTCTGGACCATCTCGTGGGTCACGCCCCAGGCGGCCTCGGCGCGGCGGTACGGCAGGCCCTCCACGAGCGGATCGGCCAGCTCGGGCGACTCGCGGGTGAGCGCCCACACCGCGGGCCAGCGGCTGCCGTACGCGCGAACCAGGTGCTCGCCCGTGGCCGCGTCCCCCACGGCCTGCCTGGCCGCCGCGAGCTCCGCGTCCAGCTTGAGGATGTCGCCGCCCGGCAGGGGCTGCTCGTGGGTGACGGGCTTCTTGTGCGGGAGGGCCAGGTGGCGCTCCACGGCGTTGACCACGTCGCGGGCCATGACCCGGAAGGTGGTGAGCTTGCCGCCGCTGATGGCCAGCACGCCGGACGGGCTCACGTCGATGGCGTGCTCGCGGCTGGCGCTGCCCGCGTCGCTGTTGCCGTGGTAGCCGCTCGCCGCCAGCGGGCGGATGCCGGCCCACGCGCTGACCATGTCCTCGCGGGTGAGGTTCGCGCTCGGGAAGAAGGCGTTGGCGGAGGAGAGCAGGTAGGCCACGTCCGCCTCGCTCGCGCGCACCTCGGCCGGGTGGGCGCGGGTGGCGGTCTCCGTCGTGCCGATGAGCGTGAACGCATCCGCGGGGAGGATGAACATCACGCGGCCATCCACGGGCGACAGGAGCGTGAGCGCGTCCCCGATGTTCAGCCGCGAGCGGGGCACGGCGATGTGCACGCCCTTGCTGCCGCGCACCGAGGGCCCCGTGCGCTCCTGCTGCGAATCCAGCCGGCGGATCTCATCGCTCCAGGGGCCGGTCGCGTTGACGACGGCGCGCGCGCGCACGGTGTGCTCCTGGCCGGTGAGGTGATCCACCACCACCGCGCCCTTCGCCTTGCCGTCCTCCAGCACCAGCCGCTTCACGGAGGCGTGGTTGAGCACCACCGCGCCGGCCTCGCTCGCGCCCAGCGCGTTGGCCAGCGTGAGGCGGGCGTCATCCGTGGCCGCGTCGTAGTAGCGGGCGCCGCCCTTGAGCCCCTCGGCGCGGATGCCGGGCTCGGCCTCCACCACCTGCTTGAGCGACAGGCGCTGATACGCCTTCACGTTCCGGAACAGGGACAGGGCGTCGTACAGCATCAGGCCCGCGTTGAGCTTCCAGCGCGGCACGCGAGCCCCCTCGTAGACGGGCCACACGAAGGCCAGCGGGCGCACCAGGTGGGGCGCCAGGTGGAGCAGGCGGCGCCGCTCGATGCTCGACTCGAAGACGAGCCCCAGGTGGCCGTGCTCCAGGTAGCGCAGGCCACCGTGGATGAGGCGCGACGAGCGGCTGGACGTCCCGCTGGCGAAGTCCTCGCGCTCCACCAGGGCCACCTTCAGGCCCCGCAGCGCCGCGTCCCGGGCGGCCCCCGCGCCCGTCACCCCGCCGCCGATGACGAGCAGGTCGAAGGACTCACTGCCCAGCGCACGCAGACGGTCGGCGCGCGAGGGCGGGGCGGGAACCTCCGTGGAGGCAGGCAGGGAGCGAAGCGCGGCGGAGTCGGAACGCACGCCAGGAGTCTATGACGGGAAGTCTGCGGCCGCAGCGGATTCCGATGCAATGCGTCAAGAGGTCCACGGGGTGATGGGACCGGGCGGCAGGGAACTGTCTCGCAGCGAGCGGCGGAGGTGGCCTTGCGTGTCGTGGGGAGGACGGATAGGCAGGCGGCCGCCTCACCTCCCCCGTCCTGGACGCTCCGCCGCCGTACCCCCGAACCGCCGTGTGGGATTCCCGAGACCGACGAGACCTGGCGTTCCTGGGGCTGTGGGTCCTGGTGTACGGGCTCGCGGTGGCGCCGGTGCTGCACGCGGTGGTGGGACACGGCGGAGGCCTGGGACGCCACGAGCACGGCGCCAGCACCCACGTCCACCGCACCCCGGTCACGTGTGAGGCGGCGAAGGCCCCCTGTCCGGCGGAGTCCGGGCAGGACACGCCGGACGGAGCGAAGCGGGGCCACGGCCACCAGCACCTGACGGGCTCGGTGGAGCACCTGCTGGCGGTGGCGGCGAGCTGGACGGTGTTCGTGCCGCCGAAGTTGCGCTGGGTGTCCTGGAGCGTGGCGCCGGAGCGGAGCCCGGAGTGGTCGCCGGGCCAGCGGTTGCGGTCCGCGGCGATGCCGCAGGGCCCCTAGTCCCCCTCGGACCTCCGTAACGCAAGCATGACTCGCGAGCGCGCGGACCGTCTGGCTTTGGCCAGGCACGGGCCTGCGCGGGCGTGTGTCGTCTGTCCTTTCAACCCGCACGCCCTGGAGCGCGTCCCGACGCGCGCCGGGGACGTGTCGTCGTCTGTTCGTGCCCTCCACCGTGACCCTGTTGCTCATCGCGTTCGCCACGCTCTCGACGAGTCTTCCCTCGGCCATGCCCGCCGCCCAGGAGGGGCCAGAGGCCACGCCAGAACAGCAGCAACCCGAACAGCCACAGCCAACGGAGGTCCCCGGGAAGCAGCGCTCCACGGTGGTGCGGGGCACGCGCCCGGCCCAGAGCGCCGCCGAGGTCACCATCGGCCGGGACATCCTGGACACGGCGCCGCGCACGAACGCGACGGACGTGCTGCGGGTCGTCCCGGGGCTGGTGGCCTCGCAGCACAGCGGCGAGGGCAAGGCGCAGCAGCTCTTCCTCCGGGGCTTCGACGCGCTCCACGGCCAGGACGTGGAGCTGAACGTCGGAGGCCTGCCGGTGAACGAGGTGAGCCACATCCACGCGCTGGGCTACGCGGATACCAACTTCATCATCCCGGAGCTCGTCCAATCGCTGGAGGTGACGGAAGGCTCCTACCGCGCGTTCCAGGGCGACTTCGCGGTCGCGGGAACGGTGCGCATGGACCTGGGCGCGCGCGAGAAGGGCGTGGAGTTCGCGGGCACGCTGGGCCAGTTCAACACGCGCCGGCTCGTCGTGACGGTGCGCCCGGGAGAAGACCCCGGCACCTTCGCGGCGGCGGAAATCGGAGAGAGCGACGGCTTCGGCCCCCAGCGGGGCTACGGACGGGCCACGCTCCTCGCCCAGGCGAACCTGGACCTGGGCCAAGGCCTGAGCGCGCGAATCCTGGGAGGCAGCTACGTCACGCGCTTCGACTCCCCCGGAGTGGTGCGAGAGGACGACCTCGAAGCCGGCCGCCGGACCTTCTACTCCGGCTCCTTCGACCGGCAGGGAGGCACGGTCTCCAGGCACCAGCTCCTCGTCGGCGTGGACCTCCCGCGCGAGGGCACCGCGCGAACGCGCATCGAGGCCTTCGGAATCCTCTCGGACCTGCGCCTGCGCAACAACTTCACGGGCTACCGGGTGGACGACCGGGGTGACGGCCTGGAGCAGACCCACGACGGCACCACGCTGGGCCTGCGCGCCGAGCACCGCCGACAGGTGACCCTCTTCGACCGCCCCGTCGCGCTGGAGCTGGGGCTCGGGGGAAGGCGCGACGGCATCCACCAGACGCAACGCCGTTACCGTGAGACGGACGGCACCTTCTTCGCGGACGAAGTGGACGCGGACCTCACGCAGACGGACGTCTGGGGTTACGCCGAGGCCAGACTCCCGCTGGGCCGCTGGGCCCTCCGGCTGGGAGGCCGCGCGGACGCGCTGGGCGTGGAGGTCTTCGACGCGCTCGCCTTCCGGGACCCGCGCTACTACGACGGACAGGGCTATTCGCGCAGCGCCTTCGGGGTGCACTGGGGCGCGAAGGCCGGCGTCGAATACGCGCTCACGGACACGTGGGCCCTCTTCGCCAGCTACGGAGACGGCTTCCGTTCGCCACAGGCGCGAAGCCTCGCGGAGGGAGAGCAGGCGCCCTTCGTGAACGTGCACGGCGCGGAGCTGGGCACGCGGAGGGACGGAGAACGTCTGTCCTTCCAGGCGAGCGTCTTCGGCTCGCGGGTGGCGGACGACTTCTTCTTCGACCACACGGTGGGCACCACCGTCTTCACGGGAGAGACGCTGCGCACGGGCATCTCCGCGTCGCTGCAGGCGCGTCCGCTCGAAGGCGTCACGGCCGCGCTGAGCGCCACGGTGGCGAACGCGACGGTGACGAAGACGGACGCGAAGCTCCCCTACTTCGCGCCGCTGGTCGCCCGAGCGGACCTCGGCTGGGAGAAGCCGCTGCCCGGCATCGGCTCCGTGCTGTCGCTGGGCACGGGCCTCACGCTCATCGGCCCCAGGCCCCTGCCCTACGACGAACACAGCCACACCGTGTTCCTCGCGGACGCGCAGGCCGCGCTGCGGCGAGGAGCGCTCGCGCTGCGGCTCGACGTGAAGAACCTGTTGAACACGCGCTGGCGGGACGGCGAGTTCGTCTACAGCTCGCGCTTCGACCCCACCGCCCAGCCGAGCCTCGTTCCAGCCAGACATTTCACCGCGGGGGCACCACGCGTGGCCTCGCTCACCCTGGAGGTCCACCTGTGATGAACCCGATTGCACTGGCCTTGCTCGTGGCCCTGATGAGCCTGGGCTGCGGCGGCAAGACCGAGGCAGAGCGCCGCACCTTCGCCGTGACGATGACGGCGACAGCGCCCACGGCCCCGAACGAGTACGGCTGGACGGTGACGCCCGAGGCCGCGCAGCTCTCCGTGGGTTCGGTGCGCTTCTTCGAAGGCCGCGTGCTGCTGTCTCGACGCCTCCCCCGCCTCGACTGGTACTCGCTCATTGGAGGCACCGCGAACGCGCACCCAGGCCACTATGTCCCCGGCGATGCCCTGGGAGAGGTGCTCAACGCCCAGACCGTGGATCTGCTCGCGGGTGGCAACCTGGGCAACGCCAACGCCGTCACCGGTTCATACGGCTCGCTGGAGCTGACGCTCGTGACGCCCACGGCGGCCACGGACGCGCGGAACGTCCTCGGAGGCCACCACGCCCACGTGCGAGGCACCGCCACGCACACCTCCGGAGCCACGGTGCGCTTCGACGCGGCGGTGGACCTGCCCAAGGCGATTGAAGGCGTGCGCTTCGAGCGCGACCTCCGGCAGGAGACGGGCCACGTGCGCATCGCGGTGGACCTGGGGAAATGGATGGACCGCATCGACTTCGCCACCGCGTCGCCTCCGGACGCGGCCGGCGTTTCCACCTTCCCCGCCAACAGCCAGGCCCAGAACGGCTTGGTGCGCGGCGTGGAAGACACCAGCGCCTACGTCGTGACGTGGGTGGAAGGAGCAGCGCAATGAAGAAGCATTGGCTGATGGGAGTGTCCTGCCTGGCCCTGGTCGCCTGCTCGTCGGGTCAAGGCAACGTGACGTTCACCGCGTATGGGGAGGACTTCATCGAGAAGGAGATCCCCGCCAGCGCCTTCGAGGACGGCTGGACGGTGAAGTACGACAAGTTCCTCGTGAAGCTGGGCGAGCTGAAGGTCGCCAACCACGAGGGAGAGACCGCCGCCGGGCAGACGGCCGCGAAGGTCTACGACGTGCACCGTCCGGGCCCCGTGAACGTCGCGACGTTCAACGACCTGGCCGCTGAGGAATGGGACGAGGTGAGCTACGCCATCGCCCCCGTCGCGGACGCCACCGCCGGCAACGCGGACGCGGAGGACGTGACGCGGATGAACACCGAAGGCTGGTCCGTCTACGTCGAGGGCACGGCCACCAAGGGCACCCTGACGAAGCGCTTCCACTGGGGCTTCGCCACCAACACGCTCTACGAGCACTGCGAGAACGAGGACCTCGGCAGCGGAGTGACGGTGCCCAGGGGCAGCACGGAGACGGTGCAGCTCACCCTCCACGGCGACCACCTGTTCTTCGACGACCTCCAGTCGCCGGACGCGAAGATGCGCTTCGACGCCATCGCCGCGGCGGACAGCACGGGCATCGTCGGGCCGGACGGCGAAATCACCCTGGATGAGCTGGGCCTGGTGAACCTGACGTCGCTGCCCTCGGGCCAGTACGGCACGGGAGGCGCGGGCAGCGTGCGGACGCTGCGCGACTTCGTGACGGCGCTCGTGCGCACCGTGGGCCACTACCGCGGCGAAGGCGAGTGCTCGCCGCGCGTCCGCTAGGACAACACCCCCGGAGGGGCCGGCCCGAACGCGCGGCCGGCCTCTCCTGTTCCGCTCAGCGCTTCGAGGAGTCGTCCCCGCCCGTCATGCCACCGCCGTGCGAGGGCGTGTGGGACGGCGGGTTCGGAGGACGGTTCGGGTTCATCTGGTTGGAGCGGTTGTCCTGGGCGGACTTGTGCTCCGGGCGCTCGGGGTTCTTCGTGTTGGAGCGCTGATCATTCGGGGTCGGGTTCTTGTGCTTGCTCATCGTTCGGCGTCCTCCGTGTGTCCGGACATGGGCGCCCGGACGAAAGGCACGGTAGGGAGACGCCCCCAGGAAGCGCAGGGGCCCAGGGGGCGCTGCACAGTGTCCGGCACCCGTCGCTCGGGCTGTCCCCGACGGACCGGGAGCACTCGCCGGGGTCTCCCTCGGATGCCGGGGAGGATGCGAATGCCTACTCCTTGACCGCGAGGAGGTGCGGCGCGTGAAGACGGTGACCTACGAGCGCAGTGGCCAGACGAACACCGGGGCCCAGGCGCTGCGAGTGGAGGGCCTCAAGCACCTGCGTGTGCTGGAGCAGGGCGAACCGGTGGTGGAGCGGGACCTGACGCCGGAGGAGATCCACCGGCTGGCCCCGTTGCTGGAACCCCTGCAACGGGAGCCCGAACCCGCCACCCTCGCGTCCCAGGCAGGAGGCCCGGACATCCTGGCAGTCACCCTGGCCTTCGAGGACGAGGAGACTCCTCGGCTGAGGCTCGCCACCGAGCGGCTGCCCGCGAAGGGAGGCGGGTATGATCGCCTGCTCGCGGAGCTGGACGCCCTGCTATCAGCGGAGCTCCACGCGCGAGCCCCCCGCCACGCCCACGCCGTCCTGCCGCACCAACTGCGTCACGATGAATGACGGAGGCCGCACGGTCCGTGAGGGCCGCGCCGCCCGAGGCCCAGCAGGGGAGCAGCCGGGGCGGGTTGCCCTGGAGGCGCGCTTCTGACAGACAAGAAGCATGAAGCGCGTGCAGTTCTCCGTGCACCGCACGGTCGGAGAGGCGCGGATGCTGGCGGGAGCCCTGGAATCAGCCGGGCTCTCGGTCGACATCCGCGGCGAGTCCCTGGTCCCGCTGAGCGGAGAGATTCCCAGCACCGAGGCCTGGGTGGAGCTGTGGCTGTGGCCCCAGGAACTGGAGGCCGGGCGCCAGATCCTCGCGGAGCTCCAGGCCAACCAGGAAGCCGCCAGCCGCTCGGTGACCTGTCCACGCTGTGGAGAGGAGAACCCGGCCAACTTCGAGCTCTGCTGGAGCTGCGAGCTGGAACTGCCGTCGGGGCTGCGCCCGCACCTCCGAGCCGTCTAGAAACGCCCCATGAGCGACCCATCGAACGAACCAGGGGAGCGGAGCGGCCGGCGCCGGAGCCAGGGTCTCCGAGGCGTCCTCTGGGTTTGCGGCGTGGCGCTCGCCATCCACGTCATCCCGCTGTTCCTGCCCCGCGACATGCCGGAGCAGGAGCTGGCCATCGCGCGAGCCACGGAGAGCGTGGAAGGCCGGCTGCGGTTCCTGGTGCCCCTGAAGCACAACGACAAGGCGACGGCGGCGGACCTGCGGGAGGCCGCCGAGCTCCTGCGCGATGCCCCGGCGGAAGCGCACGACCTGGCCCTGGAAGCCGAGCGGCGAGACCCGAACGCGCTGGAGACCCAGCTCCTGCTCGCGCGCATCTGCGACCGGGAGCGGATGACCCGCTGCGTGGACCAGTCACTCGAAAAGGCGCGGAAGCTCGCGCCGGCGGACCCACGGCCGGAGCTGCTCCGGGCGGACCTGAGCGAGCAGAAGGGCGACGTCGAGGGCGCCACGGAGGCCCTGTCCCGGGCCTACAGCCGCACTCCAGGCGATCCCCTCATCGGCGTGCGCTACGGCCGGCTGCTCAGCCGGATGGGAAAACCCGAGGACGCCCTGAAGGTCTTCACCTCCCTGGAGGGCAAGGTCCCCGCGGCCCGGCTCCTGGTGGAACAGGGACTGGTGCTCAGCAAGGAAGGCCGGAGCCGCGAAGCCGTGGGGCTCTTGCAGCAGGCGGTACAGAAGGACCCGAAGCTCGCGGAAGGGCACTTCCAGTTGGGCATCGCCTGGTTCCAGTTGGGAAATGAAACCGCCGCCGAGGAGGCCCTGCGACAGGCGGACCGGCTGGACGTATCCGACACACGGGCGCTGGCCACGCTCTGCACCCTCCAGGTGAAGGCAGGAAGGCTCGAGGGAGCACGCCTGACGCGCACAGACCTGGAGCGGCGCTTCCCGCAGCGGATGGACGCCATCCGGGAGCAGTGCCGGCTGCCCTGAGGCGCGGGGGCTGCTTCAACGCGGCTCCTGCCCCCGAATCTGGCGGAGCATCCGCGCCGACGCGATGACCGGCGCGTCCACGGACCCATCAGCCCGTTCGGTGCGCACCACGGCCTGGAGGAAGGGGATTGCCTCTTCATCGCGGCCCTGCTGGAAGAGCAACTCCCCCAGCGCGAACCGCGCCTGGGTGAGGAGGACCAGGTCCTCCGCCGCCACGGCCGCATCGATGGCGTCACTCAGCGCGGACTCGGCCAGCTCGGGCTGTCCGCGTCCAAGCAGCTCGCGGGCGCGCTGCAGGTGTTCAAGGGTATTCATGGGGCACGGTCCCCGAGCGGAGAAGACGGCAATGGAAGACAAGCGCCTGGTCGAGCTGGAAATCCGCTACACGCAGCAGCAGGAGCTGCTGCAGGAGCTGAGCGACGTGCTCTACCAGCAGGGGCGCGTCATCGACGCGCTCCGCGCGGAGCTGGACCGGCTCAAGCGCAAGCTGGACGCCGAGCCGGGCCTGGTGGACGCCCGCCAGCAGGAGCGGCCGCCGCACTACTGAGGCAGGACGGCCTCAGAACTTGTAGCCCAGCCGCAAGCCGATGATGGGGTTCGGATCGAGGTAGCCCACCTCGACGCCGATGCTCGCGGCCTTGCCCTGGAGGCCAAAGCCAAACGCCGCGTGGGCCTTGAAGGTGTCCCCCTTGAAGAAGATCCACGGGCCCGCGAGCCCCTCGATGTAGACGGTCCGCCCCAGCGTCGCGCGGAGCGAGATATCCAACGGGACGCCAATGATGTTGCCGTCCGTGACGAGCACCGCGCCGAACCGGGCACCCACGAAGAGCGGGCCCGCGACATGACCTTCAACGCCGAGCGTGAAGTTGAACGCGGCGCTGGTGTCCACCCAGTAGTCCGCGCCCACGCCCAGGCGGACGCCGGACTGCTGCGCCTTGGACTCCGCGGGCGCCAGCAAGAGCCCCAACGCGAACAGCCCAGCGGCGTAGATTCGAAGCAGATGCATGCGAGAGCTCCTGTCCAGAGAGGGGGAAGGAGCGTCACTCAAGCAAAAGCAGCCAGGGTCAGGCCAGCCTCAAAGCCAGGCGCCAGTACGTTCGCATCCCGTCGGATCAATCCACGACGAAGCACGCGTCCGAGGCCGGCAGCCCAAGCCCAAGCCCGCAAAGACAAAGCCCCCGGCGCCTTGCGGCACCAGGGGCTTTCAAAAAGAATCCGGCAGCGACCTACTCTCC
>NZ_JAIQDE010000036.1 GCF_020037015.1 Corallococcus sp. AS-1-6 | reverse complement strand
CGCGGCGTCCGCCATGTCCTTCACCCTGCGCAGCGGATGGCCCGCGGGGACCCGGTCTCCCGGCGTCCTCAAGCTGAAGAGTGTCGTCTGCTGCTTGGGCCGTCCGCGCATCACTCCCTCCGTGACGCGGAGGACACCACGCCTCGGTGCGGGGTGTCGATCCCTCGGAGGGGTTTCTCAACAGCCTGCTAGACTTACTCGATTCGCTTCCGTATCCGCTGGCTGAGGGCGTATCCGGCGGGCCTCGTCGTTCGCCTATCGATGGCCGAGCGGCGTCGAGTGTCTGTCGTTTGCGCGATATGCGGCGTCACTCCTATGCGCCGACAGTCGGCGACGAAGTTCGCCGTGTCGTAGCCCTTGTCCGCCCCCACGCAGGCGCGCTCGTTCCGGGACGTCAGCCCCTCGAGCATTATCACCGCCGCATCGCGCTCGGCGAAGCCATCCGCCGGCATCACCGTGATGTCCACGAGCAGCCCGTTGCGATTCTCCATGACGCCATTGAGGCTGTAGGCCAGCCGCGCCTCCTTGCCGTCACCCTCGCGCGCAAAGCCGCGCCTCCGGGTCCGTCGCCGAGGCGTGCGTCGCGTTGCCGCGTTTCTGCCCGTGAACGTTCACTGTCGGGTTGCCCTTGTCGTCGGGCAGCTCCTTCTTGTCGTCCTTCTCGTCCTTCGGGCGGAACGACTTCAGGGACGCCCAGGCTTCAATCAGGCTGCCCTCCACGCTGAACCGGGGCATCCGGTCTCCCGGTGTCCGCAGGCTGAAGAGCGTCATCTGCTGCTTGGGGCGTCCGCGCATCGCTGCCGCCGTGGCGCGGAGGACACCCCGCCACCGTGCGGGGTGCCGATCCCTCCGAGGGGCTTCTCAACACCCTGCTAGGGCAGCCTGGTGATGCGATTGAGCGCGGGGGCGGGCAAGGGGCTCGCCTGGCTGCTGTGTGCCTTCAGGTATGCCTCCAGCGCGTCGCTGTCCACGGCGCCACCCAGCCGGTTCGTCCCCTCGGCGAACACCTGGAAGCCATCACCGCCACTCGCGAGGTAGTTGTTCGCGGTGACGCGGTAGTTCGCCGCCGGGTCCACCGTCACGCCGTTGATCCGGATGGACGCCGGGTCGACGCGGCTTCCGACGGGCGCTGACGCGCTGAACGCATAGGTGAAGCCCGCCGACGGAAGCAGCATGAGGGTGGCTCCTGACGGCCGCCACTGCCACTCCAGCAGTTGCTCGATTTGCGCGCCCGTCAGCGTCAGGGTGACCAGGCTGTTGCCGAACGGCTGCGTGGTGAAGGCCTCGCCGTAGGTGACCTCACCCTGGGCGATGTCCGCGCGCATGCCGCCCGGGTTCATGAAGGCCACCTGCGCCCCACCCAGGTTCGCGGGCTTCGTCGCCTCCAGATGCGAGTCCGCGATGACGAGGCCCAGGGTGGACTGGCCCACGGAGTCCGACTGTGTCCTGAGCGTCTGCGACACCCAGCCGATGACCCGGTTGGCCCTCGGCGTGACGAGCTCCTGGTACTTCGTCACCAGCTCCTTCACCGCGCCGTCCTCCTGCACGTCGCGAGTGACGATGACGTTGTTCGCTCGCGCCTCCACGACGTCGCCCGTCGCCTTGCTCAACGTCAGGTCGATGTCCGTGACGAGCTGCCCCATCGACGAGGCGCTCGTGACGACCTTGCCATCGATGACGCAGTTGTAGGCCTGATGCGTGTGGCCGCTGACGATGACATCCACCGCGTCGTTGAGGCCCTTGGCCACGCCCACGATGGCACCTGAGATGAGGCCGTCCGCACCCGCGCCCTTGCAGTCGTTCACCAGCGAGCCCGAGGTCGGAATTCCGCCCTGGTGCACCACCACGATGATGGCTTCGATGCCCTGCCGCCGCAGCTCCGGCACCAGCGCGTTCACCGTCTGCACTTCGTCCTTGAAGGTGAGCCCCGCCACGCCCGTGGGTATGACGCTTTCCGGCGTAGCCTCCAACGTCATGCCGATCAAGGCCACCTTCACGCCCTCGAACTCACGCACGTCGTAGCGGGGGAACAGCGTGCGGTCCACGCCCGTGGCCACGTTGGCCGCCAGGAACTTGAACGTCGCGCCCGGGAAGCCATCCCCGTCCAGGCAGCCATCCACCGGGTGGCAGCCGCCCGACTGCATGCGCAACAGCTCCGTGCTGCCCTCGTCGAACTCGTGGTTGCCCACCGCGACCAGGTCCAGGCCAATCAGGTTCATCGCCTCGACGGTGGGCTCGTCGTGGAAGAGCCCCGACAGCAGCGGGGAGGCGCCGATGAGGTCTCCCGCCGCGACCACCACCGTGTTCGGATTGGCGGCCCGCAGGGCCGCGATGTGCCGGGCGAAGTACGTCACGCCGCCCGCCTTCACCCGCACCGCTCCACCGTCGGGGGCCACTCCCGTCAGAATCTGGCCCGCGGGCTCCTCGAGCTGCCCGTGGAAGTCATTGAACGCGAGCACCTGCACGCTCACCGTGGTGGGACCCGAGTCGGGAGTCCCCGCGTCGGGTCTCCCCGCGTCGGGCGTCCCCGCGTCCGTGCCGGAATCCGGGGGCGGCACCTGGACGGAATGCTGCTCACAGCGATTGTCCTCGCAGACCCACTCCGTGTTCGAAGCCGGCGGTCCCTTGTATTCACGGCAGTCGGTGGCGTCCTGGCACTCGTCACGCCCGCAGCCGCCCTGGGCGAAGAGGAACATGCCGGTGACGAACGCTCCGGCGAGCAGGAAGACGCTGGGACGCGCTTCCAGAAGTGACGAGCGCGGGATGGCTTGTGGCATCGACGGAACTCCAGCGAACAGGGAGGGAGAACCTACCCGGGTTCGTGGACGATGGCGCGACTTCATTCGACGCTGTCAAAGAGGGGCGCCAGCGCGCGTTCCATGGCGTTGGCGGTCGCATCGCCGCTCTGGTTGGTGATGATGAACACCCCCAACTGATACTTCGGCACGACGTAGAGATAGCATTGCGCGCGAGGCACGCCGCCGTGATGCACGTAGTGGGTGCCCAACTGGCTGCTCTGGCCGATGTTCCAGAAATAGCCAATGCTGAAGTCCTCCGCGAAGCGCACCAGCGGCTTGTGTGACTCTGTCACCGCGGGATGGTTGCTCAACTGCAAGCGCAAGTACTTCACCATCTCCGGCATCGTCGCCTTCAAGGCTCCCGCCGCGCCCCAGGGCAGGAGTGGCATCGGCGTGGTGCCGACCGGGTTGTCGCTGTGGTAGCCAGGAGCCAGGCGGTGGCCGTCCTGGGCACGCAGGCGCAGCCACGTGTCGTGCATCCCGGCTTCCCGTGCCAGGAACTCCGCGAGCAACGACTCGTAGGGAGCCCCGTGGATCTTCTCGAGGGTGTGCGCGACCAACTCGGTGCCGGCGCTCGAGTACGCATAGTCCTTGCCGAGCGGGCCCTTGATGCTGACGGTGTGCAGGTCCTGCCAGAACCGCGGCTGCCCGTAGTCCGCATAGGCGGCATTGAGCCTTGCCGGGGTGGCATGCGCAGTGAAGTCCCTCAACACCTCATTCACTTGCAGTGGCAACATCCCCGGCATGCCGCTGGTGTGTGTGACCAGATGGCGCAGACGGATCGGCTCGCCGTCTGACTGAAGGTTCGGATAGGCGGACGGCAGATACTCTTGTATCGGGTCGTCGAGGGTCGCCTTGCCTTCGAGGACAGCGTTTGCCAACAGCAGGCCGGCGAAGGTCTTGCTGACCGACCCTATCTCATAGAGGGTCGAATCATCGGGCGGATTGGACTTGCCGGTCTCCAGCTCACCCCGATGCAGGATGAACTCCTCGCCGCGATAGACCACTGCAATTGATGTCGCGTGCAGCAGTCGTGACTGCAGCAGGGTCGTCGCGGCCTGGTTCATTGCCGCGGGGATATCGCGGGCGGGTGCAGGGCCCGTCGTCTTGCAAGCGGCCAGCACCAGCATCATTCCAGCAATGGCTACGGAGACTTTGTTCATCAGGCGCATAACGGGGATGGGCACTCTCGCACGCCCCCCAGGCCGGAGCCAGACACGCGAGGCCCCATGCCCAACAGTGGGAGTAGCTCTCGGCTGAGGGTCGCACCCTCTGGGGCCACCACGCCGTCGCGCCGGACGGCGCCTGGCGAGAACGCACGTTCATGATACGAGTGGCTGCCGGTATCATGTAGACGAAATCGAACAGAGGGGGACATCCATGCAACGGTGTTTCGGAGTGCTGGTCTGCGCAGCGCTGCTCGTCGCGTGCGGAGGGCCGGGAAGCGACCCAGCGAAGACGCCGGCGCGCCTCGAGGTGGAGCGCCAGATCGCCCAGCGCGGCTTCGATCTGCGCGACACCGCGGTCGTCCCGATGAAGGACGGTGACGACACGTACCACCGACTGCACGTCCAGGGCGTCCCCGTGTGGGGCCTCGGGGCGAAGACCGCGAACGGCCAGACCCGTTTCACCGACATCCGCTTCGAGCCCGCGGAGAAGGTCGAGACCCACGCCCGGATCACCCGGGCCGCTGCGGAGGCGGCGGCGCTCGCGGAGCTCTCCGATCCGACGGCGGCGATCGTCCGGGACGCGGAGCTGGTGCTCCGCCCGCGCGAGGAGCTGCGGCTCAGGCCGGACGCGCCGGCGCGCGCGAAGCCCAACGCCGAGGACTACGAGCGCGTGCTCACCGAGCTGACGCCGATCTTCCGGCTGACGCTCTCCACCGGCGGACCGGGCTCCCGCTGGCCGACCCCTGAGCGATGGATCGCCCAGGTGGATGCGCGCTCGGGGCAGGTGCGGCTGGCGCCGATGCGGCTGGACCTCACCTACGGCAAGGCGACGCTGAAGGGCTACTACTCCGGCACCGCGATCTCTTCCGTCGTGACGGCCAAAGACATCCGGCAGTGGGAACTCCAGGACATGCGGGGCAACCGCTACTTCGCGACGAGACGGAACGCTGACAAGAGCTACACCTTCCTCCCGTACACGAGCGCCGACGCGTACTTCGGCGATGGCGCGCAGTACGTGATCGGGTGGCCGATCCTCAGCGCGAACGGCGAGACCGCCGCAGTCGACGCCTTCGCGGCCGTGAACATGACGTCGACCATGTTCGAGTACTTCCTCGGGCGGACCGGCACCAAGGCGCTCCCGGCGATGCGGGTCAACCTCCACTATCCCTGGAACAACGCCTCCTACACCCCGGATGACACGACCCCGAGCCTCGACATCGGCTACCGCATCTATCCCGCGGAGCCGGGGATGACGACGCTGCAGCCGCTGGCCGTGACCGACGTGATGGCCCACGAGCTGGCGCACGACTTCTTCGGCCGCGAGGTGTACGGCAACCCCGAGCTCCTCGTGTACGAGCGCTCCGAGGAAGGCGGCCTCAACGAGGGCACGGCCGACATCATCGGCTTCTTCACCGAGCTGGGCCGCGACACCATGAAGGTGCGCCCGCTGAACGAGATCGACCAGACCCCGCTGCGGCAGGCCAGCCTGACGATGGGCGAGGACACCGGCTTCCCCGGCCGCAACATCCTCACGCCGATCTTCACCGAGTGGTCGCCCACCCTCGGCGAGGAAGACCCGCACTACGCGGGCGGACCGCTCACGCGGATGTACCTGCTCCTCGCGTACGGCTGTCAGCCCCTGGCGCAAGGCCAGCCCCCCGGCCCCTGGCAGTGTCCCCTCGTCCCCCAGGGCTTCACCGGCATCGGCCCCTCGATGGCGGCCGTGCTCTGGACCCGCGCGGTGGAGATGCTCTCGCCGGGCGCCAGCTACGCGCAGGCCCGGACCGCCATGCTCTCGGCCGCGGAGACGGCGGACGGCGCCTTCGGCGGCACGAAGCTGCGCGCCGTCGCCTCCGCCTTCGGCGCGATCAACGTCGGCACCCCGCCGGACACCAACCCGCCGCAGGTGTCGCTCACCTGCAAGCAGGCCGGCCCGGACATCTCATGCATCGGCAACATCACCGACGCCGAGGTGCCTTACCAGTGGCGCACGCCGTCGCGGCTCTCGCTCGATGGCGGCGCGCAGACGATCGTGCTGGGGGGTTGGAACTTCAACCGGAGCTTCTCCGGCGCCGGCCTCTCGGCGGGCAGCCACACCGTCACGCTCACCGCCTGGGATTACTGGAACAACTCCGCGTCGCAGACCGTGACGGTGACGCTGGACCGGACGCCGCCCACCGCGTCGCTCAGCGTGAGCGGCCCGCCGAAGCAGCCCCTGTTCACCATCACCGCGAACGACAGCGCGGGGATCGGCGGCATCGACATCTACGACGGCACGGAGTTCCGCACCCACTTCGGCCCGTCCTATCCGCCGCCCTACGAGCAGACGTACGACATCACGACGTGGACCGAGGGGACGCACCCGATGATCTTCAAGGTCTACGACGGGTTCGGAAACGTGACGACGCTCACCCACGCGCTCGTCGTGGACCACACGCCGCCCAGCGTGGCGCTCGGCACCTCCCAGGTCGGCGTGGTGGTCACCCTGAACGTGAATATCTCCGACCCGTGCGGCCTCACGTATCCGTACGGGCTCTACGTGGACGGACTCCTGGTCGCCTCGCCGGCCGGTCCCAGCTCGGTGCTCACGTTCGGGGACGAGATGGCCCAGGGCGTCCACGCGTTCCACGCCATCGTGGCGGACGGCTGCGGGAACACCGCCAGCTTCCAGACCATTTTCAGCAAGGCGATCTCGCCGCCGGCGATCGCCTCGATCGCGCGCGACGACACCCAGCCCAAGAAGCCCAGGTTCACGGTCACCTGCAACGCCCTCAATGGCGTCCACCACGTCGAGCTGCGCGAGAACGGCGTCGTTCTCCAGTCCGACACCACCGCGCCCTACGAGTTCGTGATCGACACCACCTCGCGCACCGATGGCACGTACACCCTGCTTTTCCAGTGCATGGACAACCAGGGCACCTCCAGCACCCCCGAAACCCGGACGGTCATCGCGGACAACACCGGGCCGACGTTCAACTTCAGCGTGTACGGCGCGGGCCGCTCGTACCTGGTGTCCGCGGGCACGGTGAGCGATCCGCGCGGCGTGCAGTCGGTGGCGCTGTTCGGTGGTCTGATCCCGGGCTTCTCCGTCACGTTGACCCAGGCTCCGTATCAGTACCTGTGGAACATCGGCGGCACGGCCACGATCCAGAGCGACCTGCCGTTCGGGGTCACGGCCCGAGACACCTGGGGTAACGAGTCCACGCTCAGCCGCGCCTGCTACGTGGACACCGTGAACATGACGCCCGCGACGCTGTACTGCCACTGAGCCATCCACCACACGAAACAGAGGGGAGCCCCATGAGGCGGTACTCCGGAGTGCTGCTGGGCGCGGCGATGGTCGTCGCCTGCGGCGGGTCGATGACTTGCGCGAACGGCGGTGGCGCGACAGCGGAAGGATGAGGGAGAGCAGGAGCACGGTACGCATGCGCGTGGGGGGGGTGCGTCGCCCAACGTCTCGCGGCGTCGCCGGAGTGCGCGTGGGGCGGCGCCGCGCTACGTATGCTGAGGCCCATGACGTCGTCCGCCCTCTTCGCGGGATGCCTCGCGCTCTCGCTCGCCGCCTCGGCCGCCCTGCCCTCCGCACGACAGGGACAGGTGCAGGTGCACACGGAGGATTTCCCCGCGGCAGTAGCGCTTGCTGGGGATGCGCCGGGCTGGCGGACGGTGGAGAGCCGTGAGTTGAATGAGGGGGCCGGCCCCTTCTGGCTGCGCACGCAGGTAGAGGTGCCCCCGCGTGAGGCCGGAGCCCCGACGCCTGCCCTCGCCCTGTCGGTGCTCGGGTCATGGGAGGCCTGGTGGGACGGCAGGCCCCTGGGGCGCAACGGTCAGGTGGGGCGCACACCCGCGGAGGAGGTACCAGGACGCGTCGATGCCCTGCTCCCGCTCCCGCCCGAGCTCAGCGCGCCGGGCCCTCATGTGCTGACGATGCGCGTCTCGGCGCACCGGCTCGGCTTCCAGCCCGTGGGCACCCTCCACTACCTGCGGGTGGGCGAGGCCGCGTCCCTCGCCCGGGCGCGGATGCTCGGCCTGGTGCCAGCCCTTTGCACGCTGGGCGCATTGGTGCTGATGGGGCTCTACCACCTCGCGCGCGTGCGGCTCGCTCGCGGAGGGCTCGCAACGCTGCTGCTCGGCGTGCTGTGCCTCGCCGCCACGGCGCTCGTGCTGCTGGAGGCGTGGCGCGGGCTCGCCAACTACCCCTACCCACGGCACGCCGTGAGGCTGCGATTGCTGGCGGCGGCCGTGCTGGCGGTGACGGCGCTGCTGCCGGCGACCGTGCACGCGGCCTTCGGCGAGCCACGCCGCTGGCTGCGGTGGATGGGACTCGGACTGGGGTTGCTCTCACTCGTCTTCGTTCCGGGCTTCGATGGCAAGAACGGCATCGCGCTCGGGGCCTCGCTCGCCGTCTCCACGGCGCTCGCCGTGCGCGCGTGGCACCGCGGGGAACCGGGGGCCATGGGCGCGCTGGCGGGGCTCGGCTTCGCCGGGACGCTCTACACGCTGGCCCCCTGGGACTTCTCCGAGCGCGGCTTCTTCCTCGCCTTTGGGGGGCTGCTGCTCTGCCTCACGGCGGTGCATGCCCAGCAGCAGCGCCGCCAGCAGGAACGGCTGGAGAGCGCGACGCGCGCCGCGGAGCGTCTGCAACTGGAGCTGCTCAAGCGCAGCCTGCAACCGCACTTCTTGATGAACACGCTGGGCGCGCTGAGTGAGTGGGTGGAGACGGAGCCCACGCAAGCCGTGCGCTTCATCGAGGCCCTGGGCTCGGTGTACCGGCACCTGCTCGCTGTCTCGGGTGAGCGCACCATTCCGCTCGCCCGCGAGCTCGAGCTGTGCCGCGCCCACCTGGCCGTCATGGGCTGCCGGCAGGGCACGGCCTTCCACCTCGAGACCGATGGCGTAGACCTCGAGGCCCCCGTCCCCCCTGCCCTGCTGCACACGCTGCTGGAGAACGCTTTCAGCCACAACCGCTACATCTCGCCCCACACCTTCCGGCTCCAGAGCAGCCTCGTTGCCGATGGCGCCCGGCCGCGGCGGCGCTACCTCTTCCTCGCCCCCCTGGGCACGGGCACGCGCCAAGGGGGCGGTGAGGGCACCGGCTCGCGCTACCTGCGCGCGCGCCTGGAGGAGGCCTTCCCCGGTGCGTGGCGGCTCGAGGACGGGCCCACGCAGGATGGGTGGATGACACGGGTGGAGGTGCCGGCGTGAGGCTGCTCATCGTGGAGGACGAGCCGCTGGCGGCGCGCCGCCTCGCTCGGCTGTGCGAGCAGCAACTGGGGCCGGGCGCCCCGCCCCCGCGCGTGTGCGCGAGTCTGGACGAGGCGCGCGCGCTGCTGGCCGGGCGCGACGTGGACGTGCTGCTGCTGGACCTGAACCTCTCGGGCGAGGACGGCTTCGCGCTGCTCGCGGAGGCGGCCACGGGCGCATTCCAGACGGTGGTGGTCTCAGCGAACACCGACCAGGCGCTGCGCGCCTTCGAGTTGGGGGTGCTGGACTTCGTGCCAAAGCCATACACGCCGGAGCGGCTCGCCCTCGCGCTCGCCCGCGTGGGAAGCCGCGCGGCCACTCCATTGCGCACCCTCGCGGTGAGAAAGGGCGGAGGCGTGGTCCTCGTGCCACTGGACTCCGTCGCGTACATCCAGGGCGCTGGAGACTACGCGGAGCTGGTCCTCCGTGAAGGCGGCACCGAGCTGAGCGAGAAGAGCCTGGAGCGGCTCGAGCAACTGCTCCCCGCCGACTTCCTCCGCGTCCACCGCTCCTATCTCGTCCGCGTGACGGACATCCGAGAGCTCGTCGCCTCCGAGGGCTCGCGCACCGCGGTGGAGTTGCGGGACGGCACCCGACTGCCGGTGGGCCGCAGCCGACTGAGCGCGCTGCGCAAGCGGCTGGAGGCGTAGGCGCCGTCGCTCCCGGTGCCCGGTACAGGCGCCGCGAATGGCATCAAGGTGCGGCCGGTGCAGGAGCGTTGCACCGACCCGGCCACGGACGAGTGCTCGACGTCAGGGCTTCGCCTTGATCTCCAGCCGCTCATCGCGGAGCGCTTCGCCCTTCAGGAAGGCCTTCATGCGCTCGAGGATGCGCGAGTCCGACTGGAAAAGGCCGTCGTGTCCCGCGCCCACCAGCACCAGGTGGACGGTCCGGGAGAGCCCGGGGCGCAGGGCCTCCGCGTTGTCCGGACTCGTGCGCCCATCCAGGGTGCCGCTGATGAGGAGCACGGGCACCGCGGACTTCAGCGGACCGCGGAAGGACTCGCCCAGGTCGCTCACGCCGGGCACATCCCCTGCCCGCAGGGCTCCCGGGTTGGCGCTGCCACCGAGCAGTGCCTTCGCGGCCTCCCTCTTGATGAGGGCGTGTCGCGCCGGGCTCACGCCGGAGGCCGCGTCCATGGCGAGCGACATGGGCGCCAGCCACCCTTCGCGCAGTTGGCGCGCGAAGGGCGCCATCGGCGCATAGTCCCCTGCTTCCAGCGCCGGAAGCAGGGTGAGGAAGCGCCGGAAGGTGGCGGGGTCTCGAAGGGACTCGAAGGTGGCGCACTGAAGGTCGAAGGGGCTGACCCGCCAGGTGTGGCGCTCACCCTTCGCCGGGTCTGTGAACGCCACGGTGCGGGGCTCGCGCTTCAGCGACCTCAACAGCTTCGCCAGCCGCGCTTTCAGGCCCGGCCCGCGCTCGCCCTCGGCGCGCAGAACGGCCTCCCAGCGCTCGAGCAGGGCCTCCGCATGGGCAGGCCGCTTCCAGGTGTCGTCCGGCCCCTCGATGCCGGCGAGGATGACGTGGTCCACCCGCTGTCCGTGGCGCCGCAGGTAGGCGAGGCCCAGGTGGGTGCCGTAGCTGATGCCCCAGAGGTTGAGCTTCGGCGCGCCCAGCGCCTTGCGCAGCGTCTCCAGGTCGTCGGCGTTCTCCTCCGTGGTGTAGGCGCCCAGATCCACGCCGGCCGTGGCCCAGGTCCGGCTCGCCTCGGCGGCGGCCTTCTTCACCGTGGTGGTGAGCAGCGCCTCGTCCATGCGCTGCTCGAGCGGGATGGCCCAGCGCTGCTCCAGATTGGGATGGGGGTCGGACTGGCCGGTGCCGCGTTGGTCCAGCGCGATGACGTCGGCCACCTCGCGCAGGGCGAGGAACAGATCGAAGCGGACGCCGCGTGCGGCCTCGATACCGGAGCCGCCCGGGCCACCGGCCAGGTAGATGATGGGGGCCGCGGGCGAGGGGCTCGTGCTCTTGAAGCGCACGAAGCGCAGGGACAGACCCGGGCCCTCGGGGCGGGCGTGGCGCAGGGGCACGGTGACGGTGCCCAGCTCGGCCTGAACACCGCGACCGTCGCGGGCCTGGAAGGCGTAGGGCTGCAGTTGGAGTTCCTGGGCCTGGGCGAGTGACAGCGGAAGGATGAGGCAGAGCAGGAGCACGGCGCGCATGGGCGTTCCTCCGAGAGCGGGGCGACCGCGAGGAGAATGCGGTGGCCCGCGCGGCGCGTGGGGTGCCGGTCGCCCAACGTCTCGCGGCGTCGCCGAAGTGCACGTGGGGTTGTGCCCATCCAAATCCGGTCGCTGCGTCATGAGTGCGTCAACGCCATGTTGACCCTGTAGACAGAAAGCTGACAGCGCCACTTCGCCATGAAATGCGGACACACAAGAAGTGAAGTTCGCGGAGATTCAATCGGTTCCCGATTGAGGGGCGATACCAGCCCCCTCCTATCCCTGTCTCCAGGGCGGCCCGGAGCCCTTCGACGAGGGTCCAGCCCCATGCGGCTGTTAACCGAGAGAGAAAAACGCGGCAGGCATCTACTGGGGACTCGCGTTTTCGTAGCGCGGCGCAGACTCCCCAAGACGACTCTCAGAAGCTCCTGGCCAGGTCCTCGGCACGGCCCCTCTGCCCCGCCCCTCTGCTCTTGCACGCGCGCCGTGGTGGCTCCAACCGAGCAAGGAAGGGCGGCCCGGCGATGCGCCCGCGTTCGCCCGCTCCTGTGGCGTGGCCTGTCGGCGGGACGCTCGTGTGGAACGGTTTGGCCGAACCGGTGCGGACCGGTTTGGCCGAACACACCCCGACCGGGTTCGCCGAACTCCGGAGGACCTGTTACGCCGAGCTACGACACCGGAGCTGCCGAATCGGGCGCTGGTTCTGTACGCGGACCATGAGCTGAATGTGTCCACCTTCACCGCGCGGGTGACGGCGTCGTCGGGAGCGGACCTCTACGCGTGCATCAGTGCGGCGCTGGCGGCGCTGTCGGTGCGTCCGGAGGCGGTGGGCGCGCGGCGGGCTGGGTGGCACACGTGCTGGAGCAGCGCGAGCAGGGACGCCTGCTGCGTCCGCGCGCCCGCTACGTTGAGCCCGCTCCCACTGCGAGGGGCACCGTCTCTGGAGGAGCCCGCAGCGCGATGAATGCTCGCCGGTAGGGATGACCCCATGGATGTTGGCGCCATCCCTATCGGTGAGCTTGCTTGCTATGGGTCGACGGTGAAAGGAACGACGACCAAGTTGTTCTCCTCATTCGTCTCGGGGAGCGAGCCGTTTCTATCCACCGACAAGATGAGGTTGTAGACACCGGGCGTCAGCGTCGCCGGTAGCGTGACGGTCCTGGTGAGTGAATAGCTCGCCCCCGGCTCCAGAGCCGTCCTGCGTGACTCGTTCGCGAGCGACGTATCCCCCGTGCAGCAGGTCTCATCCTTGGAGAGGTAGACGTCATCCGACCAGCTCGGATGCGCAACAACATCCACGGAGCCATTGCTCACGCTCCAGACCAGACTGATGGAGGAGCCCGCCCGTGCCGAGGGCGGAGCCGACAATCCCCCTGGAACGAGGTCCGCAGCGCGAAGACTGATGGGCAGCGCCGTCCATGTGTTGTTCTCCTCATTCGGCTCGTGAAGCACGCCGTTGCGGTCTACTCGAAGGAGGAGGAAGTAGTTCCCAGCAGGCACGCTCGGCAGGACCGCGGACTTCGTGATGGTATAACTCGATCCAGGCGCCAGCGCGCTCGTGCGAACCTCGCTCATCACCGACGTATCCCCGCTGTCATATCTCTCGTCCGTAGAGAGGTAGACGTAGTCGTACCAGTTCGGGTACGCGATCTCCGTGCCCGCATTGGTGACCGTCCACGTAAAGGACACGGACTCCCGAGCCTCGGCCACCGAGGGTCCACTGAACGCGGTGGCCGCCAGATCTGGGTTCGTCACGGTGATGGGCAGCGCGGTCCAAGTGTTGTTCGTCTCTTCCGATTCGTAGAGGTCACCGTAATGGTCGACCCGGAGGAGCAGAAAGTAGTTCCCTGCAGGAACGTTTGGCAGTGTCGCGGTATTGGCGACGGTGTAGCTCGCTTCCGGTGCCAGCCCACCCGATTGCTGCCAGCTCGTCACGTTAACGTCTCCACCACCGAACGTCTCGTCAGTGGAGAGGTAGACGAAGTCGGACCAGGACCGATACGCGTTGGCCGTGCCCGCATTCGTGACCGTCCAACTGATGGGCACCCGCTGCTGGACCGCGGCCACCGACGGTCCTCTGAACGCGGTGATGGCCAGGTCAGGATTCGTCACGGTGATGGGCAGCGCGGCCCACCCATTGTTCCCGTCGTCCTTCTCCACCACGACGGAGGTGCTGTCGACGCGCAGGAGCAAGAAGTAATCGCCAGCAGGCACTCCCGGCACATCGACCGACTTCGTGACGGTATAGCTGCCCCCCGGCGCGAGCAGCGTACTCCGTGACGCATCCAGCACCAGCGCGTCGTTGCTGCTGGGGTAGATGTCGCGCGACAGATATATGGCGTCGCGCCATGATGGCGTGGCATCCACCGAACCCTGGTTCGTGACGGTCCAGGACAAGGAAACCGTCTGCCGTGTCGCCGCTGCGGCAGGCCCAGTGAAGGCAAGGGGAGCCAGGTCTGCGGCTACCATCGAAGCCGGGGGCCGCACACACACCACGCGCCGGTACTTCATCTTCTCGTCATACGAATAGCCACCATCGCCCAGGTTGATGCTCTGAACGAGGGTGCCAGATGTGCTGTAGGCAGACGCGCTCCAGAAGTACTCCGCTGTCTCGAAATCGAAGTACTTCTTCGCCAGGGCACTGCCGCTCACGCGGTGGATCTCCGTCACGGTAGGCAGGCGCCAGTCACTGAATCCCCCCTCCACCAGCGAGTGACAGTGGTTATCCAGCGAGGCGTCCGGAACACCCGGGACCATTCCACCGGCGTAGTCATTCGTGCGTGCTCCATCGTCCGCGTCCGGCTGCGCATTGCCTGCCAGCTCGGCGCCCCACACTGCGTCGTGCCACGTCTTCACCGGTACCGAAGGCCGGCTCCACACGAGCCCCCCAGCGCGCGTATCCATGCAGCCTCCCCATCCCGTCACGAAGAGTTGCCCGCCATCGACAGGCACTCGACACGCATGCTCCGCGGGTGGAGGCCCGCTCCTCACGCAGACCACTCGGTGGGACTCGGTCGCCTTGATGCCATAGTGCCACCCTCCCAAGAGGTGGATCACTACAGCGTGCGAGGCGTTCCAGTTCGTCGAGGTCCAGGCATATTCTGAGACAGCGTGGGGAAAGTAGGTCCCGGCCCTGGAGGCACTCGTCACCATGGCCAGTTCCTTATCCGAGGGCAGACGCCAATCGCTGAAGCCGCCCTGCGTCAACTCATGGCAATAGGCTGCGGCCGACGCGTCCGGCCCCGCCGAGATAGGATAGCCCCCCGAGTAGTCATTGACCCGGCCGTAGTCGTGCGCATCCGGAACGGCGCTGCCCGAAACGGTCGAGTCCCAGACGGCATCATGCCAGTTGCTGTGAAATGGGATGACGGCGAAGACCAACCCGCTGGCGATGTCCTCGCAGCCTCCGTTCGCTGTCCGCATCAGCGGCGCATCCGCGCCATACACCGGCCGGCAGCCATGGCTCCACGAAGGATCCGGCTCCGGGATGGTGGGCAGGTCAATAACAATCTCCGCGTTCATCAGCGGCAGTTCCAGCTTGCCCGACCCCGGCTCCACCAGTGGCGCTGTAGGGGTCGGATTTCCAGGCGCATAGACCTTCACGTCCCGGTTCGTCAGCACGTACGAGCGCGACTGCGGCGACATGCCCGGCGAGGCGTACAGGTTCAGCGTCACACCCCAGAGCCGCAACACGCGCAACGAGACTGCGTTCCCCTCGTAGTGGTTCGTCCTGAGGCGGAATGACTGGAGGTCCGTGAGCCCCCCATGACTCAGCGCCGAGGAGAGCGGAACAGTGACATTCGTCCAGTCCTCACCAGTCAGCGTCACCCAGTGATAGCCCAGCTTGTGGACATTGCCCTCCGCGTCGAGCCCCTCCACGTCCACACGGATGCGTCCATGTTTGTACGCAGTAACGGAGGCATCCATTGCGAACTGGACGCTCTCCACTGAGCGCCGCACAGGCTGGCCGGAGCCCTCGGCCACAACCACCTGGGTGGTTGTCTCACCCACCAGCCCAGACGTGTTGGTGATGCGCGCCGTCACCGTGTAGGTGCCGGCAGCCTCGAACGTATGCATCCACGCGTGAGTGGACGGCTCAGACACGCCATAGACGCGGCCCTCCACAAGGCCATCACCCCAGTCGAGCTGCACGGCATAGGTGCCGTCAGCATTGTAGTTCGCGCTCGGGTCATACACCGAGGGCACAAGCGTCACGCTGGCCCCCGAGGTACTCACCGCCACACTGAGCGACGCCGCAGCACAGATGGCCGCCCCACCCACCCAGCCAGCGGGACAATCGGGCTCGGTCTCCCCCAGGAGGGGAGCCGCAAGCAGCAAATACTCACCCGGGTAGGCCTGGCGGAGCATGTCCACACCGAACTTGCCCACGCAACTCTCCAGCACGGCCTCTGGATCCGAAACGTTGGCCAGATAGGCTGTCTTCTCCGGCTCCGTCCAGCGGCGCGACGCGATGGCGTTCCACCGGGCCTGGACGTTCGGGATACCCGAGAGCACGCGCTGGATGGCGAGCGTAGTGAGCCCGCGCAGGTAGCGGGCCTCGGGGACGTTGTCGCTCTCATGGTAGGCGTCGCTCAGCGGGTAGCCCGGTGGAAACTCATCCGGCTTCGAGAAGGGGGCTCCCGTGAGGATGACCTCCCGGTGCGGACAGGTTCCGACAAAGCTGACGTAGTCCACGAAGTCCCCCGGCTGCTGCCGGATGAGCGCAGCCGCACCTTCCTCAATGGCGGCGGCCAGCATCACTCCGAACTGATTGAAGCGCCAGTCGCCGGAGCCTGACCGCTCAACCACAGGGTTGGAGCACTGGGGGATGTAGTCGCAGAAGCAGCCCGGGCCCTCTTCAGCTTCGAGGCACGGTCCATAGGACTTCGCAGAGCGGTAGTAGGGATTTCCCTCGCAGTTGATGGGCTCTTTTGAGTTGAAGGCGCTGTGACAGGACGTATCTGTGGCTGGCTCGTATTTACAGCACTTGAGCGCCGCATCCCCCAGACACAGCTTGTGATATGGAATTCCAATATCCAACGAAAGAACATCACTCATCTTCCAATCCAACACCATGCAGAGACCATTCCAGACCATATCCTTTGCCGAACAGCCAGGCTTGTTGAAGCCCTGCCTCGCGCACCGATTGTAGTCTTTGACGTAGTCTCTCAAATCCCTCGCCCTACCCACCCAGTCGAGGATACGCGATAGGGATGACACGCCACTCCGCTCCAGGCTCGCAGGGGGAGGCTTGAGTTGCGAGGAGGAGTCGCGAGCGTGCGATGCGGACTCCGGGGCCTCGGGAACAGGGGGGTCCATCGCCGGCAGACAACCGGACACCCAAAGGAGGACCGCAAGGAGAAAGTTCGTCCGGCAGAGCCGTTGCCTGGAAATGACCATGATTGCCTTTGAGCCCCCACTTCAAGACAAATGCAAGACACAATAGTTATGGCACACCAAACCACACCCAGACAGCAATTGCCACCCGGGAGATGCTGATGGCGACCTCCCCTGGTCCTTTGGCCGGGTAGAGATTAGCGGGCGGGTTTGCGCTGTTGCTCCGGGTATGAGGGGGCACACGAGAAGCCAAGGGTTGAAGCTGAAGCAGGCGGACAGCGCAGCGCTGAAGGCGCTGACGCACCGAGGACGCGAGTCAGTGCGGGTGTTGCGGAGAGCCAGGGTGCTGCAACTGCTAGCGGCGGGCTGGACGGTCGTGGGTGTGTCCGAGGCGATGGGCGTCACGGAAACCACGTTGCGCACCGTCCGAAGACGCTACCGGGAGGAGGGGCTCAGCGCAGCGCTCCATGAGAAGCCGCGGCCCGGGGCGTCGGCGCATCCCCACGCTCGACAAGCTCCGCTGTGAAACGCAGGCATGGCAGGAGTGGGCCAACCGCCACCGGCTCCAGATTCGCTGGCAATTCACCGTGCCGAAGGCCCGGGCGAAATTCCATGACCAACCCACAGACTTCACCCGGTCATGGGATTAGACTCGGCCGCATGGGACTCTTGACCTTCATCATCAACGTCACCCTGGACGGCTGCGTCGACCACCAGGAGGGAATCGTCGACGACGAGACACACGCCTTCTTCACCCGCCTCATGGACGAGGGCGGGGCGATGCTGTGGGGCCGCGTCACCTACGAGATGATGGAGAGCTACTGGCCAGCGGTCGCCCGCGGCGACGCGGAGGCGCCGCCAGCGATGCGCGAGTGGGCGGTCAAGCTGGAGGCCAAGCCGAAGTACGTGGTGTCGTCGACGCGAACGGACTTCCCGTGGACCAACAGCCACCACATCGCCGGCGACCTGCGCACGGGCGTGCAGAAGCTCAAGGACGCGACCCCGGCCGGCGTGCTCCTCTGTAGCGGCAAGCTCGCGACCGAGCTGGACCGGCTGGATCTGATCGACGAGTACAGGTTCCTCGTCCACCCCAGGATCGCCGGCCACGGCCCGACCCTGTACCAGAGCGGGCTGCCCAGCACGCGACGGCTCGAGCTGGTCTCGGCGAAGCCGCTCCGCTGCGGCGCGATCGCCGTGCACTACCGGCGCGCGCGCTGAGACGCCCGGCCCCGGCCGCCGGGAGCAGGGAGCCGAATCCGCCCTGGAGCGGGGCGGCCCCCTATACTCCCGGCCCACGCTTTCCGGCTCACCCAACACATCAGAGCGATGGAGCCTGTTGCGCTCTTCGCCCTCGGGACTGCGCGCCCCACACCCCATCCGACACGCCGGACCCGTTCGCGGTCCCGACCGTTCGGGAACACAAACCTGTCCGCAAGCTTCGGTGCTCGCACGCTCTCGGTTTTGTGGAGCGGTAGAAGCCGAGAGGCATTCAACCTGCTGCGTGAGAACGCTGCCGACGGCATGGACACCGAGTCCACCCGGGACGGCTCCATCCCGGCGGAACCGAGGTCTCGTCACGAAGGCACGAGTTCGCGCTCCTGGAGCCGTCTGCGCAAGATGAGGTGTGCCACGCCCAGGTTGGGGAGCCAGCAGAGCCAGGCGACGATTCTGTAGGCCGTGATGAAGTCCCCCAGGGCGTAGCTCAGGACGGGCATCCAGAGTCTCAGCGTGACTGCCGCGAAGCAGGCGGCATAGCTGTATGTCATCATGTGCCGGTGTTCTTCGATTCGCCGGCTCTTGATGAGGCGATAGGCCGAGGCCGTGGTGTAGAGCCAGACGATGCCCAGGCTGACGAAGCCCGCCGCGGCGATGACGCCCCCCGTGGCGAAGAAGCCGACGTAGACGCTGGCGAGCCCGCTCAGCAGGACCGCCACGACGTAGACCTTTCCGAGGAGCCGGTGTGCACCTGGGCGATGGAGTCGCAGTCTCGCGACGAACTGGGTCCAGCCGATGGCCAGCGCGAGTCCTCCCAGGGCGATGTGCGTGTAGAAGGCCGCGTTCCAGACGGGGTCGGTCAGGAGTTCGCTGCTCTTCAAGGCACGAAGTCCGAAGTTCGAGGCCGCGAGGAAGTAGCTGCCGGGATAGAGGCCCACAGAAAGACAGAGAGCGGAAAAGAGAATCCAGCACGCCTTGCTTGCCATCAGGGAGACTCGCGGTTCGGGACGGGGAGACACATGGAGGAAGGGGGAACACCCGGAACCGCGTGCGATGTTACTCGAAATGGACCGTGCACCAGACCTCGAAGGGCAAGGCGCTGATCGCAAACGGGAAGGGACAAGAGTGAGGTTCGCGGAGATTCAAGCGGTCCCCAATTGAAGGGCGCCAGCAGCCCCCTCCGTGAAACATCTGAAGATGACTCGCCTTTTACCCTCGGAGAGTTTGAGTTCTCTGGACCGCTCTCAAGCGATCCCTGACGCCCGCGCCACCGCTCACCGAGTGCTGCCGCCACTCGCTGAAGAGTACGCCAGGCACGCCGATGGGGGGACGAGAGTGGCGCAACCACCGCTCGGAGGACCCCATGCCGCTGCACCCCTTCGCCTCGACGCTGCTCACCGCCTGGCTGATGGCCACCCCCAACGACGACGTGGCGGCCATCCGTGCGGTCGTCGCTGATTACACCGAGGGGGTGAAGTCGGGCGACGAAGCTCGCCTCCACCGCGCCTTCCATCCCGAGGCGAAGCTCCTCTCCGTGGGGCCCGACGAGACGCTCGCCACATGGCCGGGCGCCGACTACATCCAGACGGCCGTGAAGCGCCCCTTCACCGGGCGCGAGGACGCGGTGCTCCAGGTGGACGTCTTCGGCAGCGCGGCGGTCGCCAAGGTGTCCGTGCGCACATCGAAGTGGGACTTCATCGACTACATCTCCCTGCTCAAGCTGGAGGGCAGGTGGAGCATCGTGAGCAAGGTCTACCACCGCGCGCCCCGGGAGGCGGGCACCGTGCGCGCGGAGGCACCGGAGGGTCAGGTCAGCGAGTTCCAGGTGGACCGCGCGCTCTCGGAAGCGCGTCCCGGCGCCTACCACGCGCTCTATCTGCCCGGGGGGACCCACAGCGCGGACAGCCTGCGCATCGCCTCCGGAGCGACTGACTTCGTGCAGGGCTTCCTCCGGGCGAAGAAGCCGGTGGCGGCCATCTGTCACGGGCTGTGGCTGCTCGCCGACGCGGGCGGCGTGAAGGGCCGCCGGGTGACGTCCTTCCCATCCCTGCGGCGCGACCTGCAGAATGCAGGGGCCACGTGGGTCGATGAGGAGGTGGTGGTGGATGGCCTGCTCGTCACCAGTCGCCGGCCAGCGGACCTGCCCGCGTTCAACCGGCAGGTGGTGGCGCGCTTCGCCCGCACCGCCTCGCCCTGAGCCGACGTCCCCGGAGCCATGACGCCCTCGCGCCACCTCTTCTGGAAGCTGAACGCCGCCGGATGGCTCGGCTACGGCCTGGCCACCTACGTCACCTACGCGCCCGTGCTGGCGGGGATGACCGCGGAGCGACGTGACGCCATGCTTGTCTTCAAGGTGATGCGCATGGCGCTCGGCTTCGCGTTGAGCCTGGGGCTGCACCGCGCCTGTCGCCACCTGCGCTCGGGGCGACTGCCCCTGTGGGGCCAGGCGCTGCTGTTGTTCCTGGCCTGCTGGCTGCTCGGCGGAGTGTGGTGGTTGTTGCTGCGCGCGGCCTCCGCGCCCCTGCGTCCTGCCTGGCACCAGAAGCAACCGTCAGCTTCCACGGCTTGAAGCCAGAGGCGGCGGCCTCCTCCCTCCAGAGGATGTGCATCCCTATCGCGAGCCTGGGCAGAGGCAGCCCATGTTGAAACGTCAAGCGAAGCCCTCGAAGGAACAGGCGTCACGGCTCGAACCCCAAGCGTGACGAACAAACCGCGTCACTCCCAGCCCACCTGTGGCCCCCCGACCGCGCTCCAGAGGAGACGGCTGCTGGCGCGAGGTTTGCTATGCCCCCACGCCCATGTCCCGACTCCCCTCTCGCAGGTTCCGTTTCGCCGGTTGGCTCGTGCTGCTCACGTCACTCGCGTGCACGGGCCATCGCCCTGCCCCGCTCCGCATCGTCTCCCGCCATCCCGGCTGCTTCGGGCTGATGAACCTGGAGACAGGCCAGGTGGCCGTCAACGACAGCAGCCTCTGCCAACAGCGCCTGTCCCCCGCCTCCACCTTCAAGATTCCGCATGCGCTCATCGCGCTGGAGGAAGGCGTGTTGAAGCCAGACGAGGTGTTCCCCTGGGACGGCACCCCGCGTGGCGTCCAGGCCTGGAACCAGGATCAGACGCTGGACACGGCCATGCGTCGCTCGGCCTTGTGGGTCTTCCAGGGACTCGCGACCCGGCTCGGTCGTGAACGCGAGGAAGCCTGGATGAAGCGCCTCCATTACGGAAACGCGGAGGCCTCGGGGAACATCACCCTGTTCTGGCTTGGCGGACCGCTTCGCATCTCCCCCGAGGAGCAGCTCCAATTCCTGGCGCGGCTCTACAGGGGGCAGCTCCCCGTGAGCGCGGCCACCCAGGAGACCGTGAAACGCACACTGGTGCAGGGCCCCCAGACCGTGGCGCACGTCCGGGATGGCATCGACATGGGTGGCCCCTGGAAGGAGGGCGCGGTGCTCAGCGCGAAGACGGGCGCGCTCACGCTTCCAGAGGAGAATCTGACGTGGTTCGTGGGGCACGTGGCCACGAAGGGGGGCGCCTTTGTCTTTGTCAGCACCGTGCGCTCCCCTCCGGGTCCGCTTGCGTCACCCCATCCCGCGCTGGCCGCCGCCATCGACGCATTGAAGGCCCAGGGTCTGCTCTGACAGTCGAGGGCTCCACCCCGCCACCGGCTGTAGGGCGTGCGCACCCGTGGCAACCACAACCATCCAAGGTAGGCCCCAGGCGCCCAAAAAAGACGTCTGGGGTTGAGTCTTCGCCTACCGGGTCGGACGCATGTCAGCGTGTTTCACCGCGCGTTCCATGTTGACGCGCTTGCCTCCCGGTCGGACGCGGCATGTTTCAGCGCGTCGGGGGCCTTCGTCTCAAGCGCCCGGAATCCATCGCAGTGCCTCTTTCACGGGGTGTTGGTCCACGTCCTGCAATGACTGTCTTTCGCAGTCGACGAACCCATCCCCCGTGAAAGAGGACGCAATGGACACCCCTGAAAACGCATTCGACATCTCCAACGTCGCCATCCCCTGGTCCGGCCAGCAGGGGGGGGCGGGCGCTCTGTGCTGTAGCGGCGGACGTGTGCAGTACGCCGTCCCGGCTTCTGGCGCGCTGCTCACGCTGCTGTCGGCGGACGCCTCCAAGTACCAGAGCAGCCACACGTTCAGCGACCTCAACGTCTGGAGCGCGAAGAAGATCTCGGATCAGTTCCCGCCGAGCCTGCAAAGCCGGTTCGTGGTCCAGACGGACCAGCTCATGTCCATCTTCGCGGTGGGGGACTACACCTTCGTGTTCTGGACCTCGCAGGACGGCCACCGCTACGCGCTGCGCACCCGCCCGGACATGCTCGAACCCGCCGCTGTCGCCGAGATCGATTTTTCGGTCTGGGGCAACAACCACACCGTCAAGAGCAACGTCGCGGCGTTCGCGCTGCCGAGCACCCTGCCCTCCCTCGCGGGGAAGATTGGCGCCGTGGTCCTCGCCGAGGAAGTGGACTCCGGGAACCAAACCGTCCGTGGCGTGATGTTGCCACTGCTGTTCGATCCCGCGGACTTCACGCCCAACGGCACGTGGGCCGCGCAGATTCCGAATGGGGGCCACAGAGCCTCGCTCGGGTCGTTGCTCGCCAGCGACACCAGCGGACGCTCGGTCGTCGATGACTACCCGGCCGTGAGCGCGGGCTGGATCGATCAGGGCATCGTCAAGGGTCCCCATGACAGTGCTCCGCGCCCCTACATGAGCCTGGTGGTGGTGTGCAACAGCAACTCCTCGAGCATCAAGAGCCTGTCCTTCGGGATGGATCTCCTGTCTGCGTTCGACGCGTATTTCCTGGCGACACACGGCGGGAACCTGACCGTCACGAAGATCAACGCCGAGCATGGCGACTCCGGCCTCTCCTTCGGGGCGAACGTCGGCATGGCGCCGGACGGTTCGCTGTCCGTGCACTTCCGGGACGGCAGCGACAACGTCCGGGTCGGCAAGCTGATCCCGAACTCGGCGCAGCCTGGCGAAGCGAATTACCAGCAGCCGGGCCTGTACCTGCCGGTGTGGGAGACGTCGCCGGTGTACCTCGCCTCCAGCACCAGCCACCTGACCACGCGCAATACGCCCTGCGGCGTGTACCTGCCGCTGGCGACGACCCGGGGGCCGTCGCCCAGCGCGGTCATGCGGTCCGACGGCTCCGGCGCGCAGGTGTTCGATGACTGCCCCTCCGTCCGCTTCATCCACCTCATCCTCAGCAGCGACTCGAACTACAAGCCGAGGCTGAGTACGTCGTACTGGGGCGCGTTCTTCTCCATCGAGAACTACCGGATCGACACCGCGACGGATGACTACCAGCAGGCGACGCTGGTCTCGATGGTGGCGGACAGCTTCCCCTACCCGGTGCCCTCGCGTGAGATCTGGGGCCCCGACAGCCCGTCGGGCATGGTGAACTGGCAGTTGTGCAACTACGAGTACCTGACGGGTGACGACACGGAAGTCGACCTGGACTACTCGTTCCAGTTGGGCGTGGGCCTCAAGGCCGAGGCCATCGTCACCACGGTGGTGGGGGTTCAGGCTGACGCGGAGGATGTCGCGGGCATCAGCGCGCTGGTCCAGAAGTCGGATGCCACGCTCAAGGCCAGCTCCTTCTCGGTGGCCACCCGGGGCTTGCCGCCCGTCGCGGGCGATCCCGAAACCGAGACCCTGCGTCTTTCTCCCAGCGGCGCCTTCTTTGGCGTCACGCCGCCCGCGCGGATGGCGACGAACGTGACCTTGTTGCAGCCGCGGGGGGGCGCCTCGTCGTCCTTCCTCGCCGTGACCGTGCAACCCATCATGGATGGCACCATCACCGCGCGCAGCGGCGGCTTCCAGAGCTACTGCTACATCCCCGGGCAGTTGCAGACCTACGACCCGGCGAGCATCGGCTCCACGATGGCCAATCGCTTCAGTCACCTGTCCGCGGATGACAAGCAGCGGTTCAGGATCAACGGGGTGGACTACAGCAGCCTGTACCAGGCGGACTACGTGGAGCGGGTGGCGGAGAAGTTCGGCCGCAACTGCTTCGGGCCGGGAGGCAATCTTCCGTACCTCGAGTTCTCGTTCTCCGAGAGCGGGATCCAACGCAGCGAGTTCCAGAGCACCTCCCGCTTCACGGCAGGGGGCGGGGCGTACGCCAACCATTCGGCGTATGCCGGGTTGGCCTGGAACGAAGAGGTGGAGAACTCGGTCGGCGCGCTCGGGGTGTATGAGGTCACCATCCCGATCTTCAATTCGTCTGGCTACCTGATGGTCGGAGTGGAGTGGGCCACCAGCCTGGTCGCCTCGTCCACCAGCACCAAGAGCTGGGGAGTCAAGCTGGGCGAGTACCTGACCCCGCTCGCCCCCGGCGAGGCCTACACCGTGCGCATGTACCTGCTGGAGCCGAGCCCGCTCTGGGCGCTCGAGATGAAGTACTTCGGCTTCAATCAAGGCAACCCGACGGCGGAGCAGATCGACTTCACCAACAGCAGCCCGGTGCGGATCCTCTTCACCGTCCCCTACATCTCGCCGGCGCTCCAATCGAGACTGGCGCGAGGCGTCTGAGCGCGGGAGACCGGGTCAGGGCCCCCGCACCCGGTCAGGGCACCGCCCCTCCCGGACAGTGGCCCAGCTCGGCCCGGGCCTCCCGCGTCTCCTGGGCATAGGCCGCACGCCAGACAGCCAGCTCCTCCCAGGCCCGCCGAGCCTGCTCGCAGGACTCCTTCACCGCTCCCGTCTGGCGCAGCGCCCGCGCCAGACGGCGACGCACCCTGGGCACGCGCGCCGAGACCACCTGGCGGCCCGTGAGGGCCTCCAGCGCGGTCCTCAGCGGCGCCAGGGCCTCGGCGGGCCGGCCCCGGGCGAGCTGGACGTCACCCAGGACGAGCAGCGCCTCGATGCGCTCGGACGACAGGGGCCCCAGGTCCTTCTCCATCTCCACCAGCGATTGCTCCACGTGGCGCCGCGCCTCGTCCACCCGCCCCAGGAACAGGAGCGCGTCCGCCAGCGAGCGCAGCCCCGCGCCGTCCAGCTCGCCCCTGGCGGCCAGGGCCTCCTGGAGCGCGACACCCCGGGCATGGAAGCCGCGCGCCTCGTCCGTCCGCCCCAGCAGGCGCAGCAACCGCCCCACCTCGTGGACGTCCAGGGCCACCTCCGGGTGGGAAGCGCCGTAGACCTTCTCGCGATGCGCCAGCACACCGCGCGCGTGCGCCAGCTCCATGCGCCGCGCCCCCTGCTCTCCCAGGATGCCCACCCGGTTCGACGCCGTCCCCAGCAGCACCGGGCTGTCCGCGGCCACGCTCTTGCGCGCCACGGCCCAGCCCTCCTCCGCGGCCTGTCGCGCCCGGGCGGCGTGTCCCCACTCGAAATACACCACGGCCAGGTTGGACAACGCCCGGGCCACCGACAGGTTGTCCCCGCCCAGCGTCTGGCGAAGGATTCCGAGCGCCCGCTGGAGGACGGACTCGGCGCGCTCCAGTTCGCCCAGGAGCGCCAGCGTCCCGCCCAGGTTGAGCAGGGCCCGTCCGGTGTCGCGGTGCGCCGGGCCGAAGTGCTCCTCGTGCAGGCGCAGCGCCTCTTCCTGCCAGCGCTTCGCCTCCAGCAGCCGCCCCTGATGGCGGATCAGCAGCCCCAGCCGGCCGCTCAGCTCCGCGTGCGAGTGCGTCTGTCCCCGCGCGCTGACGGCCTCCAGCGAGGCGCGCAGCAGCGGCTCCGCCTCCGCGAAGCGGCCCTCCTGCTCCAGGAGCTCCGCCTGCACGTTGTCCAGCAGCGTGTCCAGCTCCGCGTCCCGGAGCGTCTCGGCCACCGCGCGCGCCCGGTGCAGGAAGGGCCACGCCTCTTGAGGCCGCCCCAGGCCGTACCCGTGCAGCCAGGCCTGGGCCCTCAGCACCCGCGCGAGCACGCCCGGCTCCCGCCCGGCCTCGGCCGCCAGCGAGCCCCGCGCCAGCGACTCGCGCGCGTCCTCGAACGCGCCGGAGTCCTCCTGCAGGAACGCGCAGAGCTGGTGCGCCTCTGCTTCCAGGGGGCGATGCCGGGTGGCGAGCGCGCGCTCGCGGGCGGGGAGCGCGATCCGCAGGGCCTCCGGCGTATGGCCCGCGAGCATCTGCGCGTGCGCCCGGGCCAGCTCCGCGCGCACGGCGTCCACCTCCGCGCGGACCTTCGGGTCGTCCGGGGGCGACACCGCCTCCTGCAACGTCCGCACGTCCGCGCACCGCCCCACGCCGCCCAGCGAACCGCCCAACCCGAAGCCCCGCTCCACCGTCCGCGCGTCCGCGCCCTGGAGCGCCACGGTCAGCCGGGACAGCGCTCCCAGCCGCCGGTCCAGGCACGTCATCCGCAGCCCGAGCACCGCCTCCGACTGCTCACCAAAAACGTGCGCCGCCTCGCAGGCGGAGCGGTGCGCGTGGGCCCAGTCCCGGGTCCACCGGTCCAGCGTGGAGGCCACGGCCTGGAAGGAGGCCTCCGCGTCCGGAGCCCGGGTGGCCAGGAAGGCCCGGCGCGTGGACTCGCGCACGGTGGCATCCCAGATGCCCGCGAGGTGCCGCTCGCTGCCCTGACACGTCTCGTCCGGCGCCGCCGCCGCCGGCCCCAGCAGGAGGAACCCCAGGCCCACCAGGCCTCCCGCGACCACCGCCGCGACGGCGCTGCGCTTCCAGGCCCCCGCGTCCCGTGTGAGGCGGGCCCGCAGGGCCTCCATCGATTCGAAGCGGCGGGCGGGGTCCGCGCTCAGCCCCCGGCGCACCAGCGCCTTGAGCCAGCCCGGCACGCCCGGCTGCTCGGGCCGCACCGCCTGCCGCTCCATCGACGCCAGCAGCTCCTCGCGCGTCGCGCCCTCGAAGGGGCGCTGCCCGTTGAGGGCCTCGTGGAGGGCCACGCAGAAGGCGAACTGGTCCGAGCGCGCATCCCCCCGCTCGCCTCGCAGTTGCTCGGGTGCGGCGTAGGCCGGTGTCCCCAGCACCGTCCCCGTCAGCGTGAGGACCTCCGCGCTTGGAGGCAGGTGCCCGGACCTCGCGTCCCGCGCCACCGTGGCGTTGGCGAGGCCGAAGTCGGTGATGCGCACCTGCCCGTCGCGCGTCAGCAGCACGTTGTCCGGCTTGAAGTCCCGGTGGACGATGCCCAGCGCGTGCATCGCCGCCAGCCCCTCCGCCGCCTGCACGAAGCGCGCGACCGTCTCCCTTCGCGTGCGCGGCTTCTCCAGCAGCCACCGCCGCAGCGTGCCGCCCTCCACCAGCTCCATCACCAGGAAGAGCTGGCCCTGGTACTCCCCCACGTCGTGGAGCTGCGCCACATGCGGATGCGACAGCCGCGCCATCGTCCGCGCCTCGCGCTCCAGCCGCTGCCGCGCCTCCGTCAGCGAGTCCTCCCTCAGGCGCTCCGGGTTCAGCAGCTTCAGCGCCACCTTCCGGTCCAGCTCCGGGTCATACGCCGCATGGACCCGGCCCATGCCGCCCTCGCCCAGCAACCCCAGCACCACGTAGCGCCCCACCCGCGTGCCCGTGACGAGCGGTCCCGTGTCGGGCGCCGGGGTCTCCATCGCGCTCAGCGCCGCGAGCACGCTCCGGCATTCAGCGCAGCCCGCCACATGCGCGCGCACCTCGCGCATCCCCTCCGCCCCCAGCAGCCCGTTCACGTACCGCGCGAGCGTGTTCTCCTCGGGACAGCTCACCCACGCCCTCCCAGCAGTCCCGACAGGCTCAAGTCCAACCCTCCGTGGATGGTGCGCACCAGGCTCTCCAGCTCCGCGTCCCGCAGCGCCAGCCGCTCCGACAGCAGGCGCCGCGTCCGCTTCTCCAGCGTCTCCTGCACCCCGCCCAGCCGCCGGGAGAGCGTCGACTTGTGCAGGTCGTACAGCGCCCCCATCTTCTCCAGCGACAGCCGCTCCACGTAGTGCAGGCGCAGCAGCTCCCGGTCCTCGTCATCCAGCGAGGCCACCGCCTTCACGAAGGCCGCCCTCACGTGCGCCCTCGCGTCCTCGCGGATGAAGCTCAGCTCCAGCCCGCCCGGCGCGGGGTGCGCCGCCAGCACCTCCGCCTCCACCCGTGACGCGTCCCCCTGCGCCTTCCTCAGCCGCAGCGCCAGCCGGACGCCCACCATGTTCACCCACTGCGCCAGCGAGCCCACGCCCGCGTACCCCCGCAGCCGCGGCGGCGCGTCCGCGCGCGGCATCAGCAGGTTGGCCCGGAGCGTCTGCAGCACCTCGTCCGCGAAGGCCGGTGAGGGGTGGATCCGCGACAGGGGCACCCGCATCCGCTGGAGGACCTCCACCTCGAACCGCGCATCGGCGCCGGGCAGCCCCTGCGTACACGCGAGCGCCAGCGCCAGGTCCCTGGCGTGCAGCCGCTCCAGCGCGAGCGGCGGGTCCTCCGCCTTCGCCAGGTGCTCGCCCAGGTGCCGCGCGAAGTCGAGCGGCTCCGGCGCGGCGCCTCCCAGCGACGCGGCTTCCTCCAGCGCGCGCGACACCGCCTCACGCACCCCTGGCGCCACGCGAAGGCGGGAGGCCCGCGGCTCCCCCATCGCTTCCAACATGGCCTCGAGGGCCTCCGAGACACCCGAGCGCATTCCTGTCCCTCCCTGCATCACGCCCGCGAGGTGACGGAACAGCGGCCCTCCTATTCCACGCACCCGGCACCGAGTCTGCCACGACGGGCCGGGGCAGGCCCGTACCGGCGCGTCCCCGGCCCGCCGGATGACGACTCAGGAGCAGCTCGACTGCCCCGTGAGCGGCTTGTCCGTCGTGACGACGCAGGCGCAGTTGAGCACCTTGCAGTTGAACGAGGCGCTCTCCTCGCAGAGCGAGCGCACCTTGCGCCAGCCCACGATGGGCATGTTGGTGCGGTCCAGCTCCTGGGTGTAGAGCTCCTCGCCCTTGACGGCGAAGGCGTAGGTGAACGTCGCCGTCATCGATTCGTCGGAGGCGTCGCTGCAACTGCGGCTCACGGAGACGATGAGCTTCTCGCCCTCCGTCTTCCAGGTGCCCACGAAGTTGCTCCAGCTCCCCCCGATGAGGAGGACGGACTTCCCCTGGATGAGCATGGCCTCCCTGAAGCCATAGCCCCGCTCCGTGCGGTAGAGGCCATCGGTCAGCGCGCCACCCGTCAGGGGCGGCGCATTCGTCACGACCTCGTGGTCCGACTCCCACGTCGTGCACCAGCCGATGGCGGAGCACTGGAGCGCGGCGCCGCCGCCACCACCGCCGTCGTCGCCACCGCCGTCACCCTCGTTGGAGCTGCCGCACCCCACCGCCAGCAGGGAGAGCATCACCAGGAAACACGTCGCCGTCTTCATGTCGTCCTCACGAAAATCCACAGGGGGAAATGGCCCCATGGGGAGGAGACACGCCGGAAGGCGGCGTTGCAGGGAATCGACATCGCGCTCATCCGCGCGGCGAAAAGCCACGCATCCGCATCAGCGCCATGAGACACTGGCGACACATCTCGAAGGGTGTGCGTCGCGCTCCTGGCACGCACAGGTTCCTCGGTGGTCGGGCCGCCACCTTGCAGCGGACAAGCTCCGGTGTGGGGTCTCCATGCGCGTGCTCATCTCCACCTACGGTACCCGAGGTGACGTTCAGCCTTTCGTCGCGCTCGCCAAGGCCCTGAAGGCGCGTGGCCATGTCGTGGCGCTCTGCACGCCCACCGGTTTCCGAGGCATGGTGGAGCGCCACGGCATTCCATACGCGCACATGGACAATGCCGTGCTGGAGCTGACGGAGGCGGTGCTGCGCGCCCCGACACGCACCGAGCAGCGGCGGCTGTTCAAGGGGTTCGGCGCCATCGTCCGGGCGGGCATGGAGGACGAGTGGCGAGCGGCGCGGGAGCTGGAGCCGGACGTGCTCGTGTACCACTCCAAGGCGCTTGGAAGTCACCACATCGCGGAGAAGCTCGGGGCCGTCGAGCTGCTGGCGATGCCGCTGCCGCTGACCCGGACGCGCGAGTTCCCGGTGCCGATGGTGCCGGGGTTTCGACTCGGGGGTTGGCTCAACGCCCTCAGCTACCAGCTCCTGTCATTGGCCAACGCGGTCTGGGCCGGCGCGACCAATGACTTCCGCGTGAAGACGCTGGGACTCGCGCCGCGTTCACGCTTCGCGGACCCCATGAAGAAGGCCGATGGCTCCGCGGTCCCCGCGCTGTACGCATACAGCGAGCATCTGCTGCCGCGCCCCGCCGACTGGCCTCCCCAGGCACAGGTGACGGGCTGCTGGTTCCTCGACGAGGCGCACCTGTGGACTCCGCCCGCCGGGCTCCAAGCGTTCCTCGAAGCGGGGCCTCCTCCCGTCTACGTGGGCTTCGGCAGCATGGGCGCGGCGCACGCCGCCTCTCGTGCCGCCACCGTCCTGAAGGCCGTGGCGTTGACCGGCGAGCGCGCGGTGCTGGCATCGGGCTGGGGCGGCCTGAAGGCGGACGCGCTCCCACCCAGCATCTTCATGCTGGAGTCCGCGCCACATGACGGGTTGTTCCCTCGGATGAGCACGGTGGTGCATCACGGCGGGGCAGGCTCCACGATGGCGGGATTGCGCGCGGGCAAGCCCACCGTCATCTGCCCCTTTCTTGGCGACCAGCCCTTCTGGGGACACATCGTCCAGCGGGCGGGCGTAGGGCCCCAGCCCGTCCCCCAGAAGTCGCTGACCGCCGAACGGCTCGCGGAGGCCATCCGCTCGGCGAGGTCCCCGGCGGTCGTGGCCCGGGCCGCGGCGCTGGGTGAACGCATCCGCGCGGAGGATGGAGCCGCGCGCGCAGTCCAGCTCATCGAACAGGCGCATTCGGAGCGGCACACCCGGCGGGCATCGACCTGATGCAGGCCCCGGGGCAACCGGCCTCGCGGCGCCCGTGTCTCTTTCCACTGCAAGCAGATGCCAGACCCCGGGTGTTGCCGCAAGCCCCCCCGGCCGTGCTCCACCATCGCCCGTTTCGCTTCAGGAACGGGAGGCTGGAATGCACACGAACGGGGTGACGCGGCACGCAGTGGTGATCGCGGGAGGAGGCCCGACCGGGCTGATGCTGGCGGCGGAGCTGGCTCTGGCGCGGGTGGACGTGGCCATCGTCGAGCGTCGCGCCAGTCAGGAGGTCGCCGGCTCTCGCTCGCGCGGCCTGCACGCTCGCAGCCTGGAGGTGCTCGACCAGCGCGGGGTCGTGGAGCGCTTCACCTCGCAAGGGCAAGCGGTCCAGAACGTCGCGTTCGGGCAGGCGCCGCTGGACCTCAGCGACTTCCCGACGCGCCACAACCATGGGCTCGCGCTCTTGCAGGAGCGCTTCGAGCGCATCCTCGCGGAGTGGGTGGGTGAGCTGGCGGTGCCCATCTACCGGGGGTGCGAGGTGACGGGCTTCGCGCAGGACGACACGGGCGTCGACGTCGAGCTGTCCGACGGCCGCGCGCTGCGGGCGAAGTACCTCGTCGGGTGCGACGGAGGGCGCAGCCTCGTGCGCAAGGCGGCGGGCATCGGGTTCCCGGGGTGGGACGCGTCCATCAGCTACCTCATCGCCGAGGTCGAGATGACCGGAACTCCGGCGTTCGGCATCCGCCGGGATGAGAAGGGCACCTACGCCATGGGCAAGATGGAGGACGGCCGCGTGGGCGTCGTGCTGAGAGAGGAGCAGGTCGTCACGGGTGACGCGCCGACCCTCCAGGTCCTTCGCGAGGCGCTCATCGCGCTCTACGGGACGGACTACGGCCTGCGCGGCGCCACGTACCTCTCGAGGTTCACCGACATGACACGGCAGGCGGCGTCCTACCGGGACCGGCGGGTGCTCCTGGCCGGCGACGCGGCCCACATCCACTCGCCGATGGGCGGACAGGGGCTCAACCTCGGCGTGCAGGATGCCGTGAACCTGGGGTGGAAGCTGGCCCAGGTCGTGCGCGGCGTCTCGCCGGAAACACTGCTCGACACGTACCAGGCCGAGCGCCACCCCGTCGCGGCCCGTGCGCTGCGCAAGACCATGGCGCAGACCGCGCTGAGCCGCGGTGACGCGCGGATGGACGCCGTGCGCGAGACGCTGACCGAACTGCTGCGGATGGACGAACCCCGCAAGCAGTACGCGGCGATGATGTCTGGGTTGGACGTCCACTACGACCTGGGAAGCGGACACCCGCTGCTCGGGCGCCGCATGCCGGACCTCGACCTGATCACCGACGACGGCCCCCGGCGCGTGTTCCACCTGCTGCACGACGCGCGGCCCGTGCTGCTCGACCTGGGCGGGCCCGCCACGCTCGACATCACGCCCTGGGCGGACCGGGTTCGGAGCGTGACGGCGCGCTACACGGGGGCGTGGGAGCTGCCCGTTCTCGGCGCGGTCGCGGCGCCCGTCGCGGTGCTGATCCGGCCGGACGGACACGTCGCGTGGGTGGGCGAGGGCACGGACCAGGGGCTGCCCGAGGCCCTGACCCGATGGTTCGGCCCTAAAGCCTGATATTCATGATTACCCCTCTTCCCCCAGGAGTGAGTCGCATGCGCCTGCTCTCAATGCCTCTCATCGTCGCTACCCTCCTCGTCGGTTGCAGTGAGGATCCAGAACCCACGTCGCCGGACTCGGGCGCCTCGCAGCAGGACTCAGGCGTCCCGGAGGAGCCGCTCCCCAGCGGTCCGCCGGTTCCGCAGGGCCCGCCCAACGTGCCCGAGTTCACGCCTGCCTTCCCAGGGCAGACGCGCGTCCCCGCCATCCAGACGAAGACGCCCCTCCAGGTCACCGAGCTTGCCTCTGGCTTCAGGAACCCCTGGGCCATCGCCTTCCTGCCCGACCAGCGCATGCTGGTGACGGAGAAGGCCACCGGCTCGCTCTACATCGTCACGCAGCAGGGCGCGAAGTCGCGCGCCGTCAGCGGCCTGCCCGCCGTGGACGCACGCGGTCAGGGCGGCCTGCTCGACGTGGAGGTGGGCCCGGACTACGCCCAGAGCCAGCTCATCTACTGGACCTACTCCGAGCCCCGCCAGGGCGGCAACGGGCTGGCGGTGGCGCGCGCGCGGCTCGTGGATGAAGCGCAGCCTCGCGTGGAGAACGTCCAGGTCATCTTCCGCATGATGCCCACGCTCGAGTCGACGCAGCACTCCGGGGGACGGATGGTGTTCACCCCGGACGGCAAGCTGTTCGTCACGCTCGGCGAGCGCTCCATCCTCGCGGGCCGTGTCCAGGCCCAGGACGTGAAGAGCCACTTCGGCAAGGTGGTCCGCATCAACCCCGACGGCTCCGTGCCCCAGGACAACCCCTACCTGGGCAACCCGGAGGCGAAGCCGGAGATCTGGTCCATCGGTCACCGCAACGTCCTGTCCGCGGCGCTCGACAGCCAGAACCGACTGTGGACGGTGGAGATGGGGCCGCAGGGAGGTGACGAGGTCAACCGCCCCGAGGCAGGCAAGGACTACGGCTGGCCCACCATCGGGTATGGCGAGGAGTACTCCGGCGCGCCCATCCACCAGAGCACCCAGGCTCCGGGCATGGAGCAGCCCGTGTACTACTGGGACCCGGTGATTGCCCCCTCGGGGATGACCCTCTACTCCGGCACCCTGTTCCCCGAGTGGAAGAACGACATGTTCATCGGCGGTCTGGCCGCCAAGGCGCTGGTGCGGCTCATGGTGCGCAACGACCGCGTGGTGGGCGAGGAGCACCTCCTCAAGGACCTGGACGCGCGCATCCGCGAGGTGGTCCAGGGCCCCGAGGGCGCCCTCTACCTGCTCACCGACGCCACCAACGGCAAGCTGCTCAAGGTCACGCCGAAGTGATGCATCCGTAGGCCAGGGCGCGCTCCACGCGCGCCCTGGCCGCCTCAAGGCCGCGTCGATTTGATGAAGTCGATGAACGCACGCAGCGGCGTCGGCCGGGGTCGTGTCAGGGCTGGGCGGCGTAGAGCTGCCCGCGCATCTCGCCGTAGTAGGTATGGGCCTTGGTGTGCAGGTTGAAATAGAGCACGCCCTTGCGCGCGAGCGACTCCAGTCCAGCCAGGGTCCGCGTCTGGGCCAGGAAGCCCAGCTCCGCCGGGCAGCTCTCCGGCAGCCCGGACTTCATGCCCTTCATGTCCTTGATGAAGGTGACGTTCGCGTTGGTCAGCTCCACGGACCAGCGCCCGTTGGCGAGCGTCTTCGCCAGGTTGCCCACCTCCCCGAAGTCCACCACCACCGGGCCCAGGACGCCCGGCGGGCCGCAGTGGATGTGGAACATGAGGATGTCGGCGGAGTTGACGCCCGTCATCTCCACCTCCACGTAGGCCCGGGTCAGGTCCTTGGAGAAGCGCAGCACCCCGTGGCCCCGGGACAGGCGCTGCTCGCGCGGCGTGGAGGGCGCGGTGGCCCCCAGGCTCTTCTGCAGGGGCTTGGGGGTCTCGGACTCCTCGCCGGGCTCCTGGGCGGGGCTCAGGAAGGCTTCGTAGACGGTGAAGGTCGTCGCGCCGAGCGCGGGGTCCTTGGCATGGGACGACAGCGCGCCGAGGGTCAGGACGAGGGTCAGGGGCAGCGGGATGCGCATGGCGGGCTCCAACACGGCGGGAAGGCCCCATGGCGTAGCGTGGACGCCCGGCGCCGGGGATGGCCAAAGGTGGCCACCCGATGACCCGTTCCCGCCCACGGGCGCGCCTCACAGCGGCGCGATGGCCCGCCGGATGTCTTCGAGCACCTGCCGGATCTTCGGCAGCTCGCTGAGCGCCTCCGGGACGCTCACGCGCAGCGGCTGCTCACGCCCCACGACGTCCGCGAGCACGGGGACCAGCGTCCCCTCCGCCTCGCCCGGGTCCGCCAGGTCCACGCTGGGGATCAGCCCGATGCCCTGCCCCGCCAGACAGCACGTCCGGATGAGATGGATGTCCGTGGAGATGAGGGCGGGCTCCACCTGGAACGCGGGGCCTCGAAGCTGGGGCCACAGGCAGGGCTCGCCGCCGGGGCCCTGCCAGGAGAACAGCTCGTGGCCGCGCAGGGCCTCCACGGAGTCCGGCAGGCCGCGCTGCCGCAGGTAGTCCGCGCTGGCCCAGAGGCGCTCGCGGACGCGCAGCACCACCTGGGAGATCCAGGGGCCCCGGGGCATGTCCTCCCCGAAGTGCACCGCGAGGTCCACGTTGTCGAGCGGCTCCGCCAGCGGGTGGTCGCTGAAGCTCGCGTGGACCCGCAGGAGCGGATAGGTGCCGCGCAGCAGGCCGAACAGCGGCGACAGCAGGTGTGGCGGCAGGCCCACCGGCAACACCACGTGCAACAGCCCCGCGGGGGCCTGCCCGACCTCGCGCAGTGAGGCCACCAGGGCGCTCGTCTCCTGCATCATCAGCCGGCCACGGCGGGCGAGCACCTCCCCCGCCTCCGTCAACACCACGCCCGTCCGGGTGCTCTTGAGCAGCGGCACTCCCGCGCGAGCCTCCAGCGCTTCGACGCGACGCCGCAGCGTCGTCCTCGACACCCCCAGCGTGTCCGCCGCGGCCAGGAACGAGCCTGTCTCCGCCACGCCGACAAAGGCACGCAACTCTTCCAGGTCCATGCGCTCGACACGCGGGAGCGGACCGTCCAGGTCCGCTCCGCCGCGCCTCCCGTCGAGCGAGCATCCGCAGGTCACCCCGGGACTTGCAAGAAGAGGAGTCCCTCCCGTGAAACAGGCCCTTCCCCCGTCCTCAGCCCGTCTTGCGCGACAGGTAGTAGACGTTCCCGCCCGGGTCCTGGTGCGTCGCTTCCAGCGTGAGCCCGTGCGCGCGCAGCAGGTCGCGATACCCGTCGGCGCTGTACGAGTGATAACGGAACGGCACGCCGTTCATCGGCGCGCCCTCCGTGGAGCCGTGGGCGTCGCCCGAGGTGAAGAGGAACGGGGCGCCGGGTCTCAGGGCCCTCGCGATATGGGCGATCGCCTGCTCCTGCTCCTCGTGGCGCAGGTGGAACAGGACACCCCAGGAGATCGCGGCGTCGAACGCCCGCTCCTGAAGCGCGGTCGACTGGATGGGCGCACACACCACCGGTACGTGGGGGAAGTTCGCCTGGAATCGCGCCAGCAGCTCGCGCGAGCTGTCCACGCCCACCACGTGACAGCCGTGCTCCAGCAGCACCCGCGTCAGCGGCAGTCCGGTGCCGCAGCCAACGTCCAGCACCCGGGCACCGGGGGGCAGTGAGGCCGCGAGCGCTGTCACCTCCGGGACGCCCATGGGGCCCGCGCGGTGGGCCGCATACCAGTCCGCGATCAAATCGTACTCGTGCACGCGTCAGCTTCCTCCAGGCACCCGGTCCCGGCTGCTCAAGGCTTGCAGATACTCCACCGGCGCCGTGACGCCACCACAGACAATCACCGCGATGCGTGACGCGGCGGCGAGCACCGAAGACGCCGCGTCGAGCGCCGCCAGCGAGGCCCCGCACGCGGGCTCCACCAGGATGCGGTGTTCGTCGAGGAACCGCAGGGAGGCCGCCACGGCCGCAGCATCGGACACGACGAGGTTCTCGATTTCATGGCGCGTTGACCACTCCATCGCCGCGTCGCAGGGCCGCTTCGCGCCGAGCGACGTGGCGACGCTCTCAATCGCTGGCAGTTCGATGGGCCTCCCCTGCGCGACCGAGCGCGCATAGCAGTCCGCGCCCCGGGTCTCGACCGCGACGACCGGCACGTCGCCCCAGCCATTGCGCGCCATGCCCTCCAGCACACCGCACAGCAGCCCGCCGCCGCCCACCGCCAGCACGACCGCGTCAGGCTTCGGTCCGGCCGCCGCCATCTCGTCGACCATCGTCGAGTGGCCCTGCCACAACAGGGGTTCGTCGAACGGGTGCACGAACGCGTCGTGAGCGCCGATGACGGATTGAGCAAACGTGTTCGCCTCCGCCCACGACGCGCCGTGGACGATCAGCTCCGCGCCTTCGAGGCGGATGAGGTCGCGGGCGCGCGTGGACGTGCTCTCCGGGACGACGACGAGCACGGGCACGCCGAGCTCGCGCCCCGAATAGGCGACCGCGATGCCCGCGTTGCCGCCCGACGACGACACGAAACGACGGGCGCCCGCCGCGCGCCGCGCCTCGCAGACCGCACCGACGCCGCGCAGCTTGAACGAGCCGGACGGCTGCATCGCCTCGAGCTTGAGCAGGACGTCCTTGCCGAGCCGGCGGGACGCTGCTCGTGAACGGACATAGGGAGTCTGGAGATGGAGTGGCATGTGGAGGAGTCGAGGGAAGACGTCCGCGGCGCGCGAACCGTTGTCACATCGCTGGCCAACCTACGGCCATCCGCCCATACTTCCCAATACCCTTCGAGGCATCAGGCCATGCCTTCCAGGTATACCCATGAGACAGGTCGAACTGCGCCATCTGCGCTACTTCGTGGCGGTCGCCGAGGCCGGCAGCATGATGGCCGGCGCCCGCGCGGTCGGGATCGTACAGCCCGCGCTCTCCCGGCAGATCCGCGAGCTCGAGGAGGCGATCGGCACCCCGCTGTTGGTCCGCCGCTCGACGGGCGTCGCGCTCACCGCGGCCGGCGCGAGCTTCCTGCGGGACGCGACGCGCATCCTCACCGAGCTGCAGGCCAGCCGCGACCGTGCGCTGCGCAGCGCGGCCGGCCAGCTTGGCGAGCTGCGGCTGGGCGTGCTGCCGAACTACTTCCCGCTGCCGGTGGTGTCGGACGTGCTCAAGGCCTTCCGGGACACCTGCCCGGACGTCATGCTGTCCATCGCGCCCAGGCTGTCGTCCGAGCAGGCGGCCGCGATCGCACGCGGCGAGCTCGACGGCGGCATCATGGCGTGGCGGCAGGACGTGGCGCCGCATCTGTCGGGCCTGCGGCTCCTGCGCGATCGGTTCGTGCTCGCGATGCTGTCCACGCCGGGCCAGCGCGTCCGCGCGCCCCGCCGACTGGCTGAGCTCGCGGGCGCGCCGTTCATCTGGTTCGACCCGCTGCGCTCCTCCGCGCAGCACCGGTTCCTGCTCGAGCAGTGCCGGCGGGCAGGCTTCACGCCGCGGATCGCGCAGGTGGGCAGCGACATCCCGACGCTCATCGGGCTCGTCGCGGCCGGAATGGGTTACGCCTTCGTGCCGGAGAGCACCTCACCCATGTGCCCGCGCACGGTGCGGCTGGTCGCGCTCGACGAGCTCGCCAGCCGCTTCGACGTCGAGTTCGTCTACGACGGCCAGGCGGACTCGCCGGTCGTGCGGCGGTTCCTCGCGGCGTTGCGCACGACCGTCAGCGCGTGAGCGGCCCCGCGCTCCTGATGGGCATTGCGCCTAGAGCTTCGCCGGCGCGTCGCCGTCCTTGTCCTTGTCGGGGATGTACTCGATGAAGGAGTTCTCGGTCTTGCCCGCCTCGATGGGGTCTGGCTTCAGCACGGTGGTGAGTGCCTTGTTCGGCAGCCAGGGCAGGTACGTGCTCAGCGCCATGAAGAGCTGCCGGCGGTAGCCGCGTACCAGTTGGTCGTTGAGGTGGACGCTGGCGGTGCCCGGGACGCCGTACATGAACTGGGCGACCTCGTTGGGGATGCCGTGGTTGATGATGTCCGGCCAGTTGGGGAACAGCCAGTGGGGCTCGGCTCGCGCGATGGTCCCCACGTGCTGGGCGGTGTGGATCTTCTCCAGGCCCGGGAGGACGTGCCGTCCGCCGTAGGGCACCGGGTCCCCCTGGTTCTGCACGAGCATGGCCCTGGTGCGAGCGGCCCGCAGCACGTGCTCGGGGGCGTCGTGATTGAAGGCGCCGCCGTTGAAGGTCGCCAGGTAGGTGTCGTCGAACCCCAACGTGTGGAGGAGGATGAACGTCTCCGCCGCGATGGACGCCCCCAGGCTGTGCCCCGTGCAGATGATGACCGTGTCCTTGGAGTAGCCCTCGAAGATCTCCCGCTGCCTCGGCGCCGCGGCCTGGGACGCGGTGTAGCCGACGCCCTTCGGGTCGATGTTCGCCAGGGAGCCGGTCGCCACCTGCTTGGCCTTCAGGACGACGTCGCGGTTGGCGCCATCCGAGTTCGTCCCCATCGAGTTGATGATCAGCAGGCCGGTGGGCTTGCTCTTGCTGTCGATGCCCTCCCAGAAGTACTGCCGGACCCCCGCGTGCGGCCCTCCCGTCTGGAGCAGGGTGCGAGCAAGGCGCACGGAGCGCGTCCTGGCGACCTTGGCCTGGTGCTCGACGGAGAGCAGCAGCGAGGTCTTCATGGTGAGGGGGAGGACGCACTCGAAATCAATGTGGACGTAGCCCGCCAGCATGGACATGGCCTGGAGGTAGGCGATGTCCGTCTCGCACCGGGGCAGTACCCGCGCGCCGAGTTCCTGGAAGTAGTTCTTCTTGACGCTCGACAGGGGGCTCTTCCTCGCCTCGTCCAGCATGCGCAGCGCGAGGCGGTAGTCCCGGACGCCCTCCTCGTCAGTGGCGAAGAGCGGAGCATCTCCCGCGACCCGCCGCGCCTCCATGCACGCCGTCTTGGCCCAGACGAGCAGCCGGTCCACATCGGGCTTCGGGCTGTTGACCTCCGCGGCGTACAGGCGCAGCAGCTCCTGGATGGGGACATCCACGACCGGAGTCTCCGGCGGGAGCATGTCCGCCAGCGCGGAGCCCTGGTCGCGGATGGCATGCGCGATCAGGGTGGCCATCCGCCCATCGCCCCAGGCCTGTCGGGAGTACGAGTCGAGGCCCTGGAGCACGGAGAGGCCGTGGTGGGTGATCTGCCGGAGCGGGACGAGCCAGGTCGGGTTGTCGACCGTGGCGTGCTCCGGCGCCGGGCCCAGGCGGACCCCCTCCGGGAGGGTGTTGGCCTTTCGGAGCAGGGCCGTGAAGAGGGGCTCGTTCACCGTGTCCCGGCTCGTGTGGATCCTCCGGACGTGCGCCTGTGCGGGGAGCGAGGCTCGACGGGTGAGCGCGGTCGTGCTCCTCGCGCCCCGCATGGGGGTCCCGACCAGGGCCTGGACGCTGGTGCCACCCGAGGAGGACGACACGGCGGCGGAGCTGGAGCTGGAGGTGCTGGCCACGGCCTGGGTCGGCGCCGCGAGCTGGCGGCCGGGGATGAAGATGGGGTGCCCCGCGATGAAGAACGGCACCATGCCGCCCGCCGAGAGAGGCGGGCCCAGGGGCGGATAGGTGTGGTTCGGCACGAGGATGCCGCTGGTGGCCGGGAGCGGCCCGGTGCCCTGGCCGCCCCCCGCGCCGGCCGCACTCATCGGGTTGGGCGCCGCCGCCGCCGCCGCCGCCGCCGAAAGGGAGGGCGTGGACGTCGCGGCGCTGGCCACGGGCGTGGCCGCCACCTTCCGGACCGCGGTTCGTCCGGAGCGTGCGCTCGCGGCGGCTCGGAGGGCGAGCGAGCTGGCGTGGCCGCCCGCCGCCGAAGTGAGGACACGGACCGTGGTGGCGTGGAGCGAGACGGTGGCGACGCGGGGAAGTCTGCCGGCGAAAAGTTTCATGCGGAGGCTCTCCTGGGGCCGGGCTGTCGAGGAGCATCGGCGCCGGGCGCACCCTCCTGGAGAGACGCATGAAACGTTGAGTCTTGAAACATTTAGCGCTTCGTCAACCCGGACCCAGGGTATGAGCTGACGTCGGCAGTGCCTCTCGTAGGAACGACGCCATCTCCTCTCCCAACCGCTCGGGTTGGTCGAACGGAAGGCCGTGACCGGCGTCCTGTGGAGCGGACGGAAGCAACGGCACAGGCCCGGTCAAGGGGCCTGTGCCGTGGGCCACCGTGCGTTCAGCGGCTGATCCAGAAGGACTTGCTGGCGCAGACGTCCGCCCGCTTGAAGAACGCAAGGTCGAGCGTCGCCCCCTTGTCGTCGACGGTGGCCACCAGTTGCACGGTGTCACCGAGCTTGCTCACGGGAATCTTGACGGTCATCCCGGCATCCAGATGGCCCCGGAGCTCGAAGACGACGTCTTGCTTCGACGCGTCGATGACGACGATCCCCTCCACCGGCTTCGTGATCTCCACCAGCACGGCGTCCGCCGTGGTCTTGATGCCGCCCATCGTCTGGCCCTGGTCCCCCGAGCCGCTGCCCCTGGGCGAGAAGGTCGTCTCATGCCAGTTGCCCTCCTCGTCGAAGTAGCCAGCCCAGACGGCCTCGTGGGCCTGGTCGTAGAGGGTGACCCGGTCGCCCGTCTCTTTCGTGTACCAGCCGCCAGGAAGGGCTTCGGCCCTGCCTCCGGCCAGCAACACCCCCACCGCCAGAACACATACAAACAATTGATTCCGCATTGTCTCTCTCCTTGGCATCCAGCGAGGCCATCACCGTGAGTCCCGGCTGGCGAAACGTACGGGAGCCCGTTGGGGGCGGGCATCACCCATAGGGGTGACACTCCGCGTGTGATAAAGTCATTCCAGACGAGGAGGGAGGTCATGCAACGCGAACAGGTGCTCCTGGAGGTGATGACCGCGCTGACCCGCTCGCTCGACCTGAGGGAGGTCTTCTCGGAGGCCCATGGGATCTTGTCGCGCGAGCTGGCCGCGGACTTTGGAGCGCTTTGCGTGTCCAGGCCCGGGGAGCCCGGCCAATACGACTGGCCCGTGGTCCAGGACATGCCCCAGGTCTTCTTCGACCGCTACCCGGAGATTTCAGACGAGTGTTTCGTGAGCGCCTCGGTCATCCGGCGGCCCAACACCGTGCTGCGGGACACCGAGATGCTGTCGCTCCGGGAGATGCGGAACAGCGCCATGTATGCGCACTGCCGGGAGATGAACATGCCGGTGGAGCGCGTCATGTCCGTGGCGCTGGACATGGGGCTTGGCTGGCACAGCGGCTTCACCCTGTACCGGGACAACCCGAAGGCCTTCTCCGAGCAGCAGCGGGACCTCCTCCAGCGCCTGACGCCCATCCTGGCCAGGACGGTTCGCAACTGCCTCATGCTGGGAGACCTGGTCCGCCAGGGAGACCTCCTGGACCAGCTCTTCCGGCACACAGGGCTTGAGAGCATCGTGCTGAGCCCGCCCCACGCCGAGCTGATGCGCACGCCCCGCGCCACGGCGCTGCTCCATCGCTGGTTCTCCGAGGCGCCGTGTGGCCGCTTCGGTCTGCCGCACGTGCTCCTGGACGCGCTGGAGCGGCTCCGCCGCGCCGGACAGCCGATGCACTCCGGACAGGACGTCCTGACGTTCCGGCGGCCAGCGCGAAGCTTGAAGGTGACGTTCCTCCCGTTGCCGCTCCATCCCGGGAGGGCGCCCTGGGCGCTGCTGTTCCAGGAGGTGTCCCACAGCGTCCAGGTGCCCACCGAGTGGCGCAAGCGGCTCACCCCGCGCGAGCTGGACGTGGTGGAGCGTGTCCTGAATGGTTGGGACAACCGGACCATCGCCGAGGACATGGGCAGCTCGCTGAACACGTTGAAGACGCACCTGAAGCGGATCTTCGTCAAGCTGGCCGTGCCCAGCCGGTCCAAGCTGATCCTCCTCGCACAGGAGCGGAGCGCCGAGGCGGCGGGGTGACGGTCAGCGCAGGTCCTCCGGCCACTTGCGCTCCACGCCGGTGGGGTTCTGGTTGTACAGCTCCGCGAGCCGGGCCTTCACCTCCTCCACGGAGCCGACGATGACGTAGGTCCGCGTCTGGAGGTCGTCAGGCACGCCCTCCGACATGCCGAAGGTGACGCCGAGCTTGGAGCAGTCCTCCTGGGGGTCGTTGAAGTCGAACTGGTGCAGGCGGTACTGGAGGTCCGGCCGCGCCTCGTCCGGCGACCAGATGGCCATGGCCTGCTTGCCGTCCTCCGTGGCGACGATGAGCGGCACGTTCCCCGCCTCGTCCACGAAGCCTCCCTTGTCCGGATCCTCCGAGTGCACGCGGGGGTACTCGCGCGACTCGCCCGTCGCAGGGTCGAAGCGGTAGTGCTTCTCGAAGCTGCCGTTGACGTAGGTGGTGGGGGCCTCGACGTAGATCTTGTCGTGGGGGGCGGCGAGGTGGATGTGGCTGTCGTACTGGATGACGTTGTCGTGACCGCCCACGCCGACGGTGATGTCCTTGGTGATGAGGTCCTCGGAGACCAGGGTCGTGTTCCTGGCCGTGGGGACGCTGTTGTACGGGCCCGCCTCCTCTCCCGGCTCCAGCCAGTAGGCGGGGTGCACGGTGCTGGTCATGGCGCCGGGCTGCGCGCCGTAGCCCACCACCTTCGTCGTGGACGTGGGCTCCGTGCCGTTGCGGCTGCTCCCCGCCTCGGTGGGCATCAGGGCCTCGTCGTAGCCGTCCAGTGAGAAGGCCACCTGCATCTGCCGGCCATGGTCCTTGTTGTTGATGTACTCCACGCCGTCGTAGACGAGGCTGGTGACAGCGCCGCCGTGGCTCGCGGAGGTGCCCATCTGCACCGTCGCGTTGCCGAAGGAGGTGTCCCCGTCCTTGGGGCCCGTGGTGCCGTAGGGGCCCGTGGGCGGCTGGACGCCCCCTGGGCCCTGCGTGGGCGCCGCCGTCATGTCCCCGCCGGGCCACGCGGTGCCCAGGCGCTGCCCATCCCGGGTGAAGGCCTGCACCTTGCCGCCAAGGTCGGCGAGGTAGCCGTTCTGGAACTCCTGGAAGGGCACCCGGTCGCCCTTGCCGGCGGCGGCCTGGGCGTCGCGGAACGCCTTCACCATCGGGTCATCGAGGAAGGGCGGGCGGGTGCGCACGGCGTCCTCGAGGCCGGAGTTGGGGTAGCCCAAGAGGGAGTTGGTGCCCTGCCGGCCGTGGGTGAAGGTGTCGTCCGAGTAGGCCTTGCAGATGTCGCCGTGCACCTCGAAGGACACCCACTGGTTGCGGTCCGAGGGGTCCAGGCGCTGGCCCGGAGGCGGGCGGCAGAAGGTGTAGAGCTGCATCTGCCGCTCCCCGGTGGCGGGGAAGTCCTGGAAGAAGGCGGGGACGTTCTCGTTGCCGGGCACGGTGGAGCGGCCCGCCGGATACATGGGCGAGCGGGAGCCATGCATGACCTGGTCGGCGGCGCTGTCCGGAAGGGTCGTGCCGCGCTTGCGGGTGAGCTCGGCGTCGGCATTGTCCCTGAACTGCTCGCACCAGGCCTGCCAGTCGCTGACGGACGGGTTGGACACGTCCGGAGGAGGCGCGGTCTCGGCCAGGGCCCGGGAGGACGCGGGCGCCGGGGGGCGGGACTGCGACTCGAAGCTGCTGCGGGAGAACAGCTCGCGGAGCAGGTGCCCGGCGTTGGACTCCTGGGACGTCGTTGGCTGCGAGGCCGTGTCCACGCCCGAGGAGACCCGGATGCCATTCAGACCCGATGAGAAACGAGAAATGCTGTCCATGCGGAACCTTCCCCCTGAGGCGTGCCACGCGATTCGCTGCACCTATGACGTACGACGGGCGAATCCATTGCCGGATTGCTGAATCAGCTCCAGCCGAACAGGCTTTCATTGTAAAAACAGGAATAACCACCCACGTTCGACCAGGAGCAGCAGCGATGCCAGGAACGAATGTCCGAGCGCGGTCTCCCCTGCCGTGCTTCGTCGTTTGCGCGGTCTTCTCCCTCCTCGTGGGCTGCTCGGCGGAGCCGCCGCCGGAGCTGGCGGTCGCGCGAGCGGGCGCGGTCGTGCAGGACGCCAACTTCGCGGACTCGGTCTTCGTCAGCGGGCTCCAGGGCCCCACCACCATGACCTTCGCGCCTGACGGGCGCCTGTTCATCTCCGAGAAGAATGGCTCGCTGCGGGTCGTCGTGAACGGCCAGCTCCTGGCGACTCCGTTCATGACGCTCGCCGTGGACACCGACAACGAGCGTGGGCTGATGGGCGTGGCGTTCGACCCCAACTTCGACAGCAATCACTATCTCTACGTCTATTACACGTCGGTCGCCGGCAGCATCCACAACCGGGTCAGCCGCTTCACCGCCAACGGCAATGTCGTGGTCCCCGGCAGCGAGCTGGTGCTCGCCGACTTCCCGACGCTCGACGCCGCCAACCACAACGGCGGCGCGGTTCGCTTCGGACTCGACGGCAAGCTCTATGTCTCGGTCGGAGAGAACGCGGTCTCCTCCAATTCGCAGAGCCTGAACACGCCGCTCGGCAAGCTGCTGCGCTTCAACCCGGACGGCAGCATCCCCACGGACAATCCGTTCTACGCGGCCGCCACCGGGCTCGCGAAGGCGACCTGGGCGATGGGGCTGCGCAATCCCTTCACCTTCGACGTTCAGCCCGGCACGGGAGTCCTGTTCATCAACGACGTGGGCGAAGGCGGCTGGGAGGAGATCAACCGCGGGCAGGCCGGAGCCAACTACGGCTGGCCGATGACGGAGGGTTATTTCACGAACCGCCCGGAGCTCACGCAGCCGTTCTTCGCGTACCCGCACGGCGCGGGCACGGCCGCCGGCAACTGCATCGCTGGCGGTGCCTTCTACAATCCCCCCGTCCCGGCGTTTCCCAGCGCGTATGTCGGTCAGTACTTCTTCGCGGACTACACCAACAACTGGATTGCGCGCATCGACCCGAACACGGGCGTGCGTTCGCTGTTCGCGACCGCCGCCGCGGGGCCCGTGGACCTCGATGTCGGGCCCGATGGCGCGCTCTACTACCTTGCGCGCGGCGCGGGCCAGGTGGGCCGCATCGCCTACACCGCTTCGCTGCCGCCGAGCATCTCCCAGCAACCGGCGAGCACGCTGGTCTCGGTCGGCCATCCGGCGGCCTTCACGGTGTCCGCGAGCGGTGAGCCGCCGCTCACCTACCGGTGGCAGCGGGACGGCGTGGACATCCCCGGCGCGACCTCGCCGGGCTACGAGCTGGGCGCCGCGCAGCTCACTGACAGCGGCGCGCGCTTCCGCGTGGTCGTGACCAACGGGCTCGGCTCGGCCACCAGCGCCGAGGCCGTGCTGACGGTGACGTCCAACAAGCCGCCGGTGGCCACGATCGTGACGCCGGCCTCGGGCGCGACCTACATCGCGGCCACCAACCTGACGTTCTCCGGCTCGGCCAGCGACCAGGAGGATGGCGCGCTGCCGCCGGGCGCGATGACCTGGAACATCACCTTCCATCACGATACCCACACGCACCCGGCCATGGCCGACATCACCGGCATCGCGAGCGGGAGCTGGCCCATCCCGAACATCGGCGAGAGCTCGGCCAACGTCTGGTATCGCGTGCGGCTCACCGTGCGCGACTCGATTGGCCTCACCCACACGACGTACCGCGACGTCCACCCCGTCACGGTCCCGCTCACGGTGACCAGCGTGCCGAGCGGACTCCAGGTGCTGATGGACGGGCGGCCGTTCCCGGCGCCGCATGACACGACCGGCGTGGTCGGGGTGGTCCGCTCCGTGGGCGTCGAGTCGCCGCAGTACGCGAACGGGAAGTTCTGGGCGTTCACGTCGTGGTCGGACGGCGGCGCGCAATCCCATACCTTCGTCACGCCTGGCAGCGCGGCCACCTACACCGCCCAGTTCGTCGAGACCTCGGGCGGGAGCTGCTATCAGATTCAAAGCGAGCGCAGCGACAAGTGGCTCACCGTCGACGGCGCGGGCAAGGTCATCGCCGGCAGCACGACGCAGGCCGGCGGGCAGATCTTCCAGCTCGTTCCGAACGGCACCCGGTACAAGCTCAAGGGCTCGGGTGACGCGTTCCTGACGGTGGTGGCGAACCAGCTCACGATGGGCGCCAACTTCAGCAGCGGGGAGTCGTTCACCCGGATTGCCTGCGGCTACGGAGGGCGCACGCGCGTCGGCTTCCAGGCTTCGTCAGGGAGCGCGCCCCATTGGAAGGAGACCACGACGGGTGCGCCCATCCAGAGCGGTGACGGCGGCAATGGCGGCGCCTGCAACCCGGACGATGGCGGCGCCTGGGAGGGCTTCTACCTGGAGCCGGTGAGCTGCCCGGGCGGCGGCACCGGCCCCGTGTGCGGCAACGGCACGGTCGAGAGCGGCGAGCAGTGCGACGACGGCAACACCCAGCCGGGTGATGGCTGCGATGCGACCTGCCACACCGAGACCAGCGGCAGCGCGGGCTGCTTCCGCATCCAGAGCGAGCGCACCGACAAGTGGCTCACCGTCGACGGCGCGGGCAAGGTGGCCGCCCTCGGCACGACGCAGGCCGGTGGCGAGGTGTTCGAGCTCGTCACCAGCAGCGCGAAGTACAAGCTCAAGGGATCGGGCGGCGCGTACCTGGCGGTGGTGACGGATCAGCTCACCGTGAATGCCTCGCTCGGCTCGGCGGAGGCGTTCACCCGCCATGACTGCGGCGTCTTCGGCGGGCGCAATCGATATGGCTTTGAATCGACGACAGGCACCGCGCGCCACTGGAAGGAGAACACCCCCGGCGCGCCCATCCAGAGCGGCAACGGCGGCAACGTGGGCGTCTGCAATCCCACGGACACGGGCGCGTGGGAGGCCTTCTACCTGGAGCCCGCGACCTGCCCATGAGCGGGCGTCAGGGGGCGTGAATCGCCAGGGCCAGTACCAGCCCTGGCGATTCCCTCAGCGACGGATGCCCGTGAGCGCGAGCCGCAGCACCCGGCGCGCGGTGTGCGGATCATTCTCGTTCGCGACGGCGATCGCGTTCGCCAGCATCATCAGGTCCTCCGCCGTGGCGCCCGCTTGAAGCGCACCCACGGCGGACGCCCGCTCGACCAGGACCTTCAGCACGTTGAGCACCATGTCGGTGCAGCAGAGCTCTTCGGCGGAGAGCCCCTCCGGGCCGGCCAGCAGCGCGGCGGCGAGCCCGCGGTGGGTCGCGGTGTAGACCGTCGCCTCCTCCAGCCAGTCCGCCAGCTCGGCGGCAGGCGCCTTGCCAGGTTGCGCGGCTGCTTTCGCACAGAGCTGCGCGACGCCATCCCGGAAGACCACCTCCAGCAGCGCCTGCCGCGACGGGAAGTGCCGGTGCAGGGTCGCCGAGCCGACCCCCGCCCGCCGGGCGATCTCCTCCAGCGACACCTGCGCGCCTTCCCTGGCGACCAGCTCCGCCGCGACCTCGACAATCCGCTCCCGGTTGCGTCGCCCGTCCGCGCGCAACCGCTTCACCTGCTCCACGGCGCCCTCCTCTTCACGAGTCCCTTCTCTTTGACAAACGGGGGACCCCTCCGTATTTAACACGGAAATAAACGGTGGGGTCCACCACTTGAGAAGGAGCCGCCGATGCGCCACAACGACGTCGTTCTCGTCACCGCCGCCACGGGACGCCAGGGGGGCGCCACCGCCCGGGCCTTGCTGGCCGAGGGCCGCACGAAGGTGCGCGTCCTGGTGCGCAATCCGGAGGCGGCGAACGCCAGGGCGCTCGCGGCGGCGGGCGCGGAGGTCGTCGTCGGGGACCTGGACGATCCAGCGTCGTTGCGCGCGGCCTGCGCCGGGACGCGGGCCGTCTTCTCGATGCAGTCCCCCATCGCCTCCGCGACCGGCATCGACTTCAGCAAGGAGCGCCAGCAAGGCAGGAACCTCGTGGAGGCCGCGCTCGCGGAGGGCGTGGAGACGTTCGTGCACACCGCGACGTCTGGCGTCGGCGACCACCGCCAGGTCGAGGGCTGGGCGGAGGGGCGCTGGAAGGCGCATGAGGAGTACTGGGAGAACAAGCTGGCCACGTGCGACCGGGTCCGCGCCGCGGGCTTCAAGCACTGGACCCTCATCCTGCCCGCCACCTTCATGGACCACCCGATGCTGGATCCCGCCGGCTTCGTCGATGGGCGCCGGTTGCTCACGGTGGTCAGGACCGACCTGCCCATGGGGTTGATCGCGCCCGAGGACATCGGCAAGGCGGCCGCGGCGGCGATCAACGACCCCGCGAGGTTCAACGGCGTGACGCTGCAGCTCGCGGGTGACCTGCTCACGCTCCCCCAGATCGCCGAAGTCCTCTCACGCATCGACGGCAAGGAGTACGTCGTCCAGTCCGCCACGGTGGAAGAGGCCGTCGCGGCCGGCCTGCATCCGGGCGTGGCGCAAGGCATGACATACATGAACGTCGCCCCGGTGCTGGCCCGGCCCGAAATCGCTCGCGCCCATGGCCTTTCACCCATGAGCTTCGAGGCCTGGGCACGGCGGCGTCGCGAAACACCCTGACCCGGGCTCCCGCCCGCATGCGTGTCTTTCACTACCCATCTTCCCGAGCGCCCGTTTCTCGTGGTCTTGCAGTGCTCCCCCCTGAGAAATGGAGCTCGTGATGAAACACCTCCTCTTGAGCATGTTCGGGTTCGCGGGCGTCGTCGGCGCCGCGGGCCTCCCCTCCGTCGCCGCGGCCCAGGTTCCTCCCCCGTCCTGGGTGGCGCAGCTCGGCGCCAACCTGGATGAGCAGGCCAACGCCGTGGCCGTGTCGGGCGCGAGCGTCTATGTCGTAGGCCAGACGACCAGCCAGCTCGGCGTCGACCCGAAGGCTGGCGGTCAGGACGCGTTCATTGCCCGGTACGACACCGCCGGCAACCTCCAGTGGGTCCACCAGCTCGGCACCGCGGGTGCGGACCGCGCCACCGCCGTGGCCACGGACGCGGACGGCAATGCCTACGTCGCGGGCATCACCTTCGGCGGCTTTGACTTCTATGCCAATGCGGGCGGCTTCGACTTCTTCATCGCCAAGTACGACACCGCCGGCAACCGCCTGTGGTTGCGCCAGAACGGCACGCAGATGGATGACTTCGTCACCGGCATCGCCATTGGCGCGGACGACACGCTCTACTTCACGGGCTACACCGGCGGCAGCTTCGCCAACGGCGGCAATCCCGGCCACTACGACATCCTCGCCGGGCTCTATGACACGGCGGGCAATCCGTACTGGCTCCAGCAGTACGGCAGCCCCGCGAGCGACATGGCGCGCGGCATCGCCGTCACGTCCAGCCACGAGGTCTACGTCGTCGGGAGCACCACCGGCAGCCTCGACGGCACCACGCCCCCGGCGCTGAGCGGCGACATGTTCCTGCTCAAGCTGAACATCCTCGGCGTCCAGCAGTGGGTCCGGCAGATCGACGCGGGCGACCTGGATGACGCCAGGAGCGTCGCCGTGGGCCCTGACGGCGGCGTCTACATCGCTGGCGAGACGTTCGGCGGCCTGGACGGCAACACCAACAACGGCACCATCGACGTGCTGCTCGCGCGCTACGACAGCGCCGGCAACCGCGCCTGGAGCCGCCTGCTCGGAGGCGGGCAGCCCGACTACGCGTTCGGCGTCGCCGTCACCGCCGACAACGTGGTGCAGGTCGCCGGCTACACCGCCGGGCTCGACGGCATCCCGTCCTCGGGCAGCGCCGATGCCTTCCTCACCCGCTACGACGCGCTCGGCGCGAAGCTGGGCACCCAGCTCCTGGGCAGCGTGCGCCAGGACATCGCCCGCGGCGTGGCCGTGGACGCGTCCGGCAATGCCTACGTCGCCGGGCAGACGGGCGGGAGCCTCGGCGGCAATCCCAACGCTGGCGGCAACGACGCCTTCCTCGCGCGCTTCTGAGCAGGGCCGCTGACGAGACCCCGGCAGGGCCCACGCGTCTCCGGGCCCTGCCGCAGGTCGCGCGTGACTAGCGCCGGTGCCGGGCGATGAGCGCGTTCGCCGCCTCCGGCCGGGCCTGGCACTCCAGCAGCGCGCGGAGCATCAGCGGGACGACGATGGTGGCGTCCGACTCGATGACGAACATGGGCGTCGTCTCCGTCAGCTTGTCCCAGGTGATCTTCTCATTGGGGGTCGCGCCCGAGTACGAGCCGTAGGACGTCGTGGAGTCGCTGATCTGGCAGAAGTAGGCCCACGGCTTCACGGGCTTCTGCAGGTCGTACTTCGTCGACGGCACGACGCAGATGGGGAAGTCCCCGGCGATGCCGCCGCCAATCTGGAAGAAGCCCACGCCCCGGCCCTCGGACAGCTCCTCGTAGCGGTCGTAGAAGTCGGCCATGTACTCGATGCCGGACTTGACGATGCTCGCGCTGCAGCCCCCCGTCTTCACGTAGGACGCGAAGATGTTCCCGAACGTCGAGTCCTCGTAGCCGGGGACGACGATGGGCAGCTTGCGCCGCGCCGCCTCCATCAGCCAGCAGGCCTCCGGGTCCCCTTCGTACGCCGAGGGCTCCAGCACCTGGATGAGCTCGTAGAAGTACTCGTGCCAGAAGCGGCGCTCGCCCTTCGCGGAGGCGTTCTTCCACATGGGGACGACGATCTTCTCCACCGCCCGGAACGCCTCGTCCTCCGGGATGCTCGTGTCGGTGACCCGGCGCATCCGCTGCTCGAGGATGCGCGTGTCGTCCTGCTTGGTGAAGTAGCGGTACTCGGGGAAGTCCTTGTACGCCGTGTGCGCGACGAGCCGGAAGAGCGACTCCTCCAGGTTGGCGCCCGTCACCGACAGGCCGTGAATCAGGCCCGCGCGGATGGCGGGCGCGAGCGTGATGCCGAGCTGCGCGGACGACATGGCGCCCGCGACGCTCCAGAACATGCGGCCACCGCTCGACACATGCTCCCAGTAGGACAGGAGCGCGTCGCGCGTCGCGCGGGCATTGAAGTTCTTGTAGTTCGTGAGGATGAACTCGAGGACGGGCAGTTCGGACGGGGACATGGGGCCTCCAGCAACAACGGGGTCGTGACCCGGGAGGCGCCAGCCGGCGGATGCCACCCGAGGACACCCTACGGTCGCGACGAAGCGTCGCACCGCCATCGGAGCGTCAAGTGGCTGGCGCAGGGGTAGCACGGCGGGGGGCTCGCGGCTACGGCTTCGGCGCGGGCGCGGCCAGGCGGTTCGCCAAGGCCGACGCTCGCGACTGCGTCACCTGGGTGCGCGACCCGCTCAACGGCTTCGCGTCGATGACCGTTCCCTTCCGCTCGGGCACCGAGTACTCGGTCCGGCAGGCGGCGTGCCTTGCCCGAGCAGCGAATGCGCGGGCGGCGGCCCGCGCCTGTGGCTGCTCGCCAGCAGGAGAGCGCCTGGAGTCGGCCCCCTACTTCGAAAATATCGGCCGTAAGGCTGGCATGCCCCCTGCTTCCCTGCCCGGACATGTCTCAGCCCGCGACACGACGAGAGGTCCTGCTACAAGCACTGACGGGCTATGCCCTGCTGCCACTGCTCCTGCGGCAGGACGCGCTCGCAGAGCCGGTACGCAAGGAGGTCCAGGCCTGGCTCTCCCGCGTCCATCAACTCTGTTCGGATGTCCATGACCGGCGGCTCGAGCCTCGGGAATGGCAGCAGCAGGTCGAGGCGCTCTTTGCCAGGGTTCCCCTCTCCGAGCTTGTTCGGGCCATCGACGCGGACCGCCTGAAGCCGGGCCTCGAACTGCCCGATGACCGGGCCGGTGTGACGTCCGCGCCATTGCCCAGGATCGAAGGGCTGCCGCGCGTCTTTGGCACGAAGCTCTTCGGGCTGGCTCAAGGCCGGGCCATCGTGCCGCACGGACATCAAAACATGGTGTCCATGCACGTGGTGCTCGGCGGAGAGTTCCACCTGCGTCACTTCGAACGCGTCGAGAGTCAGCCCCAGCACCTGGTGCTGCGCCCGAGCATCGACCGTGTGTCCAAGCCTGGGGATCTCTCAAGCATCTCGGACGCACACGACAATGTGCATTGGTTGGTGGCCACGAAGGGCCCCGCATACACCTTCGACCTCATCGTCGACCGGCTCGACCCGGCACTCGGCTTCGCGTGGAAGCTCGACTACGTGGACGTCGACGCAGCAGAGCCCCTGGCGGGTGGACTGCTGCGCGCGCGCCGGATCGACTTCAACGAGGCCCTCCGCCGCTACGGCAAGACCTGACTTCGCAGCGTGTCATTCGCGCCCACCACCAAAATACATCCACATTCGACCACTCAAACCAGACGTTTGCGTCTTGGATTGCAAGACGCACTGGGAGTATCATCCCACACGCCTCTCAACCCAAGGAGCATCAGATGCTGCGGACGCTTTTTTCCGGAGTTGCCCTGAGTTTTGCCTTCGTGGTGGGAATGGCTGTCTCCTCTCAGTTTGCCCCGGGCGAGGCCGTGGCGAACGAAGAGGCCGTGCTTGTGTCGACCGGCCCCAGCAGCGCGGTTCCGGACCAGACCACGGACGAGTCGTCGCGGTTGCTCGGGTGCTGCACGGGTGATGGCCAGTTCTGCATCAACACGGCGGCATGTCAGGCGCGCGGGGCTGGCACCTGCGGCGCGCCCTGTAACTAGCCCTCGGCCTTGGGCAGGTCACTCCCGGCCGAAGGCCTTGGCGAAGAGCTTCTCGATGCCCGACTTCTCGGGCTCGATGGCGATCGCGGGGGCGGGCGCGCCCATGGCGGTGCCGAGGGCGGGGCGCAGGCCCGACGCGATGCCCGGCTTGAGGTGGTGACGCAGGTCGACCGCCACGTCCGACTTCACGTGGGTGCCCAGGCCCAGGGCGGTGTTCACGTCCGCCGACTGCTTGAGGAAGCCATTCTCCAGGCCGAACGTGCCGCCGGCCTGGGCGGACGCGCCCGCCACCGCGCCCGCGGTGACCGAGCCGTGCACCCGGCCCACGTGCCCGCCCGCCGTGGCGTACGCGCCCGCCGTGGCGCCCGCGCCCACCTGGCCGGAGACCATCGCCGTGGCCGTCCTCGGGTCGAGCGTGGCCACGCCCTCGGCGTAGGCGGAGGCGCCGGCCTTCGCCTCACCCTTCACGTAGCCGCCCACGTGCCGGTTGAAGTCGTGGTTCGCGCTCGCCGTGACGCCCACGCCCGTCTCCGCCTTCGCCGTCAGCGCGGCGGTGTAGGCGTGCGCGTTCGTGTCCGCCGACACGCCGGCCTGGGCCTGCGCCTTGAACATGTTGGCCTCGCCGGTGACCTGCGCGCTCGACACGCCCATCCGGCCCGCGTGCGACTTCTGCCACGCGTAGGAGGCGTTGGGGCCCTGCAGCTCGGCCTCGGCCGAGTAGTGGTGCACGCCACCGCCGCTGTGGCTGGTGGTGGAGGCCTGCATCGAGCCCACGTTGCCGCTCAGCCGGCCGCCGCCGAAGGTGTCCTTCTCGAAGGGCCGGCCCGGCTTGTCGAGGAACATGTTCTGCTTCGCGCCCGCGGGCGCCGTGAGCTTGTTGTCACCGCCGCTCACCGCCACGTCCGAGGCGCCCGAGCTCAGCTCCCAGGGGCTGTAGGAGGGCTGGCCCTCGGGAGCCGCCGCGTGCTTCGGCGGCGTCGCCGTGTTCGTCGCGGGCGTCGTCGCCGTGGGCTTCGTGGCCGTCGTCGCGGGCGTCGTCGTCGCCGTGGGCTTCGTGGCCGTGGGCTTCGTGGCCGTCGTCGAGGCGGGGAGCGTCGACGCGCGCGCCGGCGGCTTCGGCTGGGACACCGTGGGGCTCGGGAAGGTGGCGGAGCGGGGCAGGGACGAACCGATGCGACGGGCCATGGCGGGAACCTCTGGAGTACGGCGAAGGGGGAGCAGTACAGCGATTCCCTCCCCTACTGCACCCGGCATGCCGGGCTCAGGCCGCCCGGTGCGGCCCATGCCCGCCTGTGGATTCAAGGAGTTGGCGGGAGGGGCCTCTCGGGATGGGCCCGCGCCCTGATGACCGCGGTCACCAGGAGGCTGGCGCCAGTCACCAGGGGCTCGCGCCTGACGCCCGGAGAGGACGCGGCGCGGGTACGAAATAGCCCCCACCGGGAGTTCGTTCCTCGAGCAGACCCCATGAGCCGCCTGACCTTCCCCGCTCCTCCCCCGCCCCGTGCGACAGCGCGCCGGACCGCCGCCCGGACGTGGCGCACGCGGGCGCTCCTCCTCGCGGTGATGGGGGCCTCCGCCAACCTCACCGCCTGTGCCGCGCCGTCCGCGCTCGCCGTGTCTCCGTCCGGGGTGCCGGCGTTCAGCGAGGACATGCTGACGCCCGAGTTCTGGATCCGCCGCGCGCCGTCTCCCGATGCGGTGCTGCTCGATGCCGATCAGGTGGCGGCGAAGCGCATGCGCGCGTTCGCTCCGGAGGGCGGCCTGCTCGACCTGAAGGCCTTGCCGGCCACGCTGACGCGGGCGCAGGTCGCCGGTTGGGTCGGGGATGCGCAGCGGACGCCCATCCAGGCGGTCATCGACGAGCAAGGCCGGCCGGTGACGGCGGCGATGCTCGATGAGCTCCGTCAGAACACCGCGACCGGGCAGATCCCCGAAACCTCCGCCGCGCGTTACGGCCTCAGCGTGCGGCGCACGCACCTGCGGTCGCTGCCGTCCGACCTGCGCCTCTTCGCTTCGGAGGACCTGCGCGACTACGAGAGCCTGCAGGCCGGCGTCCTGTTCCCGGGGGAGCCGGTCGTCATCGCGCACACCAGCGCGGACCAGCAATGGCTGTTCGTCCAGACGACGCAGGGGCCGGCGTGGGTCAAGCGCGGCGACATCGCGGAAGGCACGGCGGACGCGGTGTTCTCCTACGTCGCGAAGGAGCCCGGGCGCGTCGTCACGGGTGACCAGGTGCGCACGGTCTTCACGCCGGAGGCGCCGGAGGTGTCGGAGCTCGAGCTCGACATGGGGGTCGCGCTGCCGCGGGCCGACGTGGCGCCCGGCGAGCCCGTCAACGGCGCCAGCAGCTATGCATCGTGGCCGGTGCTGCTGCCGGTGCGCGCGCAGGACGGCTCGCTGGCCTTCCAGAGCGCCCTGCTCCGCCGGACCGCCGACACCGCGCCGGGCCATCTGCCACTGACGCGCGCCAACATCCTCCGCCAGTCCTTCAAGTTCCTCGGCGAGCGCTACGGCTGGGGGCACCAGTTCAACGCGCGGGACTGCAGCGGTCTGACCAGCGAGGTGTACCGCAGCATGGGGCTGCTCCTGGCGCCCAACTCCGGGCTGCAGGGGAGGAGCGCGGCGCTGAACCACCGCCTCTTCACCGCGCGGGACTCACACGCCGAGCGGGTGCGCGCACTGAGGCAGGCGGAGGTGGGTGACCTCGTCGTCGTCCCCGGCCATGTGCTGATGATCATCGGACACGTGGATGGCGAGCCCTATGTCATCCAGGATGTCCCGTTCGCCGTGTTCAAGGACCCGGCCACGCGGCAGCTCCGCAAGACGAAGCTGAACCAGGTGTCGGTCACCCCGCTGCTGCCGCTGTACGCCGATGACACGACCCTTTACGTGGACGCGATGACCAGCCTCGTCCACGTCACCCGGCCGTAGCGGGTCCGCTACCCGGGGCGAAGGGAAGCCCGGTCGATCTCCACGCAATCGCTGTCATTCCCCGGCGAGGCTTCACGGGCCCGGAAGCGCTCGCCTCCGGGGGTGATGAGGAACCAGGAGGTGGCGACCGCCGGGTCGTCCGCGGGAGGCGAGACCAGGACCTCTTCCCCGAGCAGGGGCGCGACCCGGGTGGCCACCTCCACCGAGGTGAGCGCGCGAGCGCGCGAGGCATCGATGTAGAGCGTCACATCCGTGCGGAACCCGGAGGCCCGGAGCGCGGTCTCCACGAGCACCGCGGCCTCCGCGGGGCCGTCCACGTCGAAGCGCGCCACGGCCTCGGGAGGAAGACCGAGCGCGCGGCCGATGCTCTCGAAGAGGCGTCCTTCACCCACGGCCCCCCGCGCGATGAATCCGACAACCTGTCTTTCCGGCGGCATGTCTCTTCCCCTCAGCCCGCTTTGTAGGCCTTGAGCGCGTCTTTCCTGTCGCTCTGCGACGTCCCCATCTTGTCCAGGATCTCCCTGGCGCGCGGGGTGTCGTCGAACTTGTTGTAGACCCCCAGGGCCTTGAAGGCCGAGCGGTTCAACTCATGGAACCCGGCGCCTCGGATGGGATAGAGCGTACCATTGTCATGGGCCCCGTAGGTCCGGCCGTTGAGCGTCCAGGTCACGGTCCCGGACTCCTTGCCCTTCTTCGCCTTGCCGTCGTTGATCTCCTTCACGTCCCGGCTGACGTCGACCCGTGATTCAACGACCGTGTTCTTGTCCTTGGCGACGGAGGACTGGTCGACCTTCCGGATGTAGTGCCGGTCCGCGGGCCGGGACGTGGGCCTGTCAGGCTTCTCCGCCCAGGCGGGCGGCGCGAGCAACAGGGCCCCCAGCGCCACCAGCACGGTAACCAGGGGCCACGCCATGAAGGGCTTCGGGAGAGCGGGACGAAGCATCAGGTTCTCCTGCGAGAGGATGCGGCTGCCCGCCAAGCCTCTCACAAGAGCGAGCCTTTCCGGGCAGCGCTTCGCTACCGGGGAGCCTGCTTGCGCTTGGCCACCGAGGCCTTCGGCTTGCTCTTGCTGTCGAGGTTGAGCGCCACCGCGGCCTTCACGAGCGCCTTGAACGCGCGCGCGTCGACGGTCTCCCCTTCATGGATGTCGATGGCCCGTCGCACGTTGCCCTCCAGGCTGGAGTTGAAGAGGCCCTTCGGGTCCGGGAGGCTGGCCCCCTTCGGGAACGTGAGCTTCACGGCCTTCTTGTACGACTCCCCGGTGCAGATGATTCCGTGGTGCGACCAGACCGGGTTGCTCCACTTCCACTCCTCGGTCAGCTCCGAGTCCGCTTCCCGGAGGAGCGTCCGCATGCGGGCCAGGGTCTCCGCCCTCCAGTCCCCCAAATCAACGAGCCGCTGTTCGATGAGCCGGGAGGCGGCCTCTCCAGAGACGGGCTCACTGCCGCGGCTACCCATGGACAGCCTCCGGCGGACGGGCGGCGGCCTGGAGGCCGCGCCAGGAGACGTAGGAGAGCCCCCAGAGCACGCTGGTGCCCGCCGCGAAGGCCCATGCCTGCGGGCCATCCCCCACCGCGAAGTGGGCGATGAGCGCCGAGACGAGGTTGATGGCGAAGCCGGCGTAGGCCCACTCCTTGAGGCGCCACGGCACCGGCGCGAGCAGCACCAGCACCCCGAGGACCTTGGCCCACGCCAGCTCCACCCGGAAGTAGCTGGGGAAGCCAAGGTGCACGAACCCATCCGCCGCGTCCTTCAGGCTCAACTGCGCGTAGGCGGTGAATCCCATCTGCAGGCAGAAGAGCACGGTGGCGATCCAGAAGACGACGGTCACGGCTTTGGGGGACGGTCTGGCGGCGACGAGCGCCGGCTTCGGCAGGGTCGATTCCATGGTGGGCTCCTTCACTGCTTCGGGTTGCTGGCCTTCCAGGCGGGACTCTGGACCCCGAACTGCTCCGCGTACTCGGTGGTCAGGCGCTGCCAGTCGTACTGCATCGCGGCGGGCCCCACGATGCGGCCCACCGGGTCGCTCGCGAGGTGGTGGTCCAGGACGTCGAAGCAGATGTGCCAGCCCGCGGCGCCCCACGAGATGAAGTTGCGGTCGATGTTGTGCCAGAGCGTGAGCCGCGTGCCGCCAGCGCCCGTCGGCTCCAGCTCCCAGCGCAGGTCCTGCGGCCCCCAACTGTACTCGAGCAGCTTCGGCGCCTCCGCCCGCTTCACGGCGGTCTCCGAGACCTGCGGCGTCGGCGCTCCGACCGTCGAGAGCTTCACCGGCCCCACGCTGGCCATGCTCCGGTCCGCGTCGAACGGCGCCCACTCGGCCAGGTGCGCGGGGTCGGTCAACGCCTGCCACACCTTCGCCGGGGGATGACGCAGGTCCCGGACGAGGACGAGCGTCCACTTGTCGCCTTCCTTCTGGACCCTGGCTCCGGCCGCGGGGCCGGGGGTGTACTTCGCACGGTGGCTCATCGCTTCTTTCCCTTCCTGGGTTCGGGTTCCTGGTCCATCCGGTCGAGATGGCGTTCGAGCGCGTCCACGTGGAGCGTCCAGAAGCGCCGGAATGGCGCGAGCCATTCATCGACCTCCATGAGCGGCTCGGGCCGGATGCGATAGACGCGCCGTTGCGCGTCGACGCGCGACTCCACGAAGCCGGCGTCGCGCAGCACGCGCAGGTGCTTGGACACCGACGTCTGGGGCATCCGCAGTTGGTGCTCGATTTCGCCCACGGAGTGCTCCGACGCCGCCAGCAGGCTGAGGATGGCCCGGCGGTTCGGCTCCGCGATGATCGCGAACGATGATTCCATGCCCCATATATGCCCACGGCTTCATATGCCCGTCAAGTCATATAAGAGCCCTGGCGAGGCCCGGGTGGGCATCCGGGCGGGCGGGCCCTCAAGGGGCGCGGGCCATCCAGAGCCGGCGGAAGAGGAGCGCGTGGCCGAACAGCGCCGAGCCCACCAGGACCGCCGGCAGCCACACGAACGGCGCGAACATCAGCCGCCGCGGCTCACCCGGCGACGGCCCTGCGCACCGCCGGGCGCTGGGTGTGGAGCCTGACGTACTCGAACAACCGCGGATGCCCGTCGAGCAGCCTCAGCGTGTGCGCCAGATGGAGGATGGAGGCCATCAGGATATCGGCGGCGGTGAACGCGCCTCCCACGAGGAACTCCCGGCCGCCGAGCCCTCTGTCGATGACGTCGAGCACGGCCGTGAGCCGGGCCCTGTGCTTCGCGTCGTCCGCGTCCGGCTGCGTGCGCCCGTGGAACGCCAGCACCGCGGGATCCAACTGGAGCTCCGCGAAGGCCATCCATCCGTAATAGGGACCGCGCTCCGCGCTCCCCACGGGCGGCGCCAGATGCTTCTCCGGATACCGGTCCGCCAGGTGCAGGCAGATGGACAACGAGTCCAGCAGCGTGACGTCCCCATCCACCAGGGCGGGGACGTCTCCCAGCGGATGCATCGCCAGGTACTCAGGGGTGGTGTTCTCCCGCCGGTCGAGGTCGAGCCTGACCAGCTCGTAGGGCACGCCAAGCTCCTCCAGCAGCCAGCGGGGACGGACCGCTCGGGTCCTGGGGGCGAAAGAGAGCTTCATGGGTGGCACTCCTGGGGCCGGGTGAGGCCTCAAGATGCGGCGGCCGGAGGGCCCGGACAATGCGGCCCCGGACGAACTCATTGTCAGGTTAATCTTGACGGTCATGATCCCACCGGCCGACATGCTCCTCTTCGCCACCGTCGTCCGCGAGGAGAGCTTCACCCGCGCGGCGCTCAAGCTCGGCATCACCAAGCAGACCGTCAGCGAGCGCATCCGCCAGTTGGAGGAGCGGCTCGGGGTCCGGCTCCTGGAGCGCACCACGCGGCGCCTGCGGGTGACGGGGGCCGGCGTCACCTACTCCGAGCGCTGCGCCGCCATCGCCGCGCTCATCGACGAGGCGAACAGCGAGGTGCAGCAGGGCATGGCGGATCCCACGGGGCTGATCCGGGTGTCCTCGCCGGTGCTCTACGGCCGGCGGTTCCTGACGCCTGTCATCTCGAAGTACCTCGACCGTTATCCCCAGGCGCAGGTGGAGCTGGTGCTGGCGGACCGCCGGCCCCACCTCATCGAAGAGGGGCTGGACGTCGCCATCCACATCGGCCCCCTGCTCGACTCGTCGCTCGTGGCGCGAAAGCTGGGAGAGAGCTCGGTCCACTTCGTCGCGAGCCCCCGCTACCTGTCGCGGTACGGCGTGCCGGACGCTCGCGACCTGCGCTCCGCCCGCTGCATCGGCTTCAGTGCGTTCGAGACGTGGATGGCGGAGGGAGTGAAGACCCGCATCGACCCGGTCCTGACCGTGAACGACCTGGAGCTCGCGTGCGAGGCGGCCATCGCCGGGGTGGGCATCGCGCTCGTCCCGGACATCCTCTGCCGCGACGCCCTCCGTGACGGCCGGCTGAAGGTCCTCTTCGGCCCCAAGCCCGCGATGCTGCGGCCCATCCACGTCGTCTATCCCAGCCGGACGAACCTTCCGCCCAAGGTCCGGCTCTTCGTGGATGCCGTGGCCACGCTGGCCGCGCCCACGCCGCCGAAGGCCCGTGGCCGGAAGCGGAGGTGAGGCGCGTTGGGGCGCGGGCCTCGACCGCTGGCCGGGGCCGGACACCCGCGCCATGCGGACCTGCGATGACCGCGCGCACTTCGCCAGAGGCCAATCGGGCGAGTACCTCGAAGCCGCTGAACCGCGGGCTCAGCGCTTCCGGGAGGCCCTGCCCCGTGGGGTCTCGCCCGCGTACCGCCGGTATACGCGGCGGAACGCGGCCGCGTCGGCGTAGCCCACCCGGGCGGAGATCGCCTCGACCGACTCGTGCGTCGTCTCCAGGAGGTGGGAGGCGTGCGCCACGCGGACGCGCTGCACGAACTCGAGCGGCGTCATCCCCAGGCCGGCCTGGACGCGCCTCGCGAGCGTCCGCGTGGAGGTGGCGGCGGCCCGGGCGAGTTCGTCCAGCGTCAACTGCCGGCCGAGGTTCGCGGCCACGAAGCGCTCGACCGCGCCCAGCGCCGGGTCCGAGACGCGCAGGTGCTCCATCACCATGTACCGCGACTGCGAGACGCGCTCGTCGAGCACGAGGTAGCGGGCCACCAGGTGCGCGAGCGACGGGCTCGCGACGCGCGCCACGAGCGCCAGCATCAGGTCCGCATGCGCGAAGGCGGAGCCCGCGGTGAGGACACCTCCGCTTTCGACGACCATCCGGTCCGAGCGGACGGTGACCTGGGGGAACCGGCGCGCGAACGCGGGCACGAGCCACCAGGTCGTCGTCGCGCTCCGCCCCGTCAGGAGCCCCGACGCGGCGAGGACGAAGGTCGCTGAACACGAGGCCGCGACCACCGCCCCCTTCGCCGCCGCTCGGACAAGGAGGTCGAGGACGCGCGCGGTGTCGGCGCGGGACAGCAGGCGTTCGATGGCGCGCTCGCTGACCGCGGAGAGCCCGGGCACCAGCAGCACGTCTCCCGCCTTCACGCCGCGAAGGCTGAGCGCGCCGTCCACGGAGACCGGGCGCCCCGTCCCCGAGCGCACGGGATTTCCGTCGAGCGACACCACGCGCTGGCGCAGCGAATCCGCTCGCCGGGGGACCGGGGCAAGGCCCGCCTCCACCAGCCGCGCCGCCGCGGCGAACCCGTCGAGGCCGACGCCCAGCGGGCCTTCGGCCACGCCATCCAGGACGACATGGGAAATCACATTGGCAAGAGTAGACCGAAGCTTGTCGATTCCGCCACTGGCCGGGACGGCGGTTCTTCCGCATCGTCCGGGCATGCGAACCTCCGAGCCTGACTCCACCGCCGATGATCCGCTCGACGACTTCGAGCGGCGGTCCATCACCCTCGATTCCGCCACGCGGACGGTCTACGTCGCCGGCCGCGGCCCCGCGGTCATCGTCATGGCCGAGATGCCGGGCATCAGCCCTCACGTCGCGCGCTTCGCGCGCTGGGTCCGGGACGCCGGCTTCACGGTGTACCTGCCGTCGTTGTTCGGCAGGGACGGGGCGTACCCGCACGCGGAGGCGGGGCTCGCCGTGATGAAGCGCGCCTGCGTGAGCGCCGAGTTCCGCGCGTTCGCGGCGAACGAGTCCAGCCCCGTGACGCAGTGGCTGCGTGCGCTCGCGCGTCTGGCCCACCAGGAGTGCGGAGGCCCTGGCGTCGGCGCCATCGGCATGTGCTTCACCGGCAACTTCGCGCTCAGCATGATGCTCGAGCCCGCGGTGCTGGCGCCGGTCCTGTGCCAGCCCTCGCTGCCACTCGATGCCCCAGGCGCGATCCAGATCGCCCCGGAGGAGGCCGCGGCCGTCAAGGAGCGGCTCGAGCGTGAAGACCTGACGGTGCTCGCCTACCGCTTCGAAGGGGACCGCTACTGCACGGCGCAGCGCTTCGCGGCCTACGCCGCCACGCTGGGACCGCGCTTCGTCCCCAAGGTGCTGCCCGATTCAGCCGCGAACCCCAGGCCTCCGTCCTTCTTCGAGCGGGTGGTCGGCGGGGCCCACAGCGTCGTGACGGCGCACCTCATCGACGCGGCGGGAGAGCCGACGCTCGCGGCGCGCGATGAGATTGTGACGTTCTTCGCCCGGAGGCTCCGTCCGGGCTGACGGCGGCCGGGCGCACCTCCCGGCCTCGCACCGCCCTGGCGCCAATGACTAGCCCTCCGGCGTTTCGAGCGGCACCGCCGGTCCAATCCAGAGGATGTCCCGGAAGGACAGGAGCCGCTCGCGGTACGAGCCGATGGGAGCGCGCGGGTGGAGGAGGATTCCCTCGTCGGAGACCTCGAGCAGGGCCCCGAGCGCGTACCACGTCCCGGAGTGCGTCTGGCGCAGCAGCACCCCCTTGCCGAGATACGGCGCCAGGTTGGCGCGGCTGATGGCGGGGCCGTGCGTGAACACGGGTTCGGCCCTGTAATGATCCAGGGGCCGCGTGGGGGCCTGGTATTGCTTCAGGAACCCCCACTTCGCGTGCCGGGCGTCTCTTGCCTCCAGCGTCTCGCCTTCGGGCACCGGGACGTGCCGCTCCTCGAACGCGTCCTCCTCGGGGGGCGCGACGGGCGCGGAGGCTGTGTCCTCCCAGCGCGCATTCCGGGTCCCCTCGGCCCAGCGCCAGGGCCAGGCATGGCGTCCCCCCACCGAGAACATCAGCCGGGGCTCGAGCCTCTCCCGCGAGCCCGGGGGACACACCACGGCGCCGTCCGGCTGCGCGCGCGTGAAGTCCCAGCCACGCTCGGACGGGATGAACCGCGCGACCTCGTCCGGCCAGGGGTTCCAGTCGCTCGGAGGTGGCACGCGGCCCGGCTCCAGCTCCAACGAGGTGCGGAAGCGCAGCGCGCCGGTGTTCACGTCCCAGAAGGCGATGTCGTGGGGCCCTGTCCCCACGAGCGTGTCGTCCGCGCCCCAGGCCAGTCCGTCGATGCCGCTGGCGCCCTCGAGCCGCCGGAGCATCCGGGCCGAGGACCCCACCTTCCACAGCTCGACCTTGCCTCCCTCCCCCAGCAGGCAGGCGCCCATGGTGCCATCCGGGGACCAGGCCCAGCGGCCCAGGTCGCCGCTCCTGGACGCCGGCCCGAACGAACGGCGCTTCAGGTCCACCTGACACAGGCGCTTGCCCCCCTCGAAGATGAGGACCTGGGGGAACTCGTAGTTGTTGATGAGCACGGCCAGACGCCGGCCGTCGCGGGACCAGACGTATTCCTCGACCGCGTGAACGCGCAGCTCGGCGTCCCTGTTCAGGACGGACACTGTCTGGCCGGTGTGTCCATGGGCGAGCCGGGGCGAGTCCTCCCCGTAGGCCAGGCGGGTGCCATCCGGGGAGAACGCCACCGGCAGCGTCAGCTCATCGAAGCGGTACCCCAGGTCGCCGCTCCGCACGTCGATGGCGGAGGCGGACGGATGGGGCTCCTGCTCCGGGCTGGTGTTCGGTTCGAGCACGAACTCGTCCTTGCAGTAGCCATGGATGCGTGAGCCATCCGGACTCCACCGCACCCAGGTGTGCGGGCGCGACTTCGAAGGCTGTCCGTTCAACCGGGCCGGGCACCAGCGAAGGCCTTCGCTGTCCTCATGGATCCGGGTGCCCTCCCGGAACGGGACGATGCAGCCCAGCGCGCCGTCCGGCCCGGGCGTGGAGACGAACAGGTGGGTCTCATCCGGAGACCAGCACCACGCGGGCAGGTGTCCCGAGTTCTCCATGTGCTTGGGATTGATGACGGTCCCCCCCGGCGGCGAGCCCCAGCGACGGGTGACGTCGGCGGTGAAGCAGGGCAGCGCTCCGGAGAAGGCCCGCATCACGCCGATGACGACCTGGCCCAGGATGACGCCGAGCCACTGCCCCGACGGAGACCACTGGAGGCAGGAGGGCTCCCGCGTCGAGCCGACCAGCGCCGTCTCGAACCCGACGGCGTCGACCACGCGCCCCGTGGCCAGCTCCCAGATGCGCACGTCGCCCCCGTGCGACTCGTCCAGGCGGTTGCTCGCGATGGCGAGATGGCGTCCATCCGGGCTGAGCGCGAAGCAGCGCTGCATGCCGATGTAGCGCGGGGTCTCCACGAGCCGTGCCCCCGCGGCCAGGACCTTGTCGGAGACGCGCCGGTGGAGCTCCGTGAGGCCGCGCTCCCGTTCCAGCCGGAGCAGCCGCTCGCGCAGCGGCGGGAGGTCCCGGCCGGGCTCGAAGTTGCCGAAGTCGGCCTGTTCCAGCAGCGCTTCGAGCTCCGCGTCGGAGCAGTCCATCAGCAGGGAGGGGTTCGCGAAGGGTCCTGGCATCTGGCTGGAGTCTCTCCTGCTCACGACGATACCGCACGGTCGGCCCCGCGCATCGCGAGCGGCGCCTTCCCGTGTACGCTGGGAGCTTCGTGCCCGACCGCTCTCGCATCGCCAGGTTCGCCCGGGGCCTCCAAGGCGTCTGCCTTGGCGTGGGCCTGTCACTGGCCGCGTGCAGGAGCCCCTCCCCTCCACCGGAAAACCCCTCCATGGCCTGGGTGAGCATTCCCGCCGCTGACGCGCGCGTGCGGTACGTGGGCCGCACGTACCGCTCCGATGCAGGCGTCGTCTTCTCCCATCCGGGCGTGACGGTGCGCGCGAGCTTCTGGGGGGACGCCGTACGGATGCGGCTGGATGACGCGGGCGCGGGCGGCGACATGGGGACCAACCACTTCGACGTCGTGGTGGACGGGGCCCCTCCCCGGCTGCTCGCGGTGGAGCCCGGCCAGGGCAGCTACCTGCTCGCCAGCGGCCTCCCCGTGGGGTTGCACACGGTGGAGCTCCTCAAGCGCACCGAGTCCCTGGTGGGCGCCAGCACGCTCCTGGCGCTGGAGGTCCATGGCGAGCTCCGCGAGCCGCCCCCGCCGCACACGGGGCTCAAGCTGGAGTTCGTCGGGGACTCCATCACCTGCGCCTACGGCACCGACGTCACCTTCCATCCCGAGACAGCCTCCTCCCGGGTGCCCACCTTCACGTCGAAGCACCAGAATCCCAGACGCGGCCATGGCTGGCTCACGGCCCAGCGCCTGGGCGCGGAGGCCGTGTTCGTCTGCTATTCGGGCCACGGCGTGTACCGCAACCTGGACCTGTCCACGTCCGGGTTGCTGCCCGCCGTCTACGAGCGCGCCGTCCCGGACCACCCCGCCGCCTGGGACTTCTCCCAGGGCTCACCGGACGTGATTGTCATCAACGCCGGCACCAACGACGCGTTCGCGGGCGCGGGCACCGCCGCGTTCCTCCCGGACGAAGCGGCCTTCAAGGCCGCCTACGGGACCTTCCTCGAGCGGCTCCGCGCGCTGCATCCCCGCGCGCACCTCGTCTGCACGCTGGGCAGCATGACGGACGGCTTCAAGCGCAAGGAGCAGCAGGGCGTGGTGACGTCCGTGCACGTCGGCGATTGGATTTCCCAGCTCGTGGCGGAGCGCCAGCGGCTGGGCGACGCCCGGATCCACCGCCACGTGATGGCCGTGCAGAACCCGTTCGCTGACGGCGTCGGCGAGGACTGGCACCCCTCCGCCGCCACGCACCAGAAGATGGCGGAGTCGCTGAGCCGGTTCATCCAGGACGTCGTGCGCCCCTGAGCCAGGGCGCGCGAAACAAATCCCGCGTCACGTTCTGACGGGCAAGGACACGAAGGGGCCACTCCCTGGCATGCCCGCCTGTGATTGCCGTACGCGCGGTGCGTGTCAAAGGTTGCGTGGAGCGCGAGAGGGCCTTCGAGCACCACCGGGGCCGCCCCTCCCCCTTCACCGGGACAGGCAGGCTCCTCCTTCCCCAGGGCACGTATGAGTCCACTCTTCCTCCTCTTCGCGGCCATGGCCCAGACACCCACGCCGCCTCCCGACGCGGCGGAGGACTCCTCACCGGCTTCCGTCGCGGCGGCAGCCGACGAGGACGAGGAGGAAGGGCCCTGGACGGGGTCGGCGGGGCTCGGCGCCTCCTTCTTCACCGGCAACGCCCGCACCTTCACCATCACCGGCGATGCCCTGGCGGAGTACGAGTCCCCGGTGTGGGCGCTCACCCTGGAGGCGGATGGCGCCTACGGCAACGCGGCCACCGAGGACGAGGAGGAGCGGGAGGTCACGGCCCTGACGCTCGGCGGCTGGGCGCGCGGCGACTACCGCTTCACGCGCCTGCTGAGCGCCTACACCTTCCTGGGCGTGCAGACGGACCACCCCGCCAGCCTGGAGCTGCGCACCGAGGTGGAGCTGGGCGCCGGCTTCACGCTCCTGGAGCGGACGAAGAAGTCGAAGGAGCTCCTGCTGCGCACGTACCTGGGCGCGGGCTACGCGAAGGACCGCCGGTTCCAGTACACCCCCACGCGCGAGAACCTGCCGGACGTGACGCAGTGGTCGCCCGCGGTGGGCCTGGCGTTCCGCTATGACATCAACGAGCACGTGTACGTGCGCGAGGACGCCGTGCTGCTGCCGGACATCTTCGGCGACCCCCGCGTCCTGCTGGACTCCACCACGAAGCTGTCCGTGGACATGACGGACCGCTTCGCGCTCACCACGTACTTCGAACTGCAACACGACAGCGCACCCGCGGCGGGCAAGGTCCGGACGGATACCTCGCTTTCGGTGGGGGCCGAGCTGGAGCTCTGAGGGATTGGAAAGGAGCAGCACTCCCATGGCCAAAGCGGCTCATTTCGACGACATCCAGGTCCCAGGCGAGACGAAGAAGAAGCAGCGCACGCCGCCGAAGAAGAAGGGCATGGAGCGGGTGCTCGACGCCATCGAGCGGGTGGGCAACAAGGTCCCCCATCCCGCCATCATCTTCGTCGCCCTCATCGCGCTCGTGATGGTGCTCTCCCACCTCTTCTACTGGCTGGGAGCCAGCGTCACCTACGAGACCATCAACCCGGACACCCACCAACTGGAGCAGACGACCACCGCCGCGAAGAGCCTGCTGACGGGCGAGGGCCTGCGCTTCATGTTCGCGGGCGTCGTCCAGCACTTCATGGACTTCAACGCGGTGGGCGTCATCATCGTCGCCATGCTGGGCGTGGGCGTCGCGGACGCGGCGGGCCTGGTGGGCGCGCTCATCCGCAAGCTGGTGGCGGTCGCTCCGGCCCGGCTCCTCACGTACATCCTGGTGTTCGTGGGCATCCTGTCCAGCATCGCGGCGGATGCCGGCTACCTGGTGCTGATTCCCCTGGCGGCGGCCGCGTACCTCACCGTGGGCAGGCATCCCCTCGCGGGCCTGGCGGCCTCGTTCGCCGGTGTCGCCGCGGTCTTCACCGTCAACATCCTGATCAAACCGCTGGACGGCATCCTGACGGAGATCACCAACGACGCCATCCACATCCTGGCGCCGGACCGCTCCATCGACCTGACGGCGAACTTCTGGTTCTCCGCCGCGTCGGTGTTGATGCTGACCATCGTGGTGTCGCTCATCAGCGACCGGCTCATCGAACCCCGGCTGGGTGAATACAAGGGAGAGAAGCCGGCCACGGTGGGCGCGAAGCTGTCCCCGGAGGAGTCGCGGGGGCTGAAGTTCGCGTTCTGGGGGCTCGTGGGCGTGCTGGTGTTCTTCGGCCTGCTGGCGCTGCCCCCGGGGGCGCCGCTGCGCAATCCGGAGACGGGCGCGCTCGTCGGGGACTCGCCGTTCATGAACGGCCTCATCGTCGCCATCACCGTGCTGTTCCTGGTGACGGGGGCCGCCTACGGCGTCGGCGCCGGGACGCTCAAGAACAGCGTGGACGTCATCAAGGCCATGGAGAAGGCGGTCGCCGGGCTGGGCGGCCTCATCTTCCTGCTGTTCATCATCAGCCAGTTCATCGCCCTCTTCACCTACACGAACATGGCGACGATCGCGGCCGTGAAGGTGGGGGATGCCCTGGAGCACGCGGGCCTGGGCGCGCTCCCGCTGCTCGTGGGGTTCGTGCTGGTGGTGGCCGTCCTGGACCTCATCATGACGGGGGCCATTCCGAAGTGGGCCATCTTCGCGCCGGTGTTCGTGCCGCTGCTGATGCGGCTGAACGTGGACCCGGAGGCCGTGCTCGCCGCGTACCGCGTGGGCGACGGTCCGTTCAACGCCATCTCCCCGCTGAACGCCTACTTCGCGCTCATCGTCACCTTCGCCCAGAAGTACCAGAAGGACGCGGGCGTGGGCACGGTGGTGGCCTTGATGCTGCCGTACGTCATCGTGGTCTTCGCCGTGTGGATTGCCCTCCTGGTCGCGTGGCAGGTGCTGGGGCTGCCCTGGGGGCTCGGGTAGGCCCCCCACCCGGGCGCTTCCCTCAGCGCCGCGAGTCGCGCCGGCCCTGGGTCCGGCGGCCCCGGGCGGAGGCGTGGGCCTACCGCTTGAGGGAGGCGAAGCGCTCCTGCTTCAGGGCCCCGCCCCGCTTCTGGCGGGTCGCCCGCTTCCCGGAGGCGGGGGCCTTCGCGGTGCGGCCGGCGGCGCGTGTCCGGCGCGCGGGCTTGCGTCCACCCGTGGCCGTGCGCGTCGCCCGCCGGGTGGAGGGACGGCTCGCGGCGCGGGCCGGGGTCCGCGCCTTGCGCTCGAGCAGGGCGAGCCGCTTCTCGAAGCGCTCCAAGGTGAGGGCGAAGTACTCGGCCTTGCGGAGGGTGTTGCGGTTGCCCTCGGCGCGGCGGGAGCGGGAGGGCACCTCCTTGCGGAGCGCCTCCCTGCGCTGCCGCTGCGCCTCGTCCTGGTACTTCTCCATCAGGCGGCGCGCTCGCAGGATGCGTCCGCGCAGCTCGCGTGGCGTGAGCCCGGCCAGGTTGCGTGGGGCGCTGGACAGGACGAGCTGGGCTTCGCGCTCGGTGAGCAAGGACATCCGCTTCGACGGCAGTGTGCGCATGGGCTTCCCCCTCATGGGATTGCGTCGCGGAACATCCACACCTCGCATCCGCCGGCAAACCGCTCCCGGAGGCAGGGGCAGGTGACCTTCTGGACGTTGCACCGTCCCGGCGCCGTGCCCAGTTCCTCCATCAGGAGGCTTCCATGTTGACTTCGTTCCATTCGCGCGCGCAGGCCGAGTTCCACCCCGCTCCTTCCATTGAACCCCCGGAGGAGACGAAGCTCGCCGTGGCGGCCACCGTCCCCGCCGATGCCGGCTGCGTCGGCACGTTCGTGGGAGTGGACGAAGCGGTGAAGGCCCCTGGCATCGACCGCGCGTTCCTGAAGGCGGCGGGCTTCGAGGGCAAGGCCGGGCAGACGCTGCTCATTCCCCGCACGGACGGCCCGCCCCTGGTCGCCGTGGGCGTGGGTGAGCGGGCACGGCTGGACGCGGGCAGGCTCCGGGACGCCGCCGCCGCGTTCGCGCGGACCGCGGGCCAGCAGAAGCGCGTCGCGCTCCAGGTCCCGGACACGGGCAGCATCCCGGCGGACCTCGCCGCGCAGGCCCTGACCGAGGGCGTCCTGCTCGCCCGCTACCGCTACCGGCCCTACAAGCGGCGGTCCGAACAGGAGCCGCCGCTCGAAGCCCTGACGCTCGTCTCGGGCCCGGGCAACACCGGGGAGGTGGAGCAGGGGATGATGCGTGGAGGCATCCACTCCCGCGCCACGGCGTTCGCGCGAGACCTGGCCAACGCCCCCGCCACCCTGCTGACCGCCGCCCGCATGGCGGAGGTGGCCGAGTCCCTGGCCGAGCGCTGCGGCCTGGAGGTCGAGGTCTTCGACGGCGAGGCCCTGGCCGGGCTCGGCTGCGGCGGCCTGCTGGGCGTCAACGCCGGCAGCGCGGAGCCGCCGCGGATGATCAAGCTGACGTACACGCCCCGGGGCAGCCGCGGAGAGCCCGTCCAGCCCCTGGGCCGCGTCTCGCTGGTCGGCAAGGGCATCATGTTCGACTCGGGCGGCCTGGGCCTGAAGCCGAACGACCTGGTCCACGCCACCATGAAGGGGGACATGGCCGGCGCGGGCGCCATCCTCGCGGCGATGACGGCGCTGAAGCCGCTGGGCTGCAGGACGGCGGTGACAGCGTACCTGATGTGCACGGACAACATGCCCTCTGGCACCGCCATGAAGCTGGGAGACGTGCTGACGGTGCGCGGCGGCAAGACGGTGGAGGTCATCAACACCGACGCGGAGGGCCGCCTGGTGATGTCGGACGCGCTCGTCCTGGCCACCGAGCAGTCGCCCCGCCCCGACGCCATCGTGGACATCGCCACGCTCACCGGGGCGTGTCAGCGCGCGCTGGGCGTGCTGAGCGCGGGGGTCCTGGGCAATGAGCAGTCGCTGGTGGACCAGGTGAGGGACTCGGGGGAGCGCACCGGCGACACCGTGTGGCAGCTCCCGCTGGACCGGCGCCTGCGGCAGGAGCTGGAGTCGGAGGTGGCGGACCTGAAGAACGTCGGCGGCGACAACGCCGGGGCCATCACCGCGGGCCTCTTCCTGGAGGAGTTCGTGGACGGGCTCCCCTGGGCGCACATCGACATGGCGGGGACCGCGAGGGCCGAGCGCGACAACGCGTGGCGCAGCAAGGGCGCGACGGGCTACGGCACGCGCCTGCTCATCGACTTCCTCATGGGCTTCAAGCCCCCCCGCGAAACCCGCCACTGAAAGCCGGCGCTCGCCCCGGAAGGAGGCCCGGTGGGACCTGCCCCCCAAGGAAGAGGGGGCTGTCCACCGGGCGTCCCTGGGGGCCCTGCGTCACCGCACCGGCGCGCACTTCGCCGGGCCGAATTTGGCCTGGAAGTAAGGCGTGTAGAGGTCCGGCGCGAGCGTGAAGTTGCAGGTGTTCACCGCGTCCGGGGACAGGTCCTGGTGCTCCTGCATGTAGCGCGCGACGTAGTCCCGCACCCCGTCCGCGGAGGACCACAGCAGGCGGCCTTCCTTGAACATGCTGTACCCGCCGCCGCCACCGCCGCGGTAGTTGTTGACGGCGATGCGGAAGACCTGGTCGTCCTTCACGTCCTGGCCCTGGAAGCGCAGGTGCGTGAGCCGCGAGCCCGCGGGCTTCGTCAGGTCGTAGCCGTACTCGATGCGCGAGTAGAGGTCCCAGTTGTAGTCCGCGACGACGGGCGTGGTGGCCTTCGCGTCCTCGGGCTTCGCGGGCAGGTTCGCCGCGTCCAACTGCTTGAAGTACAGCGTGTTCATCTCCAGCGCGCGCCGGAGGATGGAGCCGTTGATCTCCATCACGTACAGCGTGTTGTCGTAGATGTAGACGCTGTAGGCGTCCCGCAGGGTGACGTCCCCCGAGGGCAGCGCGACGTCGTTGGAGAACAGGGCCGTCGCGGACAGGTCCACGGGGAAGCCGGCCTCCGCCGCGGCCTCCTCCTGCACGATGTTGAGCAGGTCCGCCAGGGCGCTGTCCACGTAGCGGCCGGGGAAGCCGCCCACGAAGGCCGCCGTGGTGCTGCCAATCTTCTGGTTCACGTAGGCCACCGTGGTGTCGTGGGCGGCCTGGGTGAGCTGGGTGACGGTGGCGTCCACCGCCACCGTGTCGTCCACCGCGAGGAGCCGCGAGTCGTGCGCGTCCACGCCCCAGCGCTCGCCGTTCCAGGTGACGTTGAGCTGCACGTCGGCCAGGTGGCTGCCCCAGCGGTTGGGCTGCGTGAGGAGGACCTCACGGCCATCCTGCTGCTTCAGCAGCATCTTCGGGATGGGCTGGTGGGTGTGGCCGGTGAGCAGCACGTCCACGTCCGGCACCTGCTGGGCGATCTGCACGGCCTGGTTCTCAGCGGTGAGGTTGCCGCGGTCGGTCCACTTGGTGGCGTCCGCGTAGTCCGCGAGCCACGACTCGGGGCTGCTCGCGCTGCCCGTCGGCTGCTTGTCCGGGCCCCCGTGGATGGCCACCAGCACCACGTCCGCGCCGGCCTGCTTCATCAGCGGCACGTACGTCTTCGCGGTCTCCAGCGGCTCGTCGAAGCGCAGGCCGGTGATGTTGTCCTTGCGCTCCCAAGTCGCCACGCCCGGCGTCACCAGGCCGAGGATGCCGACCTTCACGTCGCACACCGTCACCATCACGTACGGGGTGAAGGCCTCGGAGCCGTCCGACGCCTTGCGCACGTTGGCGCCCAGGAGGGGGAAGTTCGCCTCGCCCTTGAACTTGTTGAGGACGTCCTGGCCGTAGTTGAACTCGTGGTTGCCCATGGCCATGGCGGCGTAGCCCAGCTCGTTCATGGCGGTGGCCATGGGGTGCTTGGACGCGTTGTCCACCTGGGCGTAGTAGGTGCCGAGCGGCGAGCCCTGGATGGTGTCCCCCGTGTCGACGAGCAGCGTGCAGTCCGGGTTCTTCGCGCGCTCCTGCTTGATGAGCGTGGCCACCTTGGCCAGGCCGCGCTTCGCGTCCGGCTTCCCGGAGAAGTAGTCCCACGGGAAGATGTTGGTGTGCAGGTCGCTGGTCTGCAGCACCGTCAGCGTGCGCGGAGACCGGTCCACCGGTGCCGGGTCAACGGGGGGATCGTCATTGGAATCACAGGCGGTCATCAGCGAGCTGGCGCCCACGAGACAGAACGTGCCGGTGCGCAGCGCGCGCATCAGGAAGGAGGAGCGGTTCAAGAGGCCTCGACCTTGTGCCATGCCGGAAGGCAATCTTCCGGAGGGGCGCGCACCCTACAGGAACGCTCTGACGTCCTGTCTGGATTCCCCCTCACTCCCCGGACGCCGGCTCCAGGTTGGCCACCACGCGGCGCAGGAGCGCCATGAACGCGGCGCGCTCCTTCTCGCTGAAGCCGGAGGTCGCCTGCTCCGCGACCTCCTCCAACCGCGCCTTCGCTTCCGGCAGGCGCTCCCGGGCCTTGGGCGAGAGGGAAATCCGGCTCGCGCGCCTGTCGTCCGGGTGCGGGTGACGCTGGATGAGGCCGTCGCGCTCCATGCGCGTGAGGAGCGCGGCCATGGTGGGCTGTTCGACGTGGGCGTACTCCGCGAGCTGCTTCTGGAGGAGCGGCCCGTGCTCCTCCAGCGCGAGGACCACCGGCAGGTAGGCCATCCCGAACTCGAGCGGCCGCAGCCGCTGCTCGAAGTGGCGCATCAGCAAGCGGGACGCGTGGTTGATCCAGAAGGTCGGGACGGTCTCGGGGTCCCAGCGGGGAGGCGTCTTCGCGCTCATTGGAGGTTGCCCGAGGAGTCCTCCGACTCCTCCTCGGCGGTCGGGTAGGCGGAGACGGCCAGGGCGATGCCCTGGTCCGCGAACCACCGGACGTCCTCCGGTGGGAAGTGGATGGAGCTGGTGAAGTGCCGCGAGGAGCCGACGAACAGGCCGAAGTCCACGACGCAGGGGACGGCCTGCTGGCGCAGCTCCAGGAGCAGCGGGGCCAGCACCTCCAGTTGCCTGCGGGCGGCGGCGACGGGGCCGTGCAGCGTGCCCTCGCCGTCCTCCACCAGGGTGAGGTTGAAGCCAGAGGTCGAGTGCCGCCCCTGGCGCTGGTGCGGCTCGCCCTGGAGCCAGACGGCGTCCGGGTGGCAGTCCGGGAAGCGATCCAGGACGGACGCCACATCGAACTCCGGGGCCTGGGCCCGTAGGACCGCCACCGTCATGACACCGCTCCAATCCCCTGCATCGACACGTCCATGGGCCCATCCTCGAACGGCGCGGGCCTTTTCGCGAGTCCAGACGCCCTTTGCGATTGGCTCGCGCGCCCATGGCCAGCCCGTTAGCTTGCGCGCCCATGTACTTCGAGACCTTTTCGCAGATGAAGAAGCAGTTGGGGCAGTTGGGCAAGTGGTTGGACACGGCCGCGGCCCACGCCAAGGCGAAGCCCTTCGACCCGAACCTCTACCTGAACTTCCGGCTGGCGCCGGACCAGCTCCCGTTCGTACGGCAGGTGCAGATTGCCTGTGACGCCGCGAAGCTGGCGGCCTCGCGCTTGTCGGGCAAGGCCGCGCCGTCGCACCCGGACACGGAGCAGACGCTGGAGGAGCTCAGCGCCCGCGTCCAGTCCACCATCGCGTACCTGGACACGTTCACCGCGAAGGACTTCGAGGGCGCCGCCGCACGCGTCGTCACCCACCCCCGGTGGGAGGGCAAGGTGATGAACGGCGCGGACTACTTCCAGGAGAACGCGCTCCCCAACTTCTACTTCCACGTCACCCACGCGTACGCGCTGCTGCGTCACAACGGCGTCAACCTGGGCAAGGCGGACTACCTGGGGTCGCAGAGCCTTCGCGCGCCTTGAAGTCCAGGGCCTGCCGCTCCGCGAGCGCCAGCGCCCACAGCGGGAAGATGCGCAGGTACGCGTCGTAGTGGATGCCGCAGGTGCGGCTGAACACGCCGGCCAGGGGCTCGGGTGGCCACTGGCCCCGCGCCTCCTGCCTCTCGCGGAGCCACGCCACGCCCCGTCGCGTGGCCTCGGCGTGCGCCTCTCCCGCCGCGACCAATGCCATCACGGCCCAGGACGTCGTCACCGCGTGGCCCGTGCGCCCCTCCACCCATCGGCGCTCGCGGCAGGACTGGAGGGTCTCGCTCCAGGCGCCGTCCTCGCGCTGGTGGGCCTTCAGGAAAGTGACGGCCCGGCGCAGCGCGGGGTCCGCGGGCCCCGCGCCCGAGGCCACCAGGCCGGTGACGCCGAACCACGTGCCGTAGCTGAAGCACACGCCCCAGGAGCCCTCCCAGCCGCCGTCCGGGCGCTGCTGGCGGCGCAGGAAGTCCGCGCCCCGCGCAATGGCCCGGCCCACCGGCGCCTCCGGGGACGCGGCGCGCCACGCGGCCAGCGCCTGGATGCAGGCCGACGTGCACTCCACGTAGCTGGGGTCCACCATGATGCCGGCGAAGACGTCCGAGGGATTGAAGCGCTCCAGCCAGCGCGGCCCCCGCTGCCGCTCATAGGTGGCCCAGCCGCCGTCCCGGTTCTGCAGGGACAGGATGAACGCCACGGCCTGCTCCAGGCGCTGGCGCGGCACGCGGTTGAGCCCGAGCGGCTCCAACAACAGACACGCCTTCAGCGCCTCCGCCGTGCAATCGCTGATGGGCCAGCCGTGCGCGCGCGTGCTGAAGGGCCACCCTCCCCGGCTGGGATGCCGGTGGTGTCTGGCGGCGTCTGGCGAATCCTCCAGCACCTGCTGCGCCTCCAGGAAGCGGCCCGCGCGCGCCAGCGTGTCCCGCGCCCAGGCGGACTCTCCGGAGGCCACCAGCGCCTGCACCGCGAAGGCGGTGTCCCAGAGCTGCGAGGAGTTGTAGCCGTTGACCGTGACGCCCTGCCGCGTCCGCTGGAGGTAGTCCGGCAGGCGCTCCAGGTGGGCCCGCACCTCCGGGCCGTCCGGCCGCGCCACGTGCCACACCACCATGTCGAGCACCTTGTTGATGGGCCCGATGCAGACGAAGTGCGTCGCCGCGTCCTCGCCGCGAATCAACGCCAGGGCTTCCTCCAGCGCGCGCTCCCGCAGCCGCCTCGAATGAAACCGCTCGTACAGGCCCAGCGCGCGGTGCACGGCGCGCAGTCCCAGGCCGTGGGGGCTGTAGGCGTCCGTGCCCGCCACGCGTCCGCGCGCCGCCTCCCAGTCCACGTCCGCGTAAGGTCGGGGGTACAGCTCGCGCCGCAGCTCGGCCAGCAGCGGTGACTCCATGGCGCGGACCCGGCGGCCGTAGAGCCAGCCCATGGGCAGGTACACCATGCGGCAGTGGCACCAGAGCCGGGAGGGGTGGAACGGCAGGGCTCGCGGCAAAAGCCAGAGCTCGGGAGGCACGGGCGCCAGGCCCTGGTACTCGTAGAGCCCCAGCAGGGCGAGGACGAACTTCCCCCAGGACGCGCTGCCCAGGGGGCCGCCTCGGGGAAGGAACCACGCCCTCGCGCGGACGAGCCCCGGGTCCTCCGCGCCAACGCCCAGCAGCCGCTGCGCGACGTAGTTGAGCACCGAGGTGAAGACGAGGCTGGGCGACTCCACGTCCAGCCCCCAGCCTCCATCCGGGTTCTGGTGCGCGCGCATGTGGGCGACCATCCCTTCGCGGGCGGACGCCTCCGGCGCGCGGCCCATCACGTACAGCCCGGCCACGTACACCGGGCCCAGGAACAACGGGCCGCTGTAGTCCCCCTTCCAGGAGCCATCCGCCGCCTGGGTCCCCGCCAGCAGGTCTCGGGCCCGCCGCATCAGCTCCAGGCCTCCACGACGTCCCGGGACGCCCGCGAGGAACGGGCGTAGAGCTCCCGCAGCGCTTCATCCGAGCCCACCCGCTCCTGCGTCAGCCGCATCAGCGCCGCCACCGTCTCCCGGGGAATCTTCACCGGCTCGGGTTCGAACACCGCGGGGTTGCCCTCCACCGCGTCGAGCGTCGCGGCGGCGAAGAAGAGCGGATAGAGGCAGAACAGCCGCAGGCCGGGCTCCTCCACGGGCAGCGCCAGCGAGTATTCGAGCGCGACGTCCAGCTCGCGCCGGGCCACCGCCACCAGCTCCTCCATCAGCGCCACGGCGCTCGCGCGGAGCGAAGGCAGGGCCAGCGTGGCGGGCGTGAGGCCATGCGCGGCCATGCGGTCCCTGGGCAGCCAGCAGGTTCCCCGGTCCAGGTCCTCGCGCACGTCCTTGAGGATGTTGGTGAGCTGCAGGGCCCGGCCAAAGGCAGGCGCCCGCGTCATCAGCCGCTGCTCGCGCCAGGAGACCCGGGGGGAGCTGGCGACGAAGAGGCCGGTCAGCATCTCACCCACGACGCCCGCCACGTAATAGCAATACATGAACGTCGCCTGGAGGTCGGGCAGCCCCATGACCTGCCCGCTCCCTCCATGCATCCGCTGTATCTGTTTCATGCCGCCGGTCATCGTGCGTACGCAGCGCGCGATGGGCGGGTGGACCCAGGAGGGGAGCGAGGCCAGGGTCTCGAGCACGGTCGGTGTCCCGGAAACCAGCTCGGCCTCCGCGGGGGGCGCCTCGTCCCGCAGGGCGAGCCGCGCCCTTCGCGCGAAGGAGCGGGCACGGGCCTCCCAGCCCGGCTCCAGCGACACGAGCTCCCCCAGTTCGTCGAGCAACGCACCGGGGAGCGCCCCGGGGGCCTCGTCCTCCAGCGTGTCCGCGATGCGGCACAGCAGGTAGGCCGCCGTCACCGCCAGGTCCAGGGGCTCTGGCAAGAGCGGGATGTTGAGCGCGAAGGTCCGGGAGACCCGGGGCAATTGCGTGCGACAGAATGATGCACCCTGCACTTTCATGCCTGCCTCCTCCGCGTGCGGCGCCGCGCATCAATGGATAAGTCGTCAATGCCAGACATGGTGTCTGCGAACCGAGCGGGGGCCACGTGGGGGACACCGAGGTGGTGATAGCCGGGGGCGGACCCGCGGGCTGCGCGGTGGCGGCGGCGCTCTCCGACCTGGGGTGGTCCGTCCTGCTGCTGGACGCGGGCGTGGACCGGCACAAGCAGCTCGCGGGCGAGCTGCTCCACCCGCCCGGGGTGAGGGATTTGCGCGCGCTGGGCTTCGGGGACGTCGTGGATGGCTGGGCGGCCCATCCCGTGAGGGGCTTCGCGGTGCGCTTCCATGCCCCCGCCCGCACGCTCGTCCTGCCCTACGGTCGCGGCGTCACGGGGCTGTCGCTCGAACACGCCGCCCTCACCGTGCCCCTGCAGGAGTCGGTGTCGCGGCGGCGCGGCGTCACCGTGCTCACCCGGGCCCGCGTGACGGCCGTGGAGCACAACTGCGAGCGCGGCGTGCGCCTGCGCTATTCGCACGCGGGCGCCGAGCACACCGTGCACGCCCGGCTGCTGGTGGCCGCGGACGGGCGCGCGTCCCCCGTGCGGCGGATGCTGGGCATCGCCGAGCACCACCAGCGCCTCTCCACCATGCTGGGCGTGACGGTGGACAGCGACTGCCTCACCCACCCGGAGCACGGCCACCAGTTCGTGGGCGGCGCCGTGCACGCGCTGGCGTACACCATCCAGCCCGGCGTGGCGCGCGTGATGGTGGACCTGCCCCTGGGCAGCACGGCCCAGACGCTGAAGGAGCAACCGGAGCTGCTGCTCGCCCTGCCCTCGCGGCTGAGGGAGGCCGTCTGGCGGGCGCTGGAGCAGCGGCCCGCGGTGCGCATGGCCTCCAACGACGACTGGCTGGCGGAGACCGTCTGGATGGGGAGCGCCGTGCTCGTGGGCGACGCCGCCGCGTGCTGCCACCCGCTCACGGCCAGCGGCATGGCGTCGTGCTTCCACGACGCCCGCGCCCTCCAGGAGTCGCTGGACCGCCACCCGGGCCACGTCGCCCGCGCGCTGGAGCAGTACGCGCACGCGCGGAGGCCCGCGCAGCGCACCCGCGTCGCGCTCGCCACCGCGCTCTACAGCGCCTTCGCCAGGCAGGACGAGGGCATGCGCGCGCTGCGCATGGGCCTGTTGCACTACTGGGAGCACAGCCCCGGCGGCGCGCGCGCCTCCATGGCCCTGCTGTCCTCCGAGGAGCCCCGCATGCGGGTGATGGCCCGCGAGTACCTGCGCGTCGTCGTCCATGCCTTCGCCGCGATGCTGTCCCCGAACGGCCCCGGGGGCAGCCTGCGCTCCGCCGCGCCGCTGCTGCGCTCCGCCGGGCCGCCCTTGCGAGGCACCGTGGCGAGCGCGGTGGAACAGGTGGGGAGCTGGCTCCATCGTCGCGTCCGCCGTCCCGTCTACACGCTGGCCCGGGCCGGTTGGGCTTCACCCAGGCGCGCCTTCGCGTCCAAGCGGTAGCCCCGGCCGCGCCAGTCCACGTCGCGAGACAGCCGCGCGGACAGCGCCACGCCGGCACCCAGGAGCGGCAATACCGCCGGCACCCAGTAGTGCCGGGGCGCGATTCCCGGACCGTGGCCGGCCCGCTGGAGCCGCAACTGGCTCCACACGGAGAAGCCGATGGGCGCGGCCGACAGGAGCGCCGGGCCCCAGGCCCTTCGCGCCACCGCCGCCGCCAGTGAACCCCACGCCAGCCAGCTCACCGCGCCCCGCACCCAGTGGGGCCGCGCGAAGGTCCCGGGGATGCCCGCCTCCGAGAAGAGGATCCACCGCCGGAAGATGCGCAGGAAGGCGCCCAGCCCCAGGTGTCCCGTGACGACGCGCAGGGGCACGTGGACGACGCGGTTCTTCCACCCGGCCTGGTGCAGGCGGCGCCCCAGGTACATGTCATCCACGAACTGCCCGGCGGCGCAGCCCACGCCCCCGATGGCCTCCAGCGCCCGGCGCCGGAACACCATCAACTGCCCCATGATAAAGGGCAGCGCGCCATCCGGCTCCGCGGTGCTCGCCACGGACGCGCCGTACCACGCGTTCACCAGCAGCCCGTAGGCCACGTCGCCCGCCAGGGGCGCGTCCGCCGCCGCGTAGATGGGCGCGAACGTGGCGCCTGTCGCGCCGTCCTCCAGCAGCGCGCCCACCAGCGCCGTGAGCACTCCGGGCGAGGGCCGCGTGTCCGAATCACTGAAGGCCAGCAGCGCTCCCCGTGCGTGGGCCACGCCCACCTGCATCGCGTTGAGCTTGCCCGTCATCCCCACCGGGGGCTCGCCCGCGATGAGCAGCTCCACCCGCTTCGCGCGCGTCGGGCGAGCGGCCACCTCCTCGCGGGTGGGGAGGAACGCCGGGTCGTCCTCGCTGTCGAAGACGAAGAGCACCTCCCACTCGCCGGGATAGTCCAGGTCCAGCAGCGCGCGCACGTTCTCGCGCGCGTCCATGTCCAGGCCCCGGATGGGCCGGATGACCGTCACGGAAGGGGGCTCGAAGCGCCTTGGGGGTGGCGCCGCGCGCCGCCGCAGGCCGGACATCAGCTCGCGGTGCCCGTGCGCGAGCACGCCGAGCGCCGCCGCTCCCGCCGCCGTCCAGGCGAGCTCCCGCGCGTTCATGGCCGCACCTCCGTCCCCTGCGCCCGCGCGTGCGAGCGCCTCCAGTGGCCGGGGCCCCACCAGTTGAAGTCCCCCATCAGGCGCATCATCGCGGGCACGATGAGCACCCGGACGAGCGTCGCATCCAGCGCGACCGCGATGGCCATGCCCAGGCCCATGGCCTTCACCACCACCACCGACGCCAGCGTGAAGGCCGCGAACACGGCCACCATGATGGCCGCCGCGCTGGTGATGAGGCCGCCGGTCCGCTCCAGCCCCTCGGCCACCGCGTGGGTGTTGTCGCCCGTGCGCAGGTACTCCTCGCGGATGCGGCTGAGCAGCAGCACCTCGTAGTCCATGGACAGGCCGAACAGCGCGCAGAACAACAGGATGGGCAGCGACGGTTCGATGGGCCCGGGTTCGAAGCGCAGCAGCCGGTGCAGGTGCCCCTCCTGGAAGATCCACACCAGGGCGCCGAACGAGCCGGCCAGGGACAGCAGGTTCATCAGGAGCGCCTTCAAGGGCAGCACCACGGAGCGCAGGAGCACGAAGAGGACGATGCACGTCATCCCCATCACGAACCCCACCGCCGCGGGCGTGTGGTGCTTCACGAAGGCCGCCGCGTCCACGTCCGTCGCGGTCTGCCCGCCCACCCACCACCGGCCGTCGCCCACCGCGCGGTCCTCGCGCAGCGCGCGGACCAGGTCGCGCGCCTCCACGCTGCTGGGCGCCGAGGACGTCAGCACCTGCATCACCGCCACGTTGCCGGTGACGTACGCGGCCCGCGCGGCCTGGAGCTCCGGCGGGAGGAGCTGGGGGGGCGCGGCGGCCATCCGCTGGACGGTCGCCCGGTCCATGCCGGGGCCCAGGTCCACCGCGCTCTCCACGCCGACCACGCCGGGCATCGACGCCACCCGGCGGCTGGCGTCGTAGAGGGCGCCCGCGCGCTCCGGGGTGAGGGGACTGCCGCCTGGGAACTCCACCGCCACCAGGACGCGGGTGGCGGCCTCGCGGGGGAACAGGCGGGCCAGGGTCTCCGCGCCCTGGCGCGCCTCGGTGCCCTCGGGCAGCGCGGTGATGTCCGTGGCCGCCAGTTGCAGCCGCCGGAACGGCAGGCCCATGGCCAGGAGCAGCGCCAGCGTGGGCAGCAGCACCCACCAGGGATGCCGCATCACCCAGGTGGCCAGCGCATGCCATGCGCCGCCGCGCCCCTCCTTGCGGGCGAAGGGCAGACGTCCCCGGTCCACGCGCGGCCCCAGCCACGCGAGCAGCGCGGGCAGCACGGTGAGCGCGAAGAGGACTGCGAAGGCCACCACCAGGGCGCCGCCCAGCCCCATGGCGCTCAGGTATGAGCCGCGGAAGAAGAGCAGACCTCCCAGCCCCACCGTGACGGCCAGCCCCGAGAACGCCACCGCCCGCCCGGCGGTGTCCAGCGTGCGCGTCAGCGCGTGCTCCGTGGAGAGGCCCAGGGCGAGCTCGGAGCGGAAGCGGCTCACGATGAAGAGCGAGTAGTCGATGGCCACGCCCAGCCCGATGAGCGACACCACGTTGAGCGTGTACTGGGCCATGTTCGTGACGTGGGACAGCAGCATCACGCCCGCCACGCCGCAGAGCACCGCCAGCCCGCCCACCACCAGGGGCAGCATGGCCGCCACCACGGTGCGGAAGACCCACAGCAGGACCACCAGCGCCAGCGGGAAGGACAGCAGCTCCGCGCGCAGCAGGTCGTGCGCCAGCAACTCATTGAGCGCGGCCAGGAAGGCCACCTTGCCGGTGAGCGTCGTCCGGAGGTCCGGGTCCTCCAGCGCCGCGCGCACGGCGGGGAACGCGGCGGTGGCCTCGCTCTCTCCCCCCTTGAGCCGCACCAGCGCCAGCAGGTCGTGGCCCGTCCGTGCCACGAAGCGGGCCCGGAAGGCCTCGGGCGCACCGATGGGTGACACCACGGAGGCGACCTCCGGCAGCCGCTCCACGCGGGCCAGCGCGGACGTCACGGCCTGGGCGAAGCGCGGCTCGTCCGTGCGCCAGTCGTCGTGGTGGAAGATGACGGCCAGGGTCTGGTCGTTCGACCCGGCGGCGGCGCCGCGCGCGAGCGCTTCGGCCCTCGCGGATTCGATGCCCTCGATGGTGCCGGTGGTGAGGTTCCCGCCCCGGAGCAGCGCCCACACCGCCGCGGCGAGGAGGAGCAGCGCGCCCACCAGCACCGGCCCCCGGTGCCGGAACACGCCCACCGCCAGCCGGGCGAACAGGGACGGCCCGCCCCCCGCCGGTGAGTCGTCCCCCTGCCCCGCCATGCACGCCCCCGTTCGCACGTCCCGCCCGTCACCAGGGAACTGGTGACGGAGGGAGCGCTTGGGCAGGGGCTTCATCCCCTGGGGCAATCCGGGAGTGGACCGGCCTACGGGAAGGTCACCTCGCCGTCCCGCTGGTGACACGGGTACGGGCCCGCGCGGCGCCAAGAGTTCCGGGTCATTCAGGCACGGGCATGCGCACGCCCGTGAGCTTCCGGTCCACCACCACGGAATGCAGCGCAAGGATGCGCCCGCTGGCGTCCACCTCCGCGCGAAGCACGGTGCGCAGGGACAGGAGCGGATCCCTTCCTGGATGGAACACCGCCACCACGGCGGGCAGGCCATTGAGCATCCGCGCCTCCCACGCCACGGGCGGGCCCCGCATCTCCATCAGCCGTCTCATGAAGAGGACGACGCGCTGGGGGCCCACGATGGGCACCAGGGCCGCGCGCACCTTGCCGCCTCCGTCCGTCAGCGCACGGACATCCGAGGCCAGCAGCGCCTCCGCGGTGGCCACGTCTCCCGCCACCAGGGCGCCCAGGAAGGCCTCCAGCGCGGCCCGAGTGCGAGCCTGCACGTCGCGAGTGGGCACGCAACGTGCCTGGTCATACGCGGCCATGGCCGCCCGAGCGCGGTGGTGCACGACCTTCACGTTCGCCTCGCTCATGCGCAGCGCCTCGGCCACCTCCAGCACCGAGTAATCGAAGACATCGCGCAGCAGCAGCACCGCCCGCTGTTTGGGAGACAGGGCCTCCAGCGCCAGGAGGAAGGCGAAGGAGACGCTCTCCAGCAATTCATAGCGCTCCTCCGTCGAGCCGCCGTCCGGGAGCCTCGCCTCCACCGAGGGGGGGACCTCCTCGTCGCCGGTCTCCACCGGTGAAGGCAGCCAGGGGCCGACATAGCCCTCGCGGCGGCGCCGTCGCAGGAGGTCTCGGGACAGGTTCACCGCCACGCGGGTCAACCAGGGGCGCAGCATGTCCAGGTGCTCCGGAGGCGTCGCGAGCGCGCGAGCATAGACGTCCTGCACCAGGTCATCCGCGTCCGCCGCCACGCCGGTCATCCGGTAGCAGAGCCCCCACAGGAAGCGCTCGTGCTCGCGTGCGGCCTGCCCCAATGCGCCTCGCGCCTGTGAATCCATCCGGTTCAAGCCCTCACGTTCCAGCAATCCCTGCGCCACTCCGAGGCGTCACGATGCCAGGTGAAGCAAAGCCCCCAGCCTGCCCCCCGCCCGGCGGGACCGCAAAACCTGTCCGACTGTCGGACAGGTTTCCAGCGCCCGGGTGGAACGGGAGCCCCCATGCCACGGACCTCCAAACCTGTCCGACAGGTTTCCTCCGCCCAGATGGGGCAGGTGCCGCCGGGGCCGTGGTTCTCCAAACGTGTCCGACTGTCGGACTGGTTCCCTCCGCCCCGGTGGCGCGGGAGCCGCTGGGCCGTGGTCCTTCAAACCTGTCCGACTGTCGGACTGGTTTCCTCCGCCCGGGTGGCGAGGGAGCCGCTGGGCCGTGGTCCTCCAAACTTGTCCGACTGGAGGTCTGCGCGGAATAGCGAGGCCAGTTGGCCGGCTGCCAAGCGACAAGGGGGACAGGAGCT
>NZ_JAIQDE010000035.1 GCF_020037015.1 Corallococcus sp. AS-1-6 | reverse complement strand
TGCCCGCTCGGGTGCAGCCGCCCCAGCGCGATATCGCGTTCGATTTGCGCTTCCACGTACGCCACGAGTCCTCGCCGTTCCATCCCCATCCCCCTCCTCGTTCCAGCATCGCCATCCCACCACAGGGGTCTGACATGGACGTGCGGCCCACCTTCCGCATCGCGGACTTGCCGGGCCCGCCCCCGGGCGGCGGGCGGCGAAAACCTGTCCGACTGTCGGACAGGTTTTGAGGCAACCGGTCCCGGGCGGGGGCCTCTGTCCGTGCCCCACCTTGGCGGTCGCGCACGCACGGCGTCACGACCCATGCGGCGGAAGCGGGGCCGACAGTCGGACAGGTTTCGGGGGAACCGAGCCCGGGCAGATGCCTCTGCCCGGTTTCCGCCCTGCCGTCCGTGCACGCACCCCATCGCCGCGCTCCGTGAGGCGTGCGTCCTCGCGGAGAACTTCGGGTCGCGGGGTTTGTTCACGGACCGCTGGCGGCCTGGTGGGGCTCAGCCTTCTTCTTTGGGAGGCGGGCTGCGGAATGCATCCAGCTTCTTCACGGCCTCCAGCTTCACGGCCTTGCCCTCTCGAGCGGAGCGGTAGAGCGCTTCAATGATGCGCATGTCCGCGAGGCCTTCCTCGCCCGGCGTGTGCGGGATGACGTTCTCCTGCACGCAGCGCGAGAAGTGGTCCATCTCTCTGGCGAACTGGCTGGGCTGGCTGAAGCCGCGCTCCACCGTGTCGTTCGCCTTGGGGAAGGACTTGGACTTCAGGCCCACGCGCAGGCGCAGCCCGCTGTAGGCGAAGCCGGGGTCCATGGACGCCCAGCCGTCCGTGCCCATCAGCCGCAGATCCTTGGTCTCGTGCGTGCTGTAGTGGCTGGTGCAGTGCGCCTGGAAGCCGGAGGGGAAGCGCATGTGGAAGGCGAGGGACTCCTCCACCTCCTTGAAGCGCGGGTCGTTGGGGGGCTGTGGCTGAAGCCCATCACCTCCGTGGGCTCCTCGCCGCTGAAGTAGCGCGCGGCGGAGAGGCAGTAGATGCCCACGTCCGCCAGGGCGCCGCCGCCAGCGAGTGCCTTCTTGTGGCGCCACTGGTTGGGCTCGCCCTGGTTCTGGCCGTTGTTGGCGGTGAAGGGCTTGAGCGTGCCCAGTTCCTTGTCGCACGCCATCTGGATGACCGCGCGGTGGTGCGGTTCGTACTGGAGGCGGTAGGCGATGCCCAGCTTGCGGTCCGCCTTCTTGCAGGCGTCGATCATCTGCCGGCACTCCGCAGATGAGTTGGCCATGGGCTTCTCGCAGAAAACGTGCTTGCCCGCCTGCGCCGCGCGCACGGTGAACTCCGCGTGCATGCTGTTGGGCAGGACGATGTAGACGGCCTGCACTTCTGGAGTGCCTTTGATTTGATCAAAAGACTTGTAGTCGTAGAGGCCTTCGCGCGGTCTCCGCTCACCAACGCTACCAGCCTGCCGCGCTTCATCTGTCCGAATGCGAGGAGGAGCTCCTCGAGCGACAGGTGGCCCAGGCCCACCACGGCCCAGACCACGCGCTCGGATTCGGGCTGAGGGTTGGGCGGGCCGGGACGCTCGCGCTCGGTCTTGGCGAAGGTGTCCGGCAGCTTCACCTGCGGCGCGGCGGCGAGCGCCGGAGGCATCCACGCGCTCGCGGTGAGGAGTCCCCCCCGTGGCTCCCAGCATGCGCCTGCGGGTCCACAGCCGGGGTGCGTCGTCCATCATGCGCGGGCCTCCTCCGTGCCTCGCGTCATGCCGCGAGGGGGGCGTCAGCCCATCGCACGCGATGGCACACCAGGGCAGCGGAAGCATGGCCCGCGTGTGGTGCGGGACAGCGAGGAGACGACGGGCGTTGAGAAGCATGCGGGGCCCGTGTCCGGAAGAGCGCGGGCCCCGCTTGACGCAGACGTCAGGCGCTGACGCCCACGCCGATGGGGCAGCTCACGCCGGTGCCTCCGACGCCGCAGTAGCCGCCCGGGTTCTTCTGCAGGTACTGCTGGTGGTAGTCCTCGGCGTAATAGAAGGCCGGCGCCGGGAGGATTTCCGTGGTGATGCCTCCCAGGCCCTTCGCGTTGAGCGCGCCCTGGTACGTCTGGCGCGTCTCCTCCGCGGCGCGCTTCTGCGCGTCGTTCGCGTAGTAGATGCCGGAGCGGTACTGGGTGCCCGCGTCGTTGCCCTGGCGCATGCCCTGCGTCGGGTCGTGGTTCTCCCAGAAGACCTTCAGCAACTGCGCGTACGTGACCTTCGCCGGGTCGTACACCACGCGCACGACCTCATTGTGGCCCGTGAGCCCCGAGCAGACCTCTTCGTATGTGGGGTTCGGCGTCAGCCCCCCCGCGTAGCCCACCGCCGTGGAGTACACGCCCGGCACCTGCCAGAACTTGCGCTCCACCCCCCAGAAGCAGCCCATGCCGAAGACGGCTGTTTCAAAGCCCTCCGGCACCGGCCCCTTCAGCGGGGTGCCCAGCACGGTGTGCTTCTGCGGAACCGGCATCTCCTGCGGACGGCCCGGCAGCGCCTCCTGCGGAGTGGGGAGCCTCAACTTCTTCGGGGACGTGAAGAACATGCTCTAGCTTTAGCCCCGGGCCTCCCCGTTTTCACGCCCGGCGCACGCCCGCCCACCCGCCCCCCTTCCCACCAGGAATGCCCCGTCCCCCCGACGGTTTCCCAGGCCTCCCATGCGCACCCGCCTCCTCGCCGCCCTCTGCCTCCTGGCCCCCTCCGCCGCCCTCGCCGCCAGGGACCCGCGCTGCGCCGGCAAGCCCGCCGCCCGCGCCGCCCGCTTCTCCGACACCGCCCTGAAGGGCACCTCCGCCGCGGAGCGTTACGCCGCCTATGTCCAGGCCTGTGCACTGGATGACGTGGTGGCCCTCACCCAGACCCTTGTCCGCTTCAAGACGGTGAGCAGCGAGGCCCCCGCCGCGAAGAACCCGGAGGTGGCCGCCATGGGCCGCGCCCTGGAGGCGTGGGCGAAGCAGCGCGGCTTCGGCTTCCGCACCGTGGGCGCCAACGACGTCTTCGAGCTGTCCTGGGGCGAAGGCGAGCCGCTGCTGGGGCTCGTGTTCCACGGCGACGTCGTCCCCGCGCCCGCCCATGAGTGGAAGCGCGCTCCCTTCAAGCCGGTGGTGGAGAAGGGCCGCCTGTACGGCCGCGGCGTGGAGGACGACAAGGGCCCCATCGCCTCCGGGCTCGTCGCGCTGGCCATGGCGAAGGACCTGGGCCTCAAGCCGCAAGGCAAGGTGCTGGTCATCATCGGCAACGGCGAGGAGAGCGACTGGAACGGGATGAAGCAGTACGCGGACACGCAGCCCAAGCCCACGCATGTCATCTCCGTGGACTCCGGCTACCCCGTGATGGCCGCGCAGTCCGGCTTCGTCGCGTGGACGCTGGAGGCCCCCGTGGGCGCCGCGCTCGCCACGCCGAAGGAGGGCACCGTCGCGCGCGCCGTGGACGTGAGCGCGGGCGAGTTCCTCACCCAGGTGCCCGGCACCGCCACGTTGAAGCTCGAACCCGTGAAGGGCCAGACGCCGGAGACGGTGCTCGCCGCGGTGAAGGCCGCCATCGCGCAGGAGTCCTCCTCCCGCAAGAAGCTGAAGGCCGAGGCGAAGCGCGAGGGCAGCGCGGTGGTGCTCACCACCCACGGCGTGGCGGTGCACTCGTCCACCGCGGACGAGGGCCACAACGCGCTCTGGGACATGTCCGCCGTGGCCTCGCGTCTGTCATTGGAGGACAACGGCGTCGCGGCGCTGCTGCGCGTGGTGGCGAAGCGCTTCGACGGCGACCACCACGGCGAGAAGCTGGGCCTGAAGTACCAGGACGCGCTGATGGGGCCGCTGCTCGTGGCGCCCACCGTGCTGCGCGTGAAGGACGGCACCGTGTCCCTGGGCGTCAACATGCGCCGGCCCCAGGGCCAGGACGCGGCGGCCTTCAACGCGTCGCTGGACGCCGCCGCGAAGCGCGTGGGCGAGGACTCCGGCGGCCAGGTGAAGGAGGGCGCCGGCCGCTACCTGGGCGACCCGCACGTGGCGGACACGTCCGGCCCGCTGGTGAAGACGCTGATGGACATCTACCAGCGGCAGCGCAAGGCGCCGGACGCGGTGCCCGGCTCCATCCGCGGCGGCACCTACGCGCGGCTCTTCCCTCGCGCCGTGGACTTCGGGCCCGCGTTCCCCAACGAGCCCTACACCGGCCACGCCCCGGACGAGTCCATCGCGCTGGAGACGCTGGACCTGAGCACGCGCATGCTCGCGGAGGCCGTGCACACGCTCGCCATCGCGCCCACGTCCGAGGTGAAGGCCTCGCCCTGACGGCGGCTCACGGCTTCAGGTAGCCCCGGGGCGGGGGGACGCGGGGCCAGCGCACGGTGAAGGTGGTGCCGCCCCCGGCGGCGGTCTCCACGCGGACGCTGCCCCGGTGCACCTGGACGATCTCGTTCACGATGTAGAGCCCCAGCCCCAGGCTGCGGTGCTTGTTGCCCACCCGGGGCACGCTCGACTGCTTGAACGGGTCGAACAGGTGCGGCAGCAGCTCCGGCGGGATGGGCTCGCCCTCGTTGCGCACCCGCATCACCACGTCCGCGGCTTCCGCCGTGAGCGTGGTGACGACGGGCGTGTCGTTCCTCGCGTGTTGCAGCGCGTTCACCACCAGGTTGCCCAGCACCTGCGTCACCCGGTCCGGGTCCCAGTCCCCCCACAGGTCGTCCCCGTGCACCTCCAGCACCAGGGGCCGCTCCGGGTAGACGACCTGGAGCTCCTCCAGCATGCCCTGGCACAGCTCCTCCATGTTCACGTGCTGGCGCGTCACCGGGATGCCTCCGCCCAGGCGGCTGCGCGCGAAGTCGAGGATGTCGTTGATCATCCGCGTCATCCGCGCCGTGGCCTTGCGGATGCGGTCCACGGAGCGGTGTGCCGTCGCGTCCAGCCCGGGGACCTTCCCCAGCATGAAGGCGGACGCGTTCACCGCGTGCAGGGGGTTGCGCAGGTCGTGGCCCAGGACGGCGATGAGCTCCTCGCGGAAGTCGATGGCCTGCTGGAGCGCTCCCTCCGCGCGCTTGTGGTCGGTGATGTCCACCACCGTGGAGCCCACGCCGAGCAGCACCCCGTCCGGGGTGCGCACCGGGAAGTAGTCCGCGCGCCAGATGCCCGCGCGGCCCCGCACCGGATCCGGCCCTTCGAGCAGCACGTCCTGCACGGGCTGCCCGGTCTCCAGCACCTGCCGCAGCGAGTGCTCGATGGCGCCCACGGAGCGGGTGCGGACCATGTCGTGCAGCGTGCGGCCCCGGTGGTCCTCCACGGGCCTGCCGTTGAGCCGCGCGAGCGTGCCGTTGATGCGCAGGTAGCGCAGGTCCGGACCCAGGAACGCGATGCCCACGGGCGACGCCTCCAGGAGCGAGTCCAGCAGCGCCAGCGACCGCTCGGCCTCCTTGCGCGCCTCGTGCTCGCGCGCGTGCAGCTCCGTCTGGGCGATGTGCGCGGAGGCCCGCTGCGCGACGGCGTGGAAGAGCAGCACGTCCGAGTCGGAGAAGGCGAAGGCCGTGCGCGAGCCCATGTACGCCATGCCCAGCAGCCGCTCGCCGTCCATCAGCGGCAGGCCGTACAGCGCGCGCAGCCCCGCGCGGCGCAGCGGCCCGAAGAGGACGCGGGGGTCCGTGGCGGCCGAGCGGACGAAGAAGGGCCGCCGCTCCAGCGCCGCCTGCCCGCTCACGCCCAGGCCCACCGGCACGCGCAGGCCCATCACCTCGTCCGTGCTCAGGCCCACCGAGGCGCGCACCACCAGCGCGTCGCCCTCCAGCAGCATCACCGCCGCGGTGTCCACGGTGAGCGCGGACTCCATCAGCCGGGTGAGCAGGCGCTCCAGGAGCGTCTCCATGTCCGGGTCGTCCAGCGTCGCCTCGGACATGCGGTCCAGCGTCTGGAGGATGCGCTGCTTCATGTCCCAGAAGAGCGTCATCGTCCGGGTGACCACCCGGTCGAGCGTCTCCTCCAGCCGCGTGAGGTCCCCGGGCCGCAGCCGCTGCTCCTGTGCCTCCAGCCGGTGGAGGATGCAGCGGCGCAGGAGCGCGTACTCCCGGGCCACCTCGCCCAGGTTGAAGCCCGCGTCCAGCCGGGCCGCCGCGTGCGCCGCCTCCAGGCGCTCGTCCATCGCCTCCGGCCCCAGCTCCATCGCGTCCGCCAGGGCGGCGAGCAGCTCCGGCATGTGGTCGATGAGCCAGGGCTGGCGGGCGGGGTCCTGCCCGCTCAGGACCTGCGCCACCGCCTGATGCCAGTCCGCCAGCAGCCCGTCGTGATTCGCGCGCAGGAACTCCGCCGCGGACAGGCGGGGACCGCCACGCGCATGCTCGTCCACGGAGTGTGAATCCGGCTCCTGCATCGCCCATCTCCCCGGGCCCTCGCCCGGTCGCGCCGCCCCTCGCGAAGAGTCTGCGCATGGCGCCCCCAACGCGCTTCACCCCCGCGTCGGAGGGAGGCGCGCCACGAGCCCCCGGCCGCCGGCTCCGGGCCCCGGACGCACCGCCCGGCGCGCCGTTCACCTTCATGCGCTCGGCCGGCCGTGGGGATGTTCGCGCCCCAGGACATGCGCACGCTCGGGTAGGGTGGCCATCACAAAGCATGCGCACCCTCCTGCTCAACCGCTCCGCCGTGGCCCGCAACATCCAGGCGCTCCTGCTCCTGGACGACCTGCGCGAGGCCTTCCGCACCGACGTCCTGGCCCGCACGGTGGCCCCGCAGCGGGTGCGCGCGCCGCTGCACTCGGAGGGCACCGCGCTGGTGCTCCTCCCCGGCTGCGTGCCCGGCATCCCCGCGTACACGGTGAAGGTGCACGCGAAGTTCCCGGGCCAGAAGCCCGCCATCCAGGGCGTGGTGCACCTGCACGACCTGGTGACGGGGGGGCTGCTCGCGGTGATGGACTCCGGCCACCTCACCGCCGTGCGCACCGGCGTGGTGGGCGCGCTGGCCGCGGACGTGCTGGCCCGGCCGGACGCCACGCGCGTGGCGGTGATTGGCGCCGGCCGCCAGGGCGTGCTCCAGCTCAAGCAGTTGCGGCTGGTGCGCACGCTCAGCCAGGTGCGCGTCTACGACACGAACGTCGAGCACGCGAACGCCTACGCGCGGCGCATGTACCAGGAGCTGAACCTGCCCGTGAGCGTGGAGACGTCCGTGGCGGAGGCCGTGGCGGACGCGGACATCGTGGTGACGGCGACGTGGAGCCACCAGCCCTTCCTGCACGCGGGCATGGTGCGGCCGGGCACGCACATCACCGCGCTGGGCGCGGACGAGCCGGGCAAGGCGGAGCTGTCCCAGGACCTGCTGGAGCAGTCGCTGTTCGTCTGCGACCACCGCGGCTTGAGCGTCTCCACCGGCGCGGCGGGCGCGGCGGGGCTCACGGAGGCCGCCATCCACGCGGAGCTGGGCGAGGTCCTCGCGGGCCTCAAGCCCGGGCGCACGTCCCAGGAGCAGGTGACGGTGTTCGCCGGGGTGGGCCTGCCCTTCCAGGACCTGGCCGCCGCCTGGCACGTGTATCAGGCGGCGACCGGCGACGAGGACGTGCCCACGCTCGACTTCGACGCGTAGCGCGGGCGCGGGCCTCCTCAGGCCCCGGACAGCGTCTTCGAGAGGCGCACGGCCTCCTCGTGCAGGTCGGTGTCCTCCGCCAGCGGCATGGCGAGCACCTTCTGCACCAGCTCCTTCGCCTTCTGCTCCTGGCCCAGGCGCGCCTGCGCGAGCGCCAGGTTGAGCAGCGGCTCCGGGCGGTCCGGGGCGCGGCGCACGGCCTCCTCCAGCACCGTCACCGCGCGCGGCAGGTGCGTGTCCGCCGGCTCCGCGGGGACGCGCAGGAGCAACTGGCCCAGGTTGTTCGCCGCGCGCCAGCCGTCCGGCGCCAGGCCCATGCCCTGCTCGTACGCGGCGATGGCCTTGTCGTACGCGGGCGGCTCCTGCGACTCGAAGCAGGTGGCCTCGGCCATCTTCAGGGACTCGCTGGCGACGCCCAGCGACGCCATGGTCTGGCACAGGTGCCGGGCCTGCTCGATTTGACCGCGCGCCAGCATGAGCTGCGCCAGGTTCGCCTGGGCGTCCGCGTCCTTCGGGCGCTGGGCCGCGAGCGCGGAGGCCGCCTGGTAGGACGTGCGCAAATCACGCAGCGCCATGGACAGCACCGTCACGGACGCGAGCAGGCGCGGCTGGTTGGGCACCGCCTTGAGGCCCTGCTCCAGCACCTTGCGCGCCTCCACCAGCTTGTCCTGGGCGGACAGCGCGTGCGACAGGCTCAGGTACGCGGGCACGAAGCGCGGCGCCAGCGTGAGGACGTCGCGCAGCGTGGCGAGCCCGGCGTCCGCCTGGCCCGCCTCCAACTGCACCTGGCCCAGCCGGTAGCGGAACACCGGGTTCTGGGGCGCCAGCTTCGCGGCCTGGGACAGGGCCTCCAGCGCCTGGGGCGCCTTGTCCTGCTTGATCAGCATCATGCCCTTGCCGAAGTACGCCTCGGCGCGGTTGGGCTCCACCGCGAGCACGCCCTGGTAGGCCTTGAGGGCGGCGTCGAGCTGACCCTTCTGGGCGGCGATGTTCGCGCGCACGAGGCCGGTCTCCGCCGTGGCGCCCTGGGACTCCGCCTTGGCGAGCAGCGCTTCGGCCTGGGGCACCTTGTTCTCCACGAGCGCCAGCTTGGCCATCACCACCAGTGCGTCGCGGTGGTGGGGGTTCTTCGCGAGGAGCTTCTCGGCCTCGGCCCTGGCCTGGGCCACCTGACCCTGCGCGAGGAGGGTTTCCAGAGAGTTCATGATGGAAAGTGTCCCCCAGGGGGCGGGGGCTGTCGAGCAACGGGGAAAAAGGAAGGGCCTCGCCCGGATGGACGAGGCCCTGGGAAGAGCATCAGGTGGAAGGCGGCCGGACGCGGCCCGCCGCTACCACTTGCTCAGCGCGTCCTTGATGCCTTCACCGACGTTCTTGATGCCCTCGCCGACGTTCTTGATGCCCTCGCCGACGTTCTGCACCGCGTTGCCCACGCCCTCGACGGCGGCCTTGGCGGCGTCGCCCACCTTGCCCACGTCGACGGAGAAGCCGAACTCCACGCTGGCGCCGATGCCCAGCGCCGCGCCCACGTCGAAGTTGGCGGACAGCTTGCCGTCCTTCAGGCCGACGTTGGCCTCGAACTCCACGCCGATGCCGGCGAAGGCCTCGGCGCCGGCCGTGACGGTCGCGGGGCCAATCTCCTGGGTGACCTCCGCGCTGGCGCGGGCGCCGGCGAAGGCCTCACCATGCACGGAGGCGGCGGCCTGGCCGTGCAGCGGGTCCAGCACCACCTGACCCGTGGCGGTCGCCTCGGCGCCCACGTTGCCCTCGGCGCCCCACTCGGAGCGGCCCAGCGCGCTGTCCGCGTGGCCTTCCACGGAGCCGCGCACCAGGTCGGCGCGCGCGTCCACGGAGCCCTGCGCGCCAATCTTGCCGTGCAGCGGATCCACGGAGACGCTGCCCTGCGCAGCCACGTCCGCCGTCAGCACCTGGCCTTCCACCGTGTTGTGGAAGTTGCCGTTCACGTCACCGGAGGTGTGCGAACCGGAGGCCGCGGTCCAGCTCTTGTTCCACTCACCGGAGGCCACCGTCTTGTCGAAGCGGCTGGTCTCCAACTGCTTCTGGATGTCCGTGGTGGTGCTGGGGTTGGCCTGGTTGCTGGTGGTGACGCGGTTGCCCTGCACGCCGCGGTTCAGGTCGATCGTCGCCTCGCCCTGGGCCCGGTTCTGCGTCTGGGCCTGCACCTCGCGGCGCACCTGCGTCCCGTTGGCCGGAGGCGTCGTCGTGGTGTTCCGGAACACGGGGCGGTAGCGGTTGGTCTCGATGGACATGGAGGAGGGCTCCGGCGGCGCGAGGCGCGGTGGGAAATCTTGTGACTTGAGAGAGTATCGGCGCCCCACCCGATAAAGTTTCCGCGCCTCTTTTTTCTTTCTGATCCGCTCGCGCCCTCAGGGCTCGGATCTCCCGGGAGCCAGGATTCCCTCGGGATCGAACGCCGCCTTGAGCCGCCTTCGCACCTCCGCGGAGTCGTCCCGCACGGGCAGTGCGGTGTCTTGCGCCTGGAGTCCGGCTCGGGTCAGGTGGTAGCCGGCGTCCGCCAGCTCGCGGGTGAGGGCGCGGTAGCAGGCCTGGGCGCGGGCGTCCTCGCCGCGCACGTCCCGGTCATAGGCGAGCGCGGTGACCAGGTAGACGCAGCGCGGGGAGTGGGCGAGCAGCGCCAGGTTGGGCTCGAACCCGAAGAGGCGGGGGACGCGGTCGGCGATGTCCGTGGCGCGCTTCGCCTCCGGGCCGGTGAAGGGGACGGCGACGGAGCACCAGATGAAGCCGCAGCGGTCGCGGTCCGGGTTCGGATCCTCCGGCCTGGGCGTGCGCTTGCGCCAGTAGGCCATGGCGAGGTTGGTCTCGGTGGGGACGCCCTGGAGCGTGCCTTCGCCAAAGGGGGCCACCGGGCCGAAGGACAGGGGGCGGAAGGCGCCCTCCACGGCGCGCGCGAGCCGCTTCTCCAGCAGGGCGCCCAGCTCCGCGTCCGGGGCGGTGAGGGTGCCGCTGATGGCCCAGCGGCCGAAGCCCTCGCGCAGCTTCTCGCGGGCCCACTCGGGCAGCGGCGCGCGGCCCACGGAGGGGTAGGGGAACTGCTGGGTGATGCTGTAGGCCTTGATGTCGTTCCAGAAGAAGAAGCTGCCCTTGAGCGTGCCGTCCAGGGCCAGGGCCTGGAGCCGGTCCACCATGTCCCAGAGCTGGGCGTCGTCGTTCACGGCGCAGAAGAAGTCGCGCAGCCAGGGCTGCTTGCGCGCCAGCCAGAACGTCATCCGCGTCACCACGCCCAGCGACGACTGGCTGAAGAGGCCGTCCAGCACCGGGCCCAGGCCCCAGCGGAAGACGGGGGCGGCGCGGGCGCCGGGGAAGCGCGCGTGGCCCGTCTCCACGCGCTCGCCCGTGGGGAGCACGGCCTCCAGCGCGCACACGTGCTGGAAGATGTCCGCGTTGGGGCCGGCCCCGTCGCCGCGCTCCAGCGCGTTGCCCACCATGCTCGCGTCCGGCGAACCGCCGATGGTGGTGATGAACGTGGAGGAGCCCTTGTCGCGCAGGTACGCATAGGCCTGGCGGAACGTCACGCCGGGCTCCACGGTGAGGTACGCGAGCTGCTCGTCGTGCGCGAGCACGCGGTTCATGCGCCCCAGGTCCAGCAGCACGCTGCCGTCGCCGGGAGGCACGCGCGAGCCGTAGCCCCAGTTGCGGCCGGCGCTCACCGGGTACACCGGCACGCGGTGCGCGGTCGCGACGCGCAGGCACGCCTGCACCTGCGCCGTGTCCGCCGGCCGCACGATGGCGGGGATGCGCTGGGTGGTGGCGAAGGTGGCCGTCTGGGCGGCCTCCAGCGCTTCGGGGTCCAGGATGACGTGCGCTTCGCCCACGGCCTCCCGCCACGCGGCCAGGGCCGCCTGGAGGTCCGGCGCCTTCGCTTCGGTCTGGTTCACGGCGCCGCAGTATGCCCGCGCGGGCGTGCCCCCGCTGGCCCCCCGGGCGGCGAGCGGGCGGGCGGGCCCCGGGCGGGGAGGGTCGCCGGGTGGACACCGGCCGTGGTCGCCCCCTGCCGCGTGTTCATCTTCGGCGTGGGGAGGTGTTCATGATCGGCTTCATCGCGTCGCGCAGCGGACGGTGGGTTCGGATTCTGGCGGGCACGGGCATGGTCCTGGGCGGACTGGGCGCGGGCACGGCCCGGGGCGCGGCGGTGGCGCTGACGGGCCTGGTGCCGCTGCTCGCGGGCGCGCTGGACCTGTGCCTCCTGGGGCCGCTCATGGGCCTGCCCCTGCGGGGCGCGGACCTGCGGCGCGCGCTGGGGCAGCCGGAGGACGCGCCGCTGCTCGACCTGGCGCACGACGGGGGGCGCTCTCCGTACGCGCCGCCCAGCACGCTGCTGCACTAGCTACTTCGTGCTCACCTGGAAGGGGATGGCGAGCGAACCGAACGGCTCGTCCGTCTGGGCGTCCACCAGCTTCACCTGGAGCGTCACCGCGTTCTCGCGGCGGGCCACGCCCTGGAAGTAGAGGAAGCCCTCCTGCGTGCCGCCGGGCTCCAGCGTGCCCTCTGGCAGCGCGTTGTTGAGCATGTCCTCGGTGGGCAGCGGCTGCTCGTAGTAGTACGGCGGGCCGTAGTAGGGCCCGTAGAAGGAGTTGCCCCAGCCCCAGGGGCCGTACCAGCCCGGTCCCCAGCCGCGGTAGGGCCCGTAGCCGTAGCCGCCGCCCACCCACACCCTGCCTCGGGGGTACATCGCCGGGGTGTAGCGCGCGGGCGCCTGGGAGTCCTCCGAGGACGTGGCCCGCCGCAGCGACAGGGGCGGCAGCGCGCTGTAGCGGAAGCGGGACTCCTGCCCCACCAGCGCGAAGTCCTTGTACTCGAGGCGGAGCGGGCGCTGCCCCTGGTTCTCCAGCCGGACGTAGACGGGGGTGACCCGGCGCTCCAGGTCGGACGGCGAGCCCTGCCACGCCGAGCCGTCCGCCGTGAGCCGCACGCCGTCCGCCTCCGTGATGGCGCTGCTCTTGCCGCCCTGGAGGACTCCCGCTTCCGGCACGGGCCGCAGCTTCGTCTCCGCCGCGCAGCCCGCCATCAGCATCAGCCCCAGGGCCCCCACTCCCAATGCTCCACGCATCGCATGCCTCCTCGTCCTTCAAGGTAGGGCGTGCGGCGTTCAGGGGATGACATGCCCTGTGCTCCACCCCGGGCAGCGGGCGGGCGGGTCAGGGCCTCCAACCGCGCGCCCCTTCAGGGCTGGGGCGTCACCGGCTCGGCGGCGGTGGCGGGCCAGGCGGGCGCGTTGACGAAGTCCCAGTCCTGATGGCGCGCCCAGGTCTCGAAGGTCTGCCAGCCCACGCGCGGGTGGCTGTTGCGCAGGGTGAGGATGTCCGCGTGGTAGCCCACGCGGTCGAGCCACTCGAACATGGCCGCCAGGTCCTCGCTCTGCCGCTGGAGCTGGTCCAGGGGAACCTGCTCGTAGTGGATGCGGTGGCCGCTCACCATGGAGAGCAGCGCGGCGGCCTGCTGGCCCGTCACCTCGTCGGAGGCGACCTCGATGCGCTCGCCGATGAAGCGCTCCGGGTCCCCCAGCACCTGCAGCGCGAAGCCGGCCAGGTCCTCCACCGCCACCATCTGCAGGCCGCGCGTCGGGGGCAGCGCCAGGGCCAGCCGCCCCTGGGCCAGCAGGTCGCGCGTGGGCGGGTGGAGGAGGTTCTCCATGAAGTAGGCGGGGCCCAGGATGGTGAAGGGCATGTCCCGCCGCCGCAGGTACAGCTCCACGGCGTGCTTGCTGTCGAAGTGCGGGATGCCGGTGAGCTGCGACGCGCCCGCCACGGACGAGTACACGAAGTGCCGGACGTTGGCGCGCTTCGCCGCGTCCGCCAGGTTCTTGCCGTGCTGGACCTCCGCGTCCACGCCGCCCGCGCCGAAGGGCGTGGCCATGGCGTAGACGGCGTCTACGCCGCGCATGGCGCCCTCCAGGGAGACGGGGTCGTCGAAGTCGCCCTGGGCCAGGGTGACGCCGGGCCTGCGCAGGGCGCGGGCGGCCGGGGCGTCCGCGTCCCGCACCAGCGCCACCACGTGGTGACCCCGGTCGGCGAGCTTGCGGAGGACGGCGCCGCCCTGTTGGCCGGTGGCGCCAGTGACGAGCACGGTGATGGAGAAATCCACGGGCATGGGTTCAGACCTCCGGACGCGACGTGTCACGGAAAACTGGAGACGCCCCCTGCCAATGGCGAGGCCTGGAAGCCGCAGTGTCCTCCCCCGAGCACAGGCTCCCGAGGCAGGCAGGCGACCTGAGGGGAGGGGCAGGCGGCGTGGCATCCTCCCGGCCCCATGAGCAAGCGTGACACGCCCCCGTCCTCCGAGCTGGTCTCCGCCGCCCAGGCGCTCGACGCAGAGCTGCTGCGCTTCGAGGCGCTGGCGGAGCAGTTGAAGGAGTCGCCCCTGACGTCGGAGAAGCACTTGGAGCGCGCGTCGAAGACGCTCAAGGACCTGGCGGACCTGGACGACGCGCTCCGCCTTCGCGTGGGCGCGCTGGTGCAGGCCATCACCGGGGTGCGCAACCGGCAGCAGGCGCAGGCGGACGCGGTCAACGTGTGCGCGCAGGAGCTGCAGCAGCGCACGGAGGTGTTCAAGGACCTGCTCACGCGCTACGGGGCGTTGGGGCAGAGCGCGGCGGACCTCAACGGGCGCATGCAGGAGTTCGCGGCGCTGCGCCAGCAGGCCACGCGCACGGCGGAGGAGGACGCGCGGCTGACGGAGGTCTTCACCTCGCTCCAGGCGCGCATGGCGGAGGTGGCGGACGAGGCGGCCACGCTGACGCGCGCGGCGGAGGAGGCGAAGTTCACCGACATCGGCCGGCAGGCGGAGTCGCTGCGCCAGCAGTTGCTCTCCGCGCGCAACAAGCTGGCCCTGCTGCACCAGGGTGTATCGAAGTGACGGGGCGCGCTCAGCTCAGGTAGGTGGGCTCGAAGTCGTCCGGGCTGTCGATGGGGCGGCGCCCGGAGAAGCCGGCCTTCAGGTCGTGCCAGTGCGCCACGGTGTTCTCGCCGAAGCGCCAGCAGAGGTACACGGGCTCCTCGCCGCGCCGCGCGTGGAAGTCCACCAGGCCGTCCGCGCCTTTTATCTCCAGGCCCATCTCCTGGAGCGGGCCCAGCTCGCCGCGGATCCGCTCCAGCAGCTCGTCGCGCTCCTCGCGGAAGGAGCGCACCTCGGGGGTGTCGGGCGGGGCCTCCGGACCGTCCAGCACCTCCGCCAGCTTCTGCACGCGCTCCACCCAGGGGCGCACGCGCCCGAAGGTCTTCGTCAGCAACGGCACCAGCCGGCTGGCCTCTTCCACGCTGAAAAAGCGCATCGGAGGGACAGCATGCAGTGTGTGCCCTCCGCAGGCCACTCCCTTCAGGGTGGGGGTGGAGGGGCGGGGCACGGCGGCCGTGACATGTCCGGAACATGTCAACGGATGGGACGGGCGGTCACCCGCGCCGCAGCGATGACAGGTTTTCCAGGAGCCAGCGCCAGGCGGCCTCGCGCAGGGGGAAGGCGGCCTCGCGTTCCACGAAGGCGGGGGTGTGTTCCGCGGCGCAGCGGCCGGCGGCGTCGTGGGCGTCGGGGCCGGCGTCGGTGGCGGCGAGGTCCGCGTGCAGCAGGGCGTGGAAGACGATGAAGTCCACGACGAAGGCGGGCACGGTGGGGCGGTCCAGCGCGGGGTGGACGCGCACCTCGCGCAGGCGCGCGTCGTAGCCGCCCAGGTGGATGGTGCGGCGGGTGCGGCGCGCGGGGCGGCGGGCCCAGCCGACCTCCACGGCGTGCACGCGCCCGTCGAAGTACGCGGCGTCCAGCCGGGCGTGGACGGCCTTGAGGTCGAAGCAGCGGCCGCGCGTGCGCAGCGGGGCGCCGGGCCTGCGCTCGCGGCGCACCTGGCCGTGGTGGGCGTGGCTGAAGGCCTCCAGCACCTCGCGGGCGGCGGTGTCGCCGGACACGTAGAGGGCCAGGGCGCGCACCACGGTGTCGGGCGCGTCCAGGAAGAGGTGGTGCAGGCGCAGGCGCACGCCTTCGGGGAGGCGGCGGTAGCTCACCAGGGTGGCGCGGTTGTCCGTCAGGCGCAGGTGCACGGGCCGGCCCAGCAGGGCGGACACGCGCCGGGCCAGGTCCGCGGCCCGGACCAGCGCGTCCTCGCGGGACGGCAGCCGCGCGCGCGCCGGCTCACGCCCGGGCTCCGGGGCGTCGAACATCGCCATTTGTCCGGGCGGCGGACGCATCGAGGCAAAGGTAAGCCCTGCCCCCGCCCGCTGGCCAGGAGGATGCGGGGCCCCGTGTCCGGCGCCCTACGCGGGCCGTCAGGCCGTCGGAGGCGCGGGGTACCGCTTCGCGAGCGAGGCGATGACGGCGAGCAGCTCCCCGGGCTCCACCGGCTTGGGCACGTGGCTCTGGAAACCGGCGCGCAGCACGCGGGTGCGGTCCTCCGAGCGGGCGTAGGCCGTGATGGCCACCGCCGGGGTGTGGCCTCCCTCCTCCGCGGGCAGCGCGCGCACGCGCTCGATGAAGCCGTAGCCGTCCGTGCCCGGCATGCCGATGTCGGAGACGAGCACGTCCGGCTGCTCCGCCTGGAGCACCTGGAGCCCCTCCATCGCGGAGCCCGCGGTCACCACGTGGGCGCCGTTGTCCTCCAGGAGCGTGCGTAACAGCTCCCTCGCGTCCTCCTCGTCATCCACCACGAGCACGCGCACGCCGCCCAGCTCCGGCGGGGGCGAGGGGCCGCGCTCCGCCACGGGAGGCTTCGGCGACGGCGGCATGGCGGGGTCTCGCCGCTGCGTGACGGACAGGGGCAGCCGCACGGTGAACGTGGCGCCCCGGCCCTCGCCCTCGCTGGCGGCGGTGACGGTGCCGCCGTGCATCTCCACGATGTGCCGCACGATGGACAGCCCCAGCCCCAGCCCGCCCGTCTTGCGCGTGCTGCCGCTGTCGGCCTGGCGGAAGCGCTCGAAGACGTGGGGGAGGAAGGCCTCGGAGATGCCCTGGCCGGTGTCCTCCACGGTGAGCTCCACGAGGGAGTCCCGCCGGCACACCACCAGCCGCACGTAGCCGCCCCTGGGCGTGAACTTCACCGCGTTGGACAGCAGGTTCCACACCACCTGCTGGAGCCGGTGCGAGTCGCCCATCACGCTGCTGGAGGTGTCCACCGTGGCCCGCACCCCGATGTGGCGCGCGTCCGCCGCGGGCCGCACGGACTCGAGCGCCTGCTGCACCACCGCGGACAGGTCCACGGGCGCCACGTCCAGCTTGAGCTTGCCGGACACGATGCGGCTGACGTCGAGCAGGTCCTCGATGAGCTGCCCCTGCGAGCGCGCGTTGCGCTCGATGGTCTCCAGCGCGCGCTCCCGCCGGGGCGCGGGCAGGGTGCCGGTGCGCAGCAACTGCACCCACCCGAGGATGGCCGTGAGGGGCGTGCGCAGCTCGTGGCTGATGGTGGCGAGGAACTCGTCCTTGAGCTGGTTGGCCTCCTCGGCCTCTTGGCGCGCGGCGCTCTCCCGCGCGAGCAGGGCCTCGCGCTCCACCTCCGCCTGCTTGCGGTCGGAGATGTCGATGACGCTGCCGATGTAGCCCAGGAAGTGCCCCTCCGCGTCGTAGCGGGGCGAGCCGGTGTCCACGGCCCACCGGTACGCTCCATCCGCGCCGCGCAGCCGGTAGTCCAGGCGGAAGGGCCGGCGGGCGGCGTTGGACTCCGTGAAGGTCCGCTGGGTGCGCTCCAGGTCGTCGGGGTGGATGGCGTCGAGCCAGCCGAAGCCCAGGCCCGTGGCCTCCGTCTGGCCGGTGAGCGCGTACCAGCCCCGGTTCAGGTACGTCGTGGAGCCCTGCACGTCCGTCACCCAGAGCATCACGGGCGCGTGGTCCGCCATGTTGCGGAAGCGCGCCTCGCTGTCGCGCACGGCCTCCAGCAACTGCTCGCGCTCCCAGGCCACGGTCTTCTGCTCGGTGATGTCGCGCGCGGCGGAGTAGAGGAGGCCCAGCTCGAGCACGGGGCGCGAGGCCCACGCGAGCCACCGGTAGCTACCGTCCCGGGTGCGGAAGCGGTTCTGGAAGCGCAGGGTGGGGATGCCGTGGGACAGCTTGTGCATCTCCTCGCGGGTGGACGCCTGGTCGTCCGGGTGGACCAGGTCCATGAAGGGGCGCTGGTAGAGCTCCTCCTCGCTCCACCCGAGCACGTTGACGAAGTGCGTGTTCACGCGCTTGAAGTACCCGTCCAGGCCCGCGACGCAGAACATGTCCGGGGACAGTTGGAAGAAGCGCTCGCGGTCCTCGGCCTCGGCGTGGCGGCGCTCGGCGCTGCCGGACGCGAACGGGATGACGGCCTGGGCGAGCGCGTTGTCGATGCAGGCGTCGAGCACGCGCAGCCGCGGCAGCGGCACGTCCACGCCGGCGCGCTCGGCCCGGGCCAGGATGCAGTCGCGCAGGAGGCCGTATTCGCGCGTGAGCAGGGCCACGTCGGCGCCCAGGCGCAGGCGCTGCCGGCCGTGGGCTCCGGCGGCCTCGCTGTGCTGGAGCGGAGCGAGGCCATCCGCGCCCTCCTTCGCGTCCACGAGCGCGGCGTGGAGCTCATCGAGCAGGGCGGGCAGTGCGTCGACGAGCTGCTCGTGTGTCAGGCGCAGGGAGACGAAGAGGGGCGACGCCCGCGCGCACCAGTCCTCCAGGAGCGCCTCGCGGTCGGTGTCCAGCAGCTCGGCCAGGGACGCGGGGGAACGGCCCCGCGTGGGCACTGGCCCTTCCGGGGAAGGGCCCTGCTCCTGTGAACCCGACGAGGACATGAACGCCCTTGAGGTGCGGCGGCCGGGCTCGCATGGGCAGGGGCGGGATGCCCTGCGTCCCCCTCCTCGCCCGTGCACCGGCCGGACGGCTACAGCCCCAGGTACGTGAGCAGCGCGCCCAGGTCCGCGTCGGACAGGGCCTCCGTGCCGTAGAGCGGCATGTTGCCCCCCACGCCGAAGAACGGCCCGTGCCGCACCTTCTCGATGACCACCTGCGCGTGCGGGATGCCCGGGAAGGCCTCGTCGTAGTCGCGCGTCACCTCCGGCAGCACCGACGCCTGGTTCGTCAGCCGGCCCTCGCCCGTGTGCGTCGCGCCGTGGCAGCCCTGGCAGGCCGCCCGGTACACCGCCTCGCCTCGCGTGGCGTCGCCCCGGGGCACGTCCTGGATGTCCTTCACCACCGTGAACGGCAGCGCGGGCGCCTGCGCGTCCGGGCTGATGCGCGACAGGTACTCATACAGCGCGCGGGAGCGCGGCTCGTCCGCCTCCAGCTTCGTCACCCCGCGCATGAAGTTCACGTAGCAGAAGTTCACCGCGTCCAGCAGCCGCGTCTCGTTGCCGCCCCACCAGCTCGGCCGCGCCGCCACGTTGTACAGCGTGTGCCCTGAGTCGATGCGCCCGGCCGGCGCCGCCGGCGTCGTCACGTGGCACGTCGCGCACGAGAACGGGTTGTACTCGCTCGGCGACAGCCGCGCGTCCTGGAACAGCGCCTCCCCGTAGTCCGCCGCGGCCCGGGGCTCGTCCCCGCCGCCGCACCCGGCCAGCACGCCCACGAGCAGCGCCGCCACGCCCGCGCACAGGCCCCTCATGGCTGCCCCCGCAGCAGGCTCACCGAGTCCGGGAAGCGGCCCAGCTCCACCGTGGACACCACGGTGCCCTCCGCCAGGTCCACGACGTGCAACGTGCCCGGGCCGATGTGGTCCCCTTCGCAGACCGCCAGGCCGTGGCGCTCGTCCGGCGTCAGCATGAACTGGTGCACGTTGAGGCAGCCCGCCTGCGACAGTTGCACCGTGCGCGACACCGTGGACGTCGCCGCGTCGATGACCGCCACCGCGTCCTCCTGCCGATAGGGCAGGTACAGCGTGCGCCCGTCCCGGGTGAACGCGCCGAACATGGGCGCGCCGCGCAGGTACACCGTGCGCTCCGGGTTCATCGCGCGCGTCCCGGGCTCCAGCACCTGCACCTGCCTGCTCGCGAGCGAGCTGACCCACACGTCCCCCGTCGTGGGCGACACCGTCAGCGCGTACGGCTGGTGGCGCGGGCTCACCGCCGTGCCCGCGCCCGCCGCCACCTTCACGCGCGTCACCGGCATGCCCGCCGCCGCCAGGTCCACCACCGCGACCTCGTCCGACCAGCACGCCACGTACGCGGTGCGCTCGTCCGCGGACAGGCGCACCGCGTGCGGCGCGGGGCACACCTTCACCCGCTCCTTCACCGTCATCGTCTCCGCGTCGATGATGGCCATGCGCGCGACCATGGCCTCCTCCGGCCCGCCCTTGCGCGCCACGTCCGCGATGCGCAGCAGGTCGAAGTGCGTCTGGTACAGCGTGCGCCCGTCCGCGCTGACGATGACGTCCCCGGGGTTGGGGTCCACGCGCGCGGAGGCCACGAGCCGGTGGTCCTTCGCGCTCAGCTTCAGGCAGTAGCCGTCCGCCGTCCCCGTGCCGTGCGCGCCATGCGGACCCGAGCCGCCTCCGGGCACGTAGTTGGAGATGCCCACGTAGTAGAAGTCGCCCGAGGGCGACACCGCCGTGTGGTGCGGCCCCTCCAGCTCCACCGGGTGGAGCCCCACCGGCACGCGCGCCCGCTCGCCCCAGCCCGGCGTCCCCAGCCCGTCCAGGTCCAGCAGGCTCACGGAGTCATCCAGGCTGTTGGTCACCAGCAGCCGCCCGGACGGCCCCGGGGGAGGCACCGTCGTTCCTCCCCGCGTCCACGGGGAGGGATCCGCGTACGTCAGCGCGGGCACGCCCGGGCCCGGCTCCGGCGGTCCGGCCTCCGTGCACGCGGCCAGCGCCAGCGCGCAGAGCCAGGCCGCGCGCCTCACCTGGCCATCCCCACCGTGAAGGGCACGCCGGACCCCATCGTGTAGGGGCCCTCCGTGATGCGGTTCTGCACCAGGTACGCGCTCACCACCTGCACCGACAGCTCCTGGCCCGCCGCGTCCTTCACCGCCTGCCAGGAGCCGTCATCCAGTTGCCACTGCAACTCAGACGTCAACACCTGCGCGATGGGGCACTCGCGTCCCGGCGCGGACACCTTCACCCAGTAGAGGTCGCCCGTGTACGGCGGCAGGTGGGCCTCCGCGGTGGGCAGCACCAGGTTTCCCAGCCACGCGAGCACCGAGCGCTTCGGCTCGCGCGGGCGGCCCTGCATGAGGGGCGCCGTGCGGGCCGGGCGCTCCAGCGACGCGCGCAGCGGGGACGTCCACCGCCACAGCGGCGCGGACAGGTCCGTCCCGTACGCCTGGCCGGGCTCGGGCGACGTGAGCGTCACCGCGCGCGAGCTGTCCAGGGGCTGGTTGCGCGCATCCACCAGCGTGCGCCACGCCTCGTCCGTGGCGCCGCCCGCGTAGAGCGGCTCCTCGCAGTCGGTGGCCTGGGGCTCGGCGTCGTCATCACACGCGCTCAGGGCGAGCAGCGCGACCGCGGCGGTGCTCCACGTCAGGGACGTCTTCAGCTTCATGGTCATGGGGCCTCGCGCCGCCGGCCGCGGCGCAGCAAGGGAAGCAGGAACAGGGGAAGCAGCATGCCCCCGGGAGCGGCGGTGCAGCCAGGGGACGGCTTCGGCCCGGGGTCCACGGGCGTGCCCGCGTCGTCATCGGAAGGCTTCGCGCCGGCGTCCGGCACGCCCGCGTCCGGGGCGCCATCCGGGTAGAGCGGCGCGCCAATCGTCTCCGCGAGCTGGGGCCAGCGCGACGGGCACAGCTCGCGCACGGGCGTGCCCGCCGGGCACTGATGGCTGCCTTGAAGCTGCTCCAGGCTGAAGAGGGGCTCCCAGGTGGTGCCCTCGTCGCTGCTGCGCGCCAGCGACCAGTCATGGAGCCACGGCGAGCCGCAGCCGTAGAGGACGTCCCCCACGCGCGTCACGCACGCGTTGCCGGTGGGCAGCGCCAGCTTGGAGAAGGGGCCGCCCTGCTGGCTGCGGAAGAAGGCGTTGTACGTGGACACCCACGCGGTGCCGCCGTCGGCGGAGACGTCCATGTTGATGAACACGTCGTCGATGCCGGCGCCCGTGCGCGCGGTGAAGGTGCGCCCGCCGTCCGTGCTGTGCAGGATGTGCGTGGAGCCCTGCGCGGACACGCGCGCCCAGACGCCGAGCGGCTCCACCGGGTCCGTCGCCGTCACCACGAAGTCGAACGGGCGCACCAGGTCCGGGAAGGACTGCGGGGTCTCCTCCCACGTCTCGCCCGCGTCGTCGCTGCGGAACAGGTACATGCGCGCCGTGTCCGACCCGGACACGTAGAGCGTGCGGGGATGGGCGGTGGACACGCGCACGGCGGAGAAGAGGACCCCCGCGCGCTGGAGCGGGAGCGCCCGCCACGTCTCCCCGCCATCCTCCGAGCGGAACACCCCGTTCGTCGCCGTCGTGGAGCGGCCCGTGGCCACGTACAGCACCGCGTCATCCGTGGGGTGCGCCGCGAGCCCCGTCACCCAGGTGTCCTTGAACGCCGGGTGCGCCGCCCACGAGCACGCGCCGTCCTTCGAGGACAGGAGCGCGTTGCCGGTGGCCGCCAGCAGCGCCCCGGACTCGCGCCAGACGAAGGACTCCGGGCGCCAGCCGCCATACCCCATGGCATCCGGACACACCCAGCGCCACGTCCGCCCACTGTCGCGCGAGATGACCGCGCCGAAGGTGGCCCCCACGAAGAAGTCCTCGGGGTGGCCGCGCCGCAGCGTGACGTTGGACGTCTCCGGCAGGCCCGCGTGCCCCCACGCCGCGCCCGAGCCCACAAAGCCCAGGAGGCCGGCCACCGCCGCCCCCCGCCTACCCCCCGTGACTCGTCGCGTTCGCATCCGGCGCTCCGGGGCAGGCCTCATGGCCCCCCACGATAACGCCCGGCCCGCGCCTGCATAGCGGTGCGTGCGGCCCGGAGCCCGCCCCGGCCCGGAGCGCCCGGCAGGGGAGCGGGCGCGCGCTCAGCGCTCCCCGGCGGGCAGGTCCAGCACGGTGAGCGTGGCGATGCCCACGTTCGCCGTGAGGCCCGACGGCTGCACGCACGCCGCCAGCGTGGTGAGCGTGGGCACGGCGGTGACCAGGCGCACCCCGTGGCCCGCGTGGCGCCCGGAGTGGATGGTCCCCTCGGACGTGAAGACCTGCATCCCTCCGTCCACGAGCGCCTCCACGCGCTCCAGCGCCACGGAGGACTTCTCCCCGTTGGACCAGGTCACCGTGGCGGTGGACGTGCCGCCCGTGGTGCCGACGCAGGTCGCGCGCTTCAGGTGCTGCGTCTCCATCCCCACCGCCGTCATCACCACGCCGTCGTTGACGGGGCAGCCGCTGAACTGGAGCGACTCGCGCTGCATGGAGTTGCGGGGTGTGGTGAGCAACAGTCCGGGGCGGTAGGCCTGCTGGAGCGACCCGGAGCACACCACCACCGGCGCCTCCTCCAGCGTCCGCGCCGCGTCCGTCATCGACGCCGGCAGCTCCGCCTGCTCCAGCGCCTCCTCGCCCCACACCGCGTCATCCGCCGGGGCGGCGGCCCCCTCCGCGCCCGCCGCCCGCGCAGGGGCCTCGGCCTGCACCTGCGCCGGCGCCTCGGCCTGCGCCGGGGCCTCGGGTTCGTTGGCGCGGGCCGCTCCCGACGCGAGCAGCAGCAGGAAGCCGCCTCGCGCCAGGAGGTTCAGCGCGCGGCGCGGGTGGGACGACTCCAGGACCTTGAGGAAGCGGACGGAAGCGGGGCGCGACGTCATGGGCGAGACACCTTGGGTAGGGGTCCCTGGGGCAGGGATGCTTGAAGATGGGGAATCCCTCTCAATCCAGACAGCCACCCTGAAGCGCAGGGTTCGCGCGAACCCCAACCTCTCAGGTTTTGCGCATCTGATTCACGCGGTGGACACTCTGTCCGAGGCCCACCGCTCTTCACCGCGCTGGCTGGCTTTCCCTGTTTCAGGGTGCTACGGAATCAAGGTCCGGACCCAGGCGTGGACCCCCTTTGTCCGCCAGGGCGTCCGGGAGGAACGACAAGGCCGTGACTCCAGACGATTCGAACGTGGGCGACGTGGCCGTGGGCCCTGGCTCCAGCGTCACGCGAGGGGTGTGGGCGCGGGTGCTGAAGGGCGCGGTGGAGGACGCGGTGCGCGCCTACGAGGCGATGGGGGCGGGGCAGCGCGAGCGGGTCCTGGAGGAGGCGCTGGCGGTGCCGGCCGACACGCGGACCCGGCTGGTGGAGGTGCTGCGGCAGGCGCGCGACTTCGCGGGCGCGGCGCGGCTGTTGGAGGCGGATGGGGACGACGGGGGCGCGGCGCCGCTGTACGAACAGGCGGGAGCGCCGCTCCTGGCGGCGGAGGCGTGGCTGAGGGTGGGGGAGCAGGCCCGCGCGGCGGCGGCCTTCGAGCGGGCCGGCTCGCTGGAGCAGGCGCTGTCGCTGTACCAGGCGCTGGGCGCGCGCGAGTCGCTGGCGCACCTGTTGGGCCGCATGCACCGGCCCCTGGAGGCGGCGCAGGTGTTCCGGGTGCTGGGCAACGCGCACGCGGAGCTGGAGATGCTGCGCGCGGTGCCCGCGGACGACGCGCGGCGGCCGGAGGCGGTGCTGCGCATGTGCGAGCTGCTGGACGCGGAGGGCGCCACGTGGAGGGCGCTGGTGCTCCTGGCGGACGGCATCAAGCACGCGACGGGGGCGGGGCTGCTGCTGCTCCAGGCGGAGCAGGCGCGGCTGCTCCAGCAGTTGGGGCTCGCGTCGGCGCCGGAGGGCGCGGCCGCGGCGGAGAAGGCGCAGCCGGTGGTGGATGGCTATGGCTATCTGAAAGCCATTCCCATCTTCGATGGTCTGTCCTTGGAAGACATGCGCGACCTGTACCGGCTGGCGCGGCCGGTGCTGGTGCCGGCGGGGACGACGGTGCTGGAGAAGGGCGCGAAGGGGATGGGGCTGGTGGTGCTGCTGGAGGGCATGGTGAGCGTGTCCACCGGCCCGGGCCGGGACGCGCGCCAGCTCAACATGCTGGGGCCGGGCGCGTTCCTGGGCGAAATCTCCCTCATCCTGGACGGGCCGGTGTCCGCGCACGTGCGCGCGCACACGGTGGTGCGCGCCCTGCGCGTCACGCGGACGGACTTCCAATACTTCCTGGAGACGCACGAGGCCGCGGCCCTGCGCATCTACCGCCTCTTCACCCAGAGCCTGGCGGAGCGGGTGCGGGACCTGAGCAGTTGAAGGTCGGGGGTGTGACAAGGGACACCCCGCCGGGACCTCCGAACGGATGCGTGCGCCGCGCGGCTGGGCTACAGAGGCGCGCATGGCGGACTCCCCACACGCGCGGTCCCTGAAGGCCCAGGCGGCGACGCTCGCCGCGCAAGGGAAGCTGGAAGCGGCGCTGGCCGGCTACCAGGACGCCCTGCGCGCGGAGCCGGAGGACGCGGAGGTCCACCAGCGCGTCGCCGAGCTGCTGGAGTGGCTGGAGCGCAAGCCGGAGGCCGCCCACGCCTACGACGACGCGGCGCTCGCCTGGACCCGCGCGGGGGCGCTGCTGCGCGCGGTGGCCGCCTCGGTGCTGTCGCGGGGCCTGCGGGGCGCGCGTCCCAGGACGGTGCGCGCGCTGGCGGAGCGCTTCGCCCTGCCGCCCGGCGCGCTGGCCCCCACCTTCGCCTGGGTGCCCGACGGCAAGGACCCGGGCGTGCCCGTCCTGTCCGGCGTGGGGCGCGACGCCTTCGTGGCGCTGGTGGAGGCGCTGGAGGTGCGCGCCTTCTGGCCGGGCCAGCGCGTGGTGGAGGAGGGGCAGCCGGGCGACTCCATGTTCGCGCTGGTGGAGGGGCGCGCGGAGGTGACGCGCCGGGTGGAGGGCAACGCGCGCCAGGTCGTGGCCACGCTGGGGCCGGGGGACTTCTTCGGCGAGGTGGCGCTGGTGTCCGAAGGGCCCAGGCTGGCCAGCGTGGAGGTGCCTGAGCGCTCCGTGCTGCTGGAGTTCAAGCGCTCCTCCCTGGCCCGCGTCAGCGCGGCGCACCCGGAGGTGGAGGCGGCGGTGCAGGCCTTCTACCAGCGCCGGCTGGTGGACCACCTGCTGCGCACCAGCCCCCTGTTCACCAACCTGTCGCCCGCGCTGAAGCAGGCGATGTCGCGCGAGTTCGACCTGCGCGCCGTGCCCGCGGGCCAGGTGCTCCTCACGCAGGGGCAGCCGGGGGACGCCTTCTACCTGCTGCTGCGCGGCCAGGTGCAGTTGTCGCTGGAGCAGCCGGGCCGCATCGTGCTCCTGCCGGAGCTGCGCGAGGGCGACGTGTTCGGCGAAATCTCCCTGCTGCTGGACAAGCCCGTGTCCGCGACGGTGCGCACGAAGACGCCCTGTGTCGTCCTGCGCCTGGAGCGCGCCGCCTTCGAGCGGCACGTCGTGAGCCAGCCCGGCCTCAAGGGCCAGCTCATGCGCATGGGCACGGAGCGCCTCCAGCAGACCGCCAGGGCGCTCTTCGTCTGAAGCGGGGCCTCTCAGGCCTCCGCGTCCAACCGCACGGGGTGCTCGCGCAGCCAGTCCTGCGCGCGGCGGAGGCGGTCCGCGGCGGAGGCGCGGCCCTCCTTCTCCAGGAGCTGCCGGTACGGCTCCAACTGCTCCGGCGTCCACGCGGGCAGGGCCTTCAGGTCCGCGAGCGCCACCATCTCCTCCGCGCTGCGCCCCTTCGCCTCCTGCCGCGCGGTGAGCAGCGCCGCCAGCACCAGCCGCGCGGGCTCCGCCTCGAAGGCGATGGCCGCGTCGGTGAGCCACTCGCGCGTGGGCTCGTCCGCCGCCGCGTCCTTCGCCCCCGCGCGCATGCGCTCCAGCATGCCTTCGAGGAAGTCCGCGTCCACCGCGCCCTTCACCGCGCGCAGGAGCGCGGAGATGACCTGGCGCCGGCCTTCCGGGTCCTTGGGCTGGGACTTCATCGCGCGCAGCGGCTCCCACAGCACCACGGTGAGCCACAGCTCCTCTTCCGGGGAGAAGACGGACGGCGTGGCGGGGTCGCGCAGCTTCGCCTCCACCCGCTGCGCGCGCTCCTTCGCCTCGCGCGAGATGCGCTCCACCAGCGCCGGGTCCGCCTGCACGTGCTTCACCAGCGCGTCCAGCTCACCGGCCTCCGCCTTGCGCAGCGCCTCCGAGGCCTCGGGCGTGAGGGCCTCCGGCTCCATGTCCGCGACCAGGGACTCGTACTTGCGCACCACCTCCGCGTGCTTCTGGCTCCACTCGCGGAACTGCACGTCGAAGACGACGTCCAGCACCGGGTTGTCCTCCGGCCGCACCTTGCCCGTCTTCTTCGCCGCCGTGGCCAGCAGCGCGCCCACGCACAGCGCGCGCCGCTCCTCCGGCGTGCGGCCGCTCTTCGCCGCCTGCGCCAGCAGCCCCGCGCCCAGCTTCTCCTGGAAGCCGCGCGTGCCCAGCTCCCGCACCACGCCCACGCGCAGGCTGTTGCGCGCCTGCATCGCGTCCAGGCCCTCCTGCGCGGCCAGCTTCGCGAGCGCCTGGCCCACGTGGTCGCTGAAGGCCTTGTCGTCATAGCGCAGGCCCGGCTGGGGCCCGGCGGCCTGGAGCAGCACGCCCAGGTGCTCCAGCGCCTGGGACAGGCGGGACACGTCCGCGTCGCCCAGGAGCGACATGGCCGCCTCCAGGTCCTGCTTCAGCGGGTGGGCGGGGGCGGCGGTGGGAGGCGGCGCGGCTTTCGCGCGGTCCTCGGCGGCGTGACAGGCCTTGTACTTCTTCCCGCTGCCACAGGGGCACGGGTCGTTGCGGCCGGGCTTGGAAGGGCTCACGGCGCCGCACCGTAAGCGAAAGCGCCCGGCCCTTCCACGAACGGAAGGAGCCGGGCGCCCCGGTACTTCAGGAACGGTTCAGCCGGTTACTGCAGGGCGAAGCCCAGCGTCAGGCCCAGCACGTGCGCGGTGCCGGAGTACGTGCCCGGCATGCCCGGGGCCGTGCTCTCCTTGTCCGCCAGCGCGACGAACTGGTAGCCCAGGTCCGCGCGGAACGGCTTGAACTGGTAGCCCACGCCCGCGGACACCTTGAAGCGGTTGGCGTCCGGGAGGTCCGGCGTCAGCGTGCTGTTGGGGCTGGGGGTCGGGTCGTACGTCAGGCCCAGGCGCACCTGCAGCGCGTCCGTCACGCCGTACTCGCCGCCCAGCGAGTACTTCCACCGCGCGCGCCAGCGCTTGGGCAGCGGGTTGTCGATGGCGGGGTTCTCGAAGCGGATGGCCAGCTCCGAGAAGGTGGACCAGTCCACCCAGCTCGCGTCGAACGCCAGCAGCAGGTTCTGCAGCGGCCGGTACGCCAGGCCCGCCGTCACGGTGGACGGCAGGACGACGTCCGCGTGCGCCTTCTGGTCCGTCAGCCGGCTCTGGAACTCCACCGGGACGTTCTGGAAGTCCGCCTGGCCCTGGAACGCGATGTCGATGGCGCTGCGGTAGTGCAGGCCCATGTCCAGGTTGTCCAGCACCTTGGCCTGCACGCCGATGTTGAAGCCGGAGCCCCAGTCCGCGCCGCCCAGGTGGATGGAGCCCTCGCTGTTCACGAAGTCCAGGCCGCGCGTCAGCTCGATGGTGGCCCGGGCGATGTCCAGACCCGCGCCGAAGCGGAAGCGCGGGTGCAGCTCATACGCGAACGACGGGTTGATGTAGTACGTCGCCAGCGAGGACTCGTAGCCGCGGAAGCGGCCGCTGAAGCCCTCCTCCCAGCGGCTGCGCGCGCCGTAGGGCGTGAAGACGCCCACGCCGAACGCCGCCTTCTCGAACGGCTTGTAGACGACGAACAGGTGCGGGGGCGGCGACAGCGTGGTGCGCTGCCCCTCCGCCTCCATGCCCGGCCGCTGGAACGTGATGCTGGGGAGGATGCCCGTGTCGCCCAGCGTGATGTCCAGCGTCTTCACGCCGACCATGTTCGCCACGTTGTAATAGATGGAGGACGAGTCCTCCAGCCACGCCGTGGCGGCGCCGCCCACGCCGGTGGCGCGAGCGCTGTGGGTGTCGACCTGGAAGCCCGCGGCCTGGCTGGTACCGGCCGCCAGGATCGCCACGAGGGAGAGTGTCTTTTTCATGGGTGTTTGATTCCTCTCTCAGTGGTTGCCGTTACTGCGCCACGGTGCCGGTCGACAGGAAGCCGATGATCTGGTCCTGGGCCGCGTTGCGCACGGACTCGGGGATCTGCGGGTTGTTGAGGAACGCGTGACGGCCGGCGGCCGGGATGGCGCCGATGACGGATTCCGGGAACATGTAGGAAGCCACCGTGCGCGGCGCGCCCGTGCGGTTGGCCGCGTTGATGAGCGCCAGCGTGTTCGCGTTCGGGATGACCTGGTCGCCCTCGATGTACTGGATGAACGCGCGGTGCACCTTGTCGTCCGTGCCGGCCGCCGCGTTGTTGTCCAGCAGGTACGCGTAGTTGCGCGCGTCCGCCGGGTCCAGGATGGTGTTCGCCAGGCCGATGAACGTGTCGAACGCCGCCATGCCCGGCTTGATGCCCGCCGAGGCGAGCGAGCCCAGGAACGCGGTGCGCTGCGCCTGGAAGGCGGGCGCGGTCAGCAGCACGCCGGTCAGGTTGCCACCGGCCACGTTGAGCACCGAGCGGCGCACGCGCGGGGACACCGCGGTGGACATGGTGCCCATGATGCCGCCGAGGCTCTGGCCCACGTAGTCCACCTGGGCCGCGTTCAGGCCGCCCACGGCGTCGGACAGCTCCTTGCTGGCCAGCACGCGCAGGAACTGGCTGAAGTCCACCACGTGGTGGCGGAAGTTGTCGCGCGTGGTGAACAGGTTGCCCAGGTTCAGGAAGTTCCAGCCGGAGACGGCCGGGACGCCCTGCGCGTTGCGGAGGAAGTCACCGCCCTCGCACTTGTTGTCCGCCATGCACTGGCCCTGCGACGGGGACACGATGCTGGCGCAGTACACGTCCGCCGGCACGCCCGCCGGCAGCGCCGCGGCGCTGCAGTCCGCGCGGGCCGCGTCCGTGCGCGCCACGCAGCGGCCGTAGGAAGGCTTGGTGGCGTCGTCCTCGCAGCGCTGGGTGGCCGGGTCGGCGCACGCGGCGGAGTCGCCCGCCGGGTTCGGCGTGGGGAGCACCGCGGCGGCGCCCACGCAGCTCGTGCGCTCACCGTGGTAGACGGCGTCCATCGCGACCACCGCGTAGCCCGCGCCGGTCAGCTTGTTGGCCACGCCGAGCACCGCGGTGCGGTTGCTGGTCAGGCCGTGGCCGAACACCAGCACCGGCCAGCCGCCCGTGGGCGCCGTGCCAGTCGGCGTGAAGAGCATGAACGGGTAGCGCGTGGGGCGCGGCGCGGCGGGGTTCAGCGTGCCGAAGGGGCCCGTGAGCAGCCACGGCGTGTTGGCCCGAACCTCGTAGACCGCGCCGACGTTGGTGGACGCGAACCCGGCGCCGGCCATCGCCGCCTTCACCTGCGAGGTGATGGGGAAGATGGACGTGGGCGCCGTGGGCGTCCCGTAGACGCCGCCGGGCAGCGTGTACAACTGCTGCAGCACGGACGTGGTGCTCTGGGTGGTGAACGCCCAGCCCAGGGCGATCTTCGAGCGCGGCAGGCCGGCCTTGGCCAGCGCGTCGAAGAACGGCTTGTGCGCCGCGCGCACCGGCTCCAGCGCCTGCGCCAGCGAGTCCGGCACGGAGGAGATGGTGCTCTTCTTGGTGGCCGCGTCGTACACCGGGTTGGCCAGGCGCAGCAGCGCGAAGGCCGTGGCCGGAGCGACGTTGCGGCCCTTGGTGTCCTTCAGGTCCGTGGTCAGCACCGCGCCGTACTGGGTGGCGCCATCCAGCGGCGCCTTCGGGACGATCTGGAGCTGCTGCGGGACCTCGACGATGCCCGCCTCGCCCACGCTGGTGCCGCAGTCACCGGACTTCTCCACCAGGCAGGGCGTCACGTCCGGCTGGGTGCCCTTGTCCAGGTTGGACAGCTTGAAGAACTTCACGCCCGCGGCCAGCGACGCCGCGTCCACGCGAGGCGCCGGGCCGTCCGCCGCCACGCGGTACATGGTGCCGTCCAGCACGCCCTGCGCGTCGCCGTTCTCCGTGACGATGGCGCCCGTGGTGGAGAAGCCGTCCAGCGTGTTCAGGCCCGTGAACAGGTCCTGCTGCAGGCCCGGCGTCGTGGGGACGGGGAAGCTCAGGTGCGCCGGCGCGGTGGCCGTGGCCGGCACGCGCAGCAGGTCGTTGGGGAAGGGGATGATGGTGGGGACGCGGTCGGTGGCCGCCAGGTTGATGGTGGCCTCCGGCTGGTTGACGATGCTGAAGGTCCAGATGAGGACGATGTCCTCACGCTTGAACCCCTGCGGCGCCAGGGCCTTGTTGAACACGTCCGCGTAGCCGCGGCGCAGTTGCTCCAACTGCAGGGCGCTGGCGGTCTGGTCCGCCAGGCGCTTGGCCGGATCCGTCTCCGAAGAGGGGATGATCTCCGTGGCCGGGCCGCAGTCCGGCGAGGTCAGGTCCTCGCAGGTGACCAGCGACTTGTCGGAGTTGATGAAGGCCCACGTGGCCGACCCGATGATGGGCTGGCCCGAGTTCGTCTTCAGGCCGTTCTCACCGCCGACCAGCGCCACCGCGTAGCGCGAGCCCTTCGGCCACGCCGGCAGGCCCGTGTTCGGATCCACCGGGGGGATGATGTTGATGAGGTCCGTGTCCTCGTTGTACGCGATGGTCGGCGTCACCGGCTTCGTCGCCAGCGGCGTGCCCTGGTACAGGTCGATGAAGATGACCGTCTTCGCGGTCACCGTGCGCGGATCCAGGTCCTTGACCTTGGTGTTCGCGATGGCGGACGTGGGGAAGCCGTTGAGCGAGTTCAGGTAGTCGCGCGTGAACTCCTGCTCCGCCGGGGACGCCGCCGGGTTGATGGGCGCGTTCACCCGCTTCGTCTGCTGATTGATGGCCAGGTCGTTGGGGGAGGGAACCACGGCGGGAGACGCCGAAGGGTCGAACTCCGCGAGGCCGACGTTCAGGTTCGGAGCGTCCTGCGCGATCTCCGGCGTGCAGGCGACGGCTCCCAGGGCGATGGCCCCGAGGAACAACTGTTTCTTCATGGTGGGAATCCCCTCCAGCCCAAGGTGAACTGCTGGAAACAAGTCAGTGAGTAGCACGGCGTTCCCCGGTCACAAAGTGAGAGGGATTGACGCGGCGAGTCAGGTCTGGGGTGGCCTCGCATGCACGCGGGTGGACGTCTCACGCGGCGTGCGCGGAGAGGGGGCGTGACGCGCGGAGGAACGCGGCTACGCTGCCGCCCCATGAAACGACTGCTGACTGTGTTGGCGATGACCGTGGCGATGGGCGCGAGCGCGGAGGAGGCCGGAGGGCTGACGTGGAGTGCGCCCTCGGAGTGGGCCGCCCAGCCTCCCCGGCCGATGCGCGCGGCGACGTACAAGGTGCCCGCCGTGAAGGGAGACGCGGAAGACGCGGAACTGGCTGTCTTCTACTTCGGGCAGGGGCAGGGCGGCGCGGTGGACGCGAACGTGAAGCGCTGGGTGGCGCAGTTCCAGAAGCCTGACGGCAAGCCCCTGGAGGACAAGGACGCGAAGACGAAGCAGGAGAAGGTGAACGGGCTGCCCGTCACCACGGTGGAGGTGAAGGGCACGTACGCGGGCGGCGGTCCCATGATGGGGCCCTCCACGCCCAAGCCGCACTTCAAGCTGCGCGGCGCCATCGTGGAGGGGCCGGAGGGCGCCCTCTTCTACAAGCTCACCGGGCCGGAGAAGACGGTGAACGGCGCGGAGAAGGGCTTCCGCAAGATGGTGGAGTCGGTGAAGCCCGCGCCGAAGAAGTAGGGGGCGGGCAGGCGGATCCGCGAAGGCCCCCGCGCCCTTCGCGGACGTCGGCAAGCGGATTGCTAAGGCCCTCCGGCATACGGCGCCCGAACGCCGAGCACCGGAGGCTTCACGTGTCGATGTGCCGCAGCCCTGAGTTCCAGAACCTCGTCACCCGCGCCATCACCCTGTTCCCGGAGGACACCGTCCTGGGAGCGCTCCAGCAGATGTACCGCCACGGCGTGCACGTGCTGCCCGTGGTGGAGGGGCATGGAGGCGACCTTCTGGGCGAGGTGACGGAGGACGAGCTGCACCGCGTGGCCCGCCGCCGCCCGCTGGCCCGGCTGGCTGAAATTCTGACCGTCAAGGCGCTGGCGGCGCCGGAAGAAACGACCGTGGAGACGGCCGCCCCGCTGCGGCTGGCGGCCTCCAGCGGCTGGTTGCACTGAAAGGCCCCTGGCCGCCCATCCGGCGCGGGGGAGGGGAAGCCCTCCGTCCCGTCCGCCTGACCGCTGGTGGACACCCGGCCTTGCCCAAAGGGCTGGCAGCGAACACCTGCTCGTGTGACTGGCGGCTGTCTGACGACTCGTACTGGCGGGCGGGCTGCAATCCCGGGAGGAGGTCAACAGCCTGTTGGCGGTGCCCCCGGCTTTTCGTCGAGGGCGAGGAGGCGGGTCATGAAGGCAGTGGCGATCATCCTGGCGGCGGGCAAGGCCCGGCGGATGTCCCACCCCAAGGCGCTCATCGAGCATGAGGGGGGCAAGAGCTTCCTTCAGTCGCTGGCGTCCACCTTCGGAAAGGCGGGGTGCGGGGTGCTGGGCGTGGTGGGCAGCGACGAGGCCGCGGTGCGCGAGCAGCACCCGAGCCTGGAGCTGGTGACGAGCAGGGACTGGGAGAAGAGCCTGCTGGCGTCGGTGAAGGCCGGGTTGGAGGCGGCCATGGCCGAGGACGCGGACGTGGTGCTGCTGCACCCGGTGGACATGCCGGCGCTGCGGGTCACCACCGTGAAGTCCATGCTCAAGGACATGGAGCGCGGCGGCGCCGAGGGCGTCATGGCGCTGCGGCCGGAGTACGACAACGCCACGGGCTGGCCGGTGGTGCTGTCGAAGGGCGCGGCGCGCAAGGTCCTGGAGGCGGAGGGCGAGGACCTGGAGGCGGTGCTCAGGGCCATCAATCCGCGCCGCCTCAACGTGAAGGACCCCGGCGTCATCGTGAACATCAACACGCCTGAAATCTACGGGCGCGTCTTCAGCATGGAGCCCAAGCTGGCCCCGCCTCCCAAGCGGCGCGTGAAGCGCGCGGGCGCGGCGTCCAACGGCTCCGGGGCGGAGACCACCCCGACGTCCTACGCGGCGTCGTCGGAGGAGTAGCCCCGGAACGAAGACTCCCGGGGCCCGCGCGGTGCGCTGGGGACCCCGGGAGTTTTTACTTCAGGCTTCAGGGCCTTCAGAACGACAGGCCCAGGCCCAGGTAGGGGCCGGTGAAGTTGTCCGCGTGCACCACGCCGTCCAGGTGGCCGCCGTCGCTGAGGTACAGGGTGCGCCAGCCGCCGCGCAGGTTGAGGGCGCCCAGGTGCAGCGCCAGGCCGGCCTGCATGTCCACCTGGCGGTGCGGGAAGGGCACCACCTGGATGCGCGCCTCCACGTCGAAGGGCGACGGGCCGATGCACGCCTCCAGCGACGCGGCCAGGCTGGGGCCCACGAAGATGGCGTCCGGGGCGTGCGCGCTGGCGATGCCGGCCTCCATGCGGAAGCGGCCGCGCTCGCTGGACCACGGCGAGAGGGTGAGGTGCGCGTCCAGCAGCGTCAGCCGGTCCGTGCCCGCCGAGCCGTCATCGGTCTCCAGCGCGATGCCGCTCACGCGCGCGTCCATGCCCCAGCGCTGGCCGTCCAGGGCCATGAAGAGGTCCAGCGCGCCGCCCACGTCGCCGAAGCTGTTGCCCTGCACGTTCAGGTGCACGAGCGGCGCGGGCCGGGGCGCGCGCTGGCCGCGGGGCACCTCCGCGCGCGCGCGGCGGTGGTAGCTGGCCGGCCCCGAGATGAAGAGGACGTCGAACCAGCCGGGGCCGACCCCGGAGGCGCGCACGCTGGAGCGCACCGGCGCGTCCGAGGCGCGGCCCACCGGCGTGGCGCGGTGTTCATGCTTGCCGTCCGAGTCGTCGGAGTCCTTGCGGTCGGAGGTGTTCGGCTTGGAGCGCTTGCCGAAGCGGGCCTCCGCGGGCGCGGACCCCAGCAGGACAGCGACGGCGAGCGCGGCACACAGCGTCTTCCAGAAGCCCACGGCGACCTCTCCTCTTCTTCAGGGGCCCACGGGAGGGGCCGCGGCATGTGGACGCCTGCTCGCCCGGAATATTCAACCCTCATCACCCCCGGTGAAACCAGCGCCCCGGGGAAGGGGGGCGGTGTCCGGAAGGGGGCATGTGCACCCCTGGACATGCGGGCGGCCCGGAAGGCCAGGCCGGCGCCCGCGTCGTCCATGCACGGGCGCGCCCCGCGCGTCAGCGCTGCGCCGTCTTCTGCGCCTTGGCCTTCGCCTGGCGCTTCATGGGGCGCGGCGGCTGCGTGAGCACCACGGCCGCGCGCTCCGGCGTCACCGGGGTGGGGGACAGCCGCAGCGTGACGCGCCGGTTGGTGGCGCGGTGGGGCGGGCTGTCGTTGGGCACCAGCGGCCGGTACGCGGCGTGGCCCGTGGCGCTCAGGCGCTCCGGAGCCAGCCCCTCGCGCTCGCCCAACTGCCGCACCACCACCACGGCCCGCGTGGCGGACAGCTCCCACGCGGTGGTGGCGGGCGCGCCGGGGAGCACCTCGTCGGTGTGCGCCTCCACCGCGACGCGGTGGTCGGCGAGCGGCCCCCGGAACACCGCCGCGGCCTGCTTCAACACGCCGGCGCCCTCCGGCGTGAGCGACGTGGTGGCGGGCGCGAAGAGCAGCCGCTCGGACACCTCCACGCGCAGCGCGTCGTCCTCCAGCGCCACGGCCACGTCGCCCGCCTCGAGCGCGTCCTTCAGCGTCCTGCCCAGCGACTCGAGCGCCGCCTCGCGCCGCGTGCGCTGCGCCTCCGCGCTCTTCGCCTGGAGCTCCGCCGCGGCGCCGCCCCACTCCTTCGCCTGCTGCTGCCGCTCCAGCGCGCGCAGCCGCTGCTCCATGGCCTGCCGCAGCGTCTGCAACCGCGCGACGTGGGCCTCCGACTCGGAGGCCTCGCGCTCCCACTGCGCGCTCCGGGCCTCCAGCGCGTGGAGCGAGCGCGAGCCCAGCCACGCGCCCGTGGAGGCCACCGCCACCGCGACGGCCAGGAGCCCCCAGGGCAGCCACCGCCAGCGTCCGAGCGCCGCTGTCGTCCGCGCGTCGTCCATGGCCCTGGAGGGTAATGGCTCCCCGGGGGTGGGCGGCAAGGTGGCGCCGTGCGACACGCGCCCGCCGGGGCCGCTCAGGACGGTTTCTTCCACCGGGGCAGGTGCAGCACGAAGCGCGAGCCGGGCCCGCCCTCCGGCGGCGCCTCCACGAACAGGTCTCCGCCGTGCGCGCGGGCGAGCTGCCGGGAGATGTAGAGGCCCAGGCCCAGGCTCGCGCGCGCGTGCTCGCCGCTGTTGCGCGTGAAGCGCTCGAAGATGCGCTCGCGCGCCTCCGGGGGGATGCCGGGGCCCCAGTCGCGCACGGCGATGATGGCCTTCTCCCCGTCGCGCTCCACGTACAGCTCCACCGGCAGGCCCGGCGCGTACTTCATCGCGTTGGTGAGCAGGTTCATCAGCACCTGCTCCACGCGCGGCCGGTCCGCCAGCGCCACCACCGGCGCGTCCGCGTGCACCACCGCCACGCAGCCCGCGGTGGCCAGCGCCTCCTCCATCCGCGCCACCAGCGCGTGCACCAGCGAGGACAGCTCCACCGCGCCCAGCTCCAGCGCCATCTGCCCCGTGCCCAGCCGCGCCACGTCGAACAGGTGCGCCACCAGCCGCGTCAGCCGGTCCGCCTGCCGCAGCGCCCCCTGCAGGCCCTGGCCCACCCGCTCGGACTCGTCCGACGGCAGCTTGTCCACCGTGCGCTGCAGCGACGACAACTGCAGGTGCAGCGCGGACAGGGGCGTGCGCAGCTCGTGCGTCGCCACCGCCACGAACTCGTCGCGCGCGGCCACGGCCTGCTCCGCCTGCCGGTACAGCCGCGCGTTGTCCACGGCCAGCGCCGCGCGCCAGGCCAGGTCCTCCAACTGGGACAGGTCCCGCGTGCTGAAGCGCCGCGTGGGCGAGCACGTCGCCGCGCTCACGACGCCCAGCGTGCGCCCGCGCGCCATCAGCGGGACGACCATCACCGAGCGGGGGCCCAGTCCCTCCAGGACCTCCCGGTGCGCGCCGTCGACGGCGAAGGCGCGCATGGCGGCCTCGTCCACCTCGGCCACCAGCTCCGGGCGCCCCGTCTCCAGCACCCTGCGCACGACGGTGTGGGCGCCGGGCTGCGGCGCGTAGGGCATGGACTTCTCCAACTGGGCCTGGAGTCTGTCGTCGCGGGCGCGGCGCTCCACGCGCTCCAGGTGCTCGCCGTCCTCGGCCAGCATGTCCACCAGGCAGTAGTCCGCGAGCTGCGCCACCACCAGCTCCGCCACGTTGCGCACGGTGGTGCGCCAGTCCAGGGACGTGGCCAGCCGGGTGGTGGCGTCCGTGAGGAAGCGCAGGTGCGTCTCCATGCGGCGCTGCTCGGTGATTTCGCGCACCACGCCGCCCACGCCCAGCAGCTCCACGCCGGAGCGCACGGGGAAGTACGTGGCCAGGAAGGTGCGCGGCTCCGGGCCCGCGACGTACTCCACCGGGTCGTCCACCACGGCCGCCTCCGACTCCAGCACCTGGCGCAGGAGGTCCTCGATGGGGCCGCCCGCCGGGCCCATCAGCTCGCGGGGCGTGTGGCCCAGGTGCTCCTCCAGCGGGATGCCGTTGTTCTCCGCGACGACCTTGTTGAGCCGCACGTAGCGCAAATCCTGGTTCACGAAGCCCATGCCCACCGGCGACGCGGCGAAGAAGGCCTCCAGCATGGCCGCGGACGCGTCGCGCTCGCGCAGGGCCTCGCGGGCCTCGCGGTACAGCCGCGCGCTCTCCACCGCCAGGGCGGCGCGGCGCGCGAACTCCGTGGCGTAGCCCAGGTCCCGCTTCGTGTAGCGGCGCGCGGGCGACGCGGAGACCAGGTTGATGATGCCGAAGCGCCGCCGCCCCACCGCCAGCGGCAGCAGCATGGACGAGCGCGGCGCCAGCGCCTCCAGCAGCCGGCGGTGCTCGCTCGAGCGGGAGACCTGCTCCAGCCAGCCGGGCGTGATGTCGGAGATGAGCACGGGCCTGCCGCGCGCGAACGCCCGGGCGAGCGGCGAGTTCGAGCTGGGCTCCGGTGGGAAGGACAGCGCCTGGTCGAGCAGCGACTGGCGCCGCGGGTCCCTGGCGCTGAGCGCGAGCCGGTGCAGCGCGCCGTCCGGCCCCAGCACGTCCACCATGCAGTAGTCCGCCCACTCCAGCGTGGCCAGCCGCGCCACGGCCTTGAGCGTGGTCTCCCAGTCCAGCGACTCGGCGAGCAGCCGGCTCGCCTCGCTGACGAAGAACTCGGCGCGCTCGGTGGCCTTGCGCTCGGTGATGTCCACGTTGATGTTCACCGCGCCCACCAGCCGGCTCTCCGCCGAGTACAGCGGCGCGGAGGAGTTGAGGATGGTGCGGCGCGCGCCGTCCTTCCCGACGATGTCCACCTCCTCGTTGGAGACGGTCTGCCGGGTGCGCAGCGTGCGCGCCACGGCCCACTCCTCGCCGCGCAGGCGCCTGCCCGTGCCGGGCCAGTACGCCTCGAAGGTGCCGAAGTGCTCCAGCTTCATCCGCGCCAGCGCGGCCTGGCCCCACAGCGCGCTCGCGGCGGCGTTGGCGGCGAGCAGGCGGCCCCCCGTGTCCACGATGACCACCCCCACCGGCAGCAGTTGCAACACCGTGCGCAGCCACTCCTGCGGCACGGGCGTGGACTCCGCGAGAAAGGTGCCAGTCGGCTCGGACATGAGCGCGGAGCCCCCCTCCCCCGCGGGAGGCTCTACGGTGGGGGTGGCGGGGGCGTGGGACCACCCGACCCGGGTTCCATCCGGCTTTCCGGGAGTTGGCACCCGCCTCCGCCCGGAGGCAGGGCAGGGGGCTTGATTCGGGGCCGCCGACGGGGCGTCATTCAGGGCTTTCGTTCACGGCCGCGCTTCCAAGCGGCCGGGCTGCAAGGACAGGTGGATGGGAATCGCGTGCGTGGTGCTGGACTTCGATGGGACCTTCACGGACGTGCTGGCGGAGGGCGAGCCCTTCCTCAGGCACTTCCAGGACGCGCTGTACGCGGTGCTGGGGCAGGACGCGTCCCAGGCGTGGGCGGAGGAGGTCGCCGCGCTGCATGAGGGCGTGGACCAGTACGGCTGGGAGGTCGCGGGGCGCATCGTGGCGCCGGCCACCGCGGACCCCTACCTGACGGCCACCTGCACCGCGCACCGGCTGCTCAAGCGCTTCGGCAAGGGCGACGACGAAGCGCTGCGCACGGACACGGTGCAGACGCTGTACCGGGAGGCGTACCGGCACTCGGCCACGGCCTTCAAGGCGGAGGCCAGGGAGGTGCTGGAGGCGCTGCTCGCCACGGGCCTGCCCGTGTCCGTGGTGACCAACGCGCACACGGAGCTGGTGGAGGCCAAGCTGGACAAGCTGGCCCCCCGGGGCCGCGAGCGGCTGAAGGTCTTCGGCGACGCGCGCAAGTTCCAGTTGGAGGACACGGAGCCGAAAGACGCGCGCTTCGACGCGCTGCCGGAGGCGCTCCACCTGGACGGCGTGCTGGGCCGGCCGGTGTACCTCAAGCGCGGGCGCTACTTCTCCGCGCTCAGGCGCATCTGGGACGCCACGCACACCGGCCCGGAGTCCACGCTCGTCGCCGGTGACATCTTCGAACTGGACCTGGCCATGCCCGCCGCGCTGGGCGCGCACGTGCAACTGGTGGAGCGCGCCAACGTGATGCCCTACGAGCGCGCCGCCGTGCAGCGCCTGGGCACGCGGGGCAGCGCGGACAAGAGCCTGCGCGCCATCCTGCCCCGGCTGCGCTGAGAGAAACGAAAAGCCCCGCCTCCCTTCTGAAGGGAGGACGGGGCTGTCCGTTACGGCCACCGCGCGTGGGGCGCGAAGACTAGACCTTGGAGCCCGGGGTCGCCTGGAACACGTCGTTGAACTCGGTCAGCGCCTTGTTGATGTTCGCCTTGATGTCGGCGGTCAGCTCGCGCTTGGCGACCAGGTCGGAGACGATGTTCGGGTACTTGCTGTCCACGAACTCCAGCATCTCCTTCATCCAGCGGACCACGTCACCCACCGGCACGTTGCGGATCCACCCGCGCTTGCCCGCGTCGTCCTTGTTGGTGGCGGCGTAGATCTGGATGACCTGACGCTCGACGGAGAGCGGCTCGTACTGGCCCTGCTTGAGCAGCTCCACCATGCGGGCGCCGCGCGCCAGCGTCTCCTGCGTGGCCTTGTCCAGGTCGGAGCCGAACTGGGCGAAGGCGGCCAGCTCGCGGTACTGCGCCAGCTCCAGCTTCATGGAGCCCGCGACCTGCTTCATGGCCTTGATCTGCGCCGCGGAGCCCACGCGAGACACGGAGAGACCGACGTTGATGGCCGGGCGGACGCCGGAGAAGAACAGGTCCGTCTCCAGGAAGATCTGCCCGTCGGTGATGGAGATGACGTTCGTCGGGATGTAGGCGGACACGTCACCCGCCTGCGTCTCGATGATGGGGAGCGCCGTGAGGGAGCCCGCGCCCTCCTCGTCGGACAGCTTGGCGGCGCGCTCCAGCAGGCGGCTGTGGATGTAGAACACGTCGCCCGGGTACGCCTCGCGGCCCGGCGGGCGGCGCAGGAGCAGGGAGAGCTGGCGGTACGCCACGGCCTGCTTGGAGAGGTCGTCGTACACGATGAGGCCGTGCATCTTGTTGTCGCGGAAGTACTCGCCGATGGCGACGCCCGCGTACGGCGCGAAGTACTGCATGGGCGCCGGGTCGGACGCGTTCGCCGCGACGACCGTCGTGTACTCCATGGCGCCGTGCTTGGTCAGCTTCTCCACCACCTGCGCGACGGTGGACTGCTTCTGCCCGATGGCGACGTAGATGCAGTAAACGCCCAGGCCCTTCTGGTTGATGATGGCGTCGATGGCGACGGCCGTCTTGCCCGTCTGGCGGTCACCGATGATGAGCTCGCGCTGACCGCGGCCCACCGGCACCAGCGCGTCCAGCGCCTTGATGCCCGTCTGCAGGGGCTCGTGCACGGACTTGCGCTTCACGATGCCGGGCGCCTTCACCTCCAGGCGGCGGTGCTCGGTGGCCTCGATGGGGCCCTTGCCGTCCACCGGCTGGCCCAGCGCGTTCACCACGCGGCCCAGCAGGGCCTTGCCCACCGGCACGGAGGCGATCTGCCCGGTGCGCTTCACGGAGTCACCCTCGCGGATGTCCTTGAACTCACCCATGATGGCGACGCCGACGTTGTCCTCTTCCAGGTTGAGGACCAGGCCCTGCACGCCGTTGGCGAACTCCACCAGCTCACCGGCGAGCGCGCCCTCCAGGCCGTACACACGGGCGATACCGTCGCCCACGGTCAGCACGGTGCCGGTCTCGGCGACGGTGACCTTCTTGCCGTAGTCCTTGATCTGCTCCCGGATGATTTTGCTGATCTCGTCGGCGCGGATTTCCATGGGCGTCTAGCGTCCTTGCGGAGGGGGCGGCCTTGAGGAAACGGGGATGGCCGCCGCGAATCTTGAGTACCGGGTGGCCCCCTATCACGGGCACCGGGACTCTCGCAACGCGCCACGCGCCGGGTCCTTCCCCCACCCCCGCACCCCTTTATCGCGCACGTAAGCCGGCGGCCCGGGCACAGGGGGCCCCGCCCGCCCGCCCGGGGAGCCCGGCCTCAGGCGCCGGACAGGGAGGGGCCGTCCTCGCGGGGCAGCCACACGATGAAGCGGGTGCCGTCCGCCGCCCCCGACTCCACGGAGATGCGCCCGCCGTGGGCCAGGGCGATCTGCCGCACGATGAAGAGCGACAGCCCCAGCCCGTCATCCGCGGAGCACAGGGCGCGGTGCTTGAACGGCTCGAAGAGGGTGCCCTGGTACTCCGGCGGCACCCGGCAGTCCGGGTCGTGCACCTGCACCGTCACGCCGTCGAAGCGCCCCGTCACCTGGAGCACCACGGTCGAGGACACCGGGCCGTGGTGCAGGGCGTTGCCCACCAGGGAGTCCATCAACTGGAGGAGCCGCTCGCCGTCCCAGGAGCCCTTCAGGTCGCCCTGGACGACGAGCCGCAGGTCGCGGTCCGGGTGCGCCCGCTGCCGGTCCGCCACCACGCGCTCCGCCAGTTGCCCCAGGTGGACGGGGGCGGGGTGCACGGGCAGGCCGTTGGACAGCCGGGCGCGGGTGAAGTCCAGGAGCTGGCGGATCAGCCGCTCCACCCGGCGCACGCCGTGGCCCACCCGCCCTACCTGCTCGGTCAGGCCCTCCGGCATCGCCGGAGCGTGCTGGAGGGCCAGCACGTCGCACTGGAGCGTCTGGAGCGGGGCCTTGAAGCCGTCCCCCGCGGCGTCCAGGAACTGGTCGCGGAAGTGCTCCATCCGCATCAGGCGCTCCTCGGCGGCCTTGCGGATGCTCACGTCCCACACCGCGCCCATGCGCACCGCGCGGCCCTGGAACGTCGCCGACCGGCCCATGACCTCCACGGGGATGCGGCGGCCGTCGCGGTGGAGCACCGCCAGCTCGTACGGCGCCTCCAGGCCGCGCTCCATCACGTCGCGGGCGGGGGCGCGGAACTCCGGCGCCACGCAGTCCAGGATGCTCCGGCCGATCAGCTCCGCCGTCTCATAATAGCCCAGCAGGCGCCCCAGGCCGGGGCTGATCTCCAGGAACTGCCCGCGGTCGTGGAAGAAGTACCCGTCGCAGGAGACCTCCACGATGGAGCGCATGTGCTCCTCGCTCGCGCGCAGGGCCTCCTCCTCGCGAAGCCGCGCGGAGGTGTCCCGCAGGAGCAGGAGCACGCCCACCCCGGGGCCCGCCGGCATGGCGCTCACGGTCAGGTGGCGCAGCGTGCCCACCTCGCCGAAGCGGCCCGACACCAGCTCCTCCGCCACGCGCTCACCGGACTGCGCCCGCGCGAGCAGCGGCGACAAGGTCGGCGCCAGGCCCGGCCAGGCCTCCGACAGCAGGCGCCCCGCGAACAACTGCGCCGGGCGGCCGCACAGCGAAGCCAGCAGGTCGTTCATCCAGACGATGCGGGAGGCCCCGTCCACCAGCGCCACCCCCCAACCTGGCGCGTTGAGCAACGCGCCCAGGAAGGGCAGGGTCTCCTCGGGAACCCCCGGGGTCGGAAGGGCTCCGGGAAGCCGTTGGAACACAGGCTGCGGCATGGGCGGGTCGTCTCGGAAAACGCGGGCTTGTCCGCGTTGACCAGAAGTATACCCATTCCCGGAGCCGACGGGAAATACAGGTTTGACTAGGACTGCGGGGCAACCCTGACAACCCGGCACGTTGGTCGTACCGGGAGTGGAGGCTGGGGTTACTTCAGCTCGCGGCGCATCTGCTCGAGCTGGGTGCGCAGGCTGCCGTCGTAGAGGGTGCCACCGACCTGGGCGGCCACGCCGCCGAGCAGCGCGGGGTCCACCTTGGTCTCCAGCACGACGTTGCGCTGGGTGAGCTGCTGGAGCGACTGCTGGAGCTGGGCGAGCGCGTCCGCGGAGAGCGGGACGGCGCTGGTGACCTGGCCCCGGACGCGGCCCGCGCGGGCGTCCGCCATGTCGCGGTAGAGCCGGGCGATGTCGGGCAGGTAGCCCAGGCGGTTGCGGTCCACCAGCAGGCGCAGCGCGTTGGCCAGCGCGGGCTCCGCGGGGGAGGGCATGGCCTGGAGCAGGGCCTCCACCACGCGGTTGCGCTGGGCGCGGCTGTAGGCGGGGTTGAGCAGCACGTCCGACAGCTCGGCGCTCTTGCCCACGACGGCGGCGAAGGCGTTGAGCTGCTCGGCGACGGCGTCGGTGCGGTTGCCTTCCGCTGCGACGTCGAGGATGGCGCGGGCGTAGCGGCGGGCGATGGAGACGTTCACCATGACGCTGGCGCCCTTAGCATGGGGCGTCCCTGGCGGCAATCATGCCGGCGCCATGCGTTGGGGCGCGTGGCCGCCCGGGCCTTCCAGGGGTCCAAGGGAACAGCGGGCGGGGAAGCGTGCACGGGTGGGCGCTCCGGGTGTGCGCTGGTGGCCGTCTGGAGGGCTCCAGGGGACCCCCGGAGGCAGGCCGGCGCCCGGCAATGGACGGCCCGGGTGCGACAGGACTTGGCGGAAGCGGGCGCTTACCCGTAGCGTGGGCCCCACCCTCGCCATGCAAGAACCTGTCATCGGCATCGACCTGGGCACCACCAACAGCGTCGTCGCGACCGTGGAAGACGGACGCCCGCGCCTCATCCCCTCGCGTGCGGGAGGGCGCCTCACGCCCTCGGTGGTGGGCCTCACCCGGGCGGGAGACCGCCTGGTGGGGCAGGCGGCCCAGGCGCTGGGGGAGGAGCACCCGGACGCGGTGGTGTGGGCCACCAAGCGCTTCCTGGGGCGCCGCTACACGCCGGAGCTGGTGCAGCAGGCCAAGGCGGTGGTGCCGTACCCGCTGGTGGCCGGCCCCACGGGCGACGTGCGCGTGAAGCTGTCCGGCCGCGTGCTGCCCGCGACGCAGGTGTCCGCCTTCATCCTGGGCGAGCTGCGCCTGGACGCGCAGGCGCACTTCGGACGGGACGTGCGCAAGTGCGTCATCACCGTCCCCGCCAACTTCGACGACAACCAGCGCCAGGCCACGCGCGAGGCGGCGGCCATCGCGGGGCTGGAGGTGGTGCGGCTGGTCAACGAGCCCACCGCGGCGGCGCTGGCGTACGGCCTGTCCCGCGGCTTCGAGGGCAGCGCGCTGGTGTTCGACCTGGGCGGCGGCACCTTCGACGTGTCCATCCTGGACGTGAAGGCGGGCGTCTTCGAGGTGAAGGCCACGGGCGGCGACCACGCGCTGGGCGGCGAGGACTTCGATCAGCGCATCGTCCAGTGGCTGCTGGCCCAGGTGGAGGACCCCTTCCAGGAGGCGGTCTCCCGGGACGCGCAGTCGCTGCGGCGCCTGAAGGTCGCGGCGGAGGCGGCCAAGCGCGAGCTGACGGAGAACGAGGAGGCCACCATCTCCGTGTCCGGCCTGGGCGACCACACGGCCGGCGTGAAGCGCTTCACCGAAATCAACACCGCGCTCACGCGCAGCTTCTTCGAAACGCTCTCCGAGCCGCTGTCGCGCCGCTGCCTGGAGGTCTGCAAGAGCGTGATGGCGGAGGCGCGGATGGATCCGCGCTCGGTGGACGTGGTGCTGCTGGTGGGCGGGATGACCCGCGTGCCGCTGGTGCGCCGGCTGGTGGCGGACTTCTTCGGCCGCGCCCCCTCCACGGACGTGCACCCGGACGAGGCCGTGGCGCTGGGCGCCGCGGTGCAGGCGGACGAGCTGGTCCGGCAGGCGGGGCAGGCGCTGCTCCTGGACGTGGCCAGCCAGAGCCTGGGCGTGGGCGTGATGGGCGGCCGGGTGAAGCGGCTCATCCCCAAGAACACGGGCGTGCCCGTGGTGGCGCGGGACATCTTCTTCCCGGGCACCTCCGGCCAGTCCGAGGCGCGCATCCCCGTGTACCAGGGGGAGAGCGAGTTCCAGGACGAGAACCACAAGCTGGGCGAGGTGGTCCTCAAGAACCTGCACGTCGCCAACCGCGGGGAGACGCCGCTGGAGGTCGTCTTCGAATTGTCCGGCGAGGGCATCCTCGCGGTGAAGGCCACCGACCTGACCTCCGGCAACATGGAGCTGGTGCGCCTGGAGGCCCGGGCCGGCCTGCCGCAGGGCGAGGCCGAGAAGCTGGGCCAGGAGCAGTCCCATTACGCCCAGGCGCAAGGGGTGGTGGACGCGCGCAAGGCGGAGGAGACCTTCCGCAAGCTGCTGGAGCGCGGGGAGAAGCTCGCCCGCCTGCTCCAGCAGAGCGCCCGGGAGAACCCCAGCCCGGAGGCCGAGACGGCCGTGGGCACCGTGCAGCAGCTCCTGGTGGGCGGCAAGGACGCGCTGGCCGCCGGTGACGCCGCGCAGTGCGCCCAGATTGCCCGTCAGCTCACGAAGCTGCTGTCCGGCCGCGCGGAGCCCCGCGGCTGACGTCCCGCGGCGCACGCAACGGGCGTCCACCAGCGCACGTTGTGGCGCCGGGTCCGTGGTGCCTTCCCCGGAGTCCGCGTATCTCCCGGAGTCATGACGACCCCCGGCTTTTCTCCTCGCCCGAGAGATCGGGTCTTCGTGGTGGACGACTCGCGGACGGCGCGGGACGTGATGCGGCTGCACCTGTCGCGCATGGGCTGCGACGCGGTGGGGCTGGAGGGCGCGGATGCGTGCCTGGCGGAGCTTGCGCAGCGCACGCCGGCGCTCATCCTGATGGACCTGCACCTGGAGAAGCTCCAGGGGGACGAAGCCTGCCGTCTGGTCAAGGCGCACCCGGCGGGGCGCAACGTGCCGGTGGTGATGTTCACCGCGGCGGATGAACCCCATGAGGTGATGCACTGCGGGCGCGCGGGCGCGGACGACTTCCTGCCCAAGCCGGTGAGCCAGGAGGCGCTGGCGGCGAAGGTGGCCGCGGTGCGGCTGTCGCGCGAGCGCGCGTGGACGGGCCCGCCGCGCGGGCGGGGCGTGCTGCTGGTGGAGGGCGGCCGGTTCCTGCACACCTTCCTGGGCGGAGCGCTGGAGCACGAGGGGCTGCACGTGCTCTACGCCAAGGACCTGGACGACGCGGCGGCGCAGGCCACGGCCCACGCCGACCGGCTGGACGGCTTCGTGGTGGACGTGTCTCGGCTGCCGCGCGAGGCCCTGTCCCTGGCCACGCGCCTGCGCGAGCAGTTCGCGCGCAAGCCGCTGGTCCTGATGTCGCGGGTGGAGGAGGCGCCGGACGTGCTGGCCCGCGCGCAGGAGCTGAGCGGCGCGCCGCTGCTGCTCAAGCGGCAGTTGGGCGCGGACGAGCTGCTGGCGAAGGTGCTCGCGCGCCTGTCGCCGGGCACGGTGCCGCTGCGGGCCGCGGAGCGGGTGCCCTTCTTCACCGTGGTGGAGTTCAACACGCCGGGCGGCCCCACCCTCAGCGGCTTCAGCCACGACGCCAGCCCCCAGGGGCTCTTCGTGCGCACGCTCACGCCCGCGCGCGAGGGCTCGCGCCTGTCCCTGCGGCTGGTGATGGCCGGCCAGCGCACGCCCTGCGAGGCGCAGGCGGTGGTGGCGTGGTGCAACCCGCCCGGGATGGGGAGCGCGTTCCGCTCGCAGACGGGCATGGGCTTGAAGCTGGAGGGCATGGACGCGCAGTTGCAGCAGCGCTTCGTGCGCTTCGTGCCCCAGTCCCTCGGTTTTCCCACCGCGGGGCCCGTGCGCGCCTCAGGTTTCTGAGAGCGGTGGCCGCCCCCGCGCGCCTCCCAACCCCCCGCAATCACACACGGACGAGACGGGATTCTCCCCTGGCATGGGCGTGGCAAAGCGCCGAGCCCCGCGAGGCTTTCGAGGGAGGATTCACGGATGAGGCTGCGTCTTTTCGGAACGGTGGGGCTCACGCTCCTGGCGGTGGGGTGCGGTGACGGCGGGAACAAGGCCCCGGACGGGTTGGACAACGAACCGGTGCAGCAGTCGCTGAAGCTGGAGACCTTCAACGACTGCGCGGCGCTGGAGCGGTACATCGAGGACACCGCCACGAAGCAGATGCGCGCGAACCTGGAGCAGCAGAAGCCCGGGTACTGGGAGCGCTTCGGCCGGGGGACGCGCGGCGGCGTCGTCTTCGGGCCCATGCCCACGGAGGACTCGGCGGGGGGCGGCGAGAACGCCGGCGCCGGCGGCCAGGCGCCGAAGGACTCCACCGGCACCAACAACCAGGTGGAGGGCGTGCACGAGTCGGACTTCGTGCAGAACGACGGCACGCGCATCTTCGTGCTGTCGGGCAACCGGCTGTACGCGCACCGCTCGTGGCCCGCGGAGCAGCTCACGCTGGCGGCGACGCTGGAGGTGGAGGGCTGGCCCCGGGAGATGCTGCTCGACGCGCGGGACCGGCTGGTCATCGTCTCGCAGGTGGCCCGGTCGCTGCCGGGCACCCCGGCGAAGGTGGGCGGGGGCGCGGGCGGAGGCATGATGCCGGTCGCGGACATGGCCTGCTACGGCTTCAGTTGCGGCTACTACAACGCGGACAGCACCAAGGTGACCACGGTGGACGTGTCGGACGTGGCGCACCCCACGGTGGTGGATCAGGTCTACCTGCCCGGCGTCTTCACCCAGGCGCGCCGCGTGGACAGCAACGTGCGGCTGGTGCTGTCGGACGCGTTCCGCTGGCCGGAGGACGTGAAGTTCTGGGTGGAGTACTCGGAGGACCTCTACAAGGACGAGGGCAAGCTCACGAAGGCCATCGACGCGCTCATCGACCAGAACGCGAAGCGCATCCGCGCGAACACGCTGGACCAGTGGCTGCCCGCGGGCAAGCACGTGGACGCGGCGGGCGTGGAGACGGCGCTGCCCACGTCCTGCGGTGACTTCTACCGGAGCAACGCGCCGTCCTCGCTGGGCTTCGTGACGGTGGCCTCGCTGGACCTGGACGCGCGCACGGCGGCGCCGGGGCGCACCAGCCTGGTGGCGGAGCCGGGCACGGTGTACGCGTCCAGGGAGTCGCTGTACCTGGCGCACCCGCATTCCTGGTGGTGGCCGGAGCCGGGGCAGAAGGACTTCACCTACCTGCACAAGTTCGACCTGCGCCAGCCGGGCCGCGCGGTGTACGCGGGCTCCGGCACGGTGGAGGGCACGCCCGTCAACCAGTTCGCCCTGGATGAATACGAGGGCGTGCTGCGCCTGGCCACCACGGTCACCACGCGCATCCCGGAGCCGGAGCACGAGGACTGGTGGTGGGGCCGCACCACGACGTCCAGCCGCGTGACGACGCTGGGCGTGAAGGACGGGCGCCTGACGGAGCTGGGCCGCAGCGAGGACCTGGCCGAGGGCGAGCGCATCTTCAGCGCGCGCTTCGTGGGCCCTCGCGGCTACGTGGTGACCTTCCTCCAGGTGGATCCGCTCTTCACCTTCGACCTGAGCGACCCGGCCCACCCGCGCAAGGTGGGCGAGCTGAAGGTGCCCGGCTTCTCCACGTACATGCACCCGGTGGGGGACCACCACCTCTTGACCCTGGGCGTCCACACGGACCCCAACGGCGGCTGCTGCGGGACGCGCGCGCTGAAGCTGTCCCTCTTCGACGTGAGCGACCTGGCGAACCCGAAGGAGACCGCCACCCAACTGGTGGGCGAGGCCTACGGCTGGAGCGAGGCCCTCTACGAGCACAAGGCCTTCAACTACTTCGCGGCCAAGGGGCTGGTGGCCATCCCCTTCACGGACTACTCGAAGTACTACACGACCTACGACGACTACTGGCAGGGCTTCCGCACGGAGCTGCGCGTGTTCCGCGTGGACCTGGCGGCGGGCATCTCCCCGGTAGGCGCGGTGCCCATGTCGGACCTGTTCAAGACGACGAATCTGCCGCAGTGGAGCTACTACTACGCGCCGGAGGTGCGCCGCAGCGTGATGGCGGATGACTACGTCTACGCCATCAGCGACGCGGGGGTGCGCGTGTCGAAGGTGGACAGCCTCCAGACGCCGCTCGTCACGGTGCCGTTCCCGGTCAGCACGCCCTGACGCAGGCGGGCGGGCGGTCAGACAGGGTGGGGGGGATTGCGTCGCTTGCGCCAGCGCACTCCCTTCCCTATAGGCCCCGTCATGCCGCCCGAAGCCGCAGAGCCCTCCGTGTTGTCCTCCCCTCCGGCCCGCGGCGCCAGGGGGGAGCTTCGCGCCCTGCTGCGGCTGGCGCTCCCCCTCTGCATCGCGCAGGCGGGCCAGTCCCTGATGGGCGTGACGGACACCTTCATCGTCGGCCGGGCCGGTACGTCCGCCCTGGCGGCGGTGGGCCTGAGCCACGCCCTCTTCTTCGCCGTCAGCAGCTTCGGGATGGGGCTGATGATGGGCGTGGATCCGCTGGTGTCCCAGGCCATCGGGGCCGGCAACCCGCGCCGCGCGCGGGACGTGCTCTGGCAGGGCGTGTGGCTGTCCGCCTTCGTGGGCGTGGTGCTGTGGGCGGTGCTCATCACCGTGCCGTCCGGCCTGCCGTGGGTGGGCGTGGCGGAGGAGCAGATCGTCCAGGTGCGCGCCTTCCTGCACTTCCGAGCGCCCAGCCTGCCCCTGATGCTCATCTTCCTCACGGTGCGCGCGTACCTGCAGGCCATCGGGATGCCCCGGCCGCTGGTGGTGGCCGCCGTGCTGGCCAACGTGGTCAACCTGCTGCTGGTGCCGCTGTTCGTCTTCGGCGGCCAGTCGCTGCCCGAGTGGGCGGGGCCGCTCACCCACGTGCCGGCCATGGGCGCGGCGGGCGCGGCGCTGTCCACGCTCCTGTGCACGGTGCTGGAGGTGCTCATCGTCGCGCGGGCGGTGCAGGGCATCCCCGTGCCGGGCACGCCGTCGCGCAAGCCGGTGAAGGCGGACCAGCTCCGGGCCTTCCGGGTGGGGCTGCCCATTGGCCTGCACATCGCGGCGGAGGTGGGCGTGTTCGCGCTGGCGGGCGTGCTGGCCGCGAAGCTGGGGCCGGTGAGCGTGGGCGCGCACCAGATTGCCCTCTCCTTCGCCAGCCTCACCTTCACCATGGCGCTGGGCATCGGCAACGCGGGCAGCGTGCGGGTGGGCTGGGCCGTGGGCGCCCACGACACGCCGCAGGCCCGCAGGAGCGGGCTGATGGCCTTCGCCACGGGCGCGGTGGTCATGTCGCTGAGCGGGCTCGTGTTCGCGCTCTTCCCCCGGAGCCTGGCGACGCTGGCCGGCGCGCCGCCGGAGGTGCTGCCCCTGCTGCTACCCCTCCTGATGGTGGGCGCCATCTTCCAGGTCTTCGACGGCGTGCAGGGCGTGGGCGCGGGCGTGCTGCGCGGCGCCGGCCAGACGCGCTTCACCTTCGTGGCCAACATCGTGGGCCACTACGCCGTGGGCCTCCCCCTGACGCTGCTCCTGGGCTTCCACCTGGGCATGGGCGTGCTGGGCATCTGGTGGGGCCTGTGCGCGGGGCTCATCACCGTGGCCGTCGCCGTGCTGTGGCGCTTCTGGCGCGTCAGCGCGGGCACCCTCCGGCCCCTGGAGGGCTGAGGCGGGAGGGTGTGGAGTTTCAGTGTGGGCGGAAACTCCAAGAATCTAGGAATCGGACGCAACCTGGATCAGGAAGACCCGACAATTGTCCCAGGAGCCTCCATGTCCAACTACCGCATCCGCCCTGGCGACACCCTCTCTGGCCTGGCCGCTCGTTTCGGCACCACCGTGCAGAAGCTGGCGCGCGACAACAACATCTCGAACCCGGACCTCATCATCTCCGGGCGGACGCTGCGCATCGGCCACTCCGGCCGTGACAGCTTCGACGCGGGCGGCGGTCAGGGCCTGCGTGGCGGGCGCGGCGTGGGTGGCGGCGCGGACGTGGGCGGCCCGATGGGAATCGCCCCCACCGGCGGGACCGCCACGGGGCGCCGGCTGGCGGAGGCGGCGCGCGCGGCGGCCATGGGCATGGGCGGCTACAACAGCCAGGGCCTGTGCGCCACGGGCGTGAGCCGGGCCATCCGCAACTCCATGGGCATCGGCGTGTCGGGCAACGGCAACCAGATCGACAACAACCTGCCGCGCGACAAGTTCCGCCAGGTGGACATGTCCCTGGAGGACGCGCTGAAGATTCCGGGCCTCGTGCTCACCTGGGAGAGCACCTCCACGCGCCTGGGCAGCATCTACGGCCACACGGCGGTGACGCTGGGCGACGGCCACTCGTCCGCCAGCGACTTCATCGAGCGCAACACGACGAACAACGGCCGCTCGGGCTTCAAGGTGTTCATGCCCATCGAGTAGCCTTCCCGGCTCCTCATGGCGCATCACGAAAAGCCTCCGGGTCCCTCCGACCGGAGGCTTTGTCGTGTCCGGCGGCCTCAGGCCGGCAGGTACTGGCGGATCATCCGCCGCCACACCGGCCAGTCGTGGGTGCCGCCGTCCCAGATGGACAGGTCGTTGCGGATGTCCTTCTGCCAGAGGAGCTTGGAGAGGTTCTCGTTGGAGGGGCGGCAGAAGTCGTGCTCGCCCACGGCCAGGGTCATCTCCACGCGGCGCAGGGCGGACAGGCGCCCGGGGTCGTTCAGGCCCGGCAGCCACTGCGGCGCGGTGTGGAAGTACACCTGTTCGTCGTGGTGGCCGTCCAGGAAGTCCTCCGTCTCGAACTTGCCGCCCATGGAGATGAGGCGCTGGAAGACGTCCGGGTGGCGCAGGCCCACGTTGTACGTGTGGAAGCCGCCCAGGCTGCACCCGGCGAGCGTGAGGCGGCCTCCGGAGGCGCGGCCCTTCGCGAGCGGCACCACCTCATGCAGCAGGTAGTCCTCCCACTGGGCATGGCGGGCCACGCGCACGGCGGGGGCGACGCCCTTGTTGTACCAGGACTCCTCGTCCACCGAGTCCACGCACACCACGACATAGCGGCCCGCGGCGATGCAGTCCGAGATGGCGCCGATGAGGCCGAAGTCCTCGGCCTGGAAGAAGCGGCCCTTGCTGGTGGGCACCAGGATGACGGGCTCGCCCGAGTGCCCGAACAGCAGCACTTCCATGTCCCGGTTCAGCCGCGGGCTGTGCCAGCGGTGGTATTCGCGGTTCATGGCCGCCAGATTAACCGGCGCATTCGCGGCGCGAGCGGGGCGGCCACACGGACGCGCCCGGCTCAGCCGCCAGTGAACACCTGCCGGGGTTGCTCCACACCTCGCCACGGGGTGAGAAAGGCATCCGCCTCCCTCGCGATGAGCTCCAACGAGGCGGTCAGCTCGTGGCCGTCGTCCACCTCCACCAGCCGGACGTGGCGTTTGCCTTTGGACCATTCGCGCGAGTAGCGCACGTCGCAGGTGTCGTCCTGGCGGCCGTGGATGATGAGGGTGGGCACGCGCACGTCGGGCCATGGGCCGCGCTCCGCGTCCATGCGCTGGGCCTCCTCGATGATGCCGTGGTGCACGCGCGTGCGGCGCTTCTCCGCGTGGTCGTCCGTCTCCAGGGAGCCCGTGCGCTTCCACTCCGCCCAGTGATGGGGGCCCAGGCGGCGCTGGAGCTGCTCCACGAAGTGGAAGGCCGGGGCCAGCAGCACCAGCGCGCCCACGCGCGCGTCGGCTTCCGCGGTGCGCGCGGCGACGAGCCCGCCCAGGCTGGAGCCGATGAGGACGGCGCGGTCGTTGGGGGCGCCCAGCGCGTCCCGCACGGTGTCCAGCATGGCGTGCAGGCTCAGGTGCTCCAGCGACGGCACGCGCAGGTTGAGGCGCTCCAGGGGGATGCCCTGCTTCGCCCAGTACGCGTCCAGCCAGACGCCCTTGGCGGACAGGGGGCCGGAGGCGAAGCCGTGCAGGTAGAGCCAGCGGGGACCAGCGGTGGGGGGCGGCGCGTTCATGGGCGCGCACTGTACCCGCGCTAGAAGCGCAGCACGGGTCCGGCGACGATGCTCTGGAGCGGTTTGGCGCACATGTTCACGCTGACGCCCGCGCTGGCGCTGGTGTCGTCCGTGGCCTTCGTGAACTTCACGTCGCAGAACTGGATGGCGGTGGCCAGGGAGATGCCCCACCGGTCGGAGAACCACCCGTCCAGGCCCACGCGGAAGGCCATGCTGGTGACGTCGAAGTCCTCGCGGCGCAACTGGCCCAGGCTGTCCGGGGTGAAGGGCTGCGACCAGCTCTTGGCCAGGCGCGCGCCCAGCCACGGCGTCACCGGCTTGTCGCCGAGGAAGCGCAGGCGGGCCTCCAGCCCCACGGCGGTGTAGTCCAACTGCACGCGGCTCATCTCGGACGGGTTCTGGGCCTCGGCGAACCGCTGGCCCCAGGTCTGGGTGGTCTCGAAGACGACGCCCAGGGACAGGCCGGGCGGCGTCTCCACGCCGAGCCAGGCCTGGAGGGCGGGGCCCTTGGCGCGCCAGTCGCTGAAATGATCCAGGGTGACGCCCGCGCCCAGGGAGGCATAGCCATGCCACCCGTCCGCGACCGCTGGCCCCGCGCCCAGGACGCCGGCCAGGGTCAGCCACTTCCACTTCGTATCCATGCCGCCACTGTATGCCGGACCGGGGGCGAGGCTAGGCTCGCGGGCATGTCCGTATCTTTCGAGGTCGCGGCGGCCGAGGTCCGCGACGCGCTCACCGACGCGAGCCGGGGGCTGGTCGAGCGCGAGGCGATGGTGGAGCTGGTGGCGCTGTCGGCGGTGGCGGGCGAGCACCTGCTCGTGGTGGGCCCGCCGGGCACCGCGAAGAGCGAGGCGGTGCGCAGGACGGCGCGCGGCCTGGGCGGTTCGTACTTCGAGTACCTGCTGGGGCGCTTCACGGAGCCGTCTGAAATCTTCGGGCCGGTGGACCTGCGCAAGCTGCGCGAGGGGCTGGTGGAGACGGAGACGGCGGGCATGCTGCCGGAGGCGGAGGTGGCCTTCCTGGACGAGGTGTTCCTGGGCTCCACCGCCATCCTCAACACGCTGCTGGGCCTGCTCAACGAGCGCACGTTCCGGCGCGGCCACACGCGCATGCAGTGCCCGCTGCGGGTGTGCGTGGGCGCGTCCAACGCGCTGCCGGAGGACGACGCGCTGGCCGCGTTCGCGGACCGGTTCCTGGCGCGCATCTTCGTGGAGCCGGTGCCGGATCCCCGGCTGGAGGAGCTGCTGGAGGGAGGCGCGTCGCTGTGGGCGGACGCGGCGCCGCGAGTGGCGTCGCTCCAGTCCCTGGACGTGGTGGCGCAGGCGGCGAGGCGCGCGGACCTGGGGCCGGTGCGGCCGCACCTGGCGCAGGCGCTGCGGACGCTGCGGGCGGCGGGCATCGCGCTGTCGGACCGGCGCGCGGTGAAGGTGCAGCGGCTGGTGGCCGCCGCCGCGGCGCTGGCGGGGCGGACGACGCCGGGCGTGGCGGACCTGTGGCCGCTTGTCTACGCGGTGCCCACGAAGGAGGCGCAGGCGCTGGCGCGCGACGTGCTGCGCGACGTGCTGTCCGCGTCGGAGAACCTGGCCCTGCCGGCCGCGGCGCTGGAGGCGAGCGCGGGGCCGCTGGCCCGGGCCCAGCGCATCGCGCAGGCGGGGCAGGTGCTGCTGGTGTCGCGGCCCGCGGACGGGGACGCGGACGCGGTGGCCGCGTGGCGGCTGAAGCTGGAGGGCGTGGCGCGCGAGATGGACGCGGGCTTCGCGCCGGAGGCGCTGCCGGAGGCGCTGCGCGCGCTGCGCGGCGAGGTGGCGGCGGTGCTGGAGGACGCGAGCGCCCGCGCGGCGTGACGCCTTCCGGAAGTCCTTCCGGAAATCCGGCGGAATCCAATGGCCGCGGTGGCCCGTATGGGTTGCTGCCAGCGGGACGGCGGCGGTGGGAGCGCCGTGCCGACGGCAATCCATCCACGGGAGAACACTTCATGCGAAACACCTTCGCGGTGTTGGCTATTGCCTCGGCGGCGCTGCTCGCGGGCTGCGGCGACGATGATGACAACAACAACATGCCGGACGCGGGCACGGGCTACATGCCCACGGGCAAGGGCCCGGGCACGTCGCTGCGCTGCACGAGCAGCAACAAGAACGCGTGGGACACGTTCGGCGCGAACGCGTTCGTCGCGGTGAACAAGTCCATCGTCGCGAAGACGCTGGCGGAGCTGAACGGCCCCAACGGCACGGCGAACCTGGGCGAGTCCTTCACCCATATCGGTGACGAGAGCCAGGGCCCGGCGTACGCGGACGACGCGGCCACGTTCGAGGGCAAGCTGGCGGCGTTCCTCGTCTATGCCTATGGCGGTCCGGAGTCCATCCAGTACACGGATGGCAAGACGTACGCGGGCCCGCAGGACATGGCGGCGGCGCACCTGGGCATGGCCATCACCAACTCCCAGTACGACTACTTCATCGCGAACATGGTGGTGCCGGCGCTCACGGACAACGGCGTGACGTCCGCGGACGTGTCCTCCTGCTTCGCTCCCATCGTGACGGACGCCGCGTTCAAGGCGTCCATCGTCGGCAAGTAGTCACCGCTCCCGAGGGCTCCATGACTCGCATCGTTCTCCCGCGTGCCGTGCGCCGCGTGCTGGTCTCCACCGTGGGGGTGGGCGTGCTGTTCACGGCGGTGATGGGCTTTGCCCATACGCCGTCCGGCCGGCCGCTCCTGAAATGGATGGGGATGTCCATGCCCCAGGCCGCGTCCGCGGCGGGGTGCCCGCTGGGGTACGACGTGAAGCAGAGCCCCGAGCAGAAGGAGGCCGCGAGGATGCGCTTCGCGGCCTCCTACCGGGGAGAGCGCCCCGCGCTGGCCCGGCCCGCGCTGGGGTTCGACCTGGAGCAGACGACGCGCGAGTCGCTGCTCGCGTGGGCCCGGGCGCACGGGGTGAAGTGCTCGGTGCCGCGCAGCCAGGGGGACCTGGACTGCGAGGAGGTGCCGGCGGCGCTGTTCCCGGGGCTGGAGCGCGAGGCCGCCATCCGGAACCTGTGGGTGACGTTCGGCGCGGACGACCGGCTGGTGTCTGTGATTGCCGTGAGCCGGGCCTTGGACCCGGCCCCCATCAGCGCGACGTTTCGCGCGGCGAACGCGACGCTCGTGACGCTGGCGGGGCCGCCCGTGAAGCAGGACGGGGAGGGCAGCGTGGAGGAGCTGCGGCAGGGGCTGCTGCGGCAGGCGAGCGCGGAGTACCGCTTCCAGGACTTCTACGCGCTCACCCGCGTCACCAACATGGGGGACGGCTTCGTGCTGACGGAGGAGTACCGCGCCCTTCCGAAGGTCGCGGCGCGGGAGCTGCCGTCACGCTGAGGCGGGGGACTCCACGTACTTCGCGAGCTTCTCCAGGGACATCCGCCAGCCGAGTTCGTTGTCGGCGGGCGGTACGCCGGGCGGCAGTCCTTCGTGCACGGCGAGGAGGTCGGTGCCTCCGTCCCGCGCGTCCGTGAGCGTGAACGTGATGCGCATCTCGCCTTGAAGCGTGGGGTCGGTGGTCTCGAACCCGGTGGTTTCGATGACCTGTTCGTCCGGCACGAGCTTCACGAAGCGGCCGTGGTGCGTGTCCGTGTGCGCGGTCGTCTTGCCGGTCTCCGTGGGGGCGTCGTAGGTGAGGGAGATCCGGAACGCGCCGCCCTCGCGCGGTTCGAAGACGTGGACCTGGCTCGTCATGCCGTCGGGCACCCTCCAGGTCGCGACGGCGCGGGCGTCAATCAGGGCGCTGTAGACGCGCGAGCGGGGGGCCTTCAGGTGGGAGTGGAGCCGGGTCGTGCTCATGCTCGGGAGCATGGGGAGGGGCTCGGGGCGCTGTACAGCGCGAGTCCTCCGGACTGTCGCGCGTCGTGCCCGGCGCGGTCTAATTCCCTTCAGCAAAATTGCCAAGGGTGGGCGGGGAGGATGCCCAGAGAGAACGGAATTGGACTTGGTTCTCGCCCCTAACGCGGAGGGGTGTACCGAAAGTGAGTAGGGAGCAGATCCTCGTCATTCGGGGTCCACGCTTCGATCTTCCGAAACTGCCCGCCGTGTGCGGCCGGAGCGGTAGCCGACGACTCCACGCGGATCTTCGCCACGATGAAGAGGTCGGTGCGCCACCCGCTGCCCCGAGCGTTCTTCACCTCGGCGGCCGTAAGCTCAACGGCCCCGCCATCGCTGCGCGTCCCTTTCACCTCCACGCGCACTTCCTCTGCATCTCGGCGACATCGCAGGTCGAATGGTTGAGTGGAGGCAGTGTTTTCCACCTCGTAGCCGAGAGCCTCGTAGTGCTTTTGTGCGATGCGCATCGAGTGCTCCTCGATAGCACGACGAACCACTGGATCATCTTCGCGACCACCCGCTTTGCTGGGTTTCGGGGTTGGTGTGGCCAGTCCGCCACTCTTAGCCGGAAATCGCCATTCCCGCTCGACCTGTGCTCGTTGTCCTGCATCGAGAGCGATGATCGCAAGCAGCCGCTTTGCCTCCGCTTCCGATACCCGGGAGATAGTGCCCTGGGCAATCCGAGCCTTCTCCATGCCCGCGAGCACTGGATCCGATTTGAAGGCCTTGTACGGTAAAGGAACAGTGCGCATCCACCAGTCGAGGTCGAAGAAGGTGCCCTTGCCCTTGGGCACGCCTTTCCAGCGCTGCGCATATCCGTGAGAGGCGAGGCGTGCGAGGCCGACCACCGCCTTCTGGGACTCCGCTTGGTAGAGAAACACGAGGTCGCCGGGTTGGAACTCCTCCCGAATACGCTTGCGGCTTGAGGCTGATCCTACCCAGCGGTCGCCGCACATCTGCACCGCTACCTCACTGCCTGGCAGGGCAGCGAAGAGCTTCTCGAAGTTCCAGCCAGCTTTGTCGGAAGCCTGGAACATCCAAGCGCGGCGCCCGTCGGGGAAGCGATTGTAGCTCTCGGTGAACTTGCCGCCCATCAATGCCCTCGCTGCGGGTCTGGGCTCTAGCACCCGACCGGGAAGGAGCAGCATAGAGCAGCCCATGTAGGGGCAGGGTGGCGCGGTGAGGCTCGCGCCGACCGCCACTCCCGTTGACTAATCCCCCGTGAAGTAACGGAGTTCCTGCTGGGCATCACCCTCCCTCAACCTTCGGTAACTTTCCTGAAGGGGATTAGAGTGCACGGGTGCTCAACGGGCGTGGGATGCGCGGAGGCAGGGCGTCATGAGGCCGCCTCTGGAGCCGGTCATCGCGGGCCTCCCCGTGCGCTGGCGTCCCCGGGCCGTGCCCCTGGAGCCCGTGGCCGTGGCCGGCGTTGGCCGCGTGGCGCTCGCGCTGGGACACCGCGCCGCGCGAGCGGAGGATGGGACGCTCGCATCGTGGACCGGTGTCGCGGGACGGGATGTGCTCGTGTTGCTGGGGACGGCCGCTTCGCTGCCCTGGGTGGATGGCGCGGTGTACCTGGGCCGCGACCCGCTGGCGCCCGCGCTGCTGCTGCCCTGCGCGCTGGAGCCGGAGGTGGCGCCTTCGTTGCTGGAGCGCGCGTTGCTCGCGGGGCAGGGTGATGCGCCGCTCGCGGTGCTGCCAGCGTCAGGGGGGCTCGTCTCCGTCGCGGCGGCCAAACCTGTCGCGCGCGCCTCGCTGAGCGCGTGGCTGTCCGCCCAGGCGTTGGAGGTTGCTTCGTGACGACCGCGTTGCCTCCCGCGGCGGCCAGGCTTGTCGCGCGTGCCTCGCCGTCCGCCCCGGGCGAGGAGGTTGCTTCGTGACGACCGCGCTGCCTCCCGCGCTGCGCCCCTGGGCGACGCAGTTGTCGCTGTTCCCGGAGGACCTGGCGCGGCACCTGGGGCCGCACGTGGCGCGGCTGTCCGCGGCGGTCGGGACGCTGCGGCCTCGCGGTGAGTCCGAGGGCGGTGAGCCCCAGGGCTATGACGGGCTCTCCCGACGCGGGCCCTTCGACCGGTTGCTCGTCAGTGAGTGGCTCTGGGCCCTGGAGGCTCCAGAGGAGCTGGTGCGCCGCGCGGCGTTCGGTGAGCTGTCGTTCCTCAAGCCCTCGTTCCAGCAGCCGCGGGGGGCCCGGCGCACCGTGGTGCTGCTGGACGTGGGGCCGGATCAACTGGGCCTGCCGCGCATCGCGCACCTCGCGTTGCTCGTGGTGCTCGCGCGCCGCGCGGAGGCCGTGGGCGCGGCGTTCACCTGGGGCGCGCTCCAGACCGAGCCCGCTCACGCCACCCATACAGGCCTGGGCGGCACGTCGCTCCTCGCGTGGCTCAACGCCCGCTCCACCACGCCCGCGTCCGCGCGGCACCTGTCCGCGTGGCGCGAGGCCCTGGACCTCTCACGCGCGCCTGAGGACGTGTGGCTCGTGGGCTCCTCGCGCCTGGGGCGACTGGAGGGCGCGGAGGGGATGTCCCGCGTGGAGGTCTCCGAGCCGATGGAGCCCGGTGCGCACCGGCTCACCGTGGACGTGCGGCCCGCGGCCCGTGTTCCCCGCTCGGTGGTGCTGGAGCTTCCGCCTCCGGAGGATTGCGTGCGCCTGCTGCGCAATCCCTTCGCTTCCCATCCGCAGGCTTCCGGGTGGATGCCGCGCAAGGCCGACCGGCGCATCGTTGGCTTCTCCTTCTCTGGCGATGGCCGGCGCGTGCTGCTGTTCTCCAGGAATGGCGCCGTGGAGGCCATGGCCGTGCCGCACTCTCCTCGCGCCACCGTGCCGAAGCCCCGGCGTGTCCAGGTCCCTCCGGGGCAACAGGTGATCGCGGCGGGGTGGCGCTACTCGGGCGGGTTGCTCGTGCTCGCGAGCCACCTGGGGGGCTACGTGATGCACGGGCAGGTGCGCACGCCAGAGGGTTTCCGGAAGGCGCGCTATCACGCGGCGGATGACCGCAAGCGACCGGTTCTCGCTCCGGGGACGCCCCCGTCCTGCCTCGTGAGTTGGGTGGATCCGCGCGGGCGGGAGCACCTTTGGTTGAGGGACGGCAATGCGCGGCTGTTCTCGCTGGCGCCCCCCTCGTCGGTGGGGACCTCGGCGCTGGGCCTGGAGGAGGAGGCGGCATCCGCGACGGCGGAGGTGAACTCACGACCGCTGTGTGTGCTGAGGCCCGAGACGGGAGGGACGAGCCGCGTGCGCATCTCACGGCTCAAGGTGCTGGGCGAAGGGCCGGATCGCATGAGCCCCATCAACGCGCGCCAGGGAGACGCATACTTCGGCTACGCGCCGTCCGGGGGGCATCCCGACGCGGGGCTGCTCGCGGTGCGTGACAGTGAGTCGGACTGGCGACTGTTCCTGGACACCGGCGTGTCGGTCATCACCGTGCCTGATGGGTACCGCGTGGTGGGCGTGGTGCAGCCACCTGCTCCGTCCCCGCCTGGACTGGTCGCGCTTCAACCGGATCAACGCACCTTCTCCTTCTTCTCGGGGCAGGCGTCCCGGATGCTCGCGGTGGCCACGGGCCCCGTGGTGCAGGCCGCGGCGAGCCACGGGCAGCCGGTGTTGGGATGGCTGACGCAGGCGGGAGAGTTCGTGTTGTGGGACCTGATGGAGCAGGCGGTGTTGTACCGCGCCCTCCCGGAGGTCACGACGTGAGCGCCACGTCTGGAGCCGTGCGGCCTCGCGCCCAGGTGCACCGGGGCACCGTGGTGGCGGCGGCGTGGTGGTTCCATCCGGGGCTGCTGGGAGAGGCCGAGGCCCGCCGCCGCGTGCTGGCGGCCTGGAGGCCCGGCGCCACCGTCTGGGCGCTGGCCGGAGGCCATCTGCTGAAGCTGGCGGCGCCGTGCAAGAGCGCGGTGGAGGCCGCGCCCGGCTTGCCGCTGGTGCTGGAGTCCGGAGTGCTCACCAGCTCGCCGCTGAGTCCGAAGGAGCGCGAGCGATTGGCGCCTCCGCCGGGAGCCGTCGTGCTGGTGCACGAGGGCATCGCACGGGTGTACGGGCCCGGAGCGCTGCGCCAGGTGGATCCGGGCACATGGCTGGACGTCTCGGAGTGGCGGCGCGTGCGCGTGAAGGGACTGGGCGCGCCGCCTCCGCCCCTGAAGAGCGCGCTGGAGCCGCTGCCTCCGCCCACGCGCGCGACGTTCGGACCGAAGGTGCCCGCGCTCGCGCCCGAAGCGGAGCGAATGCTGGCGCGCATGGCGGGGCGCGAGGTCCCGGTGGTGAGAGAGGGCTTGTTCGCGCGGCTGCGAAGGGCCTTCTCCCCGAAGGCCGGTGAGACGACGTTGACCGTCCGTCGCGAAGGCTTGTTCGCGCGGCTGCGCAGGGCCTTCCGCACGGAGCCGCAAGGCACACCGGGCAACGCGTTGGCCCCGAGTCGCGCGGGATGGTTCGACCGTCTGCGGGGCGCCTTCTCCTCGGATACGGCGCACACCTCCGCCACGGGCACTGGCGGACGGGCTGGCTGGTTCTCACGGCTCCTCGAGGGAATGCGTGGCGGCGACGCCGCCAAAGCCTCACCGGGCTCCAGCACCCCCACGCGTCCCCCCGAGCCCGAAGGCCCGGGCGCGCTCGAACAACTCAAGGAGTGGATGCTCCGGAACACGCCCCTGGGCCAGCTCGTGGGGCAGCGCAAGGGAGACTACCTGCGCCACCTCTTCGAACTCTTCGAACAGGGCAACCTCGACGAAGCCCTGCGCCACGCCATCCCCCTGGGCAAGAGCCTGGACGCACGCGCGAAGCTCGCGCTCGGGGTGCCCGGCCTGCGCGAGACGCTGCGCATCCAACCTCAGGGCCGGAGCGGCGCCGCGCAGTCGTTCGGCGGAGGCCCCGCCGTGTTCGAAGCGCTGCGCGAGCGCTACCGCGAGACCTTCCGCCGCCTGGAGCGCGAAGGCCGCATCGACGAGGCCGCCTTCGTCCTCGCGGAGCTGCTGGACGCGACCGAGGAGGCCGTGTCCTTCCTGGAGCGCCACGGCCGCTTCCAGCTCGCGGCGGAGCTCGCGGAAGGGCGCGGCCTTCCGCCGGGCCTCGTGGTGCGCCAGTGGTTCCTCGCGAAGGACGTGGAGCGCGCGGTGGCCATCGCACGGCGCTCGGGCGTGTTCGCGGACGCCGTGCTGCGTCTGGAGAAGACCCACGCCGCCGAAGCGCAGGCCCTGCGGCTCCTGTGGGCGGAGTCGCTCGCGGAGGCCGGAGACTGGTCGCGCGCGGTGGACGCCGTGTGGCCCGTGCCGTCCGCGCGCCACCTCGCACGCGCCTGGGTGGAGCGGGGCATCCAGGCCGGCGGCGCGGGCAGCGCGAAGCTCCTGGCGCGACTGGCGCTCGAGTTCCCGGACGGCTTCGGCGCCGCGCGCGAGGACATCCTGGCCCTGCTGTCGGACGAAACGCCGACGCGCGCTCCGGAGCGCCTGGCCTTCGCCACGGAGCTGCTGCGCGCGGAGGCCTCCGATGCCCGGAGCGCGCTCCTCGTCCCCGCCGTGCGCGCGCTGATGCGCGACGAGGAGGTGGAGGCGCTCCCCTCCAACGCCAGGCTCCTCCAGCAACTGCACGCGCTCAATGCCCCGGCGCTGACCGCGCTGCGCGCCGACCTGCCGACGCCGCGGGCCTCCCAGCGGCGCCCCTGGGCCGAAGCGCACGACCTGCCTCCCGTGCGCGTGGGGATGGACCGCAGCCACGCGGGCGCCCACGCCGTGCATGACGCCGGGGTGCTGCCGGGCCGGCGCGTGCTGCTCGCGCTGGGTGAAGCGGGCGCGCGGCTGGTGGGCCCGGACGGACGCACGCTCGCGGGCTTCGACGTGCCGGCGTTCTCGCTGGTCCTGTCCGCGCAGGGGGACCGCGCCCTCGCGCTGGCGCGCCGGGGCGACGTGTGGCGCGTGTCCCGGCTGGACCTGGTGGAGCGCCGGGCCACGCACTGGTGCGACCTGGAGCTGGACACGTGGGCGCCCACCTACGACGGGGAGCGGTGGTTCACCGCCATGCGCGACGCCGTGAGCATGGTGGACACGCTCGCCGCGGAGCCTCGCTCGCTGTGGCGCGTGTCGGAGGTGGGCGGCACCGTGCTCCGCATGGCCGTGGACGCGAAGCACCTGTCCTTCCTCGTCCTGCACCTCACCCCGGACCAGGGCTTCGAGCGGCTGGAGCGCTGGACCTACGAACTGCACGGCGGCCCCGTCCTGCGCGGGCGCGCGGACATGAAGGGCCTGCGGGAGCCACCCGGCGCCCTCGCGCTCACCCCCGACGGCGAGGCGATGGCCGGGGGCATCGAGGTCCCCGGAGGCGCGGAGCCCGAACCCTGGTACTCCGTGGCCCCCATCGTCACGCGGCGCTTCCACTCCCCGGCCCGGTGGGCCGCGGAGCGCGTGGGCGAGGTGCTCTCTCCCGCGTGGCGCGTGACGCGCTTCCAGAAGGGCGAGCTGCACACGGCCCTCCTGTTCGGCATCACCGGCCACACCCGCGTGACGGTGGAGTCCTCCGGCACGCCGCCCCAGGTCGTGCGCCTCACGGAGGACTGGTGCGTCGTCCACGACCTGTGGGGCCGCGTGGCGTGGCTGGACCTGCGCTCCGGTGAGGTCCACCGCGTGCCGGTGGTCTGAGCCTCGACGTCAGGCGCAGCGCAGGTGGCTGGGCACGATGACGATGCTCGCCGTCAGCGCGCAGCCGGCGTCGTCCACCTCCAGCACCACGCGCACGCCCTCCACCGTCACCAGCAGCGAGGGCTGCTCGCTGTGCAGCGCCATCAACCACGACGACGCCAGGGGCAGCTCCGACGCCGCCAGCTCCGCGGCGCGCAGCAGGTGCACGCGCACCGCGTGACGGACCGAGGCCGGCAGGGCGTGCAGCGTGTAGAGCGACGCGTCCGTCAGCCGCAGCGAGTACGGCATGCGCGGGGTTTCCTTCGGGCGCCCGGGCAGCTCGCGCAGCCGCTCGGCCAGGGCCCGCACCAGCTCCTCCGGCTGCGGCGGCTTGTGCAGGAAGCCCACCACCCCGTGCAGCGGCACGTCCGGCGTACCGCCCGCCGAGGACATCAGCATCACCGCCAGGTGCCGCAGCCGCGCGTCCGTGCGCAGTTGGCCGTACAGCTCCCATCCATCCAGCCGGGGCAACACCAGGTCCAGGAGGATGAGGTCCGGGTGCTGCGCGCGCGGGCGATGACGCAGCCAGTCCAACGCCTCCGCGCCGTCCGCCACGGACGACACCACGAAGCCCGCTTCACGCGCCGCGCGGCCCACACCCTCTCGCCATGTCCGATCGTCCTCGACGAGCAGCAGGTGGTGGACGCCCAGGGCCATCCCCCGATTCGACCTGTTTTTCCTCGGGTTCTTGAAGCGCACCCGGGTCTGACGGGAGCCCCAGCGTCACCTGCCCGACAGTGGGCCCGGAGGACTGTTCCCCCCTGACGCCCTGCGCGCGACGGCGCAAATCACCGTGTCGCTGTCATCTTGCAGTTGGGCTGTAGATGCACACCCTTGGCGGCGCGCATGGCCTACCGCTGCCAGTTGGAACCCCCCGTGGTGCGCACGCTCACGGCGTGTACGCCCGCGGTGCGTGAGCGGCTCCAGGCGGAGCTGGGGGCGCTCGCCAGCCGGATGCCGGGGCTGCCGGTGCCGCCGTCGGGGCGGGACGGGGCGACGGTGCTCGCCTGTGGCTTCCAGGTCCGCTACCGCGTGGAGCCGGGCGCGGGGCTCCTGCGGTTGACCGCCCTGTGGCCGCTGGGGCTGGTCCGTTCGCCTTCCTCCTGACACGTCGCCAGACGGTCCTTGTCGCATGGGAAACGGGGGCCTAAGTCGGAGGTGACCTCCACCTCCACCTCCACATCCCGGACGCACCCCGGTCCCCTTCGCCCCGCGAGCCTCGCACCGTGTCCCTGCCCCTCGCCGACTTCCTCTTCCAGTCCCGCGACGTCCTGCAGGACGCGTGGCTCCACGAAGCTCCAGGCACTGGCGACACCTTCACGCACGGGCTGTCCGCGGTGGCGGCCCGGATGTCCAACCCGGGCGCGCGCGTCTCCGACGCGCTGGCGCGCGAGCTGTCGCTGCTGGTGCAGGGCTCCGACGGGCACCCCACGACGACGAACTTCCGGCGCCTGCGCGACACGGTGCTGCGGCTGTGGCGCGAGCGGGGCGGCGGGGGCCCGGACGACGAGGCGCAGGTGGAGCGCTTCCATGACGCCGTGGACGCGGTGGAGGCCGCGGCGCTGGAGGCCCACGTCCAGGCGCGGATGCTCGCGTCGCGCCAGGCGGCGGAGGCGGCGCGTGAACAGGGCGCCCCGGACGCGTCCGGCCCCCAGCGCTGGGAGGACATCTTCACGCACCTGGGCGTGGGCGTGGCGGTGATGGGCGCGGAGGACAGCGCGTTCGTGGCGGCGAACCCCGCGCTCGCGCGCATGCACGGGCAGCCCGTGGAGGCGCTCCAGGGGCTGCGGCTGGAGGACCTGGTCGCGCCCGAGTCGCGCGGCGCGCTGCCCCGGCACATGGCCGCCGCCAGCTCCAAGCCGTTCCACGAATACGAAGCGCTGCACCTGCGCCGCGACGGCAGCCGCTTCCCCGCGTTCGTGCACGTGACGTCCTTGCGGGACGCCACGGGCCGCCGCGTGGGCCGCGCCGCCACGGTGCTGGACATCACCCAGCGCCGCAACGCGGAGGCGGAGCGGCAGCGCCTGCTGGCCACCATCGAGGCGGAGCGCGCGCGGCTGGCGGCGGTGTTGGATCAGCTCCCCGCGGGCGTGCTCATCGCGGAGGCGCCCAGCGGACGGCTGCTGCTGGGCAACCGCGCGCTGGAGTCGCTGCTGGGCCAGCCCTTCCGGCCCTCGGCCAGCCTGGCGGACTACGAGTCGTCACACCAGATGTTCACCGCGGACAACCAGCCGCTGGCGGACGACGCGTGGCCCATGGCCCGCGCGCTGCGCACCGGTGAGACGCGCCAGGCGGAGCCGCTCCAGGTGCGCCGGCCGGACGGCACCACCGCGCACCTGCTGGGCTCCAGCGCGCCCGTGCGCGACCGGGACGACCACATCGTCGCGGGCGTCGTCACGCTGGTGGACGTCACCGAGCGCCGCCGCGCGGAAGAGGCGGCGCGGGAGGCGGCGCAGTTCGGCGAGCGGCTCATCGCCATCGTCAGCCACGACCTGCGCAACCCCCTCAACGCCATCCAGTTGTCCGTCACCAAGCTGCTGCACGGCGACGCGCTCCAGGAGCGCGACCGCAAGGCGGTGTCCCGCATCGCGCGCTCCGGCGAGCGCATGGCGCGGATGATTTCGGAGCTGCTCGACTTCACCCGCAGCCGGCTGGGCGGCGGCATCCCCATCGAGCGGGTGCCCGGCGACGTGCGCATGGTGGTGCGCCAGGCGGTGGAGGAACTGGAGGCGGCGTGGCCGGAGCGCTCGCTGTCGCTGAGCGTGGGACCGGGCCGCTACGACGGCGTCTGGGACGCGGACCGGCTGCTGCAGGTAGTGAGCAACCTGGGCGGCAACGCGCTCCAGTACAGCCCGCCGGACTCCCCCGTGCGCTTCACGCTGTCGGACGCGGACGCGCACGTGGTGCTGGAGGTGCAGAACGGCGGAGACCCCATCCCGCCGGACCTGCTGCCCCGCCTATTCGACCCCTTCCGGCGCGGCGCGGGCAGCAACACGCACGGCGGCCTGGGGCTGGGGCTCTACATCGTCGAACAGGTGGTGAAGGGCCACGGGGGCCGCATCGAGGTGCGCTCGCGCGCGTCGGAGGGCACCGTCTTCCGCGTGCTCCTGCCGCGCGAGCCGGCGGCGCAGGCTCAGTAGGCGGCGGCTAATTGCGACTGCGCGGAGGAGCGGAACGGCTCCAGCGCGCGCATCAGGTCGTCCAGGTCCAGCGGCTTGGGGATGGACGCCCGGATGCCCTGGGGCACGGGGCGGGTGGCGCCCGCGCCCGACACGACGATGACGGGCAGGTCCTTGAGGCGCGGCTCCTTCTGCACGCGCTCCATCAGCTCCCAGCCGCTCATCACCGGCATCATCAGGTCCAGCAGCATCACGTCCGGCGTGGGGCCCTTCCTCAGGCGCTCCCAGGCGTGCAGGCCGTTGCCGGCCACCTCCACGGCGAAGCCCTCCAGCGTGAGGAACTCCTCCAGCATCTCACGGCTGTCGACATGGTCTTCCACGAGGAGGATGAGGCTTCGCATGGCATCCGGGAGCCTCCCCCCGTCCGGCTCCATCCGAAAGACCCCGTGTCCAGGGAACGTCCAGCCCTGGACGATAGGCCATGGGCAATGTGCGTCCCGCGCCACTCCGGGTGCCTTGGAGGGCAGGCGGCCCGGGCCATCCCCCCGGAAAACGGATGGGGCCTCCCCCTTCCGGGCCCCTGGGGGGCGGGAAGGCGAAGGCCCCATCGGGGACCGCGGGCGTCAGGTCTGTTCAGCCCCGGTACTGGTGCACGGACATGATGGGGTAGTTCATCGACGTGTAGCTGATGCGCTGCGAGCCGTCCGAGTTGATGTTGTTGGAGCCGATGAACTGGGGCTTGCCGTCCTTCCAGCCCGCGAACATCACCACGTGCTGGCCGCTGCCCACCTTCATGGAGACGACGTCGCCGGGCTTGGCGTCCTTCAGGCTGACGCGCTGGAAGTTCGGGTCGCGGTCCAGGTTCGCCTGGAGCGTCATCACGGACGCGCTGTGCTGGCTGTCCTTGATCTGCCCGGCCTGCTCCAGGCACGCGGAGACGAAGTTGGCGCAGTTGACGTTGTTGGGGACCCAGTCCTCCATGTCCGCGCCCACGCCGCTGCCCTCGAGCTTCAGCGAGCCGGCGTTCTTGCCCAGGTGCGACACCGCGATGTCGAACGGGCTGCCACCGGGGCCGCGCGTGGCCGGGCCCGCGCCACCCGGAGGCGCCGACACGTCACCCGCGCCGCTGTTGCCGCTCGCGCCGCCGCCGCGCACGCCCTGCGTGCCGGACTCGAAGCTGTCGCGCGAGCCGGGGATGTTCAGCGTCTTGCCCGCGTAGATGAGGTCCTTGTTGGTGATCTGCGGATTGGCCTTCATCAGCGAATCCACGGACGTGCCGTAGCGCTGGGCCAGCGCGGACAGGGTGTCACCCGACTGGATGCGGTAGCTGCTCATGGGGGGGCTCCTTGGGGGAGCAGTGACCCGGAGTGGTCACCGGCTGCGATTGTTTCCATTCTCGCCGTTCAAGAACCGGTGTTGCGTCCCCCACCTGCTTTTCACTCCAGGCGCGCACATGGGCGCGAACGGGCGTACCCGGAGCGGAATCCGGACCCTGGGAAGGGTGCGCAGCCGCGACAGGGCCCCCGGAGGGCCGCCCGGGGCGTCCCTGTCGCGGTGCGCAATTTCCGGGGGATTCAGCGGCTCTGGGCGTCGTGCTTCTGGCGGGCGATGCGGCGGCTGAGGGCGTCCTGCTTCGCGTCGATGCGGGCGCGCTCGGCGGCGTCCAGGTGGCCGTCGTCCCGGCGGTCGCGGCGGATCTCGCGCTGGAGCGAGCGGTGCTGGCGCTCCAGGCGCACGGCCTCGCGGCCCGTGAGCTCGCCGCTCTTCACGCCTTCGTTGATGCGCTGCTGCTGGTTCACCTGGCGGCGGTCGGCCTCCGCGGCCACGGCCGGCAGCGCCACCGTCAGGCCCAGCACCGCCGCGAGCATCCCCAGTCCGTTGCGCTTCATGGTGACTCCTCCTGGGTGGGCGCGGGCGTGGGTGCCAGCGCGTCGTCCCTGGAGGCTTGAACCCGGGATTCGCGCGCGGGTTGCGGGGCGCTGTTCGTGACGGGGTGCGTCCAGGTGGGTGGCCCTTATGAAAGGGGAAACAATCCAAGGGGATGGCGAGGCGCTGCGCCCTTGAACGGAGGGGTGGGGCCCGCGCATGGTGGCGGGGTGACGACCATTGCTCATCCCGACTTCACGGCGGCGCGGTTCAGCGGTTTCCCGGACGCGCGCTTCACCCCGGCTCCGGCGGACGGCGTGCTGCCGGAGGGCTTCTTCACCACGACGAACCTGCCCACGTACGTGCGGGTGGACGGGCGGTGGCGGATGCCGCGCGAGCCGCGCATGGACGGCGCGCTGGTGCTGGACGCGCAGGGCGAGCTCTGGGTGCGCGAGGGCCGCCGGGTGCGCGCGGGCGAGCGCGTGGTGGTGGGCAAGGCGGAGGACGGCAGCGAGGGCGTCTACGTGAACATGGCCTACCTGGCGGAGGGCGGGGAGGGCGAGTTCAAGTTCATGACGAGCGAGGTGTCGCGCGAGAAGCCCATCGACTACGCGCACATGGCGCGGCTCCTGGTGGAGGAGCGCGAGCGGGGCGGCTATCCCATCTGGGTGACGGGGCCGGCGCTGGTGCACTCGCGGGCGCGGGCGGACATGACGTGGTTCGTGGAGAACGGCTTCGTGGGGGCGCTGCTCGCGGGCAACGCGGTGGCGGTGCACGACATCGAGGCGTCCATCTACGGCACGACGCTGGGGATGAGCGGCGCGGGCGAGGCGACGTCGGGCGGGCACGGGCTGCACATGCGCGCCATCAACCGGGTGCGGCAGGCGGGCTCCATCGCGAAGGCGGTGGAGGCGGGCGTCATCACCAACGGCATCATGCACGCGTGCGTGAAGCACGGGGTGCCGTTCGTGCTGACGGGCTCCATCCGGGATGACGGGCCACTGCCGGACGTGGTGACGGACAACCTGGCGGCGCAGGACGCGATGCGAAGGCACGCGGTGAAGGCGACGATGGCGGTGCTCGTGGCCACGGCGCTGCACGCCATCGCGACGGGGAACATGCTGCCCGCGTTCGTGACGGAGCAGGACGGCTCCCTGAGGGAGCTGCCCACCATCTGCGTGGACTCGTCCGAGTTCGTGGTGAGCAAGCTGAAGGACCGGGGCACGCACCAGGCCTTCGGCGTGGTGACGAACGCGCAGGACTTCATGCACATCCTGCGGCTGTACGTGGAGCGCGAGCTGGCCGCGCGGTCTCAGCGCTGACTGAGAGCCGGAGCCGAGACGGCCTTCCAGGCCGCGCTCGACAGCCCGCCCTCGGTGCCGAAGAGGGCGGAGTCGCCGTCCGGAAGCACGGCGTAGACGCGCGGGTCGGCCAGCTTCGGCAGGGCCCGCGTTTGCCCCGTGGCCGCGTCGAAGTACGACGCGCCGAGCAGCGTGCCCACCAGCGCCCCGCCGGGCACGAGCGCGGCGGAGACGATTGCCGGGGAGGGCAGCCCGGGCGCGGCGCGCACGCGGGTCCACTTCGCGCCGTCGAAGTAGCTGAAGCCATCCTGGCAGGTGCCCGCGACGGCGCGCCCCTGCGCGTCGGTGGACAGCGCGGTGATCCAGTTGTCGGTGAGGTCGCGGCCGTCGTGGAAGCGCTGCCACGCCGCGCCGTCCCAGCGCAGCAGTCCCCGGTCCTCGCTGCCCATCCACAGGAAGCGGCCGGAGGCTTCACCCACGGAAGGGTGCTTGCTCCACTCCTTCGGCAGCGGCACCCGCTTCACGAGCGACAGGGGCGCGGTGCCGGGAGTGACCAGGGACACGCCGCGGCCATCCACCAGCGCGACACCGTCATCCATCTGGGACACGTTGAGCACGGACAGCTTCCCCAGCGCCACGGGGTTTCGGGCCCCGTATGCAATCTGCGTCCACGTCTTCCCGTCATGGAAGCCCAGGCCATACGTGGTGGCGACGTAGAGGTTCGGTCCATCGCTGGTGATGCCCAGCACCTGGTCGCTGGGAAGCGAAGGTGAACGGATGGTCCGCCACCGGCCGTCCTCGCGCTGGATGCAGGCGCCCCGGTCGAACGTGCCCACCACGAGCTGGCCCTGGTGCCGGGCGAGCGCGGTGATGTGATTGCCGCAGAGCTGCCCCGTGGGCGTGACGCGGCGCCACCCCTTGGGCCCAAGCTTGAACACGCCCGAGGCCCGCGTGCCCGCCCATTCCGTGTTCAACACGGTGGCGCCCTTGGGAACGCTCACGGTCTGGAGCGGCACGGACTCCGTCTCCCACGCGTGCACCTCGCCGTGGCTGCCCACGATGCGCACGCCCTGCTCCGTCACGGTGAAGGACAGCGGCCCGGTGGGCACGTCGCGCAGCGCGGAGAGCCGGCCACTGGCGCTGATGGAGAACGCGCCCTCGGTGGTGCCCACGTCCACGCCGTCCTGCGTGTCGGAGATGAAGCGCACCGGTCCTGGCAGGGACCACGCGCGCTGGGTGCCCAGCTCGAACAGCCGTCCCTCCGCCGTGCCCGCGAAGCGCGGAGAGAACGCCGTGTAGGTCGCGCCCGGCGTCAGCACCGAAGCCAGTGACTCCAGCCGGCTCACGTAGTCCGGCGTGCTCGCGTCCTCGGAGGGAGGCAGCGCCTGCCAGCGCACGTCCAGCACGGGCGTCACCTGGAAGCGGGCATCCAGCGACACGAGCCCTTCATCCGTGGCGACGAAGAGCCGGTCCCCCGTGGACTCCAGCGCGCGGCAGTAGTGGCTGGGAAGCCCGTCCTCCACCGTGAGCACGCGCACCGGACGGCCCGAGGGCGTGAACAGCTCCAGGCCGCCTTCGGTGCACGCGACGACGTGGCCGCCGAAGGGCTTCAGGTCGTGCACGGTCTCGGTGTTGGTGACGGTGGCGGCCAGGGTCAGCGCGGTGAGGGTGGAGAGCATCATGCTGCACCCCTATTGCGAACCCCGGGCCAGCCCGGTGTGTGTCTCCGGAGCCGCACCCGAGGCCCCGGGCCGGGCGGACCCGTTGACCCTGTCGCCTTTCACGAACGATGGTCGCGCGGGGGGGATTGGGGCCGGGCCTCCGTGGGAGTCCAAGACATGCTGCGTTCTGCTTCTTCCCTGGCGATGGCGCTCGCGCTCGCCATCCTCTGCGCTTGTGATTCCGACCCGTGCGAGGACACCGACTGCGGTCCGGGCCAATGTGTGACGTCCTCCGGAGAGGCCGCCTGCGAATGCCCCCAGGGCTACGTCCCGGCGGACCTGTCCTGCAGGCGGGACGTGCGCGAGGGAGATGACCATGGGGACTCCCTCGAGGCCGCGACCCCCGTGGAACTCATGGACCCCTCCTCCCAATGGGTGGACGCGAACCTGGACAACCTCGAGGACGTGGACCTGTTCTCGTTCCACGTCACGGCCGGTCGCATCTACCGCTTTAGCTGCAATGCATCTTTGTCTGACTACGCCCCGAGCTGCCGTGTCGAGCTCCTCGGCGCGGACGGGCTCACGTTGCCGGGCTCGGTGGGCACGGGGGCGCTCTCGACCTACCAGTCGGCCGTGCTCGCTACGCAGGATGGTCCCGTGTACGCCCGCGTGGAGCACAACCGCAAATTCACCTCCACTTTCGATCTTTCCTACAAATACTCGCTGCTGGACCGGGGGCCGGACGACTTCGCGAACACCCTCACGGAAGCCACCCCGGTGCCCATCGGCACCCCCGTCTCGGGGTACGTCGAGCCCGCTGGCGATGTCGACGTCGTCGCGCTGGACGCCGTCGCGGGCCGCGCCTACCGGTTGACGTGTCAGGGTGAATACTCCTCCCACATCTGCTGCATGCGAGTGCGTGGCCCCGGGGGCGAGGTGCTGTTCGAGTCGAATAGGTCCGATAGCAGGCCGAGGAGCGAAACGTTCGACCTCCAGGTGATGCAGCAAGGCCGTCATACGGTCGAGCTGTTCATCTTCTGGGGGGGCATCTCCTTCAACGCCGTGGGTGCCTACGCCTTCTCTGCCGTTGACCTGGAACCCTGAGCGCACGCCCGGCACTCACCGGTCCGAAGGCCCGAAGGACATGTCGCTACCGTCCTTCGGGCCCCATCCGGCGGATGGCTAGAACGACTCTTCCGGCAGGTCCATCAGGTCCAGGTTGCCGTTCTCCACCATGCGCGCGGCGTGCGCGATGCCGGGCAGCACCTCATGGCAGTACCAGCGGGCGCTGGCCACCTTGCCGCCGTAGAACGCCTTGTCGCCGGGGTTGGTCTTCATCCGCTCCAGCGCCACGGCCGCGTGACGCACCAGCAGCCAGCCGATGATGACCTCCGCCACGGCGAACAGCACGCGGTTGCCCTGGAAGCCCACGTGGTAGACGGACTCGCCCAGCTTGCCCATCAGCGTGCCGAGCAGCGTCTGCAGGTGGCCCACCGCCTCGCCCAGCGCGGCGCGCTCGGTCTTCAGCTCGGGGCCGCCCTCGTCGCCGTCCGCCGTCGCGCGCACGCGCTCCAGCAGGCCCATCAGCGTCGCGCCGCCGTCGCGCGCCACCTTGCGCATCAGCAGGTCCAGCGCCTGGATGTGCGTGGTGCCCTCGTAGAGCGAGTCGATCTTCTGGTCCCGGATGTACTGCTCGACCGGGTAGTCCGTGAGGAAGCCCGAACCGCCGTGCACCTGGAGCGACAGGGACAACAGCTCATACGCCTTCTCCGAGCTGTACCCCTTCACCAGCGGCAGCAGCATGTCGTTGAGCACGTCCGCCTCGCCCGCCGCCGTGGAGCGGTGGCCGCCCTGGAGCTCCACCTGGTCCTGCACGGACGCGGTGAACAGGGCCAGCGCGCGCAGGCCCTCCGCGTGGGCCTTCTGCGCCATCAGCATGCGGCGCACGTCCGGGTGCTGGAGGATGTTCACGCGCGGCGCGGACTTGTCGCGCGCCTTCGCCAGGTCGCTGCCCTGCACGCGGTCCTTCGCGAACGACAGCGCGCGGAAGTAGCCCGCGGACAGCGCGGCCATGGACTTGAGGCCCACCGCCATGCGCGCGTTCTCGATGATGTGGAACATCTGCCGGATGCCGTCGTGCACCTCGCCCAGCAAGAGGCCGCGCGTGGGCTTGCCGTCGCCGAACGTCAGCTCGCACGTGACGGACCCCTTCAGGCCCATCTTCTTCTCCAGCTTGGTGCACACGACGTTGTTGTGCTCGCCCAGGCTGCCGTCCTCGTTCACCCAGTACTTGGGCACCACGAACAGCGACAGGCCCTTGGTGCCCGGCGCCGCGCCGTCCGGACGCGCGAGCACCATGTGGATGATGTTCTCCGCGATGTCCGACTCGCCGTTGGTGATGAAGCGCTTGACGCCTTCAATCTCCCAGACGTCGCCGTCCACGTGCCGGGCCTTGGTGCGCGCGGCGCCCACGTCGCTGCCCGCGTCCGGCTCCGTCAGCACCATGGAGCCGCTCCAGCGCTTGTCCAGGATGTGCGGCAGGAAGCGCTTCTTCTGCGACTCCGTGCCCAGCCTGTCGATGACGCGCGCGAGCAGGTTGCCCAGCGTGAAGAACGCCAGCGCGGGGTTGGAGCCCAGCAGCAGCTCGAACGCGGCCCAGCCCAGCGACGGCGGCGCGCCCAGGCCGCCCAGGTGCGGGGGCGTCTCCAGCAGGTGCATGCCCGCGTCGTAGTAGGCGCCCATCGCGGCCTTGAGGCCGGGGGGCAGCTTCACCTCGCCGTTCTCCAGCTTCGGAGGGTTGTGCTCGGACTCGTCGAAGCTCTTCGCCAGCTCCTGCGTGCACAACTGCGCGAACGTCTGCAGCGTCTGCCGGGCCGCCGTCTCGTCCAGGTCCCCGAAGGGCGCCTTGCCCAGCGACGTGTGGCCGATGTCCAGGAACTCGAAGAGGTTGAACTCAATATCGCGGAGGTTGGGCGTGTAGTGCAGGGACGACGACATCGAAGGACTCCTCGCGGCCGGGTGCGAAAGCAACCAGCCCCGCGCCGGTGAGGGCGCGGGGCCGAAACGGGCCGCCAGGGTATCCGAGATTGATTCGCGGGTCAGTCGCGCCGAGCGTGGATGACGCGCAGCGTCTCCCGGCGCTCGAAGCGGTTGCCGGCGGCGTCGCGGGCGACGAACACCAGCTCGTAGGAACCGGCGGGCGTGCCCTCCGGGATGACCAGCGACTTCGTGAAGCGCAGGCCGTCCTGCGAGTCGAAGAGGTGCTGGTCCTCGCCGAAGAGGTCGCCGTACACGCTGACCTCCTGCGTGGCCTCCACCGCGTCCACGTCCAGCGTCAGCGTGTCACCGGCGGCGAGCTCCTTCTGGGAGAGGACGACGTCGAAGTCGTTGCCCTTCGAGTCCAGGCGGTAGCGCACCTCGCTGCGCTCCACGCGGCCGTCCGCCAGCTCCGCGATGATGAACACGGTGTAGTAGCCATCCGCGACGCCCAGCGGCACGAGGAACCGGCCGCGCCAGGAGCGGGTGAGGTTGTCGAACGTGAGCGGCTTCACCAGGCCGAAGGGGAAGTAGGCGGTGACGCGGCGGGCGTTGCGCGGGGCGCGCACGGAGATGATGGGGTCGCCGGGGGGGATCTCCTCGCGGCTGAGCGCGCCGGAGACCATGCCGTCGGGGAGCTGCACGGGGACCATCTCGCGGACCGTCTCACCGTCGGGGTTCGTGCGGGCCACCTGCTCCACCGCGACGAAGGACGTGTAGCGGCTCATCAGGTGGTACTGGAGCGCGGTGTCGGTGATGCCCTGGATGATCTCGGGCGTCTCGCCACGGTAGCCCTCCACGGTGAGCTCCTCGATGCGCTGGCGGGCCCAGAGGCTCTTGAGCGAGTCGTGCTCCGGGGCCACTTCGGGGAAGTGCACGGGCACGTCGAAGTGGCGGACCTGGCCCCGCACGCGGCCGGAGATGCGGAGGACGCCGTCACCGGTGCCGGTGAACCTGCCCACGAGGAACAGCGGCTGGCCGGCGAAGAGGTCCGGCACGGACTTGGGGTACACGTCGCTGACGGGCAGGCCGTCCGTGTCCACGTGGACGGAGGTGAGGACGGGGCCGCGCATGCGCTGCTCGAACTCGCGGGCGACGTCCTCCTCCGGGCGGTTGAGGTTGACGAGGGTGGAGGCGCCGCGGCCCAGTTCGCCCATCTTGGTGATGAGGTAGCGGTTGGTGCTGGAGCCCACGCCGGCGGCGAAGATGCGCGTCTCTTCACGGAGGTGCTCCTGGAGCGTGCCGAGCACCTGCTCGTCACCGCCGATGAGGCCGTCCGTCATGAAGAGCACCATGCGCAGGCGGGCGGGGTCGTTCGGGGGCAGCATGGCTTCACGGGCGGCGATGTTCACGTCGGTGCCGCCACCGCCCCAGAAGTTGGCGACGTAGGGCAGGGCGTTCTGGATGTTCTCCGGCGTGGCGGGGACGGCGGTGGGCGCGAACTTGGTCACCTGCGTGTCGAAGTTGAGGACCTGGAAGGTGTCCTCGGGCATCAGGTGGTTGAGCACCTCCTTCGTGATGGCCTTGGACTTCTCGATGGCGAGGCCGGACTGCGAGCAGGACGTGTCGAGCACCATGTAGAGCTCGCGCGGGACGACTTCGCGCTGGGTGGGGGACAACTGCGGGTTGAGCATCACCAGGAAGTAGCCGTGGTCCGCGCCGGGGTCGCGGTGCATGAGGACGGCGGGGCGGATGAGCGCGTCGGCGACGACGTACTCGAGGATGAAGTCCTTGTTGGGGATGCGGTCATCGCGGCCCAGGCTCACGGTGGCGCGGGACGGTCCGTCGCGCTTCACGTCAACGCGGTGGGTGGTGGAGCGCAGCGAGTGGACCGGGAGGCCCGCGTCCAGGCGCACGGTGAGCTGGATGTCATGGCCGCTGCGCGTGTCGGTGATGACGGGGGGCGTGATGCGGCTCGCGTCGGGGACGGAGGTGGTGTCGGGCTCCACGCCTTCGCCCTGGCGCGTGGGCAGCGGCGCGCCGCCGATGAAGCGGGGGGCCACGACCATGGGGAAGCTGAAGCGGTAGGTGCCGGCGTCGTAGGTGAGGCGCTCCACGTAGTGGATGCGCACGCGGATGGTCTCGCCCGGCAGGATGTTGGCGACGGACTGGGTGAAGATGTTGGGGCGCTCCTGGTCGAGCAGCGCGGCCGTCTTGCCCTCGGCCTTGGCGCGCTCGTAGGTGTCGCGGGCCTGCTCGCGGGTCTGGATGACGCCCGTGATGACGCGCTCGCCGAGGTGCATCTCCATGCCATCCACGGCGGCCAGCTCCGGCAGCGGGAAGACGTAGAGCGCTTCGAGGGGAGCGGAGTAGGGGTTCTCGAACACCTGCGTCACGGTGACGGAAGCGAGGAACCCGCTGACCTCCGCGTCCACCTGTGTCTGCTTGAGGCTGAAGGTGCGAGGCTCCGTGTCCGGGCACGCCGTATCGGGCTGCGCACGGAAGCGAGCCACCAGGGTGCCCTGGGCGACGCCCGCGGTGGGCGACGCGGCCGGGGGACAGGGTTGCTGCGCGGAGGCCGGGGCGGCCAGAAGACAGACGAGGAGCGTGGCGAGCAGGACTCGCATGGTCGGGAACCTTGGTTTCAGGGTGTGCCCGGGGACATTGCAGCCCCCGGGCCAACGCCGGTTCCCCTCTGAGAAGGCAGGAAGTGGGGGCGGTGGGAGACAGTCCGGGTGTGGTTCCGCAGCCACGGGGCCACTGGGTCCGGAACTACCAGCCGAGGGCTTCGGGAGCCGCTTCGAACAGGCGCTTCAGCTCCGGGATGAGCTGGTGCTGGCGCTTCATCTCCCGCCAGACCGTGGCGTGCTGGCGCGTCTGGATGTCGTGCGCCAGGTGCTGGAGGTGTTCGGGGGCGTGGCCGTGGGCACGGTCCTGGACGTATCCCCTGAGGTGCATGAGGAAGTCGCGATAGGCGTGGCAGCGCGTACGTGGGAGCGATTCACGGCTGTTAAGGCCAAGAAGCTCGATGGTGTACTTGGCGCGCTGGTACGCCACGGTGCCCGGTGCAGCAGTGGCGGTGAAGAGGAATGTCTGCCGGATCTCCAGGCTCATGAAGTCCATGGGATCCTCCACACGAGGATCCAGCAGCACGGGCGTGCCTGGGACGGGAGGGACCACAGGGGCGTTACGGCGGCGACCCACGTCCGTATGGACGCCTGTCCCCTGAGCGAAGACCGCGAAGCGGTTGTTCTTGGGCCCGTTGCAGGGACCGCAGGCGTACAGGTAGTTCATCCAGGCAAAGGTCAGCTCTGGATACAGTGCCTTGGGCCGGATGTGCTCCACCTCGTCGGCCAGTGAGTCCTCGCAGTAGGCACAGCGTTGGACTCCCACGCACATCTTCGACAGGGTCGCCTTGACGGCGTCGAAGGTCGGATGGCCCTTCTTGTTCAGATTGCTGAATCGCTCCTTCGCCCGCTCGACTTGCATCGCGTAGTCGGGGAGCGAGTCGATTTCCTGCTGATATCCCTTGAGCTGCGTGTTGGCGGGCTCCGGCAGTGGGAGGTTCGGGAGGTGGATCAAGGCTGCGGCACCTCCGTGTCGGACGGAAGGGCGCTGGATGCGGTGGGGAGTTGCGCGCGCAAGTGTTGTTGCTCGGCCTGCTCCTCGTGGGACAGGCCCTGCGCGAGTTCCTTTTGGTTGAGGATGGCGAGCCGTTCGAGCTTCTCCAGCGCTTCGGGAGAGCGCAGGGGCACGTCCCCGAAAGCGCCGGTGCTGTAGGCGTCCAGGACGTTGCCGTAGAGAAGACGATCCAGTGCGACACCCGTCACCATGCCCGCTTCTTCGTCACTGCCCGGTCTGGGAAGGCGGAACACACTGCCCACGGTTGCGGCCTGACAGATGAGCGGGCTGTGGGTCGTGACGATGAACTGGATGTTAGGGAAGTGTTCCCGGAACCACCGGCCCACCCGGCGCTGCCACACGGGATGCAGGTGAGCGTCGATCTCATCAATCAGGACGACACCGGGGACGATGATGGTCGTTGGATCTCCGGGCGCGAAGAGCTTGTCGGATCCATATGTCCGAGCGAGCTGGCGGATCAGCTCGAAGGTCATGCTCAGGATGGAGCGATAGCCATCGCTCAGGTTCTCTACGGGAACTTCGCAGCCGTTGCCATCGACGAATCGGACACCCTTGGACGAGATGGATTCAAGTCGGGCTTCGTTGGGTAGGAAGTCGGGCTGGTTGATGAACTGCTTCAACGGCTCAAGAAGGTTTCCCTCAGGGTCATTCTCCAGCTTCTTGAATTGGAGGAGCTTGAGCCATTCGAGGCTTTCCGAGAGTGCGACGGACTCGCCGAATACGGACAAGTGCCGGGCCAGCTTTGGATTCAAATGGAACAGCTTTTCCTGCTCCAGGTCGCCACCCGTGAACCGTCGGAACGGGCCGTATGAAGCGCTGAACCAGCCCGAGCCATTCCCCCAAACGGAATGCTCTGGAGCTGAGGTCGCTGAGGAGGAATGAAGAGGCCGGACCTCGGTCAAGCTGCGCGAGAACCTCAGATTGAGGAAGTATGGAGCGTCAGGAGCCTCCGGTGTTCCCACAATGAGGTCGTAGTCCGGTGTTGGCTCAAGCTGGAGCCGGATGGACCCTTTCAGCTCGTTGCCTCGCAGCCACTCGTTCCAATCTTGGCGCAGAGCTTTTGCTTCATCTGGTCCTACCAACGCGAGCGCGATAGAGCGCAGGAACGAACTCTTCCCTGCTCCGTTGTCACCAATGATGACGTGCCATCCGGGGCCCGGCTGATCCGGCAGGGCCCACACCAGAGAAGCAATGGACCGGATGTTGGAGAGGTGGACCTCTTTCACGTACATGCGCCCTAGCTCGCCCTAAACGGGGGGAGGGGTCAACCTGTACCGGTACTGCTACGAAACCCGCTGAACGCACGAAGGCCCCCGGACCGTACTTCCGGTCCGAGGGCCTCGACTCCCACAGAAACCTCAGCCGCCCTTGAGATGCAGCGTGGGCACCGCGCCCTCACCGAGCACGAGGTGCACCTGACCCACCTTCGCGGCCAGGTCCTTGTACGCCTCCAGCTCCTTGAGGCGCACGAGCAGCGGGTTCTCCGCGAGCACCTTCGCCGTCTGCGCCATGGAGCGCGTCGCCGCCGTCTCCTCGCGCCGCAGGATGACGTTGGCCTCCGCTTCCTTCTGCGCCTGGATGACCCGGTTGAGCAGGTCCTTCATCTCCTTCGGCAGCACCACGTCCTTGATGCCGAAGCGCAGCAGCTCCAGGCCCACGCCCTCCGCCCCCGACTTCACCTGCGCGTACAGCTCCGTGGACACGGCCTCTCGCGCGGTCAGCAGCTCGTCCAGCGTGCGCGTGGACACGGCCTCGCGCGCCGCGAGCTGCATGGCCAGGTAGAGGATTTCATCCGGCGCCCGCGCCACCACCGCCAGCCGCCGCGCGTCCACCACCCGGTACGCCGCGGACAGGTTGAGCCGCAGCGTCACGCGGTCCTTCGTCATCACCTCCTGGCCGGTGACGTGGAGCAGCTTCTCGCGCAGGTCGATGACCGCGAACTGCACCTTGTGCGCGACCGTCCACGCCGCGTGACGGCCCGGCGGCAGCACGGCATCCAGCACGCCGTTCACGTACCGCAGCGCCACCGTGCCCTCCGTGGCCGTGGTCTCCACGTAGTCGCTGGCCGGAATCAGCGCGCGCACCTCGTCCCGCGGGGGCTCCGTCGCTACCCCGGACACGTCCACGCGCTCCACCCGCACCGTCGGCGTCTCCGGCCGACCGGTCCGACCGGGCAGCCGCTGCGCCGTCCACACCTGGTGCTGACCCCGCCCCAGCCACCGCACCGGCTGGCCGTGATGGAAGACCACCGCGCGCTCGTCCGCGCCCAGCTCCAGCACCTGGAGGTCCTTCTCCGGCACCAACGCGAGCTTCGCCTCATCCAGCCGGGTGACCGGTGGCTCCAGCGGCACGCGCTCGAAGCGGACGGTCTGGAACGGACGCACCACCCAGTGCCGGCCCGGCCCCAGGTACTGCTCCGCCTTCCCGTTCACCACCACGAACAGCCGCTCGTTCTGCGCCACTTCCACCCGACCAATGCCCATGACACGTCACCTCGACGACAAGAAAAGGAGTGCAGCCCGGCTGCTGGGAAGAGGACCCCGCCGCCCCACGGGCGCGTCGCGCGAACAGACCGTCCGGATCCGCGTTCAGCCTCCCGGGCTTCCGCACCGGATGCCGGTCACGGACGGCGACCGGAGCGCTTCCGCGAACAGCACGGAAGCCTCCAGAGGCCCTGGCGACCGGCCAGTGTGCGGCGTGGGGAGGAGGACGCGGTGGACTCGCGTTGGCACCAGCGACAAACGACGGGGTCCCGGGCGAACGAAGGATTCGAACCTTCGACACCGAGATCTTGAGTCTCGTGCTCTACCAGGTTGAGCTAGTTCGGTTTTTGCCCAGCAAAGGGCAGCCATGCGCGCCTCATGGTGGCGCGCGACCGGTACGGCCTTCGATAGCGGCAGGAACACCCGGCGGTGATGGCCGTGAGGAACGTCCGAGTGGCATGCCCTGGCGCAAAGCGCCCGCGCATGGAGTCGGACGCCTCGGGACAACCCCGTGCGCCCCCTGAAGTTCGCCGACGGGGCCACCGGACGCGGGCGTGCGGAAATCCTGACAGCGCCCCTTCAGCCGCGCGTCACGTCCCACCAGCCGAACCACATCACGCGCTCCTCGGCCATCATCTCCCAGCCGGGCCCGTGCACGTACCCACGCACCCGCAGGCCCGCGGACTCCACCGCGCGCGCCGTCTCCTCCGCGCTCCACAGGTGCAGCGTCACGTCCGCGTCCGCCGTGCGGGCCCGGCGCGTGGACGCCTCGTGCGCCTCCAGCCCGGGCCTGCGCTCCAGCACCGTGAACAACATCCGCGCGCCCGGCTTCAGCACGCGGCCCAGGTGCCCCAGCACGCGCGGCAGGTCGTCACAGAAGTCCAGACACCCAATCACCAGCGCGACGTCGAACGTGCCCAGGTCCTCCGGCACCGGCTCCATGTAGCTGTGCACGCGCCACGTGCCCGCGGGCCGCGCGCGCTGCGCCAGCTCCAGCATCTCCGGCGCCAGGTCCAGGCCCACCACGTCCACGGACGCGTCCAGGCCCCGCGTGTGCAGCGCCGGGCCGCAGCCCACGTCCAGCACGCGCAGGCCCGGCTTCATCACGTCCGCGAGGAAGCGCTCCACCCGCTCCCCGTAGCGATGCAGGGACGGGTAGAGCACCTCGTAGGCGGAGGCGATCTCCCCGTACACCCGCGCGACGGCGGCCTCTTCCCTCCTGCCGCCGTCGTCCGCGTCCGCCATGCCGTGCGCTCCTCGAAAACAAGGTGCGCACGCTCTATCACGCCGCGCCGTTGAACCCCGGTCCAGGCTTGCGGAACACCGCGAGCGACCGCCCGGCCATCTCGAACTTCCCGGGCTTCATCTCCTCGTCGCCACGCTTGTCGTCCGCCGTGTACAGCTCCAGCCGCCACGCGCCGCCTTCGCCCGGCGGCGGCACCGTGAAGGTCACCGGCTCATGGTGCGCGTTGAGCAGCACGAGCAGCGAGTCGCCGCTGACGCGCTGGCCGCGCTCGTCCGGCGTGGGGATGGCGTCGCCCCCCAGCAGGAACGCCAGCGAGCGCACGAAGGGCTTCTGCCAGTCCTCCGCGCCCATCTCCGTGCCGTCCGGCCGGAACCACGCCAGGTCCTTGTGCTCGGACTCCCACAGGTGCTCGCCCTGGAAGAAGCGGCGGCGCTGGAGCACCGACTGCCCGTGGCGGAACTGGATGAGCTTGCGCGTGAACTCCAGGAGGTCCTGGCGCGTCGTGTCCAGGTTCCAGTCCACCCACGACAGCTCGTTGTCCTGGCAGTAGGCGTTGTTGTTGCCATGCTGCGTCCGGCCCATCTCGTCGCCCGCGACAATCATGGGCACGCCCGTGGACAGGAACAGCGACGCCAGCAGGTTTCGCTTCTGGCGCTCGCGCAGGGAGATGATGTCGGTGTCGTCCGTCTCTCCCTCCACGCCGCAGTTCCACGCCTGGTTGTCATCCGCGCCGTCGCGGTTGTGCTCGCCGTTGGCCTCGTTGTGCTTGCTGCTGTACGTGACCAGGTCGTGCAGCGTGAAGCCGTCGTGCGCGGTGACGAAGTTGATGGACGCCTGCGGACGCCGGCGCGCCGCCGCGAACAGGTCCGCGCTGCCCGTGAGCCGGTAGCCCACCTCCGCGGCCTGGTTCTCGTCGCCCTTCCAGTACTTGCGCAGCGCGTCCCGGTACTTGCCGTTCCACTCGTGCCACGGCGACGGGAAGCCGCCCACCTGGTAGCCGCCCAGGCCCACGTCCCACGGCTCCGCGATGAGCTTCACGCGGCCCAGCACCGGGTCCTGGTTGATGATCTGGAAGATGGGCGCGTTCGGGTCGTAGCCGCCCTTGCCGCTGCGGCCCAGCACCGTGGCCAGGTCGAAGCGGAACCCGTCCACGTGCATCTCCTCCACCCAGTAGCGCAGGCTGTCCACGATGAAGCGCGCCGTCTGCGGGTTGGACGCGTTGAGGCTGTTGCCGCACCCGGTGAAGTCCAGGTAGTGCCGCGCCTCCGGCATGGTCCAGTAGTACGACGCGTTGTCGATGCCCTTGAACGACAGCGTGGGCCCCAGGTGGTTGCCCTCGCACGTGTGGTTGTAGACGACGTCGAGGAGGACCTCGATGCCCGCCGCGTGCAGCGCCTTCACCATCGACTTGAACTCCGCCACCGCGCCGCCCGGCGTCTTGCGGCTGGCGTAGCGCTGCTCCGGGGAGAAGTAGTTCAGCGTGCTGTAGCCCCAGTAGTTCGACAGGCCCTTGTCGTTGAGGAACGAGTCGTCCGCGAACGCCTGCACCGGCAACAGCTCCACCGCGGTGACGCCCAGCTTCTGCAGGTGCTCGATGATGGCCGGCGAGCCCAGGCCCGCGTACGTGCCGCGCTGGTGCTCCGGCACGCCCGGGTGGCGCATGGTGAGGCCGCGCACGTGGGCCTCGTAGATGACCGTCTTGCGCCACGGGATGTCCAGGCGCCGGTCGTTGCCCCAGTCGAAGAAGTCGCTCACCACCACGCCCTTGGGCATGCCGGCCGCGCTGTCGCGCTCGTCGCGCATCAGGTCCTTCTTCGGATGCTCCAGGGGGTAGCCGAACACCGGCTGCTTCCAGTCCACCTCGCCGTACAGCGCCTTGGCGTAGGGGTCGACGAGCAGCTTGTGCGGGTTGCAGCGGTGCCCCTTCTCCGGCTCGTAGGGGCCGTGCACGCGCAGGCCGTACAGCGTCCCGGGCTCCAGGTCCGGCACGTAGCCGTGCCAGACGAACTCGGTGCTCATCGGCAAGTCGAAGCGCTCGATCTCCTTCGTCGGGTCCGCCCGGTCGAAGAGACACACCTCCACGCGTGTGGCCACCTGCGAATAGACCGCGAAGTTGGTGCCCGAGCCGTCGAAGGTCGCGCCTCGCGGCCAGGGCTTTCCCGGCCAGATCTCCCGCTTGCTGCTCATGCGTCTCACTCGATTCCGTGGGGAAACTGCCGCCGGAATGTGGGTGCGACTGCGCTGTGCGGCAAGACGTCCGGGTGCGCTGACTGTCCACCGGGCGGCGCTCTGGCAAGTGGTCGGTGCTGAAACAACCTGCCCGTCAGGCCGCGACGGCGTGGTCCAGCGAACGCCAGGTGCCCAGGGCCCAGTCCTGCTCCTCGGGATCATCGAAGCTGACCACGCAGAGGGCGCGGCGGCTGCCGGAGCGGCACAGGGCCGTCAGCCGGCACTCGCCGGGGCCCATGTGCAGGGACGCGCGGCCGCTGACGCGGGCGCCGTGGTGCTCCAGCTCCAGGGCCTTGCGCTCCGGGCTGGTGGGCGCCAGTGGCTCCTCCGCGGAGTCCTCCAGGGGCACCACGCGCACGGTGCGGCGGTGGTCGCGGGCCACCCAGCTTCCGTCGCCCAGGCGCGCCTCCGCCAGCGAGCCGGGGATGCGGATCTCCCAGCCCTCCGGGAGCGCCACCTGCACGGAGCCCCGCCGGTAGCCGATGGACGGCCCCACGCCGGGCGACTCCAGGGCGCGGCGGTGGACCTCCTCCGCCACCGTCCCGCCCAGGCCCAGGTAGCCGAGCACCTCCTGCCACTCGCGCCACGGGTAGGGGAGCGAGGGGTCCTCGCGCCAGGCCTGCTCCAGCAGCCGGGCCACGTCGCGCAGGCGCTGACGCTCCTCTTCCAGGAGCGGCGGGCGCCAGACGACGTCCGTCCACAGGCGGCACAGGGCGCGCGTGAAGCGCTCGCGCGCGTCCACGCCGGGGTTCCACCAGGGGAACACGTCCGTGCCCTGCCGCGGGTCCTCGTGCACGGTGCGCAGCCAGCGCTCGTCGCGAGGCCCCATGGGTGTGAGCAGCGCGCCCGGGTGCTGGAAGGTGTGGCCGAAGCGCATGGACAGCGCGAAGCCGGAGTTGCCCAGGCTGCGCATGCGCAGCACCTGACCCACCGAGTGCTGGAGCCAGCCCAGGAAGTGCTTCTCCACCAGGTCCACGTCGCCGCCGTGGAAGTAGCCCGTGGCGTCGCCCACGCCCACGTCCTCGTCGGGCGGGGCCCAGGAGATGCCGTACAGGTCGCCCAGCCCCTTGAGCAGGTCCACCAGGTAGCGGTGGTAGCCGGGCCCCGCGGCGCTGGTGTCCGCGGACACGACGACGCGCTCCTGGGTCGCCGCGAGCAGCATGACCTCCGCCGCGGCCGGGTGCAGGCGCAGGTGCAGCACGGGCGCGCCCTGCGGGCCGTCCTCGATGTGGCTGCTCTCCAGCACGCCTTCAGCCACCTGCTGGAACCAGGCCTCCACGCGCTGAAGCCAGGGCAGGGACGCCTCCGGGGGGGCGAACAGCGGATCGCTTGCTCCTCGTCGGCCTGCCAGCAACAGCTTCATGCGTTGGACGCTTTCGGTGATGGGTGCGCGCTGCCTGGACCTCTTTGGATAAGCCCCCGCCCGCTCCCTGTCATCCAAGAGAGACGCATTCTGGAGGCAGGGGACCATGCGGGCGGGGGGGCGCCCGGTGGCGCAATGCCCCCGCCCACCCCAACCTCAGAGGGGAAAGGAGGCGTTCGTCATGAGCAAGAGCAAGAAAGACGTGCTGCACATCCCCTTGGAGGACCTGCCTCCCGCGCGCGAGGCCGGGACGGAGGAGGAGCGGCGGGAACGCCACGTGCCGTCCACCTTCGACCCGGGTGGCGGTCCCGGCAACGGGCCGGGGGACAACGGGAGCCCGCGCATCATCGAACCGGTGGGCCAGCCCTTCTCGCCGGGCGTCAAGGTGACCTGAGCCTCCCAGGGCGCGGCTGTCTCCAGACCCCGCTGACGCCACCGCGCGTCGGCGGGGTCTCGTTGTTCGCGCGCGAAGCGCCGCCGCTGGAAATGGCGAAGCGCCCGCGACCGTGAAGGCCGCGGGCGCTTCCAGGGACAGCCCGAAGGGGCCTAGGGGGTGTCCCTAATTAAGCCAGAGCATCATGCAGGCCAGATGGAGGACCGCCAGGTAGTTGGTGGCGG
>NZ_JAIQDE010000034.1 GCF_020037015.1 Corallococcus sp. AS-1-6 | reverse complement strand
GGTGGAGCGGGTGGGTGATGATCACCGAATCCCGCGACGATGGCTGCATACGTGGGGTGCGCTGAGATGGGTTTTCCGGAGCCCGTCTCCAAGGGCCTGGCCGCCCTCATCACCGCCACGGCGATTGCGTACCTGGGCGTGGACACCGTGTGGACCCTCCTCGACGGCTGGCTGACGCTGGTGCGCCACGTGGACCAGGCCACCACCTTCCTCCAGGTGCGCGACGCGGGCGAAGCCTACGGAGGCGTGCTGGGGAGGAACGCCGCGCGCGTCTTCGTGATGCTGGCCACGGCGGCGATTGGCAACACCGCGGGGCTCGCGATGAAGGCCCCCACCCTGCCCGGCTCCGCCCAGGCCGCGGTCGCGGTGGAGACTCAGGCGGGCCTCCAGTTCATGTCCCTCGCGGGTGTGCGCTCCGTGGCCATGACGGCTGACGGCTTCACCCTCGCGCTGGCACCCAACGCGGTGGCCATGTCATCGCGGCCCGGCAAGCCCCAGCGCCACCACCTGGCCACCATCCGCAATGAGAAGTCCGCGAAGAATGGCGGGCCCTGGACCCCGCTTTTCCGGAAGCTCTTCAAGAAGGCCGGAATGGAACTGAAGGACCCGGAGAACATCGTCGAAGTCCCGGGCCACCGGGGGCCTCATCCCGCCGAGTATCATCGACGTGTGATGAGACACCTCCTGGACGCCACCGAACAATGCAGAACCGTCGCCCAATGCCGCGATGCACTGACGAGCGCGCTCAAGGAACTGGCTGAAGAAGCCAACACTCCAGGCACTGTTCTGAACAAGCTGCTGACCACTCGCCCTGGGCGTTGAGACAACCATCATGGCTCATCGTTTCTTCGAACTGCATGGCGACCCCCAGGAGGGGTACTGGTATCTGGATGATCCGGTCGACAAGAACGGCGTGGAGGTCGACGACGCCTGGCGGCTCAGGACAGGGAGGCCCGTCGAACTCACGGGGCCGCTTCGAATCCCCATCATGGAGCCCGGAAAGCCTCGTGACTTCTCCATGGCGGGGCTGAGCATGGTCCCGGTCATTCACGTCAAGCTCGCTACGCTCCTGGCAGAACGCGCCGCCGACGACGTGCAGCTTGTCCCCGTCACCATTCCCAAGCACCCGGACCAGTACGTCCTCCTCATCACCCCCCGAGTCATCCGCTGCATTGATGAGCATGCGTCGGAGGAGGCCCGGCGATGGGAGCCCCAGGACGGACGGCCTGAGAAGGTCGGTCAGTACCGTTCCGTGTACGGCATGCGTATCGACAAGGCCCAGGTGGGGGACGCCAGGGTCTTCCGGACCTGGGGTTGGTCCATCGCGCTGATCGTCTCCGAGGACATCAAGACGGCGCTGGAGGCCACCGGCGCCACCGGCATGCACTTCACGGAGGTGTAATGCCCCCGCACGCCACAGGCCCGGGTCGCTAGAGTCCTCGGCCTGGAGGACTTCCCCCATGCCCCGCTCGGACAGCTTCATGGAGTACACGATCGAACTGCTGAGGCCCCTGGGCCCGGTGCACGCCCGGTCGATGTTCGGCGGCTGGGGCCTGTACTTCGGTGGCCGGATGTTCGGCCTCATCCTCCAGGGCCAGCTCTACCTGAAGACGGACGACGTCACCCGCCCCGACTTCGAGGCCGAAGGCTGCCGGCCCTTCATCTACCAGAGCCGGGGCCGGGAGCAGCCCATGAGCTACTGGACGCCCCCCGCGGACGCCGAGGACGACAGCCGCCGGCTGCTGCCCTGGGCCCGCCGCGCCGTGGACGCCGCCAACCGCGCCGCGATGAAGAAGGCCGCGAAGAAGAAGCCCGCCGCGAAGAAGAAGCCCGTCAAGCGGTCTTGATGCGGGCCACCTCACCGAGCCCCAGCTCGGTGATGGAGAGCTCTCGCATGCGGAACTTCTGCACCTTGCCGGTAACGGTCATCGGGAAGCTGTCCACGAACTTCCAGTGGCGGGGAATCTTGAACGTGGAGATGCGGCCGGTGCAGAAGGCCGTCAGCGTCTCCGCCGTGAGCGCCGCACCGGACTTCAGGCGCACCCACGCCATCACCTCCTCGCCGTACCTCACGCTGGGCACGCCGATGACCTGCGCCTCGGAGATCTCCGGGTGCGTGTGCAGGAACTCCTCCACCTCACGCGGATACACGTTCTCCCCGCCCCGGATGATCATGTCCTTGATGCGGCCGACAATCTTGACGTAGCCCTCCGCGTCCATGGTCGCCAGGTCACCGGTGTGCATCCACCCCGCCCGGTCGATGGCCGCCACCGTGGCCTCCGCGTTGTCCCAGTACCCGAGCATCACGCTGTAGCCCCGCGTGCACAGCTCCCCCGGCTGCCCCAGCGGCACCACCGCGCCGGAATCCGGATCCACCACCTTCACCTCCAGGTGCGGGTGCACGCGCCCCACCGTGGCCACGCGCTTCTCCAGCGTGTCGTCCAGCGGGTTCTGCGTGGACACGGGCGACGTCTCCGTCATGCCGTAGCAGATGGTGACCTCTCCCATGTGCATCCGCGACTGCACCTGCTTCATCACCTCCACCGGACACGGCGAGCCCGCCATGATGCCGGTGCGCAAGCTGCGCAGGTCGAACTCGCCGAAGCGCGGGTGGTCCAGCTCCGCGATGAACATCGTGGGCACGCCGTAGAGCGACGTGCAGCGCTCGGCCTGCACCGTCTGGAGCACCGCCAGCGGGTCGAACGCCTCGCCCGGAATCACCATGGCGGAGCCGTGCGACGTGCAGGCCAGGTTGCCCATCACCATGCCGAAGCAGTGGTAGAAGGGCACCGGGATGCACACGCGGTCCTCCGGCCCGTAGCGCAGCACCTCGCCCACGAAGAAGCCGTTGTTGAGCACGTTGTGGTGCGACAGCGTCGCGCCCTTCGGGAAGCCCGTGGTGCCGGACGTGTACTGGATGTTGATGGGGTCATCGAACTGGAGCGACAGCTCGCGCGCCTCCAGCACGTCGTCGCCAATGCTCGCGCCGCCCTCCACCAGCCGCTCCCAATCCGAGTCCAGCACCAGCGCCTCGCGCAGGCCCGGGCACCGGGGCCGCACCTCCGCCAGCATCCGCGTGTAGTCCGTCTGCCGGAAGCCCTTCGCCAGGAGCAGCACGCTCACGCCCGCCTGGTTGAGCGCGTACTCCAGCTCCGACGTGCGGTAGGCGGGGTTCAGGTTGACCAGGATGGCGCCCGTGCGCGCGAGCGCGTACTGCGACACGGTCCACTCGAAGCGGTTGGGCGACCAGAGCCCCACCCGGTCCCCCTTCTGGATGCCCAGCGCCAGCAGCCCCTTGGCCACCGCCGTCGTCGCGTCCCAGAACTGCCGCCAGGTGACGCGGTAGTTCTGCGAGGCCACCACCAGCGCCTCGCGGTCGCCGTAACGTTCGACGGTGCGGCGCAGGTTCTGACCGATGGTCTCCCCCAGCAGCGGGGTGGTGCTGGTGCCATGGGCATAGGACAGGGCGGTCGTCATCCCCGCATCGTCCCCAGGGGGCCCCGGGACGGCAAGCGTCAGCGTGGAGCAGGGCCTCTGGCTGTCCGCTCGTCTCCACGGCGCGACCGCCGCACGCGGTCCACGCCCTGGCACGCAGCGCAGAAGTAGAGCGTGCGTGCCGCCAGCACCTGCCCCGTCACCTTCCCACCGCAGCGAGGACACGGCAGGCCCGCGCGGCTGTACACGCAGAAGCGCTCCGCCCGCTTGCGGCCGGGCGACGGCAGCGGCGGCGCTCCCGGCGTGACGATGAGCCCGTCCCGCACGCCGTCCTGGAGCAGCGCCCGCATCACGGCCCACAACCGGTCGAACGCATCGCGCTCCAGCTCGCACGCGGGCAACAGCGGCGGCAGCCCCGCGACGAACAGCGCCTCCGCCCGGACGATGTTCCCCACGCCCGCGATGCGCCCCTGGTCCAGGAGCGCCTGCGCCAGCGGCATGCGCCCCCGCGTCAGCCGCGCATACGCCCGGTCCGGTGACGCATCCATGCGCAGCGGATCCTCCCCCAGCCTGGCGCGCAGCGCGGCCTCCTCCTCCAGCGACAGCAGCTCGCACGCGGACGGGCCGGACAGGTGCAGCGTCGCCCCTTCCGAAGCCAGCCGCAGCCGGCACGCCGTGGACGGCTCCGGCGCGTCCCGCCGGAAGTGGCGGATGCGCCCGAAGAGCCCCAGGTGGATGTGCAGCCGCACGTCCCCCTCGAACGTGTGGAACAGGTGCTTGCCGTGCGCGTCCACGTTCAACAACGTCCGCCCGGACAGCCTCCGCGCCACCTCGCCCCGGCCCTGCGGCGAATCGGCCGTGAAACGCCGCCCCACCAGCCAGCGGCGGTGGACCCGGGCGACCCGGTGGATGCTGTGACCTTCAGGCATCCCCCTGGGTAATCCCCGCCGCCCCTCGCCGCCGAGCCGCACAGCGCCCTGCCCCCTGAACGTCCAGACGGCCGCGACGTTTTCCCTCCGGCGGCATCCACGTCCAGAACCCGGTCGCTACGCCCCGGGACGCCGGAAAAAGACCAACCCCTCCGCCATCTGCCGCTCGAACGCCGGAAACAAGGAAAACGCCGGCACGGCACGCTATCCTGACGCAACGCCCCATGGACGATCCGAACGCCCGACTGGTTGCCACCCTGCTGGAGGCGCGTCAGCGCCACTGCTTCCCCCCGGACGTGCGCAAGGCCGCGCCGGAGTTCGTCTCGCAGGTGCTGGGGCTGCTCTTCCCCCACTTCGCGGAGCGGCTGGAGTGCAACGCCGCCGCCGTGCGCCGGGACGTCACCGCGGTGGAGGCGAGCCTCCAGCGCATCCAGTCCCTGCTCGCGCCGCACTACCCCGTCACGGACGCGGGCATGTCCTCGCGCTTCATGGCGAAGCTGCCGGACCTCTATGAGTGGCTCCAGCAGGACGCGCGCGCCATCTTCGAGGCGGACCCCGCCGCGCGCAGCGTGGACGAGGTCGTCCTCACCTACCCGGGCTTCTACGCCATCGCCATCTACCGCGTGGCGAACGCGCTGCACCGGCTGAACTTCCCCCTGCTGCCGCGCCTGCTCACCGAGTACGCCCACCAGCGCACCGGCGTGGACATCCACCCGGGCGCCACCATCGGCCGCAGGTTCGTCATCGACCACGGCACGGGCCTGGTCATCGGCGAGACGACGGTGATTGGCGACAACGTGAAGCTCTACCAGGGCGTCACGCTGGGCGCGCTGATGGTGGAGAAGGCGCTGGCGGACAGGAAGCGCCACCCCACCATCGAGGACGACGTCGTGGTGTACGCGAACGCCACCATCCTCGGAGGCGGCACGGTGGTGGGCAAGGGCAGCATCATCGCCGGCAACGCGTGGCTCACGCAGAGCGTGCCCGCCCAGTCCGTCGTCACCCGCCGCAGCGAGGTGCGCGCGCGCCACGGCGAAGAGGGCCTGGACGTCCTCGACTACCACATCTGAGTCGTTCCCCACGCAGTGCCCGTTCCCCATTCACAGGAGACGCCATGAAGGTCGACAACATCCTGCAGACCATTGGCAACACGCCGCACGTGCGCATCAACCGGCTGTACCCGTCGCGCGTGACGGTGCACCTGAAGCTGGAGCGCGCCAACCCGGGCGGCAGCATCAAGGACCGCATCGGCCTGGCCATGGTTGAAGACGCGGAGAAGAAGGGCCTGCTCAAGGAAGGCAGCGTCATCATCGAGCCGACGAGCGGCAACACCGGCATCGGCCTGGCCATGGTGGCCGCGGTGAAGGGCTACAAGCTCATCCTGGTGATGCCGGAGTCCATGAGCATCGAGCGCCGCCGCGTGCTCGCCGCCTACGGCGCCCAGTTTGACCTGACGGAGCGCGCCAAGGGCATGAAGGGCGCCATCGCCCGCGCCCAGGAGCTGGTCGCGCAGACGCCCAACGCGTGGATGCCCCAGCAGTTCGAGAACGAGTCCAACATCGAGATCCACAAGCGCACCACCGCGCAGGAGATCCTCAACGACTTCCCGGACGGGCTGGACTACCTCATCACGGGCGTGGGCACCGGCGGCCACATCACCGCGTGCGCCGAGGTCCTCAAGGCGAAGTGGCCCAAGCTGAAGGTGTTCGCGGTGGAGCCGGTGAAGTCCCCCGTCATCAGCGGCGGCCAGCCGGGCCCGCACCCCATCCAGGGCATCGGCGCGGGCTTCATCCCGAAGAACCTGCACGTGCAGAGCATCGACGGCGCCATCCAGGTGGATGAGAAGGACGCCTTCGAGTTCGCCCGCCGCGCCGCGCGCGAGGAGGGCATCTTCGTGGGCGTGTCCTCCGGCGCCTCGCTGTCCGCGGTGAACCAGAAGCTGGCGGAGATGCCGGACGGCAGCCGCGTGCTCGCCTTCTGCTACGACACCGGCGAGCGCTACCTCTCCGTGGAGAACCTCTTCCCGGCGCAGTAGCCCTCTGCGCGCATCCCGGTCCGGGAGGAGTTCACCCGGGCCGGTACGCGCGCACCAGCTCCACCAGCCGGTCCATCTCCTCGTGCGTGTTGTAGAAGTGCGGCGACAGGCGGATGCGCCCGCGCCGGACGGAGTGGGACACCTTCTGCTCCGCCAGGTACGCGCTGAGCGCCCGGACGTTCGCGCCCGGCGGCAGGAAGGTGAGGATGCCCGCGCGGTCCTTCGGCTCGGGGCCCACGTCGCAGCCCAGGCCGCGCAGGCCCAGGTCCAGCCGGGCCAGCAGCTCGCCAATGCGCGCGCCGATGGCGTCCGTCCCCACCTCCAGGAGCAGCTCCAGCGCGGCGCCCATCGCGTAGATGCCGGGGTACGCGGCGCTGCCCTCCTCGAACTTCGCCGCGTCCGCGCGCAGCTCGAAGTGCGAGCGGTTGAAGTTCCACGCGTCGGTGGTGCTGCGCCAGCCCACCAGCGCGGGCCGCACGCGCGGCAGCACGTCCTTCGCCACGTACAGGAAGCCGATGCCGGAGATGCCCAGCATCCACTTGTGGCTGTCCGCGCTGAGGAAGTGCGCGCGGCTCCTCTTCACGTCCACCGGGATGCAGCCCACGCTCTGGATGCCGTCCACGCACAGGAGCACGCCCGAGCGCTCACACAGCCCGCCCAGCGCATCCAGGTCCGTGCGGTGGCCGGTGGCGAACTGCACCGACGACACCGCCACCAGCCGCGTGCGCGAGGTGAGCACGGACGCCACGGCCTCCGGCGTCACGCCCCCGTTCGGCGTGGGAATCTCACGGACCTCCACGCCCCGGTGCTTCAAGTGCAGCCACGGGTAGACGTTGGAGGGGTACTCCAAGCCCGTGGCGACGGCGACCTCGTCCCCGGGTTGCCAGTCCAGCCCCTCCGCCACCAGCCCCAGGCCGTGGCTGGTGTTGCGCACGAAGGCGATCTCCTCCGGGGACGCGCCGATGATGCGCGCGGCGAGCCCGCGCACCTTCTCGCTCTGCGCCTCCCAGCCGCGCTCGTGGAGGACGCCGTGGTTCACCACGTCGTCCATCCAGGCCTTCACCGCGGCGGCGGCGCGCGTGCTGGTGGGCGCGACCCCGGCGTGGTTGAGGTAGAGCTGCTCCTTCAGGACGGGGAACTCGGCGCGGTAGGACTCGAACGGGGAGCTCATGGGTGGCGAGTGTAGCCACCTCTCCACCGCGCACGGCACGCTCCGCGAGCCCCGTCGACTACAGGACGACCAGCAGGCCCAGCGACGCCGTGGGGTACACCGTGCGCAGGCCCAGGTTGCTGTTGCCCACCTGGAGCTCGCGCACGTCCGTGAAGGTGAAGCCCGGACCCGCCCGCGCCGACAGGCCCACGCGCCCGGAGCCCGGCCGCCACATCACGCCCAGCGTGGGCTCCAGGAAGGCCGTCGTCGTGTAGTCCTTGCGGTCCGGCATCGCCGCGCCGCCCGGGCGCGCGACGAACTCCTCCAGGCCCAGCGTCATGCCCACGAACGGGCGCACCGTGCCGTCCGCCAGGAAGGCCAGCGTGTAGCGGCTGTCCACGCCCACGCCGAAGTTGAGCTTCACGTCGCTGCCGCCCACGTTGCTGAAGCGCGCCTTCGCGCCCAGCGACCGGTTCCACCCGCCCGCGCGCCCCAGGATGCCGAACGCCAGCCGCGAGTCCCGCGACGGCGCGACCTCCGCCCGGAGGCCGTACAGCGAGCCGTCCAGCGCGGGCGGCTGCAGCTCCAGCAGGAACGCCCCGCGCCGCTGCTGCTCCTGCCCCGTGGACGAGGACGCCATGTCCTGGGCCATCGCCGGCACCGCCACCAACGCCGCACCCACCGCCACCGCCTTCACCCACTGCATCGACCGCTTGGACTCGACTCGCATGGCCCGTCTCCTTCGGTTTAGCCGGACGACTAACTTAGTCACACAACTAACTAAGACTGACGACGCGGGATGTCAAGGCGACGAGCGGTCGCCGGCCTTGCGGGGGTGGGAGGCGGTGCCCTATGGGTCTGGGATGCCATCCCCCCGCCGTGGCAAGACGCCGCCTCCCCCCAGCGCTCCGGAGCCTGACGCCCGGGCGCGCCTCATCGCCGCCGGCCAGCGCGTGCTGGGCGAAAGGGGCTACGACGCCGCGACGGTGAAGGAGGTGGCGCGCGAGGCGGGGGTGAACCAGGGCCTGGTGCACTACTACTTCGGCAGCAAGGACGCGCTGCTGCTGGCCGTCACGCAGGAGGCGAGCCGCCAGTACATGTCGGAGCTGGAGCGGCTGCGCGCGCAGACGCCCGCGGAGGAGCTGGCGGAGACGGCCTTCGCCTGGGGCGAGAAGCTGGCCACGGACGCGCCGGGCACGTGCCGGCTGCGTTACGAACTCTTCGCGCTGGGCCTGCGCAACCGCGACCTGACGCCCGCCGTCGCGCAGTTGCTGAGCCAGGGCGACGGGGAGATCGCCCGCACCGTGGCGCAGTTCCGCGCGGGCCACGCCACGGCCCCTTCCGCGGAGGACGGGCACTACGCGGTCATCATCAAGGCGTGCGTGGACGGGCTCGCGCTGCACCACCAGTTGGACAAGAGCTTCGACCCGCTGCCCGTGTACGCGCTCCTGCGGCGGATCATCCTCGCGAGCATCGAGCAGTCCCCCTCGCCCCGCCCGCCCGCGCGCAAGCCGAAGGCCCAGGGCCGGCGTGGGGCGCGCGCGCCGCGCACGCCGCGCAAGGCCCCGGGCCCGCGCCGCCGCTGAAGGCAGCGGCCAGGCCAGCGCCAGCCCCAGAACAGACGTTCAACATTCAGTGGCTTCACCAACCCGGCGGGGCGCAGGATGCCCCGCATGGACTTCCAGCCTTCCGCCAGGACGACCGAATACCTGGAGCGCGTGAAGCGCTTCATGGCTGACCACATCGAGCCGGTGGAGGGCGAGTACCTCCAGGCCCTGCACGCGATGGAGGCCGGTGGGGATTGGCGCCAGTGGAAGGTGCCGCCGGTGATGGCGGAGCTCAAGGCCCGCGCGAAGGCGGCAGGGCTGTGGAACCTCTTCCTCCCGGACGCGAAGCTGGGCGCGGGGCTGAGCACGCTGGAGTACGCGCCGCTCGCGGAAGCCATGGGCCGCAGCTTCATGGCGCCGGAGGTCTTCAACTGCAGCGCCCCGGACACCGGCAACATGGAGGTGCTCTGGCGCTACGGCTCCCCGGAGCAGCAGGAGCAGTGGTTGAAGCCGCTGCTCGCGGGGGACATCCGCTCCGTGTTCTGCATGACGGAGCCGGACGCCGCGTCGTCGGACGCCACCAACATGCAGGCCACCGCCGAGGTGGACGGCGACCACGTGGTGCTCAACGGCAGGAAGTGGTGGTCCAGCGGGCTGGGGCACCCCAACGCGAAGGTGGCCATCTTCATGGGCCGCACGTCGCAGGCGGGCGCGGACCGCCACCACCAGCACTCCATGGTCCTGGTGCCCATGGACGCGCCGGGCGTCGAAATCATCCGCATGCTGCCCGTGTACGGCGACCATGACGCCCCGCACGGCCACGGCGAGGTGCACTTCCACAATGTGCGGCTGCCGGTGTCCGCGCTCATCTCCGGGCCGGGCATGGGCTTTGAAATCGCGCAGGGCCGCCTGGGGCCGGGCCGCATCCACCACTGCATGCGCTGCATTGGCGCGGCGGAGCGGGCGCTGGAGCTGATGATCGACCGGGGCATGGGCCGCACCGCGTTCGGCAAGCCGCTGCTCAACCTGGGCGGCAACCGCGAGCGCGTGGCGGAGGCGCGCATCGCCATCGACCAGGCGCGCCTGCTCACGCTGTACGCGGCGTGGAAGCTGGATGACGTGGGCGCGCTGGGCGCGATGACGGAGATTTCCGCCATCAAGGTCGTGGCGCCCAACGTGCTCCAGAAGGTGGTGGACGACGCCATCCAGTTGCACGGCGGCGCGGGCGTGTCGCGCGACACGCCGCTGGCGGGCTTCTTCGCCCAGGCGCGCAGCCTGCGCATCGCGGACGGCCCGGACGAGGTGCACAAGGGCGTCATCACCCGCATCGAGCTCGCGAAGCGCGGCTTCAGCAAGGGAGGTTGAACATGACGGCTCCGGTCTCCATCCCCCTGGACGAGGGCAAGGCCGTGCGCTCCGGCGAGGCGCTGGACGTGCCCGCGGTGGACGCGTGGCTGAAGGCCCAGGTGCCCTCGCTCCAGGGCACGCCGGAGGTGACGCAGTACACGGGCGGCGCCTCCAACTGGACCTACCGGCTCAAGTACGAGAACCGCGACCTCATCCTGCGCAGGCCGCCCTCGGGCACCAAGGCGAAGTCCGCGCACGACATGGCGCGCGAGTACACGGTGCAGCAGGCGCTCAAGCCCGTGTACCCGGTGGTGCCCACCATGGTGGGGCTGTGCCAGGACCCGGCCGTGCTGGGCGCGGAGTTCTACGTGATGGAGCGCATCCCCGGCCTCATCCCGCGCAAGCACCTGCCCAAGGGGTTGGAGCTGGACAAGGCCCGCACGCGCCAACTGTGCCTCAACGTGGTGGATCAGCTCATCGCGCTGCACGGCGTGGACGCGCAGGCGGTGGGGCTCCAGTCGCTGGGCAAGGGGCCGGGCTATCCGCAGCGACAGATTTCCGGCTGGTCCGACCGCTACGAGAAGGCGCGCACCTGGAACGTGCCCCGCATGAAGCGCACGCACGAGTGGCTGGCCGCGCACGTGCCGCCGGACATCAAGACGTGCGTCATCCACAACGACTGGCGCTTCGACAACGTGGTGCTCAAGCCGGAGGACCCCACGCAGGTCATCGGGGTGCTGGACTGGGAGATGGCCACGCTGGGCGACCCGCTGATGGACCTGGGCAACACGCTGGCCTACTGGGTCCAGGCAGATGACGACGCCTTCCTGCGCATGACGCGCCGTCAGCCCACGGACCTGCCCGGCATGCTCACGCGCGAGGAGGTGGTGGCGTACTACCTGGAGCGCACCGGCCTGAAGCCCGACAACTGGACCTTCTACGAGGTCTACGGCGTGTTCCGGCTCGCGGTCATCGCGCAGCAGATCTACTACCGCTACCACCACAAGCAGACGCGCAACCCGGCGCTCAAGAACTACTGGCTCATCGTCAACTACCTGGCCTACCGCTGCCGGCAGCTCATCAAGAAGGCGGGGGGCTGAGGTGGGCGCGCTCTACTTCATCCGCCACGGCCAGGCGTCCTTCGGCGCGCGGGACTACGACAAGCTGTCGGACGTGGGCGTGCAGCAGGCGCGCGTCCTGGGCGAAGCGCTGCGCGCGCGGCTGCCGAAGGTGGACGCCGTGGTGACGGGCACGATGCTGCGCCACCGCGAGACGGCGGACGCGTGCCTTCAGGCGCTGGACCTGGAGGTGGAGCCCGTGCGCACGCCGGGCTTCAACGAGTTCGACCACGAGGAGGTCGTGCACCGGCACACGCCGCGCTACGCGGACTTCGCCGTGCTGCGCGAGGAACTGGCCGCGATGAAGGACCCGCGCCGCGCGTACCAGGACCTGTTCACCCAGGCCGTGGGGCGCTGGGTCGCGGGCGGGCATGACAGCGAGTACCGGGAGCCCTGGAGCGCGTTCAAGGCGCGCTGCCTGGAGGCGCTGGCGGCGCTCATCGCTTCGCTGGGACCCTCCAGGACGGCGCTGGTGTTCACTTCCGGCGGCCCCATCACGGCCATCAGCCAGGACCTGCTGGGCATCCCGGACGCGCACGCGTTCCGGACGAACTGGACGCTGGCGAACTGTGGAGTCACGAAGGTCATCTACAGCGAGCGGGGCAGGTATCTGTCCACGCTCAACGAGCATGGACACTTCGAAGGCGAACACCGCGCGCTCATCACCTACCGCTGAGGTGGGGGGCTCGCGTAGCGTGAGCCCATGACGCGGTGCCTGCTCAACATCGACCTGGGGGAGCTGCCCGGGGAGGACGAACAGCTCTACGCGCTCGCGCACCTGGCGAACATCGCCTGCGGAGGCCATGCGGGGGATGCGGCGTCCATGCGGCGGGCGCTGGAGCTGTGCGAGCGCCACGGCACGCTGGCGGGCGCGCACCCGTCCTACGCGGACCGGGAGGACTTCGGGCGCAAGGCGCTGGACGTGGCGCCGGAGGTGCTGCGCGCGCAGGTGGCCCAGCAGTGCGGACAGCTTGCGGCGCTGGCCCGCGAGCGCGGCGTGCCGGTGAGGCATGCGAAGCCCCACGGGGCGCTGTACCACGCGGCCAACAAGTCCCCGGCGCTGGCGCGCGCGGTGGTGGACGGCGTGGTGGAGGCGCTGGGCACGGACGTCACGCTCGTGGGGCCCGGCACCGGCGCGTTGAGGGACGCGGCGCGGGCGGCGGGGCTCGGGTATGCGCGCGAGGGCTTCGCGGACCGGGGCACGTTGCCGGACGGTTCGTTGATTCCGCGCGGTCAGCCCGGCGCGGTGCTGACGGACGTGGGGCAGGCGCGCGAGAACACGGTGCGGCTGGCCACGGGCGGCGCGGTGGACACGCTGTGCGTGCACGGCGACACGCCGGGCGCGGTGGTGCTGGCCCGCGAGGTGCGCGCGATGCTGGACGCGCTGGAGCAGCCGCCGGAGCCGCTGGGGGACAGCGCGCTGCGGCTGGTGCTGCCGGAGACGGTGGACCGGGGTCTGGCACGCGAAGCCCTGGCCGCGCTGCCGGGCGTGCGGGACGCGGTCATCACCGAGGCCCACGCCTGCGTGTACTTCGACCCGGAGACACCGCCCGAGTCCCCGGCGCTCGTGCTGGCGCGGCTGCGCGTGGCACCGGTCACGCACGTGGAGCATCCGCTCATCCGCATCCGCGTGCGCTACGACGGCGAGGACCTGGCGAAGGTGGCGGAGCACGCGGGCCTGTCCGTGGACGAAGTGGTGCGGCGTCACACGGCGCGCGAGTACCGGGTGCGCTGCGTGGGCTTCCTGCCGGGCTTCGCGTACCTGGGGGACGTGGATCCGAGCATCGCGTGTCCCCGCCTGCCGGTGCCGCGCACGCGGGTGCCCGCGCTCGCGGTGGGCATCGCCGGGCAGCGCACGGGCGTGTACCCGTTCGCGTCGCCGGGAGGATGGAACCTCGTGGGCACCGCGCTGGACTTCACCGCGTTCGACCCCCAGCGAGGTACGCAGCTCCAACTGGGAGCCCGCGTGCGCTTCGAACGGGTGGAGGAATGAAGGCGTTCCGCCCGACGCGCCGCCAAACCTGTCCGACTGTCGGACCGATTTCCATGGCACGGCAGCAGGGAGTTCCCCCATCCAAAGCGGGGCCGGGGCGGGGGCGCGGGCTTCGAAACCTGTCCGACTGTCGGACAGCTTTCCTCTGTCCGGCTGGGGCGCGGGCTTCGAAACGTGTCCGACTGTCGGACAGGTTCGTGCGGTTTGCAGCCTTGCCCGAGGGCCTGGGGATGACCGCGCGAGGTGAAGAGCCATGAGCGCCTGTATCGAGATCGTCGGCCTGGGTGCCCCCGCCACCGTGCAGGACGGTGGACGGCCCGGCGTCATGCATCACGGCGTGCCGCCCGGCGGCGCGTGGGTGCCGGAGCTGCTCATCGCGGCGAACCGCGCGGTGGGCAACGCACCTGGCGCCGCGGCGCTGGAGGCCTTCGGCCGGCTGGAGCTGCGCGCCCGGGGCCGCGACGTGCGCGTGTCCGTGGATGGCGAAGCCCCCAGCCTCCTCGCGGACGGCGCCACGCGCACCGTGCCCGCGCCCACCGGACATGCCGTGCGCTACGTGGCCGTGGATGGCGCGCTCGCCGTGCCTGAAGTCCTCGGTGGCCAGGGCACGCTGTGGGTGGCCCGCCTGGGCGGCTGGGAAGGCCGCCCCCTGCGCACCGGGGACCGGCTCCCGCTGGGACCTCCCGGCACCGCCCCCTCCCCAGCCGACCTGTCACGTCTCACGGAGGCCCTGGACCCGGCCGCCCCGCTGCGCGTGCTCCTGGGCCCGGATGCGTCCTCCTTCAGCGACGCGGCCGTGGCGCTCCTCCTGGGCAGCACCTTCACCGTGTCGCCCTCCAGCGACCGCGTGGGCCAGCGGCTGGACGGACCTCCCGTGCCCCACGGCGACGAGGGCGGGGGCACCTGCCGCCCCATGGTGCGCGGCGCCATCCAGGTCACCCTCTCCGGCACGCCCATCGTGATGGGCCCGGACCACCCCACCACCGGGGGCTACCCCCTCATCGCCGCCGTCATCCGCGCGGACTGGGGCCGCCTGGGGGCCCGCCGTCCGGGCGCCCCGGTGCGCTTCCAGGCCGTGACCCTGGAGGTCGCTCGCGACGCCTGGAGGAACCACCCTGCCCGGCCGGACAGGGCAACTTCGGCCCCGTCCCGGCCGATACTGGGGGCATGACTCCTCCGAAGATCGGCCCGCGCCCCACCGCCACGCCCCGCACGCCGGAGCCGGCCCTCCCGCCGCGCCCCCGCAACGAGGTGAAGCCCGGCGCCAGCCAGGGGACCTCCCTCTTCGAGTCGTCCAAGGCCCGGAAGGCCCCGGTGGCCCTGTCCACCCCCGCCGCGGCCCCCCAGCAGGGCGGCCCGCGCCCCACGCCGGGCAGCTACCCCACCGCCGCGGACGTGGCGAACATCGCCGCGATGCAGGACCCCGTCGCGCGCAACCTGGCCATCACCCAGGGCTACCACGACCTGTCCGACGCCATGGGCACCCTGCTGGGCAAGGAGAACGCCAACTGGTCCACCTTCGCCACCTGGGCCTCGAAGCAGGCCGGCGTGAGCATCCGCCAGGAGGACATGCCCAAGGCCTTCGTGGACGTCCTCAAGGGCGGCGGCGTCGTGGGCGAGGCCATGTCCAGGGTGGACGACCTCCTGCGCAAGCTGGGCCTGCCCGCCATGCCCACCGGCGACATCGCCAAGGCCGGCGCGGACGCGCTCGACACCGTCAGCAAGGCCATTGGCGACGGCAACCAGTTCGTCTTCCGCGAGGTGGGCCACGAGTTCGCCCGCTTCGTGGAGACCTTCCAGGGTGACACGCAGTTGGACCCCGCGAAGCTCCAGCAGTACCTGGACGGCTTCCCCGCGGACAAGCCGCTGCTCAAGGAGGCCTTCGGCACCTACGCGCAGGCCATGTTCGAGAAGGACCCGAACACGAAGGCCGAGCTGATGCTCCGGGCCAACGACACCGTGGGCCTGCACGAGCAGACCCAGCTCCAGGGCTTCGTGGAGAAGGCGCTCAACGCCCCGGTGAAGCAGGTCTTCGCCAACATCCTCAAGCAGAGCATCGAAGCGGGCGCCAACGCGCTGCCCTTCCCCGCCAACCTCGCCGCCAGGGCCGCCATCAAGTCGGGCGCGGTGGACCTGGTGGTCAACCCGCTGGTGGACAAGCTGGCCGGCGTGTTCCGGGGCATCGCCACCGAGCACATGATGAAGCTCGCGGTGCCCGGCGGCGCGCTGAAGCTGGGCAACGACCTGCCGCCCCCCGCCGGCATGGAGTCCACGCTCTTCCCGCCGCACCTGCGCACCCTCGAGGACCCGAAGCTGAAGGCGCTCCTGGGCCGGCTGGACAAGACGCCCGACAGCCTCACGGGCACCGCCGCGAGGGACTGGAGCAAGCTGGACCAGCGGATGAACTACATCGTGGACCTCTTCCGCTCGCGCCAGGCGGATCCGCACCTGTTCGACCAGCCCTTCGGCAAGGAGGCCCACTACCCCGTGGCGCCCTCCACGCCGCGCCCGGCCGCACCCGCGGTGTCGTAGGCCTCGCTCCCACCGGGGACTCTTCCGCCGCCGTGAATTCGCGGCGGCGAGCCGCGTCCATCAGGGCATCCGACGCACTTGAAGGAGCCCCCCATGTCGAAGTGGCTGCTGGCAACGATGGCGCTGTCCCTCCCGGCCCTGGCCCACGCGGACGGCCCGCGCGGCAACAACCACGGCGAGCAGGTCCGTGACCGCCAGGAGCTGCGGCAGGACGCGCGCGAGACCCGGGATGACCGCTACGACCTGCGCCACGTGGAGTCGCTGCTCTCCCGCTACGACTCGGCCCGTGGCCGCTCGGCGCGCCGCGACCTGCTCCAGGTGGAAGAGGACGTGCGCCGCTACGTGGCGTCCGAGCTGAACGAGACCCGCCGCGAGCTGGCCCAGGACAAGCAGGAGGCGCGCGCCAGCGCCCGCGAGGTGCGCCACGACGGCTACCGCTACGACGACCGCAAGGACCACCGCGACGACGTGCGCGACGCCCGCCAGGAGTCCCGCGCCCTGCGCCAGACGCGCTCCATCGCCCAGGAGCTCAACGCCCTCTACGGCCGGCTGGACAGCGGCAGCCTCTCCCGCAAGCGCATGCTCCTGGCCGACCTGGTCCAGTTGGCCCGCACGGAGACGGCGCAGAACCGCCAGGAGACGCGCGAGGACCGCCGCGAGGCCCGCGAGGACAGCCGCTGGCACTGAGCCCGCGTCACACGTCCTCGACGGCGGTGAAGCCCTCCAGCCGCTCGATGCCCAGCTTCTTCATCCGGCTCTGCAGCGTGGACGGCTTGAGCCCCAGCAGCGCCGCCGCGCCGCCTTCACCGTAGACGCGGCCCCGGGTGAGCGCGAGCACCCGCAGGATGTGCTCGCGCTGCACCGCCGCCAGCGTGGGCACCTTCGCCCCCGCGGGCAGCGGCGCCGGGGTCTCCTCCGCCGGCGCCTCCCGCGCGCGCTCGCCGGTCGGCAGGTCGAAGGACTGCGCCGTCAGCTCCTGGCCGCGCGTGAGGATGGTGGCGCGCTCCAGCGCGTTCGCCAGCTCGCGCAGGTTGCCCGGCCAGTCGTACGCCGCCAGCCGCGCCAGCCCTGACGCCGTCACCCGCATGCCCCTCCGGCCCGTGCGCTTCGCCTGCTCCTCCAGGAGGAACACGGTGAGCTGCGGCAGGTCCTCGCGCCGCTCGCGCAGGGGCGGCAGCCTCAAGGGGAAGACGCTCAGCCGGTAGAAGAGGTCCTCGCGGAAGCGCTTCTGCGCGATGGCCTGGTGCAGGTCCACGTGCGTCGCCGCGAGGATGCGCACGTCCGCCCGCACCGTCTTGTCGCTGCCCACCGGCTCGAACGTCTTCTCCTGGAGCGCGCGCAACAGCTTCGCCTGAAGCTCCACCGGCAGCTCGCCAATCTCGTCCAGGAGCAGCGTGCCTCCGTGCGCCATCTGGAAGCGGCCCGCCCGGTCGCGGTTCGCGCCGGTGAAGGCCCCCTTCACGTGGCCGAACAGCTCGCTCTCCAGCAGGCCCGCCGGGATCGCCGCGCAGTTGAGCGACACGAAGGGCTGATCCGCCCGCGCGCTCCAGCGGTGGATGGCCCGCGCCAGCCGCTCCTTGCCCGTGCCCGTCTCGCCCGTGATCAGCACCGGCGTGTCCGTCTCCGCCACCTGCCGCGCGCGGCGGGACAGGTCGCGCATCACCGGACTCAAGGACGTCTCCAGGATGCCTTCCGAGTCCCCGCCCAACTGCGACTCCAGCAGCTTCGCGTGCTCGTGGTCCTGGCGGTGCAGCCGCTCCGCCGTGGCGCGCTGCTCCGCGCCCTGGAGCGCCGTGGCCAGCATCTGGCCGTAGACCTCCACCAGGTCCACCACCGGCTGCGCGTACGTCTCACACTGCACGCGGTCCAACGTCAGCACGCCGTAGCAGCGCTCCCCCGCGCACAGCGGCACCACCATGCACGAGTGCCCCGAGGGCAGATCCAGCACGCCGTCGAACGGGTCGCCATCCCCGTGCGAGTGGTCCTCCTCCGTGAAGGCCCGCGCCCGCCGCGTCTCCAGCGCCTGCTTCAGGGACGGGAAGTCCGCCAGCCGCAGCGAGTGCTTGCGCACCGCCTGGTTGGCGAGCGGGCCCCGCGCCGCCACCGCCTCCAGCCGCCCCTCCTTGAGGAGGAACAGCGTGGCCAGGTCGAAGGGCACCACGCGCGACACCCAGTCCAGCCCACGGCGCAGCAGCTCGCCCACCCCCTCCTCGGTGGTGGCCAGCTCGACCAGCTCCCGGGCGTCCTGCGAGACCTCCGGCTGACGCCCCATCAGTTCATCCGCCATGGACCAGCGATAATAGCGGACCACCGAAATTGCAGTGCGCCCGGCACCGGGATTTCGTTGCCCACCACCGGAGCCCCACGCCCGGACCAGCGGCCAGGGCGGGGACCGCGTGCCCCCTCACCTGCCCAGCCCGGCCGATACAGACACGCGGTCCAGCCCGTCCGCTACATCCAGGTATCGGCATAAGAAGACAAACCCCGGAAAACATCTTGTTGACAAGCATTGGATCATCCGGATACTCCAGCCCCATCAGTACATGATTTTGAGAATCATCATCAATTTCATGAGTAAATAAATTTGTGACACATCCGTGCACGTCGGGTCCGGGAGCCGTGGCTCCAGGCGGCGGGCGGATGCCGTTGCATGTCTGTCTCAACCCCGACGCTGCTCCAGGTGACATCTCAAGGACCCTCCTTCTCCTCCCAGAACGGGTGGGCTGACGCGGCTTTGCGCGCGCCAGGGCCCCAACCCCATACAGCCACACTGCTCCGCTGATTCATCCCCGCCGTGACGGCACCGTCCGCCCCGGAGGGCCGGGGTGTACCCAGACATCCATGTCTGGCCATGCCTGTGCGGCCACGGCCGAGGTGTGTCCGCGGCCTATCCAAGACGTGAGTCCAGCCCCTCCGCCGCCCGGCGCATGTCCATGCGCTGGCGGCAATACACCGCATCCAATCCAAGACTGGAGACAGCAGAACCATGCAGACAGAGACTGAGCAGGGAACGCGAGGGGCAGACATGCCTCCTCGCTGGCCGCGGCGCCCGTCGTCGGTGCTGGCGGGGTCCCGAGAGGGCCTGGCCGCGGTGACGGCGGCCCTGACGGGGGCGGTGGGCAGCGCGCTGGCCGTCGCGCGGTGGCCCTCGGGCCCGCTGCGCGCCGGGGCTCCGGAGGACGTGCTCGCCGCCGCCCGCGCGGCGCTGGGCGGGGACGGCATCCCCGAGGAGGGCATGGGCGCGGAGGCGGCGCTGGCCCGGCTGGGGCGGGTGCTCGTGGAGTACGGGCTGCACCTGTCACACGCGCACGCGGTCGCGCACCTGCAACCGCCTCCCCTGGCGGTCGCGGTGGCCGCGGACGCGCTGGCCAGCGCGAGCAACGCGTCGCTGGACACGTATGACTCCGGGCCCTCCGCCATCGCCATCGAGCGCTGGCTGATCCAGGGACTCCTGGGGCTGGCCGGGCTCTCCGCCCGGGCGGACGGGGTGCTCACCCCGGGCGGCTCCATGTCCAACCTGATGGGCCTGATGCTGGCCCGGGACGCGGCGGCGCTGCGCCGGGGCATCGACACGCGCCGGCAGGGCGTGGCCGCGCTGCCGGGCCCGGTGGTGCTGTGCTCGGAGCTGGCGCACTTCTCCGTGCACCGGGCCTGCGCGGCCCTGGGGCTGGGCGAGAACGCCGTGCGGCCGGTGCCCACGGACTCGCGCCGGTGCATCCGCCCGGACGCGCTGGCGGCCCTCCTGCGGGAGCTGCCGCCGGAGCACACCCCGCTGGCCATCGTGGCCACGGCGGGCACCACGGACTTCGGCAGCGTGGATCCGCTGCACGCCATCGCGGACATCGCCGCCGAGCACGGCGTCTGGCTGCACGTGGACGCGGCCTACGGCTTCGGCGCGCTGTTCTCCGAGCGGCTCAAGGGCCGGCTGGACGGCGTCTCGCGGGCGGACTCCCTCACCCTGGACCTGCACAAGCTGGGCTGGCAGCCCGCCGCCACCAGCGTGCTGCTGGTCTCCGACGCCAAAGCCTTCGCCGCGCTGGACCGGCAGGTCGCCTACCTCAACCCGGAGGACGACTCGGAGGCGGGCTATGACGGCCTGCTGGGCCGCAGCCTCCAGACGACGCGCCGGCCGGACGCGGTGAAGGTCGCCGCCACGCTGCTGGCGCACGGGCGCCGGGGCCTGGGCGACATGGTGGACACCTGCCACGACCTGGCCCGCCACGCCGAGGCGCGCATCCTGGCGGAGCCGGAGCTGGAGCTGGTGGCCCCCGCCGAGCTGACCACCGTCGTCTTCCGCTACCGCGTCCCGGAGGCCCCGTCCCGCGAGGATGAGATCAACGGCGCCCTGCGCCGCCGCCTCCTGGAGACCGGGACCGCGCTCATCGGCCGCACCGCCGTGCGCCTGGACGGGCCGGGCTCACCGGAGCGCGTCTGCCTGAAGTTCACCCTCCTCAACCCCACCACCACGCCCGAGGACATCGACGCCCTCGTGCACACCGTCCTCGAAGCCGGCCGCGCCCTGTCGCCGCGCTTCCAGAAGGGGGCCGCGTGAGCACCGCCCTTGCCCTGACGCCCTCCCCCGCCGTGGATCCGCTGGAGCACGCGGACGCGCGCCTGTCCGCGGAGCACGCCCACCTGGAGGCGCTGCTGCGCTGCTGGCTCATGGAGACCCATACCCCCGTGCGCCCGGGGCCGCTGCGCGTGTCCCTGCCCGGGTCGGGGCTCGCGCTCACCACCGAGGTGACCCACTGCTCTCCGAGCGGCTGGCACCGCTTCGGGCCGGTGTCCCTGGAGGGACCGGGCGGCGCGACGCGGGCGGACCCCGTGCTCGCCGTGGCGCTGGTGGCGCATGAGGCCGCGCTGCGCGGTGGCGCCGCCCGCCGGGGTGGCATCCCCGCGGGCCAGGTCGCGGACTTGGTGGAGCGCACGGCCGAGTCCGTGCGCCGGGTGACGGACTTCGTGGGCCACCGCCGCGCCCGGCCCCAGCCGCCGGCCGGGGTGGACGGCTTCCTGGACGCCGAGCAGGCGCTGCTGCTGGGCCACCTGCACCACCCGGCCCCCAAGAGCCGGGACGGGCTGTCCTCCACGGACAGCGCGGACTTCTCCCCGGAGCTCCGGGGCTCGTTCCGGCTGCACTGGTTCGCCGCGCATCCCTCTGTGGTGTCCCACGACGCGGTGGCGGGCGCGCCGTCGCTGGCGGGGCGGGACATGGTGGCGCTGATGGCGGACCTTGCGGAGTGCCCCCGTGACGACGGCCGGGTGCTGGTGCCCGCCCACCCGTGGCAGGCCCGGGACGTGCTCCGCCGGCCGCGCGTCGCGGCGCTCATTGAAGCGGGCCTGCTGACGCCGCTGGGCGAGCGGGGGCCGCGCTGGTGGGCCACGTCGAGCGTGCGCACCGTCTACCGCCCGGACATGCCGGTGATGCTGAAGCTGTCGCTGGGCCTGCGGCTGACCAACTCCCGCCGGGAGTCCACCCGCACGGAGCTGCGCCGCGGCCTGGAGATCCACCGGCTGCTGGACGCGGGCTACGCGAGCGCCACCACCGCCGCGCACCCGTCCTTCTCCATCGTGAAGGACCCGTCCTGGCTGGCGGTGGACGAGCCGTCGCGGCCCGGAGGGCCGGAGGTGACGGGCCTGGACGTGGCGGTGCGCGAGGTGCCGTCGCGCGTCGCGACCCTGCGCTGCCTCGTGGGCCTGGTGGCGCCGCGCCCGGGGCTGGGGCGCAGCATGCTGGGCACGAGCGTGGCCGCGCTGGGCCCGGGCGCCGCGGAGGCGTGGGTGGCCGACTACACGGACCGCGTGCTGGTCCCCATGCTGCACCTGTACGCGTCCACCGGCATCGGCCTTGAGGCGCACCAGCAGAACACGCTGGTGCAGTTGGATGACCGGGGCCGCGTCGTGGGCTCCGCGTTCCGTGACAACCAGGGCTACTACCTGGCCTCGTCGCACCTGCCCCGGCTGCTGCGGCTGCTGGGCGTGGACGCCTCCACGCTGGCCGTGGTGGACGACGCCCTCGTCGACGAGCGGCTCTCCTACTACCTGCTGCGAAACCAGGCCCTCGCGGTCGTGGGCTGCCTGGGCTCCGAAGGGCTGGGCGACGAGCGCCGGCTGCTCGGGGTGATGGCGGGCCGGCTCCGCGACGCGCTGCCGTCGCTGGCCGCCGCGGGCCCCTCGGGGGACCGGCTGGCGCGCCGGTGGCTGGAGGCGGACATCCTCCCCACCAAGAGCAACCTGCTCACCCGGCTGCACGGCATCGACGAGGTGCTCGCGCCGCTGGACGCGCAGTCCGTCTACCTCGACGCGCCCAACCCCCTGCGCGAGGCCCGGCGATGAGCGTGGACGTTCCTGGCCCCCCGCTGCCCCACCTCCCCGCGCCGTGGCGGCTCAGGCCCGCGAGCGTCTCCGAGGACCTGGAGCGCCTGGTGCGGTGGATGCGCGCGCCGCACGTGGCCGAGTTCTGGAAGCAGGCCTGGCCGGAGGACCGCTGGCGCGCGGAGCTGGAGCGGCAGTTGGCGGGGACGCACTCGCTGCCGTGCATGCTCGAGCGGGACGGCGTTGCGCTCGCGTACCTGGAGCTCTACCGCGTGGCGCGCGACCGGCTGGCCGGGCACTACGCGCAGCGGCCCCACGACCTGGGCGTCCACGTGGCCATTGGCGAGTTGGGCGGCACCGGGCGCGGCCTGGGCCGCTCGCTGCTGCGCGCGGTGGCGGAGGGGCTGCTCGCCGCGGACCCCGACTGCACCCGGGTGGTGGCCGAACCGGACTCACGCAACGCGCCCTCGCTGCGCGCCTTCTCCGCCGCCGGCTTCCGGGCCGTTGGCGCCATCAACCTGCCGGACAAGGCGGCGACGCTGTTCGTCTACCCCCGCTCCGAGAAAGACCTCCCATGAACCCCGTGACCGCTGAGACCGTTTCCGAACACGACGTGGTGGCCATCGGCTGTGGCCCCTTCAACCTGGGCCTGGCGGCGCTCGCGTCGCGCGTGGAGGGCCTGGACCTGGTGGTGCTGGAGGCCCAGCCGGGCCTGAGCTGGCACCCGGGCCTGATGTTCGACGAGGCCCTGCTCCAGCTCAGCTTCCTGGCGGACCTGGTCAGCCTCATCGACCCCACGCACCCGCTGTCGTTCCTGGCGTACCTGGGTGAGAAGGACCGGCTCTACCCGTTCTACATCCGCGAGCGCTTCCACCCGACGCGGCGTGAGTACGAGGACTACCTGCGCTGGGCCGTGACGAAGCTGCCGTCCGTGCGCTTCTCGCACCGCGTGGAGTCCATGGACTGGGACGCCGGGCGCCAGCGCTTCGTGCTGCAGGTGCGGCGCGCGGAGGGCGAGCGCGTGACGATGCTGGCGCGCGACGTCGTCATCGGCATCGGCACGGAGCCGTCGCTGCCGCGCGCGCTGGCGTCGCTGCCGGAGGGCCGCGTGGTGCACACCGGCCACTACCTGCACCGTCAGCGGGACGTGGAGGCCGCGCGCCGGGTGACGGTGGTGGGCTCCGGGCAGTCCGGCGCGGAGGTGGCGCTGGACCTGCTCCAGCGCAACCTGGCGGGCGGCGCCGCGGTGAGCTGGCTCACGCGCACGGTGTCCTTCGCGCCGCTGGACTACACCAAGCTGACGCTGGAGATGACCACGCCGGCCTACGTCCGGTACTTCCACGCGCTGCCCCAGCCCACCAAGGACCGGCTCGTCGCCGAGCAGTGGCGGCACTACAAGGGCATCTCCACGGAGACGCTGGAGCAGTTGCACGACGTGCTGTACCGGCGGGAGCTGGAGCAGGGCCTGTCCCCGGTGGAGCTGCGCTCCAGCGTGGCGGTGGAGGACGCGTCCGTGAGCCCCGCCGGGGACGTGGTGCTCCAGTGCCGGCACCTGGACACCGGCGAGACGTTCGAGCACACGACGGCGCTCGTCGTCGCGGCCACCGGCTACAAGCAGCGCTCGCCCGGGTTCCTCAAGCCCATGGAGCGGCGGTTGCGCTGGGACGACCAGGGCCGCTACCGCGTCCGCCTGGACTACTCCGTGGAGCTCGCGCCCGAGGTGCAGGGCCGCGTCTTCGTCACCCACGCCGACCTGCACAGCCACGGCGTGGCCGCGCCGGACCTGGGCATCTCCGCGTTCCGCAACGCCACCATCCTCAACACCCTGCTGGGGCGCGAAGTGTTCCGGCTGCCCCGGCGCACGGCCTTCTCCAGCTTCGGCGTCCCGGAGCACTCCGGAGACGCGGCCCGCCCCGCGGACAGGGCCCCGGTGCCGCACGCGTACCCGGCGATGCCAGGCGAGCCGCCCCGGCCGGTCGGCCCGCGCCTGTCGGAGGCGCCATGAGCACGCGGTCAGGGCAAGCCCCGGCCCCGGAGACAGGGTCCGTCGAGCACGCCAGCGTGGAGGCCCGCCGCGCCGCGCGGTGGACGTTCGCGCTGGTGAGCGCGGGGGGCGTGGTGATGACGCTGGACGTGACGGTGGTCAACGTCGCGCTGGCGGCCATCGCCGCGGACCTCAAGGCCGGGCTGAGCCAGGTGCAGTGGACGGTGTCCGCGTATTCGCTCGCGTTCGGCGCGCTGCTGCTCACCGCGGGCGCGCTGTCCGACCGCGTGGGCCGGCGCAGCGTCTTCGTCGCCGGCACCGCCCTGTTCACCGTCGCCTCCGTGCTGTGCGGACTGGCCCCCGACGCGGGCACGCTGGTGGCCGCCCGCGTCGCCCAGGGCCTGGGCGGCTCCATGATGTTCGCGCCCGCGCTGGCGCTGCTCGCCGCCGTGTACGAGGGCGCGGAGCGTCAGCGCGCCATCGCCACGTACGCGGCCATCGCCTCCGCCGCGGGCGCGCTCGGGCCCGTGGTGGGTGGGGTGCTGGTGGAGCTGGTGGGCTGGCGGTGGATCTTCCTGGTCAACGTCCCCATCGGCCTCTGGGTGGTGGTGGGCGCGCTGACCCGGATGCCCTCGCTCACGCCGAAGGACACCCACCGCGGCCTGGACCTGCTGGGGGCGCTGCTCGCCATCGGCGTGCTGCTGTCCCTGCACTACCCCCTGATGATGGGGCCCGACGCCGGCTGGGGCTCCGCGCACGTGTGGGTGCCGGCGTGCGCGGGCGGGGTGTTCCTGGTGGCGCTCGTCGCCAGCCAGCGCCGCCCCGGCGCCATGCTGGACCTGGAGCTGCTGCGCATCCCGGAGCTGTCGGGCGCGGCGGTGCTCGGGTTCCTGGCGCGCATGGCCAGCCTGGGCGTGCTCGTCTTCACCACGCTGTGGTTGCAGCGCGCGGCGGGCGGCTCGCCCCTGGTGGTGGGCCTGCGCCTGCTGCCGCTGACGGGCAGCCTGCTCGTCGTGGGCCTGTTCATGGCGCGCATCCAGGCGCGCTTCCAGGCGTCCACGCTGGTGGCCAGCGGCTTCGCCTTCCAGGGCGCGGGGCTGGGCTTCCTCGCGCTGGGGGCCGCCCTGGCCTCGCCGTGGGTGAACGTCCTGGGGCTCCTCCTGATGGGCACCGGTGGCGCCGTCCTCTTCCCGCCGCTGATGGGCGTGGCGGTGAGCGTGGTGCCCCCGGAGCGCGCGGGCATGGCCTCCGGACTGACCAACGCCTGCTACCCCCTGGGCACCGCCACGGGGGTGGCCGTCTTCGGCGCCGTGTTCTCGTCGCGGCTCGGCGCTGCGCTGTCCCAGGCCTCGCTGCCGTCCGACGTGGCCCGGCACACCCGCATGGCGGTGGAGACCGGGCAGTTCGGCGCCGTGGAGCCGACCTTGCTTCCGCTGGCCACCTCCGCCTTCGGCGACGCCTACCTGGCCGTGTGCCTGTCCGCCGCGGCGGTGTGCCTGGGCGGCGCCGTCCTCGCGCTTCGCGTCCTCTCCCGCTCCGCGCCCCGGGCCTCGCGCCCGGCCGTGGGAGCCCCGTCCCTTTCCTTGAAGGAGTCCCCGTGAATCCCCGCAACGAAGCCATGCACCTCGAGTCCCCCGTCACCCGCCTGCCCACCGCGGCCCCCAACACCTCCACCGGAGCCGGCGAGCACCCGGTGCCCGCCCTGTCCGACGTGAGCCCCGCGGACTGGCGCGAGGCCAGCCGGCGGCTGCTGGCCAAGGCCCTGGGCGAGTGGTCCTTCGAGGAGATGCTCAAGCCCGTGGAGGACGGCGGCGAGGGCCGCTACCGCGTGGACCTGGGCAGCGGCACGTCGTACCTGTTCCGCGCGCGGCCGGGCGCCTTTGGCTGGATGAAGGTGGACCCCGCGTCCATCACCCGCAGCGCCACCGGCATGCTGGGCAACAGCATCGCGGAGCCCGCCTGGGACGCGCTCCAGTTCCTCGCGGACGCCGCGTCCACGCTGAACACGGACGCGTCCACGCTGGCCACCTACTTCAACGAGCTGTCCTCCACGCTGGCGGTGGACGCGGCCCGCCTCGCGCACGGCGGCCACACCGCCGCCCAGATGCGCGAACTGGGCCACACCGAGCTGGAGTGCCACATGACCGGCCACAACTGGCTGGTGGCGAACAAGGGCCGCGTGGGCTTCTCCGCGTCCGACGTGCGCCGCTACGCCCCGGAGGCGCGCCAGCCGGTGCGGCTGCGGTGGGTGGCGGTGCACCGGGGGCTGGCGGAGTTCCGCGGCACGTCGGAGCTGTCCGAGCAGGCCATCCTGGAGCGCGAGCTGGACGCGGCGACGCGCGCCCGCTTCACCCGCGTCCTCACCTCGCTGGGCCTCAAGCCGGACGCCTTCGTGTGGATGCCCGTGCACCCGTGGCAGTGGGAGCACGCGGTGCAGGTGCTGCACGCGGCGGACGTGGCGCAGCGGCGCATCGTGCCCCTGGGCGAGAGCCCGGACGAGTACCTGCCCGGCCAGTCCATCCGCACGATGGCCAACATCACCACGCCGGGCCGTTATGACGTGAAGCTGCCCCTGCGCATCCTCAACACGCTGGTGTGGCGCGGCATCCCCCCGCACTGCACGCTGGGCGCGCCCGTCGTCACGCAGTGGCTCAAGTGCCTGCTGGACAGCGACCCCTTCCTCACGGACACCTGCCGCACGGTGTTCCTGGGCGAGGTGGCCTCCGTGACGGTGCGCCACCCGTACCTCTCCAAGGTGGCGGAGGTGCCCTACCAGCACCTGGAGACGCTGGGCTGCATCTGGCGCGAGCCCGTCGCCGCGCGGCAGGACCCCGCCGAGCGCGTGCGCACCTTCGCGTCGCTCCTGCACGTGGACACCCGGGGCACGGCGTTCGTCGCGGAGCTGGTGCGCGCGTCGGGCCTGGGCGCGGAGGCCTGGCTGCAGCGGTTGTTCGACACGCTGCTCATCCCCATCATGCACGTGCTGTATCGCTACGGCATCACCTTCAACCCGCACGGGCAGAACACGCTGTTGGGCTTCGACGGGGACGACGTGCCCCGCCGCCTGTACCTCAAGGACTTCGTGGACGACGTGTGCGTGTCCTTCACGGACGTGCCGGAGCGCGGCCCGGAGCCGGACGGCCATGACCACGTGCTGCCGCGCAAGCACCCGTCGGTCATCCGCCAGCACGTGGTGGACCAGATCTTCGTGGGCCACTTCCGCTACCTGGCGCCGCTGTGCGAGGAGCAACTGGGCGTGCCGGAGCAGGCCTTCTGGCGTCAGGTGCGCGCGACCATCCTGGCCTTCCACCAGAAGAACCCGGAGCTGCGCGAGCGCTTCGCCGAGTACGACCTGCTGGTGCCGCGCATCCCGCGCTACGCGCTCAACCGGGACCGCATCGTCGTCACCCGCTACACCGACCGGGCCCTGCGCCACGCGCTGTACCCGAACGGGACGCTGCCCAACCCGCTCGCGCGGGACTGACGCCGCGCGGGGGAAAGGGCCGCTCGTCCTAGAAGTCCGCCGTCAGCTTGACGGACAGGAAGCGGCCCGGCCTCTGCACGCCGAAGAAGTCGTAGGCCTTCGCGTTCGTGAGGTTGAGCACCTCCAGGGTGCCCCCCAGCCGGGGGGAGCCCTCGCGCACGTAGGAGAGCGCCAGGGAGTGGACGAGCTGCGCGTCCACCTCCTGCTTGTACTGGCGCAGGCCCTGGCTCTCCCAGCCCCGGAAGAACCCGTGCACGTAGCGCGAGGTGAAGCCCAGGGACGCGACGTCCGTGGGCTTGAACAGCGCGCGCCGCTGGAGCCGCGCCGACGCGTTGGCGAAGAGCCACGGGCGGTTGGGGATGCGGTCGCCGTCGAAGGCCGCGAAGGCGCCCGCGCCGCCCGCGTTGCGGAAGTCCTGCCAGGTCGCGTTGGCGTCCAGCGCCAGCCAGTCCCCCGGCACCGTCCACCCCGCGGAGGCCTCCACGCCCAGCGAGCGCGCCGCGTAGACGTTCTCGTAGCTGAGGGTGGTGTCGTTGCCCAGCAGCACGATGAGCTGAGCCGCGAAGCGGGCGAAGCCGCCCACGCTGCCGCGGAAGCGGCCCAGCCCGGTGCCCAGGTCCTCCAGCGCCAGCTCCAGGTTCGCGTTGTGGCTGGCCTCGGGCCGCAGCGCCAGGTTCGCGGCCACCAGGACGCCGTCGCCGAACAGCTCGTCCGGGCCGGGCAGGCGCGTGGTGTATTCGTAGGACGCCTTGGCCAGCAGCCCGTGCGGCAGGAACAGCCGCAGGCCATCGCCCACGCCCAACCGCTCGCTGGCCTGGTCGCGGCGCACGACGTCGCCCGCGGAGAGCACCTCCTGCGACGCGGAGCGCATCACGTAGCCCTTCACGAAGGCCACGTTCTTGAGCCGCCCGTCCGCCAGCATCGCCTCGTGCTCCAGGCCGCCCACCAGCGTGAGCAGGTTCCTGCGCGCGTCGAGCGGGTCCCGCTGCCCGGTGTCCTGCTTGAGCCGGTCCTGCCCCTGGCGGCTCACGAAGGTGGGCGCCAGCGTGAGGCGCAGGCGCTGGGACTCGGACAGCTCGTAGCCCGCGTGGAGCCGCGCCAGGGCGCTGTGCTGCCAGAGCGTCTGGTCCGTGGGCGTGGCGCCCAGCTCTCCCGGCTGGCGGCGCTCGGTGACCGGGTTGCCGTACCAGTCGTAGACGAACATCGACGTGTCGCGGAAGTCGGTGTCCCGGCGGCTGTAGCCGCCCACCGCCTCCAGCCGCAGCCTCCCGTCCCGCAGCCCGCCCCGGGCCCAGGTGGCCAGCGCGCCCCAGCTCGACTCGGCGGAGAGCGCCTCGCCGTAGGGCACGGTCATCACCACGTTGTGCTGGAGCTCCTTGCGGGAGCGCGAGCCGAACACGCGCAGCGACAGGCGCTCCGCGTAGGGCGTGTCGGCGACGCCCAGCTCCAGCCCGGCGCCTCCCGCTGCGAAGCCGTCGTGGAAGCGCGGCACGCGGGCCGGCTGGAGCCGCCCCCGGTCGTCCGGCACCTCCACGTCCACCGCGTAGTCGTTGCGCGCGAAGTCCCCGAAGGCGTGGCCGCGCAGGAACACGCCGCTCGGGCCCAGCTTGTACTGGCCGGAGACAGCGCCCCGGTACGTGTCGAACGAGCCCGCCTGCAGCGACACGGACAGCCCGTCCTGCTCGTTGCCGTCCGACGAGACGAGGTTCACCGCGCCGCCCAGCGCGTCCGCGCCGAAGCGCACGGGCACCACGCCCCGGTACACCTCCACGCGCTTGAGCAGGTTGACCGGCACGTTGGCGATGCCCAGCCCGAAGCCCGCGAGCTCCAGCGGGACGCCGTCCAGGAAGAAGCGGACCTGCTCCCCGGAGAAGCCGTTGAGCGAGAAGCGGGCGTTGGACCCCAGGCCGCCGGTGCGCTGCACGCTGACGCCGCTGTTGCGGCTGAGCACCTCGCCCAGGTCCGCCGTCTGCCCCTTCGCGGCCTCCAGCTCCACCACGCGGACCGACTCCGCGGACAGGGCGCGCTCCTCCGACTTGCTCAGCTCGCGGCCCGTCACGCCGATGGTGGTCCCCATGTCGAGCGCCACCTCCAGCCGGGCCTCCACCTCCGTCCGCTGCCCCGCCGCCACCTGGACGCGCCAGGCGCGCGGCTCGCAGCCGGGGACGTAGACGTGCAGTTCGTAGTCGCCGGGGCTCAGCCCCTTCACCTGGAAGCGGCGGCGCGCGTCCATCCTCGGCGCACGGGTGTTCCCATCCGGCTCCAGCAGGAGCAGCTCCGCGTGCCCCACGTCCCCGTCCGCGCACGCGGTCAACTGGCCCGAAAGCTCGCCCACGCCCGGCGCGGGCCCCCCCATGTCCTGCGCCAGCGCGGGCGCCGACAGGCACAGGGCCAGCGCCCCCAGGGTCCGCTTCCAGCCCAAGCGCGAGCGCGAGCGGGGAAGACACACGGGAGAGGCAGGGCGGCCGGAGAGGATGGACATGGTGCGAGCCGTGAGCCGCGGGACGCGCGGGGAGCGGGGCCGGGAGGACATTCAGCGCCCTTCGTGCGCCGGCACACCCAGCGGAGCCACCCGGGCCCCATCAGGGTCGTGCGGGGCGATGCGCCCGATGGCCCAGGCGGAGAGGAGGAACGCGGCGCCCAGGGCCGCGAGCCCCAGGTCCACGAAGAACACGAAGGGCGAACCCGCCGGGTCGAAGACGCGCCGCGCGTTGCGCCACGCGTCCAGCCAGGGCAGCGCCACCAGGACCGCGCCGGACAGGCCCAGCAGCCACCGCGCCCAGCCCCGGGCACGGGGATACACGAGCCCGCCGAGCACGCTGGCGCACCAGGCCCCGAAGAAGACGCGGTGCTCCCACTCCACCCGCAGGGGCAGCGCGTCCGGCAGCAACTGGTTCGCCAGGAAGACCGCCGCGATCGCGAACGCCGCGCCCCCGCAGCCGCCCGCCGTCAGCCGCGCGAGCGCCACGTCCACCCGGCGCATGGAGCGCGCCCGCCGCTCCAGCCACACCAGGTTGCCCGTCACGACGCACAGCGCGCTGAAGAGCCCCAGGAGCGCGTACGCGAGCCGCAGCCCCATGCCCGAATAGAGGCCGGAGTGGAGCACGTAGGCCCCCTCCAGCAGCTTCGCGGACGCGCTCGGCCCGCCGGCCCGCCGCACGTGCAGCAACCGCCCGTCGCCCGCCACCCGCACGGTGGTGAACTCGGCGAGCCCGTCACGCGCGAGGCCCCGGACGTCCGCGTAGGCGGACGCGTCCCCCAGGTTGCGCAGGCTGAAGCGGTAGTGGCGCGCGTCGGGCAGCGCCTCGCGGGCCCGGTCCAGGATGGCGGCCACCCGGGGCGCGGGCGCGGCCTGTCCGGACGGCTTCGCGCCGCGCGGATAGCCCAGCGTCTGGAGCCCCGCGTCCACGTCGCCCTGGAACGCCGTGCGCACCACCACCGGCTGAAGCACCGCGGCGTTCAAGCAGATGATGGCCGCCGTCCAGGCCATCACCGCCTGGAAGGGCGTCCCGAGCCCGCCGAGCACCTTGTGCAGGTCGCCCCACACCGTGCGCAGCGCCTCGCGCGGACGGAAGCGGACCAGCTCCCGGCGCAGCCGCCCCAGTTGGATGATCAGCCCCGTGCCCACCACCAGCAGCAGCACCACCGCCACCAGGCCCGCCACCGCCATGCCGCCGGGCAGCGGGTAGAGGAAGTGCGCGAGGAACAGGAAGTAGCCCAGGTCGCTGCGCTCCGGCACCTCCTCGCCGGTCGCGGGCTGCACCCAGACGGCCTGCTTCAGGCCGCCCGCGGCCCGCCACTCCAGCCGCATCCACGGCGCGTACGGCGCGGGCAGGTCCACGTCCAGCGTGGAGGGCCCGTCCCGGCCCACGCGCGCGTCCAGCCACGCCTGGAGCGTGGCCAACGCTCGCGGCTCGTCGGCGGCGACGGGCGCGCGCAGGCGCGGCTCCTGCCAGGGCACCAGCTCATGGCGGAACAACGACGCGACCCCCAGCAGGAACATGCCCACCAGCAGGACCGACGCCACCGCGCCCGCCCACGCATGCGCCTCCCACAACAGGCGATACGTGTGGGCGCGCAGCCTCACGGCAGCGCCCTCCACAGCAGCAGCAGGGACACGCAGCCCGTCAGCGCGACCCCCGCCCACGCGCGCGCCTCCGAGCGCGCCAGCAGCGCCGCGCACGGGGCCGCGGCCATCAGCGGCGCGACCGCGACGCACGCCACCAGGTAACGCAGGTCCGGGGACACGGGCACCACGGCCGACAGGGCGAGCGAGGCCAGCAGCGCCGCCAAGGGCGCACCCACCGCCGCCGCCAGCACCCAGCGCCACCCCGGGCGGGCCCGCGTCCCCGCCGCGCTCACGACACCCGCTCCAGCATCCCCAGCACCAGCCCCACCGGGAGCAGCAACCCCATCACCCACACCGGCTTGCGCGCCAGCGGCGTCAGGATGGCCAGCAGCGTGCCCGCGGCCATGACGTACGCCATGGCCGCCCCCACCGCCGCGCCCGCGGTGACGCTCCCCCGCAGCGACGCGGCCAGCCCGCCCAGCAGCAGCGCCAGCCCCGCCCCCTTCAGCACACCGGGCGCGCGCGGGAAGTCCGGCCACCGTCCGGCGTGCCGGCACCACCACGCACCATAGAGACACACCACGCCGAGCCACAGCAGCGAGGGAGCCAGGATTTCCATGCAGCGCACCTCAGGGGCCCGGGCACCGCGCGGCGCCCGGCGGAAAGGCTCGAACTAACGGATGCGGGCGATGTCCAGCGCGAAGCCCGGGAAGGTCAACCGGGGCTGCGGCGTGCCGCCCGACAGGTCCACCAGCGAGGACGTGGAGTAGTCCGCCGCGCTCTGGGTGATGAGCAACTGGGACCCCGCCACGAAGGTGAAGCCGCTGTACGCGCCCAGCTCGCCCGGGGCCCGCACCGGCTCCTTCAGCGTGGCGAGCGGCATCCGGTACCAGCCCCACCCCTTGCTGTACCACTCCGCGTAGGTGGTGCCCGGCGCCGTCGGGGTGACGCTCGTGTCCGCCACCTGCATCCACGCGGTGCCGTCCTCGGACAGCGCGATGACGACGCCCACCTTGCCCGCGCCCAGCGCGGGGGCCACGCTGCCCACGAAGTCCGCGTCGAACGTCTTCTGCCCCGGCGAGATGCGCAGGAAGCAGTCCTGCTGGCCGAACTCGCCGGCGCCCTTCACCGCGTAGCCCAGGCCGTTCACCACGCCGCTGAAGAAGTAGAGCGAGTCCCCCTGGCGCCCCACCTTCTGCAGGTCGCGGCAGCGCTCGTCGCGCGTCCAGGTCAGCTCGTCCGTCGCCGTGTCCACGCGCACCAGCACCGAGCCCGGCAGCGAACCGTCATAGGTGGACGTGGACCAGCCCAGCGCGAAGAACGCCTCGCCGTCGCGGCCCATCCACTGGCTCAGCGCCGTGACGTACCCCTGCCGGATGAACTCCGCCGGCAGCCGCAGCGTCTTCTCGATGGCCATCTCCGCCGGGTTCCAGACGATGACCAGGCCCTGCGCGTCATCCTTGTAATAGGCCTTCGTCTCGCTGACGAAGTGCACCGCCTGCGCGCCCATCCGCTTCACGCCCAGGTTCTGGAAGGAGAGGCTCTGCCCCGCCACCAGCGTGCCGTCGCGCACCTCATAGCGGGTGATGGTGGGCGCCTCTCCCGCGCCAATGGCGAAGAAGCCCACGCCCTTCGCCGCGTAGAGCCGGGGGCGCCCCGGCAGCTCCAGCGACTTCGCGTAGTCCAGCGTCCGGGTGCCCTCCAGGGAGTCCACCAGGGTGAAGTAGTTCGTCCGGCTGCCGTTCGTCTCCACCGCGGAGTGGACCAGGTACAGCTCCCCCTCCTGGGGGACGGGGTTCTCCTCCTCGGGCTTCACGCCGTCCCCACCACACGCGCCCAGCACCAGGGCGGCGCACGCCAGGAGCCCCCGCCCAACACTGCCCATGCCAGCCCTCGGCGCTCCACGCATCACGTGCTCCTCGAACGAACGGGGTTCGTCGACTCCTGAAATTGACACTCAGTTTCAAAATTACCGGCGAGGCGGGAAGTAGCCCGCCCGGACGCCCCCTGTCAATTCCTCGCGCCAGGTCGCGCGGGCCCCCAGGCGTTGGCGGACAACCATTCGCCCGGCCAGCGGCTTGCCCTTGAGGCAACCCTTCGTCGCTTCGGGTATTTTCCGTGGCGCTCGTGCCCGAGACGTCGAACAGTCTCCACGCGCCCCGGTGAGAGGGTTCACCGAAATTGCAGTGGCTAAAAGCACCGGGATTTCGTTATGCACCGGCCCGGCGTCACCGCCCCGCCGGTGGGATTCCCGGGAGGAGCCGTAACCTCCTGGAATCAGGGCAGTTGAAGTGCTGGCACGGTGACTGCAAATACCCGTAGCAACCCACAACCTCTGGGGTGGACCACGGTGGCCCGCCCCCCATCCCCAAGGAGTCGAATCCCATGCTGACCGTTGGCGACAAGCTTCCGCAGTTCAAACTGAAGGCCGCCGTGAGCCTGGAGAAGGGCAAGGAGTTCAAGGACATCACCAACGAGGACCAGAAGGGCAAGTGGACGGTCCTGTTCGCGTGGCCGAAGGACTTCACCTTCATCTGCCCGACGGAGATCGCGGAGTTCGGCAAGCTGAACAAGGAGTTCAGCGACCGCAACGCGCAGGTGCTGGGCCTGTCCACGGACAACGAGTTCGTGCACCACGCGTGGCGCACGCACCACCCGGACCTGAAGAACCTGCCCTTCCCCATGCTGGCGGACATCAAGCGCGAGCTGTCCAGCGCGCTGGGCATCCTGCACAAGGAGGAGGGCGTGGCCCTGCGCGCCACGTTCATCGCGGACCCGGAGGGCATCATCCGCCACGTGTCCGTGAACGACCTGTCCGTGGGCCGCAACGTCAAGGAGATCGTCCGCACGCTGGACGCGTTCCAGACGGACGAGCTGTGCCCCTGCAACTGGCAGAAGGGTGAGGAGACGCTCACCCAGAAGATGCAGAAGGCGGGGTAGGCGCTCATGGCTTCGCTCGAAGTCGTCCGCAGCGAGCTCGCGGACGCCCACAAGGACACCCGCCTCAACCTCTCCACGGTCCTGGAGAGCACGAACCTCACCCACGAGCAGACGTGGGGTGTGGCCGTGGCATGCGCCTTCGCCGCCCGGAACGAGCGGCTGAAGGAGGCCATGCTCGACGAGGCGAAGCAGGCACTGGGCGACAAGGCCACGCCCGTCATCGAGGACGCCCGCGCGGCGGCCTCGCTGATGGCGATGAACAACGTCTTCTACCGATTCCGTCACATGGTCGGGAAGGAGTCGTACGCGACCAAGCGGGCCGGGCTGCGGATGAACCGGCTGGCCCAGGTGCTGACCAACAAGGTGGACTTCGAGCTGGTCTGCCTCGCGGTCAGCGCCATCAACGGCTGCGAGATGTGCATCCAGTCGCATGAGAAGGTCGTGCTGGAAGGCGGCCTCTCCGAGGACCACGTGAACGACGCGGTCCGCATCGCGAGCGTCATCCACGCGGCGGCGGTGGGACTGGAGTCCTAGTCCCTCCGTGGTTATCCCCGCGCTGTGACTGGCGCCCTCCGGTGGAAGACACCGGGGGGCGCTGTCTTTTCGCTTCCGGTGTCCCACCCCTCACCCGAAAGGAACGTGTCCGTCATGGCCCTCTACAAGAGCCCGAGTCCCCTCTCCGAGCAGGCCCGCACCGCCATCGCCGCCACCCTCAACGAGCGGCTCGCGGACGGGCTGGACCTGCACTCGCAGATCAAGGTCGCCCACTGGAACATCAAGGGCCCGCAGTTCGCCGCGCTGCACCCGCTCTTCGAGACGTTCGCGGTGAGCCTGGCCAACCACAACGACTCCATCGCGGAGCGCGCGGTGACGCTGGGCGGGCGCGCGTACGGCACCAGCCGCCACGTGGGCAAGCACAGCCGCCTGCCGGACTACCCGCAGGAGACCTCACGCGACCTGGAGCACGTGAAGCTCCTGGCCGAGCGCATCGAGGTGTACCTCAACGGCCTGCGGGAGAGCCGCACGGCGGTGGAGGGCCTGAAGGACACGGACACGGTGGACCTCTTCACGGGCATCATCACCGAGTTCGAGAAGCACGCCTGGTTCCTCCGGGCCTCGCTCGAAGGCTAGGGGCTGCACCGCGGCAGGGGGCGCGCTAGCGTAGGAGGCGTGAGCGACAGCGTCCCCCTGCATGCGTTTCGCACCGTGCCCCGCACGGGCGTCATCTTCGTCACCGCCGAGGCCACGCGCCGCGGCTACCGTCCCGGCGACCCGGACTGGTGCAACCTGGGCCAGGGCCAGCCGGAGACGGGGGACCTGCCCGGCGCCCCGCCGCGCGTGCACTCGGTGACGGTGGACATGGCGGACCAGGAGTACGCCCCCGTCGCGGGCCTCTGGGAGGTGCGCGAGGCCATCGCGGCGCTCTACAACCGGCTCTACCGCAAGGGGATGCCCTCCCAGTACAGCGCGGAGAACGTGTGCCTGTCCGGCGGCGGCCGCGCGGCCCTCACCCGCGCCGCGGCCAGCCTGGGCCAGGTGAACCTGGGCCACTTCCTGCCGGACTACACCGCGTACGAGGAGCTGCTGGACGTCTTCAAGGCGTTCACCGCCATCCCCATCCTGCTGGAGGGCGAGCGCGGCTACGCCTTCACGCACGAAGACCTGCGCCGCGAAATCCAGGGGCGCGGGCTGTCCGCGCTGCTCTTCTCCAACCCGTGCAACCCCACCGGCAAGCTGGTGCAGGGGGACGAGCTGGCGCGGTGGGTGGGCGTGGCGCGCGAGCTGGAGTGCTCGCTGCTCATCGACGAGTTCTATTCGCACTACGTCTGGACGGGCCGCCCCGGGGTGCTGCCGGTGGAGAGCGCCGCCCGGTACGTGGAGGACGTGAACCGCGACCCGGTCATCCTCTTCGACGGGCTCACCAAGAACTGGCGCTACCCGGGCTGGCGCATGACGTGGACGGTGGGGCCCAGGCAGGTCATCGACACGGTCTCCAGCGCGGGCAGCTTCCTGGACGGCGGCGGCAGCCGGCCGCTGCAGCGCGCGGCCATCCCCCTGCTCCAGGAGGACACGGTGGTGGCGGAGACGCGCGCCATCCACCACTCGTTCCGGGAGAAGAGAGACCGGTTCCACTCGCGGCTGGAGCGGCTGGGCATCCGCACGGACCGCGCGCCGGACGGGACGTTCTACGTCTGGGGCAACCTGTCCGGGCTGCCCGCGCCGCTCAACGACGGCATGGCCTTCTTCCGCGCCGCGCTGGAGCACCAGGTCATCACCGTGCCCGGTGAGTTCTTCGACGTGAACCCCGGCAAGCGCCGCGCGCGGGCCTCGCGCTTCCGCAGCTACGTGCGCCTGTCCTTCGGCCCGTCGTGGGAGACGCTGGACAAGGCGCTCCAGCGGCTGGAGGCGCTGGTGATGAAGCACACGCCCTGACGAAGCGGCGGGCTCAGGCCGGGTGCGTCTGGAACTCCGCGGTGGCCATCACGTGCACCTTCTTGCGGTGGGACACGGGGAAGCCCGGCGCGGCCGTCCGCTTCACGCTGTAGCCGCCGGCCGGGGCCATGGGCATCACGTCCTCGCTCCCGCCGCCGTAGCCTCCGCCCCTCGCGCCGAAGGCCTGCGACTCCCAGGTGCGCTCGCAGAAGCGGTGCAGCCCGGCCAGCGTCACGCCCAGCCCGGCCGCCACGCGGCGCGCCTTCTTCACCGACTCGCGGGCCAGCGCCTCCAGCCAGTCCTGCCGCGCCTCCGGCTCGTGCGTGTAGCCCCAGCGCAGCTCGCGCAGCGTCGCCTGCTTCAGGCCGGACAGCGCGGCGAGCACGTCCCCCACCCGGGCCATGTCCACCAGGCGGATGCGCACCGAGTACACGGCGGACGAGGAGCGCGAGAGCAGCCCCTCCTGGGTCTCCGCCTGCACCGACTGGAGGGTGAAGGCCGTGGCCGGCACGCCCAGGTCCTCCATGGCGCGCACCAGGGAGGCCACCTCCCGCGCGTTGGCGAAGGCCGCGTTGCCGGTGAAGAACGAGGACGCCTTCACCTCCACCACCGCGTCCACGTGGTCCGCCTCCAGCTCGTGCTCGGCGGACAGCTCCACGACGATGAGTCCCGACTCGGCTGCGGCGCGCTCCGGCATGCGGCTCCCTGGGGGTGGCTGGCGCGGCGAGTATAGGCCCACGACTCGGGCCGGGGGGCGTGCCTATGCTCGCGCCACGACCATGCGACGCATCCCGTCCCGGCTGTGGCTGTTGTGCGCGCTGTACTTCGTGCAGGGGCTGCCCTTCGGCTTCCAGGTGACGGCGCTGCCCGTCTTCCTGCGCACGCGCGGCGTGTCGCTGGCCGCGCTGGGGTTCGCGGGCGCGCTGTCCCTGCCGTGGATGCTCAAGGCGCTGTGGGCCCCGCTGGTGGACCGCTACGGCTCCGCGCGCGTGGGGCGCAGGCGCTCGTGGATATTGCCCATGCAGGCGGGCCTGGCGCTCGCGTGCGCGGGGGCGGCCCTCGCGGCGGGGCGGGACTCGCTGCCGCTGCTGTTGGGCCTCATCTTCGTGATGAACCTCTTCGCCGCGACGCAGGACATCGCGGTGGACGGCTTCGCGGTGGACCTCCTGCGTCCGGAGGAGCTGGGCCTGGGCAACACCGCGCAGGTGGTGGGCTACAAGCTGGGCATGCTCACCGGCGGCGGGCTCCTGGTGTGGGCCAGCTCCCGCATCGGCTGGTCCGGCCTGTTCCTCGCCATGGCGGCGCTGTGCCTGGCGGTCTTCACCGTCGTCCTCTTCGTGCGCGAGCCGCCCCCGCGCGAGCCCGAGGGCCACGAGTCCCCGAGGCTGGACTGGCCCGCGCTCTGGGCCCGCATCCGGGCCGCGCTCACCGTGCCGGGCACCGGGTGGCTGCTGCTCTTCATCGGCACGTACAAGCTGGGCGAGACGATGTCCGACGTCCTCTACAAGCCCTTCCTCGTGGACGCGGGCTACACGCCCGCGCGCATCGGCCTGTGGGTGGGCACGTGGGGCACGGCCGCGTCGCTGCTGGGGTCCACGTGCGGGGGCGTCCTCGCCGCGCGCCTGCCGCTTTTGCGCGCGGTGGCCCTCACCGGAATGCTGCGTTTGTTGCCGCTCGCGGGGCGGTGGCTGCTCACGCGGGCGGGCGTCAGCGACGCGGGCGTGCTGGGCGTCACGCTCACCGAGGAGTTCTTCGGCGGCGCGCTCACCACCGTGATGTTCGCGTTCATGATGTCGCGCACGGACCGGAGAATCGGCGCCACGCACTTCACGCTGCTGGCCAGCGTGGAGGTCGCGGGCAAGGCCCCCGCCGGGCCGCTGGCGGGCCTGCTCGCGGATCCGAGGTTCGGCGACCTGGGCTACGGGAACATGTTCCTCCTGGGCGTCGCGCTGTCCGCCGCGTTCCTCGCGCTGCTCGCGCCCCTGCGCAGACACGCGCCCACGCCCGCGGCCCCGCAGCCCGCATCCTGAAAAATTCCAGGCTCGCGCCACGCTCCATCACGAGCGTGTCACGGGCCGCGCGTGTCACGGGAACCTCACGCGAGCGGTGTCAGGGGGGCGTGGTACTCGCCAGCGCGCCGTTCGCGGTTCTCCCCCTTGAATGAAGAGGTTCCCCATGAAGACCCTGTCGATGAAGTCGCTGGTGGGCGCGCTGATGCTGTTCTCCGCTCCGGCGTTCGCGGACTCCACCACCAGCATCCCCGCCTTCGAGGCGAGCATCACCGCCGCCAAGAGCGCCACCAGCCCCGGCGGCGCGACCATCCTGCGCTCGGAGATCCGCACCGCGCTGGACGCGTTCCTCAACGACGTTGGCCCCGGCGTGGACAGCGCCGAGCGCGCCTATCTCACCACCCGCGTCAACGACACGCCGTTCCAGCAGTCCATGACGGGCACCGCGGCGAAGTACTTCGCGGACTTTTATGAGGTGAACGACGCCCTCTTCACGGGCTACCCGCTGAACCTGTACCCCGTCGCCCAGACGCCCGCGGTGCTGTTCGGCGCCACCGGCTCGTTCTCCTCCGCGCGCATCGCCGAGGGCTACATCCCCAACGGCCAGGGCATCGCCAACCAGCAGACGCTGGGCGAGGCGTTCAGCAACGCCTTCGGTCCGCAGGCCAGCATCTTCGAGCCCATCACCGTGCGGGAGCTCATCGCGCAGCTCAGCGCGTACAGCTACAACGTGGACGAGGTGGAGGGCGCGGTGGCCTACATCACGCAGATCTCGCGCAACAGCAACCGGCTCTACCGGACGGGCTGGAGCTGCCGCGGCTGCGGCGCGCCGGGCTACACGCAGGGCTTCGCCATCGCCGCGGTGAGCACCGACCGCCGCTTCGTGCGGATGATGTCCGTGACGACGTACGCGGACTGACGTGACGCACCGCCGCAAGCGCGCGGGGACGCCACCTGCGCGCTTGCGGTCTCCGCCGCCTCCGTTCATTGATGCGCGTCACACGCACCGGGTGGGGGAAGCGCACGCTTCCTGCCCGGGCCTCACGCAGCAACCGGAAGGAAGCACCATGGCGGAGATGAAGACGTATACGGGTGGCTGCCACTGTGGACAGGTCCGCTACGAGGCCACCATGGACCTGGCGCAGGTGGTGAGCTGCAACTGCTCCTTCTGCCACAAGACTGGCGCGGTGCTGACGTTCGTCCCGCCGGAGCACTTCAAGTCCCTCTCCGGCGCGGACGTGGTGAAGACCTACCAGTTCAACAAGAAGGTCATCAACCACCTGCACTGCCCCACCTGCGGCGTGGAGTCCTACGCCACCGGCAAGGGCCCGGACGGCAAGGCGATGTACGCCGTCAACCTGCGCTGCGTGGACGGCGTGGACCTGTCCACGCTCAACCCGTTCCCCTACAACGGCCGGGACGCGTAGCGCGCCCTGCTCACGCGCTGCGGGCGCGCCACATCAGGCCCCCTGCGAGGAAGGCCGCCGCGGAAGGAGCGGCCCACGGAAGGGACCTCCTGAGCCGGTGCTCCCAGACGTCCACCCGGTCCGCCAGCAGCAGCAGCATCCAGTGGCCGGGCTTGTGGTCCGGCTTCGCGTAGGCCGCCTTGCGCAAGAGGCCGCTCAGCCCCTTCGGAGGCTGGGCGGTGCCGAACACCGGCGGCATCTCCTTGCGGCCGGCGTGCTTGAACACCGGCACCTCCGCGTGCTGGTGCGCGATGGGCACGCGCGCGCCCGCCAGCGGCTTCGGCGCCGTCTCCATGGGGACGCCCGGGCGGTTGGCGGGGTCCAGGTCCACGGCCAGGGTGGGGTTCGCCTTCGCGCGCGTCTTCGCGCGGCCGTTCTTCGCGCGGCTCGATCTCTGCGTCGTCTTCTGGGGCATCACGTGCCTCCTGCCTGCGAGCGGATGAAGTCAGTGGTTCACGCGTGGCCGTGCGGCATGAGCACGCACTTCACGCACCCGTCCCGCTTCTGCGCGAACAGGTGGTAGGCGTCCGGCGCCTGCTCCAGCGGGAAGCGGTGGGTGATGACGCCCTTCGCGTCGATGCGGCCCTTCTGGATGTGCTCCAGCAGGTGCGGCATGTACCGGCGCGTGTTCGCCTGGTTCATGCGCAGGGTGAGCCCCTTGTTCATCGCCGTGCCAATGGGGACGAAGTTCCACGGCGGCCCGTACACGCCGATGATGGAGACGTTGCCGCCCTTGCGCACGGTGTTGATGCACCACTCGATGACGGTGGGCGCGCCGGCCTCCAGCTTCAGCCCCAGGCCCAGCACGCGGTGCGCGCGCGAGCCCTCCGCCTCCATGCCCACCGCGTCGATGCAGACGTCCGGGCCGCGGCCCTCGAACAGCTCCTTCAGGTGCAGGACGATGTCGCCCACCTCCTTGAAGTTCACCGTCTCCACGTTGGCGAACTTCCGGGCGAACTCCAGGCGGTACGGCACGTGGTCCACCGCCACCACGCGGCCCGCGCCCATCAGCCACGCGGACTTCATGGCGAAGAGGCCCACCGGGCCCGCGCCGAACACGACCACGGTCTCGCCGCCCTTGATTTCACCCATCTCCGCGGCCTGGTAGCCGGTGGGCAGGATGTCGGAGAGGAAGAGGACGGACTCGTCGTCCATGTCGTCCGGAATCTTCATGGGCCCCACGTCCGCGAAGGGCACGCGCACGTACTCGGCCTGGCCGCCGTCGAAGCCGCCCGTGGTGTGCGAGTAGCCGTAGACGCCGGAGGCCACGTCGCTGCCGGGGTTGCTGTTCTCGCAGTTCCCGGTGAGGCCGCGCTGGCAGTAGAAGCAGGTGCCGCAGGAGATGTTGAAGGGCACCACCACGCGGTCGCCCTTCTTCAACTGCGACACCTCCTTGCCCACCTCCTCCACCACGCCGGTGAACTCGTGGCCGAAGGTGCAGCCCACGCGCGTGTCCGGCACCAGGCCGTGCAGGAGGTGCAGGTCCGACCCGCAGATGGCGGCGCGGGTGACCTTGAGGACGACGTCCTGCGGGTGCTCGATGCGGGGGTCGGGCTTCTCTTCCACCTGGACGCGGTAGGGGCCCTGGTACGTGAGTGCGCGCATGCGGGGTGATTCCTCCCTTCCCTTACGGGTGAGGACGCCCGCGCGCCAAGACAAGGGACGGTGCGCTCCCGGCCCTCGCTCGGCTAGCTGTCCTCCGGCGGTGCGAAGGTGCCCACGGGCGCCTCCGCCGCGCGCCACAGGTACCAGCTCACCACGCTGCGGTAGGGGCGCCAGCGCTCGCCGTACGCCAAGAGCGCCTTGGGCTTGGGCTGTTCCTCGAGGTTGTGCAGCACCATGAAGCCCTTGCGCACGCCGTAGTCATCCACGGGGAGGATGTCCGGCCGGCCCAGGCGGAAGATGAGCAGCATCTCCACGGTCCACTGGCCAATGCCGCGCACCTGCGTGAGGTGCTCGATCAGGTCCGCGTCGGACATGCGGCGCACGCGCGCGAGCGGCGGCACCGTGCCGTCCACCGTCTTGCGCGCCAGGTCCTGGATGGCCAGCAGCTTGTTCGCGGACAGCCCGGCCTCGCGCAGCGTGGCGTCCGGCAGCGCGAGCAGCTTCTCCGGGGTGAAGCCCCTGCCCTGCCCCACCCGCTCGCAGACGCGGCCGAAGATGGTCGCCGCCGCGCGGCCGTGGAGTTGCTGGTAGACGATGGAGTGCGCCAGCGCCTCGAAGGGGCTGTGCAGCGGGGACCGCTCGAAGCGGAACGGGCCTATCTTCTTGAAGAGCTTTCCCAGCGTGGGGTCCGCGCGCACCAGGGCGCGGCGCGCGGCGGGCGTGAAGGCATCCGGCAGCAACACGGGGGTGGAGACAGGAGCGCGCGGCATGGGCCTCATGCTGCCCGGCCCCACGCCACGCGCAACCCCCGTCTTGCCCCGGATGCGCCGCGCTAGATGGGCGCGGCGTGCTCCGTCTCCTCGGGCACCTCGTTGCGGGGCTCGCCCTCCATCAAGGAGTCGTATTCCTCCTCCAACTGGATGCCCAGGTCCTCCAACTGGTCCTTGCTCAGGAGCTTGCGCGCCGCCTTGAAGAGGTCCTTCTCCTCCTCCTCCACGTGGTGCTCCACCTGCTCCTGGAGGACCTTCATCTTCGCGTCGAACTCCTCGTCGGAGGGCTCCATGTCCAGCAGGTCCGCGATGAGGCGCTTGACGGCGAGGTGCTCCTCCACGGCCTCGCGCAGGTCGTCCTCCGTGTCGTCCTGCTTGAGCACCGGGTACAGGTACAGCTCTTCAATCTTCGCGTGCGCCCCCAGCCGGTCGGCGATCTGCTCGAACAGCTCCTGGCGCTGGTCGTCGTCCTCGTCCGACAGCTTCTCGTACTTCTTGAAGAGCTTGGACACCTCTTCGTGCTGCTGCTTGATCAGGTCCAACGCGTTCATTCCCCTGCCCCCTGAATGAAGTGGATGTGCAGAGAGATGGGGGTGGGCCCGCCCGAATGGAAGCCCACCCGCACGCACTTCTCACTTCACCGGCAGCTTGCGCGAAGGCAGGTCCTTCACGGCGGGGCCGTTGAGCACGCGCCCGGTGGGGCTGAAGCGGCCGCCGTGGCAGGGGCAGTCCCAGGAGCGCTCGGCGTTGTTCCAGTGCACGTGGCAGCCCAGGTGCGTGCACACCGGGGATACGGCGTGCGGGGTGCCGTCCTCCTCGCGGTACACGGCCACCTTGCGGCCATCCACCTCCAGGATCTTCCCCTCGCCCGGGGCCACGTCCGACAGGTGGCGTCCGTCCGGCTTGGAGAGCCGGTCCGCGACGAAGCGGAAGGCCACCTCCGCGTTCTCCTGGATGAAGTCCTTCGCGCCGGCCTTGGGCTTCACGCGGCCCGCGTCGTACAGCGCGGCGTAGGGGTTCTCGTTGCCGAGGATGAGGTCCGACAGCACCATGCCCGCGAGCGTGCCGAACGTCATGCCCGTGCCGGAGAAGCCCGTGGCCACGTACACGTGGCGGCTGCCCACGTTGCGTCCGATATAGGGCAGGCCGTCCGCGGGCTCGATGACCTGGCCGGACCAGCGGTGGGTGATGCGCTTCACGGGGAAGCGGTCGCGCGTGTACGCCTCCAGCGCGGCGAAGCAGGACGCGGTGTCCTCCTCGCTTCCGACCTTGTGGTCCTCGCCGCCCACGATGACGTAGGACACGCCGTCCACCCGCTGCGTGCGGATGTAGTGATACGGGTCGCGGCTGTCGTAGTACTGGCCCGGCTCCAGCGGCGCGTCCAGCGGGGCCGCCACCGCGTAGGTGCGGTACGGGTAGAGCTTGGTGTGCATGGCCACGCGGTTGAGCGGCGTGGTGGTGGCCTCCACCACGGCCCGCGCCGTCACGGTGCCGTCCTCCGTGACGACGCGGCAGGGCGCGCCGTCATGGATGTCCACGACCTTGGTGTTCTCGAAGAGGTGGCAGCCGTCCCCCGGGATGCGGTCCGCGAGCGCGAGCAGGTACTCCCGCGGGTGGAACAGCGCCTGATCCTCCACGCGCAGCGCGCCCTTCACCGGGAAGGGCAGCGGCACCTCCTTGGTGAAGGTCGCGAGCAGCCCCGCCTGCCGGGCGGCGGACACCTCCTGCAGCAGCTCGCGCAGCTCGGCGTCCGTCTCCGCGTAGCGGTAGCCCGGCGCCCGGGTGAAGCCGCAGTCGATGCCGAGCGTCTCCACCAGGGACGCGATCTGTTCGATGGCGGCCCGGCTGGAGGACGCGGCCAGGTGCGCCCCCTTCTCCCCGAAGTCCTTCAGCAGCGTCGTGTACGGCGTGTCCAGCAGCTCCGTGAGGTGCGCGGTCGTCTGCCCCGTCTGCCCGGAGAGGACGCGGTGCATCTCCAGCACCGCCACCTTCTTGCCGGCACGCTTGAGCAGCCAGGCGGTCGTCAGGCCCGCGACGCCCCCTCCGATGATGGCCACGTCCACGTCCAGGTCGCCCCTCAGGGAGGGGAAGTCCCGGGGAAGCGTCGTCACCGTCCACAGGGATTTGTGCTGGCGCTCGTCGTTCATGACGGAAGGCTAGGAATCCGCTTCCCAGGGCATAAGCCACGCCTGCCGAGCCCCGCCCGGCCGGCTGCCCAGCGTGGGGTGTATGCGACCCAACAGAGCCAGGCCCCGGGTGTTGGTCAGACAGGGGGCGGGCGTGGACGGGGCTGGGGTGCGGTGTCGCCCGCGCGTTAAAACAGCCCTTGGACCCGAAGGTCCGCGCCGGGCGGACTTGAAGGAGCATGCGCCGAATGCCCGTGGAACGCGTGGCTGGTGGGGCCAGCCTGGTGGACGTGCTGGACCGCCTGCTGGACAGGGGATTGCGCTTCGACACGCCGGCCCAGGAGGTCCTGGGGCGCCCCTCTTCTTTGGACGGGGAGGCGCGCATCGTGGTGGCATTTTCGGAGGTCCGCACCGCAGACTCGCCGGAACGCGGCCGTCCCCCGCGTCCCCCTTCACCCGGAGCGTAAGGTCGTGGCGTCCCCAGCCCCGCTGCCCCCCGCCGAAGCCGATCCCGGGGCGCGCCTCGTGCTCGCCGAGCACCTGCTCGCCTGCGAGTCCGCCGTCGCCTGTGCGCGCGCGGTCGTGGAGTGGCTCGCGCGCAGACATGGCGTGCCCGCCGCCTGTGTCGGGCCGGGGGATGGCGCGGGGGCGTCCGCGTGCCTGGCCAGCGAAGGGCTGACCGGGGCGCAGCAGGCCGCGCTGGCCCGGGCGTGGGACGCGCAGGGTTCGCCGCTCGCGGGCTTCCGCAACCGGCCCGGGGCGCGGGGGCTGGCGGCGGACGCGGTGGAGGGCGCGGTGATGCCGGGCGGGTTCTTCGCGGTGCCGCTGGGCCGCGCCGGAGCGCCCGCGGCCGCGCTGCTGGTGGTGGGGCTGCCTGGACCGGCGGTGCCGGAGGACGTGGCGTGGGTGGCGTCGTGCGCGGGGCCGCTCCTGGCCCGGCAACTGGCCTCGGATGCGCGCGCGCCGCGCCGCCCGGAGCCGGACCGGTTGCTTCGCCGGGTCATCAACGCGGTGTCGGATCCGGTGCTGCTCACGGACACGGACGGCACGCTGCTCTTCGCCAACGCCCGCGCGGAAGCGCTGCTGGTGGCGGGCCCGGACGCGAGCCCCGGCCGCACGCGCGCCGTGGAGCTCAACCAGCGCCTGTTCCGGGAGACGCTCGCGCAGGGCGGCACGTCCGTGCACCGGCGCGAGGTGTCGCTGGTGGATCCGCTGGAGGGCATGGACCTGCTCTTCGAGCTGGCCACCACCCCGGTGCTGGCCCCGGACGGTCCGTCCGTGGTGGTGAGCGTGCTGCGCAACCTGACGGACCTGGGCCGCGCCACGCAGGCGCTGGGGGAGAGCTACCGGCAACTGCGCGCCACGGAGCGCGAGGCCCGGAGCGAGCGCCACCGCCTGGACCGGGTGCTGGACTCGGTGGCGGACCCCATCATCCTGACCGACCCCGCGGGCGGCATGGTGATGATGAACGACCCGGCCGAGCGCCTCTTCGCCTGGCCTCACGAAGAGGGCGCCGGCGGCGAGGCCACGCTGCGCCGGGTGCGCGCCAACGACGCGCTCTTCGCGTCCTTCCTCGCGAACCTGCTGGGGCCGGTGAACGCGGGCGTGTCCCGCTGGAAGAGCCAGTTGACGCTGGACGACCCGGCCACCGGCGCGCCCGTGCCCATGGAGGCCATGGCCAACAAGGTGCTGGGCGACGGGGGCGAGCTGACGGGCATCGTCACCGTGTTCCACGACCGCACGGAGGTGCTGGAGCGGGCGCGGCTGTTGGAGCGCGTGAAGGAGGTCTCCAGCGAGCTGGAGGCGCGCGTGCAGTCCGCCACCGCGGAGCTGGCGGAGCAGAACGAGCTGCTGCGCCAGCAGGCCATCCAGTTGGAGCAGGCGAGCGCGGCCAAGTCGCAGTTTTTGGCCAACATGTCGCATGAGTTCCGCACGCCGCTCAACGCCATCCTCGGCTACACGAACATGCTCCTGCAGGGCGTGTCCGGGGAGATGACGCCGCCGCAGCGCAGGAACCTCACGCGCATCGACTCCAACGGGCGGCACCTGCTGGAGGTCATCAACGAGATATTGGACATCACCCGCATCGAGGCGGGGCGGATGCCGCTGCACCTGTCGGACTTCGGCATCCCGGAGCTCATCCAGGAGGTGATGGCGGAGATGGACCCCATCATCGCGCGCAGCAAGCTGACGGTGGAGACGCGCCTGGATGAGGGGCTGCCGGGGGTGTGGAGCGACCGACAGAAGGTGAAGCAGATCGTCCTCAACCTGTTGTCCAACGCGCTGAAGTTCACGCACGAGGGCGGCGTGCACATCGCGGCGGAGTATCAGAACGCCACCGGCACCGTGGCCATCTCGGTGAAGGACACAGGCATCGGAATCGACGTGTCGAACCAGGAGAAGATCTTCGAGGACTTCCAGCAGGTGGACAGCTCTCCCACGCGTGCCTATGGGGGAACGGGCCTGGGCCTGTCCATCTGCCGCCGCCTGGCCGAGATGCTGGGGGGACGCGTCTCCCTCCAGAGCGCTCCGGGCCAGGGTTCGACCTTCACCCTGCACTTTCCAAGACGTGCGAGACGGACATGACGAACACCCCGGAAAAGACAAAGCCGCTCGTGCTGGTGGTGGACGACTACCAGGATGCCCGGGAGATGTACGCGGAGTACCTGGAGTTCTCGGGCTTCCGCGTGGCGGAGGCGAAGAACGGCCAGGAGGCGTTGGACAAGGCCTTCGAGCTGGTGCCGGACGTCATCCTGATGGACCTGTCGCTGCCGGTGATGGACGGCTGGGAGGCGACGCGCCGGCTGAAGGGCGACGCGCGCACGAAGGGCATCCCGGTGGTGGCGCTCACGGGGCATGCGCTGAAGGGCCACTCGGAGGACGCGAACGAGGCCGGGTGTGATGCGTACGTCACCAAGCCGTGTCTGCCGGACGCGCTGGTGGACCAGGTGAAGAAGATGATTGCGCGGCGTGACGCGGCATCCACGCGCTGAAGCGGGCGGCTGCACGGAGGCAGGGGGCACGTCATGACGACGAAGACCCAGGCGGAGTCCTCGCGCGAGGCACGGGCGCACTATCTCTACGGCATCGTGCGCGAGGACGGCGGAGGGGAGCAGGACCTCGCGGGGCTGGGGGAGGCGCCGGTGCGGCGGGTGCGAGAGGGAGGCCTCGCGGCGCTGGTGTCCGACGTCACGGGCCCGCGGGTGGTGCCCACGCGGGCGAACCTGCTGATGCACCAGCGCGTCACGGAGGCCGTGGTGCGCGAGCACACGCTGGTGCCGGTGGCCTTCGGGACGGTGCTGCCGTCGGAGGAGCGCGTGCGGGAGCTGTTGCGCGTGGCGCGCGCGCCGCTGAGCCGGGCGCTGTCCGAGCTGGAGGGCCGGGTGGAGCTGGGGCTGAAGGTGTACTGCCACGGCGACGCGCTGACGCGAGAGTTGCAGGAGGCGCGGCCGGAGCTGGCGCGCGGCCCGGCGGAGCTCGAGGAGGACCACGAGGCGCGGCTGGAGGCGGCGCTGCACGACCGCATCCGGAAGGACCTGGACGGGCTGAGGGCGGGCCTGCGTCCGCTGGCGGAGGCGACGCACGAAGCGCCGCCGCTGGGTGAGCGGATGATGCTCAACGCGGCCTGGCTGGTGGACCGCACGCGGGTGGCCGCGTTCGAGGCGCGGGTGCAGTCGCTGGTGGCGCGGCTGGACGCGTACACGTTCCGGTTCACGGGGCCGTGGCCGGCCTACAGCTTCGTGGACGTGCGGCTGGACCTGGAGCCGGCGTCCACCGCGCCGTGAGCCCCTAGCGCGGCGCGGTGAGCTTCGCGGCGTCCTCGGCCAGGAGCTCCAGGCCGCCGCCCATGCGGGCCCAGCCGGGGGTGAACTCCGTGCGCGCGTACCACGAGCCGTCGGGCGTCTTCGCCATGGAGAGCTCGCCCACGGCCTTGCCGCCGCGCTGGTACTCCACGCGGAAGGCGGGCGTGGGGGCCGGGCCCGGAGGAGCTTCGCCCCGGCCCAGCAGCTCCACGGGGGTGAGGCGCCACAGGCGGTCATGCCAGTTGCGGGCGAAGTCATCCGGGGTGCCGGGGGCGTCCACGGGCGACAGTTGCACGGCGCCTGGCGGTTTGCCGCTGGCGACGAAGGCGCGGGACGTGGTGCCGGTGGAGATGACGACGCGGTCGAAGCCGTCCACGTCGAAGGTGTGCAGGCGCCGGTCCACGAGCCGGCTGGACGCGGCCTCCAGGTCCGGCAGCAGTCCGGGGCCGAGAAAGAAGACGTGCCCATCGGAAGCGCGCTGGAGGTAGGGGGCGCCCCAGCCCGAAGCGGGCGTGGCGATCCGGAACGTCTTCGGCGTCCCGTCCAGCACGAGCGTCAGACCGCGCTCCGTCTTCGCGAGGCCGATTTCGTCCAGCTTCTTGTCGTCCAGGACGCCCAGGTCCCGCTGCGCGCGCAGCGGAGCAAAGCGGGAGAACAGCTTCAGCGCCACGTCATTGCCGCGCAGCTCGCGGGGAGGAGGCACGGGGGTAGGGCTCGCCGCGGCGATGGAACCCGCATCCGTCCCAGCGTCTGTCAGGCCGGGCTGCGCCACACCGCCATCCGTCGTTCCAGCTTCTGCCCCCGGCTTCACGGGCTTGTTGCCCAGGCGGACCCAGATGGTGTCGCGGTCCTGGGGGTCGCGGAACAGCTCCACGAAGCGCGTCTCCTCGTCGTACCGGATGCGGTCGAGCGCGCTCGCCTGCGCGTCCTCCACCGTCACCTCGCCCGGTGCGCGAGAAGGCTCACGCTGCCACACGAAGAACGCGGCCACGAGCGCCACGCCCGCCAGCACGCCCTGCACCGCCACGTCGCGCGCTTTCATCGCGCACCTCCCGCCACCGCGGTGCTCCGGGGCGCACGCCGTCCGCGCCGCCGCGTCACGAAGAAGCCCACCGCCAGCACCGCCACCGGCACCCCGAAGACCGTCGCGTAGAACCACATGACGTCCTGCGAGCGGGTGTGCTGCAACGGCACGTCCTCCTCGCTCGTCGTCACGCCGGAGAGCGCCTCCTCGCCGGAGAGCCAGCGCAGCGTGTCCACCGCGAGATACGCATTGCCCACGTTGCCCAGGATGCCGTCCCCCAGCGCGTCCGCGTCCGCCATCACCACCGCGCGCGAAGCGGGCTTCCCCTCCCCCGCCGGCCGCTCCACCGCCACCACCAGCGGCCACGCCTTGGTGACCTCGCCCGGCTCCGGTTCGAAGTCTCCGTTGCGGTCCGCGAACGTCTCCGCGTGCGCGCGCACGCTCGTGTCCAGCAGCACGCCGGGCACGGGCGGGCTCAGCGTCTCCATCGCCGTCGCCCCCATGAACGCCACCGCGCCCTGCGACCCCAGCGCGGACAACGACGTCACCGACGGGTGCGAGGAGAAGCTCGCCGTGCCCAGGTTGCCCCGGTCGCTCTGCTGACGCGTGGTGCGGAAGTACACCCGGTCATTCGCCAGCGGCACACGCAGCGACTTGAGCCCCATCGGCTGGAGCAGCGGCTCCAGCGCCGCGCCATCCGGCTCCAGCGCGATCCACAACCGCCCTCCCCGCTCCCAGTACTCGCGCAGCGCGGCGGCCTCCTCCGGAAGCAGCTCCCGCGTGGGCCCCAACACCGCCACCATCGCCGCGTCGGCCGGCACCGCCGACCCCAACCCCTCCGCCACCGTGAGCGTGCGCACGTCCACGTTCTGCGCGCGCAGCAACTCCTTGAACTGCGCCACCGACGGCCGGGCCGCCTCACCCGGAACGGGCCGCGTGTCGGCGCGCTCTCCATGGCCGCCCGTGAGGTAGACGATGCGCCGGGGCTTCGCCACCGCCAAGAGCCGCCGCTGCACCTCCGCGTCCAGCCGCTGGAGCTGCCCGCGCGCACGCTCGGGATCCAATCCCAGCGTCAGGATCTCCTTGCGGTCCCCCCGCGCCAGCACCACGGAGCCGTTGTTGCTGACACCCAGGGCCTTGCCGCGCGCGGGCTCCACCGCCTGGTCCAACGCCTCCACGCCCAACTGCGGGCTCTCCGGCTCCAGGTCGCGGAAGTACTGCCGCACCGCCTCGCCCACCTCGTTGGCGGGCGGGAAGAAGAGCGTCACCTGCAGGGGTTCGTTGAGACCGCGCACCAGCTTGCGCGTCGCATCGCCCGGCTTCGCGGTCCGGAAGTACGACAGGTCCCAGGTCGCGTCCGCCTGCGTGGCCACGTACGTCGCCGCGAACGCGAACACGATGACGAACGCCATGCCCAGACCGGAGAACAGCGCGCTCTTCACCCGGCCCGTCTCCGGCACGGGCGCCCGCGCCATGGCCACGAGCGCGGCCTCCACCATCACCAGCGGCACGAGCGCGCACAGCATCAGCGCCGGGAACAGCACCGCCAGCACCACCGACAGCCGGGGCGACGCACGCGACAGCGGCTCACCAAGGAGCGCCGTCCCCACGTCCCCCTTCACGAAGTAGAGCACCAGCGCGGCCAGCCCCACGACGTACAGCGTGAGCACCCACCGCTCCAGCGCGCGCCGGTCCGAGGGCGCGGAGATCATCCGCACCGCGCGCCACGCCGTCGCGGCCACGACCCCGGCGGTGCCCAGCGCCGCCAGCGCCACGCGGCCGGAGCCCACGCCCAGCACGCGCTCCGCGAGGAACACCGCCACGAGCCCCGCGACGAACGCCCCCGTCGCGGCGAGCCCCGTCCCGAAAGCAACCGGCGTGCTCATCGCCACCTCCGCGCTTCCAGCACCCGCGTGGCCGCGAACAGCGCCACATAGGTGACCACCAGGTAGTAGACGACGTCCCGCACGTGGATGAGCCCGGCCTGGAACGGAGGGAAGTGCTGGTTCCACAGCGACATCGCGCTGAAGACGTCGGACAGCGGCTGCTCGGTGATGCGCGCCAGCAGCCAGCAGAGGATGAGCGCCACCAGCATCACCGCGGAGAAGATGGCCGCGAGCAGTTGGTTCTTCGCGAGCGACGACCCGAACGTCCCCACCGCGAGCGATGCGCTGCCCAGGAGCAGCAACCCCAGGTAGCCCGCCGCCACGTGCCCGAAGGACACCTTGCCGTTCACCAGCACCAGCAGCGGCATGTAGAGCGTGAGCAGCAGGTACAGCGCCAGGAACGCGAGCCCCGCCAGGAACTTGCCCAGCACGATGTCCCGGTCCCGCACCGGCGACGCGTACAAGAGCGGCAGCGTGCCCGTCTGGCGCTCCTCCGCGAGCAGCCGCATGGACACCAGGATGGCCGCCACGATGGTGAAGCCGCTGGAGTAGTAGAAGAAGCCGGACAGCACCTCCGCGGAGCGCTTGCTCGCGCCGCCCAGGGCGTACGCGTTGAAGAACAGCCCGTTCACCGCGAGGATGATGGCCAGGATGACGTAGCCGCTGAGCGTGCGCAGGTAGCCGGCCAGCTCGCGGCGCGCAATCAGGAGCGCCTTCACGCCTTCACCTCCTGCCCGTGCGTCAGGCGCAGGAACAGCGCCTCCAGTTGCCCCTCGTTCGCGTCCAATCGCAACAACTCCAGGCCCGCGCCCACCACCGCCCGCGCCACCTGGGGCCGCAGATCCGGCGCCGCCGCGACCTTCAGGGCCAGCACGCCGCCCGCCCCTTCCCGCACCTCCACCGCGCCGAACCCCTGGAGCGCTTCGAGCGCCCGGGCCCGGTCGCCCCGCACCTCCAGCACGATGGACGGGCCGCCCAGGCTTCGAGACAGCTCCTCCTCACTGCCCTGCGCCAGCAGCGTGCCCTTGTGGATGATGAGCAGCCGGTCGCACGTCTGGGAAATCTCCGGGAGGATGTGGCTGGACACCAGCACCGTGTGCGCGCCCTTGAGGCTGCGGATGACGTCGCGCATCTCCACGATTTGGAGCGGATCCAGGCCGCTGGTCGGCTCGTCCAGGATGAGCAGCGCGGGCTTGTGCACCAGCGCCTGCGCCAGCCCCACGCGCTGACGGTAGCCGTGGCTGAGCGTGGAGATGACCTCGCCGTGCACGTCGCGCAGGCCGGTCTTCTCCTCGGCTTCACCGACGTGGGACGCGGTGGCCTTCGCGGGCACGTCGCGCAGCCGGGCGACGTAGGCGAGGTATTCGCCCACCGTCATCTCCTCGTAGACGGGGGGCACGTCCGGCAGGTAGCCGATGCGCTGGCGCACCTCGTGGGACTGGCTCACCACGTCGTGCCCGTCGATGACGACGCGGCCCGAGGTGGGCAGCAGCACGCACCCCAGAATCTTGAGCGTCGTCGACTTGCCGGCGCCATTGAGGCCCAGGAAGCCGATGACCTCGCCCTGGCCGATGGTGAAGGCCAGGTCCCGGATGGCCGCGTGCTCGCCGTAGAACTTCGTCAGCCCTTCGACCTGGATCATCAGGACTCCTCGAAGCGAGGGGGGAAGCGGCGCACTTCTGTCGCCCCTCCCGAGGAGTGTCAAGCACGGGGCCTATCCGTGGCGGTATTCCGCGCCGTCCGTGGTCCGCCCCAGGGTGAAGCGCAGCGCCTCCTCCAGGCCGGGCAGGAGGAAGGAGAAGCCCTTCGCCTGCGCGACCGTGGGCAGGGCGTGGGTGCTGGACAGGAGGGTCTCCTCGCCCATCTGCCCGAAGACGGTCTTCACCACGGCGGCGGGCAGCGGGAAGACGGCGGGACGGTGCAGCACCTTGCCCAGCACCTTCGCCAGCTCGCCCTGTCGCACCGCGTTCGGGGACACGGCGTTGAGGGCGCCCTGGATGGACGGGGTGAAGAGGGCGAACTGGATGAGCCCCAGCACGTCCTCCAGGGACACCCAGCTCAGCCACTGGCGTCCGGAGCCCACGGGCCCGCCGCCGCCCGCCTGGGTCGCGAGCGCCAGCTTCGCGAGCGCCCCGCCGCGCGCGTCCAGCACCACGCCGATGCGCAGGTGCACCACGCGGATGCCCGCGTCCTCGGCGGCCTTGGTGGAGGCCTCCCACTGGCGCGTGACGTCCGCGAGGAAGCCGTCACCGGAGGAGGACGTCTCGGTGACCTCCTCCTCGCCCCGGCTGCCGTAGTAGCCCACGGCGGAGGCGCAGATGAGCACGCGCGGCTTGCGGGTGGCGCGGGCCAGCGTCTCGCAGAGCAGGCGGGTGCTCTCGGTGCGGCTCTTGAGGATCTCCTGCTTGCGCTCGTCGGTCCAACGGCCTTCGCCCACGTTGGCGCCGGACAGGTGCACCACGGCGTCCACGCCCTCCAGGCCCGCGGCGTCGATGGTGCCCTTGTCGGGAGCCCAGGAGATGTCCCCGCGCGCCGGGTTCGCGCGGCCGCGCACCAACCGCTTCACGCGGTGGCCGCCGGTGGTGAGGAACGACGACAGCGCGGAGCCGAGCATGCCGGACGCGCCGCCGATGGCCACGGTGAGCGGGCCCTGGGATGCGAACCGCGCATGGCGGCGCAGGTCCGCGCGGGTGAGCGTGTGGCGGTACGCGAACATGCGCTCCAGACGCTTGCGCGCATAGCCACCGCCGAAGGTGTCCCCGAGCGTGCCCACGGGCAGCTCGTACTGGATGTGGTCATCCAGGATGGAGGCCTGGGGGCCCGAGGGGTTCATGCGGTGGTCATGGATCCACTTGGCGAACGGGCCTTCACGCTGGGTGTCCTGGAAGGAGGAGCCCTCCACGTAGGCGGTGTGCTCGGCGACCATGCGCTGGGGGATGGGGCCCAGGTGGAGCTTCACGACGACGCGGGCGCCGGGACGGATGCCGTCGCCGGAGCGGTCGATGACCTCCGCGGTCTCCCAGGGAGGTGACAGGCGTTCGAAGGCCCCCTCGCGGGTGTGCCAGGAGAAGAGGTCGGCGGCGGGAACCGGCATCTGGCTGTGCGCTTCGAAAACGTGTGGCTTGCCCATGGTTTCTCCAGGGGAGACAGTGCGAACCGAGCATGCTTACTCCCGACCTCCTCGACCGTGCAGTCGAATTGCTGCGACGCGGCGGTGTCATCGCCCTGCCAACAGAGACGGTCTACGGCCTCGCGGCCAACGCCGAGGACGAGCTGGCGGTGCGCCGCGTCTTCGCCATCAAGGGTCGGCCAGCGAACCACCCGCTCATCGTCCACATCCCCGGAGCGGAGCACCTGTCCGAGTGGGCCCGTGAGGTACCGGACGAAGCGAAGGCGCTGGCGAAGGCCTTCTGGCCGGGGCCGCTGACCCTGGTGCTGAAGCGCACGTCGAAGGCCACGGACGCGGTGACGGGAGGCCAGGACACGGTGGCCCTGAGAGTGCCGGGACACTCCGTGGCCATGGAGGTGCTCCAGCGGCTGGGAGGCGGCGTGGCGGCCCCCAGCGCCAACCGCTTCGGACGGGTGAGCCCGACGACGGCGGAGCACGTCCAGCGAGACCTGGGCAGCGACGTGGACCTGGTGCTGGACGGAGGTCCGTCCACGGTGGGCGTGGAGTCAACCATCGTGGACCTGTCCTCCGGAGCCCCCGCGATCCTCAGGCCCGGAGGTCTGGCGACAGAGGACATCGAGCGGGTGCTGGGGCGCACGGTGCCGGTGCGCACGTCGACCACGGTGCGCGTCTCGGGTTCGCTGGAGTCACACTACGCGCCCAGGGCGGGCGTGGTGCTCGCGGAGGCGGGTGAAGCAGTGCAGCGGGTGGAAGCCCTGCGAGCACAGGGATTGCGAGTCGGAGTGCTGGGCCCCGCGTCACTGTCATTGCCTGAAGATGTGCAGCGCTTCGACGTGCCGGGAGAACCCGCGCAGGCCGCACGCGTTCTCTATGCGCGGCTACGTGAAGCCGACGAACAGGGCCACGACGTGCTCGTGGCCTGTCTGCCCGCCGCGAGCGGCCTGGGCATCGCCGTGCGAGACCGGCTGTCCCGCGCGGCGGCGCCCCGCGCTCACTGATCAGAGCTCCTTCACCAGGTCCTGCCGTGCCTTCGTGCTGTAGCGCCCGATGAGGTCCGCGCGCTTGGGCGCGTACTTCGCGGACTCGTACTGGATGGCCACGACGCTCCGGGACGGCAGGGACCACTGCGTCAGGTTCACGTGGCTCTCCAGCGTGGTCCACCGGTTGATCAGCTTGGGCCGCCCCTGGGCCAACGCGCTCTCCGTCGTCTGGACGGTCGCGGCGGCCTCCACCTCCTGCACGGGCATCAGGTCCGCGGCGAAGCGGATGGGCAGCTTCTTCCACTGAAGCTCTCGCGCCACGTCAATGCGCTTCTTCGGCTCGCCATACTTGCGCGTGAGCAGGTCCTGCATCAGCGAGTGGAACGTGCGCGGATCCGCCACGTCCGCGAAGAACACGTCCACCGCCGCCAGCCGGTTGTCCAGGAATCCGAGCGCCACCTCCGCCGGCACCTCCGCGATGGTCGTCTGCATCCGCAGCGTTCCATCCGGCCCCACGCTCGCCTCGGGCAGCGCCGCGCGCACCTCCTCCAGCGTCATCCCCCAACGGGCCGCCTGGAAGCCCTCCGTGCTCCGGTAGGTCTTGTCCAGCGAGTCACGAACCGCCTGCCGCCGCTCCAGCGCGGTGGGCTTCCCCGACGCACACCCCGCCGACACCCCCAGCACCACCCACAGCCCCAATGCCTTGAGCTTCATCTCGCCGCTCCATTCCAAGCCACGGGCCTCGCCCCATGGAGGCCCCCAATCGCAGGCATCCCCCGCGCTTCGCGAGGTGCGGACATAGAGGAATACGGTGGGGAGCCGGAAGCTGGGTCCTCCAACGCCCCAGGGGGCTTGCGGCCAGGGGGCCTGCTCGCCCAGGCTTGCTCCTCTCGGAGGGGGAGTGGACGTCCGCCAGACTGGAAGCGCTGACTCCGGCGGGGCGCGTCAAGGCCCGTTCTCCCTTTTACAACCGCCGTCCGCTCCGCTATCCCGCGACCGTCACCCAGGAGTGTCCCCGTGAAGCGAAGTCTGTCCGGTCTGCTCGTCGCCCTCGCGTTCACCGCCTGCAAGCAGGAGGCGCCGGGCAAGCTGGAGCCCATCCCGCGCCCGCCGGGAGCCACCGCGCCCGAGCCCGAGGAGGCCGCTCCCACTCCCAAGGCGCCCGCCGTCCCCAAGGACGCCGTCGTGCTGCGCTGGAAGCTCGTCCAGGACGCGCCCATCTCCTTCCGCGTCAACCTCGCCCTGGACCGCAACGCGCCCGCCCTGGAGTCCGCCCCGGCGGAGAAGCCCGCCAAGGCCGACAAGAAGAAGGGCGCCAAGGCCGCCCCCACCGAGCCTCAGGCCCCCGCCGCCGCCAGGGCCTCCGTCCCCACCGAGTACACGTACGTGCTCCAACTGGACAAGAACGGGGAGCGCCAACTGCGCGTGACGCCCAACTCCGGCGCGCCCGAGGACGCCACCTTCAGCGACCGCGGCTTCATCATCGACGGGCTCCAGGGCCCCGCGCGCAACCTGGCCACGCTGGTGCTGGAGCTGCCGCGCGACCCCGTGCGCCCCGGCGAGACGTGGTCCCTGGGCACCGAGCTCACCACGCCGGACGCCCTGGGCACCCTCTTCCGCCGCGCCCCCGGCGGCGAGCGCCACAACCGCGTGAAGCTCGTCTCCGTCACCCCGGGCGACAACGGCGAGCAGGTGGCCACGCTCGAGTACGACCTCGTGGAGCAGTTCGGCGGCACCCTCAGCGCCCCCCGCGCCACCCTCCCCAAGAAGGACAAGGGCGCGCCCCAAGCCGACCCCGAGAACGCCGCCATCGAGGTCCCCAACGAGCTGGACGACGCGCCCCCCGCCCCCGCCGCCCCGCCGCCGGGCACCGAGCTGGGCGCCACCGTGAAGGTCACCGGCAAGGGCGAGTTCCTGGTGAAGGCCGGCCAGTGGCGCTCCTGGGAGGGCACCCTGTCCACCTCCCTCAACGGCCCCGCGCAGCCCGCCGTGAACCTGCCCGCGGGCACCTACCAGGCCCGCATCACGCCCGTCAGCGCGCCCCAGGCCCCGCAGGCTCCCCAGGCTCAGGAAACGCCCGCGACTACCGCGACTCCGCCCGCGCCGTAGCAGGGGCCGGGCCGTCCGAAGCGCGCACCAGCCGCACCACAGCGTCCACCCACTCCGGGTGGGCGTTGAGGGACGGCACCAGCGTCAGCGACTCGCCGCCCGCCTCCACGAACTGCTCCTTCGCGCGCAGGCCAATCTCCTCCAGCGTCTCCAGGCAGTCCGCCACGAAGGCCGGGCACATCACCGCCAGCCGCTTCACGCCCTTCGCCGCCAGCTCCGGCAGCACCAGGTCCGTGTACGGCTTCACCCACGGCGTGCGCCCCAGCCGCGACTGGAAGGACACCGTGTAGCCGCCCTCCGGCAGCCCCAGCCGCTGGGCCAGCATCCGCGCCGTCGCGAAGCACTGCGCGCGGTAGCAGTGCCGGTTCTCCGCCGTGATGGCGTCACAGCAGCCCGCGGACGCCAGGCAGTGACTCCCCGTCGGGTCGCTCTTGCGCATGTGCCGCTCCGGCAGCCCGTGGAAGCTGAACAGCACGTGGTCCGCGCGCGTGTCGGCAATCACCGGCCGCGCCACCGCCGCGAACGCGTCCAGGAAGCCCGCGTCGTCCCAGAAGGCCGGCACCGCGCGCACGTTGGGGACGTCCCAGCCCTCCGCCAGCACCTCGTAGGCCCGCGCCAGCGACGACGCGGAGGACGACGCCGCCTCATGCGGGTACAGCGGCAGCACCGTGAACTCCGACACGCCCTTCGCCTTCAGCCGCGCGATGGCGTCCGGCAGCGACGGGTTGCCGTAGCGCATGGCCAGCTCCACCTCGTAGTCGTCCCCCAGCCGCTCCCGCACCCGCGCCTCCAGCGCGCGGCTGTACACGAGCAGCGGCGAGCCCTCCTGCATCCACACCTTGCGGTACGCCTCCGCGCTCTTCGCGGGGCGGAAGGGCAGGATGATGAGGTTCAGCAGGAACCAGCGCCCCACCGGGTTGATGTCGATGACGCGCGGGTCGTTGAGGAACTCGCGCAGGTAGCGGCGCACCGGCCCGGGCTCGGGCGCGTCCGGCGTCCCCAGGTTGACGAGCAGCAGTCCCCGCTTCGTGGTCGGCACAGGCATGTGCGAGGCCTCAGTGCAGCGCGTGAGGCAGCGTGAGCGCGAACTCGGCGATGCGCGCCTCGAAGCGCGTGCCGTCCGGGCGCTCCATCTCGTAGCCGCCGCGCATGGTGCCGAAGGGCGTCTTCAGCATCGCCCAGCTCGTGTACTCGAACCGCTCGCCCGGCTTGAGGTGCGGCTGACGGCCGACCACGCCCTCGCCCTTCACCTCGTCGATGTGGCCCTGGGCGTCGGTGATGATCCAATGCCGGGACCGGAGCTGCGCCGGGACGGTGCCCTCGTTGAGGAGCACCACCTTGTACATGAAGGCGAACTGCCCGGCCTCGGGCGTGCTGCGCTCCGGCCAGAAGGTCGGCTCCACGGTGACGCGGATGCCGTCGGTGGTGGCGGTGGACATGGCGGGAGACTTGGCAGCGACTCCCGCCCGATGCAAGCGAAACGCAGGGCCTTCCTCAGCCGCGCTCCTGCTCCCGGGCCGGCGCGTCCGGGGCCTTGTCCGCGTCCGCCACCGGGGTGGACCCCTCCGCCTCCGGGGGCTTGGGGAACACCAGCGACGCCAGGATGGCCACCAGCAGGCACCCGGCAATCACCGCCAGCGAGATGCCGATGGGGATCTTGAACCAGTGCTCGATGAGCATCTTCACGCCCACGAAGGCCAGGATGACGCCCAGCGCGACCTTCAGCAGGTGGAACTTCTCCATCAGGCTGGAGACGACGAAGAAGAGCGAGCGCAGGCCCAGGATGGCGCAGACGTTGGACGTGTAGATGATGAACGGGTCCTTGCTGATGCCCAGCACCGCCGGGATGGAGTCCATGGCGAAGAGCAGGTCCGTGGCCTCCACCACCAGCAACACGATGAACAGCGGCGTCACCTTGCGCCGGCCGTCCTCGTGGACGAAGAAGCGGCTGCCCTCGCCCTGGCGCGACACCGGCAGCAGGCGCCGGGACATCCTGACGATGAAGCCCGCCTCCGGGTCCACGTCCTCGTCGTCCTTGGCCCACAGCATCTTGGAGGCCGTGTAGACGAGGAACGCGCCGAACAGGAAGATGAGCCACTCGAAGCGGGCCACCAGCGCCGTGCCCGCGACGATGAGCAGCGCGCGCATCACGAACGCGCCCAGGATGCCCCAGAAGAGCACCCGGTGCTGGTGCTGCGGCGGCACCCGGAAGTAGCCGAACACCATCAGGAAGACGAAGAGGTTGTCGACGGACAGCGCGTACTCCACGACGTACGCCGTCAGCCACTCCAGCGCCGGCCCCTTGCCGCCGTAGTGCCAGACGCCTCCGCAGAACGCGAGGCTGATGCTCACCCACACCAGCGTCCACAGCGTCGCCTCCTTCGGCGACACCGCGTGCTCCTTGCGGTGGAACAGCCCCAGGTCCAGGGCGAGCATCGCCAGGACGAAGACGTTGAAGGCCACCCAGGGCCAGAGCGAGTGCGTCATCACGCCCCGCTGCCTACTCCGGGACGGCCCCGGCGGCTACTCCCATTCCGTCGCCGGCCGGCGCAAGACGACCAGGGAACGCCCCACCGCCTGCACCTTGCCGCCCGCCGGGGTGTGCGTGCGCAGGGACTCCCCCGTCGCCGCGGTGTCCACCACCAGCTCCCAGTCCGCGCCCCACTCCAGCGCGGGCAGCATGAAGGTGATGGGCTCGTGGTGCGCGTTGAGCAGCACCAGCAACGTGTCCCCCACGATGCGGTGGCCCTCGTCGTCCGGCGTGGCGATGGCGTCGCCTCCCAGCAGGAAGGCCAGGGAGCGCACGTAGGGCTTCTCCCAGTCCTCGCGCTTCATCTCCTTGCCGTCCGGCCGGAACCACGCCAGGTCCTTCAGCTCGCTGTCCCAGATGTGGGCCCCGCGGAAGAAGCGGCGCTTGGACAGCACCGGCTGCTCGCGCCGCAGCTTGATGATGCGGGAGGTGAAGTCCAACAACTGGCGCTGCTGCTCGTTGAGCTCCCAGTTCACCCACGACAGCTCGTTGTCCTGGCAGTAGGCGTTGTTGTTGCCCTTCTGCGTGCGGCCCATCTCGTCGCCCGCCACCAGCATGGGCACGCCCTGCGACAGGAAGAGGGACGCCAGGAAGTTGCGCTTCTGCTGCTCGCGCAGCGCGTTCACCTTGGGGTCGTTCGTCTCCCCCTCCACGCCGCAGTTCCAGGCGTGGTTGTCATTGGCGCCGTCGCGGTTGTCCTCGCCGTTGGCCTCGTTGTGCTTCTGGCTGTACGTCACCAGGTCGTGCAGCGTGAAGCCGTCGTGCGCGGTGACGAAGTTCACGCTCGCCGTGGGCTTGCGGCCGGACAGCGCATACAGGTCCGAGCTGCCCGTGAGCCGGGAGCCGATCTCCGCCGCCTGCCGGTCGTCCCCCTTCCAGTAGCGGCGCATGGTGTCGCGGTACTTGCCGTTCCACTCGCTCCACAGCACCGGGAAGTTGCCCACCTGGTAGCCGTAGTCCCCCACGTCCCACGGCTCCGCGATGAGCTTCACGCGGCTCAGCACGGGGTCCTGGTGGAGGATCTGGAAGAAGGCCGCGCGGGTGTCGTAGCCGTGCCGGTCCCGCCCCAGCGTCGTCGCCAGGTCGAAGCGGAAGCCGTCCACGTGCATCACCTCCACCCAGTAGCGCAGGCTGTCCGCGATGAGCTTCAGCGCGTACGGGTGCGTGGCGTTCCACGAGTTGCCGCACCCGGTGAAGTCCATGAAGTAGCGCGGGTCCTTCTCACTGAGCCGGTAGTACGCGCCGGCGTCCAGCCCCTTGAAGGACAGCGTGGGCCCCAGGTGGTTGCCCTCGCAGGTGTGGTTGTAGACCACGTCGAGGATCACCTCGATGCCCGCGCGGTGCAGCAGCTTCACCATCCCCTTGAACTCCGCCACCTGCTCGCCCAGCGAGCCCGACGCGCAGTAGCGCGCGTCCGGTGCGAAGAACCCCAGCGTGTTGTAGCCCCAGTAGTTGGAGCGCCCCTTCTGGGTGAGGAACGGCTCGTCCACGAAGGCGTGGATGGGCAGCAGCTCCACGCTCGTCACGCCCACCTTCTTCAGGTGTTCGATGCTGGCCGGGTGCGCCAGGCCCGCGTACGTGCCGCGCAGGTGTTCGGGGATGCGCGGGTGCAGCTTGGTGAAGCCCTTGACGTGCAGCTCATAGAGGACCGTCTTGTTCCAGGGGACCTCCGGCCGCTTGTCGCCCTCCCAGTCGAACCCGTCCGACAGGATGACCGCCTTGGGCACGCCCCAGGCGTCGTCCTGCGTGTCCATGACCAGGTCCTCCTCCTTGCCCCCGTGCACGTACGCGTGGATGGGCGCCTTGGGGTCCACCTGCCCGTGCAGCGCGCGGGCGTAGGGGTCCACCAGGAGCTTGTGCGGGTTGAAGCGCAGGCCCTTCTTCGGTTCATACGGACCGTGAACCCGCAGGCCGTACAGACAGCCGGCGTGCACGCCCGGCATGTAGCCGTGCCAGACGTGGTTCGTGGTCTCCAGCAACGGGAAGCGGCGCGTCTCCTTCTTCGGGTCGGCGGGGTCGAAGAGACAGACCTCCACCTTCTTCGCGTGCTCACTGAACACGGCGAAGTTCACGCCGTTCCCGTCGTACGTGGCGCCCAGGGGAAACGGCTTCCCTGGAAGCACCTCGGCCCTTCTCATCCAGTGCTCCTCTCCAGCAGCACCACCGGGAACTCCGCGAGGAGCGGCCCCAGGGCCAGCCCCACGCCTCCCGGCCCCTGCTGGGGACGGACGGTGTTCCCGGTGAAGACGTTGCGGAACATCATGCCCGCATATGCCTCCGGAAGGTTCAGGAACGTGCCGTCATACGCCTGCGCCAGCCCCCCGGACTCCAGCGCCTCCAGGGTGTAACGCGGCGCGCAGGCAATCAGCACGCTGTCACCGTGCGTGCGCGCGAAGCCCACCGCCGCGGGCGAGCGCGGCCCGGACAGCTCCAGCGCCCCGTAGCCGCCGGCGCGGAACAGGTCCGCGTACCGCTGGCGCAGCCGCAGCGCCTCCGCCAGGACGAAGAGCTTCACCTGCCCGTCGTCGAAGTCCCGGGACAGCCGCGCGCACAGGGCGGGCCGGTCCTTCGCCGCCGCGGCGTCCAGCGCCGTGAGCAGCCGCTCGCGCAGGGCGTAGTCCACCGGCCGGCGGTTGTCCGGATCCACCAGCGACAAGTCCCACAGCTCGCAGCCCTGGTACGTGTCCGCCACGCCCGGCGACGCCAGCTTCAGGAGCAGTTGCCCCAGCGCGTTGTGCTGGCCCGCGCGCTCGATGCGGCGCTTGAAGGCCTTCACGTCGTCCAGGAAGGCCTGGCTCCTCGCGGGGTCGAAGCACGCGTCCACGAAGCGCGCCACCGCGTCGTCGTAGGCGCCGTCCGGGTTGGTCCACGACGTGCGGACCTTGGCCTCCTTGATGGCCTTGCCCATGTACTCGCGCACGCGGCGGTGGAACTCCTGGAGCTCGGCCTGGGGCACCGCATCCCCCATGGGCCACGCGCCCACCACCGTCTGGAAGAAGAGGTAGACGTCGTTGGACGACGGCGCGGGGCCCGTGGGCAGGTGGCTGACGAAGGCCTGGGTGAGGTCCGCCCAGGCGCGCACCTTCTCCCGCCACGCCTCCGGCAGCTCCGTGAGGACGTTGATGCGCGCGCGCACGTCCTCGCTGCGCTTGGTGTCGTGGGTGCTGGAGGTGAGCATGCTCGCCGGCCAGCGCTCCGCGCGCTCCTGGTTGCGCAGGTGGAAGGTGGTGGCGCGCATGCCGAAGTGCTCCGGCTCGCCGCCCACCTCGTTGAGGCTCACCAGCCGGTTGTAGATGTAGAAGACCGTGTCCTCCAGGCCCTTGGCCATGACGGGGCCCGTCACCTGCTGGAGCTTCATGGCGAATCGCAGCATGACGGCCTTCTCGTCGTCCCCCACGTGCTCCGGGTAGCGGCCCAGGAGGATGTCGCGCAGGAAGTCGAAGATGGAGGCGTTGGTGGTGGTGTTGCGCTCCTTGGCGCGCTGGAGGGTCCACTCGATGTACTGCACGTCGCGCACGTCCAGCTCCGCGCGCCAGCCGTCCACGTAGGTGCGGTAGACGGGGAACAGCGCGATGAACTCCACCAGCGCGCGCCTCAGGCTGTTGAGCGTGAAGTCGCGCGTGCGGCGGTTCATCTCCGAGATGCGGTTGAGCTCGTGCGCCAGCACGTTGATTTCGCTGGCCATGCTCACGCGCATGATGAGCAGCTTCTTCTGGTACACCAGCTCCGCGAAGTCCTGCGTGCCGCCCGCGAAGCGCTCGTACGTCTCCGTCAGGTGCGCCTCCGCGGCCGGGTGCACGAACAGGCCGCTCACCGCGTTGGCGAAGCGGTAGCCGGTGGTGCCGTGCACCGCCCACGCGTCCGGGATGCGCTCACGGCCACCTTGAATCTTCTCCACCGCCACGAAGAGCGCCTTGCGCAGCGGGCTGTCCGGCGTGTCCATCACCTCGCGCCGCCACTTCGCGCGCAACAGCGCCTCCACCTCCGGCCACCGCGCGCCGCCGCCCTCCTCGCGGCCCGCGTCGAAGCGCGCCCGCGCGCGCTCCACGAAGAAGCGCTCCTGCAGGTCCAGGAAGTAGGCGGTGGGGTCGAAGAGGCCGTCCGGGTGGTCGATTCGCAGGCCCGTGACGCGCCCCTCGCGCAGCCACTCGAAGATGAGCTGGTGCGCCTCCTGGAAGACGTCCGCGTCCTCCACGCGGATGGCGGCCAGGCCGTTGATGTCGAAGAAGCGGCGGTAGTTGATCTCCTCGCCCGCCACGCGCCAGTGCGCCAGCCGGTAGCTGCAGTTCTGCAGCAGCGCGTCCAGCAGGTCGAAGGAGCGCACGTTGCCCGGCGTGCCGTTGAACACCCGGACGTTCTCCTCCACGTACGCCGCCAGCTCCGGGCTGTCCGCCACCACCGCGCCCAGCCGCCGCTTGATGACCTCCTTCTCCCGGTGCCGCTCAATCACCTTCGCCGTGCTCACCTCCGTGCGCGGCGGCAGGTGGTCCAGGGCCGTCAGGATGGAGAGCAGCTCCACCAGGTGCGGCGACTCCGCGCCCAACTGCTTCTCCAGCCGCTCCAGGCCGTGCCCGAGGATCCTCGCGTACTGGCGCGGCGCCACCGGCAGCCGGTGGTCGTAGTAGTGCAGGTGGAAGGCGCCGGCGTCGTAGGACAGCTTCAGCTCGCCGCGCTCCAGCACGATGCCGTACTGGTCGCCCAGGATGGGCAGCAGCACCTTGTCCGCCAGCTCGTCCTTCACCGGCCGCCAGTCCACGTCGAAGAACTTCGCGTAGATGGACGAAGGGCCGTTCTCCAGCACGTCCAGCCACAGGCGGTTGTCCCGCTCGATGCCCATGTGGTTGGGCACCACGTCCAGCACCTGCCCCAGCCCGTGCTCGCGCAGGGCGTCACAGAGAGCCGCGTGGTCCTCGGGCGTGCCCACCTCCGGGTTGAGCCGTTGGTGGTCCACGCAGTCGTAGCCGTGGGTGCTGCCGGGCGTGGCCTTGAGGTAGGGCGACGCGTAGAAGTCGCTCACGCCCAGCCGGGCCAGGTACGGCACCAGCGCCTTCGCCTGCTGGAAGGTGAAGCCCTGGTGCAGTTGCATCCGGTAGGTGGACAGCGGCGTGACGCGGCGCGATTGCAGCTCGCGTTGGACCTGCTCGAACAGGCCCTCCGCCTGGGCTTCCACCGTCGTGTGCGTGCCATCCGCGTCCGCCTGCCGCGCGGAGCGCTCCCCTGCCTCAAGGCTGTCGTGGAACATGGGCCCCAGAGGTAGGCCCGACGCGGCGCGTCCGCCAGCGGGCAGATGCGCCTTAGCCCCCTTTTCAACGCTCCGGGCGAGCGGTTGGCGGAGGGAGAAAAAGCGGAGGGCCCGTCGCGCGCGATGCGTGACGAGCCCCCAGGGTCCTTCGGGCGACCGGCGACGGCCCCGACGGGCCCTGCACCGTTCAGCTCAGGTGCTTGTTCACCAGCGCGGTCATCTCGAACATGGTGACGTTCTTCTTGCCGCCGAAGATGGGCTTGAGCTTGTCGTCGGCGTTGATCTGGCGCTTGTTCTTCGCGTCCTGGAGGTTGTTCTTCTTGATGTAGTCCCAGATCTTGCTGACCACCGCGGTGCGGGGCAGCGCCTTGGACCCGACGATCGCCGCCAGCTCAGCGGAGGGCGTCATCTCCTTCATGAACGCGGCGTTCGGCTTACGGCCCGCGGCCTTCTTCGCGGCAGGGGCCTTCTTCGCGGCAGCAGGGGCAGACTTCTTCGCAGCGGCTTTCTTGGCGGCCATTCGTCTTGTGTCTCCTCCCCTCCGAAGGGGACGTTGCACGGCGTGCTTGCATCTTCAAGCTAGAGCCGATGGCGCGTAGTAGCACGGCCTAGAGCGAAAAACAGCGTCCATCGCGCGCTTTTTCCCTCTGGGGCCCCTCGGAGCAATGGATTCGGAGCCTAGAACTCGGCCCCGCAGCGCATTCTTCCCTCGGGAATGGAAGCCCCGCGGCGCGTCCGGAGCGCCAGAAACCGGCCCCGGAGGCCGTTTTCCCTCGGGGATTGTGCCTCGCGGCGCGTCCGGAGGCGGAAAGTCGGCATCCGGAGCGTTCCGCCGCTCGGGCGCGACCCCGCCCTTTTCGGCGGTGGACGGGATGTGGCTTTTCGGATGAAACAGCGTCCATGAATGCCCTCATCACTGGTGCCGGTGGCTTCCTGGGGACCTGGCTCGCTCGGGCGCTGGCCGCGCGCGGCGACCGGGTGTCATGCCTGCTGCGCCCCACCACGGACACCCGCGAGTTGGAGAAGGCCCTGGAAGGCCACCCCTGGACGCGGGTGGTGGGCGACGTGACGGACCCCGCCTCGCTGGCCCCGGCGGTGAAGGGCGTGGACGTCGTCTTCCACCTGGCCGGCATCCGCCGCGCCGCGGTGCGCGACGAGTTCATGCGCGTCAACGCGCAGGGCACCCGCCTCCTCTGCGAGGCCATGGCCGCCCTGCCCCAGCCCCGCCCCCGCCTGGTGATGTGCGGCTCGCTGGCCTCCCACGGCCCCTCCACCCCGGAGCGCCCCCACGTGGAGGAGGACGCCTTCCACCCGCATGAGTGGTACGGCGAGAGCAAGGCGGAGGGTGAGCGCATCGCGTTCTCCTTCCAGGACCGGCTGCCGGTGACGGTGATCCGCCCGCCGCGCATCCTGGGGCCTGGAGACCGGGAAAACCTGACCTTCTTCACGCTGGGGAAGAAGGGCATCCGGCTGGAGCTGACCGGCGGCCCCCGGCCCCTGTCCCTGGTGGACGTGGAGGACGTGGTGGACCTGCTGCTCGTCTTGGCGGAGAAGCCGGAGGCCCTGGGCGAGGCGTTCTTCTGCGCCGGCCCGGAGCGGCTGACCCTGGAGGAGATGCAGGACCTGGGGGCGAAGGCCCTGGGCTTCCAGACGCGCACCTGGCGGCTGTCCCCGGCGGTGCTGACCGCCCTGGCCACGGCGGCGGACGGGGTGACGCGGCTGACCGGCCGCAAGCTCCCCCTGAACCGGAAGCTGGCGCGGCAGCTCCTGGCCCCGGCCTGGACCTGCTCCGGGGCCAAGGCCGAGCGCCTGCTGGGCTTCCGGCCGCGCCGGGGGCTGGCGGAGTCCATCACCCGCAGTGGCGAATGGTATCGCGCACAGGGCTGGTTATAGCCCCATGCGCCCAAAGGGCCGGCAGCCCACCCCGGCCCTTTGCGCTTTCGTTGACCACACCCCCTCCAGGATGGGAGGAAGCCCGACCGCCCATGCCCCCCAAAGTGCCCGCCAAAGCAGCCTTCTTCGACGTCGACGGGACGCTGGTCCGGACGAACATCGTCCACGTCTATGCCTATTACGCGACGAACCGGGGCTCGCTCCGGGGTATCGCGGGCCGAACCCTGGGCACCGCCCTGGGTCTGCCGGTGTTCGGCATCCTGGATGCCGTCAACCGCAAGGCCTTCAACGAATTCTTCTACCGGTACTACTCGGGCCTCAGCGAGGACCGGCTCGTCACCATCGCGGAGGACATGTTCGAGGACGTCCTGAAGCCCGCGCTGTACGAGCAGACGCAGGACCTCATCGACGAGGCGCGCCGCTCCGGCTGCCGCATCGTGCTCGTCACCGGCGCGCTGGACTTCACCATGCGCCCCCTGGCCCGGCACCTGGGCTGTGACGACGTCATCGCCAACAAGATGCAGTTCGTGGGCGGCAAGGCCACCGGCAAGGTGATTCCGCCCATCATCGAAGGCGCCAACAAGGCCAACGCCATCCGCGCCTACTGCGAGCGCGAGGGCCTGGCCCTCAACCAGTGCCATGGCTACTCGGACAGCGCCTCCGACTACGCCATGCTCGCCGTGGTGGGACGGCCCACCGCGGTGAACCCGGACCTGCGGCTGCGCTCGCTCGCGCGCGCGTACAACTGGCCCATCCTGGACCTGAAGTAACCCCCCACCCCTTTTCGCCGCCCCCCTTCATCCATGCGCCCGCTCAAGACGCTCCAGAAGCTGTACGACGAGGAAAGCCAGGTGGTCATCACGGAGAAGGGCAGCCCCCCGCGGGCGCTCTTCTACGGCGAGGGCTTCCTCCAGGAAGACCTGCCCGTGGGCACCCGGGTCATCTTCCCCCGCCCCCCGCTGGAGGGCGTGCCCAACGTGAAGGCCGCCATCCGCTGGGCCATCAACCACCCGGAGGGCATGGACCCGCTGCACGCGCTGCTCAAGCCCGGCATGCGGCTGACGTGCGTCATCGACGACATCAGCGTCCCCCTGCCGCCCATGGTCACGCCGGACGTGCGCCAGTCCATCCTGGAGGTGGTGCTGGAGCTGTGCGCGGACTCCGGCGTGGATGACGTGCACCTGGTCATCGCCAACGCGCTGCACCGCCGGATGACCGAAGGCGAGATGAAGCGCATGGTGGGCGAGAAGATCTTCGACGCCTACTACCCGGACCGCTACTACAACCACGACGCGGAGGACCCGGACGGCATCACGGAGCTGGAGCGCACCAGCCACAATGAAGTCGTGGCCGTGAACCGCCGCGTGGCGGAGAGCGACCTCATCGTCTACGTGAACATCAACTTCGTGCCCATGAACGGCGGGCACAAGTCCATGGGCACGGGCGTGACGAACTACGCGTCGCTGCGGCACCACCACAACCCGAAGACCATCCGCGATTCGGACTCCTACATGGAGCCGAAGGCGAGCGCGCTCTACACGAAGAACTCGCGCATCGGGACGGTCATCGACAAGACGCTGAAGGTCTTCCACATCGAGACCACGCTGAACAACCGCATGTTCGGCGCGCCCACGGACTTCCTGGCGAAGAAGGAAGAGGACTACACGGAGGCGGACCGGCTGAAGTTCCAGGCCCTGCGCTTCACGCTGTCCAAGCTGCCCCGCGCGGCGGCGCGCAAGGTGCTCAACGCCATCCCCGCGCCCTATGACGTGACGGGCGTGTTCGCGGGGGCCACGGAGCCCACGCACGCCAAGACGCTGGAGCAGAGCTGGAAGCAGTACGTGGTGCCGGTGGAGGGGCAGAGCGACATCGTCATCTTCCCCATCCCGTTCGTCAGCCCCTACAGCGTCAACTCCATCCTCAACCCGCTGCTCGTGCAGGTGATGGGGCTGGGCTACTTCTACAACCTCAACCGGGGCGTGCCGCTGGTGAAGAAGGGGGGCGTGCTCATCCTCCTGCACCCGGCCTACGACGAGTTCGACCCCGTGCAGCACCCCAGCTACATCGAGTTCTTCCACCGGCTGCTGCCGGAGACGCGGGACTCCATGAAGCTGGAGCACAAGTACGAGAAGGAGTTCGCGGAGAACCCCAGCTACGTGCACCTGTACCGGAAGGGCAACGCCTACCACGGCGTGCACCCCTTCTACATGTGGTACTGGGGCGAGAACGGCCGCCAGCACGTGGGCAAGGTCATCGTCGCGGGCGCGGAGAACAACCACGTCCCGGCCCTGCTCGGCTGGGACCGCACGGACACCCTCTCCGAGGCGATTGAAGAGGCGCGCGGCTTCATGGGGCGCTCGGCGTCCATCAGCCTGCTGCGCATCGCGCCCACGGTGATGGTGGACGTGAAGTGAAAGGGTCGCTCACGGACATGACCACGCTTCCCCCGCTGAACGTCACCGAGGTCTTCACCGGCAAGCGCATCGTCTTCGTCGGCACCACCGGCTTCGTGGGCAAGGTGACGCTGTCGATGCTGCTGTCCCACTACGGCGACGTGCTGGACCGGGTCTACGTCATCGTGCGCAAGGGCAGCGCCGCGTCCGCGGAGCGCCGCTTCTTCGACAAGGTGGCCCCCAGCGAGCCCTTCCAGCCGCTGCGCGACCGCCTGGGCGACGAAGGCGCCATGGCGTTCATCCAGGCGAAGTGCACCATCCTGGATGGCGACATCACCGACCCCTTCGTGGGCCTGGAGGAGGCGCAGGTCGAGGCGCTCACCGGGCAGGTGCACGCCATCGTCAACTGCGCGGGCCTGGTCTCCTTCAACCCGTCGCTGGAGGTGGGCCTCAACGTCAACACCCACGGCGTGAAGAACGCGGTGGCGCTGGCGCTGCGCTGGTCCGTGCCGCTCATCCACATGTCCACCGCGTTCGTGGTGGGCAACCGCAGCGGGCTCGTCTTCGAGGACGAGCCGGTGCTGGGCTACTTCCCCAAGCACGAGGAGATGGACGGGCGCGACTTCAGCCTGGAGCAGGAGCTGGCGGACGCGGAGAAGATCGTCGCCCGCCTGCGCGAACAGGCGGATGACAAGGCGCTCACCTCCCTCTTCCGGCAGAAGGCGCTGGACCGCCTGGAGGAGGAGGGCCGCGACGCCACGGACGAGAAGACGCTGCGCCTGGCCGTGGGCCGCGAGCGCAAGCTGTGGCTGTCCGGCGAGCTGGTCCGCGCGGGCATGGAGCGCGCGCAGCACTGGGGCTGGCCCAACACGTACACCTACGCCAAGCACCTGGGCGAACAGGTGATGGCCGGGACGCCGGGGCTGCGCTACTCCATCGTGCGGCCCTCCATCGTGGAGAGCGCGGCGCACTTCCCCTTCCCCGGCTGGAACGAGGGCTTCACCACGTCCGCGCCGCTGGCGTACGCGGGCATCAAGGGCCAGCGCGGCATCCCCGCGGGCGACCACGCCATCCTGGACATCATCCCGGTGGACCAGGTGGCGGGCGCCACGCTGGGCATCACCGCGCACGCGATGCAGGTGGAGGAGCGCCGCGTCTACAACCTGGCGTCCGGTGACGTGAACCCGTTCCTCGCCAGCCGCTCCGTGGAGCTGGTGGGCCTGTACCGCCGCCGCTTCTACCGCAACCGCGAGACGGGCAACTCGCTGGTCAACTCGTTGCGCTCGCGCATCGAGCCGCAGCCGGTGAGCAAGCAGGAGTTCCAGTTGCTCAGCGCGCCCATGCTGGCGAAGGGCGCGAAGCTGCTCAAGAAGGCCATGGACGAGGTGCGGCCCGCGTGGGGCGCGCCCCGCGTGCAGGCGATGATGGACAAGGCCCGCGTCGCGCTGGACGAGGTGGAGTCCCAGGCGGGCAGCCTCACCGGCCTCATCGACCTGTTCCTCCCCTTCCTCTGGGAGAACCGCTACGTCTTCCGCTGCGACAACACGCGCTCCGTCTACGAGCGCATGGTGCCGGCGGACCGCGCGAAGATTGACTGGGCGCCGGACCGCATCGACTGGCGCGAGTACTTCCTGGGCACGCACCTGCCCGGCCTGGAGAAGTGGGTGTTCCCGGGCCTGGACGAGGAGCGCGAGAAGCGCACCGCCATCCCCGCGCACCGCGACCTGCTGGAGCTGTTCGAGGCCACCGTGCACGCGTACCGCCACCGGGTGGCGTTCCGCATGGCCGCGGGGGAGAAGGAGGAGCGCTTCACCTTCGGCGAGGTGCACCGCTACGCGGCCCGCGTGGGCAGCTACCTCATGGCCCAGGGCATCAAGCGCGGCGACCGCGTCCTGCTGGTGTCGGAGAACCGGCCGGAGTGGGCCATCAGCTACTTCGGCATCCTGCGCGCCGGCGGCACCGCCGTGCCGGTGGACCCATCGCTCACCGAGGCGGAGGTGGTCAACATCGCGAAGCGCGCCGCCGCGAAGCAGTGCTTGGTGTCCGAGCAGGCCGCGGAGGACTTCCCCGGACTCTTCGCCGCGCTGGGCGAGGGCGTGGGCGTGGCGAGCCTCGCGGAGGCCATGACGGGCGACCCGGCGTACCCGGACCGCATCGGCCCGGTGAAGAAGTCCGCCGCCGCCGACGACGTGGCGAGCGTCATCTTCACCTCCGGCACCACCGGCACGCCCAAGGGCGTGATGCTCACCCACCGCAACTTCGCGGCGCTGGTGGCGAAGCTGGCGGGCGCGTTCGACGTGGGCGTGGGGGACGGCGTGCTGTCCGTGCTGCCCCTGCACCACACCTTTGAGTTCTCCGCCGGCTTCCTCACGCCGTTCATGCGCGGCGCGGAGATCACGTACATCGACGAGCTCACGTCGGACCGGCTGGGGGACGTCTTCGAGACGGGCCGCGTGACGGCGATGATTGGCGTGCCCGCGCTCTGGCAGCTCCTGCACCGCAAGATTACGCAGGAGATGGCCGCGCGCCCGCCGGTGGTGGAGCAGGCGCTCAAGGCGCTGATGGCGGCCAACGGGGAGCTGCGCAACCGCAGCTCGCTCAACCTGGGCAAGCTGTTGTTCTGGCCGGTGCACCGCAAGTTCGGCGGCCGGGTGAAGGTGCTGGTGTCCGGCGGCTCCGCGCTGTCGGAAGAGGTGCACCAGGCCTTCCACGAGCTGGGCTTCACCATGCGCGAGGGCTATGGCCTCACGGAGGCCGCGCCGGTGCTGGCGGTGTCCGAGGCCACCAACAAGCGCGTGAAGGGCACGGTGGGCAAGGCGCTGCCGGGCATCGAGTTCAAGATTCAGAACCCGGACAACGACGGCATTGGCGAGGTGCTGGCCAAGGGCCCGAACGTGATGGCGGGCTACTTCGGAGACCGCGAGGCCACCGAGGCCGTGGTGAAGGACGGCTGGCTGCACACGGGCGACCTGGGCCGCATGGACGACGAGGGCCGCCTGTACCTCATGGGCCGCGCCAAGGACGTCATCGTCGACGCCAACGGCAAGAACGTCTACCCGGACGAGCTGGAGGAGCTGTACCAGGAGCACGCGCACATCAAGGAGCTGTCCATCGTCGGCCTGCCGGACGAGGCCGGCGGCGAGAAGGTGGCGTGCCTGTGCGTGCCGGACTTCAAGGACCGCCCGCGCGAGGAGGTCCGCCACGAGCTGGAGGAGCACTTCCGCAAGGTGAGCGCGGGCATGCCCTTCTACCGGCGCGTGAAGGTGCTGCGCTTCTGGGACGGCGAGCTGCCGCGCACGTCCACGCGCAAGGTGAAGCGCAAGCGCGTGGTGGAGGAGCTGCAGCGGCTGGACCGCGTGGCGGCCAGCGCGGGCCGCGTGAAGGAGAAGGCGCAGGCGGCGCCCACCACGGGCGGCGTGTCGGACTGGCTCTTCCCGCTCGTCGCGGAGGTGTGCCACCGCCCCGTGTCGGACGTGCGGGCGGACGCGCAGCTCATTGGCGACCTGGGCTTCGACTCGCTGATGCTCACGGAGATGTCCGTGGCGCTGGAGGGCGCGGGCGTGCCGCTGCCCGCCATTGAAGACCTGACGCAGGTGCAGACGGTGGAGGACCTGCGCAAGCTGGTGGTGGCCTCCGGGCGCCGGCCCTCGCAGGAGACGCGCGCGCGCGACATCAAGAAGGAGGCCGAGCGCGCGGAGGAGGCGGAGATTCCGGTGCCGGAGTCGGTGTCCGCGCTGGGCCGGCAGCTTTTGTCCTTCGGGCAGAAGGTGCTCTACGGCGGCGTCTTCGACGTGAAGGTGACGGGCAAGACGTTCATCCCGCAGAACCGCAACTTCCTGGTCATCGCCAACCACGCCAGCCACCTGGACGCGGGCCTGGTGCGCGTGGTGCTGGGCGACCAGGGCGAGCGGCTGGTGTCGCTGGCCGCGCGCGACTACTTCTTCGACACGCCGCTCAAGCGCGCGTGGTTCGAGAACTTCACCAACCTCATCCCCATCGACCGGCAGGGTTCGCTGCGTGAATCGCTGCGCGTGGCGGGCGAGGCGCTCCGGCAGGGCTTCAACGTCCTCATCTTCCCGGAGGGCACGCGCTCCAAGACGGGCGAGCTGATGGAGTTCAAGCCGACGCTGGGCTACCTGTCGCTCACCTACGGGGTGGACGTGCTGCCGCTGTACATCCACGGCGCGTACGAAGCGCTGCCCAAGGGCTCCATGTTCCCGAAGACGAAGGAGCTGGAGGTCCACGTGGGCCCGGCGCTGGAGCACGCGTCGCTGAAGGCCCGGGCGCAGGGCATGGCGCGCTCGGAGGGCTACCGCTACGTGACGCACATCGCGGAGGAGGCGGTGCGCTCGCTGAGGGCGGGCAAGGTGCTGGACCTGGAGCAGGTGGGCGCGGACCGGGACTTCACCCCGCCCGCCCGGGCCCTGCCGGAAGGGAAGGACGCGTGAAGCTGCTCGTCACCGGAGGCACGGGATTCCTGGGCACGCACCTGGTGCCCAAGCTGGTGGCCGCGGGCCACGACGTGCGCCTCATCGCGCGCTCGAAGCCGTCAGGCCCCGCGTTCGCCAACACGGAGGTGCGCCAGGGCGACCTGAAGGACCGGGACGCCGTGCGCCGCGCGCTGGAGGGCGTGGACGCCGTCTACCACCTGGCGGGGCTCGTCTCCTTCCAGAACAAGGACGCGCGGCGGATGTACGAGCTGCACGTGGACTGCACGCGCGAGTTCCTGCGCGACGTGCGCGAAGCGGGCGTGAAGCGCGTCATCCTGGGCTCCACCTCCGGCACCATCGCGGTGTCGAAGGAGGACCGCGTGGGCACGGAGGAGGATGACTACCCCATCACCACCGTCGCCCACTGGCCCTACTACCTGTCGAAAATCTACGAAGAGAAGCTGGCGCTGGAGTACTGCCGCAAGCACGCCATCCCGCTGGTGGTGCTCAACCCCAGCCTGCTGATGGGGCCCGGGGATGACCGGCTGTCCTCCACCTGGACGGTGGTGAAGTTCCTCAACCGGGAGATTCCGTCCATGCCCGGCGGCGGCATCTCCTTCGTGGACGCGCGCGACGCGGCGGACGCCTTCCTCCAGGCGCTCACCCGGGGCGAGGTGTACGGCCGCCACCTGATGGGCGTGAACATGGCCATGTCGGACTTCTTCGACCGGCTCCAGCGCCTCACCGGCGTGCCCGCCCCGCGCATGAAGCTGCCGCGCGAGGTGAACATCTGGGGCGGCAAGCTGCTGGAGCAGGTGGCGAAGTGGCGCGGTGTCACGTCCAAGCTCGACCCGCAGGAGGTCGAGATTGGCGAGCACTTCTTCTACCTGGAGCCCGCCAAGGCCGAGCGCGAGCTGGGCTTCAAGGCGCGCGACGTCCACGAGACGCTCCTGGACACCGTCCAGTACATCTACGGGAAGATGCCGCCCGGGAACCTGCCCGGCACCCGCGGCCGGCTGGCCGAGACGCGCGAAGGCACCTGACGCGCGGTGAAGAATGGCGCGGCGGCCTACGGGCTCGCCGCGCCGCCGTGCACCCGGCCGCCGCTCACGCGCTCCACGAGCCGGGCGGCGTTCGGGTCCGTGTCCTTCTGGTGCCACACCCAGGCGGCGCCCAGGAAGGCCAGGCCCAGCAGGACGAGGATGAGCCGGGCCAGGAAGGACGGACCGCCGTCCGAGTCCGCCATGGCCTTCAGCCCACCACGCGGTTGCGGCCGGACTTCTTGGCCTTGTAGAGGTTCGCGTCCGCCACCTTGATGAACTGGGACGGCTCCGACATCTCCGAGGCCACCTCCGCCACGCCGATGGAGATGGTGACGGGGATCTCCTTGTCCTCGAACATGAAGCGCTTGTCCTCCACCAGCTTGCGGATCTTCTCCGCGAACAGGCGCGCCTTGTCCGGCCCGTCCTCCGGCATGACGATGGCGAACTCCTCGCCGCCGTAGCGCGCGAAGCACTGCTCGCGGCGCACCAGCCGCTTGATGGACTGGGCCATCTCCCGCAGCACGTAGTCGCCGGCCAGGTGGCCGTGGACGTCGTTGATCTGCTTGAAGTGGTCGATGTCGAACATCATCAACGACAGCGTGCGCTGGTACCGGTGCGAGCGGCCCATCTCCCGCTCCAGGTACTCCAGGAAGTAGCGCTTGTTGTTGATGCCGGTGAGACCGTCCGCGATGGTCAGCGTGTAGATGGTCTCGTGGTACTGGGTCTCGATGTTGTCGCCATCGAGGAACTTGAAGATGGAGCCGCCCACCTTCACCAGGTCCCCGCTGCGCAGCGGCTGCGCCTGGAGCACCTCCCGGTCGTTCAGGTAGGTGCCGTTGGTGGACTGGAGGTCCTCCACGTAGGTCTTGCCCTGACGGCTCCAGATGCGCGCGTGGCGGCGCGACACGTTGTCCAGGTCCACCACGATGTGGTTGTGCTGGTCCCGGCCAATGGTGAACTCGGACTCCTCCAGCACGTACTTCTTGCCCAGCTCCGGTCCGTGGATCTGCACGAGGCAGCACTCGGTGCCACGCTCGGGACCGGGGGTGAGGCTGGAGATCTTGGTGACTCGCGTTTGGTCGCCAGACATCGCCCGGCCACGCTAGCACGCAAGGTCCGGGGAAGCCACGCAAGCCAAGAGGACGCACGAGGTTGCGCCCCTCCTCCTACATGCCGCGAAACCGGGAGGTCGCCTTCCGCCCATCCACCCCGCCCGGTTGGGCACTCAACGGAAAGGCTTGCACGGGCCGGACGGGCATTGTGGGGCGGCGGCCGGGGGCTAACGTGGCCGCTACCTATGTCAAAGCTGCTGGCCATGATTCTGGCGGGAGGCGCGGGCACGCGCCTGGAGCCCCTGACCCGTGAGCGGGCGAAGCCCGCGGTCCCGTTCGGTGGGCGCTACCGCATCATCGACTTCGTCCTCTCCAACTTCGCCAACTCCGGTGTGTACCGGATGAAGGTGCTGACCCAGTACAAGAGCGACTCGCTCAACAACCACCTGTCGCGCGCGTGGCGCATGACGGCGTTCCTGGGTCACTACGTGGAGGCGGTGCCCGCGCAGATGCGCACCGGCGTGGACTGGTACAAGGGCAGCGCGGACGCCATCTACCAGAACCTCAACATCATCACGGACGAGGAGCCGGACCACATCTTCGTCTTCGGCGCGGACCACGTGTACCGGATGGACGTCCGCAAGATGCTGGACTTCCACATCGAGCGGAAGGCCGCGTGCACGGTGGCGGCCATCCCCGTGCCCATCGAGCAGGGGCGCGAGTTCGGCATCATCGACGTGGGGCCGGACGGGCGGATGCTCCAGTTCCTGGAGAAGCCCAAGGATCCGCCGCCCATGCCGGGCAACCCGAGGATGTGCTTGGCCTCCATGGGCAACTACCTCTTCACCACGGACACGCTGGTGAAGCAGGTGGTGCGCGACGCGGCGGACGAGAAGAGCGCGCACGACTTCGGCAAGTCCATCATCAGCGAGCTGTACAAGCACGAGCCCGTGTACGTGTACGACTTCGCCCAGAACACGGTGGCCGGCCAGGAGGACAAGGAGCGCGGCTACTGGCGGGACGTGGGGAACATCGACGTGTACTACCAGTCCAACATGGACCTGGTGGAGGTGGACCCGACCTTCAACCTGTACAACGACCGCTGGCCCATCCACACCCAGCCCAACAACTACCCGCCGGCGAAGTTCGTCTTCGCGGACCGGGAGAACAAGCGCGTGGGCACCGCCACGGACTCGCTGGTGGCGGAGGGCTGCATCATCTCCGGCGGCCACGTGCACCGCTCCGTGCTGTCGCCGAAGGTGCGGGTGAACTCCTATTCGGAGGTGGAGGACTCCATCCTCTTCGAGAACGTCACCATCGGCCGGCGCTGCCGCATCAAGCGGGCCATCATCGACAAGAACGTGGAGATTCCGCCCGGGATGACCATTGGCTACGACCCGGTGGAGGACAAGCGCCGCTTCCACGTCACGTCCGGCGGCGTCGTCGTCATCCCCAAGGGGATGAAGGTCACCTGAGCGCCGCGGGCGCTCCCGGAAAGCCACTCCCGGGGCGCCCGCCTTGCTTTTGACTTCAGCGGAACGCGGCCTTCACGTCCGGCCGGTTGAGCACGATGAGCGACCAGATGCCCGGCACGAGCGACAGGCAGGAGCACGGGCCGCAGCACGGGATGCAGCAGATGATGGCGGCCGTCATGGACCAGCCGTAGCTGCGCAGGTTCTTCATCTGCCAGGCGCCGAAGGCCACCAGCGCGTTGAGCACCAGCCCGGGCACGGTCGTCACCACCCGGCCCATGGGGGTCAGCAGCCACGTGACGGCGTCCTTCCACTGCTGGGGGACCTGCGGATTGTCGAAGAAGCTGGCGAGCTTCTGCGTGTCCACCGGGGTCACCATGCTCACCAGCGCGTAGAGGAAGCTGAGGCCCGCCAGCACCAGCATCAGGATGGCGGGGATGGACAGCTCCTGGGCGGCCTTCGCGCGCGAGGGGTTGAAGTCCGGCGCTGGGGGGAGGTCGTGGGTCTCGTCCATGGCGGGGGCCTCAGGCCGGCTGGCGCATCGCCGCGACGGGGCGCTTCTCGAAGGCGGCGAGCGTGGTGGCGATCTCCTGGTTCACCTGCCGCAGCATGTCCTGCTTCTCCCGGAACGGGAGGAAGGCGCTCTTGAAGCCGGACACGATGATGGTGGTGAGGTCCTCCAGCGACAGGCCCAGGTTGCGGTGGGCCAGCCACAGCTCCTTCGTCACGGTGGTGTCCGTGATGAGGCGGTTGTCCGTGTTGATGGTCACCCGCAGGCCGTAGTCGAAGTAGAACTTGAGCGGGTGGGACTCCAGCGAGGACACCGCGCCCGTCTGGACGTTGGAGGACGGGCAGACCTCCATGGGGATGCGGTGGTCGTTGACGTAGTTGAGCAGGTCCCCGTCCTCGCGCAGCCGGGTGCCGTGGCCGATGCGGTGCGCGCCCAGCGAGTGGATGGCCTGGGAGATGGACTCCGGGCCGTACGCCTCACCGGCGTGCGCGGTGCAGTTGACGTTGTTCTTGAGGATGAGGCGGAAGGCGTCCAGGTGGTCCTTGGCGGGGAAGCTGGCCTCGGCGCCCGCCAGGTCGAAGCCCACGACGCCGCGGTTCTTGTACGCCACGGACAGCTCCGCCAGGCGCATGGACGTCTGCGGGTTGATGTGGCGGATGCCGCAGACGATGACGGCGCACTTGATGCCCGTCTCCTTCTTGGCGGCGCGCAGGCCCTCCAGCACGGAGTCGATGACGGTGGTCATCTTCAGGCCCTTCTGCAGGTGCAGCGCGGGCGAGTAGCGCACCTCCAGCCAGCGCACGTTCTCCGCGGCGGCGTCCACGGCCAGCTCGTAGGCGGCGCGGTAGAGGGACTCGGCGGTCTGGAGCACGGAGAGCGTCACGTCGAACGCGACGAGGTACTCCTCCAGGCTCTTGCACACCTGGCCCATGTGGATGGCCCTGGCCAGGCCGTCCTCGGTGTCGGCCATGAGCTTGATCTTCTGCTGCTCGGCCAGCTCCAGGATGGTCTTCAGCCGCATGGACCCGTCCAGGTGGCAGTGCAGGTCCGTCTTGGGGAGCGCGTGGAGCAGCTCCTCCGTCACCGCCAGCGTGGGGGGCGGGATGATGTCCGTACGCCGGGCGGATGAAGGGATGCCGGTGGCGTTGGGGGTTTCGTCGTCACGAATCGTGGGCATGGTCGAAGTTCCTCGCTTGCGTCATCCTCCCCAAACCATGCCGTCCCGCGCCTGTCCACGCCTGCCCCTGGTGACCTGCCTGATGTTGACGCTGGCGGTCATGGCGTGCCAGCGCTCGCCGGTGGAACCGGCCTTCCAGTACTCCAGTGATGCGCCCTCCCGGACGGGGCTCACGGCCCTGGCGGACGGGGTGCTCCTGGGCAACGAGGCGGGCGCGGTGGTGCGCCTGGACCGCGAGGGCCGGCCGGTGTGGACCGCCCGACTGGGCCGCGAGGTGGCGGTGCCCCCCGCCCTGGCCGGCGAGAGCGTCGTCGTGGGGACGGTGGTGGGCGAGGTGGCCTGTCTGTCGCTCCAGGACGGCAGGGAGCGCTGGCGCCTGGGAGGCGAGCCGCCCGTGCTGACCCCGCCCGTGGTGGACGACACGGGCCACACCGTCTTCCTGGTGGCCCCGGACGGCGCGGTCCGCGCCCTGGCGGTGGAGTCCGGCCAGGAGCGCTGGAAGCGGCCGGCGCCCGTGGCCGCGGCGCGGGCCTCACCGGGACAGGCTCCGCCAGCGACAGCTCCGGGGTCCGCTCCGGGGTCCGCTCCGGTGAAACCCTTGGAGCCGCGGGGGTCCGTGGCCCCGGGGCTCCGGGCGGCGCCGGTGCTGCTGGCGGGCGTGCTGGTGGTGCCGCTCGACTCGGGGCTGTGGGCGCTGGACGCCCGGAGCGGTGAGCCGCGCTGGTCCCAGCCGGTGACGGACGTGGTGGGGCTGGACTCGGAGCGCGACACGGTGTTCGTGGCCACGCGGCCGGGCCGGGTGCTGGCGCTGTCGGTGAATGACGGGAGCACGCGCTGGGAGCAGCGCTTCGCGGACGGGGTGACGGGGCCGCCCGCGCGGGCGCTGGGCGCGCTGTGGGTGGGCGCGGGCCCGTCCTCGCTGGTGGGGCTGTCCACCTCGGAGGGCCGGGAGGTGGCGCGGGTGGCGCTGCCTTCTCCGCTGGTGGGCCGGGTGCAGGTGGGGCTGGAGGACCTGCTGCTGGTGCCCACGTCCGGCCACGAGGGGCGCCTGGTCGCGCTCAAGGCGCCGGGCTGGACGCCCGTGTTCACGGTGCGGGCGGACACGCCGCTGCGCACACGGCCGGTGGTGCGCGGGGCGCGGGTGTTCGTGCTGGGACTGGACGGCCGCGTGCTGGCGTGGCGCCTGCGGGTGCCTCGGCCCGGCTGAGGATTCAGGCGCCGGAGCCGGTGGGGAGGTCCGCGTTCGCGCGGTTCGCGGACTCCACGTAGTCCAGGTCCCGGTGGAAGGTCTCCGCCAGCCGCGCCAGGGCGGCGAGCGCCAGGACGAAGCACACCGCGCCCACGGCGAGCGCCGCGTGCGCCACGCCCAGGGAGCCCTTGAGCTGGCCGAAGGCGGTGGCGGCGATGACCGCGGAGCCGCGCACGAAGTTGGGCACCGACGTGGCCACGGTGGCGCGGATGTTGGTGCCGAACTGCTCGGCGGCCATGGTGACGAGCACCGCCCAGTAGCCCACGCTCAGGCCGATGAGGAAGGTCAGCGCGTAGACGAGCGCCGGGGTGAGGCCCGGCACGAGCCCGTACACCAGCACCAGCGCGAACCAGGCGCACAGGCTGAAGCCCACGGCGCGCTTGCGGCTCTGGAGCCACTGGCTCAGCACGCCGGACAGCAGGTCCCCCAGCGTCAGGCCCACGCTGCCGAAGAGGATGGCGTTGCCCGCCGTCACCGGGCCCTGCACGTGCAGGCCCGCGGTCAGCTCCGGGGCGAAGACGAAGAGGATGCCGGTGGTGAAGTAGATGGGCACGCCCACGAGGATGCAGCCCAGGTACTTGGAGAAGCGGCCCCCCGTGAGGAGCAGGAGCGCGTTCCCCTTCGCGGGGCCGGCCCTCTGGGTGAAGAGGACGGACTCGGACACCTTGAAGCGCGCGAAGAGGAGCAGGAGGCCCAGCACGCCGCCCGTCACGTAGGCCGTCTTCCAGTGCAGGTGCTGCGCGACGAGCGCCGCGACGACGACGCCCAGCATGCCCAGCGTGGCGACGACGGTGGTGCCCAGGCCGCGCTTCTCCCGGGGCAGGGACTCCGCGACCAGGGTGATGGCCGCGCCCAGCTCGCCCGCCAGCCCCAGGCCGCCGAGGAAGCGGCAGGCGGCGTAGCTGTTCACGTCCCAGACGAAGGGGTTGAGCAGGTTGGCCGCCGAGTACAGGAGGATGGAGCCGAACATCACGGACAGCCGCCCCCGCTTGTCCCCGAGCAGCCCCCAGAAGAGGCCGCCCACCATCATCCCCGCCATCTGCGCGTTGTAGATGAACAGCCCCTTCTGGAAGATGTCGGAAGGGTCCGTGAGGCCCAGGTCCTTCAGCGACGCGACGCGCACCACGCCGAACAGCGTGATGTCGAAGAGGTCCACGAAGTAGCCCAGGCCCGCCACGAGGACGGTGAGGTTCAGGACCGAGCGCAGTTCCCGGAGGCGGTTCATGGCGCGCGACCCTACCGCTTCTGGCCCGGGCGGGAAGGGCGACTCCAGCGCCCGCGCTGACTGCCGCCCGGGCAAACACAGACATCCTCCACGCCTGCCCACCCGGGCGGCCCGGGAGGAGCGGCGCGCGGGGCCTCCGCCCTCCCGCCGTCCCCATCCGGGCGTGACAGGAGATCCACACCGCGCGGTGCTTCCAGAAGAATTCCCTGGAAGATAGGTTTTACTGCATGTCCGTGTTGGAGGCCGTGGCGAGGCAGCGCGTGGTGGTGCTGGCCGTGGTGCTGGGCCTGTGGAGCCCCGCGTGGGCGGACGGGCCGTGGCGGGCGGTCGCGCGCGTGGTGTCCGCCGAGGACCGCGCACTGCTGGAGCGGGTGCGGGGGCAGAGCAGCGACCTGCCGGTGGTGCTGGAGGTGGAGGCAGGCCGGTCCATGGACTCGGGCCCTGGTGGGGCGTGGCGTGAGGCGGAGCGGCTGGCTTCGCGCAGGGACGCTCGCGCGGTGTTGTGGTTCACGCGCGATGGGGCGGCGCTGCGGGTGTCGGTGGCGGCTCCCAAGACGGGCCACCTGTTCGTGCGGAGCGCACGGGTGGAGGGCGCGCCGGAGACGCTGACGTGGTCCGTGGGCGCGGAGGCCCTGGCGTTGGCGGTGCGCTCCGCGCTGCGCGCGGTGGACGCGGGCGAACCGCTGGGCGAAGTGGTCGCGCCCCCTCCCCCACCGCCCGTGGTGACGCCGCCGCCGCCTCCGCCTCCCGCCGTGGCGTCGCCGGTGGCCGAAGCTCCGGGGGCCAAGGCGCCCGTGGCCAAGTCTCCAGTGGCCAAAGCTCAGGTCGCCGAGGCGCCGGCGGCCAAGTCTCAGGTCGCTGAGGCTCCGGTGGCCAAGTCTCAGGTCGCCGAGGCGCCGGCGGCCAAGTCTCGGGGCGCTGAGGCTCCGGTCGCCGAGGTTCCGGTCGCCGAGGCCCAGGTGGCCAAGGCTCCGGCGGACGGGGCCTTCGTCCAGGTGGGCGTGCACGCGGCGCTGGACGGGTATCACGCCTGGGGACAGCAGGGGCTGAGCGTGGGCGCGGGATGGGCGGGCCGGGAGCTTCGCCTTCGCGCGCAGGTGCTGGCGGCGCTGCCGGTGCACCTTCGGGACGCGTACGCGGACATCCGCCTCACGCAGGGCGCCGTGCTGGCGTGGGCGGACGTGCCCTTCGTGAAGGCGGGCGCGTGGGAGGGCACGGTGGGTCTCGGGGCGGGGGTCGCGGGCTTCTGGCGGCGCACGGAGGCCCGGGCCGCGGAGGTGGAGCCCACGCCGTCGCGGATGCTCGCGGCCTTCGTCGTGGGGTCGGCGGTGCGCGTGGCGTGGCGGGTGGCGCCGGCGCTCGCGCTGGAGGCGGCGCTGTCGGGAGAGGTGCTCCTGGGACGGCCCCGGCTGGGCTACTCGGTGGACGGCGAGTTCGTGCTCCGGGAGGACGGGGCGTCCGTGCGTCCCCGCCTGGGAGTGGGGATGGTGATTTTTCCGTGAGCACCGATGACCCGATCTGGCGGCGTCCCTTCTCCTTGGGGGGCATGAGGAGCTCGGGCTCACATGCGACCGTCGCGCCCCGGGGCGAGGACGCCCGGCTGACGGCGGCCATGCGGGGACAGCGCGACGCGACCGAGTCCCTGCTCCTGGAGCTGCTGCCGCGCGTGCGCAACCTGGTGCGCTACCTGGTGCGAGGGGACTCGGACGTGGAGGACATCGCCCAGGAGTCGCTCATCGCGCTGGTGCGGGGCCTGCCCACCTATCGCGGCGACGGGCGTTTCCACGGCTGGGTGGACCGGGTGGTGGTGCGCACCACGTTCGCGTGGCTCAAGCGTTCACGCGGACGCGAGGCCCGCTACAGTGGGGACCCGGTGGAGCTGTTGGCGGTGCCATCCGACGAAGCGCCGGCGGACGAATATCTGCACCGCCGTCACCTGGTGGCGTTACTGGACAGGTTGTCGACGGAGCAGCGGCATGCGCTGGTGCTGCACCACGTCCTGGAATTGAGCGTGCAGGAGATTTCGACAGAGCTGGGCGTCCCTTTCGAGACCGTGCGCAGCCGGCTGCGCCTGGGACGCACCGCCCTGCGCGCGCTGGCCTCGGACGGCGAGTCACCCGAGGGGGAGTCGTCATGAGCCCCCGCCCCCCCGGCGACGGTGACGGTGAGCCGCTGGACGACCTGCTGCGGCCCCTGGACAACGGCAGCGGGCCCGCGCGGCGGCTGTCCCGGCAGCGGTCGAGCGCGCTCGTCCAGGCGGCGCTGGACGCGGCGCTCCAGCAGGCGCCGGAGCCTCCGCGAAGACGCAGGCGGCCTCCCGTGTGGTTGATGGCGGGCGCGGCGCTCGTCTTCACGGGGGCCGCGGCCGCCGCCGTGTGGCGCTATGCGCGGCCCGAGCAGCCGCCCCCGCAGATGCTGAAGCCGGCCGTGCCGGAGCCGACGCGGATGGCCACGCTGGAGCCGGTCCCCCTGCCCCCGCCGCCCGAGCCCTTCGTCATCGAGCATCCCCGGCCGCTGCGTCCGAGCATCACGGTGAAGGAATCATCGAAGCCGGAGGACCTGCTGCGGCAGGCCAACGCGCTCCGGTCCGAGGGCAAGTGGAGGGACGCGGAGGGGCTGTACCTGCGCGTCATCCGCGCGGAGCCATCGTCGCTGGCCGCGTACGTCGCGCGCGTGGCGTCGGGGTCGCTGCGGCTGGAGCACCTGGGTGACGCGCGAGGCGCCCTGCGTCAGTACCAGGACGCGGTGCGGCTGCAACCCGGTGGCATGTTGGATCCGGAGGCACGCCACGGCGTGGCGGAGGCCCACCGGGCGCTGGGTGACACCGCGGCGGAGGCCCGGGCGCTGGGAGAGTTCCTCACGCTGCATCCGGACTCACCGCTGAGCGCGGCGTCGCGCGCGCGGCTTCGGGAGCTGTCACCGCCATGAGGTTGAGCACATCAAGGCACGACCTTTCTCCCAAACCTTCGGACACGAAGTCCGTCCCATGGATGAGAAGGTGAGAACACTGCGGGGCCGCCCTGTCCGCGGCGAGCAGCGCGAACCTGTCCGACAGTCGGACAGCTTCGAAGGAACGCCCACTCCTCGGGCCCAGCGTGGCGGACGGCGCGCCTGCGCCCTCCGAGCCGTGGAAACCTGTCCGACTGTCGGACAGCTTCGAAGGAAACCGCCGTCCCGGCGCCTGGCGTGGCGGGTGTCACGCCTGCACCCTCCGAGCAGCGGAAACCGGTCCGACAGTCGGACAGGTTTGGAGGAACGTCGGCTCCTGGGTGCTCGGCATGGCGAACGGCGCGCCTGCGCCCTCCGAGTCGTGGAAACTTGTCCGACAGTCGGACAGGTTCGGAGGAACGTCGGCTCCTGGGTGCGCGGCATGGCGGGCGGCGGGCCCGCGCCTTCCGAGTTGCAGAAACCGGTCCGACAGTCGGACAGCTTCGGAGGAATGCTGCCTTCTCGGGCCCCGGTGTGGCGAGCGGTACGCCTGCGTCCTCCGAGTCGTGGAAACGGGTCCGACAGTCGGACAGGTTCGAAGGACCACCCCCGCCTCGGGGCCCGGCGTGGAGGGCGGCGCGCCTGCGCCCTCCGAACTGCGGAAACCGGTCCGACTGGAGGTCTGCGCGGAATAAGCAGTCCTACGAGCCGCATAGAGGTGGGGTGACATCGCAAGAAGAAGCCC
>NZ_JAIQDE010000033.1 GCF_020037015.1 Corallococcus sp. AS-1-6 | reverse complement strand
CGGCCGGAGGCCCTACCCATCTTGCGATAGGCAGGGCCTATATCAACCGGTCAAAACCTCTGTGCCGGGGTACTAGGCCGTCTTGATGACCGGGGCCATGTCCCCGGACAGCGGCACGGTGTGCTGCCAGCGCACCGTGAGCGCCCCACCCCGGGGCCTGCGGAAGGCCACCGCCGCCTGGTGACGGGCGGACGGCTTGTGCTGCATGAACTGCCACACGTCCGGCAGGTCGTTCATCCTCGGGTCGAAGGCGATGCGGGGCATCCCCTCCGGCACCAGGTCGAAGGCGAACTGATCCAACGGCAGGGACAGGCCCGCGCCGCGCGCCTTGATGTAGGCCTCCTTCAGGGTCCAGTACTCGAAGAAGCGCGCGCGCTGACGCTCCGGTGGCAGCGCGCGCAGGGCCTGCACCTCCGTCTTCGCGAAGTAGTGGTCGGCGATCTCCACCGTCTCGCCCGGCCGCTCCGCGTCCTCGATGTCCGCGCCCAGGTCCACGTCCCGGCCCACCGCGACCAGCGCCATGCCGTCCGTGTGGCTCAGGTTGAAGCGCAGCCACTGGCCCTCGGGGCCGACGATGGCGGGGCGGCCGTACTCGTTGGGGACGAAGCGCCAGGCCTCCGGCGCCACGGGCGCGTAGCGCGACAGCGTCAGCCGCACCAGCGCGTGGGACACCAGGTACTGCCGCTGGTGCCGCTCGAAGTGGAAGCGCCGCTGCCGCTCGCGCTCGCCGGGATCCAGCAGGGCCTTGTAGGCCTCCAGGAGGCGCGGGTCGTCGATGCGCTCGGGCTCGACGATCCACACGTGGACCTCGTCGGGGCGCAGGTCGAGGGGCGTGGAGGAGGGGGACACCGTCATGTCGCGCAGGCAATCAGGAACCGCCGCGCCTGTCACGGGGGGTGGTCCGGCCGCTCGGCGGGCGCGTAGGCTTCACGGCCCCCAGCCCAGGGGGAGGGACACGCATGGACCTGACCACCGCGACGACGAAGCTCCAGGCGCTGCGCCGGGACATGACGGGCCACACGGACCGGCACGACGAGCGCCGCATCCTCGACCTGCTGGAGGGCGCCACCCGCGAGGAGCTGAACTTCCTCCTGTCCAACGTGGACCTGGTGCGCCTCTTGTCGGACCTGGATGACCGCATCGTGGGCCCGGACCATCACACGGCGCTCCTGGACCTGCTGTGCACGCGCCGGGCGGCGGAGCTGTCCCTGCCGGTGCGCGCGTCGCTGGCCACGGCGCTCCAGAAGGGCGCCACGCCCGCACAGGCGGAAGCGCGGCTGCGCGACCTGTTCCTGGGGCTGAAGGGCCGTGAGCTGACCGGCTTCAAGAACCTGCTGGAGGCGGGCGGCGAGTACCACGACCTGCACAAGCTCGTCTTCGACGACGTGGACGACGTGGCGGTGCGCGCGGAGCTGCTCGCCCACTTCCAGCGCGAGGCGGACGCCGTCCCCAGCGGCGAGAACAAGGTGCTGAGCGACATCGACGACACGTTCTTCGCCAACTGGGTGGACAAGCGCTACCCGCCGAAGACGGTGTACCCGGGCGTGCTCGCGTTCTACCAGGAGCTGGACCGGGGGCCCGGCATCATCCCGGGCCGCGCGGGCGACCTCGTCTTCGTGAGCGCGCGCCCGCAGGATCCGCTGGGCCTCATCGAGAACGCGACGCTGGACTCGCTGAGCAGGCGCGGCGTGCCGCTGGCGGTGATGCTCTCCGGCAGCTTCTTCTACCTGGTGGGCAACACGCGCATCGCGCAGAAGAAGTTCGAGAACTTCGAACAGTACGCGCGCCTCTTCCCCGAGTACGGCTTCGTCTTCGTGGGCGACAGCGGCCAGGGCGACGTGGAGTTCGGCGCCCGCATGCTGGAGTCCCTGCCCCAGGCGGTGCGCGCCGTGTTCATCCACGACGTGGTGGCGACGCCTCGGGAGCAGCGGGACGCCTGGCGCGCGAAGCAGGTGTTCTTCTTCGACACGTACGTGGGCGCGGCGGTGGACGCGTTCCACGCGGGCGTCATCTCCCGGGACGGCGTGGACCGCATCGCCGCCGCCGCGACCGAGTCACTGGCCGCCATCGCGTTCACCTCCCCCGCCCAGCGCCAGGAACGGGAAGCGGAGCTGAAGCGCGACCTGGAGCTGGCGCGGGCGCTGCCCCAGAAAAGCGCGCCTGTTTGAATTTCGGGCGGGCGGGCACGTCGCCCCGCGGCCAGCGCCCTCTCGAAAGGGTTTCACCCATGCGCCGCCTCCTCGCCCTGACGTCCGCCTCCCTCTCCCTCGTCTGCGCCGCGTGCGGCGGAGAGGAGGACGAAGCGCCCCTCCAGCAACTCCAGGACACGCGCGCCAGCGTGACGGGCTCCCACCCCGTCGTGATGACGACGCACAGCGCCCGGATGCTCGAGCCGCTGCTCCCCGCGCGGCCCACGCTCGAGCTGACCTCCGAGGTGGGCTCGCGGGACGGCCTGCGCGTCTCCCTTGCGCCCTTCGACTGCGACCTGACCGCGACGATGACGGGCGCGTCCACCTTCGCCCTGAACGCGGGCTCCTGCTCCCTGCTCATCCCCCCTCAAGAGGGGAGGTTCGCATGCTCCATCCGGCTCCACATCGCCGAGGGCACCGGCGGGCGCGAGACCGCGGAGTCCCGGGTCGGTGTGACTTTTGACGCCGACTACGTCCAGCAGTGCGCGGAGGATGACGGGCCCTCCACCACCCGCGTCTTCGTCACGCTGGAAGGCGAGTAGGGGTCCGCGCAGCGCGGATGCGCGTTCCCTGACACCGGCCGGCCCACCGGTCCCGGACAGTTGGCGGGACGGACGAAGCACCCCAACCTTCCGGGCGCTTCACAGGGGTGGAGCGGCCGTCTGGGGACGGAAGGAAGGGCTCCGGGAGGTTCCCGGGGCCCTTCCGGGGCGTGAGGGGGCGCGCGGGACCGATGGAACTGTTTCCCATCCATTTGCTGTTCATCGTCGTCTTGATGAACCGCTACATCCTCGGCCCCTTCCTGCGGCGGCTGAAGGGGCAGCGGTTCGAACGGGTCGACGACACCTACCGCCCGAAGGTCGCCATCGTCGTTCCGCTCTTCAACGAAGGCGAGGGCATCTACCACACGGTCAAGGCGCTGCTGGAGCAGGACTATCCCCGCGAGCTCACCGAGATCATCGTCGTGGATGACTGCTCGCGCGACGACAGCGTCGCGTGGGCCACCAGGGCCGCGGAGGGCCACCCCAACGTCCGGGTGATGCGCAACCCGGAGAACATGGGCAAGCGCAAGGGCATCAACCGGGGCGTCCGCGCCGCGGAGGACGCGGAGATCATCGTCTCCGTGGACTCGGACGTGGTGGTGGAGAAGAGCGCCGTGCGCCAGCTCATCCGCCGCTTCGTGCACCCCAACGTGGCCGCGGTGGGCGGGCGCACCTTCGTCATCAACCGCCACCAGAACTGGCTGACGCGGATGATTGAAATCAAGTTCCACTTCGCCCAGAAGTGGCTGAAGGACCTGGAGCGCTCGTTCCGCCAGGTGATGTGCCTGTCCGGCTGCCTGACGGCGTACCGCCGCTCCGTGCTGCTGGAGCTGGAGCCCATCCTGGAGTCGCGCGCCATCGCGGGCATCCCCATCAAGTACGGCGAGGACCGCTTCCTCACGCGGCAGATCGTCAAGCACGACTACGAGACGGTCTACACGCTGGACGCGTTCTGCTTCACCGCCGCGCCCTCCACGCTCGCGGGCTACTTCAGCCAGCAACTGCGCTGGCGGCGCTCCAACCTGGTGGACCTCATCTGCGGCCTGTCGCACGCGTGGCGGCTGCACCCGGTCATCACCGTGCACTACGTGTCGCAGTTGGCGCTGCTGCTCGCGTACCCGGTGGTCATCGTCCACAACATGCTCAACGGCGAGTTCTGGGACATCCTCGCGTTCCACTTCCTGGTGATTGGCCTGCTGGGCTTCATCTACCGGCTGGAGACGCGCCACCTGCCGGAGGACCGGCGCGTGCATCCCGTGAGCTTCCTGCCCATGGCGCTGCTCATGCCGGTGACGTACGCGCTCTTCACGCCGCTGGCGCTCTTGACGCTCGACTCCGGGAGCTGGGAGACGCGCGGCAGTCCCACGCCCGCGCCGGCGCCGGCGCCCTCCCCCATTCCCGCCCCCGCGAAGCTCACGTCCAACTCCGCAGGCGAGGGAACCCCGTCATGAACCAGCAGGTCGCCAACCGGCTCAACTCCATCGCCGTCTCCGCCTACAAGTTCATGGGGTCGGTGCTGCTGGCGCTGATCCTCCTGGGCCTGATGTCGTTCCTCGCGGTGCAGGGCTTCTTCCTGGCGAGCAACAGTTGGGCGGCGCCCACCATCCTGTCGCCCACCGACCCCAACGTGCTGGCGCTCAACGCGCAGGCGGCGCAGCAGGAGTCGGAGCGGGACGGCCTGATGGCCCGGCGGCGCGAGGCGGCGGACCGGCTGCTGGAGGCGGAGCGGACCGCGTCCGCGGAGCGCTCCTTCCAGCAGCGCTTCGTCGTGGCGCTCCAGGGCGAGAAGCGCGCCCGCGACCGGCTGGCGAAGCGGCTGTCCGCGCTGCGCCAGGAGTACCTGCGCACGGGCGCGGAGATCGCCGAGTCCAACCGCGCGTTCAGCGGCCTGGCCCGCACGCGGACGACGGCGCTCTATGGCGCGAAGCTGATGGAGCGCGAGGACGTGCTCACCACCAACCACCACCTGGCGCAGATGGCGCAGAGCAACCTGTCCCTGGCGCAGGAGACGGTGGACCTGGACATGCGCCTGGACACGCTCCGGCGTGAGAGCCAGGGGCTCACCGCCGCGGAGAACGGCCTGGGCCGCGACGCCGCCGCCGACGGCCTGACGAAGGACACGCTGCTCCTGGAGCGGGAGTACACGCAGTCGGTGCTAGCGCTGGCCCGGGCGGACGCGCAGCGCAAGAGCCTGGAGGAGGACGTGCGCGCGCTGGACGACCGCATCCGCCGCTTCGACCACCTGCTCCAGGTGGTGCACAGCTCGCCGTACCTGAAGGCGCTGGAGCAGAACCTCACCGTGGCCTTCGTGCCCTACGAGAACCTGCCCAACGCCCGGGCCGGCACCCCGCTCTACACCTGCGCGCTCAAGATCTTCTGGTGCCGCGAGGTGGGCGTCGTAGGGCCCGTGCTGGAGGGCGAGGTCTCCCAGCAGCACCCCATCCGCCAGTACCACTTGCGGGGCGTGATGGTGGAGCTCCAGCTTCGGGACGCGCCGAGCGCGCGCGAGCCGCTGCTTCACCTGGGCCATCCCCCATTGATGCTGTGAGGCCCGTCGTGGAATCGGAAAGGAAGCGGAGGATGCGGACGAGCCTCGCGAGGGGAGCCCTGCTGGGGCTCGGGTTGTGGGCGGGGATGGCCCCGGCGGAGGAGGCGGGGACGGTGCGGGCCAAGGGCGACCTCGCGAAGGGCTACTGCGAACGCGTGCGCGGCACCGCGAAGGCGGAGGCCGCGCTGGAGCTGGCGCCGGAGGTGTTCGCCAGCGTGGGCGCGGTGAACGCGGGCGACGCGGTGGGAGGCTCGGACGAAACGCCCCTGGGCGCGCCCAAGCTGCGCGTCACCGCGGGGGTGGGCTACGACTTCGTGGGCCTCTACCGGGGGCACACGCGGCGCTCGCGCGCGGAGGCCGAGTGCCGTCGCTACCAGGCGCTCGCCGCGCTCCAGAGCGCCGTGGAGCAGGGCTCGCGGTTGGGCGAGGCCGCGGCCCTGGACGCACGCGCCCGGGCGCTGGCCACCTCCCTGCCCCGCGCGGAGGAGCTGGTGGCCCAACTGCGCGACGACCTGCGCGACGGCGGCGCCACGCTGGAGGAGCTCAACGCGGTGCAGGTGCGGTTGGACCACCTGCGCTCGCTCGCGCGCGACACCGCCCAGGCCCGTGAACGGCTGGCGCTCGAACCCGCGCTCCCGGAAGGGCAGACCCTGGGCATGCTGCTCAGCGCCTTCGAGTCCGCGGATGATCAGGTCGAGGTCCTGTCCGGCGGCCTGCGCACCGCGGGCGCGTGGCGGCTGAGCGTGCGCGGCGGCTACGACGAGGTCTTCGACGTGGACCAGTCCACGCCCCTCTTCGGTCAGCTCACGCTGGGCTACAACCTGGGCAACCTGTGGCAGGGCCGGGCCAACACCCAGGCCCGCGAGGGCCGCCGCCTGGAGTCGCGCGACGCGGTGGACGGGGCGCCCCGGCGGGTGCGTCAGCTCCTGGGCGAGCTGCGCATCACCGAGCAGAGCGAGCGGCAACGGCTGGGTGAGGTGTCCGCGCTGGTGTCCGACCTGCAAGGCCAGTTGCGCGAGGTGGAGCAACTGCAGACGCGGCAGGTGCGCCGCTTCCGGGACTACCTGCTGCTGGAGCTGGCCCGGCTCCAGGCGGAGCAGGCCTACCTGGGCGCGCACCTGGAGACCCTCCGCACGCTCCTGGGAGAAGCAGCCCCATGAGCGACGCACGGCAACCGCGGTGGGTGGCGCTCGGGACGTCAGGCATCCTGATGCTCTGGGCGGGCTCCCTGCTCCTGAGCCACGGCGCGTGCAGCGGCGCGAGGAAGCCCATGGAATCCGCACCGTCCTCCAGCGCGCGCGCGCTCCGCGCGGATCCGCCGCCCACGAAGGACGGCCTGGTCCCCGTCACGCGGCAGCGGTTGCACGTCACCCAAGGCCAGGTCGTGAACCTCCAAGAGGAGGAGCAGCAGGACGGGACGCACTTCGCCATCGACGGGCCGCGCCAGCGCGCGGTCGTCCCGGAGACGACGGGGGACGACGTGGAGCTGCGCTTCACGTGGCTGGGCGCCACCGACGAGGTGGTCCCGCTGGCGTCGGGCCAGCACCGCGAGCAGGTGGGCCTCAAGCTGCGCGCGCGGGACGGCTGCAACCTCATCTACGCCATGTGGCGCATCGCCCCCTCCGCGGGCATCGTGGTCCAGTTCAAGTCCAACCCGGACGCTCACGAGAGCGGCGAGTGCGGCAACTCCGGCTACACCACCGTGCGGCCGCGCTTCATGGAGCCGCTGGAGCGGCTGTCCCCCGGCGAGTCCCATGTGCTGCGCGCCCGCATCGACGCGAACGTGCTGACCGTGTACGCGGACGGCCAGCGCGTCTGGGAGGGGTTGCTGCCCGCCGACGCGCTCGGGCTGGAAGGCCCCGTCGGGATGCGCACGGACAACGCTCGCGTGCGCTTCGAGCTGCTCGTGCCCCAGGCAGCCGGCCCCACCTCGCACCTCTGAGCGGCCGTCCGGAACCGGCACGACGGGGCGAATGCCTGGGGGCCCCCCCTTGCATGGGACCCTCCGGGCGTGGGTTGCTTGAGGGACGATGCCCGACCGCGACCCGCTGGCTTCGACGTATCGTCCACCGCAAGGTCTGGAGGCGTTGGAAGACGCCCTCCGCCGCGACCTGGACATCCTGTCGTACCCCGCCCGCGGCTGGGTGCCGCCGCGCTCCACGCCGGACGGACGTCCCATCCTGGACGTGCTCATCGTGGGCGGTGGCCAGAGCGGGCTGGGCGCCGCGTTCGGGCTGATGCGCGAGCGGGTGACGAACGTGCTCGTGCTGGACGACGGGAAGGACGGCTTCCACGGGCCCTGGAAGACGTTCGCGCGGATGATCACCCTGCGCACGCCCAAGTACCTCACCGGTCCGGACTACAACATCCCCCACCTCTCCTTCCGCGCCTGGTACGAGGCGCAGCACGGCGCGGAGGGCTTCCAGCAGGTGGCCCTCATCCCGAAGGAGCTGTGGGCGGACTACCTGCTCTGGTACCGGCGCGTGCTGGGCATCCCGGTGAGGTGCGGCACCAAGGCGGGCGCGCTGCGCTGGCGCGAGGACCTGGACTGCTTCGAGGTCCCCGCCGCGCACAACGGCGAGACGGAGTTCCTCCTCGCGCGCAAGGTGGTGCTGGCCACCGGCATCGACGGCTCCGGCCGCTGGGAGGCGCCGCCGGAGGTGCGGCCGCTGCCGCGCTCCCTGTGGGCGCACACGCATGACCCCATCGACTTCGAGGCGCTGAAGGGCAAGCGCGTGGGCGTGCTGGGCGCGGGGGCCTCCGCGTTCGACAACGCCTCCGTGGCGCTGGAGACGGGCGCGGGCCAGGTGGACCTGTTCTACCGCCGCAAGAAGCTGCCCAACGTGAACCCCTACCGCTGGGCGGAGTTCGCCGGCTTCCTGCGCCACCACGGCGACCTGCCGGACGCGCAGCGCTGGCGCTTCATCCGGCAGATCATCGACATGGGCCAGTTGCCCCCGCGCGACACCTTCGAGCGCGCCCGCCGCCACCCGCACTTCCACCTGCACGCGGAGAGCCCCTGGGTGGAGGTGAAGGCACAGGACGGGCAGGCCGTGGTGCGCACGCCGCACGCCACGCACACCTTCGACTTCCTCATCATCGCGTCCGGCTTCACCACGGACCTGTCGCTGCGGCCGGAGCTGGCGGAGCTGCACCCGCACATCGCGCTGTGGAAGGACCGCTTCACGCCGCCGGAGAACGAACGGCACGCGGACCTGCTGCGCCACCCGTACCTGGGCCCCTCCTTCGAGTTCCAGGAGAAGCAGCCCGGCGCCGCGCCGTGGCTGGGCGGCGTGTTCAACTACACCTTCGGGTGCCTGCTCTCGCTGGGCTTCGGCGGCGCCAGCATCTCCGGCATGAAGTACAGCCTGCCCCGCCTGGTGGGCGGCATCACCAGGCAGCTCTACCTGGAAGACAGCGAGCGCCACTTCCGCGCGCTCGCGGATTACGCGACGACGGAGTTCGAGACGTGAGTGCTTCGGGTGTGACGGTGTTTCGAAGTGAGCGCGTGGTGACGCCCGAGGGCACGCGCGCCGCGGCGGTGGTGGTGCGCGACGGGCGCATCGAAGGCGTCCACGCGACGGTGGACGTGCCCAAGGACGCGCGGGTGGTGGAGCTGGGCCGGGACGCGCTCCTGCCCGGCATCGTGGACAGCCACGCGCACATCAACGAGCCCGGCCGCACGGACTGGGAGGGCTTCGCCACGGCGACGGCGGCGGCGGCGGCGGGCGGCATCACCACCGTGGTGGACATGCCGCTCAACTCCATCCCCGCGACCACGTCCCTGGCCGCGCTGCGCACCAAGGCGGAGGCCGCGTCCGGCCAGTGCGCCATCGACTACGGCCTGTGGGGCGGCGTCATCCCCGGCAACGCGCACGAGCTCCAGGCGATGGTCGACGCGGGCGCGCCGGGCTTCAAGTGCTTCCTCGTGCACTCGGGCGTGGACGAGTTCCCCGCCGCCACGCGCGAGGTGCTGGACGCGGCCATGCCCATCCTCGCGAAGGCGGGCGTGCCGCTGCTGGTCCACGCGGAGCTGACGGACCACGATCCGCCCTTCGCGGGCGACGTGCGCGCGTACGCCAGCTACCTCGCGTCGCGCCCGGCCGCGTGGGAGGTGGACGCCATCCGGATGATGATCGACCTGTGCCGCGAGCACCGCGGCCCCGTGCACATCGTCCACCTGTCCGCCGCGGACGCGCTGGACGACATCGCGAAGGCGAAGGCGGAAGGGCTGCCCTTCACGGTGGAGACGTGCCCGCACTACCTCACCTTCAGCGCGGAGGAGATTGAGGCGGGTGCCACCCACTTCAAGTGCGCGCCGCCCATCCGCGAGGCGGCCAACCGCGAGCGGCTGTGGGACGCGGTGAAGAGCGGCCTCATCGACCTGGTGGTGTCGGACCACTCGCCCTGCACGCCCGCGCTCAAGAAGCTGGAGGCCGGGGACTTCTCCGGCGCGTGGGGCGGCATCGCTGGCCTGCAGCTCAGCGTGTCCGCGGTGTGGACGGGCATGCGCGCCCACGGCCTGGGCCTGGACGCGCTGGTGGAGCGCATGGCGCACCGCACCGCGAAGCTGGCCGGATTGTCGGGGCGCAAAGGAGCCATCCGGCCGGGGCTGGACGCGGACTTCGTCGTCTTCGCCCCGGAGGCGCGCTTCAAGGTGGCCCCGGAGGACATCCGCCACCGGCACCGGCTGACGCCCTACGCGGGCCGCGAGCTGGAGGGCCGGGTGATGAGGACATACCTGCGCGGCCAGCGTATCTTCGACGCCACCGAGGGACTGACGGGCCCGCGCATCGGCCAGTGGCTGCCGCGCGGATGAGCCCCGGCGGTCCGGGAGAGGACACCGATGCAAGCCGAAGCACCCGGGGCGATGCACGTCGCCTTCGCCGACCTGATTGACCTCGCCGCACGCAAGGTGGGCGGCAAGGCCCTGCTGGCCAACGACGAGTTCTTCGCGCCCAAGGAGTCGATGCTGGAGCCCGGGCGCGGCGTGTTCATCGCGGACAAGTACACGGAGCGCGGCAAGTGGATGGACGGCTGGGAGACGCGCCGCAAGCGCGTGCCCGGCTACGACTGGTGCATCGTGAAGCTGGGCCTGCCCGGCGCCATCCACGGCATCGACGTGGACACGAACCACTTCCTCGGCAACTTCCCCGAGTACGCCTCCCTGGACGCGTGCGAGGTGGACGGGGACCCGTCACCCGAGTCGCTGGCGGAGGACGTGTCGCGCTGGACGGAGCTGGTCCCCAAGCAGCGCCTGCGCGGCGGCTCGCGCAACCTCTTCGCGGTGGCCAACGAGCGGCGCTTCACGCACGTCCGCCTCAACATCTACCCGGACGGCGGCGTCGCGCGCCTGCGCGTGCACGGGCAGGTGCTGCCGGACTGGCACGCGCTCAAGAAGGCCGGGCTGGTGGACCTGGCGGCGGCGGCCAACGGCGGCTCCGTCGTCACGTGCAACGATCAGTTCTTCGGCACCAAGGACAACCTCATCTTCCCGGGCCGCGCGGCGAACATGGGCGAGGGCTGGGAGACGCGCCGCAAGCGCGTGCCGGGCTACGACTGGATCGTCGTGAAGCTGGCCACCGCGGGCACGCTGCGCCGCGCGGAGGTGGACACCCACTTCTTCAAGGGCAACTTCCCGGACCGCTGCTCGCTGGAGGGCATCCACCTGGAGGAGCCGCTGCTGGACTTCGCCAACGCGACGCACCTCCAGTGGAAGGAGCTGCTGCCCCAGTCCAAGCTCCAGGCGGACCACTGCCACGTCTTCGAGAAGGAGCTGAAGGACGTGGGCCCCATCACCCACGTGCGCCTCAACATCTTCCCGGACGGCGGCGTCAGCCGGCTGCGCCTCTTCGGGGAGCCGGCGTGACGACGCCGCTGGAGCGCCTGAACACCGCCACCACGCAGGAGGCCACCGAGGCCTTCACCCGCTGCTGCGGCAGCACGAAGTGGGTCCAGCGGATGCTGGCCGTCCGCCCGTTCCGGGACGCGGAGCACCTGTACGCGGAGGCCGCGGACGCCTGGGCGCGCACGGGGCCGGAGGACTGGAAGGAGGCCTTCACGCACCACCCGCGCATCGGCGACGTGTCGAAGCTGCGGGAGAAGTTCGCCTCCACCGCGCAGTGGTCGTCCCAGGAGCAGAAGGGCGTGGCCGGCGCGGACGAAGGCGTGTTGCAGGCGCTGGCCCAGGGCAACCGGGACTACGAGTCCCGCTACGGCTTCATCTTCCTCGTCTGCGCCACGGGCAAGAGCGCGGCGCAGATGCTGGAGCTGCTCCAGGACCGCATGCACAACACCCCGGACGCGGAGCTGCGCATCGCGGCCGGGGAGCAGGCGAAGATCACCCGCATCCGACTGGAGAAGCTCCTCGCGTCATGAGCACCCTCAGCACGCATGTCCTGGACACGAGCACGGGCCGCCCGGCGGAGGGGCTCTCCCTCACGCTGGAGGCCCGCTCGGGCGAAGACTTCCGGGAGCTGTCCCGGGGCGTCACCAACGCGGACGGACGGGTGAAGGACCTGTCGGGCGCGAACACGAAGCTCGAGCCCGGCGTGTACCGCCTCACCTTCGACACCGGGGCCTGGTTCCAGGCCCGGGGGCAGCGGGGCTTCTACCCGTACGTGCAGGTCGTGTTCGAAGTGACCGCGACCGACGAGCACTACCACGTCCCGCTGCTCTTGAGCCCCTTCGGCTTCTCCACCTACCGGGGAAGCTGAAGACGCATCAGACGCGCGGCGGTTCGACGGGCACCTTCTCCGCCGGGGCCTTGTCGCCGCCGCGCTCCACCTTCTCCGGCTTGTCCGCGACGGGCTCCGCGCAGAGCGTGGAGTTGTTCGACTTGCACGCGCCGCCGTTCTGCAGGTCGAACTGCCAGCGGTGGCGCGGGCACACCACGTAGCGGCCCTCCTCCACCCAGCCCTCCGCCAGGTCCGCGCCCTGGTGCGGGCAGAAGCGCTGGATGGTGAAGCGCTTGCCGCCGGCCTCCACCACGGTGCGATCCTTCTGGGCCTCCGTGGCGCGGATGCCGTCGCAGAACTCGCGGATGTCCTCCACCTCCACGCCCAGGAAGCCGTGCAGCACGGGCTCGTAGACGTCCGGGGTGCGGGACAGGCGCAGGCGGAAGGACAGCAGGAAGTCCTCCCAGTTCAGCTTCCGGTCCAACACGCGCACGATGTCGCTCGCGCTCACCTTCATCGCGTAGCGGCTCTTGTCGCGCATCTCCGTCACTTCATCCACGCGGCGGGCCTTGAAGTCCACGCGCAGCAGCCGCGTGGGCGCCTCCGTCAGCTCCACGTAGAACGGCATGCCCACGCGGTCGTGCAGATCCAGCAGGTCCAGCTTGCGCTGCAGCTCCGTGCGCAGGCGGCCGTGGATTTCGTCCACCTCCTCGCGCATCAGGTTGCGGCGGCGCTCGCGGAAGACGTAGGCCATGTCCTTCGCGTACGTGTGGAGGTATTCCTTGAAGTTCTCCGTCGTCACGCGCTCCGGCACCTGGGACACGAACTCCAGCGAGCCCGCGTCCAGCACGTCCCCGGGCATGGGCTCCAGGTAGCGCGTGGGCAACGTGGGCATGCGCTTCTCCAGGTAGGAGAAGAGCACCGGCGCGCGCGGGAAGATGCTCACGTCCTGGAAGTTCAGACTGAAGAGGGCCGGGTCCAGGAAGGCCGCGGGGCCCGCCGCCGCGATGTACGCGCGGGGCTGCACCACTTCCAGCGCGCGCGCCACCGCCTCGAACTTGCTGTCGCGCTTCTTCAGGCTGATGGCCGAGTACGTCTCCTGCGGGTACTCGTAGCAGGTGGGATGCCAGATGGCGCCGGAGAACTGGGCGGAGAAGACGTCGATGGGCCCCTCCTCCGCGATGACGCGCACCAGCCGATCGTGCATCTTGCAGTCGTTGATGTTGAGGAAGCACTGCCCGTCACCGCGCACCATCACGCTGGAGTCGCGGTTGGTGCCCTGCTCGGACACGAAGAGCTTGATGTAGCCGCCCTTGATGGGGATCTCGCGCGAGTCCTCGCACGCGATGACGCGCTTGCAGCCGTACTTCTCGAAGATGTCCCGCAGCTCCGAGCGGCGGAACTTCGGCACCAGCACCGTGAAGTCCCGCTTCGCGATGGTGGCCAGGAACTCCGGGTCGAAGTGATCCTTGTGCTCGTGGCTGATGTAGAGGAAGCGCTCCTTGCCCGGCGTCTCCAGGAGCTCCTTCACGCGGGGCGCCAGGTGGTGGTTGCGCGGCAGTTGCATCCACGCGGAGTCGAAGGCCCCCTGCGGCGTCAGCCACGGATCCATGACGACGAGCGCTCCAGCGGTCTCCACCGCGAAGCCCGCATGACCCAGGAAGGTGATCCGCATGAACGTCGTCCCTCGTGTGGAGGACGCGGCCGGGAGGACCGCGCCCTGGAGTGGCTGTGTGCGCGCGGGCCCATGGCCCCGGCGTCAGCTAGGCTGCGAAGCTAGGGCGTCTCTTTCCAGCGGCACCCCGGCGCGCCCCTCCTGTCGGAAAGCCCACGCACGTCGCGTCCGGCCGCGAACAAAAAAGGGAGGGAGCCTCCACGAGGCCCCCTCCCCTGACGACTTCAGGACATGCGGCGTGCGGCCCGCCTAGGGCTGGATCTCCCGGACGCTCATCCACTTGAAGTCCACGTCCGTGGCGCTGTCCCAGCGGAACGTGGCGATGGGCCCGCCCCAGGTGATCGGCATGGCGCCTACGGCCCCGCCGCAGTGCTGGGCGTCACCGCCCCAGCCGCCGTCGTCGGTCATGTCGTAGACCTTCTTCCACGTCACCTTGTCGGCGTTGTCGTTGAGGTACAGCTCCAGCTTCACCGCCTCGCCGCCCTTGGCCCCCGGCACGTTGCGCATGACGGCCTTGAAGCCCACCCAGCGGCCCTTCAGCGCGGAGGTGGCGGACTTGTACGGCGCCTGGTCGTAGGACACGTGCCAGGTCTCCTTCTCCCAGCGCACGCGGCCGTCGTAGTGCAGGCCACCCTTGTAGCTGCTGCCCTCGCAGCCGGAGTTCTTGTCGTTGTGCTTCCCGCCGCGCGCGTACCAGGCGAAGTTGTCCTGGTTGTTGTTCACCGCGTTGACCTTCACGAAGCCGGTCATCTCGATGTTCTTCCAGTCGTTCGGCGCCTGCATGTAGCCGCGGCTCGCCAGCACGTCGCGGTCATACGTGGCGATCTGATTGGCGCTGTAGCCGGAGGACGGGAAGGCGCTCATGCGCACCTTCGTGCTCTTCATCTTCCAGGAGCCGTCCGCGTTGCGGGTGATGGTGCCCTGCGGGTCGAAGCGCTTGTCCGCGGTGGCGTTCTCCGCGAGCGCCCAGGACTCGCCGCCCGGCAGCGAGGGGTACAGCATCGTCACGCCGAAGCCGTCCACCCCGGACGGAGCGGGAGCCGGGGTGACCTCCGGCGGAGCGGTGGGCGTGGGCTCGGGCGTGGAGGGGTCCGGAGGGGGCTCCGTCTCCGACGGGAGCGGCTCCGGCGGGGTCTCCGGCTCGGGGGCCGGCGTGGCCGGGAGCTCAGGGGTGGCCGGGGTGCCCGGGGCGGGGCTGGGCGCGGGAGTGCTTACCTCGCCGCTCGGGTCCGTCGTGTCGCCGCCGGGGCTCGCGCCGCAGCCAAAGGCATGGAGCGCCAGCAGCAGCGCGCTGGACGTGAAGACAAATCGGTTCCGCATCAGGCAGGGGGTTTCCGTGCACGGGGGGCCCTCGAGACGGGCAGCGGCCGCGACGCCATCGCCGGCGGCCTGTCACCCACGCCCCAGCCTCCAGGCTCACGTGCCATGGGAGGTTCGGGCGCTCGGCTGGTCTCAACGGCCCGGTGAAAGCGTTCTCCAGCCGGGGTCCTTGCAAACCACGGCGGAATTGAACACTTCCCCTGGCGACAAGGGCCGCCATGGCCCCCGGCCGGCCGCCTCCCCTACCCCGGCGGCACGCCTGCTCCCGGGTGATACCTCCGTTTTCCCGAAGTATCGCGCCCGGATTCTCTATTTGCCGAAGATACGCGGCGCTCCTATTTGAGAGGGGTTGGCTCCCCGTGCCTTCCCCAGGTGAACTCCTTGGAATCCTTCCAAACCATCGGCAGCCCCTTCTTGTGGGGCGGCTTCATCGCGTTCGTCTTCGCGATGCTCGCGCTGGACCTCGGTGTGTTCCACCGCAAGGCGCACACCGTGAGCTTCAAGGAGGCAGGGGCCTGGAGCGCGGTGTGGGTGAGCCTGGCGCTGACGTTCAACGGCTTCCTGTGGTGGCGCTACGGCGCCGGGCCGGGGATGGAGTTCCTCACCGGCTACCTCATCGAGAAGTCGCTCTCCGTCGACAACATCTTCGTCTTCGTCGTCATCTTCTCCACGATGAAGGTCCCGGCCATCTACCAGCACCGGGTCCTCTTCTGGGGCATCCTGAGCGCGCTGGTGCTGCGCGCGGCGATGATCTTCGCGGGCGTGGCGATGCTGGAGCGCTTCCACTGGCTCATCTACGTCTTCGGCGCCTTCCTCATCCTCACGGGCGTGAAGCTCTTCATCCAGCGCAACCATGAGGATCACCCGGAGGACGGCTGGCTGATGCGCACCGCCCGCCGCGTGATTCCCTCCACGCCGCACTTCGACGGGCAGCACTTCCTCACGGTGGAGAACGGCCGGAAGCTGGCGACGCCGCTGCTCATGGCGCTGATGCTGGTGGAGGCGTCCGACGTGCTCTTCGCGCTGGACTCCATCCCCGCCATCTTCGCGGTGACGCGCGACCCGTTCATCGTCTTCACGTCGAACATCTTCGCCATCCTGGGCCTGCGCTCGCTCTTCTTCCTGATGGCCGGCGCGATGGAGAAGTTCACCTACCTGAAGGTCGGCCTGTCCGGCGTGCTCGTCTTCGTGGGCGCGAAGATGGCGCTGGTGGACGTGGTGCACCTGTCGCCGGCCATCTCCCTGGGCGTCATCGCGCTGGTGCTGGGCGCCAGCATCGTGGCCTCGCTGGTGAAGGCGAAGAACACGCCGCCGCACACGCCCAACCGTGACAACGCGCCGAACACCCCGGCGCCCGCGAAGAGCTGACGCTCCCGCGGAACCAAACCTTCTCCGGCTGTGGGTCCCATGGGGTGTGGGGCTCCGGGCCCGGGCCCCCGAAGCGCATGGGGGCTCGGGCCTCTTTTTCAGTGGGCCCGCGACAGCTCCATGAACTCCAGCCAGGAGCGGATGGCGTCCTCGAACTCCTCCAGGGGCAGATCCTGGGAGCGGCCGGGGATGGCCACCTCGCTGTGGATGGAGGCCCGGGCCCGGTTGAGCTCCAGGCTCCAGGTCTCCCCGGTGACGTCCCACCGCTCCCGCCGCCCCTGCCGCAGCGCCGCCAGCACGCGCAGCATCCCCTGCGCCCGGTTCGCATCCGGCCGCAGCTCCTGGGCGAGGTAGTCCGCCAGCACGTCGTCGGGCGGCAGGCCACTCACGACCGCCCGTCCCTGCTGATCCCACGTGAATCGCAATGTCCTGGGCACGGCCGTGAAGGTCGCACAGTCCGTGGATCGCCGGCCACGCCCCGCCCCCGCCGATTGCGCCGGAACCCGACACTGCGGCCCGGCCGCGTGCGGCAGCCAACGGGCGTCTCCGCCCGGCGAGCAACGGCGTGTCGGGAGCTGGAAAAGCGAAAGGCCGTGAGCCCCTGGGGACTCACGGCCTTTCTTGAGTGGGCGCGGCAGGTTTCGAACCTGCGACCCCTGCCGTGTGAAGGCAGTGCTCTACCGCTGAGCTACGCGCCCTGCTGTCTTCCGCCGCCCGCCGCGCGACCGCTGCGCAACGAACGCGGCGGTAAATGCCATTCGCCGCCGTGGGTGTCAACGCCTTTTCTACGAGGACTCTTCCGCGAGCGCCTCCAGCTTTTCGTCCAGCTCGCGCAGGCGGCGCTTGAGGCCCGCGAGCTGCTTCCCCACGGCCTTGAAGTCCCCCTTCGGCGCGAAGTGCAGGGCCTTCATGACCTCTTCCTGTCCGCGGTCCAGGGCCTGCTTCCCGCGCTGGACGCGGCCAATGGCCTGGGCCACGGCCAGGGCGCGCTTCTCGTCGGCCATGAGCTTCTCCATGGCCATGCTGGAGAGCCCCAGCGCCTGCTTCTTCAAGTCGTCCCGGATGCCCATGGTGGCGGTCCTCTGGCCCCTCAGGGGCCGTCGGGGAACTCGGTCTTCAGCGCGGCGAAGACGCGGTCGGCGATGCCCTTGTAGCGCATGCGCTCGATGAGCGGCTGCAGGTCCCCGCGCATGGAGATGCGGCGCTTGAGCACCGCCTCCACCGGGTCCAGCGTGCCCAGCAGGAGCTGCTTCCAGACGGAGTACGGGGCGCGGGCCAGGTACACCGGCTCCAGCTCCTCCAGGTCGTCCGGATCCGCCAGCACGCGGGCCCGCTTGATGTCGCGGTCCCCGGGCTCCACGTGGACGACGAAGGGCTTGTCCAGCTTGCCCTGCTCCGCCTCGATGATGGCCCCGAAGTCGCCCTTCCAGCCCTTGCCGGCGATGGCGCACTCCGGGTCTGCATTGGTGAGCCGGACGGCCTCGTCCAGCCATTCCTTCGACGGAAACTTCGGCATCGCGCCTCCCTACCCCCTACGGAAGATGCTCTTGATGCTGGAGAAGAGGCCGCGGTCGTCGCTCGGCCCGCTGCTGCTCGACGGAGCAGCCTGCGTGTTGCGCGAGGCGACTTCCTGCAGGGCCTTCTTCAACTGCTCGGGCGTGTCGCGGGTGGCCAGATCCACCTTGCGCGACATGCCGCTCGCGTCCTCCACCTGCACCTGGAGGAGACACTCCTCGGTGAGGCGGAAGTCGATCTTCCGGCCCGCCGCGGCGGCCGGCACGCGGACGGTGCCCAGGTACTCGTTGTCCACCATCAGGTCGCTGTCACCCTGGTAGATGTCCAGCTCGATGAACTGCGCCCCCTGCTGCGCCGGAGGCGGCAGGCGGAAGCTCTTCACCATGGGGATCAGCGAGTTCTTCTCGATGATGCGCTTCACGCGGCCGTTGGGCAGCGCGTAGCCGATGGGCATGGACAGCGCGTCCAGCAGCGTCACCGCGTCGATGCTGCCCAGCGAGTCGCCCAGCAGCGCGGCGCCCAGGGCCACGCACTCGTCCGGGTGCACGCCCTTGCGCGGGGCCTTGCCGAAGTGGGCCTGGATCTTCTGCTGCACCAGCGGCATGCGGCTCTGGCCGCCCACCAGGATGATCTCGTCGATCTCCGAGCGGCTGATGCCCTTCTCCGCGAGCACGCGGTCGCAGATGTCGAAGGTGCGGTCCACCAGGTCGCCGGTGAGGTTGTTGAGGTAGTCGCGGGTCAGCGGGATGCGCAGATCCAGCGGCTTGCCCTTGCGCTCCTCGATGTAGGGCAGGTCGATGACGACGTTGGGGATCAGCGTCAGGTCGATCTTCGCGGCCTCGGCGGCGTTCTTGATGCGCTGGAGGGCGATGGGGCTCTCGGTCAGGTCGACCTTGGTCTCGTCGCGGAAGCGCTCCAGCACGTACTCCATGATGCGGTTGTCGAAGTCCGCGCCGCCCAGGAAGGAGTCGCCGCCCGTGGCCAGCACCTCGAAGACGTTGCCGGCCAGGTGCAGCACGCTGACGTCGAAGGTGCCGCCGCCCAGGTCATAGACGAGGACCTTCTGATCCAGGCCCCGGTTGAAGCCGTAGGCCAGCGCCGCGGCGGTGGGCTCGTTGACGATGCGCTTGACGTCGAAGCCGGCCAGCCGCCCGGCCTCCTTGACGGCGTTGCGCTGGTTGTCGTTGTAGTAGGCGGGGACGGAGATGACGGCCGCGTCGATGGGGCCGCCCAGGAACTGCTCCGCGATCGTCTTCAACTGCGACAGCACGAAGCTGGAGATCTGCGGCAGCGTGTAGAGCTTGCCGCCCAGGGTGACGGCGGCGTCCCCGTTGGCGTCCTCGACGATGTCGTAGGGGAAGTACCCCTTGAGGTCCTCCACCGCCTTCGAGTGGTACTTGCGGCCGATGAGCCGCTTGGTGCCCCAGAGCGTGTTCTTGGGGTTCGTCACCATCTGGTCCTTGGCGACGCCGCCGACCAGCAGGTCGTTCTTGGCGGACAGCGCGACCACGGAGGGCAGGATGAGGTTGCCGCGATCCGTGGGGACGATCTTCGGGATGCGGTTGCGCACGGACGCCACCAGGGTGTTGGTGGTGCCCAGGTCAATCCCGACGATGCGAGGTCTGTCCGCCATGAAGGTCAACGTGCGCAGCTCAGGGGGAGGCCGCGCCCGTCCTCACTCTCTAGCACGTCGAGCCGTCGCGTGCGCGTTTCTAGGCGGACGCTTCCTCCCTGACTGTAGTTCTGGCCAGCCTGCCCACCAGGGGGGCTGATTCCCGTCCCGGCCTACAGCTCCCGGTCCGGATCCGGCCCCAGCTCGCGCAGGCGGATCGGCCCGTCGGGCTCCGGGGGCGGGTGCGTCTCACACACCGCGTCAGGCCCCACCAGAAGCTCGGCCAGGAAGCGCGACGGGGTGAGCAGGAGCCGTCCGTCCTCCCGGGGCAGTGACGTGTGGGGGTACACGAGCCACAGCGCCTCCCGGGCCCGGGTGACGGCGACATAGAAGAGGCGGCGCTCCTCCTCCTCGGCCTCCGGGTCGCGCGTGGCGACGGACAGGGGGAAGCGCCCGTCGGTGAGGCCCAGCACGAAGACGGTCCGCCACTCCAGGCCCTTGGCCTGGTGGACCGTGGTGAGGGTGAGCACGTCGTCCGGGGCCTCGCCCTCCCCCTCCAGGGCGGCGCGGGCGGAGAACTCGGAGACCAGGGCGATGGCGGACAGGAAGCGGGGCACGTCCTCGAAGCGGCCGGCGAACTCCTGGAGCTGGCGCAGGTCCTCCGCGCGCCGGTCCGCCCCGTCCCCGGTGGCCGGGGGCTCGCGCGCCGCCAGCACCTCCGCGAGCAGCGCGCCCGGGCTCCGGGGCTCGCCGGAGGACAGGGTGGTCATCAGGGCCTGGAAGCGCTGGAAGCCGGCCTGCGCCTTCTTCGGCACGTGGACCTGGACGTCCGGGTGGGCCAGCGCGTCCGCGAGGGACAGCTCCGGGGGCAGCGCGGACAGGGCGGTCCACAGGTGCTCGGTGCTGGCGGTGCCCACGCCGGGGAGCCTCCGCGCGAGCCGCTTGAAGGCCAGCTCGTCGGTCCGCTGGTGCGCCCAGCGCAGGTGGGCGAGCGCGTCCTTGACGTGGGCCTGCTCGAAGAAGCGCACCCCGGAGCGCACGCGGAACGCGACTCCGTGGCGCGTCAGCTCCAACTGCAGCTCCAGGGAGTGCAGGTGGGCGCGGTAGAGCACCGCCATGGACTCCAGGCGCTCCCCCCGGGCGCGCAGCTCCAGGACGCGCTCGGCGACGAAGGCGGCCTGGGCCTTCACGTCGCGGGTGGGGACCACCTGGGGCACGGGGCCGGGCGCGCCGTCGGACACGAGCGCCTTGGGGAACTGGCGGGTGTTGCGCGCGATGACGGCGTTGGCCAGCCGCAGCACCTGGGGCGTGGAGCGGTAGTTGCGCGTGAGCGGGTAGATGCCGCAGCCGGGGTAGCGCTGGGGGAAGTCGATGATGTGGCTGAACTCCGCGCCCCGGAAGCTGTAGATGGACTGGCAGTCGTCGCCCACGACGGTGAGGTTGCGCCGCTCGCCCACGAGCAGGTCCACGAGGTCGCCCTGGAGGCGGTTCGTATCCTGGTACTCGTCCACGAGCACGCCCTGGAAGCGCCCGGTGAGCTCCGCGCGGACGGACGGGTGGTCCTCCAGCAGCCGCTTCAGGTGCGCGAGCAGGTCGTCGTAGTCCATCAGGTGCAACTGCGCCTTGCGCTGCTGGAAGCGGCGCGCGGTGGCGAACACCTCCGGGGCCACGGGGAGCAGCTCCCTGCGCCGCTCCACCAGCACCTGCGACACGGGCTGCTGGAGATTGGTGGCCAGGGAGACCAGGTCCAGCAGCGCGTCCGGACGCGGGAAGCGCTTGTCGCTCCTCAGCTTGCGCTCCGCCAGGCACGTGGCCATCAGGTCGCGCGCGTCCTCGCGGTCCAGCACCGTGAAGCCGGTGGAGAACCCCAGCGCCCCCGCGTGCTGGCGCAGGAGCACGTGCGCCGCGTGGTGGAAGGTGCCGCCCAGCAGGCTGCCCACGTCCGCGAAGCCGCCGGCCAGCGCCTCCACGCGGCGGATCATCTCGCGCGCGGCCTTGTTGGTGAACGTGAGCAGGAGCAGCGACGACGGCGGGACGCCCCGCTCCAGCATGCGCGCCACGCGGTACGTGAGCGTGCGCGTCTTGCCGGAGCCCGCCCCGGCGATCACGAGCACGGGCCCCTCCCCCGCCTCCACGGCCGCGCGCTGCTCGTCGTTGAGCGCGCCCTCCAGGTCCAGACGGCGCGAGGGCGCTCCGGCGGGGACGGCGGGGCTCAGCGGCTGGGGGGCGGCCATGGGGGGTGGGGACTCTAACCGCCGCCGAAGGGTCCGCCAGTCCGTCTCAGGGAGGGGTGGATCCAGCCAACCGGGAGGCCGCCGCGGCGCGGACCTCGGGGGAGGGATCCCGCTCGCGGGCCAGCTCCAACAGCAGCGTGCCCACGGGCCTGGGCAGCTTCGCGCTGGAGGCCTGCTGGAGCGCCTGGGTGCGCTCCTTCACGCCCTGCGACAGGCGCTCGGCGACCTGTTGATCCGCGCAGGTGCGCACGCCGGGGTGCTGCTGGCGCAGGAGCAGCTCCGCGTCCGCGAGCTTCGCCTCGGCCAGCCGCACGGCGTCCTGGGCGGTGCGCTCGAAGGTGTCCAGGTCCTCGGGGAACTCCGTCTTCTCCTTGCGGACCCGGGCGATGGCCTGGGCCGCGAAGCGCGCGTCCACCACCGCCGCGCAGAGCTGACGCGCCGACGCCAGGGGCACCCCACCCTCCGCGGACACGGTCTCCTCGCGCGCGGTCGTCTGGGCCCACACCGCGAGCTGCCGGGCCGCCACCGCCGCGGAGAACGCCTGGCGGCGCTGCTCGCGCAGTTGCACCCAGCGCCAGAGCACCACGGGGTCCGTGCCGCCGGACTCATAGACGCGCTGGTACTGGCTGGCGGCCTGCTCCAACTGGCCGCTCAGGTCCAGGAGCGCCGCCACGGTGATGTAGAGCTCCGGGCTGCTGGCGCGCTCGCGCAGGGACTCCAGCCGCACGGCGACCTCATAGCCGGCCACGGGGGCGGGCAGCGCGGAGAGCACGGTGCGCAGCGACGTCAGCGCGTTCTGGCGGATCAGCGGGTTGCGCGCCGTGCGCAGCGCCTCCAGCAGCGGATCCACCGCGCGCACGGAGACGTGCTGACCCAGCTCCTCCGCCGCCTGCCAGCGGTCCAGCGGATCCGGCGCCACCAGCGCGCGCTTCAGGTCCTCCAGGTCGCGCAGGTAGTGGCCCACCTGCATCGCGCGGGCGGCGGGCTCGGTGCGGGAGAGGGCGCCCTGCTCCTCGCGGGCGCGGGCCAGGCGCGCGGGGAAGCCCGTCAGCTTCGGCCCCAGCGGGTGGACCTTCACCTTCGCCTCGGCCTCGTCCACCAGCCCGGAGACGAGCAGCCCCTCCACCTCCAGCTCCAGCAGCTTGACGCGGACCTCCTCGCGGTGCGCGCCCGCGGGGAAGTCGCGCAGGTAGGCGAAGAGCTTCCCGGCGTCCCGGGCCTGGGCGAAGGACTCGTCGTCCAGCTTGCGCTCCAGCTCCTCGCGGCGCGCGCCGGCGGCCTCGCCCTGGAGGAGCTGGGACACGCGCTTGAGGTCGGTGGTCGTCTGGACGTCGCGCTCCTGGGCCGCCTGGAGCTTCGCGCGCGCCTCGTCGCGGTGGGAGCCGTCGGGGTGCTCGGCGAGGAACTGCCGCCACCCGGCCTCCGTGTCCGCTTCCTTCGCCGCATTGAAGCGCAGGCCCTCCAGCAGCGACTGCGCCCGCTGCCGCTGCGGCGCGTCCGGGTACGTCTCCAGGAAGCGCTTGTAGGCGATGACCGAGTGCAGCCGCTTCGCCTCGTCGAACTCCAGCCCCTCGATGCGCCCCTGGGCCGTCGTGGCCTCGGGGTCCTCCGGGTTCTCGCGCAGGAAGTCCTGGTAGGCCTGCACGGTGTCCAGCTCGCTGGCCTTCTCGAAGGACATGTGCGAGCAACCGGTGGCCAGGAGCACGAGGGCGAGGGCGCGGCGGAAGGTGGGCATCCCCTCCAGCAATACCCCACCCGCCCCCCGTCGAAAACCCGAGCCGCTCCGCCCGGTTGCCTGGGTGGTTTTCTTGCCTACACGCACCAGCGGAGGGAGCCTCTGTCCCAGGACGCTACAGGACGAGGTGGCCATGAAGCTGGGCGCATGGATGGCGATGCTGGCGATGACGACGGGCTGTGCGACGGGCTCCCCCACGGGGGCCTGGGTGGCGTCGGAAGCCGTGCGCTACCGCTCCGCCTCCCCGCCGGCCTTCCCGCGCGCCGCGCTGTCCGAGGAGGTGGCGGTCCGTCCGAGCGCCCCCGCCGAGCGTCCCGCGAAGGCCCCTGCCCCGAGCAAGGCCCCGGCGGTGGCGAAGGCCCCGGCCAAGGCCCGGCCGCGCGTCACGCCCGCGAAGCAGACGCCTCCGAGCCCCGCCCCCACGTCCAATCCCCGCGAGCGCGTGCTGGCCACGGCGCGCGGGCTGGTGGGGCAGTCGTCGGTGCAGGTGAACGGCAAGCGCTACCCGGCGGACTGCACGGCGCTCATCGAGGCCACGTACGCCCAGGCGGGCGTGAAGTTCCGGGGGGCCCTCAAGCCCGGGGACAACGGCGTCACCGCGATGTACCGCTACGCCCAGGCGAATGGCCGCGTGTACACGAGCGGGCGCCCCGCGCCGGGCGACCTGGTGTTCTTCCGCGAGACGTATGATCAGAACCGCGACGGCCGGCGCAACGACGGCCTCACCCACGTGGGCCTGGTGGACGGGGTGGACGCGGACGGCACGGTCACCGTCATCCACCGGGTGAAGCGCGGCGTGGTGCGCTACCGGATGAACCTGGCGCGCCCCCACATGGCCCGCGATCCGAAGACGGGCGAGATCCTCAACGACATGCTGCGAAGCCCCGCCCCCGGTCAGCCGCACGTGCTCACCGGACAGCTCTTCGCCGCGTTCGGCAGCGTGCTGCCCTCGGGCGCCACGAAGCCCATGGCCGTGGCGGCCCGCTGAAGCTGGAAAAGGAAAGCCCGCCGATTCCAGCCGTGCGCTTCCGGAACCAGCCGGAGCGCCGCGGGGAACCGGCGGGCCTGGACCGCCAAGTCCGTTGAAGGTCAGGTCGACGTGGAGGTCGGCACGCGGGCGGTGCGGTCCCACGCGGCGCGCTGCGAGTTGCGCAGGAAGCGCCAGAAGCCCACGGCGATGGCCGCGTTCATGGTCACGAAGTAGTACGCGATGGACGTGGCCTTCTTCGCCGCGCCGCTCTTGAAGACGCCGGAGCGGCCCAGGTACGCCAGGGCGTAGAAGCCCAACTGCGCGCCCAGCGTGACGCGGTAGAACACGCTGTCCAGCAGGAACAGGTTGGCGACGAGCGCCAGCGCCATCAGCGCGGGTGCGCACCAGCGCAGGAGCTTGTGCGACCAGAAGGCGAACGCGGCGAAGCCCGCGGTGGGCAGCAGCAGCCCGGGCACCAGACGCAGGCTCTGGAAGTTGCCCGCCGCGATGCGGGCGCGCCGGCCGAACTCCTTGCCGTAGTCCTCCGTCGTCTCCTCGTGAGCGACGGCGCCCTCCTCGTAGACGACCTTGTAGCCGCTCTCCAGGATGCGCAGCGGAATCACGAAGTCATCCACGATGGTGGACGGCGGCAGGTGGGTGAAGAGCGAGCGCCGGATGGCGTAGAGGCCGCCGTTGGCACCCACCACCGCGCCGCGCCGGCCCTCGTACAGCTTGATGAGGGACTCGTAGCTCCAGTACGCGCTCTCCTCGTAGTCCTGCTTCGTGGGGTTGTAGAGGCGCAGCTTGCCGCACACGGCGCCGACCTCCGGGTCCTCGAAGTGGCGGACGATCTTCCGCACCGCGTCCGCGTCGATCATCGTGTTCGCGTCCGACAGCAGCACGATGTCGCCGTGCGCGGACGGGATGCAGCGGTTGAGCACCGTCGTCTTGCCGGCGCGGGGCGCGGGCGACAGGCGCACGCGCGGATCCGTGCACTTCTGCACGAGCCCGTCCGTGCCGTCCGTGGAGCCGTCCGAGCCGATGACGACCTCGAAGCGGTCCGCCGGGTAGTCCAGCGCCAGGCTGTTCTTCAGCTTCGACTCGATGCAATCCGCCTCGTTGTAGGCGGCCACCACCAGACTTACCGAGGGCAGCGGTCCGCCCTTCATGCCCGTGCTGGCGGCCTGCCCCGAGCGCATCTTCCGCACGTTCTGGAAGACCTGGGCCGCGCCCTCCAAGGCGAACAGGCTCAAGGGATAGAGAAAATAAGTGTGCACGAGCGCCAGCGCCGCGCACCAGAAGAAGACCTCCGCCATCGACCCACCCTCCGAACCCCGAGTCCTCGACACCTGGGCACAAAGCAAGGTGCATGCCCGAGCGTCTAGAGGCACCTCAGGGCGAGGGAGCCAGCGAGCCCCCGGAACGACTGGAGTTTCTCCAGGGTGAGATGGAGGTGATCCGGTCAACGTTTCAGGGCGAGCGCTCTCCGGCTGCGGTCTGAGCGAGCATACGCCTGGCCAGGTCGTGCTTGGGGTTGAGCGCCACCACCTCGTCGAGCAGCTTCCGGGCCGTGTCCGGGTCGCCCTGGCGCAGGGCCAGCCGGGCGCCCAGGACGAAGGCGCGGAAGAGGTAGCGGTCCTGCGCGCGCAAAGCTCCCAGTTCCTCGGAGACGGCGTTGAGGGTGGCGGCGGGTGAACCGGCGCTGAGGGCGTATTCGGCGCGGGCGAGGACGCTCCAGGTCGGCTGGGGCTCCACCTGGCGCAGGCGCTCCGCGAGGGCCAGGGCGTTGGGGGCGCCCGTCACCGCGGCGTAGAGGGCCTGGGCCTTGAGGCGCGCGGCGACGGAGGCGGCGGGCTCCACGTCCGGAGCGGCCCGCAGGGTCTCCATCAGCGCGTCCAGGCCCTTGCGCCGCTCGGCGATGTCGGTGCGCAGCGGCTGCATCTCGCGCTCGGTCGCGCGCAGGTCGTCGTGGAGCGCGTTGGCCTGGCTCATCCAGCCCGGTGACGCCTTCGCGGTGGTGACCTCGTCGATCTGCCGTTTGATCGCGGCCGACTGGCTGTTCAGCCGGTCGAACTCGGCGTGCAGGTCGGACACCTGGAGGGTGTAGGCCACGGCCAGCTCGGCCTGGACCTCGGAGTACTTCGGATGGGCGGTGGCCAGGGCCTTGAGGCTCTGGATGGCCTGGTCTCGCGCGGGGGCGTCGTCACCGCGCAGCGAGCTGACGGCGCGCTCCTTCTCCGTCACGGCCTGCTCGGGCATGGCCGCGTTGCGGTCGCGGAAGACGGGATACGCCAGGTAGCCAGCCAGCAGGATGCCCGCGAGAACCATGAGCCCGAGGAGCACCCGGCTCAGCGAGGAGGCGCCCCGGTTGCCGTCCTCGATGACGATGGAGCCGGCGCGGGAGGAGGCCCCGAGCAGCTCCGGAGGCAGCTCGCTGGAGGGCTTCCGGGAAGGAAGAGGCCGGTCCAGGCCGCCCCCGAGCACCGACGCGCCGGAGGACGAAGCCGCGGGCCTGGAGGGCTCGGTGCGCGCGAAGGGCGCGTCGTCGTCGGGCAGGGAGACGGTCGCGGTCGGAGCGGAGGTCGCCCAGGGCGCATCGCCGTGGCCCTCCGGAACGAGCTTGGAGCGCGAGCCGCTAGCGGACCATGGCGCATCCGTGGGGTCGCCCGAGGGCGAGATGTCCTCGAAGGACCGGGGGGCAGCGCGGGGAGCGGAGGATTCCGAAGGGAGCGACACCGCACCGGGAGCGTGCGTCGATCCTCCGGCTCCGGGCGAACCGGAAGCCGGGGAGCCCGGCACCGCACCGAACGCACGGGTGGAACCAATCGCCTCGGCCGCCGGTGAACCCGCTGGGTCCGTTACCGCGCCAAACGCACGGGTGGAACCAATCGCCTCGGCCACCTGCGAACCCGCTGGGTCCGTTACCGCGCCGAACGCACGGGTGGAGCCAATCGCCTCGGTCACCGGTGTTCCCGACGGACCCGGCACCGCGCCGAACGCACGGGTGGAGCCAATGCCCGCATCGGCGGCACCGGAGGGCGTAGCACCCGGCACCGCACCGAACGCACGGGTCGATCCAATGCCCGCGTCAGCGGCCCCCGAAGGCGCGGGGCCCGTCACGGCGCCGAACGCACGCGTCGCGCCCACACCCTCCGGACCACGCGATGAAGCACCGGGCTCCGAGAGACGGAACGAACCCGAGGACGAAGCGGAGACTGCGCCGAACGCGCGCGTCGTCGCGCCAGGAGCCGCACCCTGCCCCGGCGGCGTCGCCGGGGGAGGAGCCTCCGCCGCGGCCCCCACCGCCCCGAAGGCCCGCGTCTTGCCCAGCTCCGCCGGAGCCTGCGCACCGGACGCCCCGGGGGGCGGCGCCGCGACCGGAGCAATGGACGGGGGCGGCGGAATCACGCCGGACGCAGAGAGCGCGCCCGAAGGCGGAGTCGGCTGCGGAACGAAGGACCCGGAGGCCGTGGTCGAACCCGCGAACAGGTTCGTGGCCTTCAGGTTGGCAGCGCCCTCACCGCCGAAGATCTGCGTGGACGACTGCGCACCCGACCGGTCTCCCCCACCCGCCGGAGGAATCTTCGGCGCGGGAGCCATGACGCCAGCGGGCGAAGCCATGAACACGTGGCCACACCGGGTGCACTGCACCGACGCGCCTCCAGGCGGCAGGAGTCGGGCATCCAGCACGTACTGCATCGAGCATTGCGGGCAGGCGATCTGCACCGGCCGTGCTTACCACACGCCCCCAGGAGCCGGCGCCGCGTCCAGCACCGTGGCTGCCCGGAGGGTCTGCAACTTGGCAGCACCCACGCCGGGCACCGCGTCCACGTCCTCCCAGCTCGTGAACCGGCCCTGCTCCTCGCGGGCGGACACCAGCTTCCTGGCGAGGTCACGGCCCACACCGGGCACCAGGGCCAGCTCGGACTCGGAGGCCGCGTTGAGGTCCAGCTTGAGCCCCAGCGCGAGCGCCTGGGCCCCCGTGGGCACCGTCCCCGGGCCACAGGTGGCCAGCCCCGCCGCGTCCAGCCGCACGGCCTCCGGCGGGCAGTCGAGCGAGGGCCGCGACTGCGGCCACCGCGCCCGGGCGGTGAAGCCCAGGGCGAGCAGCCCCAGGGACAGCGCCGCGAGCGCGGACGTGCGCCCGAACCGCTTCAGGCCTTCTGCCCCTTGAGCGCGTCCACCTCCGACACGGTGGGGTTGGCCGTCACGGGGGGCGGCGCGTCCAGCCCGAAGGCCGTGTGCAGCGCGCGCACCGCCAGCTCCGTGTACTTCGTGTGGATCACGCAGGAGGTCTTGATCTCCGACGTGGAGATGAGCTGGATGTTGATGCCCTCCTGGGAGAGCGTCTGGAACATCCGCGCCGCCACGCCCGAGTGGTTGCGCATGCCCACGCCGACGATGGACACCTTGGCGATGGCGTCATCCACCTCGACGCCGGTGGCGCCCACGTCCTGCGCGGCCTGCCTGACGACCTCGTGGGCCTTGGCGAAGTCCGACTTGGCGACGGTGAAGGTGACGTCGGTGCGCCCGTCGCGGGACAGGTTCTGCACGATGAGGTCCACCACGATGTGCTTCGCGTCGAGCGCCCCGAAGAGCTTCGCCGCGGCGCCCGGCTGATCCGGCACGCCCACCACGGTGATCTTCGCCTCGTTCCGGTCGTAGGCGACCCCTCGAACCAGCACGTCCTCCATGGATGCGTCCTCCTCGCAGACGAGCGTGCCCGGATCCTCGGTGAAGGAAGACTTCACCCACAGGGGCACCTTGTACTTCATGGCGAATTCAACCGAGCGGATCTGCAGCACCTTGGCGCCCAGGCTGGCCAGCTCCAGCATCTCCTCGTAGGTGATGCGGTCCAGCTTCTTCGCGGCCGGGCACACGTTGGGGTCGGTGGTGTAGACGCCGTCGACGTCCGTATAGATTTCACACGCATCGGCCTTGAGCGCCGCGGCCAGCGCGACGCCCGTCGTGTCGGACCCGCCGCGGCCGAGCGTGGTGACGCTGCCCGTCTCGTCCACGCCCTGGAAGCCGGCGACGACGACGATCTTCCCCTGCTTCAGCGCGGCGCGGATGGGCTCCGCGTCGATGCTCTTGATGCGCGCCTTGGAGAAGGTGCTGTCGGTGACGATGCGCACCTGGTGGCCGAGGAAGCTCACGGCCTTCCCGCCCTGCGCCTGGATGGCCATGGCGACGAGCCCGATGGACACCTGCTCACCGGTGGCGACGACGACGTCCTGTTCGCGCTCGTCGGGCCGGTCGGTGATCTGCGCCACGAGCTTGAGCAGGCGGTTGGTCTCACCGGACATGGCGGAGACGACCACCACGACGTCATGGCCGGCTTTCTGGGCGGCGAGGCAGCGGCGCGCGACGTTCTTCATGCGCTCGGTGTCACCCACCGAGGTACCGCCGTACTTCTGGACGATGAGGGCCACGGGGCTTGCGACCTCCCTGCACGGACGCGCGCAGGCTATATGGGCGCCGGGGCCTGGGTGTAAAGGGCCCTCAACCTGCCTGCCGCGAATCCGCTAGCGTTCGTGGCCCAACGATTCCAAGCCGCATTCCCGGAGTAGCCAGAACATGTCCCGCCCCCGCCTCCTCATCGATGGTGACACCCTGAAGCTGGAGGAGATCCTCCAGGTCTCCCGCCACGAAGTCACGGTGGAGCTCGCCCCCGAAGCCGCGAAGCGGGTGCAGGCCTCCCGGGCGTTGGTGGACCGGGTGGCCGCCGGAGACACGCCGTCCTACGGCATCAACACGGGCTTCGGCACGCTGGCGGAGGTGCGGATCGACCGGAAGGACCTGCGGGACCTGCAGCGGAACCTCATCCTGTCGCACGCCTGTGGCGTGGGAAATCCGCTGCCCCTGCCGGAAGCGCGCGTGCTCCTGCTCTTGAGGGCCAACGTGCTGGCGAAGGGCTTCAGCGGCATCCGGATGGAGACGCTGGGGCTGGCCATCGACATGTTGAACAAGGACGTGGTCCCGGTGGTCCCCGAGCGGGGAAGCGTGGGCGCGTCCGGAGACCTGGCCCCGCTGGCGCACCTGGCGCTGGTGCTGATTGGCGAGGGCGAGGCGTTCTTCGAGGGCGTGCGGATGCCGTCGAAGCAGGCGCTGGAGAAGGCGGGCCTGAAGCCGGTGGTGCTGGAGGCGAAGGAAGGCCTGACGCTGATCAACGGCACGCAGGCGATGTGCGCGGTAGGGACGCTGACGCAGCTCCGGGCGGAGATGCTGGCGGACGTGGCGGACATCGCGGGAGCGATGACGGTGGAGGGCCTGCTGGGCAGCCACAAGCCGTTCCTGCCGGAGATCCACGCGGTGCGCCCGCACGCGGGCCAGAAGGCGGTGGCGGAGCACCTGCGCCGGATCCTGAAGGGCAGCGAGCTGGTGGAGACGCACGTCAACTGCAGCAAGGTGCAGGACCCGTACAGCCTGCGGTGCATCCCGCAGGTGCATGGTTCCGCGAGAGAGGGACTGGCCTTCGCGCGGCGCATCCTGGAGGTGGAGGTGAACAGCGGGACGGACAACCCGCTGGTGTTCCCGGACACGGGCAACATCATCTCCGGAGGCAACTTCCACGGTCAGCCCATCTCGCTGGCGATGGACGTGGTGGCCATGGCGCTGACGCAGTTGTCTTCGATCAGTGAGCGGCGGGTGGAACAGATGGTGAACCCGAGCCTGTCGGGTCTGCCCGCGTTCCTGGCGAAGAACAGTGGGTTGAACAGCGGGTTCATGATCGCCCAGGTGACGGCGGCGGCCCTGGTGGCCGAGTCGCGAATCCTGAGCCACCCGGCCTCCGTGGACTCCATCCCCTCCTCCGCGGGCCGCGAGGACCACGTGTCCATGGGCATGACTGCGGCGTTGAAGGGGCGGCAGGTGTCGGAGTTCGCGCGTTCGTGTCTGGCGATCGAGCTGCTGGTCGCGGCGCAGGCGCTGGACTTCCGTCAGCCGGTAAAGCCCGGCAAGGGCGTCCTGGCAGCGTATGAGCTGGTGCGCAGCAAGGTTCCGCACATGGACCGGGACCGCGAGCTGCATCACGACATCTCCGCGGTCACGGCGCTCGTGGAGTCCGGGGCGATCCGTGAGGCGGTGCGGTCGGCGACGGCGTAATCACGGTCGCGAATCAGGCAGGGCCGGATCAGGTCTACTCCGGCCCTGCTTCCAGTCAGAAGCGTGTGCCCACTGAGAGGCTGTGACCTTGAAACTTGGAGCCCTCGCCACGCTTCTGTTGTTCCTGACGGCATGCGCGGCACCAGCAGCGCGTGAAAGCCGCTCTCCCAGGCGCACCAACCTCCAGCGAGCAGCGAACCTGCCGTGGACGGATGAAGGACGGTGCGTCGTCCGGGAGTCGACCGAGCCTTGGCCTGTCCTGGCGGAACGGTGCTTTCACGTCCTCGACCAGGATCGTGTCCGGTTCACTGATCGCGCAGGAAGATGCACGGTCGCCTCTGCTGAAGCCGCCACGCTGGGAATCGGGCTCTGCGTGCTGGCCGCTCCGGAGGTCATTGTTGGCGCGGTCATCGTCATCGGAGTGGTGGTGGTGGCGGTCGCCATCAAGGAAGCGATGGATGAGTCGGATTGGCCTGAAGCGGCCGAACACCCCATCCCCATGCAGAGGAGTGAAGCCGCCGAGCGGGAAGCATCAAGGAACCGAAACCCCAGCCCCCAGCCTTCAGGTCAGGACTTGTTTCCGCCATCGCCGAAGGACCCGTTCGAGCGGGATCGCAGGCCAGAGTGCAGACCCGTCTTGGGGCCACCCCGGGGCGGGAACGATCCGCACAATGAATGCGCCGACAAGATTCTCGGCAACAGCTTTCCCGGCTTCAACGTGCTCATCAATGGCAAGCACTACGACGCCCTGGTCCTGTCCCGTCGAACGCTGTGGGAGGTCAAGACCGACGACTTCGAGAAGCACTCCCCCCGCTCCCGACGATTCTTCGTCTCCATGAAACTGACCGAACTGCAACGCGAAGCCAGGCTCGCCAGAGAGTGTGGCTACGACTTCGTTGTTGGAGTGCGCAGCGAAGCGCATCGGAGCGAATTGAAGCTCGCGGATCCATCCCTCCACGTTGTCATCATGGATTGGTGCTGAATGCCCTCCAACCCTATCGAACTGGCAGTGATTGCATATGCACCTGGTTCCCAGGGCAACGACGGCCGCGCACTCACCATCATCCATAGGCTGGAGCAAGCACTTCCCGGTCTGCACCTGAAGTGGACCTCTTCAGCGACAGAGGACCTCATCCCGTTGTCCAACCGCGACGGGTGGGTTGTTGCAAACGGTCTGAGCGGCAAACTCCCCTTCCTGTGCAATGACGATGACAACAACCTCGTCACCATTTCAGGCTGGGAGAACCCGAACGGACTTTCTTCGGAGGGTCCACCGCACTTCGAGGTCCACGCTGATTTCCGGATGGAGGCTTTCAGCCCCATTGACGCAGCGAATGCGCTGGAAGCCATCGCGGTCGGAGCGCGAGCAATCTGGGGTCATGCCACGCCATTCAAGGCAGCGGTCGAAATCGCGGAGCAGACGGCCCCGACAATGGCCGGTCCCCCTTCCCCACCGAAAGGACTCCCAGCCCTCAAATGCGCCTGGGACATCTCCTCGCCTGAAATTCCACACCGCCTGGGATGGCTGAACTATTGGTCGGCGGAGTCTGCGAGAGCGATCGGATTTCCCGATCCTTCGCGCGACGCGGACCTGCTCTCGCGGACACGACGCACAGCGACGGATGGATGGATAGTAAGCCTCACAGACGCGCCACTCGATCTCGATAAGCCCGCGCATCTGGAAGCGCTCCTGAAAGCCTACGAGCGCTTCCCGAAGATCGGCGGGCGCTGAGGACGCAACTGTAGGCCGTGGGGCTCAAAGCAAGTCCTTGGATCGCTTGTTTCCTCAGAGGGAAAGGCGATTTCATGAAATCGGCATCGACTCCCGACGTACGCGGGATTCGACTGCCCCCCATCCATCGAGGCGCCTCTTGTCCATGAACCACTTCAAGCTGACCTGCCTGGGACTGACGGTCAGCCTCGGCTTCGCACTTCCTGCGCGTGCGGAAGACCCGCTCCAGGAGCAGATCCATCGATTCGTAGCGGACTCGCACTTCAATGGCGTCGTCCTGACCGGGAAAGGCGGGCGTGCGGAGTACGTCGAAGCGTTCGGGGTCATGGACACGGAGGCGAAGAAGTCGGTCCAACGGAACAGCCGCTTCTTCGTGGGGTCGGTGAGCAAGTGGCTCACGTCCATCGTGGTCCTGCGGCTAGTGGATGAGGGGAAGCTGGCGCTCGACGAGCCCATCCTCACCTATCTTCCGGAGTACCGCGCAGACACGGGCAAACAGATCACCCTGCGCCACCTGATCAGCCATGGCAGCGGCCTGCCCAATGGACTGATGGACGCGGCCAAGAAAGACCCCAGCATCGAGCGTGAGACACGGCCCCAGGCGGAAGCCGTCACCAAGTACGCGAGCGGCGACCTGGTGTTCACGCCGGGGAGCCGCTTTGACTACAACATCACCAACTGGATCCTCGTACAGGCCATCCTGGAACGAGTCTCCGGTCAGCCCTATGCGCAGCTCGCCCAGCGGCTCGTGTTCAAGCCCTTGCGCATGGCAAACAGCGGTATCGCGGCGGGTGAAGCCGGGAACGTTCCGCACCTGGCCCTGGGCTACCGCTCGCTGGAGCCCAAGTTGGAGCGTCGCGTGTACACGCTCCCGAACTACCTCGTGGTCGCTGGCGGCTTCTACAGCACCGCGGACGACATGCTGCGCCTGAACCACGGCGTGCTGTCGGGAAAGCTCCTGTCACCCGCCTCCAGGAAGGCACTGCTGACCATCGAGCGCCCTGAATCCAACTATGCCCTGGGCGGTCGCGTCCGGACCTTCGAGGCCAAGGGCCAGGCTCCCCGGACAGTCGCGACGAACGACGGGACTTGCGGCGCCTATCGCACCGTCGCCTGGCGTGACCTCGAAAGTGGCCGCACCGTCATCCTGCTGAGCAGCCTGCGGCCAGATGACGCGAAGCTCTTCGCCTTCACTGAGTCGCTCCTGGGTCTCCAGAGCGAGCAGAAGGAGAATTGATCATGTCTCTTCGACGCTGGAGCCTGTTATTTCTCCTTGGCTGGTCGCAGTGGGCCTGGGCCGCGCCGGACAAGGTGGATGCATTCCTGCGCGCGGAGATGGATCGCAATCACATTCCTGGTGCCGCAGTCGCAGTCGTCCGTGACGGCAAGGTCATCAAGCTCACGGCCTATGGCACGGCGAACCTGGAGTGGAAGGCCCCCGCGAGCACCCGCACGGCGTTCCAGATCGCCTCCGGGACCAAGATGTTCACGGCGGTCCTGCTGATGGACTTCGTGGGCCAGGGAAAGCTCCGGCTGGAGGACCGCGTCTGTCAGTACATCGCCGAGTGTCCTCCCGCCTGGAAGGACATCACCCTGCTCCACCTCGCCAGTCACACGTCTGGCTTGAAGCCGGGCCCGGTGGACGCGGACAACGCCAGCGTCACGGCCGGGATCGTTGCGGCGAAGGGGGCTCCGCTTGCGTCAGCCCCGGGCGAGAAGAATGCCTACGGATCGGACGACTTCGTCCTCCTCACCCATGTCCTGGAGAAGGTCGGCGGCGCGCCCTACGAACAGCTCCTGCGGGACCGCATCTTCAATCCCTTGGGCATGACGAACAGCGGCTTCGACCACGCCACCCTCACCGAGCAGCACGTCGTCATGACCAGCGACGTCGTCATGGAACGCTCTGCGACCTATCAATGGAAGACGGACCACCAGCAGCAATACTGGTTCATGTATCCCTATTACACGCTGTCGGCCGGTGGCCTTTTCTCCTCCGTGATGGACATGTCCCGTTTCACGGCCGCGATGATGAGCGACAAGATCCTGAACTCGGAGCTGCGGTCCGCCATGTGGACCCAGCCCAAGCTCAACGACGGTAAGCCCAGCAGCTTCGCGGTGGGCTGGACCGTGGGCCAGTACCGGGGACGCCGTGAGGTCGGACACAGCGGCGGCCCCGCGCTCTCCGACACGGTCATCTACCCGGACGACAAGCTCGCGGTGGTGGTGCTCACCAACCAGCGGAAGCTGTCCCCCACCCTGGCGCATGGCGTCGCGAACTTCTATCTGCCGCCCCCACCCTTCTTGACCGACTCCGGCATCACCGATGCCGCTCCCGAGCGGACGCAGGTCCTGAAGGAACTCCTGCCCGCCTTGTTCGAAGGCAAGGCGGAAGCCCGTCACTTCACCGGGGCCGCGAAAGAAGCGCTCGCGGACTTCAACGAGTGGCTGCCCATCGAACGCGGCGGATGGCCTCGGCTGAGCCGTCTGGTCCTCCTCCAGGACTCCTCGGACCATCTGTCGCGGACCTATCGCGCTGTGTACGGCAAAAATCAGACTCTGCGTTGGAAGGTCACGTTTGCTCCGGCCGGACTCATCTCCGAGTTGGAGCCGACGGACGAGTGAAGCTCCGGCAGGCCACGCGAATTTCGATGCCATCCAGGAGCATCGCCCACTGCGTGGCGTCCAGCGTCACCGCCTGCGCGCCCGCGTCCACCGGCGGCAGCCGGAATCGGCCCGACTCCAGCCGCTTGTAGAGGAGCACGAAGCCGCCCCGGCTCCACGTCAGCACCTTGATGCGGTCGCCCCGCTTGGAGACGAAGGCGAAGAGGTGCCCCGAGTAGACGTCCTCGCCCCACGCGCCGCGCACCAGCGCCATGAGGCCATCTATCGACTTGCGCATGTCCACTGGCTCCACCGCCAGCACCACGCGCACCGACGCAGGCAGGGCGAACACGGCTTACCGCCCCAGCGCCGCGACGAGCCGGGCCACGTACGCCACGTCGGTGCCCACGGCGAAGCGCACCCGCGCTCCGCGAAGCGCACCCGCGCTCCGCTCGCGGCCACCACCTCCAGCACGGACTCCGGCGCCTCGGAGGCGCTCGCCACTTGCACCGGCAACAGCCGCACGGCTTCGGCTCGCGACGGCGCGCTCCGCCGATGCCGGTACACCCACGACTGCAACGTGCTCAGTCGCATGCCGTGCGCCGCCGCGAACTCCCGCTGCGCCTGCCCGCTGGCCTCGAAGGCCTCCGCGACGCGCGCCCACTCCAGCTTCTCCACCTGCTTCGCCATGCGCGCCAGCGTCCGTCGCACGCCGCTACGTCGGCAATCCCTCACGGCACGTCGTTGGCCGGACGGATACGCCGGCCTCTACGCCCTCGTCGCCACTTGTGAGGCCAACCAGGTCAATCCCGAGGACTACCTCGCGGATGTCCTGCTGCGCGTCCAGACGCACCCTCACTCGCGCATCGGTGAGCTGCTACCCCACGAGTGGAAGCGGCGACATGCCGCCGACCCGCCCGAGTCACCCCTCCAGCCCAGTCCCTGAACAACTGACTCCTCGCGGCGCTCGCCGAGCACGGTCCGCGTCTGTCATCAAGCCTCCCGGCACGTCATTGGCCGGACGGCTACTGACTGCAGGCGCATGGGAGTGACGCCTCACATTGCCCAGACGACGGACACTCGACGCCGCTCGGCCATCGACAGGCGAACGACGAGGCCCGCCGGATACGCCCTCAGCCAGCGGATACGGAAGCGAATCGAAGAAGTCTGGGGCTGGATGAAGACGGTGGGCGGCTTCCGCAAGACGCGCTTCAAGGGAAGGGAGCGGACGGAGCTGTCGGCCTACCTGGTGGGCGCCGCGTACAACCTGGTGCGGATGGCGCGGCTGACTGCCGCATAGGCGCCCTTCGCCCTCTGCCTCCACCGGATGACAAGGTTGAGAACGGAGGGCACGAGAAGCCCGGTCTCATGCCTTCAAACCGGGCTTCTTCAACAGCCTGCTAGAACTTTCAGAAGAGTAACTGAGAATCCACAAACAATGTCAGCACCATCCGAGACACTCCCATCAACCCACAAGCACTTACAAGGAACTCTTTCGTCGCATCGACTTCATACGATCTTGAGCACGCATCTGATGCCTTGAGCCTTGTTGAGCGCGTGAGTACGCCGCGTCCAGATACGCCCTCGCCCTGGCATAGTAGACTTTCGCTTCCGCTTCCTTCTTCGCTCGGCGCGCCAACAACCCCAACCCCTCATTGGCCTGCGCAAGACGAAGGCGAAGATTCCTCCTATCTGGCTGCCCCTCAAACACAACACCAAGCAACTCCAAGGCCCGCCCATAGTTTCGCAACTTGATCAACAACTCACCATAACAAAAGAACACCAGGACTGAATTTGGATTCTCCTCCAGAAGAGCCTCATAAATCTCAACAGCCAAACCAAGATGCCTCGTTGCCCGAAGTGCCCTCGCAAACGAAACCTTAAATTCAAGCTCCGCCCCCTCAAAACGCTCAACATAAATCCGACGCAACACATCAACCCCAAGAAACACGGTCAATGTCCGCACAGCCTGATGAACCACAGACTCACCACAAGACCGGCATCCCAGAATTAATACGAGCGCCCGCTGCCGCAAATCCAAGCTCGTCAGCATCGGGACAACACCCAAAAGAGAGCGCGCGACATCGCTGGACACAAGACTCCCATCCATTCGACCCAACATGGCAACCATGATTTTTTCAACGGCCATCAACCGCTCACCGCCAGCATCTAAAAATCGCCGTTTCTTGCGCCCCCAAGACAAATAGCGATTCAACAGACGCAACACCAAAACCAGGTCCCCCTCTGCATCGAGCGTCAGAGTGCGCACAAAAGTCTCAAGCGGCTCAAGCAACACACCAACAGAGTGCTCAGCAACAAGTCGAAGATAAAGACGAAACGTCGCGCGCTCCTCTGGATGATCTTCGACCCACTGACGCATCACAGGAAGGAGCTTCCCCTTGACATCATCTCCCCGCAGCATCCCCAACACATTTGCCCACTCACTGGCGATCTTGGGCTGTCGATTTACAGCCAATTCCGCGACACGCTGCGCCTCGTCATCCAATCCCTGCGCCCGATAGAATGCATGCCAAATTGGCAACTCAGGAATAGGAGCAGCACAGATGCTTGCCGAAACCTTTGATACGGTGGCCACAGAAAACGTCACTACTTCCTGCGACTGCTGAGCAAACGCACGCATTAAATGCGCCCAGAACCGCCGATGCCGCTCATCCTGAGGATCTATAGTGGAAGCTATCTCATCCAGCAAGTTCAGTGGTGAACGGCCATAAATGGCACTTACTTCGCGCGCAACAAGAATATGCGCCGCACGTATCTGATTCGACCCATCCTCCTCAAAGAGAACCGAAGACGCCGCCTCCCTGTTTACGATGCGATAAAATCTACCCGCCTTGTCAAGCCGCTCCAAGACAATCGCCGGACACGAGACGCCAAATTGAAAAACAAAACAAACATATTCATACACAGCATAGACAGCCGAGTCTTTTTCGCGCAGCCACCTCAAGATGCCATCATAATGCTCGCGGAGCCCTTTCCCGGTTGACAAGACAGTCATCAACACCAGAAAAGAACTCGAAGCCTCGAAGTGCCTCCGCTGCTCGTCCGTTAGATCAGACATCTGCTTATTAAACAGCCGCAAAGCGCGCACCCGCTCGTCTACATCGACCCCCTTCAGCCTAATCTCATCTATTGGCTGACGAATCTGAGCACGACGAAGCTCTCCAGGCCACGCAGCAGTGACTATCGTCACAGGCACATCTAGCCCAACGCTATCCAACCCATCAAACACTCGCGCATCTCGAAACGCATCATCAACCACCAAGACAAACGAACGACGCACTTCTTTGTAGAAGGCACGAAGTTGCGTCCAAATCAGTTCACTTCCGCTTATTCGCGCACGCAGAACAGGCACCTGCATGCGGCGATGCGCCTCCCACGCACTTCGCAGCAGCATCGTGGATTTTCCTGATCCAGGATCACCCACCAAGCAAACTATCCGTGCGGAATCACACGGCTCAAGGATGCGTTCAAGAATCGATGCAAGTTGAGTCCGTTCAACGTCCGCAGACGCAGCCACAATTTCCCAAGACGCCGGATGCCCTTCATAGTACTGCTGCACTCGATGAGCGTTGACAGGCGAATTACCTTGCTCGTCCGTCAGAAGCTCAACAGTTCCAGCGAACCGCTCTAGAGCTGTCGTTTGAACAAAGCGCGAGACTAGCCGTTCAACATCTTCGGCAGAAAACTCAGCACGAGGCTGCAATGCTCCACGAAGCGCCGCAACGGCTTGACGTTGAATTTTCACATCGAAAATTCCCCGCTCCTCCATTCGACTTCGAGCCTGAAGTTCAAACAGCGTCTCTCCATCTGACTCGTCTCCACGCCCGAACTGCATTTCGATTTTTGAAACCAATTGCTCAACAAGAACGGCAAGTTTTTCCGGCTTAAGCCCCAAAAGCTTGTCCGGGGCCTTCACCGTGCCAGTGCTGAGCACGAGATGGCGTGCAATTTCCTCACGATCGCTGTTTGTCCCCGCTCTCGCTATCAAACGATCTACTGCTTCATTGCGATCGTGACTTCGAGCCACCAGCACAACCTGAACATTCGATTTCTCTCCTGCCTCAAGCAGATCAACTGCAAACGCCTGGAGTACAGGCCGCAAAGCAGCAATCGTATACCGTGTCCGAGGTTCGTTTTTCAGCTGAATATACTGCTCAAGTCCGCCCTCATAGAGCAGATCAACATCCTCAACCCCTTCATAGCGGACTTTCTTAAGACCATTCCGACCCACCAGTAAATTTGCGAGCTGCAAGACAGCATAGTCTTCTTGGTATTTTGTCCCATTAACAAGCGCTGCCCCTCCGCGGGTGCGCGAACCAGTGAGACTTGCTGTCCGAATAGACCAGGAGTGCATCTCAGTATCCAATCATGGATTTGTTTGTCCCATAGGACATCATCGCTCTTTCATACCCGCGGCCTTTTAACTGCTTCGTCGGCATCGAGCCTAATGCGCCCACCAAGCCTTGCGGGACTCCCGAGTTCATCCACATCTGCCGGTTCACATCGCAGCCTCGCACCACGAGCATCGATTTGACTTGGTCGAGGCATAGCGACTCGCCGTGTCCGACATACTTCTCCAGGGCCGTTTGGTCCTTGGCGGTAATGGTCATTCGAGGGTCGATCTTGAGGCTGAATCACTAAGAGTGAAGAGCCAAACACGCGCCTCCGCATCGAAGCAACGCGGCCTGCCCGGCACCGTCCCACCGCCCGTCCGCCTGTCCCCCCTGCACTCAAATCGCCAGGAAAGACGGGAAGTTGAGGGGCCGGGCGAGCGCGTGGTACGAACTCCCGTTCAGTCTCCCCCTCTCATTTCCAAAGTGCCTGGAGCCGGCTTCCATGAGCGAGAGCAATGACGTCACGCGGCCTTCGTCCTCCGCATCGGTGCCTCCCCCCGGGGCCCCCGAGGTGGGCGCGGCCCAGACACTCGCCCAGAACGTGAGCACCCTCCCCTCCCCCACCCCCCAGGCCAGCGCCGAGGACGATGCCCGCGAGCGCATCGCTTCCATGGAGCGCGAGGCCAAGGCGCTCGCCACCACCGAGCCGCAGACCGCCGCCCTCCTGTTCCATGAGGTCGGCCTGCTTTGGGAAGAGCCGCTCAAGAACCCTCGCAACGCCGCGGTCGCGTTCCAGAACGCGTACAAGCTGGCTCCGCGCTTCCTCGCCAACATCCGAGCCGCCCGCCGCCTCTTCGCGGACGTCGGCAACTGGCAGATGGTCGTGCAGCTCATCGACGCGGAGCTCGCCGCCTCCGAGGATCCTCGCCAGCAGGCGTCCCTCCTCTTCGAGAAGGGGCAGATCCTCGAGGAGCGCCTGTCCCGCGACAACGACGCCGCGGATGCCCTTCGCCAGGCCCTGGACCGCAAGCCCACCGACGTCACCCTCCTCACCCAGCTCGAGTCCGTCTACGCCGCGCGCAACGACGCGGGCGCGCTGGTGGAGATCTACCGGCTGCTCGCCACCGCCGTCGTGCCGCCGTCCCTTCGCGCCCACTACCTCACCTCCGCGGGCATGCTCCTGGAGGAGCGCCTCAAGCAGAAGGACGCCGCCGCCGCGGCGTTCCGTGAGGCGTTCGCGCTCGACCGCTCCGACCCGCTGCTCCAGGCCGCCGTCAAGCGCGTCGCCGAGCGCGAGGGCCGCACCGACGAGCTCCTCTCCGCCCTCCTCTCCGAGGCCGAGGGCCAGGGCTCCCAGGGCGCTCCCGCCTACCTCCACATCGCCAAGGTCCATGACCGCCTGGGCCGCAAGGACGACGCGCTGTCCGCGCTGCTCGCCGCCCGCCGCGTGAGCCCTCATGAGCCGCTCGTGCTCAGCGCGCTCGCCGGCATCTATGAGACCCAGGGCCGCTTCGAGGAGCTGGCCGACGTGCTGCTCGCGTGGGTGGGCTCCATCAACGACGAGAGCGAGCTCGTCGCCATCAACCTGCGCCTCGCCGCACTTTACGAGGACGACCTCAAGCGCGACCAGGAGGCCGCCGCCCGCTATCAGGCCATCCTCTCCCGCATCCCCAGCCACGCCGCCGCGCTCGCGGGCCTGGGCAAGCTGTCGTACCGGATGCAGAACTGGGAAGGGCTCGTCGCCGTCTTCGACGCGGAGGTCACCGCCGCCGAGGACGCCAAGGGCAAGGCCGCTCGCATGTACAAGGCGGCCGAGATCCTGGAAGAGCGCCTGGGCCGCCAGGAGGACGCCATTGCTCGCTACAACGCGTGCCTCCAGCTCCAGCCGGGTTACCTCCCCGCGCAGAAGGCCCTCACCCGCCTCTACGAGCGCCAGGGCCGCTTCGCCGAGCTGGTCCAGATGTTCGAGCAGGACCTGCTCCAGACGTCCGACCGCGATCAGGTCATCACCACGCTCAACAAGATGGCGGTCATCTACGAGGACCGCCTCGGGGACCTGGACCACGCCATCGAGTGCATGAAGCGCATCCTCGACCTGGCGTCGGATCACCTGCCCACGCTGCGCAACCTGGCCCGCCTCTACGAGCGCGCCGGGCGCTTCCGCGAGCTGCTGGAGACCAACGACCTGGAGGCGTCGTTCGCCGGTGACACCAAGCAGGTCCTGTCACTGCTCCACCGCAACGCGGAGATCCTCGACGAGAACCTGAAGGACCGCGTGGGCGCCATCACCGCGTATGAGCGCGTGCTCGCGCTGTCGCCCTCGTACTTGCCCGCGCTCAAGGCCCTGGGCCGGCTGTACGCGCAGGACGGGCGGTGGGAGAAGCTCATCGACATGTACCGCGCGGAGTCGGAGATCTCTCCGTCCACCGACGCGGCCGCCGCGCTCATCTACAAGATCGGCGAGCTGTACGAGCACCGCCTCAAGCAGGAGAACGAGGCGCTCGCGTCGTACCAGGAGGCGCTGATGCTGGCGCCCAGCTACTTCCCGGCGCTGCGCGCTCTGGCCCGCATCCACCGGGCCCACGGTGCGTGGGAGAGCCTGGTGGAGGTGCTTCGCGCGGACGCCGCCAACCGCACGGATCCGCTGGAGCGCGCCAACGCGATGTACCAGGCCGCCGCCATCTGGGAGGACCAGTTGGGCCGCCCGGAGCTGGCCATCGACGGCTACCAGGAGGTGCTGCGCCTCACGCCGGGCCACGCCGCCACGCTGCGCGCGCTGGAGCGCCTGTACGTCGCGCAGGACAACGTGAAGGAGCTGGTGTCCATCCTCGACCGCGAGACGCAGGTGGGCCAGACGCCCGCGGCCAAGGTGACCGCGTACCTGAAGCTCGCGCGGCTGTACCTGGACCGCTTCCAGGAGCCGTCCCGCGCCGCGCAGTGCTGCGAGTCCGTGCTGGGCCTGGAGCCCGGCAACCTCACCGCCCTCATGCTGCTGGAGCGCATCCGCGTGTCGGACCGCCTCCGCCGCGCGGAGCTGCGCGCCCGCATCGCCGAGCGCGTCACCGACCCGCGCCTGTCCAGCGCCCTGCGCATCCTGGCCGCCGCGGATCAGGAGAAGGGCCCGCCCTCCGAGCGCACCCTGGAGGTCTACCAGCGCGCCTTCGACGCGGACCCCTCCGACGCGCGCCTCGCCTTCGGCCTGGAGCGCGTGCTGCGCCAGAGCGGTGACACCGCCGCCCTGTCGCGCATGTACGGCATGCGGCTGGCCGTCACCACCGACGCCACGGAGGCGCTGGAGCTGCTGCTGCGCGCCGCCGAGCTGGCCGAGAAGAACCCCGACCAGGAGCAGGCCGCCGCGCTGTACCGGCAGGCGCTGGAGCTCCAGGCGCAGTGCCTCCCCGCGCTCCAGGGCGCCCGCCGCGTGGCCCTGCGCCGGGGCGACTTCGCCACCGCGCGCGCCATGATGGAGACCGAGGCCCGCGCGAGCCGCGACACCAAGAGCGCCATCGAGGGCTTCGTCGCCGCCGCGAAGCTCGCGGCCCAGAAGCTCAACGACCCCGACGGCGCCGCGGCCCTCTACCGCCTGGCGCTGGAGCGCGACCCGCTGCACCCGGGCGCGGCCACCGGCCTGGAGGAGCTGCTCGCGCAGCGCGGCGGTTCCTCGGACCTCGCGGCCCTGCACGAGCGGCGCGCGGAGGCCCGGCTCGCGCAGCGCGACGCGGAGGCCGCCGCGGCCGCGTACGTCACCGCGGCCCGCCTGCACAACGTGGCGCTGGGTGACCGCGCCCGCGCGCTCGCGGTGCTGGAGAAGGCCCTGGCGGCCCGGCCCGGCTTCCCCGACGCGCTGGAGACCCGCGGCCTGCTCCTCCTGGAGGCGCAGCAGTACGCGGAGGCCGCGCAGATGCTCGGCCAGCGCGTGCAGCAGGGCGGCGATCCCCGCGTGCTCGCGCAGCACCACCTGACGCTGGGCGCGCTCTACCAGCAGCACCTCAACGACCCGGGCCGCGCGGCGGCGCACCTCCAGACGGCGCTGGCCACCCTGCCCCGCCACCCGGAGGCGCTGGAGCGGCTGGCCACGGTGTACGCGCAGGGCCGCAACTTCGGCGGCGCGGTGGACTGCCTGCGGCGGCTGCTGGACCAGGACCTGCCCAACGACGCCCGCGCGCGCTTCACCGTGGAGCTGGCGCGCATCCACGAAGAGGGCCTGGGCGACGTCGCCTCGGCCACGGCGCTCTACAAGAAGGCGCTGGAGCTGACGCCGGGCGAGCCCGCGCTGGTGGACCGGCTGGTGGCCCTCTACGAGCGCCAGCGCAACCTGCCGGAGCTGGCGCAGATGCTGGAGGCCCAGGCCGCCGCCACCGCGTCCACGGACGTCAAGCGCGCGGTGTCCCTGCGCATCCGCGTGGCCAGCTTCTACGCGGGCCCGCTGGCGGAGCCGGCTCGCGCCACCGTCATCCTCCGGCAGCTCGTGGAGCAGGACCCGCAGAACCTCCAGGCCCGCGCCGCGCTGGCGGAGCTGTATGGCCGCGACATGGCCAGCTACCCGCTCGCCATCGAGGAGCACCGGCAGATCCTGCGCCAGGACCCGTCCAGCGTGGGCAGCCTGCATGCGCTGTTCAAGCTGTGGGACGCGCAGAAGCAGCAGGACAAGGCGTTCGCCGTCGCCGCGGTGCTGACCTTCATGCGCGCCACCAACGAGGTGGAGCAGGCCTTCTACTCGGAGGCCCGCGCCCGGCAGCCGCAGGAGCCGCGCGAGGCGCTGCCCGCCACGGACGTGGACACCGTCCTCATGCACCCGGCCGCGCGCGGTCCGCTGACGGAGCTGTTGCGCGCCATGGGTGAGCACCTGGGCAAGGTGTACCCGCCGCAGTTCGAGATGCTCGGCGTCAACCCGAAGCAGGACAAGCTCAAGCCGGACTCGGCCGTGTTCAAGGCCGTGCGCGCGGTGGCGCAGACGTTCGGCGTGGAGGACTTCGAGGTCTACCTCGCCCGGCGCGGCATGTTGCAGCCGGAGACGACGGAGCCCCTGTCCCTGTGCGTGGGCCAGGACGTCGTGCGCCGCTTCAACGCCCGCGAGCAGAAGTTCCTCATTGGCAAGGCGGTGCTGGGCCTGCTCAACAAGACGGCCGTCCTCTCCAAGCTGTCCCAGGGCGAGACGGTGGACCTGTTCGGCAACGCCATCCGCGTCCACGTGCCGCAGTTCAACGGCCTGGGCCGGCGCAACGACGAGATGTCGAAGCAGCTCAAGAAGGCCTTCAGCCGCAAGGCGATGAAGGCCTCGGAGGGCCCCTCGCAGACGCTGTCCGAGCAGTCGAAGATCGACGTCGCGACGGTGGTGGACGCGCTCGGCTTCTCCGCGGACCGCGCGGGCCTGCTCGTCTGCGGCGACCCGTCCGTGGGCCTCACCATGGTGCTGCGCGAGGATCCGAACATCGTGGCCAACCGCCAGGAGGGCAGCACCGACGCCATCCTCCAGGCGGTGCGCGAGCGCGCGGACCTGAAGGCCCTGCTGTCGTGGCTGCTGACGGACGACTTCTTCCGGCTGCGCCAGCGCATCGGCCTGGCGCTGTAGTCCGGCGCGTTACTCCCGGCGGACCAGCGCGTCCGCCGGGAACCCCGCGAGCAGCCGGCCCACGGCGTCGTCCACGTGGGCCCGCTCGGTGGCCTCCACCGTCACCTTCACGCGGTAGTCCATGGCCGCGTCGAACACCGGATAGGAGCCGATGGCCACGTGGGGCATGTCCAGCGCCACGCGGTCCAGCACGGCGGCCAGGGCGCTCTCGCCCAGGTTGAAGTACAGGTTGATCAGGTGCACCGGCGTGCCGCTCAGCCGTGAGAGCACCGTCTCCAGTTGCAGCCGGAAGAGCTGCGGCACCCCCGGCAGCAGGAACATGTCCCCCACCGTCAGCACGGGGAACCACATGCCCGGCTGGGCCAGGAGCACTGCGCCCTCGGGAGCGTCCGCCAGGCGCAGGGACTCTGGCGTCACCGGCGACGTGCCGGCGCGGGCCTGGATGGCCGACACCATCTCCGGCAGGCGCACCACGGGCCGGCCCAGCGCGAGCGCCACCGCGCGCACCGTGACGTCGTCGTGGGTGGGGCCAATGCCTCCGCTGGTGAAGACGTAGCGGGCCTTGCGCCGGGCGCGGGACACCGCGTCCACGATGGCGTCCACGTCGTCCAGGATGGTCTCCACCGAGACGAGGGGAATGCCCAGCTCCCGCAGCCGCTGGATGAGGTGGGGGCCGTTCTCGTCCTTCACCTTCGCGGTGAGGACCTCGTTGCCAATGATGATCGCCGCCGCGCCGTTCCGCTCCATGGAACCGCGGACTCTACTCCAACGGACCCCGGGGGTGGACTCGCGCGGTGCGCGGGCCCGGACCCGCCCTGTCCTGGAGTCAGCAAGGGGGGACGGACATCCTTCGCGCATGGATTCCACCGAGACCCGGGACGCGATCCGCGCGTCCGTGCGTGCCCTGTGCAACCGCTTCCCCCCGAAGTACTGGCGCACCCTCGACGCGGAGCGTGAATACCCTCACGCCTTCGTCCAGGCCCTCACTGAGGCCGGCTTGCTGGCCGCGCTCATCCCGGCCGAGTACGGCGGCGCGGGGCTGGGCCTGCGCGAAGCGGCGGTCGTGCTGGGGGAGATCAACCACTTCGGCGGGAATGCGTCCGCGTGTCATGCGCAGATGTATGTGATGAACGTGCTCCTCAGGCACGGCTCCGCGGAGCAGAAGCAGCGGTATCTGCCGGAGATCGCCGCGGGCCGGCTGCGGCTCCAGGCCTTCGGGGTGACGGAGCCCAACTCGGGCTCGGACACCACCGCCATCGAGACGACGGCGGTCCGGCGCGGGGACCGCTACGTCGTGAACGGGCAGAAGATCTTCATCTCGCGCGTGCTCCAGTCCGACCTGATGCTCCTGCTCGCCCGGACGACGCCCCGGGCGGAGGTGCGCAAGAAGACGGACGGGATGAGCGTGTTCCTGCTCGACCTGCGGAAGACGCAGGGGCTGGAGGTCCGGCCCATCCGGACCATGCTCAACCATGCGACGAACGCGCTGTTCTTCGAGAACGTCGAAGTGCCCGCCGAGGGGTTGATTGGCGAAGAGGGCAAGGGCTTCTCATACATCCTGGATGGCATGAACGCGGAGCGGGTGCTCGTCGCGTCGGAGGCCATCGGGGATGGGCGCTGGTTCATCGAGAAGGCCGTCACCTATGCGCAGGAGCGCGTCGTGTTCGGCAAGCCCATCGGGGCGAACCAGGGCGTGCAGTTCCCCATCGCGAAGGCGCACACGGCGCTCACGGCCGCGTCCCTGCTGACGGAGCAGGCCGCGACGCTGTTCGACAGCCACCAGCCCTGCGGAGCCGAAGCGAACATGGCGAAGTACCTGGCCGCCGAAGCCGCCTGGGAGGCCGCCAATGCCTGCATGGACACCTACGGGGGCTATGGCTTCGCCGAGGAGTACGACGTGGAGCGCAAGTTCCGGGAGGTGCGCCTGTTCATCAACGCGCCCGTGAGCCGGAACATGGCCCTGTCGTACATCAGCCAGCACGTCCTGGGGCTGCCCCGCTCGTTCACGTAGCGACGGGCGGCGCACGGAGCGACGGGCGGAAGGTCCCGGCTCTTGCCTCCGCGAGTCACCGGGTGTCGCGCGGTGCGTCCTGGTCCTCGCGGACGTGGACCACGACCTTGCCGATGGCGCGTCGCTCCGCGAGGGTGCGCAGGCCGTCGGCGGTTCGCGCCAGGGGGAGGCGCGCGGTAATGCGCGGGAGGATGCGGCCCTGCGCATACCAGGCGAAGAGCTGCTCCAGGGTTTCGCGGAGCGCCGCCGGGTCGTGGTAGCGGAAGTAACGCAGCGACGACCCCAGCACCGCGCGGTGCTTCACGAGCAGCCGGTTGGCGGGGATGTTCGGGACCTGTCCCGCGGCGAAGCCCACGAGCACGTAGCGGCCACCCCACCCCAGCGTCGAGAGCGCCGGGTCGAAGAGCGGGCCACCGACCGGATCGAAGCAGACGCTCACCCCGGAGGCTCCGGCGACTGCGAGGACCTGCTCCTTCCAGTCTCCGGCGGCGTGGCTGATGACGTGGTCCGCGCCCGCTTCACGCGCGATGGCGAGCTTGTCCGGCGTGCTCGCGACCGCGATGACGGTGGCCCCCAACGCCTTGCCCAGTTGCACCGCCGCGAGCCCCACGCCTCCGCTGGCGCCCAGCACGAGGAGGACCTCCGACGGCTTCAGGTGCGCGACGCGGATCAGCGCCAGGGCGGTGCTCACGTAGGCGCTGGTCAGCGCGGCGGCGACGTCGAAGGAGACGCCTGCTGGCAGCAGGAAGGTCTCCCTCACGGAGGCCACTGCCTGCTCGGCATAGCCTCCGTGCCACAGGATGGCCACGACGCGGTCTCCAGGCTGGAAGCCCGAGCCTTCGGGGGCGCTGGCGATGGTGCCGGCGGCCTCCAGCCCTGGGACGAAGGGCAGCGCGGGCCGCGTCTGATAGGTGCCTCCAATCATGAGGAGGTCGGCGAAGTTCACGCTGCAGGCGCGCACGTCGATCTTCACCTCGTCGGGCTTCGGAACGGGCTCGGGGACCTCCGCGAGGGTGAGCTGTTCGGGCCCGCCCCACGTCCCGCAGACAATCGCTCGCATGTCGTCACTCCTGGGTGGAAGGGGCCGCGAGGCTTCGCCAGAGGTCGTCGTTCGCGGGCAGGCTCGACGCCTCGGTCACCAGTTGCTCGAGCTGATCCGGGCTGCGCGCGCCGACGAGGATCGACGTCACGAAGGGACAGTGCACCAGCCACCAGGTGGCCAGGCCCGACGGTGACAGTGCGTGGGCGGCGGCCTTCGCCTTGAGCTGTTCGACGCGGGCCGCGTTCTCCGGAGTCCACGCCTTCGCGTAGAGGTCCCTGCGCTGTCCGATGCGCGTGCCTTCCGGGATGTCACCCGCGATGGCGTACCTGCCGCTCAGCAGGCCGCCCGCCAGCGGTGAATAGGGCGTGTACTGGAGCCCCAGCTTCGCGCAGGCCTCCAGCACGCCGTTGTGCGCGTCGTCCTGTTCGAGCAGGTTGAAGCGGTTCTGGACCCAGCCGAACCCCACCGGTCCGCCCGAGCGCGGAGCGGCGCAGCGCCAGAGGTCGCTCGCGGTCACGTTCGACAAGCCGAAGCGGCGGACCTTGCCTGCCCTCACGAGCGCCTGGAAGGTGTCCAGGACGTCGTCCCACGACGTGGCGGGGTCCGGCACGTGCGCCAGGTAGAAGTCGAGCGTGTCGACGCGGAGCCGTGCGAGCGACCGGTCCACCTCCGCGAACACGTGCTTCCGCGCGAGCCCGCCACGAAGTCCCACCTTGGACGAGATGAGCACCCGGTCCCGCGTCGCTGCGCCACGTGACGCCAACCACGCGCCGATGATGGCCTCGCTGGCTCCGTCCGCGTAGGTGCCCGCCGTGTCGATGAGGTTGATCCCCAGCGCCACCGCGCGATCCAGGAGCGCGTGCGCTTCGGCTTCGGTCTCTCCCTGGCCCAGCAGCTTCCGGGAGCTCCCGATGCCTCCGAAGTTGGCAGCCCCCAGCGCGAAGACCGAGACGTCGATGCCGCCCAGCTTTCGGTGGATCACGTCCGCCACGCCTCCGGAAAGGGCAACGCCAGGTCGCCTTCTCCTCCGCTGGAGGAAGCAGGCTGGCCCAGCAACGTGAAGTGCGCCGTGTAGGTCGCGGCGGGCTCGCCTTCGTCGATGAAGACCTGCGACGTCGCCGTGAGCCGCACCTTGCCTCCCTGACGAAGCGTGTCGGCCTCCAGCGCGGGCAGCGTGTCACAGCGGGCCCGGTAGTCGTGGGTGATGGGCCGATGGATGGCGAACTCGCAGCGGCGAAGGAGGATCTGCACGGCGAGCCGCTCCGCCCACGCCGCCCGTACCAGCAGCAGCCACGGCGCGAGCCCCGCCGAGGTGAACACCCCAGGACCGAAGGCCGTGCCCCGGTGGTTGAGCGAAGGTCCCAGTGGAGCCGTGAGCACGATGCGCCCAGGTTCGAATGACTCGAAGTGGATCCCGAGGAACTTCGTCATCGGGATGCGTGCATGAAGTTCCTGGGCCAACCGCGCCAGGACGTCCTCCGGTGCATCAAGGTGCGCCCCGTGCGCGGCCGGCGCCCCATGATTCGACCCGTGCCCTGGCCGGGAAGCGCTGTTCTCTTGCGCCTCATGGGGGTGCCCGTTCACGACCGGCCTCCCATGAACCGGGTCATGCCCTGCGCGGAACGCACTGTCTCCTGATGGGCCCATGCAGCGCCCCAAGCCATGATGCAGGGAGCGCTCTGTTCTGCGTCCGGGTGGAGGATCATGTTCCTGGCACCTGGAGGTCGGGCCCGGCTTCGAGCACGACGTGGTAGTGGGTGCCTCCGCTTCCCGCTGCGTTGACTCCCGCGAAGCGCGCCTCCTCCAGCTCTTGTGGCTCCGTGAGGACGCGCAGATTGTCGGCCGCTCCAGCGAGCGGAGCCGTCACGCCCAGGGTTGCCGGTGCCCGCTTCGCGGCCAGCGTGAACAGTGCCTTCATCAGGCTCGCGGCTCCCGCGGCCGCACCGGTGTGGCCGATGTTCGGCATGACGGCTCCCAGCGGGAGCGGCCGGGCTCGCGCTGCGCCGAGCGTCCGCCCCAGGGCCGCGAGCTCCGCGCGGTCGCTCGCGGCATGCCCACTTCCGAAGCACTCCACGAAGGCGAGCGCGTCCGCCGACACGTCACACCGGGACCAGGCGCGCCGGATGGCCAGGCTCATCGCGGGCTCGGAGACGAGACCGTGGTCCTCGGGCGTTCCGTACGCGCTCCCCACCGCACGGATGATCCCGAGCACCGGCTCCCCCCGCTCCCGCGCGTCCGACAAGCGTCTCAGCAGGCACACCGTGGCGCCTTCTCCCGGCAGATACCCGTCGGACGCCGCGTCGAACGCGGTCGGTGTCTCCCGCTGGGACAGGAGCCCCATCGCGCCTTCGTCGGCCATGCGCGTGACTCCGAGTCGCATGTCCGCGGTCGCCCAGAACACCGCGTCCGCTTCACGCGATGACAACCGGCCGCATGCGACCTCCAGACCGCCCATGGACGCCGCCGCGCCTCCCGCTTCGATGGCGCAGGTCGGGCCGGTCAGATCGAACGCTCGGGCGATCCTCGCCGCCATGAAGCTGGGCGACAGGTTGAACAGGCTGCCGGCCCACAGCTCCGGCAGGTCGTTCGACAGGCGCTTCATCGCCGCACGCACGGTCCGCGCCACGCCCTTGGGGTCCTTGCCCGTCTCGCGCAACACGCGCTGAAGGTGTTCCTCGATCTCCGGCAGGCGCGCAGCGGCGACCTGACGCAGTCCGTATTCGCTGCAGTGCTCCGCGGAGACGACCACCGGGATGTTGCTCCCCCGCTCGATGGAGACTTTCGACGCCGCGCTGCGCGCCAGGTCCACCAGCAGGTAGTGGAGCGGATCATGCCGGAGGATGTCGACCGGTCGTTCGTCGTACTGGCTGGCGTTGCCCGTGAATCGGGACGCATCCAGGTCCAACGGCGCCCCGAACCCGAACGCCAGCCTCCGGAAGGCCCTGCGGCCATGGAGCAGGTTCCTCCACAGCGCGCCCAGGTCAGGAGCGTCCGCGAACGCACCGGCCATCCCGACGATGGCGATGGGTTCGTCGCTCCTCCCGGTACGCCTCCGCGTGCCTCGCAGCAGCGCCTGGGCTCGCGCGGGAGAAGGCCGGTCCTCCACCACCGCGTGGTAGTTCTGGCCTCCGCTCGCGATGGCGCTCACACCTCCCATGCGCGGCTGCTCGCCCGCTGGCCATGAGCGGGCGGTCTTCTCGACCTCGATGAGTCCTCCCGGTTCGAGCAGGCTCCGGGGCTTGTCCCCATGCACCGGTCCCGGAATGGCTCCGGACTCGAACAGGGCGAGCAGCGCGACCAGGTTCGCCAACCCCGAGGCCTCCTTCGCGTGCCCCAGGTTCCCCTTGATCGACATCACCGGCACCGGCGACGTGGGTCGGGCCTCCTCCCCATGCGCCTTCAGCGCGCGATCAAAGACCTTCGCCTCCACGGCGTCACCGGCCCGCGTCCCCGTCCCGTGCGCGAGGATCACCCCCAGCTCCCGAGGCTCCACGCCTGCCTGCTCGAGCGCACGCCCCACCGCCAGCCCGTGGCCGCGCGGGTTCGGGACCAGCATGTACGCCTCGGCCGCGCCGTCGTTCGCCCCTCCGACGCCGCGGATCACTCCGTGGACGGGGAGCCGCTCCTGCGTCGCCCGCTCCAGGCTCGTGAGCACCAGCAGCACCACGCCGTCGGAGATGACCGTGCCGTTCCCCTTCTGGGCGAACGGGAAGCAGCCCTCGGACGACAGGAGGCGTGAGTTCGAATAGAGGACCTGGTTCACCGTGTCGACGTAGGACAGCGCCCCCGCGATGGCCCACGGCGCTCCCTTCGCGAGCTCCCGCGCCGCCAGTTCAATCGCGGCCAGACCGCCGGTGCAGTTCCCATCCACGAGCAGCGCCTTCTCCGTCGTGCCCAGCGCCTCCGCGATGGCGCTCGCGAGCCGGTGCGTGGCGCGCTCCCTCGGGTCCTCCACGAAGTCCGGTCCGAACGACTCCCGAAGCGACTGGCGCACCTTCCGGGTGAGGTCCGTCAGCTCCTGATGGGAGAACTCATTCGGATGCGCGCCGTGCACCAAATACGGCTGGAGCTGGCCCGCCACGGCCAGCACCGCGGCGTCGTAGAGCCCGTGGCCACCACCGCGTGAGTGCGCCAGGAACACCGGGACGGGCTGCCCACCCAGCGAGCCGGGAGCCAGCCCCGCCGACGCCAGGGCCCGGTGCGCCGTCTCCACCACCCACGGCCGCTGGGAGGCGTCCTCCACGACGCCTCCCAGCAGCGTGGACGTCCGGGCCGCGCCCACGGCCGCTGAAGGATCCAGATACAGCCCCCGGGGAATGCGCTCCTCCGGCCACTGGCCATACGTCGTCTTCCCCCCGTGAAGCACCTCCGCCAGCTCATCGAGGGTGCGAGCGCCAGGCAACGCAAACGCAAAACCAGAGATCGCCACCGGCGCGATCCCATCCAGATTAACCTTCCGCATTACCAATCAATGTAAAGCCATGATCCGGATGCGTCCACGACCAGCCAAATCACATACACCCAGGCCGACATGAGACGGCGCCAGCGCGATCCTACCCAACGTATTCAAGGGGTTTCGTCGAGAGAGCGCGACCGCCCTCCTGGGAGCGTCGTTCCGGAGCCCGGGAGCGGCTGATATGTTTTCAAGCGGCGCGCACCATCTTCAATCCCTATCATCCAGCCAAATCCAGGGTGGATTGACGCCAGACTTTCGCATCTGTATATCAAGTCAGACATCGCGGCCCGCCATCCAGGCATTGGCTGCCGCCCCATTCCCCTCATCCCCTGGACAGCCCATGAAAAGACTCGATCCGAGCCGTCTCAAGGATTCGTTCATCAATGTCTCCACCTTCCCGGCGGACCTGGGTGAAGGCCGCTCGGCGGCTCCGGCCGGTGCGCTGCTCGACGCCGTGGTGGAGGCCGTGGAGAAGAAGAACGGCTTCGCGGTGGTGTTCGGCGTGAACAAGCTGCTCGCGGAGCGCGGGCTGGACATCCACACGGAGTCCGGCGCCGCGCTGGCCCGCGACTACCTGGAGGGCATCTTCCGGGCGATCGCGCCGCGCTTCGACCTGGCCCGCTACAGCCCCACGCCCGTCGCCTATGACCGGGTGGCGAAGATGGACGTGGACGGGTTCAACAAGAACCGGAACTTCACGCCCAACAGCGACCACACGGAGAGCCGCGAGTTCGTCACCACGAAGTGCGTCCACTTCGACTCGGCGACGCCGTTCATCGCGAACCTCTACGGCCCCAACCAGAACATCAGCGGCGGCATGCCGATGATCTGCGACACGCGCCGGTTCTGCCAGGACAAGGGCCTGGACCCGCGCGAGCTCATCGAGAACATCCCCAACAACTACAACGTCGCCGTGAAGGCGGAGTTCTCCGAGGAGATCCTGCGCGACTACTCGTTCGCGCTGAAGCTCGACCTGGAGAACGACATCGTGATGATCGTCCTCCACAACGAGGTGGTGGGAGGGCTCGCGCACGCGGCCACCCAGCCGTCCCTCACCGACGCGAGCAAGGCCGCCAGGCGCCCCATCCGCCACGTCGAGTACCAGGTCGCGGGCACCGACGACCTCAAGCGCTGGTACGACTACTACGGCCTGTCGCTGGAGAAGGCGACGAACCACAAGGACGACGCCAACATCACCCGCTTCGTCCAGGGCGAGCTCAACCCGTACCCGAACGTCATCGAGGTGCGGGCATGACCTCGCGACAGCACGCGGAGCGCAACGCGGCGGAGATGAAGGACCTGCTCGCGTACCTGGACGCGCGGCCCTGGCCGGACGGGTACGAAGCGGCGCGGGTCCACTACGATTCGCTCGGGCTCCCCATCGCCTCGGACATCGGGGTGGAGCCCATCCACGTCAACGGCATCCGTGCCCAGTGGCTCACGCCGCCGGAGTGCGATCAGGACCGCGCCCTGCTCTTCCTGCACGGCGGCGGGTTCGTGTTCGGCTCGCTCGTGAGCCATGGGCACATGGCCGCGGACATGGCACGGCAGGCGCGCTGCCGGGTGCTCCAGCTCGACTACCGCCGGGCACCGGAGCACCCCTACCCCGCCGCGCTGGACGACGCGACCAGCGCGTACCGCTGGCTGCTGGAGCGGGGGTTCAAGCCCGGCCACATCTCCATCGCGGGGGACTCCGCCGGTGGCGGCCTGGTGGTCTCCATGCAGGTCAACGCGCGGGCGAAGGGGCTTCCGCTCGCGGGCGCGCTGGTGTGCATCTCGTCGTGGTTCAACCTGGGCATCCAGGGCGAGAGCTACGAGACGCGCGAGAAGGCGGACGCGCTCGTGCAGCGCAAGGTCGTGGAGGAGGTCGCCCGGCACTACCTCAACGGACAGGACGCGCGGCAGCCCACGATTTCCCCCATCCACGCGGACCTCACCGGCTTCCCGCCCCTGCTCATCCAGGTGGGCGAGCGGGAGCTGCTCTTCAGCGACTCGCAGGCGATGGCGAAGAAGGCCCAGGCCCAGGGCGTGGACGTCACGTTCGAGGAGTGGCCCGACATGGTCCACGTCTGGCACCTGCACTTCCAGCGCCTCACCAGCGGCCGTGAAGCCCTCCAGCGCATCGGCCAGTTCGTGATCGACAAGACAGGAGCGCGGAAGTGACGACGCCCAGCGACGCGGTGATGGGTCCCCACGTTCACCGCAACAACCAGAAGATGATCCCCGCCAGCGAGAGCGCCTGGGCCGTGGCCCGGGAGTCGAACATGCTCAACATCCGCGTGGAGGCGGTGGACGGCCAGAACCGGATGCGCGAGGTGGACACCGGGCACGAGTTCGCCAACCTGTGCTCCTGCTCCTACCTGGGGCTCAACAGCCACCCGGACGTCCTCCAGGGCGGCATCGACGCGCTGAAGCGCGCGGGCATCACCGGCCTGTCGATGGCGGAGTTCCGCATCCGGCTGGGCCTGATGGAGGAGCTGGAGGAGCAGCTCGCGGACCTCTTCGGCGGGCCGGTGCTGCCCGCCGTCACCTCCAGCGCGCTCACGGCGGCCATCCTGCCGGTGCTCGGGTCGGGCCACCTGACGGACAGTGAGCCCCTGGTGATGGTGTTCGACAAGTTCGCGCACTTCTCCATGGCGTTCGTGAAGCCCATCGTCGCAGACGAGACGCGGGTGCTGAACTGCCCGCACAACGACATGAACTACCTGGAGGACGTCTGCCGGAAGTATCCGCGCGTGGCCTACGTGTGCGACGGCGTCTACTCCACGGGCGGCGTCACGGACCTCCAGGCGCTGCTCACGCTCCAGGAGAAGTACGGCCTCTTCCTCTACATCGACGACTCGCACTCGCTCTCCACGCAGGGGAAGAACGGCGAGGGCTACATCCGCTCGCGGCTGCGCGAGATGAACGACCGCACGCTGATCATCGCCTCCATCGCCAAGGCGTTCGGCAGCACGGGCGGCATCGCGATGCTCGGCTCCCGCAAGCACTACGACTTCCTCTACCGGACGGGCCCCATGGGCTGGTCCCAGAGCCTGCGGACGGCGGCCATCGGCACCTCCATGGGGAGCATCAAGGTGCACCGCAGCCCGGAGCTGGCGAAGCGGCAGGAGCAGCTCCGCCGCAACATCGCCCTGTTCGACGAGCACATCCAGACCGAGCAGCGCGGCGACGGCCTGCACATCAAGGTCGTGGAGGTGGGCGAGCAGGACAAGGCCGTGAAGCTCTCGCGCGAGCTCTACAAGCGAGGCTTCTACTGCTCCGCGGTCTTCTTCCCCATCGTGCCCGTGGGGAAGGCGGGCATCCGGCTGATGCTGCGCGGCGACCTGCCCACGGAGCAGGTCCAGGCGTTCATCGGCCACCTGAAGGAAGTCCTCGCGACGCTGTAGGCGGAGGAGCGCGCGCGATGGCTGCCTTCCTTTCACATGAGGTCGTCACCGCGCACGGGAACCTGTCCCGGCTCGTGCGCGAGCTGGAGGCGGCGCTCACGGCGGGCCTGCATGAGCGCATGCAGATCCCGCTGCGCGTCGCCGTCCCCTCCTCTTCCCGGCACGCCGCGTTCGTGTCGATGCCGGCCGTGTCGGAGCACCTGGGCCTCTACATCAACAAGGTGGCGACCCTCTTCGAGCGGTCCGCCACGGACCCGCTGCCCACCATGAACGGCGTGGTGGCGGCGTTCTCCGCGCGCACGGGGGAGCTGCTCGCGCTGCTCGATGGCGCGGCGGTGACGGAGCTCAAGTGCGCCGCCGTGTCCGCGCTCGTCACGGACTTCTGCGCGCGCACGGATGCCCGGACGCTGGCGGTGGCCGGCACCGGGGCGCAGGCCCGGCAACAGGTGCTGGCGGTCCGCGCGGTCCGCCCCATCCAGGAGGTGCGGCTCTGGGCGCGGAACCCCACCCGGCGCGCCGCCTTCGCCGCGGAGCTGCGCGCGTCCCTGGGCGAGGCCGTGCACGTCGTCGCCTGTGCGTCGCTGGAAGAGGCCATCCGGGGCGCGGATGTCATCGGCACCGCGACGTCGTCGAAGACACCGCTGGGGCGCTTCGAGGGCCTCTCCCCCAGCGTGCACATCAACTGCATGGGCGGGCACACCGTGGAGGCCCGGGAGGTTCCGCTCGAACTGCTGCGCACCTCGACGGTGATCGTCGAGGACCTGGCCACGGCGCTCGCGGAGGCCGGGCCGGTGCACGCCAACGCCATCACCCTGGGGCAGCTCGTGCGGAGGGACAGCGGTCCCCTGCGCTCGGGCCGCACCGTCTTCAGCTCGACGGGACACGCCTTCCTGGACGTCCTCACGGTCGCGCACGTGCTGCGTGAACGCGAGCTGAGCCATTGAACCTGGAGGAGCACATGATGAAGGAGTTGCCCCGAATCGATTTGACGTCCGCGACGCCAGGGTCCGAAGCCGAGCGCCGTGCGGCGTTCGAGATCGACCGGGCCTGCAAGCAGGTGGGCTTCTTCACCCTGAGCGGCCACGGCATCGCCCCCTCGGTCTTCGAGGACGCATATGCCCTGTCGCGGGCGTTCTTCCGCCTGCCGCTGGAGGCGAAGAACCGGTGCCGGTTGAAGTCCGGCTTCACCATGGCCGCGGACGACTACACGCCCTACGGCTACAGCGGCATGCTGGAGGAGAACGCCTTCGCGTACATGGGCCGCAAGGGGCTCCCCAGCGACTACGTGGAGAAGTTCAGCGTGGGCCGGCTCATCGAGGACGACAGCGCGAGCCTGCCGTTCAGCGAGGACGCGGAGGGCCAGCGGCTGCGCGCGGCGCTCAAGGCGTACTTCCGGGAGTGCGAGGCGCTGACGGCCCGGCTCACGGAGCTGTTCAGCATCGCGCTGGACCTGCCCCGGGACTTCTTCGCGAAGAAGACCTCCGCGTCCACCGACTCGCTGCGCTCCCTGCTCTACCCCCAGCTCAGCGCGGAGCTGACCAACGACCAGGGCATGGGCGAGCACACGGACGGGACGCTGTTGACGGTCCTGGCGCAGACGGGCCCCGGCATCCAGGTGAAGGAGCGCGGGGGTTCGTGGATCACGCCCACGCTGGAGCGGAGGGATCACCTCATCGTCAACATCGGGGACCTGATGGCCCGCTGGTCCAACGACGAATACGTGTCCACGCCACACCGGGTCGTCCTGTCCGGAGGCGAGCGTCAATCCCTGGCGTTCTTCAAGCTCGCCAACGACGACGCGCTCATCGAGTGCTTCCCCAAGTTCTGCAAGGACACACCCGCGAAGTACGAGCCCGTCGTCTACAAGGCCTTCTCCCTCCAGAAGATGAACGCGCTGTTCGGTGTCACCGACGCCGGACGCTCCTGAGGCCCACCCATGATCGGTGCATTCAACGAAGCGTTCCTCGACGCCGTGGAGGAAGGATGGTCGCCCGAGCGGGATGCCCGGGCGCACGCGAGCACGATCGCCGCCATCCACGACCTGGACTCTCCCATGTACGAGAAGAGCCAGTTCGCGCACCCGCTCCTCTTCAGTGAAGCGGAGTTCCAGGAGCTGAGCCGCGCGTGCCGCCACCTGCTCTCCGCGCAGTTGAAGCTCATCGGCCACCTCATCGACACGCGCTCGCGGGAGGGCCTGTTGGACCTGTTGCGGATGCCCCGGCGGCTCGTGGACTTCATCCACTGGGACAACCTGCGCCACGGCGACGCGACGATTGGCCGGATGGACGTCGTGCCGACGCGGCAGGGCTACTTCTTCTGCGAGTTCAACATCTTCCCCGGCGTGGGCGGAGGCGAGGCCTACGAGGGCTCCCGCGCGGCCACGGAGGCGCTGGGCCATCCCACGGCCGGGTTGATGAACAGCCCGCTGAAGGACCTCGCCGTGCTGTACGCGGAGACGTGCCGCGAGCGGGACCTGCGCCGGGTGGTGATCCTCGACTCCAGGGGGCACTCGGGCCTGGGGTATCCCCGTCAGGATTACCTGAAGCGGTACCTGGAGGAGCTGAACCCGGGCGTGCCGGTCCACATCCTCGACGAGGTGAGCTACCCGGAGGCCTGGCTGAAGCGTGAGGAGGGCGAGCGCACGCTCATCCACCGCATGTTCACCTACGAGGAGGTGACGGACGGCTTCGTGTTCCTGGAGAAGCTCTGGGCCAGCGGCGCGGTGCTCACCAACGGCTTCGAGCCGGAGCTGCGGATGAGCAAGCGGTTCCTCGCGCTGCTGTGCGAGCCGGGCCACCACGCGCTGTTCAGCGACGACGAGGTGGCCGCCATCCGGAGGTACCTGCCCCACGCCTTCTCCCTGTCCGAGGAGAACCTGGCGGACGCGCTGCGCGACAGGGCCGAGTGGGTGTTCAAGATCGACGACAGCAGCTCCTACGGCGGCAGCGGCGTGCTGATGGGGACGGACTGGCCCGCGGACGTGCTGGAGCAGAAGCTGCGCGAGCCGGGCATCGAGCGGTGGATCTGCCAGCGCGTCGTGGAGGCGGAGACCGTCCGGCTGCGCGCGGCGGGCGACTCCGCCCCGGCGGAGTACCGGCTGGTGCTGGGCTTCTACTCGTATGGCGGAAAGCCCAACGGCTTCCTGGTGCGCGGCAGCCGCACTTCGAAGGTGGTGAACATCACCAGTGGAGGCAAGCTGGGGTGGGCGTTCGTCGTCTCCGAGGAGGGACGCCAGGCCTTCATCCGTCACGCGCGGAGCCGCGCGGTGGACGTCACTGCAAGGAGTGCATGAACCATGGCGGCGAACCTCATCCTTCTGGGCGCGAGGCAGTTCATCACGGAGCGGGCGTGGCAACTGGGCCTGCGGCCGTTGATCATCCAGCAGCCGGGCCTGTCCGATGACCACGTGAACCGGCAGTCCGACCGGGTCCTCCTCATGAGCTACGACGACCCGGCGCTCATCCCCATGCTGAAGGCCGCGCACGCGGTGACGCCGTTCGTGAGCGCCGTCACCGTCGCGGAAGAGGCGCTCATCACCTGCGCGCGCATCAACGACGCGCTGGGGCTGCCCGGGACGCCGCTGGAGCTGGTGGAGAAGACGCGCGACAAGCCGGCCATGCGGCGGGTGCTCGACTCCGGCGGGTTCTCACCCGTGCAGTGGGCCCCGGTGAAGACGCGGGAGGAGGCCGTCGCGTTCGCCGAGCGCCAGGGCTATCCGTTCATCCTGAAGCCCGTGGACGGCGTGGGCAGCATCGACGTGCGGCTCGTGCGCTCCGCCGCGGACCTGGAGGGCGTGCTGAACGGCCGCGCGTCGTGGATCGCCGAGGAGTACCTGGACGGCCCCGAGTACTCCGTGGAGTGTTTCTCCTTCGCGGGGCGCCACGTCATCCTGGGCATCAACGAGGAGACGAAGAGCACGGACCCCAACGGCAGCGCGTTCCTGGAGGTCGCGCACCAGGTCCCCGCGCCGATGAGCCCGGAGCGGGACCGCGAGGTGCGCGACTTCATCCGGAGCTTCCTGGACGTGCTCGGGCTGAAGGACGGCCCCTCGCACACGGAGCTGAAGTACACGTCGCGCGGCCCGCGCATCGTGGAGACGCACACGCGGCTGGGCGGCGATCGCCTGTGGGACCTGGTCCGGCTGACCACGGGGCATGACCTGCTGGACATGACGCTCCAGTGGGCCATGGGGACGCTGAAGCCCCTGGAGGCGGATCCGGTGCCCCGGGGCGGCGCGGCCATCCAGTACTTCACCCCGCCCCCCGGCAAGCTCAAGCGCATCAACGGCGCGCTGGCGCTGAAGCGGCTGCCGGGGGTGGTGGACATCTCGCTGGCGGTGGAGCTGGGCGCCACCATCCGCCAGGCCCTGAAGTCGGAGGACCGCGCGGGCTATGTGCTCGCCTACGCGGACACCGTGCAGCAGGCGCAGTCCGTGTGCAGGGAGGTCAGCCAGCGCATCGTGCTGGAGACCGCCTGAGGAACCGCGGACCTCCGCCGTCAGTACGGGTGGAAGCGCGTCACGAAAGGCACGGCTTCGCTCTTGCCCGCCGGGATTCGCGTCCCGGTGACGCGCAGATAGCCCTGCGCGTCCAGCAGCGCGGCCGTGGGCTGCTCGTCACCGGGCAGGTCCGTCCGGTGCGAGCGGAGGATGCTCGCGCCGTTCGGGGACAGGTGGACGACTCCCACTCCGGATGCGCCCTTCGCGTCCTGACTCCAGGTGGCGACCGCGAGGGTTCCATCCGCCAGCACGCCCGTGCCCACGGCCGTGTCCCGCACGCCCGTGAATCCCGCCGTGAAGTAGGTGTAGCCCTCGCGGCCGAAGGACGTGTCCTGTCCCGCGCTCGCGGTCAGCCGCGCCACCATGGCCTGGGTGTCGCCGTCGGAGAACACCGCCTTCCCGCCCACCAACCAGCTCCCGTTCGGCAGCCGCCGCAGCGTTCGCGGCGTGAGGTCCGGCGAGCTGAACGCCGCCAGGTAGCGGAAGCTGTTGTCCGCGGTGCCGTTGGCGTTGAAGCGGCGCACGACCAGCGTGTCCAGGCTCCCCGTGGAGGTCCCCGCCACCACGACCTTGCCGTCGGGCTCGGCTGCGACGCACAGGCCGTCATCCTCGCGGCCCACGTCCATGCTCGCCACGCCGTCCGCGCTGAAGGTCGTGTCCGGGACCCCGGCCGGTGTCAGGCGGACCACCAGCAGGTCCAGGCCGTCGTTCTCCACGGTGCCCGCGCCGACGATGTTGCCGTTGGCGTCCGCGGTGACCGCGTGCAGGGTGGAGATGCCCGTGGAGATCTGGAGCGTGCGCACGCCCGTGCCACCGAACGTGGTGTCCAGGACGCCTGCCGACGTGAACCTCGCCAGCAGCACGCTCTGATACTTCGTCCCCGAGCAGGTGTTCGTGCCGGCGATGGCCCCACCCGCGACGACGATGCGGCCATCCGACTGCATGGCGACGGCGTCCACGTAGTCATCGCCACCGCAGATGTCGCTGACCACCACGCCCTGCGTGCCGAACGTGGCGTCCGGCGTCCCATCCGCGAGCAGCCGCGCCACCAGCACGTCCCGCTGGCCCGTGGCACCGGTGGACCCCACGAGGATCCACTTGCCGTCCGCCTGCTCGGCCATGCCGTTGATCTTCACCGCGGGAAGGCCGAGCTCCACCGTCGCCACGCCTTCCGTTCCAAAGGCACTGTCCAGCGCGGCCGATCCGGGCTGCACCTCCAGCGTGACGGGGAATTCCACACGCGTGCCGCCCCCCTCCCCCACGAGCTTGAGGGAGAACCGGCCATAGGCCGCGAACTCGTCCGGGATGTAGCCCAGCGGCGTCGAGGTCGCTCCCTCGGGGATGATCACCGGCAGCACCTGGGTGGTGCGCACGTGGGGAGGCAGCCCCTCCACCGAGAGCGAGACTGCTCCAGTGAAGGCCGCATCCCGGTCGACCTGGACCGCGAACGCGGTCGAAGTCGAAGGATTGAAACGCACCGTCTGCTCGGAGGCCGTCGACAGGGTGAACGCGGGAGGCGGCCCCCCTGCATCCGGCTCCCCGGTGCCAGCGTCCTGCTCCTGCGTCCCCGCGTCCGAGCCGCCATCCGAGGTTCCCGTCCCCGCGTCCACCCCCGCGTCACGAGGCGGCGTCGGAGAGGGGTCCACGGGCGCTTCCGACGAGCCGCAGGCGCCCGCCATCAAGGCGGCCACCACCAGCACGAGCGCCGGAAGGCTTCGGAGGTGGAACAGTGAGCGGCGGTCAGGACCCGGGGAACGAAGCACGATTGGGCGCATACCAGTCTGGGATGAAGGGTGCGCCCCACCTGATAATGGACCCCGGCGCCGGTGATAAATGAATTCGGAGCGCCGAGGGATGCGGGCTCAGGGTCCAGGCGCGGGACGCGGTGTGACGCCCGCCGGTTGCCGCGGCGCCCACCACCGCGCGATGAGCGCCGCGCCCAGGAGGCTCGTCAGGCAGACCAGGAGGCCGGACTCGCCCACCCAGAGCGAGGCATCGCTCGACGAAGCGTCGAACGCGGCCTGCACCACCGCGTTGGAGCTGGAGTGCAGCATGACGGCCGGCCAGACGCTCCCGGTGGTGAGACGCAGCCGCGCCATCACGTAGGACGCCGCCAGGATGGGGATCAGGAACAACACCGGCGACAGCCAGGGCTCCGGCCCCACCCGGTAGCGACCGCTCACCAGGAGCGGCAGGTGCCAGGCCCACCAGATGAGCCCGCTCCACAGCACCGGGTAGCGCACCCCCGCCGCCATCAGCCGCGTCAGCAGGTAGCCGCGCCAGCCCAGCTCCTCCCCCGTCGCGGTCACCGCCGAGATGAGCAGTCCCCCGGTGAGGTTGATGGCGAGCAGCACGCCGAACCGGGCCAGTGGGGGGAGCCCCTCCAATCCGAAGTCGCGGAGCGTCGGCGGTGAGAAGGCCACCAGCCCGGCCCCCCACGCCACGCCATAGGCGAGCCCCGAGGCCAGCGCCGGCAGCAGCCACGCCACCAGCACGGCCCGGCGTCCTTGCGCGCCGCCCAGGCGGAACGACACGTCCTGGAAGCCCTCGCGCAGGGCCAGCCGGGCCACGACCGACGCCACGGCCGGCGTCCACATGAACGCCAGGGCCAGGCCGAGATGCTCCTCCAACAGCCCCTGCGTGCGCAGCAGCGCCGCCATGCACGCGGCCAGGAGCAGCCCCAGCACGCCGAGAAAGAGCGCCACGCCCCGGCGCGCCGTCCCCGCCTCCGATCCTCCGGGCCCGGCCACTACGCCCACCACTTCTGCCCGTCGAGCCGGCCCTGCGCCGCGTCCACCATCTGATCCACCGCCCCGCTCTTGCCGAGGATGACATCGCAGCGCTCCAGCAGCTCGATCTCCACGTCGGTGAGCTCCGGATGCCACAGGTCCGCCAGCAGCACGAAGCGCGTCTGCGTGCTGTCGTTCCAGACCTCGTGCTCGAAGCTCTCGTCGAACACGAGGCACCGGCCGGGCTGCCACGTCCGCGACTCCGAGCCCACGCGGAAGCGGCAGTCCGGCGGGATGACGAGGCCCAGGTGCACCGTCAGCCGGACGTTCATCGGCCCGCAGTGCGGCTCGATGTGCCCTCCCGGGTTCACCGCCGACAGCATGGCCATGCTCCCCGCGCCGGAGCGCGGAATCGCATCCACCAGCCGCGCCGTCCTGGGGAACAGCTCGCGATTCTGGAGCACCTTGCGGGAGTTGCCCTTGAGATAGACGACGTTCCAGTCCGCGCGCTCCTCGTTTCCCTCCGGGAAGCGCTGGAAGCCCTGCCGCGTCTCCAGCACCGCCAGCAGCTCCTCCCGGACCCCGGCCGCGGCCGACTCCAGCAGCTCCACGGTGGCGGCGACGGCGGGATAGCGGGACGCCTCATGCCAGGGCCGCGCCGTCAGCCCCGGGAAATAGAACGCCGGATCCTGCAACGGAGCGAGCTGGGGACGGGGCACCACGCCCGCGGCGCCCAGCAGGGCCTGCTCGAAGCGCTCCAGCTCGGACGGGGCGAACCGCCCCCGCGCCTCGGTCAGCAATTGCTGGATGGCCTCGAACTGCGACTCGGACACGAATGGCTGATGCATGGACGTCCTTCCTCGAAGGGGGCGCCGCTTCCAGGCACGCCCCGCGAACGGATGCTCAGGCGTATTCCTTGAACGCTTGCGCCGCGGCGCGCGAATAGATGGCCTCACCGTGGGTGTAGCGCCCGTCCTGGTAGCGCCACAGGTAGATGAGCCCGAACCCCGCGGCCTTCAGGTAGGCATCCACCTCGTCGAAGGTGGCGCAGCCGTCGTAGCGGCGCACGAAGTTCACCTCGGTGAAGATGGCTTCGATGTGGGGGAGGATCTGCCGGGCCCCCTGGAGCACCTTCAATTCGGAGCCCTGGGTGTTGATGTAGAGCGTGTTGAACGCCTCCGCCTTGCCCGCGAGCAGCGTGTCCAGCCGCGCGGCCGGCACCTCGCTGCGCTGCACCGGGTGGCGGTCCACCAGCTCCGGGCCGGCCACCTTGAGCCAGTAGTCCCGGTCCGGCTCCAGCGTGGAGTTCAGCGTCGGCACGTCGCTCACCGCGAAGTACGGCGTCGTGCCATCGCGGTCCCCCACCGCCACGTTCACGCACTCCACCCCCTCGAACCGGGGCGCCACCTGCCGCAACTGGGCGAAGGCGACCGGGTTCGGCTCGATGGCGAGGATGGGCTTGAAGCCGCCGGCCGAGAAGAGCGGCACGTGCTCACCGATGTGCGCTCCCGCGTAGATGAGCCCCCGGGGCCCCGTGTCCACGGGCAGCGCGGAGCAGAGCATCGTCTTCCACCAGGCCGCGCCAAACTCGACGCCATCGCTGGCGACTTCGACAACAGGGAGGGTCTGCGTCATGGGTTTCCTTTACCATGTCCAAGGGACTGCCCGTCTGTCATTGGCAATCCGGTTTCAAGTTCCACGGCCCGCACGCGCGGATGGAGCAGGGCCGTCACCGCCACTGCCATTGCGCAGACGCCGCCCAGCACGAACAGCAATGACAATCCCCGGCCCGGCCCCGCGCCCAGCAGCCGGCCCAGTCCCCCGGGCCCGCCGCCCAGCCACAGCCCCTGCAGGACGCCCTCCGACAGGGGGCCCGCGAGCAGCGCGCACACCGGCACGCAGAGCCCCTGGATGACGGCCCGCACGGAGTACACGCGGCCCCGAACCCCGGGCGCGACGCACCGCGCCCAGAGGGCCTGCACGCAGGTGGAGAGCCACGACAGGCACAGGCCGCTGACGAACAGGCCGCCAGCAATCCACGGCACCGAGCGCCACAGCCCGATGGCGCTGATGGCGAGCCCCCCGACGAAGGCAGCGCCCAGCAGGCCGTCCACCAGCCGCCGGGGGCCCCCCCAGGCGCTCATCAGCAGCGCGCCCGTCAGGATGCCCGCGCCCCCGGCCGCGAGCGTCGAGCCGAGCGCCACGGGGCTCGCGAACGACAGCACCAGCGGAGAGACGCCCAGCGTCACCAGCTCCACGATGAAGCTGAGGGCGGCCCAGACGAGCAGCACGCCGAACAGGCCGGTCCGCTGACGCAGGTACACCCAGCCCTCCGCCGCCTCGCGCAGCAGGCCCTGGCGCGGCGCCTCCGCGCCCGCGAAGAGGCGCGGGGGGACGCGCAGCCGGGCCAGCGTGGACAGCCCGAACAGCGCGGTCACCAGGTCGATGACCACCACGCCCGTCAACCCCACCGTCGACACCAGCAGCCCGGCCACGATGGGGGCCGCCAGCCCACAGAGGGCGTCGCTGATCTGCAACATCCCGTCCGCGCGCGCCGCCTCCTGCCGGGCGACGAGCTGCGTGACGAGCGCGAAGTGCGCCGGCTGTCCCAGCGAACCGCACAGCGAGTTGGCCGCGACGATGAGCCAGATGTGCCAGGTGTCCAGCCGCCCCACGAACAGCAGCGCCACGAGCGCCAGGGTGCAGAGCGTGGCGCCCACGTCACTGAGGATGAGCGCCCGGCGGCGGTCCATCCGGTCCACCAGCGCGCCCGTGAAGGGCATGACGAGCACCGCCGGCAGCGAGCCGAACAGCACGATGAGGCCGAACTGGGAAGCCGACCCGGTGCGCTGGAAGACCCAGACGCCCAGGGAGAAGCGCGTCAGGGCGGACCCCGCCTGCGTCACCGTCTGGCCCAGCCAGAACAGCAGGAAGGGCCGTGACCAGACGCGTACGCCGCCCTCCATCCTGTCGGCGGCTCCGGATGGCGTCATCGGTCCCTGCATGGCGTTGGCGGGCCGCGCCCGGTCGGGAGCACCGCTCCCTCCCGCGCGTCAGAAGCCCTCGAGGTTCAGCCTCCGCCCGAGCCGCGCGTACCCCTCCAGCAGCCGCAGCACGGGCCGCCGCAGCGCGGGCGGGGAGAGCTGCCGCGCCGCCTCCGACGCGACGTAATGCACCGCGAAGGGCATGTACCGGGCCGCCTCCGTGACGTGGGCGAAGTTGTAGGTGAGCGAGACGCTGGCGCTCAGCGTGTACACCTCATGCAGCCAGCAGCCCGGGATGAACAGGATGTCGCCCGGTTCGAGGACGGTCTCCACCACGCGCGCGCCCGCGTAGGCCTCCCGCAGCCGTGGCGAGTCCCACCGCTCCGGCGTGCGGGACTTCAGGTCCGGGAAGAGGGGCGCCTGATCCGGGGAGATGAGGAAGCACTGCTTGCGGCCATGCACCTGGCACAGCACGGCGTTCGTCAGCCCGGAGTCCGCGTGCAGCTTCGTCACCGCCCCCTTCGGGGAGACGTAGATGCCGGACGCCGGATGGCGCAGCGTCGTGGGATCCGAGCGCAGCACGTGCGGGTGCAGGTAGAAGCGCGCGGGGAGGAAGGAGGGGCGCGCCCAGTCATCCCGGACGCACCGGAACAGCGCGTCCGTGAACCCGCCGTCCTCGTCCGACCAGCGCAGGTAGGGCACCTCCCCGCCCGCGGGCACGTCGCCGGACTCAAAGCGTGGCAGCAGGTCGACGTAGTCCGCGAAACGCATCCGGCGCGTCTCCTGGAAGCCGCCCCCCTGCAAGCACACGGTCATGTCCCCCAGCAACCCCTTCAGGTAGTCGGGCGTCCACTTCCCCAGGGCGGCCCAGTCGCGCATCGCGTCCGTGACCACCACCGGCCTGCGCTGGCGGAGGTAGTCCCGGACGAAGGCGTGGTCGCTCAGGCCTGCTCGGCGTTCAATCTGTGGAAACTGCACGGACGGTCGTCCTCGCGAGGGCGGATTCGCGGCTGGAAACTATCACCATTCCTCTCCTGGGAAAGCCCCCTTACCTGGACACAACTCGATATGACATATTGGCCGGATTCCAGGCGGCGACTCCAAATGCCTCCCACGCCCCGGACTGAATTCCTCCCAGAACGTCTTGAACGTCCGTCCATGGAAACCACTCGCGTCCGTCCTCCGCATTTCACCGACGAGCAGCCCGCGACACTGATTGAACTCGGACGCCTGCGGGCCGCGAGCCAGCCGGACCGCGTCGTCCACACCTTCCTCCGGGACGGAGAGCGTGAAGACGCCTCACTGACGTTCGGGCAGTTGGACCAGCGGGCGCGGGCCATCGCCGCGGTGCTGCAACAGGGAAGCGCCGTGGGGGAGCGCGCGCTGCTGCTCCAGCCTCCGGGGTTGGACTTCATCGCCGCCTTCATGGGGTGTCTGTACGCGGGCCTCATCGCCGTGCCGGCGTACACGCCCGGCCGAGGCAACCTGAAGCGGACGCTGCCGCGCCTGCTGTCCATCGCGGCGAGCGCCCGGCCGTCGGTGGTGCTGACCTCGCGGGAGATCGAACAGTTCCTGCGCCCGCGCGCGCCCGAGCTCCCGGTGTCGCGCTGGTGCGCCACGGACGTGCTGCCCGCCGGGGCGGAGTCGGCCTGGGTGCCGCCCGCGGTCTCCGGCGAATCGCTCGCCTTCCTCCAGTACACCTCCGGCTCCACCTCCGCGCCCAAGGGCGTGAGGGTGAGCCACCGCAACCTGCTGCACAACCTGGAGGCCATCCACGCGGGCTTCGGGCACACCGAGGACAGCGTCGCGGTGACGTGGCTGCCCGCCTTCCACGACATGGGGCTCATCGACGGCATCCTGCAGCCGCTCTACGGCGGCTTCGTGAGCCACGGCATGGCCCCGCTGGCCTTCCTGCAACACCCGCTGCGGTGGCTCCAGGCCCTGTCGCGCTACCGCGCCACCCACAGCGGCGGCCCCAACTTCGCCTACGAGCTCTGCGTCAGCCGCATCCCGCCCGAGCAGCGCGCGGCGCTGGACCTGTCGCGCTGGCGCGTGGCCTACAACGGCGCGGAGCCCGTGCGGCGGGACACCCTGGAGCGCTTCGCCGATGCGTTCGCGGCCGCCGGGTTCCGCCGCGGCGCCTTCTACCCCTGCTACGGGCTGGCCGAGGCGACGCTCAAGGTCAGCGGCGGACAGTCCGCCACCGGGCCGGTGTACGCCCGCGTGCGGGCCGCGGCGCTGGAGCGCCACGAGGTCATCGACGCCACGGAGGCGGGGGACGACTCACGCTGGCTCGTGGGCTGCGGCACGCCCCCGGCCGACCTCACCGTCGTCGCCGTGGATCCGGAGACCCGGCGCCCCTGTGGCCCGGAGCGGGTGGGAGAGCTCTGGGTGCGCGGCCCCAGCGTCGCGCAGGGCTACTGGGAGGAGCCCGAGCAGACCGCCCACGCGTTCCAGGCGCGGCTCGCCGGGGAGCCGGAGGCGGGCCCCTTCCTGCGCACCGGCGACCTGGGCTTCCTGCGGGACCAGACCGTGTTCGTCACCGGGCGGCTCAAGGACCTCATCATCCTCCACGGGCGCAATCACTATCCCCAGGACATCGAGGAGACCGTCGAGCGCAGCCACCCCTCCGTGCGCCAGGGCGCGTGCGCGGCGTTCCCGGTGGACGTGGACGGCGAGGAGCGGCTGTTCGTCGCGGCGGAGCTGGACCGGCACGCGCCGGGCGTCCGGGCCTCCACGACCCCGGACGCGGAGGAGCGGCTGGACGACATCGTGCGGGCGGTGCGCAAGGCCGTCGCCGACGCCCATGAAGTCCAGGTCCACCAGGTGCTGCTGCTGCGCCCGGGGACCCTGCCCAAGACCTCCAGCGGCAAGCTGCAACGGCGGGCGTGCCGCCAGGGCTTCCTCTCCGGAAGCCTGAGCACGCTCCAGGCCGGCCCCGAACGCCAGTCCCCTGGCCACGACTGAGCCCCATCTCATGACACCGGTACTCACGGCGCAGGACATCCAGGCCTGGTTGACGGCGCGGCTCGCCGAAAGACTGGGGCTGCCCCCGGAACAGATCGACCTGAGGGAGGCCTTCGCCGGCTACGGCCTGGGCTCGGCGGAGGCGGTCATCCTGTCGGGCGACCTGTCCCGCTGGCTCGGCCGTCCGCTGTCCCCCACGGTGCTCTGGGAGCACCCCACCCCCCTGGCGCTGGCCGCGTTCCTGGCCGGCGCCGCCGTGGCCCCGCCCGAAGCCGCGCCCCAGGCCGCCGTCGAGTCGGAGCCCATCGCGGTGATTGGCCTGGGCTGCCGCTTTCCCGGCGCGGACTCCCCGGAGGCCTTCTGGGAGCTGCTGGTGAACGGGACGGACGCCATCACGGAGGTGCCCGCCGAGCGCTGGGACCTGGGCGAGTTCTATGATCCGGACCCCACCCGCCCGGGCCGGATGAGCACGCGCTGGGGTGGCTTCCTCCGGGACGTCGACCGCTTCGACCCCGGGTTCTTCGGCATCTCGCCGCGCGAGGCCATCCGGTTGGATCCGCAGCAGCGGCTGCTGCTCGAGGTGGTGTGGGAGGCCCTGGAGGACGCAGGGCAGCCGGTGGAGCGGCTCGCGGGCACGCGCACGGGGGTCTTCATCGGCATCTCCAACAGCGACTACGGGCGCATGCAGTTGGATGACCCGCTGCTGGGCGATGCGTACGTGGGCACGGGCAGCGCGCTGAGCATCGCGGCCAACCGCATCTCCTATCAGTTCGACCTGCGCGGCCCGAGCCTCGCGGTGGACACCGCCTGCTCCTCGTCGCTGGTGGCCGTCCACCTGGCCTGCCAGAGCGTGCTGCGCGGCGAGTCCACGCTGGCGGTCGTCGGCGGCGTGAACCTGCTGCTGTCTCCCGCCGTGACGGTGAACTTCACCAAGGCCGGCTTCATGGCCCCGGACGGGCGCTGCAAGGCGTTCGACGCCGGGGCGAACGGCTACGTGCGGGGCGAGGGCGCGGGCGTCGTCGTGCTCAAGCGGCTGTCCCGGGCGCTCGCGGATGGCGATGCCATCCACGCCGTCATCCGGGGCAGCGCCGTCACCCAGGACGGCCGGAGCAACGGCCTGACCGCGCCCAACCGCCAGGCCCAGGAGGCCGTGCTGCGCGAGGCCCACCGGAGCGCGGGCACCGTGCCCGGCGCGGTCCAGTACGTCGAAGCGCATGGCACCGGCACGTCGCTGGGAGACACCATCGAGTTGGAGGCGCTCGGGAGCGTGGCCTCCGTGGGCCGCGAGCCCGGCCGGCCCTGCCGCGTCGGCAGCGTCAAGACGAACATCGGGCACCTGGAGGCCGCCGCCGGCATCGCCGGGCTCATCAAGGTCGTCCTGTCGCTCAAGCACCGCCGGCTGCCGCCCAGCCTGCACTTCCAGACGCCCAACCCCCTCATCCCCTTCGACCGGCTGGCCCTGGCGGTGCAGACGGAGGCCACCCCGTGGCCGAGGGCGGACGCGGCCCTGCTCGCGGGCGTCAGCTCGTTTGGCTTTGGCGGCACCAACGCGCACGTCGTGCTCGACGCGCCACCGTCCGCGCCGGCCTCCGAGGCGACGTCGCCGGAGCACCGGGACGCCACGGACGCAGCGCGGCTGCTCACCGTGTCCGCCCGGGACGCCGCCGCGCTGGAGTCCCTGGCCCGGGACTACCGCGAGCTGCTGACGCGAACCCCGGAGGCGCCCTCCCTCTCCGACGTCGCCTCCACCGCCGCACGGCGCCGCGGCCAGCATGACCACCGGCTGGCGCTCGTCGCCCGGGGGAACGCCGAGGCCGCGGGGCTGCTGGAGTCCTTCACCCGGGGCGAGCCCCGGACGGGGCTCTTCTCGGGGCCCCGTCGCGCGAGCCGTCCCCGGGTGGTGTTCGTCTTCCCGGGGCAGGGTTCGCAGTGGGCCGGCATGGGCCGGGAGCTGTTCGCGTCCGAGCCCGTGTTCCGCGAAGCCGTGGAGCGGTGCGAGACCGCGCTCCAGGCCCACGTCGACTGGTCGCTCGTGGAGGTGCTGACGGGAGGCCCGGCGGCCACGCGGCTCCACGAAATCGACGTCCTCCAGCCGGTCCTGTTCGCGGTGGAGGTCGCGCTCGCGGCGCTGTGGCGCTCCTGGGGCGTGGAGCCGGACGCCGTCGTGGGCCACAGCATGGGTGAGGTGGCCGCGACGTACGTGGCCGGGGGCCTGTCGCTGGAGGACGCGGCGCGGATCATCTGCGTGCGCAGCCAGTTGCTCCTGCGCCTGCGGGGCCAGGGCGCCATGCTCGCGGTGGAGCTGTCCGCGGAGCAGGCCACCGCGCTCATCGCGGGCATGGAGGATCGCGTCTCCGTGGGGGTGAGCAACGGCCCCCGCTCCACCGTGCTCTCCGGGGCGCCGGACACGCTCCGGGAGCTGCGGACGAAGCTGGAGCGCGAGCATGTCTTCTGCCGCGAGGTGAAGGTCGACGTCGCCTCGCACAGCCCCCAGGTGGAGCCGCTGCGCGCGGAGCTGCTGGACGCGCTCGACGCGGTGGAGCCTCGCACGCCCACGCTGACGTTCTTCTCCACGGTGGAGCGCGAGGGCGAGCCGTACCTGGATGCGCACTACTGGTGGTGGAACCTGCGGCAGCCGGTGCGCTTCGCGGAGGCCGTGGCCGACCTGCTGGCCCAGGGCTACGACACCTTCATCGAGGTGAGCCCCCACCCCATCCTCGCCATGCCCCTGGCGGAGAGCATCGCGCTCAAGGGCGGCGACATCGCGGTGCTGCCGTCCCTGCGCCGCGACGAGGACGCGCGCACGGTGTTGCTCGGCGCCCTGGGCGCGTTCTACGTGCGTGGAGGCGCCCCCCGGTGGGAGCGGGTGCATCCCCGGACTCCGCCCGTCCCGCTGCCGCGCCACCCCTGGCGGCGGGAGCGATACTGGCTGCCGGCGCAGGCGCCCTCCCGCACGCGGACCGCGCGGCGCTCGCCAGCGGAGGTGGCGCTGGAGGCAGGCCAGCGTCAGGCGGCCCAGGCCCCGCTGGATCTGGCGCTCCATGCGCAGCCAGACACCCGCCGGCGGCTGGACGCCCTCACGCAGGGCTTCATCGTGGCGGCCCTGCGAGCGCTGGGAGCCTTCCGTCAGTCCGGCGAGCACGTCACGCTCGAAGGGCTGGAGACCGCGCACGGCGTGGCGCCGCGCTATCGCAAGCTCATGTCGCGGTGGCTGCGCCGCCTGGTGGACGCGAGGCTGCTGGAGCCGCACGGTGACGCGTTCGTCGCCCGCCTGGCGCTGCCCGAGCCCTCCGTCGGCACGCTCGTGGCGGAGGCGCGCACGCACTGCGCGGGCCTTGGCTTCCTCGTGGACTACCTCCAGCGCTGTGGCGAGCAGTTGCCCGGCGTCCTGCGCGGAGCGGTGGATCCGCTGGAGCTGATGTTCCCGGGCGGCTCCCTGGCCACGGCCGAGGGGCTGTACCAGACGTCCGCCATCGCCCGGTACTACAACGCCATCGTCCGGTCCGTCGTGGAGTCCGTGCCGCGCGTCCTGCCGGGCCCCGTGCAGATCCTGGAGATTGGCGCGGGCACGGGCGGCACGTCCGCCACGCTGCTGCCCGCCCTGTCGGACCTGGGCGTGACGTACTGGTTCACGGACGTGTCGGAGTTCTTCTTCGCCCGGGCCGCCGAGCGCTTCGCCGCGCATCCATTCGTGCGCTACGGCGTGCTCGACATCGAGAGGGAACCCCGGACGCAGGGCTTCGCCCCCGGCGGCTTCCAGCTCATCGTGGCCTCCAACGTGCTGCACGCCACGCGCGACCTGCGGGAGACCCTGGAGCACGTCCGGTCGCTGCTCGCGCCAGGGGGCGTGCTCGTCCTCTGGGAGGTGACGCACCCGCAGCCGTGGTTCGACATCTCCTTCGGCCTCATCGAAGGGTGGTCCCGGCACGAGGACGCCTGGCGCGAGGACCAACCGCTGCTGCCCGCCACGCGCTGGACGGAGCTGCTGCGCACCCAGGGCTTCGTGGACGTCCAGGCCTTCCCGCCCCCGGGCTCGCCCGCGGAGGTGCTGGAGCAGCACGTCGTCGTCGCGGCGCTGCCGGACGGCCCCGCCCGGCGGGCGCCCGCGGACGTGCCGGACGTGGAGCCCGAGGCCTGGACGGCGGCGCGGGAGGCCGTGCTGCCCGTGGGCGTGCCCCCGCTCGTGGCGCTCCAGAACGCGGCCACTCCCGGTGAACGCGCGGAGCTGCTCGCCCAGGGCGTCACGGGACAGGTCGCCGCCGTGCTGCGCCTGCCTCCGGCGCGCGTGGAGCTGGGCAAGCCGCTCAACCGGCTGGGGCTCGACTCCCTCATGGGGCTCGAGCTGAAGAACCGCATCGAGCGGACCTGGTCCCTGAAGCTGCCCCTCGCGGAGATCTTCCTCGCGGAGGGCGTCACGGACCTCGCGGGCCGCGTGCTCGCGCGCTGGAACGCCGACCACGCCGTGGAGGCCGCCGCCGTCGCCGAGGGGATTCCGCGCGGAAGCGAGGCGCTGGGAGAGGCGCCGCTGTCGCACGCCCAGGAGCTCATCTGGATCAACACCCAGTTGGAGCCCGAGCAGGCCTTCTACAACGTGCCCTACGCGGTGCACTTCGACGGGCCGCTGGACGTCCCCCGGCTGGAGGCGAGCCTCGCCGCCCTGCTGCGCCGGCATGAGGTTCTTCGCACGACCTTCCACTCGCGCGAGGGCCACGCGTATCAGGTCATCCCACCGGCCACCGACTTCCGCCTGCCCGTCGTGGCGCTGCGCGGATCCACCTCCGAGGCGCGCGCCATGGAGGCGGAGCAGGTGCTGGCCCGGGAGGTGGGGCGGCGCTTCGACCTGGACCGCTCCGCCCTGCGCGCCTGCCTCCTTCCCCTGGCGGAGGACCGGCACGTGCTGCTGCTCGTGCTGCACCACCTGGTGGTGGACGGCTGGTCGGGCGCCCTGCTCATGCGGGAGCTGGGAGCGCTGTATCGCGCGGGGGGCGACAGCGGCGCCGCGGCCCTGGACGCGCTCCCGGTGCGCTACGCGGACTTCGCCGTCTGGGAGCGGGCGCGCCTCACGCGCGAGGCGCTCTCGGACTCCCTGGCGTACTGGCGCGAGACGCTCGCGGGCGCGCCCCCGTCCGTGGACCTGCCCACGGACCTGCCCCGGCCCTCACGGCGCGGCTTCCGCGGGGCCCTGCACTCGGAGACGCTGCCCGCGGCGCTCGCCGCGGAGGTGCGCGAGTGGGCCTGGCAGGAGGGCGCCACGCCCTTCATGGTCCTCAAGGCGGCGCTGGACGTGCTGCTGTACCGCTGGACGGGGCAGACGGACCTGGTCGTCGGGACCGTCGTGGCGAACCGGGGCCGGTCGGAGCTGGAACCGCTGGTGGGCAACTTCATCAACTTCCTGCCCCTGCGCACGCGCCTGTCCGGGGACGACACGGCGCGCTCGCTGCTGGAGCGGGTGAAGGCGTCCGTGCTGGAGGCCTCCACGCACCAGGACTGTCCCTTCGCCGCCATCGTCGAAGCGGCCCGGCCCCAGCGCACCGGCGGCCCGTCGCCCCTCTACAACGTGGCGCTGCTCTTCCATGCGTTCGACCTCCCCGGCGACGAGTGCTTCGCCGGCACCGGGCTGCGCACGCGGTTCGAGCTGGTCCACAACCGGTCCTCCGCGCTCGACCTGCGCTTCGTGGTGACCGAGCTGCCGGAGGGGCTGCGGTTCGAGTGCGAGTACGACCCCGACCTCTTCAGGCCCGACACCGTGAGCCGGTGGATGGGCCACTACCGCACGCTGCTGGAGGGGCTGTGCGCCGAACCCGGCGTCACCCTGGCGCGCGCACCGCTCCTCACGGCCCCCGAGCGGCACCAGCTCCTGCGCGAGTGGAACGACACGCGCGTGGAGTTCCCCCAGGACACCTGCCTGCATGAGCTGATCTCGCGGCAGGCGGCGCGCGCTCCGGACGCCGTGGCCGTCGCGTTCGAGGAGGCGACGCTCACCTACGCGCAGGTGGAGGCGCGGGCGCACCAGCTCGCGCACCGGCTGCGCCGGATGGGCGTGGGCCCCGAGGTCCGGGTCGGGGTCTGCCTGGAGCGCTCGCTGGAGCTGGTGGTGGCGCTGCTGGGCGTGCTCAAGGCGGGCGGCGCCTACGTGCCGCTGGACCCCGAGTACCCCGCCGAGCGGCTCGGGTGGATGCTGGAGGATGCCCGGGCCCCGGTGGTCCTCACGCATTCGCGGCATGCGAAGACGCTGCCCGTGGGCGAGGCGGCGGTGCTGTGCCTGGACACCGAGGCAGCGGCGATCGCGCGGGAACCCACCCACGCCCCGGAGACCGGGGTGACCCCCGACCATCTGGCCTACGTCATCTTCACGTCCGGCTCCACGGGGCGCCCCAAGGGCGCGATGAACACCCACGGCGCCATCGTCAACCGGCTGGTGTGGATGCAGCGGGCCTATGGGCTGGGCCCCTCGGACGTCGTCGTCCAGAAGACGCCCTTCGGGTTCGACGTGTCGGTCTGGGAGTTCTTCTGGCCGCTCATGACGGGCGCGCGGCTGGTGGTGGCGCGGCCCGGGGGACACCGCGACGCCGGCTATCTGGCCTCGCTGGTGGCGCGCGAGCGCGTCACCACGATGCACTTCGTGCCCTCGATGCTGGGCGCCTTCCTGGAGGCCCCGGGCCTGGAGGCATGCACGGCGCTCACCCGCGTCCTGTGCAGCGGCGAAGCCCTGCCCGCGGAGCTCCAGGCCCGCTTCTTCGCGCGGTGGGCCACCTGCGCCCTGCACAACCTGTACGGCCCCACCGAGGCGGCCGTGGACGTCACCGCGTGGGAGTGCCAGCGGGGCGACTCCCGGCTCGCGGTGCCCATCGGGCGGCCCATCTCCAACGCCGGCATCTACCTGCTCGACGGTGAGCTGCAGCCGGTCCCCGTGGGCGTCGCGGGCGAGCTGTTCATCGCCGGCACGCCGGTGGGGCGCGGCTACCTGGGACGGCCGGACCTGACGGCGGAGCGCTTCATCCCGGACCTCCATGCGGCCACGCCCGGCGCCCGCATGTACCGCACGGGGGACCTGGCCCGCTTCCATCCGGACGGAGCCATCGAGTTCCTGGGCCGCTTGGATCATCAGGTGAAGATCCGCGGCTTCCGCATCGAACCGGGCGAGGTGCAGGCGCTGCTCGCGCGGCAGCCCGCGGTCCAGGAGTGCGTGGTGCTGGCCCGCGAGGACGTCCCGGGCGACAAGCGCCTCGTCGCGTACGTGGTGCCGCATCCGGCCCCCGCGTGGGACGAAGGGGCGGCCCGGGGCGCGCTGGGGGCGCTGCTGCCGGAGTACATGGTGCCGTCGGCCTTCGTCACACTCCCGGCCCTGCCGCTCACCCCCAACGGGAAGCTGGATCGCAAGGCGCTGCCCGCTCCAGCCCGGGGCATCCCCGCGTCGGGCGCGGCGACCCAGCGTCCGCTCACGGCGGTGGAGGCGCGGATCGCCGCGACGTGGGCGGACGTGCTGGGCCACGAACGCGTGGGCCCCTCGGACGACTTCTTCGCGCTCGGCGGCCATTCGCTGCTCGCCACCCGCGTCATCTCCCGCCTGCGCGCGGCCTTCTCCGTGGAACTCGCGGTGCGCGACCTGTTCGAGGCGACGACCGTGGAGCGGCTGGCCGCCCGTGTCTCGGCCGCGCTCGCCAGCACCCCGGGGGTCCCCCAGGCTCCGCCGCTCGTGCCCGCGGCCGGCGCGGACGCCGGACGCCTGTCCTTCTCCCAGCAGCGGATGTGGTTCCTGGCCCAGTTGGAGCCGGACAACCCGTTCTACAACCTGCCCGCCCTCGTCCGGTTGGAGGGCGCGCTGGACGCCGAAGCGCTGGTGCGGAGCTTGCGCGAGGTGGTCCGCCGGCACCGGGTGCTGCGGACCACGTTCCCCCAGCGGGAGGGACACCCGGCCCTGCACGTCCTGGAGTCGCCGCTCACCGTGGAGCGGAGGGACCTGCGCGCGCTCGCGCCCGAGGCGCGTGAAGCGGAGGCCCTGCGCTTCGCCACCGCGGAGTCGCGGCGGCCCTTCGACCTGGCCGAGGGTCCCCTGCTGCGGGCCCACCTGCTGCAAGTGGAGGACACGCGGCACCTGCTCCTCCTGGTGATGCACCACATCGTCGCGGACGGAGCGTCCATGGCCGTGCTGGTGCGCGAGCTCATGGCGCTCTACCCCGCGTTCAGCGCCGGCAGCCCGTCCCCCCTCCCCGAGCTCCGCCTCCAGTTCTCGGACTTCGCCGCCTGGCAGCGGCGGTGGATGGACGGGGACGCGCTCGCGGCGGTGCTGGGCTGGTGGCGTGAGCGGCTCACGGGGGCGCCCCGGGTGCTGGACCTCCCCATGGCCCGCGCCCGTCCCGCCGTGCAGCGCTACCGGGGCGCGCGCCAGCCGGTCCACCTGCCACTCGCGACGACGCGGGCCCTGGTGGAGCTGGGCCGCGACACGGGGACCACCCTCTTCATGACGCTGCTCGCGGGGTTCCAGACCCTGCTGCACCGCTACTCGGGCGCCACCGACGTGGTGGTCGGCTCCCCCGTCGCGAACCGCGACCCCGTGGAGGTGGAGGAGCTGATCGGCTTCTTCGCCAACGTCCTCGCGCTGCGCACGGACCTGTCCGGGGAGCCATCCTTCCGGGAGCTGCTCGCGCGCGTCCGCGAGGTGACGCTGGGCGCCTACGCGCATCAGGCCGTCCCCTTCGAGAAGCTGGTGGAGGAGCTGCGCGTCCCCCGCGGCTTGAGCCACGCGCCCCTCTTCCAGGTCCTCTTCGCGTTACAGGGCACGCCGGTGCCGGAGCAGGCGCTGCCGGGCCTGCGCCTGACACCGGTGGAGGTGGAGCCCGGCACCGCGCGATACGACTTGACGCTGACGCTCGAGGAGGGTCCCCAGGGGCTGCACGGCAGCCTGGAGTACGACACGGACCTCTTCGACGCGCCGACCGCCGGGCGCATGGTGCGCCACCTGGAGCGGCTGCTCGAAGGGGCCGCGCGCACCCCCGACGCACGCATCGGCCTGCTGCCGCTGCTCCCCGAGGCAGAGCGTCACCAGGTGCTGCGCGAGTGGAACGCCACGCGCAGGGAGTCCTCAGTAGGGTGCGTGCACGAGCGGATCTCCGCCCAGGCCGCGCGGACCCCGGACGCCCTGGCGGTGATCACTCCGGAGGCCACGCTCACGTATTCGGCGCTGGAGCGCGGCGCCAACCAGCTCGCGCACCACCTGCGGTCGCTGGGTGTCGGGCCCGAGGTCCGCGTGGGCCTCTGCCTGGACCGCTCGGTGGAGCTCGTCGTGGCGCTGCTGGGCGTGCTCAAGGCCGGAGGGGCCTACGTGCCCCTGGACGCGGCCTTCCCGGCCTCGCGCCTGGCTCAGATGGTGGAGGACGCGCGGCCGACGGTCCTCCTCACGCGCACGGCCCTGCGCGACGCCGTGGATGCCGGTGACGCGGCCGTGGTCTGCCTGGACGCCGCCACGGACCTGCTGCGGACGCTGCCCGCCACTCCGCCGAGGGTCGGGCTTTCGCCCGAGCATCCCGCGTACGTGCTGTACACCTCCGGCTCCACGGGACGCCCCAAGGGCGTGCAGGTGACGCACGGGGGCTTGAGCAACTTCCTGGACGCCATGCTGCACGAGCCCGGCATGGGTGACGGGGACGTGCTGCTCGCGGTCACCACGCTCTCCTTCGACATCGCGGGCCTGGAGCTCTACCTGCCGCTGCTGGCCGGCGCGCGGCTGGTGCTGGTGTCTCGCGAGGTGGCGGTGGACGGCACGCGGCTCGCGGACGCGCTGCCGCGCCACGGCGCCACCGTCATGCAGGCCACCCCCGCGACGTGGCGGCTGCTGCTCGCGAGCGGCTGGAGCGGGAAGGCCGACCTGCGCGTACTGTGCGGAGGCGAGGCCCTGCCGCGAGACCTCGCGGCCACGCTGCGAGCGGCGACGGCCGGCGTCTGGAACCTCTACGGTCCCACCGAGACGACCATCTGGTCCTCCGTCCACCGGGTGGAAGACACGCGGGCGGACATCCCCATCGGGAGGCCCATCGCCAACACCACGTTCTACCTCTTGGACGCGGCGCTCCAGCCCGTCCCGGTGGGCGTCCCGGGGGAGCTGTACATCGGCGGCGCCGGGCTCGCGCGCGGCTACCTGGACCGGGCCGACCTGACGGCCGCTGTCTTCACGCCGGATCCCTTCAGCGACGCACCGGGCGCGCGGCTCTACCGCACCGGCGACCTGGCCCGGTGGAGGGCGGACGGAACCGTCGACTATCTGGGCCGGAGGGATCAGCAGGTGAAGGTGCGCGGGCACCGGATCGAACCGGGTGACATCGAGGCCGCGCTCACGCGCCACGAAGGCGTGCGCGCGGCGGTCGTCGTCGTGCGCGAGGACGTCGCCGGAGAGAAGCGGCTGGTGGCCTACGTCACCGTGAGCGGTGAGCCGCCCACGCCCGCCGGCTTCCGGGATCACCTCCGCGCCCTGCTGCCGGAGTACATGGTGCCGTCGGCCTTCGTGGTCCTGGACGCGCTGCCGCTGACCCCCAACGGCAAGGTCGACCGCAAGGCGCTGCCAGCCCCGGGACCGCTCCAGCCCGCCGCGGGCCTCGTCGCGCCCCGCACGCCCACCGAGCAACGGCTCGCCAGGCTCTGGGCCGAAGTCCTCCGCCTGGAGCACCTGGACGTCACCGCGAGCTTCTTCGAGCTGGGAGGCGACTCCATCCAGGGCGTGCTGCTCATCGCCCGCGCGAACCAGGCCGGGCTGCCGCTCACCGTCCGCCAGCTCTTCGAGCACCAGACCGTGGCCGCCCTGGCCCAGGTCATCGACGGCGCGCCCGCGCCGGAGTCCCCCACCGCGTTGGAGGAGCCGGCCGCGTTCTCCAGCCTCGCTCCGGCGATCCAGGACTGGCTGCGGGCCCGCATGCCCACGGCGGAGGACGCCTTCACGCTCACGCCGCTCCAGGAGGGCATGCTCTTCCATGCGCTGAACGCTCCGGCGCAAGGGGCGTACTTCCAGCAACTCCACTGCACGGTGGAGGGGGAGCTGGAAGCGGACGCGTTCGCGCGGGCCTGGCAGCACGTGGTCCAGCGCCACGCCGTGCTGCGCACGTCCTTCCACTGGGAGGCCGTGGAGCACCCCGTCCAGGTGGTCCACCGGGAGGCCACCGTCCCCGTCGAACACCTCGACTGGAGCACCCTGCCCGCCCCCGAGCAGGCCTCGCGGCTCGCGTCGTACCTCGAAGCGGATCAGGCCCGGGGGTTCACGCTCGACAGCGCGCCCCTGATGCGGGTGGCCTTGCTCCAGACCGGGGCGCGGAGGTGGACGCTGGTCTGGAGCTACCACCACCTGCTGCTCGATGGCTGGTCCGCCGCGCGCGTGGTCCACGAGGTGGCGATGGCGCAGGCGGCGCTCCTCCAGGGGGAGCCCCCGCCGAGCCCGCCGTCCCGGCCCTACCGCGCCTATCTGGACTGGTTGCGACGCCAGGACCTCGCGGCGCCGGAGTCCTTCTGGCGCCGGACCCTGGCGCCCTTCACCGCGCCCACGGCCCTGCCCCGCTCGGGCCCGGAAGCCCCCGGTATTGCCTCCCCCCACCGGGAGCACCAGACCCGACTTCCGGCCGAGGTGACCGGACAGCTCCAGGCCCGGGCCCGGCGTCACCACCTCACGCTCAACACGCTGGTCCAGGGGGCCTGGGCCCTGCTGCTGGCCCGTTACAGCGGTGAGCGGCGGGTCCTGTTCGGCGCCACCACCGCGGCCCGTCCCGCGGAGCTCCCCGGCGCCGACACGATGGTCGGCCTGTTCATCAACACGCTGCCGGTGCCCGTGACGGTGGACGAACACGCGCCGGTGGACGCGTGGCTCAGGGCCCTCCAGCAGCAGCAGTCCGAGGCCCGCCAGCACGAGCACGCCCCGCTGGCGCGCATCCAGGGGTGGAGCGCGCTGCCGCGCGGCCAGGCGCTGTTCGACACGCTGCTCGTGTACGAGAACTATCCGCTGGAGCACGCGCTGGAGGATCCGGCGCTCGGCCTTCGGATCAGCGACGTCCACACCCTCGAGCGCACCGGCTACCCGCTGACGGTGGTGGCCGTGCCCGGCCCGGACCTCGCCTTCCGCTTCCTGTACGACGCCCGCGACATGGACGACGCCACGGTGGCGCGGCTCGCGGAGCACCTGGGGACGATCCTCTCCACCCTGCTCGCACTGCCGGAAGGACGCGTGGGCGACGTGACGCTCCTGTCCGAGCAGGAGCGTCATCGCCTGCTCGTCGATTGGAGTGAGGGCCCGGCGACCTTCCACGGCGGCGCCAACGTTCCATCCCTGTTCGCGGCGCGGGTCGCGGCCACGCCGGACGCGGTGGCCGTCGTGCGCGATGGCGAGCCCCTGACGTATGGCGCCCTGGAGGCCCGCGCGAACCGGCTGGCGCACCACCTGCGCGGGCTCGGTGTCGGCCCCGACGTCAAGGTGGGGGTGTGCGTCGAGCGCTCGTTCGAGCTGGTGGTGGCGCTGCTGGGCATCCTGAAGGCCGGGGGCGCCTACGTGCCGCTCGATCCGGAGTACCCCCGCGAGCGACTCGCCTTCATGCTGGAGGACTGTCAGCCACGGGTCGTGGTGACACGGGCGCGGCTGGCCGACGCGCTTCCCCCGGCCTCCGGGCACCGCGTGTTGCTGGACGCGGAGGAAGCCGCGTGGACCCGGCACCCCGCCACCCCTCCGGAGGTGCGCCTCTCCGATGAGCACCTGGCCTACGTGCTGTACACGTCAGGCAGCACCGGCCGGCCCAAGGGCGTGCAGGTGACCCACGCGGCCATCGTGCGGCTGGTGCACCAGGTGGACTACGTCCGGCTGGGCCCAGCGGAGCGGGTGCTCCACTTCGCGCCCCTGGCCTTCGACGCGTCGACGTTCGAGCTGTGGGGACCGCTGCTGACCGGAGGACGGCTGGTGCTGGCCCCTCCCGGAGCCCTCTCCCTGGAGGCGCTGGGCCGGGTCATCACCCAGGAAGGCGTCACCACCCTGTGGCTCACCGCGGGCCTGTTCCATCAGGTGGTGGAGCACGCCCCGGAGATGCTGCGCGGCGTGCGCCAGCTCCTCGCGGGCGGCGACGTGTTGTCGGCGTCCCATGTCCAGCGCGTGCTGGCGTTGCATCCGGACTGCCAGGTCATCAACGGCTATGGCCCCACGGAGGTGACGACCTTCGCCACCACGCACGCGGTCTCGCGCTCAGAGGACGCGCGGGCCCCGGTGCCCATCGGGAGGCCCATCGCGGGGACGCGGGTGCGGGTGCTTGCCCCGGACGGCGCCCCCGTTCCCGTTGGCATCGCGGGAGAGTTGTTCCTCGGCGGAGCGGGGCTCGCGCGCGGCTACCAGGGCCGGCCGGAGCTGACGGCGGAGCGCTTCGTTCCGGATCCGTTCTCCCCGGAGCCGGGCGCGCGGCTGTACCGCACCGGCGACCTCGTGCGCTGGACCGAGGGGGGCCGGCTGGAGTTCCTGGGCCGCGTCGACCACCAGGTCAAGGTGCGGGGCTACCGCATCGAGCCCGGAGAGATTGAAGCCCTCCTGCGCCAGCACCCGGACGTGCGCGAAGCCGCCGTCGTGGTGCGCGAGGACCGTCCGGGAGACAAGCGCCTCACCGGCTATGTGTCGTGGCGGGGAGACCGGCCGCCGGAGCCCAGGGCGCTCCACGACTTCCTGCGGGCGCGCCTCCCGGAGTTCATGTGCCCCACGGCCTTCGGCGTGCTCGCGGAGCTGCCGCTCACGCCCAACGGCAAGGTGGACCGCCGGGCCCTTCCGCGCCTGGACGGTGGAGGCCTGGAGCGGAGCGCGCCGCACGTCGCGCCCCGGGACCCACTGGAAGCCTCGCTGGCGGCGCTCTGGGCGGACGTGCTGGGCCTGGAGCGGGTGGACGTCGAGGACAACTTCTTCGAGCTGGGGGGCCACTCGCTGCTAGCGCTCCGGCTGATCGCGCGCGTGCGCCAGGTCTTCCAGCGCGACGTGCCGCTGGCGGCCCTCTTCGAGTCATCCACCGTGGCGGCCCTGGCCCGGCGGCTGGCCGACACGCCGTCGTCCGGGGATGGGCGCGACCCGAGCCCCATCCCGCGCCGGAACAGCGCCGTGCCGCCGCCGCTGTCCTTCGCCCAGGAGCGACTGTGGTTCCTGCACCAGTTGGAGCCCACCTCCTCCACGTACACCCTCCGCGCGGCGGTCCGGCTGACGGGCACGCTCGACGTGACCGCGCTGGAGCGGAGCCTCGATGAAGTCCTGCGGCGGCACGAAGCGCTGCGCACGACGTTCGTGCGGACCGAAGCGGGGCCCGTCCAGGTCATCGCGCCCCCGAGCCGGCTGTCGCTGCCCGTCGTCGACCTGGGCCACCTCGCGCCGTCCGCGCGCGAAGCCGGTGCACGGGAGCGCGCGTTCGCCGAGCACCTGCGCCCGTTCGATCTGGAGCAGGGCCCGCTGGTGCGCGCGACGTTGCTGCGCCTGACGGCGGACGACCACGTGCTGTTGCTGCCCATGCATCACAGCGTGTCGGATGGCGCGTCCCTTGGCGTGCTGCTCCACGAGGTGGGCAGGCTTTACGAGGCCTTCCGCTCCGGTGCGCCCTCGCCGCTGCCCGAGCTTCCCCTCCAGTACGGAGACTACGCGGCGTGGCAGCGAGAGCAGGAGCGCGGCCCGGTGCTGGAGGTCCCGCTGTCCTGGTGGGTACGCCAGCTCGAAGGCGCCCCCACCGTGCTGGAGCTGCCCACCGACCATCCCCGGCCCCAGGTGCGCAACGGTCACGGCGCCGTGCACGCCGTCGCCTTCCCGGCGTCCCTGACGGGCGCGCTGAACGCGCTCGCCCTGCGCGAGGACAGCACCCTGTTCATGGTGCTGCTCGCGGCGTTCGAGACGCTGCTGGCCCGCTACTCCGGCCAGGAGACACTGCTGGTGGGAACCCCGGTGGCGGGCCGCTCGAGGGAGGAGCTGGAGCCGCTCATCGGCATGTTCGTCAACACGCTCGTCCTCCGGGCCGACCTGACGGGCGATCCCTCCTTCCGGGAGCTGCTGGGCCGCGTCCGGAAGACGGCGCTGGAGGCGTACGCGCACCAGGAGGTCCCCTTCGAGAAGGTGGTGGAGGCGCTCCAACCCGCGAGGGATCCAAGCCGGACCCCCTTGTTCCAGGTGATGTTCGCCTACCAGGACACGCGCTCGCGTCCGCTCGTGCTGACGGGGCTGGAGCTGCGCGCGTTCGAAGTGGAGGCCCGCGGCTCGGCCTTCGACCTGACGCTGTCGCTCGCCCAGGGCCCGGACGGACTGACGGGAGAGCTCGAGTACGACAGTGACCTCTTCGAGGCGCGGACGGTGGCCCGGATGGTGGGCCATCTGGGAGTGCTGCTCGAAGCGGTCGTGGCAACGCCGGACGTGCCCGTCTCCGCGCTGCCGCTCCTCGCGGCGGATGAGCGCCACAGGATGCTGGTCGAGTGGAACCAGCCGCGCGCCTCGCTGCGAGAAGGCGTCTGCCTGCACACGCTGTTCGAGGAGCAGGCCGCGCGGACGCCCGACGCCACCGCGCTCGTCTTCGAGGACACGGCGCTGACGTACGCGGCGCTGGAGTGGCGCGCCAACCAGCTCGCGCACCGGCTGGTGGCGCTGGGCATCGGCCCGGACGTGCCGGTCGGCCTCTGCATGGAGCGCTCCCTGGAGGTCGTCGTCGCGATCCTCGGGACGCTCAAGGCCGGAGGTGCCTTCGTTCCGCTCGACCCGGCCCATCCGAGGGAGCGCCTGGCGACGTTGATCGCCAACGCCTCCATCCCGCTCGTGCTCACCCACCCGGCCACGGCCGCGACGGCGCGCGACGTCGCGGCCCGGGTGCTGCACCTGGGGCCAGACGGAGCGGAGCTCGCTTCGGAGCCCGGGGTGCCGCCCGCGAGCGCCGTGGAGTCACGGCACCTCGCGTACCTGCTCTACACGTCCGGCTCCACGGGCGTCCCCAAGGGCGTGATGATCTCCCATGGGGCCATCGCCAACCGGTTGCACTGGGAGCGCCAGCGCCATCCGCTCGCGCCGGGAGACGCGGTGTTGCAGTCCGCGGCGCTGACCTTCGATGCCTCGGTCTGGGAGGTCTTCGCGCCGCTGGTGAGCGGGGCCCGGCTGGTGCTGGCCCGTCCCGGGGAGCACCGCGATCCGGCCTACCTCGTGAAGCTGCTCGCGGAGCAGCGCATCACCACCGCGGGCTTCGTGCCGTCCATGCTGCGGGTGCTGCTGGAAACGCCCGGCATCGAAGCTTGCCGTCCCACGCTGCGCCACCTCCAGTGCGGAGGCGAGGCCCTGAGCAGCGACCTGCGGGAGCGGTTCTTCGAGAAGCTCGGCGACACGCAGTTGCACAACTTCTACGGCCCCACCGAAGCGACCATCGACACCACCTCCTGGACCTGCGGGCCCGGAGATGAACGCCGGGTCGTTCCCATCGGGCACCCGGTGGCGAACCTGCGGGTGTTCCTGCTGGATGCGAGGAGGGAGCCAGTCCCGGTGGGGGTCGCGGGGGAGCTGTACGTCGGAGGCCCGGGGCTCGCGCGAGGCTATCTGGGACGGCCGGACCTCACGGCGGAGCGCTTCGTTCCGGATCCGTTCGCGCTGGAGCCGGGAGCCCGGCTGTACCGGACGGGAGATCTCGCGCGCTACCGGGCGGACGGCGCCATCGAGTTCCTGGGCCGGATGGATCACCAGGTGAAGCTGCGCGGCTTCCGCATCGAGCTGGGAGAAATCGAAGCGGCGCTGCGCCAGGTGCCCGGCGTCGTCGACGCGGCGGTGGTGCTGCACACGCTGACGCCCGGCGAGAAGCGACTGGTGGCCTACCTCGCCAGCCACGAGGCACCGCCCGACGCCGCGGCGCTGCGCGCGTTCCTCCGGGGACGGCTGCCGGGCTACATGATCCCCGCGGCCTTCGTCGCGAGGGAGCAACTCCCCCGCCTGTCGAGCGGGAAGCTCGACCCGCGCGCGTTGCCCGCGCCGGTCTGGGACACGGAAGAAGCGTCCGTGGAGGACTCCGGCCCTCGCGGGCAGGTGGAGGAGGTCATCGCCAGCAGCTTCGCTCGGCTGTTGGGGCGCAAGCGCGTGGGCGTGCACGAGGACTTCTTCACGCTCGGAGGTCACTCGCTGCTGGCCACCCAGGTGGTCTCCGAGCTGCGCTCGGCGCTCGGCGTCGAGCTGCCCCTGCGAACGTTCTTCGAAGCCCCCACCGTCGCGGGGCTGGCGCTACGCGTGGAGGCCGTGAGGGGAGAGCACCCGAAGCCGCCGCCCATCCTGGCCGTGTCTCGTGAAGTCCCCCTGCCCGCGTCCTTCGCGCAGGCGCGACTCTGGCTCGAACACCAGATGAATCCGGAGGCGGCCCGCTACCACCTGCCGACCCTGGTGCGACTCAGTGGAGCGCTGAAGGAGGAAGCGCTGCGGCTGGCATTGGAGGGGCTGGTGCACCGGCACGAAGCCCTGCGCACGGTGTTCGCGCCGGGCGAGGATGGCCCCTTGCAGCAGGTGCTCTCCGCGAGCCCACTGCCCGTGGCCACGCTCAGCGTGGAGGCCCTGCCCCCAGAAGCCCGCGAAGCCGAAGCGCTGCGTCTGGCGCGCCAGGAAGCCCAGCGCCCCTTCGACCTGGCCAAGGGGCCTCTGGTGCGCGCGCTGCTGGTGCGCCTGGGGCCGGACGACGCGGTGCTCCTGCTGGTGCTCCACCACATCGTCACTGACGGCTGGTCCATGGGCGTGCTGGTGCGCGAGCTGGGCGCCCTCTACGCCGCGCACATCTCCGGCCAGCCTCCGGCCCTGCCCCCGCTGCCCGTGCAGTACGCCGACTACGCCCAATGGCAGCGCCAGTGGTTG
>NZ_JAIQDE010000032.1 GCF_020037015.1 Corallococcus sp. AS-1-6 | reverse complement strand
CCCCCGGGCGGCGGGAGGCGAAAACCTGTCCGACTGTCGGACAGGTTTTGAGGCAACCGGCCCCGGGCGGGCGCCTCGGTTCATGGCCTCGCCTTGGAGTCCGCGCACGTGTGACGTCATGCACCTGGAGGACTGGCATTGGTTCGGGCCCCATGCAGTGGAAACCGACCCCACTGTCGGAAGGGTTTTGGGGCACCCGGTCCCGGGCGGGCGCATCTGTCCGTGCCCCACCTTGGTGGTCGCGCACGCACGGCGTCACGCCCGCATCGGTCCAGCCCGGCCTCGGTTCCATGCGGCGGAAACCGGTCCGACTGTTGAACAGGTTTTGAGGCAACCGTTCCTGGGCGGGCGCTTCGGCCCGTGGCCTCGCCTTGGAATCCGCTCACGTATGACCTCATGCACCTTCCGGACTGGCACTGCCTCGGGCCCCATGCAGCAGCACCTGGTCCGACGGTCGGGCAGGTTTTGCGGCACCCGGTCCGGGGCGAGCGCCTCGGTCCATGGCCTCACCTTGGTACGCGCGCACGTACGACGTCACGCACCTGCCCGACCGGCGCGGCCTCGGGCCCATGCAGTGAAAGCCGGCCCGACAGTCGGACAGGTTTTGCGGCAACCGGTCCCAGGAGGGTGCCTCGGTCCCTGGCCTCACCTTGATATGCGCGCAGGCACTACGTCACCTACCTGTCGGGCCAGCGCGGTCTCGGGCCCTATGAAGTGGAAACAGGTCCGACTGTCGGACGGGTTTTGAGGGAACCGAGACCAGGGGGGCGCCTCGGAACTCGCCCCACCTTCGTGTTCGCGCACGCACAACGTCGCGCCTCTGCCGAGCCCGCGCGACCCTGGACCGCGGGCGGCGAAAACCTGTCCGACTGTCGGACAGGTTTTGAGGCAACCGGTCCCGGGCGGACGTCTCGGTTCGAGTTCTACCTTGAGGATTGCGTACGTATGGACTGAGCCCGCCTGGGTTCGGTGGACTGGTTTTCCGGACTCCTTGCCTTGGTGAGTGGCTCTATCGGTAGGCCCAGGCTGTGGTGTCCGTGCGCGCACGACGGCTCTGACTCCGCCGCGCTCCGCGATGAGCAGGTCTTCGCGGAGAAATTCGGATCACTGGGTGGTTGCCTTTGAAATGCTGTCGACCTGATGGGGTAGTGCTTCTGGCGGCTTTCCCGTTCGGACGGCCCCGGACCGGGGAGGCTTCATCCCCGCTTGAAGGCGCTCGCGTCCGGTAGACCGCTGCCGCTCAGGTCCGCGCCCATGGCGGTGAGGACGCCGGAGAAGATGTCCGGCTCGTTGGACGTCACCTTGCCTGGCTGGGGGGCGCCGGTGCGTGCGTCGAAGCCGTAGGTGAGGGTGGTGTTTGGATCCACGCCTCCCAGCACGGTGTTTCCCTTCACCATGGGCGACAGCAACAGGAAGCCATTGTTGAGGTCGTGGCCCGAACCGAACTCCGTGGCGCCGGAGGGGCGCGGGCGCGTGCGGCCGAACTCCGTGGCCACGTAGATGAGCGTGCGGTCCCACATGGATTCACCCGAGCCCGCGTCGAACGGCTCCGCCTTGAGCAGCGTGATCAACGAGTCCACCGTGGACAGGATGCGCGCCCACATGAAGGCCTGTCCTCCCCGGTGGTCGTTGTGGCTGATGTCGAACGCGAGCGGCGGATTGGCGATGCCGTTGGGCCCGCCCACCGCGACGTTGAAGTCCGGCCCCAATGTCACCGACACGGACACCCGGTACTTGAGCAGCAGGAACGCGAGCGCCGCCTGACCCTGCACGGGGTCCGTGAAGAAGCCGGGGAACACCTCGCGCAGCCGCGCCCCGTCCGGCGAGCTCTCCAGCCCGTATTTCGTCAGCGGAATGGAGGGCAGGTCCGGGAGGATGTTGAGCTTCGTGATGAGGTCCATCGCCTCCAGCTTCGGCTGCTGCACGCCTCGCTGTTCGCTCCAGCGCCTCAGCGCGCCGCTGTCCTGGAAGGTGCGGCCGAAGATGGACTTCTGGTCCAGGGCGTCCCGCGTGCTCCGCGCCAGCGTGAGGACGTCCTTCGACGGCGCTCCGGCGATGCCTCGCGAGCCATCCAGGCCCAGGGGCCACAGGGACGGGTTGACCACGGGCTCGCCGAAGCAGGACAGGGGCAGGCTGTCGTCGGTGCCTCGCTCGGCGTAGCCGCCCGTGCCCATGTTGACGTTGGGCAGCGGCATGCCGCCTCCCCACTGGAGCGCGACGGCCTCCTGGAGCGTGCGGCCCCGCCACGCGCCGTTGCCGGTCAGCGAGCGCTTCTGCGCGATGCCGTGGTTCACGGACGTGCCCACGGAGGTGGCTACGAGCATCTCGCTCGCGTGCTTCTTCACGAACGCCAACTGGTCGGTGTTGACCGGGATGTTGATGCTGCCCAGGCGCGAGTTGCTGTACTTCACCGCGCGGAAGGGACTGTCCGTCACGCCCTGCACCTGCGCGTCCGGGAAGGTGTTGAGCGCGGCGGCGTTGGCGGACTCGGACTGGCGGACCGCGAGGAAGCTGTCCACGATGGACGCGCCCCCCGCCGCCCCGATGACGATGAGGAACTTCGGCTTGCCGTCGAGCGCGTCGCGCTTGCGGCCCAGCTTCTCCAGGGACTCGGGCGTCTGGAGCGAGTCCCGGCAGCCGGAGAGGAAGGGCGCGAGCGTGGTGCCCGCCGCGCAGAGTGACAGTGCCCGCAGCAGCTCCCGGCGCGACAGCCGGCCCGTGGTCTTGAGGGTCATGGGGAGGGTTCCTCAGTAGAAGACGGCTTCGGCGGAAGAGAAGACGGCGAGACACACGGCCTGCATCCACGCGACACCCGGCGTGGCGGCGCTCGTGGCCTGCACCTGGTCGTAAAGGCGCACCAGCGTGTCCCGCTCGCCCCGGGTCGGATCCCGCAGCCACGCGCGGCGCACCAGGGAGGTCACCGCCGTGGCGACCGCGGGGCTCGCGGAGTCCGCCAGCTTGCCGTCCGCGGTGAGGACCACGTCCTTGAACACCACCGCGGCGGCGGGCGTGTTCACGTCCAGCGCGATGCGCGCGTTGCACGCGGAGAGAACGGTGCGCTCCACGGCGATGGGCGTGGTGGCGCCCGTGACGGGGGCGGTCTCGTAGACGCTGTGCTGGTAGGGGTCCACGCCGCCCAGCGCCACGCCGTGCACGGTCTGGCAGGGGTACTGGCCCAGCTCGTTGCACACGGAAGACGCGGGCAGCTCCAGCGCCTGGGCCAGGTCGAGCGACAGGCGCTCGGGGCCCTTGAAGCGCAGGTTTCCCTTCTGGGACTTCGCGACGCCGCCGTCCCATCCAGGCGTCACCCCGGGGTTCGCGTCCGGTCCCAGGTCGACGGCGGTGGGAATCTTGTCGGAGCAGCCCGTGAGCAAGAGACAGGTCAACAGCAGGCGTTCAGGGCGCACCGTAGGCCTCCGTGCGGATGAGGTCGTGAAGCATCTTCTGCACGCGGTACGCGTGCGTCGTGCGGAAGGCCTGCCAGGTGCGGACGAACTCCTCGTTCTCCTCCGGCAGGGGCGCGTGGCCGACGAGCAGCTTCCAGTAGTCCGTGACGGTGGAGATGGCGAAGGCGTCGCTGTTGGCGGCGACCCGGGCCCACTCCGTGAGGTTGCTCACGGGCTGGCCCAGGATGACGCCCTGCTCGGGCGTATTCTTCAGCGTGGCCACTTCGTTGGGGAACAGCAGCTCCAGCCGGTTGGGGATGTAGCGGTTGGGCTGCCCGCCCAGGCCGTTGTAGTTGCGGTACGGGTACGACAGCGGATCCAACGTTGCGTGGCACGCGGCGCACTGGGGCGCCTGGACGCCCTTGGCGTCGTAGTCGCGCGGCTCGTTGGGGACGCTGTGCAGGCCCTCCTGCTTCGCGATGTCCAGGCCCAGGTACGCGCGGTACATCTGCGACGCGGCGTTGCGCGGCAGCGCGGTGAACATGACGAAGGAGGTCAGCGTCCACGCGCTCGTCATGTTGCCGGCGCGGCGCGAGGCCTCCACGAACTGGGAGGACAGGCTGTTGGTGGCCGTGTACGTGGTGGGGCCCGAGCCCGAGCGCTTCACGTAGAAGCTGGCGGTGAGCACGTCGCGCGCGTCGTGGTCGTCCGTCTGGGACCAGGTGAAGAGGGCGTAGTCGTCGTAGTAGTCCGCCAACGGGATGATGCCCGCGTCCTCGCCGGACTTGATGGAGCCGACGGGGCGGATCTTGGGGTGGGCCACCTTCCAGAGCTGCCCGTGCTTGCCGCGCCAGAAGTCGGACTGGAGGCAGCGGTCCAGCTCCTGGTCGATGAAGGCGCGCTGCTTCTCCTCGCTGCCCAACTCCAGGAAGGTGACCCCCTGGGCGTAGGTGGGGGACGTGCCGCAGAAGTCGCTGAGCATGCGGCGGTACGCGAAGCGCGGGTCGTACTGGCAGACCTTGAACTGGGGGTTCTCTCCGCCGCCGCAGATGCCGCTGGGCGGGACGCTGGTGGCGTCACCGGGCAGCGAGCCCTGCTCGACCTCGAACTGGTTGGGGGCGCCGTCGCCGTCGGTGTCCTCGGTGGCGATGGCGCGCAGCGCGGCGGGGAGGGCGGCGGCGAAGTCCGCCTCGGAGAGCGGGCGCGGCCTGCCGGGGGCGAGGTGCGGCTCCAGCGCGGCGCCGTAGCCGTTCCGCTGGGGCGGGGCCACGTGGCAGTACGTGCAGGCGGGCTGGGTGCCCTGGCAGGCGGGCGCGGTGGGGTACTCGGCGCAGAAGGTGCCGGGGCCCGGGGGCATGGCCACGGCCGGGGTCGCGAACCCGAGCAGCAGCAGCCCGGGCAGCAGCCATCGGCTCGGGGTGGGAAAGGGGAGGGGCACGCGGGCTCCGGGGACGGGTGCTGCTGTACGGACACACCAACCCGGAGAATCAGAAAAGGTTTCGGAGCTTCGTGCGCGCCGGCTTCACCACGGCCGCCGCTCGATGAGGTGGCGCGCCTCGGGCGAGGGGGCGAGGAAGGACACGGGGGCACCCGCGACGCGCTCGAGCTCCTCCAGGTGATGACGGGCCGCGTCGGTGAGCTGGTCGAAGCGCCGTGCGTTCCAGTTGCTCCGGGTCAGCTCCCCCGCGAGCGTGACGGCCAGGTCCGTGGGGGCGTTGAGGGTGGCTGCTTCGCGCAGCCGCACCCAGTCGAACGCAAGGCCTTCCGAGCGGCACGCCAGGACGACCCGCCGCACCCGTCCCGGCGCGATGCCCACCGCCTGGATGCAGCCGCTGGCGGAGGGACCGGCGCTTTCAATCAGCACGCGGTGCCCCCGGGCGAAGGCGTCCTCCAGTTCTTCGCGGGAGGGACTCGGGTCTGGTCCGTCCATTCGAAACAGCACGGCGTAGTGAGGCGCGAGCTGCGCCATGAGGGGACGTGTGTCCACGCCGTCATGGGCCCCTGGGACCACGAGGTCCACGAGCCGTTCACCCGTCCGCCCATAAAGACCGAGCCGGCTGGCCACCCGCACGAGCACCGCGTCGGGCGGTGTCCGCGCCGTGTCGACCACGAGCTCCGCCGCCGAGGCCAGCGCGTGCACCGCGCGTTCCGCGGGATGCGCCCAGGCCACCTCGAAGCTGTCCTGATACGCCGCGCACCGATGTTCCTCGCAGGGCCCGGCCACTTCGACAGGGGATGGCGCTTCGTGCTCATGCATGGCGCGCGAGCGCCGCTCCGCGTAGCGCAAGGCCTGCGTCGGCTCGGGCGTGACCAGATGGACGTGCACGACGCGAAGCCCCGGGCTTCCTCGCAGGCCGTCCAACTGGGCCTCACTGCTCGCGGCATCCACGATGAGCAGCCTGGACGTTCGGCCAGACGCGCCCGGCCCGTGTGCATGCAGGGCGGTGAGCACTCCCTCCGCCAGCCAGCGCCCACCCGTCTCGCGGTCCAGCGTGAGGCTCCGGTCCTGGTGCGAGCACCGGGAACCCGCACCGCCGTGCTTCCGCAGCAAATCCTCCGAGTGGAGATGCAGCGCGCCGAACCGCCGCGCGAGCCCCTGCGCGAGGGTCGTCTTCCCCGCGCCGATGGGCCCCGATACCACCACCACCGTGACCGCCATGGCTTGTTCCTCCCGAGGAGGAACACCCTAGGAACCCGGTCGCGGTGCGAACCATCCCCCGTTGGAGGGAGGACGTCAGGAGTCTTTCGCTCCCTCCTCGATATCGCAGCGCAGCGCCCATGCTTCCTTCCACCCTGGGACCCTCAGGTTGATGAGGTGATGCAGCCAAGAAATGAACGCCTCATTGGGAACATCGGGCTGGGTGATGCCTTTGCGAATCATAGCGATAACGCTTGGTGTCTCCTCTGCTGGGGCTGCCCTTGCGAGCCCCAGGGCAGAGGTCCATTTCCCCCGCTGGACGTAATCGCGGAGTCCGTCTCTCGCGACAGACGGCGCCTTCTTCCAGATGGCTCTGCGGGCCTCGTGGTCTTGATGCCCTTCTCTGAGAACCTCATCCAGCAGCGCCCTTCGCATGAAGGACTCGGGCATGGCTTGCCACGGATATCCCGGGTCGAGATCGAAGCCTGGGTGCATCCTTCGCGGCCAGTATCGAAGGAAGGCGACCCATTGATCATCCCTGAAGAGTTCGAAAGGAACACTTGTGCCACTCAGCCAGTTCGAGAGGCGCTCGTCCTGCATTGCCTCCGCCGGGATAAGTGACCAGAGGTCCGCCGACCGCGGCCCAGGTTGCAGTGCGCGAGGAAGTTCCTCCGAGGAGTCAAGCCAAACACGCCAGAGCGCGCGTGCGAAAGATTCCCACTCCTGTCCCCGGCGCTGAAAGTACGGGCGGATGATTTGGACCAATCCCTTGAGCTTGCTGAGTATCTTTACATGCTGCAAGTTCAGTTCGTTCGATTGATAAACGGTGAGTAGGAACTCGGGGATTTGAAAATGCAGAAGCTGTGATGGCGGCGTGCTCCTGCGACGGAGCAGGCGCCCATAAAGTTCGATGACCCTGAGTTTAATCTCCTCACTGTGCGGGCGTTCAATGATCTCCTGCCAACTCAGGATCAACTCATTGAGGTGCACGTTGGCCGGAAAGGCATGATTCCAAGGATCGAGCACAGGGTGCGCGGCGGCTCGCGAGGGTGAGCGCTCCTCGGTCAGCGCATGCGCCGCGAGAATCCAGTAGCCATGACTCAACAGCGGCGATTGAAGTCCATCCCTGCGGAAGGTGCGCGGGAGGGGAATCCCGTTGAGTTCGGACGTGAGAGATTGCTGCAGATCGAAAACCTCGACATGAAGCGCCTCGGGCGTTCCGCCTCCCTCCAACAACGTCAACCCGAGTGCCACGAAGCTGCTTTCCAGCGCGGCCGTCCAGGCGGGTGAACGACGGTCCTGGTGGGCCAACAGACGACGGATGGGGTCGAAGTCGCCGCCTTGGCAACGGAACAGGAGTTTGTCGAATACGAAGTTCGCGCCATGGGCGTGCAGTAGCGCTTCTCCCCATGTTTCCGCTTCCTCTTGCAGCAGTGCATCCGCGCTTTGCCCAAGCACGGTCTCGAACACCCATGATGGGCGGAGTGCATACAAGCCGGGCTGCTGCTCTCTCAAGAGGAAAAGCTGCTGGAGCGTTTTGACCCTTTGGAACGCTTGTGGTGGGAGGGCTTCGACTGCCTTGTTGATGTCGCGAGGCGCCAACTTCAGCAGTTTCTGCACGGACGCATCCGAGAGCCAGTCAATGACATCGGACGCTGCAGGCCCGTCCCGCACGATTGTGCGCCACTCGTCGAGCGGCCTTGCTTGGAACCACGGTTCTTCACCATGCACCAGGAGGCGGTGTGCCATGCCGGACAAGAAGGTCCAGAGGCTGGCAATGTCGAGCGAGGTATCGCGCTCCGGGATGTGACGGCCCCTGATTCGCAGGAAGTACCGGGCGAGGTCCACCTGGGTGGTGGTCTTCTTGCTCTGGAGCTGTCTCCTGAACTCCGCGTACACCCCTACGAACCCCACTGCGGTCTCAAACCCATCGATGAGTCCCAGGGGAAGAATGTCCTTGCGAAGCCAATCCAGACAGGACCTGGGGTCAAACGCTTCTTCATCAGCCCTTCGCTCCTCGATCCAGAACACCAAGGACTCAAGCCACTCCTCCACCGCGGGCGAGCTGACGATGGTCCAGATGTTACTGGGCCGGGACTCTTCTTGCGGCGCCTCCTGGAAAGGGGAGTCAGGGTGGGCGTCATCTGGGAGCCCGTCGACCGCGACGCAAAGGTCGATGCCGCTTGGCCGTGTGTCCACGCCCAAGAGACCCATTGGAGACTTCAGCTCGATGAAGGCTCGGCCCGTCCTGGGAAGCTTTCGCCGGGCTTCGTTCCAGCTCTCAGCCCTGATGAACAGGGCTTTCCCCTGGGCTTCAAGCCACTCTCCGACGAGCGTCCGGCCCGAGCCGTTTCGTGCCCTCCAGAGGATGGGCGACCCGGCCCAGGACCGGGTATCGAGCACCTCGTCGGGAAACGCGGCTGGCAAGGATTCCTGCCCCAGGTTGAGGGGGCGGGTGTTGGCATCCCAAAGTCTGAAGGAGTGCTGCTGGGAAGGGCGTGTCCGCTGGAGACTTTCCAAGCGCTCCTGGAAGTCCTCTTCGGCCACCTGCAGGTACTCCACGAGCAGCGCACGCAGCCGGGGATTCGTGCCGAGCAGGTGGAGGTTCTTGCCCTGGTCGAAGGCCCCCAGGTAGGTCGCCAGCGAACCTTCGCTGATGCGCAGTCCCTTCCAGGACGGTTCGCGTCGCAGGTCACGGGACACCTTGGCCCAGCTCACCTTGCCAATACCCTTGGTTTCCTTGACGAACTCCTCAAGCCAACCCACTGAACCCTCCTGGTACGAGCCGTTCCAACTGTTCCATGAATCCAATTGGAGTCCAATTGGGCTCGCGTTGAGGCAGGACGTGCAGAGGCCTAATTTCGCCGCGTTCCGATTCACGGAGGCACACGCCACATGGCCGCTGAACACCGCTCTCTCTCGTTGTCCGCCACCCCCTCGTGGCCTCGACCCGCCTGGATAGAGGACCTGCCTGCGCGCATCCAAGGGATGCTCACTGATGTCTATGCCCTGGCCGACAATGGGCCCTCGCCGCTCGGGATGGCAGGCCTTCGTATGCTGCTCGAACAAGTGGTGCGGGATGGCGTGGACGTTGATGGCAACCTACGCCGGCGACTCTACGAACTCCACAACCGGGGCTTCATCACTACCCACCACCATGAACGTCTCGTGAACGTGATTACGCATGGCAACGCCGCGGTTCATGAGGGGGCTTCGGTGAGTGGCGAGGAGTTCCGGTACTTGCTCATGTCCATTGAGCATCTGCTTCTGGGCTACTTCGTCCTGAGGCAGCCTGCATTGGGATTGCCGCAGAACAAGGCGGGGCAAGCGCCGCGCTTGATCTCCACTCCATGAGATGGATGCTCAAGTCGTGCAGGGGCCTCCTGGCGATGGTCCACATGGTCTGCGGTGGAGGCGGGGGCCTAGTTCGTGTCCTTGCTCTTGCGCTTCTGTGAGACGCGCACCCAGTCCACTTCCATCGTCTGCGGCGAGTCGCGCACCAGGTCCACCGTGGCCTGTGGCACGCCGAAGTAGGGCTCCTTCGTCTTGTTCACGCCCTCCGGGTAGCCGCCGCCCACCGCGAAGTTGAAGATGATGAAGAGGGGCTTGTCGTAGGCCCAGGCGCCGTGGCGCTCCACCTCCTCGCGCGTGGACGTCTTCACGCGCTCCCCATCGATGTACCAGTGGATGGCCTCCGGGGAGGTCTCCACGCCGTACTCGTGCCAGTCGCTCACCGGCGTGCGCGGGAAGAAGCGGCCGTTGATGGGCGTGTCGCCGCTGTAGCCCGGCCCATGCAACGCGACGGACACCCAGTCGCCGTAACCGACGTTCTCCATGATGTCGAGCTCCCCACACGCCGGCCACCCCGCCGTGTGGATGTCATGGCCCAGCATCCAGAACGCCGGCCACAGGCCCACGCCCACCGGCAGCTTGATGCGCGCCTCGACGCGGCCGTGCTTGAACTCCCGCTTGCCCGCGCTTTCCACCCGGCCCGACGTGAACGGATACCCGTTGGCCGTCTGCATCCGCGCCGTGAGCTTCAACGTGCCGCCGCTCACCGACACGTTGTCCGGTGACGCCGTGTACTGCTGCTGCTCGTTGTTCACGTGCACGTCGGTCTGGATGCGCCAGTTGCTTGGGTCCACCCGCGTGCCGTCGAACTCGTCACTCCACACCCGGACCCAGCCGCCCTCCGCGCCCGCCACCGCTTCCGAGCGCTTCGGCGCCCCCGCGCACGCCGTCAGCCCCGCCACCAGCGCCCACGCCGTCACCGCCCTGTACGTGCTCGTCGCCATCGCCGTTCCTCGAAAGGGGGCCCGCTACTGGAGCGTCCGCCGGTCCACCGGCGCTTCGGGGGACTCGCCCCGGTACGGCGTGGCCGGAGGCATGAGCAGCGATTCGTGCAGCCGCCCCTCCACGTCCACCGTCACGTCCACCACGGTCTGCCGCACCGGCTCCACGCTCCCGTCCGCGTGCAGGAGCACACCGCCCCCCCGCGGGATGCCCAGCCCCCGCGTGGGCAGCCCCATGCGCCGCACGGCGAGCTTGAGGCCGGGCCACTCGGAGGGCTCGTGCACGCCGATGAGGTAGGGCACCAGGCCCAGCACCGGGAAGGGCTCGCCTTCGCCGGGCAGGTCCTCGCACCACGCGCCCAGGCCCAGGTGCATGGCCCCGGCGGACACGCCCATCAGCACGGCGCCGGCCTGATGCCGCTCGCGCAGGACCCCGTCCACGCCGTGGGCCTGGAACGCGTCCCAGCCCACGCGCGGGTCTCCGCCCGCCAGGAGGATGACGTCGGCGTCCTTCAGCCACGCCAGGTCCTCGCCGGACGGCGCGGCCGGGATGCTCCGGCAGCGCGTGATGCCAATGCCCTCCATGGCCGCGACGAAGATGTCGAAGAACGCCGGCTCGTCGCCGTTGGACGCGCCCAGGTACGCGGCCTTCACCGGCGGCACGCGCAGCTCCGCGCCGGTGTGCACACGCACGTAGTCCAGGAAGGGGCGCCCCTCCACGCGCCAGAACAGCGGAGCGCTGTCAGCCAGCAGGAGGAGGGGCGGGAGCGTCATGCCCTTCAGCCTACCGCCACTGGTAGGCGCGCACCCAGTCCACTTCCATGGTCTGCGGCGCGTTGCGCACCAGGTCCACCGTGGACTGCGGCACGCCGTAGTACGGCGTGGAGGCGCCATTCACGCCGAAGGGATAGCCGCCGCCCACCGCGAGGTTGAGGATGATGAAGAGGGGCTTGTCGTACGCCCACGCGCCGTAGCGCTGCACCTCGGTGCGCGTGGTGGTCTTCACCAGCACCCCGTCGATGTACCACTTGATGTCCGAGGACGAGTACTCCGTGCGGTACACGTGCCAGTTGCTCACGCTGGACGACGGGTAGAAGCGGCCGTTGATGGGCGTGTTGCCGCTGTAGCCCGGGCCGTGCAGCGCCCCGGACACCCAGTCGCCGTAGCCGACGTTCTCCATGATGTCGAGCTCCCCGCACGCGGGCCAGCCCACGGAGTTGATGTCATTGCCCAGCATCCAGAACGCCGGCCACAGGCCCGCGCCCACCGGCAGCTTGATGCGCGCCTCGATGCGGCCGTGGCTGAACTCGCGCTTGCCCGCGCTCTCCAGCCGGCCGGAGGTGAACGGGTAGCCGTTGTTCCACTGCAGGCGCGCGGTGAGCTTCAGCGTGCCGTTGCTCACGGAGATGTTGTCGCTGGAGTTCGTGTACTGCTGCTGCTCGCTGTTCACGTGCACGGTCGTGTTGGGCGTCCAGTTGGCCGTGTTGACGCTGGTGCCGTCGAACTCGTCGCTCCAGATCTGCACCCAGCGGTCCTCGGCCCCGCCCACGACGCCAAAGGAGAACGACTCCCAGCAGCCGGCCGTGGCGCGGTTGGCGTACAGCGGCGCGCTGGCGCCCTGGTTCACGTCCGCGGACACGTACTGCCCGGTGCTCTTGGCGCGCAGGCCCACGCTGCCGTCCGGGAAGGGCACCCAGGTGAAGCGCTCCCAGTCGCCCACCGCCGTGCGGAAGCCCGTCACCTGGCCGCCCGCGTTCGGATCCGCGGACACGTACAGGCCCGTCTCCACCACGCGCAGCGAGATGAAGTCATTGCCCGCGTCCGCCACCTGGAACTGCTCCCACCCCTGCGCGCTGTCCCGGTTGGCGACGAGCGGCGCGGTGGTCCCCAGGTTCCGGTCCGCCGACACGAACTTCTGCGTCGCGCACGCCTTCAGCCACACCGTCTGCCCCACCGGCGCCGCCGTGGCGGACTGCTCCCGCTCCGCCACCACCGGCGTCGTCAGCATCGCGTCCTGCGCGGGCGCGGCGCCCCCGCCACAGGCCGTCAACCCCAGCACCGCCGCCAGCGCCCACAGCGTCTCTCCGGCTCTCGTCGCCATCGTCTTCCTCAAGAGGTGTGTCCGGCCCCGACAGGGAGCGGGAACCCGCCCCCCTTAGACCGGGGAGGGCAGAATGGCTTAACCTTATTTCCATGAAAAAGTCACTTAGTGGGGCCATGGGTGTGATGCTCGGGATAGGGCTCGCGGGCATGCCCGTGGGGGTGTTCGCGGAGGGCCGGCCGTCGCTGGTGAACACGCGCATCGGGACGCCCTTCGGGGCGAACGGGCACTCGTCCACGGTGGACGGGCGCATCTTCGTGGGCAACATCGGCGAGGACCACGCGACCACGACGACCACGTGGATTGCCCGCGTGTTCCGCCCGGAGGCGGTGACGTACGACGCGGCCGGCAAGCCGTCGTTCGCGGGGGCCTTCTCCGCGGGCAAGACGACGACCGTGCGCAACGGGGAGAACGCGCTGGCGTTCTGCTTCACGAACCCCGCCCAGCCCTACGCGCTGTCGAGCGGCGTGGCGGTGTACCAGCCGTTCCTCTTCGACTCGATGATGTTCAACGGGGACAACGTCTTCCGGCGGCGCACCACGGACCTCCGCGTGTCGCAGCCCTTCACGACGGCGGCGGACATCGCGTCGTTCACCACCGGCCCGCTGGAGACGCTGCGCACGGTCACCGGCGCCACGATTCGCGGCATCGAGCCCACGATGACGTCCGACGGCCGGCTGCTCATCTACCAGGGCGCGCCCGCGAACACCGGCGGCATCGACCACATGATGTACGCGTACAACCCCACGCCGTGCGCGGCCACGGGCTGGAGCAACCCGCGCCCGCTGTCGATGATGTTCAACGACCCGAACGCGGGCGTGAAGCGCTACCCGCTGGCGTGGAAGCGGCTGAAGGCGGCGACGGGCGAGGACTTCGGCGACACGGCTTCTGGCGCGCTCGTGCGCGGCGCCTACGCGTGGGTGGACCACGAGGGCCGCAACCTCCTCTACATCGCCGTCACGTACACGGACGGCGCGAGGCGCGAGGCGGTGAGCCTGGTGGGCGCGGACACGAACTGGACCGCGTACCACATCGACGGGGCCATCAACACGGACCGCATGGACATCGCGCACCTCTTCTATTCGGGGCCCATGTGGAACTTCGAGCAGGAGCGCCTGCCGTCACAGAGCTTCCCGCCCGGGCAGAGCAACGCCGCGCACTACCTGCCTGTCACGAAGACGCACGACGTGCTGGCCCTCTTCGGCAGCAACACCGCTGACTACAACGAGGTGGACCTGGGCGAGCTGATGGACCCCTTCCACCTGCTCTTCCTGCCCATGAACGAGCTCGTCACTCGCGCGGGCGCGTATGACCTGACGCGCACGCCGGACCTGTCCGGCCGCTTCTTCACCGGCACGCTGGTGGGGGGCGCGTCCATCTCGCCGGGCAACGCGCTGACGCGCTCGTCGCCGGACTCGCTGTGGCAGCCGCACGGCAAGGGCAAGGCGCTGGTGGTGCCCGGCGGGAGCGCGCTCGCGGTGAACCTGGCGGACCCGTCCGGCACGGTGCCCGGCGTGGGCGCGTTCGTGCGCGGCCTGTCGGTGGAGTTCGCGGTGCGGCCGGACGCGGACATCCAGCAGGGGTGCACCACCGGCAATCCCTACCGCTACCTGATGCAGAAGGCGGGCGGGCTGGACATCATCCACGAGGCCAGCAACCAGGTGCAGTTCTCCCTGGTCGTCAACGGCCAGCGCGTGCGGCTGGGCGGCAGCCCGGTGCTGCCGGTGGGGCAGTGGAGCCACCTGGCCTATACGTGGGACGGCACCACCGGCGTCTTCCAGGAGTACCTCAACGGCGTGCCCACGAAACGCGCGCTGCCCGTCGCGCCGGGGACGGCCCGGCTGGGCACGGGGACGCTCTACATCGGCGCGGGCGCGAACCTGGACACGCAGCGCTGCCCGGCGAACGGCGAGGGCTCGTTCCGGGGCGCCATCGACGAGGTGCGCATCTTCACGCACGCGCGCTCCAACCGGAGCATCTGCATGACCGCGCATGGCGCCAACTGCCGTGAGGAGGCCATCCAGCATACGCCCTCCGCGGGCCAGTTCGTGATGAGCGCCCAGGCGCCCGCGTGCACGGGCACCGGCGCGCTGAACTCGGCGGCGTGCCTGTCCGCGATGCACCGGGCCTGCGCGCAGCGGGGCGCGGGCGACGCGCTGGCGAACAGCACCAACACCTGGGACACGATTGTCCAGCTCGTCAGCAACCGCCCGCCCATCTCGCTGGCGGGCGTGCCGGTGGCGTCCACGGCCACGGACCTGACGGTGGCGTGCGCGCCCATCCAGCATGAGAGCGTGGCCGTGACGTTCGAGGAGCTGGCGCGCATCCACTCGGGCTGCACCGACGAGCGGGGCGTGACGAGCACCCACTGCACCGCGGCGGCGCACCGCTTCTGCAACAGCCAGGGCTGGACGACGGGGCAGGTGTTCGAGGTGACGTCCCGGCCGTGGGTGGGCTGCTTCAACTCCGGGCTCCAGACGGACGTGGAGAAGTCCGTCCTGGGGCCGGTGTCCAGCCTGGGGGACTACAGCACCCCGGGTTCGCGCCTGGAGGTGAGCCAGTGGTGCCGCGCGCAGGGCTACGGCGCTGGCGTCGTGCAGGAGATCCCCAGCGCCACCAAGGCCCACGTGCACTGCTTCCAGCCGGCCGTGACGGCGCCGTGGCGGTACCTGCCGTAAGGGCCCGAGGGGGTGGAATCAGACAGGGGGCGCCTGTCTGATTCCAAGCCGGGCGCTACACGCGCTCGATGATGGTGGCGATGCCCTGGCCGCCGCCGATGCACAGGGTGATGAGCGCCGTCTGCTTGCCCGTGCGCTCCAGTTCATCCAGGGCGGTGCCCAGGAGCATCGCGCCGGTGGCGCCCAGCGGGTGGCCCAGCGCGATGGCGCCGCCGTTGACGTTCACCCGGTCCGGGTCGATGCCCAGCGCGCGCGTCGTCTGGAGCACGACGGCGGCGAAGGCCTCGTTGATCTCCCACAGGTCGATGTCACCGGCCTTCATCCCGGCCATGCGCAGGGCCTTCTGGCTCACGGGCGCGGGGGCGGTGAGCATGATGAGCGGCTCGGTGCCCAGCGTGGCCATGGCGCGGATGCGGGCGCGGGGCTTGAGCCCCTTCTCCTTCACGTAGCGCTCCGACGCCAGCGCCACCACGGCGGCCCCGTCCACGATGCCGCTGGAGTTGCCCGCGGTGTGCACGTGCTGGATGCGCTTCGCCCGCGGGTAGGCGGACAGCGCGATGCCGTCCAGCGTCTCACCGTTCGGGCCCACGGCCGTCTCGCCCAGGGTGACGAACGCGGGCTTGAGCGCGGCCAGGCCCTGCGCGGTGGTGTCCGGGCGAGGGTACTCGTCGCGCTCCAGCAGCACGGCGCCGGTGGCCGGGTCCTTCACCGCGAAGAGGGCCTTCGCGAAGCGGTCCTCCTCGATGGCGCGGGCCGCCTGGCGCTGCGAGCGCAGGGCCCACGCGTCCACGTCCTCGCGGGTGATGCCCTCCAGCGTCGCGATGAGGTCCGCGCTGATGCCCTGGGGCACCTGGTAGACGCGCTCGCGCAGCCGCACGTTGCCGCCGTCCTGGCCGCCGCCGTCCGCGCCCAGCGACAGGTGCGACATGCTCTCCACGCCGCCCGCCACCGCGAAGTCCATGGCGCCGGACGCGACACCCATGGCGCCGAAGTTCACCGCCTGGAGCCCGGAGCCGCAGAAGCGGTTGAGCGACACGGCGGACACGTCCTGCGGCCACCCCGCCGCGAGCACCGCGTTGCGAGCGATGTTCGCGCCCTGCTCGTTCACCTGCGACACGCACCCCGCGATGACGTCGCCCACCTCCCGGGCATCCCAACCGCCACGCCGCTGGAGCGCGTTGAGCGTCTGGGCGAGCAGCTCCTGCGGATGCAGTCCCGTCAGGGCCCCCTTGCCCATCTTCCCGCGCCCACGCGGGGTCCGGACGGCGTCGATGATGTAGCTGGCGGTCATGCGCGGCTCCTTGGATTTTTTATGTAATATTATCGTCGTAATCCGTAAGTCAAGGCGACCTGGGGAGGGCTCGGCTCCTGGCGTCCATGGACGGCAGTGTTGATGAGCCGCAAGTCCAGGGCATCCGGGGCAGACAGCGCGGCGGGCGGCTCGCTACAAGGCCTTGCGCGTCCCGACCTCCCCGGGCGCGGGGGCACACCTTGGGAGGAGTCGGCGGGTGCCTTGACGCCTCCACAGCGGCTGGTCCTGGGAATCGCCGTGCTCGCCTCGCTCGTCACGTTCCTGGACGGGGCGATCATCAACGTCGCGCTGCCCGCGATGGTGCGGGACCTGGGCGGTGGGCTCACCCTCCAGCAGTGGGTGGTGGATGCCTACCTCATCACGCTGGGCTCGCTGATGCTGGCCGCGGGCTCCCTGTCGGATGTGTTCGGGCGCAAGCGCATCCTGCGGCTGGGGCTGCTGGGCTTCGGGGCCACGTCGCTGCTGTGCTCGCTGGCTCCGACGGGCGCGGTGCTCGTGCTCGCGCGTGCGCTGCAGGGGGCCACGGGCGCGCTCCTGGTGCCGGGCTCGCTGGCGCTCATCCTGTCGTTCTTCTCCGGCCCCGAACAGGCGAAGGCCATTGGCGCTTGGACCGGCTGGACGGGTGGGGCGTTCATCGCGGGGCCGCTGGTCGGTGGACTGCTGGTGGACACGGTGGGCTGGCGTTGGATCTTCGCCATCAACGTGCTGCCCATCGGGCTGACGCTGGCGCTGCTCGCGCGCATGGAGGAGCCCACCCGCCCGGAGGGCGCGCGCGTCGACGTGCTGGGGGCCCTGCTCGCGTGCGTGGGATTGGGCGGTCCCGTCTACGCGCTGATTGAGCAGGGGACGGTGGGCTGGACGCATCCCACGGTGCTGGCGTCGCTGGGCGTGGGCGTTCCGGCGTTCATCGCGTTCCTCTGGCAGGAGCGGCGCTCGCCTCACCCGATGATGCCCCTGGGGCTCTTCCGGGCGCGGAACTTCTGGGTGGGCAACCTGGCCACGACGTTCATCTATGGCGCGCTGGCGCTGAGCGAGTTCCTCATCACGCTGTTCCTCCAGCAGGTGGGCGGCTTTCGCGCGACGCTGGCGGGGCTGTCGCTGTTGCCGACGACGGTCCTCATGCTGCTGCTGTCGTCGACGTTCGGTGGGCTCGCGGGCCGGTTCGGGCCGCGCCTGTTCATGGCGGTGGGGCCGTGTGTCGCGGGCGCCGGGTTCCTGCTCATGCTCCGCGTCGGCACGCCGCTGGACTTCTGGAGGCAGATGCTGCCGGGCGTGCTCGTGTTCGGGCTGGGGCTGACGACGACGGTGGCGCCGTTGACGGCGGCGGTGCTCGGGTCCGTGCACAAGGCGCAGGCGGGCATCGGCTCGGCCATCAACAACGCCATCGCCCGGGTCGCGGGGCTCATCGCCATCGCGTTCGCGGGGCTCATCGTGGGCCCGCGACTGGACGTCGCGGGCTTCCACCGGGCGATGCTCGTCTCCGCCGGGCTGCTGGTGCTGGGCGGAGTCACCTCCGCCCTGGGCATCCGGAATCCTCCGGGGAAGGCCTGAGCGCGTCAGTCCCCGGCGGGCTGGAGGGAGAAGTACACGGCTTCGGTCCCCAGGTTGAAGGTGTCCCCGTCCGCGATCTTCTGGCGCTTGATGCGCTGGTGGTTGATCCACGTCCCGTTGGACGAGCCCAGGTCCTCGATGAAGTAGTCCGCACCCTCGCGCGTGACGACGGCGTGCTCGCGGGAGACCCTGCCGGACTTCACGACGAGGCTGCACTGCGGGCCGCGTCCCAGCGTGAAGCGCTCCACGTCCACCCGCGTGGCGTCACCGTCCGGGCTCAGCCGCACGAACAGGTCCATGCGCGCGGGAGCCCGGGGGACGGGCTTGCGGCTCCGGTGGGACTCCGGGGGCGCGTCATCTTCGGGCGCGGACCGGAGCACACGGCCCTGCCTGCGGGGCGCGGGGGCCTTCGTGGCCGGAGGCGCCACGAAGGGCAGGTTCTGCTCCTCGGGTTCGTCGGCGCCCGGGTCCTGCGCTTCGTCCTCGCTGGAGGAGGCGGCCCGCGCATCAGGTTCTTCGGCCGCGGCGTCCTCCTCGGAGCCCGTGGCCTCTTCTCCCGTCCTGGCTTCTTCGGGCTCGGAGTCGTCGGCTTCCTTGTCGTCAGGGAGGCCCTCGGAGCCGATCGCCGCTGCGATGTCGGCCGCGAATGCGTCGTCCTCCTCGGAGGCCTGCGACGCGTCCTCGTCGTCCGAACCCGCCGCCTTGGAAGAGTCCTCGTCGTCGGAGGCTTCATCCGCCGCCCCTGCGGCGTCGGAACCGTCGTCCTCCGAGCCCTCATCCTCGGACTCCTCGTCGTCCGAAGACTCGTCGGCCGCTTCGTCGGACTCCTCGTCGTCCGAAGATTCGTCGTCGGACTCCTCGTCGTCCGAAGACTCGTCGGCCGCTTCGTCGTCCGAAGCATCGTCAGCCGCTTCGTCGTCCGAAGTCTCGTCGGCCGCTTCGTCGGACTCCTCGTCGTCCGAGGATTCGTCAGCCGCTTCGTCGTCGGCCGCTTCGTCGTCGTCCGAAGCCTCGTCGGCGTCGGAATCTTCCTCCTCGTCCGCCTCCTCCTCGTCCTCGGACGCCACCGGCACATCGCGGGGCTGCGCGACCGCATCCACCGCCGCGAGGACCTCCTGCATGCGCGCTCGCGCCTGGGCGGCCTCGTCCACGGAGGTCCGGGCCTTCACGGGTTCGGACACCGCGGCGGCCGGAGCGGCGGCCACGGTCTCCTTCGCGGGGACAGCGGCGGCCACGGTCTCCTTCGCGGGGACAACCGCTGCCACGGGGACGGCGGCGGCCGCGGGGAGCTCCACCGGCCGCACCACGGGCTCCGGGGCCCGCGCCGCCGGTGCCCTCACGGGCTCACCCGCGACCGTCACCCCGAGCGCCACGGGCGTGGGCGCCACGTACCCGTTCTGTCTCGCGAGCAGGAACAGCGCCTGGGCGACCAGGGCATTCCGGTCCACGCCCAGGTCGTGGCTCATCTGCTCCAGCGCCCGCCACAGGGGCTCCGCGACCTCGATGGTTTCACGAATCCGATTCATGCCTAGCTGCCCCTCAGATTGCCCTGCCACGGAGAGACGTGATCCGGGTCATTGAGCCAATAGAACATCGCTTGCGTCTCCGCGTACTGCCGCTCCGCGATGGACACCAGGTTCGGGTGCAGGTCGCCCAGCGCCACGCCCTCGAACAGGAACCCCTGTCCGGGCTTCGTCGTGCTGGCGTTGCCCCGGAACTTGCGGTCCCGGCTCTGCCACAGCCGCTGCGAGGCCTGCCCCGCCGCCTGTCCGTAGTCCGCCGGCGGCGCGATGCGCGTGGGCATCCGGAACGCCGTCTCGCCGCACGACCACAAGAGCCACGACAGCGCGCTCCAGTCCCCGCGCAGCATCAGCGCCAGGTCCGCGAGCCCCAGCTCCAGGTCGAGCGTCTCGTCGACCTCCACCTGCTCGTCCTCGTCCCCCTCCACCTCGTACTGCTTCAGCTCCACGGGCCCCTCCCCCAGCAGGGCGGACAGGTCCGGCGGCAGCCAGGACACCGTCGCGCCGGGCTTGAACCGCTGGAGCAGCGCGCCCCGTATCGCCTGGAGCCGCGTGGCGTACTTGCGCACCAACTGTTGGATGTCCTCCAGCGACCGCGCGGGCTTCTCCGGCAGGCCGTCGTAGGAGCAGCGCGGAGGCTCCTGTCCCGCCCAGAAGTCGAACCGGGGGAACAACGCCCGCGCGTACGTGGCCAGGAACCTCGCGGTGTCCGGCTCCACCTCCGCGAGCCCCTCCGCGTCCTGGTGCACCTGATCCGCCACCCCCAGGTTCAGCAGGATGAGGCCGCGCGTGAACAGGTACTCCTTGCGCTCCGGCGCGAGCAGCATCGCCGCGTGCAGGAAGTCCAGCGCCGCGCGAGGCCGGTCCGTCTGATCCAACAGCACCGCGTAGGCCCGCAGCAGCGTGGCCGCCTCACCGCCGCGCATGAGCGCGTCCGCCATGGGGGCCCACGCCTGTCCCGCCTCCTGCACCACATCGTTCGCGACCTCGCTCGCGGAGTCCTTCGTGCGCGGCAGCGTCAGCTCCTCCAGGCCCTGCCTCAGCGGCTGGAGGTCCAACGACGTGGCGCACGCGCGCGCCGTGGCCAGCAGGGCCTCGCGGTAGCGCCGGTCCGCGCGGGCCTCCTTCGCCAGCTCGCGCCAGCCCTCCGCGCTCCGGGGGAGGTTGGAGAACACCGGCGAGCGCGCCAGCGCCTCTTCGTCCATCGCCCGGCCCAGGTCGCGCGTGAGCACCACCGCCCGCTGCGCGTCCATCAGGGACCACTCGCCGCACGCGAGGTCGCCCTCCGCCCGGCCCTCCTCGAAGTGGACGCGGAAGTCCGCGTAGGTGCCCTCCGCGCGCGACCAGCAGCGCCCGTGCCTCCGTCCGTCCTCGAACTCGGCCTCCCAGAGCAGTTGGCCCTGCGCGTCCCAGAAGCGGGTGAGGCCGTGGCGCTCGCCGTCCGCGTTGAGCGTCACCCGGGCCCACTGGTTCAGGTCCTCGCGCAGCTCCGCGTCCCCGGGCAGGTGGGCCGGACGGGTGGGGTAGGGCTCGCCGGTGGACGGCACCACGCGCTGGCCCTGACCGTTGAAGTGCTCCACCCGCCGCACGGCGCCGTGGTCGTAGTGCATCACCGTCTTGCGCACGCGCTCGCTCACGCCGCCTTCGTGCATGCGCTCGGTGGTGAAGCGGTCGCAGGCCCTCCAGGTGCGCGGGCCGTGGAGCTGGCCCTGTTCGAAGGCGCCCTCCTGGGACACCGAGCCGTCCTCGTGGAAGCGCTGGAAGGGGCCGTGCGGCCGGCCCTGCACCATGACGCATTCGTTGCAGAGGGTGCCGTCGGCGCGCCAGTACCGCCACGTGCCGTGCGGCCGTCCCTTCGCGTCCTTCGGGCCGAAGGACCACTCGCTGTCGCCATCGTCCCAGGTGGCGCCCTCGGGGACGCCGGAGGGGCGCTGGCCCGCCTCGGTCCGCTCGCGGTTCGCCTTGCGGCGCTTCTCCTCGGACACGTCCACGGCGCGCAGCGCGGCCAGCATCCGGTCCAGGGACTCGGTGGGCAGCGCCTCGCCGACGCGGTGGACCTCCAGGCCGTCCTTGAACGCGACCAGGGTGGGGTAGGCGTCGATGCCCAGCGGCTCGGCCACGGCCTCGTGGGCCTCCGCGTCGAGCCGGGCGAAGGTGATGTCGGGGAACCGCGCGGCGGCCTCGGTGAAGACCGGGGCGAACGCATGGCAGGGCTCACACCACGGCGCCCAGAAGTCCACGACGCACATTCCGGGCTTCTGGGTGACTTCCTCGAAATCCTCCGGGGTCAACTCGACCGGGACACCTGCCAACGGGAACTCCTGCTCAAGGGGAGGGGCAGATAAGAGGGGCGACGGGGGCGCGCGTCAACCGGCGCGTCAGGGGGGCGCACGCCGCGCGGGGAGCGCTGAAAAGCAAGAAGGCGGCGGTGTCTCCGTTCACCGCCGCCTCCATCCGAGCCACGCATCCAATCGACCTGCGGCCCGGCGATATTCATGTGGCTTGTCGCGGATGAGGCCTGGCTGCACCTCGAACCTGCCCGCGTGCTCCGGACCCATTGCGTCTGGCGTGCCAGCCTCCGGCCCCCCGCGCCCTCCCTGATTCCAGGGGGTTGTGCCCCCCGCGGAGGCCGGCCCCTGGTGACCGCGCTCCTGGCGCTGGTGACGGCCGTCACCAGGCAGGCGTCCTGGTTGACGCGGCGCGGAAGGATGTTCGGAGCGGGCGAGGGCCGGCGGTAGACTCGCGGATCAGGTCAGGGCCCCATGACGAAGAGAGACACCGGAAGGCGAAACACAGGCACCGGCAACTCGGACTCCGCGCGCTCGGGAGCGGGGACGGGACGGGGCTCGGGGTATGGAACGGGCCCCCGGCCGCGCCGCGCGGAGGACGTCCCGCCCGTTCCCCAGGTGGGCCGCTACCTGCTGCTGCGCAAGCTGGGGCAGGGCGGCATGGGCGTGGTGTACGCCGCCTATGACCCGGACCTGGACCGCAAGGTCGCCCTGAAGCTGCTGCACCCCAACGCCAACCACGACAACGAGGAGGCGCGGTCCCGGCTGTTGCGCGAGGCGCAGGCCATGGCGCGCGTCTCCCATCCCAACGTCATCCCCGTCTTCGACGTGGGCATGTGGGGCGACCAGGTGTTCGTCGCCATGGAGCTGGTGGAGGGCGGCACGCTGGGCTCGTGGCTGAAGGAGGCGAAGCCATCCTGGCGCGAGGTGCTGGAGCGCTACCTCCAGGCGGGCCGGGGCCTCCAGGCCGCGCACGCGGCGGGGCTGGTGCACCGCGACTTCAAGCCCGCCAACGTGCTGGTGAGCCGCGCGGGCCGCGTCTACGTGACGGACTTCGGGCTGGCGCGGCAGGTGGGTGAAGGGCCGGAGGCTCCGGCTTCACCGGAGGAGGCTCGGGTCCTGGAGTCCTCCGACCGGCGCATGCTGGACACCACGCTCACGGAGGCGGGCCTGCTGGTGGGCACGCCCAACTACATGTCCCCGGAGCAGTTCCGGGGCACGCAGTTGGACGCGCGCACGGACCAGTTCAGCTTCTGCGCCGCGCTCTACGGCGCGCTCTACGGCACGCGCCCCTTCGACCCGGGCAGCATCAAGGCCTACGCGTCCGCCAGCCGCGGCGCGGAGCTGGAGGCCACCGGCACGCAGTCCCTGGGCGGCACGCAGTCGCTGAACGCCGCGCCGGCGAAGGCGGCCCCCGTCATCACGCCGCCGCCCGCGCTCATCCGCGAGCCCCCGCGCGACGTGAAGGTGCCCGGCTGGGTGCGCCAGGCGGTGCTGCGCGGGCTGGCGCTGGACGCGGACGCGCGCTTCCCCTCCATGCAGGCCCTGCTGGACGCGCTCTCCCAGGAGCAGCGCCACGGGCAGCGCAAGCGCTGGATGGGCGCGGCGGGCGCCATGGCCACCTCGCTCGCGGTGGCGGGCGGCGTGGCGTGGCAGCAGTCCCAGGTGTGCGCGGACGCGGGCGCGCTGATGGACACCGTGTGGACGCCGGACGCGAAGGCGAAGCTGGAGTCCGCCTTCCTCGCCACCGGGAAGCCCTTCGCGCAAGGGATGGCCGCGCGCGCCGCGCAGGTGCTGGGGCAGTACGCGGACGCGTGGAAGCACCAGCGCGTCCAGGCGTGCGAGGACACGCGCGTGAGCGGCGTGAAGCCGGAGGAGCAACTGGACCGGCAGGTGGTGTGCCTGGAGCGCCGCCGCAAGGACCTGCGCGCCACGGTGGACCTGCTCGCGAGCGCGGACGCCGCCATGGTGGAGAAGTCCGTGGACATGGCGCACGCGCTGCCCGCGCTGCACGAGTGCGAGGACGTGGAGTCGCTGGCCGAGCAGCAGCGCCGCCCCTCCGACCCCGCCCTGCGCGACACCATCGAGGCGCTGGAGGACCAGCTCTCGGAGGTGCGCGCGCAGGTGGACGCGGGCCGCTACCCCGCGGCGCTCGCGGCGGTGAAGGCGCTGGAGGCGCCGGTGGAGAAGACGGGCTACCTGCCGCTGAAGGCGGAGATGCGCTTCCACCTGGGCTGGCTCCAGGAGCAGACGGGCCAGTCGCCGGAGGCCTCGCGCCTGCTGTCGCGCGCCGTGTTCGACGCGGAGGCCGGCCGGGCGGACCGGCTGAAGGTCGCCATCCTCAACAAGCTCCTCTACGTGGAGGACGGGCAGAAGCACTTCGACCCGGCGGCGAACTGGGGCGAGCTGGCGGAGGCCACCCTCCAGCGCCTGGGCGGCGAGCCCGTGCTGGAGGCCGACGTGAAGGTGAACCAGGCCAACCTCGCCATGTCCCAGGGCCACATGGAGGAGGCCCGGAAGCGGCTGACGGAGGCGAGCGCCCTCTACGACAAGGCGCTGCCGCCCGAGCACCCCAAGCGCGCGCGGGCGCTCTTCCTCCTGGGCCGGCTGGTGCTGGGCACGGGCGACGCGAAGGGCGCGGTGCCGCTGCTGGAGGCGTCGCTCGCGAAGACCGAGGCCGCCGTGGGGCCGGTGCACCCGGACGTGGCCCGCCGGCACGGCCTGTTGTCCCTGGCCCTGCGCGACGCCGGCCAGCCCGAGCGCGCCCTGCCGCACGCCCAGGCGGTGGTGGACCTCTACAAGGCCCTCCACGGCGAGAAGAGCGCCCAGGTGGCGGAGGCGCTGGACGAGCTGGGCATGTGCCAACTGGGGATGAAGCGCTACGACGACGCGCTGAAGACCTATGAGCAGGCCGTGGCCCTCAAGCGCGAGCTGCTGCCCGAGGGCGACGAGGGGCTCCAGCCGTCCTACGACGGCGTGGGCCAGGCGCTGCTGGGGCTGGGCCGGGCGCGCGACTCCGTGGCGCCGCTCCAGTTGGCGGTGTCCTTCGCGTCCGCGCCGCCGGATGCGCTGGCGGAGTCCGGCTTCGCGCTGGCGCGGGCGCTCTACCAGACAGGACAGACCCCGGAGGCTCGGGCGGAGGCCCGCGGCGAGGCCACCCGCGCCCGGGCGCGCTTCAGCGAGTCCGGCATGGAGGAGCGCGTGGGCGAGGTGGACTCGTGGCTGGAGACCCTGCCCCAGGAGTCCCCGCGCCCGCCTGCCCGAAAGCCGGGGCGGGGCCGGCGCAGGTAGGCCGTCACGCGCGGCTGCTGGCGACCCTGGCGGGGCGTGCTACCGTCCCGCGCCGTGTCGCTGCCACCGGATGACGACGAGGCGCTCCTGGATGCCACGGCCACCCTGAACCGGGGCCGCGCGGGACAGGTGCGGATGGTGCTGCGGGTGCTCTCCGGCGCGGAGGCCGGCAAGACGCATCCGCTCAAGCAGGGGACGTACACGGTGGGCAAGAACCCCACGTGTGACATCGTCCTCACCGACAAGGCCGTCTCCCGCCAGCACCTGAAGCTGGAGGTGCACGACGAGCACGTCGTCGCCACGGACCTGGGCTCGCACAACGGCTCGTTCGTGGAGGGGCTGCGCTTCACCGCCATGGAGCTGCGCCCCGGCGCGGTGCTCACGCTGGGCACCACCGAACTGAAGCTGGTGCCGGAGGACACGCGCGAGCGCTCGCTGCCCCTGTCCTCGCGCGACCGCTTCGGCGCGCTCGTGGGCCAGAGCCGCAAGATGCGCGAGGCCTTCACCGTGCTGGAGCGCCTGGCGCCCGGCGGCGCGGACGTGCTCATCCACGGCGAGACGGGCACCGGCAAGGACCTGTGCGCGGAGGCCATCCACCAGCAGAGCCCGCGCGCCAAGGGCCCCTTCGTCATCGTGGACCTGGCGGGCGTGCCCTCCACCCTCATCGAGTCCGAGCTCTTCGGCCACGTGAAGGGCTCCTTCACCGGCGCCCAGGCCGACCGCGCGGGCGCCTTCGAGCGCGCGCAGAACGGCACCGTTTTCCTGGACGAGATTGGCGAGCTGCCCCTGGAGCTGCAGCCGCGCCTGCTGCGCGTGCTGGAGCGCCGGCAGGTGAAGCGCGTGGGCGGCAACGACTACTTCACGGTGAACGTGCGCGTGGTGGCCGCCTCGCACGTGAACCTGGAGCAGGCCGTCCAGCAGGGGAAGTTCCGCCGCGACCTCTTCCACCGGCTCGCCGTGCTGCGCGTGACGCTGCCCGCGCTGCGCGAGCGCCCGGAGGACATCCCGTTCCTCATCGACCACATGCTCAAGCAGATGGGCCGGCCGCCCGGCGCGCTGTCGGACCAGACGCGCGCCCTGCTCATGCAGTACCCCTGGCCCGGCAACGTGCGCGAGCTGCGCAACGTGGTGGAGCAGGTCGTCAACCTGGGCGAGGAGGCCCTGCCGGACCTGGAGGCGCCCCAGGGCGCGGACGGCCGCAAGGGCCCGGACCTGGACCTCCCCTTCAAGGAGGCCAAGGAGCACCTCATCGAGGTCTTCGAGCGCGACTACCTGAAGAACCTCATCGAGCGCTGCGAGGGCAACATCTCCCGGGCCTCCCGAGAGGCGGACATCGACCGTGTCTACCTTCGGAAACTCCTGCGCAAGCACGGGTTGGATCCGTCCGGGGACCCTTAACACGGGGCGGCATCCCAGGTAGGATGGAATCCCCCATCCCCCTCCGGAGCCACGACCGTGAGCGTGAACCTTTCTTCCAACCTCCTCCGCACCTTCCAGCAGTTGGCGGAGGTGAAGCCCTCAACCCTTCCGCAGCAGACCGCGCAGCAGGTCGGGTTGCCGGAGGAGAAGGTCGTCTCGCAGGTGGAGGGCGCGCCCACCCCCGTGCAGACGGAGCAGGCCACGGACGCCTTCGCGGTGGTGCAGGCCCTGAACCAGGCGTGGGCCAACCGCTTCCAGCCGGTGTCGGGCGCCTCCGCGCAGGACGTGGGCGTGAACGGGACGCTGGCGAATGCGCCCCAGGCCCCGGAGATTGGCGGCTGGGACGCCGCGCCGGCGGACCCCGAGGTCGTCAAGCAGACCAACCCGAACGACTGCGGCGCCGCCGTGGCGGTGATGCTGGGCAAGGAGATTGGCACCAGCAAGACGCAGCCCGCGTCGGACACGGAGAAGATGGCCGCGCTGGAGTCGCGCTTCACGCAGGGCCAGGGCACGTCGCCGCACGAGCTGTCCAACATGCTGGCGAACCAGGGCGCGAAGGTGACGCAGACGTCGTCCAAGCTGGACACCAAGGCCCTGGATGACGCGCTCGCTCGCGGCGCCAAGGGCGCGGTGATGGTGGACTCCAGCCTGGTGGACCCCACCACGAAGCCGGGCGAGACGGGCCGCGCGCACTGGGTCTCCGTGGAGGGCAAGGACGACCAGGGCCGCTACCTGCTCAAGGACCCCAGCACCGGCTCCAAGATTCCGGTGGACGCCCAGCGGCTCGCGGACTCCGTGGAGATCAGTTGGAACCGGCACCAGGGCGGCGGGCAGATGATCGTCGAGAGCGCCCAGGGCATGTCCGAGGCCCAGGCCGCGCAGGAGGGCGGGCAGAAGGCCGTCGCGCTGGGCAACACGGACGGCGGCGGCTCGCGCGCCATGTCCAACTTCGGCCGCGAGTCCTCATAGGCCTTGAAGCCGTGACGACCGACGGCGGATGGATTGGAGTCCATCCGCCGCGCGAAGGCTTCAGACGACGAGGTGCTGTACGGCCTGGAGCCGCAGCAGTTGGCGCGCCAGCTCCTGCACCTGCTCCACCTCCTGCAGGCCCATCGCCTTGCGCAGCGCGAGCCGCTTGTCCGTGGAGGCGCGCAGCAGCAGCGCGCGCAACTGGGGGTTGCTGAGCAGCGGGTTGAGCTGGCGCAGGTGGCCCACCAGCGCGCCCAGTTGGGGCAGCGTGAGGCCCGCCACCATCACCTGCGACGCGGAGCCCTCTTCCGGGCTCTGGCTGGTGGCCAGCATCCACGGCGACAGGAGCAGCGAGCGGGTGAAGTCCTTCTCGCAGGACAGGCCCAGCCGCGCGCACTCCTCCACCAGGGGGCCGGTGTCGTGGCCCGCGATGATGGGCTGGATGCGGGCGGCCTCGTACTTCTGGAGGACGGCGTCGTAGAGCTTCCGGGCCTCCACGCCCTGCGGCGTGCGCGGGAACTCCGCGAAGGCCTGGCCAATCTCCGCGCGCAGCGTGCCCAGGAGCGTGGCGTCGTCCGCGGTGCCGGGCTCGCCCAGGACCTGGGCCAGGTAGGCCCGGTCCTCGGGGACGGCGTTCGCGGACTTCCACCACTCGAAGGTGACGGTGCTCACGCTCAGCACCACCGGCAGGGTGACGACGCCCTGGCGGCCGGGGTTGGCGAGGAAGGCGGTCATCTTCCCCTCCACCTCCGTGAGGCCGCGGTGGAGCCGGTTGAGGACGGCGATGCGCAGCTTCGCGCGGCCCTCCAGCGCCTGCTTCGCGGCGTCCGAGGACTGCCCCTCCGTCGCGGTGCGCTCCCGGGAGGCGTCAGCGGTGCCGGACCGGCGCTCCAACTGGGGCGCCACGGGCACCTGCGGCGCCATGGGCGGAGGCTGGGGGAGCGCCGGGGCCGTCTGCTGCGCCTGCGCCGCGAGGGCAGGGGGCTGCTCCAGGGTGCCCAGGGGGGCGGCGCCCTGCGACGTGCCAGCCGCCATCCCGGCCTGCTGCTGCGGGGCCCTGGCGCCGCCGCCTTCGTTGCGCTCCGCCTCGCCGGAGCGGCCGAAGTCCATGCCGTCCTGGGGGCCGGATTGCTCCAGGCCCCCCTTGGCGGAGGCGCCCTTCGCGGCGCCGCCCTTGACGGCGACGCCTCCCTTGCCTGCGCCGCCCTTGCCGGTGGCCTTGCCCGATGACTTGCCTTCACCGGACTGCGCCTTCTCCTCCTTCTCCTGCGCGGGGCTCTGCAGGGGCAGGCCCGGGCGGGGGAGGCCAGACGGAAGGCGGACGCTCATGGCTGGGGGCCTCGCTAGGGGGGAATCAGGCCAGGTTCTTCAGGTGGACGACGAGGTTGCTGTTCTTGCTGCCCAGCGTGCTCGCGTCATCCGTGGGGATGACGTAGCCCTGATCCGCGCCGACGTGCTTGCGGAAGAAGTCTACCACCTCCGGATCCTGCACGTTGGACGTGGTGCTCTTCTTGATGCCGTACGCGGAGCCGTCCGCTCCCTTGGCCTTCACGGAGTCAGGCGCGGAGGCGAGCAGGTTGTCCATCGTGCCCGACAGGCGGCCGCCGCCCTCCGGCTGGATGGTCATCGAGGTGTTGTGACCTTCGATGTAGCTGACGTCGTAGTAGGTGTTCCCGAACCCGCCGTCGAACTTCACTTCACCGAGCGTCGCGTTCTTGCCGTCGCCGCTGTCGCTGCGGAAGTTGCCGGACCAGTTGTCCGGGAACTGCACCGTGCGGCTCTCACCGGGCTTCAGCGTGACGGAGTCGACGGGCTTCTCGCCCGCGTTGGGGGTGAAGTTCACCGTCATCGGCTTGTCGCCGTCGTTGTTGAGGGTAATCGTGTTCTTGCCCTTCGACGCGCCCGGGGCGCCCACGGACTGGGGCCCGGCGACGGCCGCGTCCTGCTGGGGGGCCGCGGGGGCCGGGGCCGCGGCGGCGGTCGCGGCGCCCTGCTCGGGGGGCAGGGTGTTGGCGCTCGCGCCCTCGCCCTCGCCGCCCAGGTCCGGCACGCCGCCGAAGGAGTCACCGCCCAGGTCCGGCACGCCACCCTGCGCCGCGCCGGACGCGCCCTCGATGGCCGGAGCGGCGCCCTGCTGCGCACCGGCGCCGTTCATGCCACCGAGCAACTCCACCAACTGCTTCAGCATCTGGACCATCTCGGCCAACTGCTCCATGGGGTTGCCACCCTGGAGCGCGCCCTTCTTGCCCACGCCCGCCGGCGCGTCGAAGCCATCCGCCTGGAACATCCCCTGGAGCGACCCCGGGCCGCCCTTGGCCTTCGCCGCGTCCGCCGTCACCGCCGTGGGGCGCGACACCGGGCTGGAGAACTCCGTGGCGGACGTGCGGGGCGAGAAGGAGGAGCTGGGAACGGACGACTTCGACAGGGGGGAGAGCGCCATGGCGGTGTTCCTCGGAGATGGGATGGGGCGGCCGGGAGCTGCCGTCCGGTGCAGCGATGTGGGGGGCTAGAGCACGGCGCGTGCCAGCTCTCCAATGTGATCCAAGTCCCTGGAATGACTGGAGGCCGGGCCGTCCAAGGGGGCGCGGAAGGCCCCCAAGCTGGTGACTGCCGTCAGGCCCCTGGTGTCTGGCGTCATCAGGCCCCCACCCCCGTCCTTTCTGGCGGTGACGCATGTCTCGGTGCGCCGTGTGATGACAGTCATTCAGGGATGTCTGGCGTCACTGTTGGAGTGCCCACCGGACTTCGTGGGTAGTGCCCAACCCGGGGGTTTGAATTGAAACGTCTGTCGAAACAGACCCACTTCATGAGTTGTTTTGTCTGAAAGACGAAAAATTCGCATGTCTTGGATTGGGTGTTACCAAGCCGAGACCTCGACCCAGGGTGTGGGTCGGGGTCGCGCCGCCCGCGCGCGCCGTCGCATCCCCTCGCGGGTCTCCCTCCTTCGCCCCCAATCCCTATGTCCGCTCAAATGCCTCTCCGGGCACCGCCCCCTTCGTGGGGACGGTTCCTGGTCGTCGTGTCCGCGTTGCTCACCCTGGCCGGCTGTCAGAAGGCGGCCGCTCCCTCCGAGCCCCAGGCGGAGGAGGCAGGCGCCGCGCGCTTCGTCGTCGCCGTGCACCAGGCGGTGACCGCCTCCGACGTGCAGCGGGTGGACCTCACGGTGGATGGCCCGGGCCAGCCGGAGCTCACCGTGCAGCTCGCGCCGGATGGTTCGGTGTGGACGGGCCTCTTGAGCCAGATGCCCGCGGGCACCGGGCGCCGCTTCCGGGCCTTCGCGTATGACTCGAACGCGCGGCTCATCTACCGGGGTGAGGCATTGGACGTCACCATCACCGCCAACCAGACGGTCCAGGTGAACATCCTGTTGCAGCAGGTGGACCCGTCCCCCGAGTTCGAGAACGCCGGCCCCGTCATCACCTCGCTGGTGGTGTCGCGCTCCTCGGTGGAGATGGGCGGCTTCGTGGACGTGCAGGCCACGGCCTACGACCCGAACACCGGCGACGTGCTGACGTACGCGTGGACGGCCACGGCGGGCTCCTTCAGCACCCCCGCGGCGCTGTCCTCGCGCTGGACGGCCCCCATGACGAAGGGCGTGCAGACCCTGACGCTGACCGTCGCGGATCAACTGGGCGCGTCCACCGCGGTGAGCTTCCCCATCCTGGTGGAGGGCACGGGCGTGGGTGAGGCGGAGGTCTTCGTCCGGTTCAACTCCTGGCCGCAGGTGGTGTCGCTCACCGGCTTCCCCACGCAGGTCGTCCCCGGCCAGTCCATTGGCGTGAGCGCCCAGGGCGTGGACAACGACGACGTGGCGGCGAACCTCCACTACGCCTGGACCGCGAGCTGTGCGGGCACCTGGACGGACGAGGGCACGGCGAACGCGCACTTCACCCCCACGGAGTTGCCCGCGCAGAACACCTGTGACAACTGCCAGCTCACCGTGCGCGTGACGGACGGCCGCGGCGGCGAGGGCCTGGGCCACCTGGGCGTGTGCGTGGGCGCGCCGGTGACCGCCAACGTGGCGCCGCGCATCACCAGCGCGTTCCAGACGGCCCGCACCGTGGGCCCGGGCAGCATCGTGCGCTTCAACGTCCGCGCCATGGACCCGGAAGGCACCGCCCTGGGCTTCGCCTGGGAGGCGCCGGTGGGCACCCTGGGTACGCCCGCCCCCATCTCCGAGGGCAGCGAAGTGACGTGGACGGCCCCCGCCTGCGTCGACGCGCAGGCGACGCCGGTGGTTCGCGCGCGGGTGACGGACGCGGAGGGACTGGAGGCCGTGCAGACCTTCACCCTCACCTGGACGGGCCCCGCGTGCGCCACGACGCTGGGCTTCCTCACGCAGCCCTCGGACGTGCTGGCGACGAACGCCATCACTCCCGCCGTGCGCGTGGTGCTGCTGGACAGCCTGGGCCGCACGTCCCTGGCACCCTCTGGCCCGGTGCGTCTGGCGTTGGGCGCGAACCCCGGCGCGGGCACGCTGTCGGGCACGGTGGAGGCCGCGCCGGTGGCGGGCATCGCGACGTTCGCGGACCTGAGCATCGACGCGTCGGGCGTGGGCTACACGCTGGTGGCGTCGGTGACGGGGCTGCCGCCCCTGGCGAGCCAGGCCTTCACCATCCAGCCGCTGGCCGTGCGCGGCGCGTCGGTGGACCGCTTCGTGACGACGGGCAACGCGCAGGTGACGCGGGGCGCGGACCTGGGCGCCACGGTGGTGCAGGCGCTGGTGGAGCAGGGGGACGGCTCGTTCACGACGTTCAACGGCGCGGGCGCGGCGGACGGCACGTTCACCATCCAGGGCGTCCCCTCGGGCGCGTACTACCTGCGGCTGGGCAAGGACTACGTCGTGACGTCCTCGCGCGCGCCGGACCTGGGGCGTGACGGGCAGGGCCGCCCGGACGCGACCCCGGCGAACGCGAGCACGACCCTGTCCGTGGACTTGCAGGGCCTGGCGTCCTGGCAGGCGGGGGACGACATCGAGGTCTTCTCCGCGGGCACGGGCCTGTGGGCGCAGGGCGTGCCGGAGCTGGCGCTGACGGGCGCCGCGCTGGCCGCGGGCAGCCAGCGCTGGACCCAGACGCTGCGGTACGCCGGCATGCGCAACGCGAACCTCGTGGAGGACTCCGCGGGCGACACGGTGACGTTCCACCAACTGTCCATGAAGTCGGAGGCGACGAACGGCGAGCCCGTGAACTACACGGCGGCGACGCGGGCCTACTCGGCGCCGCTGGCGGTGGCCCAGGGCGGCACGGCGAGCATCGCGGGCACCATGGCCGCGCTCGCGCAGGAGCAGGTGCTGAACGTGGACCTGCGCACGCAGGACTTCGAGGCGCTGCGCACCCAGGTGCACCCCGGCGCCCAGCCGGCGGCCCACGCGCTGTTCGTCGCGGCGTTCCCGGACGGCACCCGGGGCAGCTACACGGCCGCGCCGGACCTGCTGACCTATTTCCCGACCCCGGGCGCCGCGAACCGCGTCTTCGCCTTCAGCTTCGGCAACCCCCACCCGGGCTTCGCGCAGGCGGGCATGGCGGAGACGTCCTTCACGGTGCCGCTGCTGGCACCAGGCGCGACCCAGGCGCTGACCGTGCGCCCCACGGTGGGCCAGGCGGACGCGCTGCCGGCGTTCCAGGCCTCCGCGCTGGCGCCCCGGCTGAGTCCCGCGCGTTCGCCGACGCTGGCGGGCCAGGACGCCTTCGGTACGCTGACGGGGGTGGGCCTGACGCCGCGCTTCTCCTGGACCGCGCCCGCCGTGGGCTCAGCCACGCATTACCGTATCCGCGTCTATGAGGTCTTCGTGAACGCGCAGGGCCGCACGGCGCAGAGCGCGGGCGGGCCGGTGGCGCAGTTGTACACGGCGGCCACGTCGCTGCGCTTCCCGCCCGGCGTGCTGGCGGCCGGCAAGCGCTACTACGCCATCCTGGAGGCGGCCTCCTCCGGTAACGCCGACTTCCAGGGCCACCCCTTCCGGTCCGCCTGGCCGGAGGCGCACGCGATGCTCGTCACGGGCACCTTCGCGCCGTAGCCGTCGCGGTGTCTTGAGACGCCGCTTCCGCCCCGAGCCTCCAGGTCCATGCGGCCCTGGGGGCTTCGGGCGTTTGTCGTTGTGCCCCGTCGTTGGAAAACCCCCATGCCCCTATTGCGTAACGTGCGTGCCCTGACGGGCACCGCCGTGTTGTGTGTTTTTTCCCTGTTGTGGGTCCAATGCGCCTCGGATGAACCGGAGGACGCCTGCGATGCGGGCTGTCTCGCGGGCGAGGCATGCCAGGACGGAGGCTGTATCGATGAAGCCTGTATCGGGGTGGTGTGTCCCGACGGACAGGTCTGCGCCGGGGGCGACTGCGTCCAGCCCACGGTCATCATCCCCACGCCGGTGGAGGCGCAGTGGGGAACGACGAAGGAGAACGGCGAGGCGTGTGTCGCCAACCGCGACTGCCAGAGCGGAAGCTGCGCGGATGGCGTCTGCTGTGACTCGGCCTGTAGCGGCAGATGCGACGCGTGCAACCTGCCCGGCAACGAGGGCCTCTGCACCGTCGTCCCTCGCGGCACGGCGTGTGACGACGGAGACGCCTGCACCCTGGAGGATGTCTGCGATGGGGAAGGGGAGAACGCCTGCTCGGGCACGCTCAAGACCTGCGGCACTCCGCCGAGCCAGTGTCACGAGGCTGCGGGCACCTGTTCGCAGGGGGCCTGCACCTACGCGCCGAAGCCCGCGGGCACCGCGTGTGATGACGGCAATGCCTGCACCCGCGGTGAGACCTGCGGCGCCGACGCGCTCTGCGGAAGCGGCACGATGACACTGTGCGAGTCACCGGGCGGCGTCTGCCTGGAGAACGCCGGGGCCTGTCAGCCGGAAACGGGGGTGTGCACGTACGCGCCCCGGACGCAGGGCACGGCGTGCCGCGCGGCGGTGGGCCCCTGTGACGTGGCGGAGACCTGCACGGGCGCGGGGGGCGAGTGCCCTCCGGACCTGAAGCAGCCGGTGGGAACGGCGTGCGTGGACGACGGCAACCCCTGCACCACGGACGTCTGTGATGCGTCGGGCACGTGCCTGCATCCGGTGCTGGCCGTGGGCACGGTTTGCGGCGCGGGCAACGTGTGCAACGCCTCCGCGCAATGCATCTCCAGTTGCTACATCGGTGGGACGCTGTACGCGGCGGGGACGGCGAACCCGGCGGGCCCGTGCCAGGTGTGCGACCCGGCCCGGTCCACGTCGGCCTGGAGCTTCCAGTCCCCGGCCACGCAGTGCCGTGGCGCGGCGGATGCCTGCGACGCGGTGGAGTACTGCACGGGCGGCAGCGCGCAGTGTCCGGCGGACGGCGACGTTGCTGCGGGGACCAGTTGCGGCGCGGGGAGCATCTGCGACGCGTCCGGCCAGTGCTCCGCGAACTGCTTCATCAACGGCACCCTCTACGCCTCCGGGGCCACGAACCCGGCCGGCGCGTGCCAGGTGTGCAACCCGACGCTGTCCACGACGGGCTGGAGCTTCAAGCCCGCGTCCACGGTGTGCCGCGGGGCCTCCGGTGTCTGTGACACGGCAGAGTACTGCACGGGCAGCAGCGCGCAGTGCCCGGGCGACGCGGCGGTGGGTAACGGCACGACGTGCGGCGGCGGCTCGGAGAGCGCCTGGGGACCGTGTGAGGGGTTCTCCGGGGCATGTGGAGAGGCAGGCACGCAGTCGCGGACGGTCACGGTGCAGGCGTGCTTCAACGGAGGCTGCCAGGCGTCCACCACCACGGAGACCCGCGCCTGCACGCGCGACACGGACGGCTTCACCTGCGGGAGCACGACGACGGGGAGCTGGGGCTCTTGCAGCTATTCGGGCACCTGCGCGGAGGACGGCGTCCAGTCGCGCACCGTCACGGAGCGCATCTGCTCCGCTGGCACGTGCCAGGCCTACACGGGCACGGAGACGGCGGACTGCTACCGCAGCACCGAGGGCAAGTCGTGCGGCACCACCACGGCGGGCAGTTGGGGCGCGTGCAGCTACTCGGGGACTTGCGCCGAGAGCGGGACCCAGTCGCGCAGCGTGACGACGCGGACGTGCTCGTCAGGCTCGTGTGGAAGCTTCACCACGACGGAGCAGGGGAACTGCGGCCGTTCCACGACGGGCACCGTTTGCGGAATCAATATCGGCCCCTGGTCTGCTTGTGGCGGCTTCAGTGGAACGTGCGGCCGGACGGGCACCCAGTCCCTCGTGGAGACGACGCTGCTCTGCGCCTCTGGGTCCTGTAGCGGGAGCGCCAGCCGCACCATCACGAATACATGCGAGCGGGACACCACGGGCGTCTCCTGCAACGACGGCAACTCCTGCACCACGGGCGACACGTGCGACAGCGGAGGAAGCTGCTCCGGCACCCAGATGTCCTGCCCCGGTGGTGGGACGTGCTCGAACGGCGTCTGCCCGGCGACCTGCAACGGTCCGGATGTGGCCATGTGCAATGGTGTCTGCACCAACCTCAACAGCAACGCCAACTGCGGAGCCTGTGGGAACCGGTGCCTGATCAGCGCGGGGTTCGTCTGCCTGAACATGGAGTGCGTCTGCCGGTATGACTATGCCGTGAAGGATGGCGAGCCTGGGGCACTCCCCGCCTGCTTCGCGGCCAGTTCCCAATAGGACCATCAGGCCATGAAACACTTGTCGCGCGGGACACGCATGCGCCCGCGCGAGTAGTGGCTCACCTTCAGGCTGTACGGCATGGGGTGGCGGCCACCCGGGAGGGCTTTGAGAGGGGTTGGGATTTACACATGTGACAGGGAGTGCTACGAGTTTGGCAATCACGACCCGGAGTGTGGGCCGTGTTCACGCTTCCCGCGCGTGCCCCCGTCTCATCCCCCGAGTTCCCCCATGCCCCGCTTGAGATCCGTGCGTGCCCTGAGCGGCACCGTCGTGTTGTGTGTCTTCACCCTGTTCCTGGCCCAGTGCGCCTCGGAGGCCCCCGACGAGACCTGTGGCGCGGGCTGTGCCGCAGGAGAGGTCTGTTGGGACGGAGGCTGTGTCGACGAATCCCTTGCCCCGGAGACCCCGGAACGGCCGGTGGAGGCGCAGTGGGGGACGAAGCAAGAGAACGGCGAAGCGTGCGCGTCCGGCCGCGACTGCTACAGCGGCGAGTGCGCGTCCGGCGTCTGCTGTGACTCAGCCTGTGATGGGCAGTGCAACGCGTGCAACCTGCCCGGCAACGAAGGCACCTGCACCGCCGTCCCGCGCGGCACGACGTGCGACGACGGGGACGCGTGCACCCTCGAGGATGTCTGCGACGGTGACGGCGTGAATGCCTGTGCAGGCACGGCCAAGGTGTGCGACGCCCCGCCGGACGCATGCCACCGGTCAGCGGGCACCTGCTCCCAGGGGGCCTGCACCTACGCGCCCGCTCCCGAAGGAACGGCGTGCGTGGACGACGGCAACCCCTGCACCACGGACGTCTGTGATGCATCGGGTTCATGCCTGCATCCGACACTGACGGTGGGCACGGCCTGCGGCGAGGACGGTGTGTGCGATGCCTCCGCGCAGTGCACCTCTGGCTGCTGGATCGACGGAGCGCTGTACCCGGCGGGGGCGGCCAATCCGGAGGGCTCGTGCCAGGTGTGCGACCCGGCCCGGTCCACGTTGGCTTGGAGCTTCCAGTCCCCGGCCACGGTGTGCCGGGGCGCGGCGGATGCGTGTGACGCGGTGGAGTACTGCACGGGCAGCAGCGCGCAGTGCCCGGCGGACGGCGATGTCGCGGCGGGAACCAGCTGCGGCGCGGGCAGCATCTGTAACGCGTCCGGGCAGTGCTCCACGAACTGCTTCATCAACGGCACCCTCTACGCCTCCGGGGCCACGAACCCGGCGGGGGCATGCCAGGTGTGCGACCCGACATTGTCGACGACCCAGTGGAGCTTCAAGCCCGCGTCGACGCTGTGCCGGGCGGCCTCTGGCGTCTGTGACGTCGCAGAGTACTGCACGGGCAGCAGCGCACAGTGCCCTGGCGATGACGTGGTAGCCAACGGCACGACCTGCGGGAGCACGACGTCGGAAGGATGGAGTTCGTGCGATTACGCGGACTCATGTGCGGATGAGGGCATCCGGGAGCGCTCCATCACCGTGCGTGTGTGCTCTTCCGGCACGTGTCAGGCCTTCACGGATATCGAGACTGCGAATTGCTACCGCAATACCAACGGTCTTGCGTGCGGGACGAACAGCACGGGACCGTGGAGCGTCTGCTTCTACAGTGACAGGTGTGGCGAAACCGCACCCAGGGGCCGGATCATCACCTCCGGTGTTTGTTCCAATGGCGGCTGCCAACAGACTTCCTTCGAGGAGGTTGAATGGTGCCATCGGAGCACGGAAGGGGCGTCGTGCGGTGGCGCCTATTACCCTCCCTGGAGTGGCTGCGATGGAACCTTGGGATCAAACCCCTGCAGCACCTCAGGGGAGATGACCCGCACCATCACCGAGAAGCTCTGCCGCTCGGGCAGCTGTTCGGACGTCTCGACGTTTCAGGCGATGGCCTGCCAGCGCAACCCTAGCGGTGCCTCCTGCGACGACGGAAACGCCTGCACGACGGGCGACACCTGCAACAGCGGAGGCGGCTGCTCCGGAAGCCAGATGAGCTGCCCGGGCGGAGGGACGTGCTCTGGAGGTGTATGCAGCACTCCCACGGGATGCCCTGGCGGGCAGACGAAGTGCGGCGGCTTCTGCACCGACATCTACAGCGACGACAACAACTGCGGCGGCTGCGGCATCAAGTGCAGCGCCGCCCACAACGAGGTCTGTTCCGGCGGGTGGTGCACCTGCGTGCAAACGCCGGGCAGCCCCTACCAGTGCCCGTGACGCCATGACATGAGGCACTTCTCGCGCGGGACCTGCATGCCCCCGCGCGAGAAGTGGCCGAGCCTTTTGCCGGTCCGGATCAGACCCTTCGGACCGTGCTCGAATGGATGAGCCGCAGTATCAGCAGCAGCACCACCGCTCCGATGAACGCCACGAAGATGGTGCCCGCGAGGCCACCGAACGGAGCTCCCGTGCCGAGCGCCCGGAGGATGAAGCCGCCCAGGAACGCGCCCACCACGCCCACGACGATGTCGCCAATCAGGCCGTAGCCACCGCCCACCACCGCGGACGCGAGCCATCCAGCAATGAGGCCAATCACCGCCCACAACAGGATTGCTTCCAGCGCCATGTCTCTTCCTCCCATCGAGGTGTGAGTGGAAACATGGGCATGATTCCCGGCCGCGCTCGCCCCGCCCCCAAGGGCGACGGCAGGGCGGGCAGGCGGCCTGCGCCACCTCCCACCGGCCAAGGTGTCTTCAGAGAGGGGCGGGGCAAAATGCCCCAATTTGAACCTGTGGCCGCGCTCTGCTGGCATGGAGTGAACACCTGTCGCTGAAGGCGGCGAGGAGTCACTTTTCGTGAAGCGCATCTTCGAGTCCGTCGGGTCGCCGCTGCAGTTCGACCGTGAGTCCTTCCGGTGCCGTCACACGCTGCTGGGGCACCCCGCGCTGGAGCTGGAGAACCTGGCGGGCGTGGTGCAGCGGCTGCCTTCCGAGAACGTGTTCTTCAGCTCCGGCCTGCTGCCCAAGGACGCGGACTTCGACCGCGCGCATGTGGACCACCGCACCGGCCTGTCGCTGAAGGACACCGTGGAGAACATGATGACGAGCCGCTCGTACATCATGCTGCGCGCGCCGGAGCAGGACCCCAGCTTCCACGACCTGTACCGCGCGCTGCTGGCGGAGGTGGAGGACCTGATGCGCGCGCAGGGCGTGGGCACGCGCGCGGTGGACCCCATGCTCTACCTCTTCATCGCGTCCCCCGGCAGCGTCACGCCCTTCCACCTGGACCGCTACTCCACGCTGCTGATGCAGTTCCGGGGCACCAAGGCGGTGCACATCTCCAAGGCGTGGGACGAAGAGGTGGTTCCCGCGCCGGACCTGGAGGCCTTCGTCGCGCGCTCCGGCTCCAAGGTGAACTACCGGGAGACCTTCGATGCCACGGCGACGCGCTACACGTTCGGCCCCGGGGACGCGCTGCACATCCCCTTCGTGGCGCCGCACTACGTGAAGAACGGCCCGGAGGACGTCTCCGTGTCGCTGTCCATCATCTTCAACACCCGCGAGACGGCCCGGCACCTGCGCGCGCTGCGCGCCAACCATGCGCTGCGCAAGCGCCTGGGCCCCCTGGGTTACCGGCCCACGCCAGTGAACCGCTTCCTGCCGCTGGACCACGTGAAGAGCGGCGTGGAGCGCGTGGTGCGCCGCGCGCGGGGCCTGCTGCCCGTCTGAGGACGGCGCGCCCACGGCGTCCCGTGGCCCACCAGGACGAACACCTCCCCCACTGTGCGCATGAGGCCAGGACACATGCGCCAGAAGCTGACCCGATGCGCGGCGCGACGCCTTGTTGACGGCCAGGCCCTTAAAGATGCATTCAGTATGCATCTTTTGGGGCGTGGGCCCAGAAAGCGAGCGAAGTCATGTCGAGCGTGTACGAGAAGATTGGCGGGGAACCGGCGATGGCGGCGGCGGTGGAGGTCTTCTACCGGAAGGTGCTGGCCGACGAGCGCATCAACCACTTCTTCGAGGACGTGGACATGGAGCGCCAGGCCGCCAAGCAGAAGGCGTTCCTGACGATGGTGTGCGGCGGGCCGGCGAACTACTCGGGCAAGGACATGCGCGCGGGGCACAAGCACCTGGTGGAGCGCGGGCTGAACGGGTCGCACTTCGACGCGGTGGCGGGGCACCTGAAGGAGACGCTGGAGGAGCTGGGCGTGCCCGCGGAGCTGGTGGGCCAGGTGATGGCCGTCGCCGAAGGGGCGCGCGCGGACGTCTTGAACCGCTGAAGCAGCCCGGGAAGGAGGCACGCCATGGCGAAGGTGCGGCATGAATCCGAGTGGTATCCGCTGGAGCCCGGAGAGACGGTGCTGGACGGCCTCTTGCGCCAGGGCGTGCGCGTGCCGCATGCGTGCCGGGCGGGGGCCTGCCAGTCCTGCCTGATGCGGGCGACCTCGGGCCCCGTGCCCGAGGCGGCGCAGGTGGGGCTCAAGGACACGCTGCGGGCGCGAGGCTACTTCCTCGCGTGCACGTGCCGGCCCCAGGAGGGCGCGGCGCTGGAGGTGGCGGGGGCGTCGGAGCTGCGCGTCCCCGCGCGCGTGGTGGAGCTGGAGTCGCTCAGCGCGGACGTGTTCGCGGTGCGGCTGGAGGTGGAGACGCCGCTCGACTATCGCGCGGGGCAGTACGTCACGGTGGTGCGCGCGGACGGGCTCGCGCGCAGCTACTCGCTGGCGAGCCTGCCCCGCGAGGGCCGGCTGGAGCTGCACGTGCGGCTCGTGCCCGGGGGCGCCATGAGCGGCTGGTTCGCCCGTGACGTCCGGCAGGGGGATCCGGTGCACGTGCAGGGGCCGGCCGGGGACTGCTTCTACGTGCCCGGGCAGCCGGAGGCGCCGCTGCTGCTCGCGGGGACGGGCACGGGGCTCGCGCCGCTGTATGGAATCCTGCGGGACGCGCTGGAGGCGGGCCACACGGGCCCCATCCACCTGTTCCACGGGGCGAAGGACCCGGGCGGGCTGTACCTCAGGGACGCGCTGCGGGCCCTGGCGGCGAGCCATCCGAACCTCCACTACCGCCCCGTCGTGCTGGCCGGAGGCGGCGGGGACGTGGAGGAGGGGGCCCTGGAGGCGAAGGTCCTCACCTGCCTCCCGAAGCGGCTGGTGGGCTGGCGGGCGTTCCTCTGCGGCAACCCCGAAGCGGTGCTATCCCTGCGCAAGAAGCTCTTTCTCGCGGGGTTCTCGCTGAAGGACATCCACGCGGATGCCTTCCTGCCGAGCGCGCCGCGAGCAGGGCCTGCCGCCGGAGCCGCCTGACTTGCACCTGACCCTTCACGCCGACTACTCGCTGCGCGTCCTCATGTACCTGGCGGCACGTCCCGGGCGGCCGTCGTCCACGCAGGAGATGGCGGACGCCTACGGCATCTCCAAGCACCACCTGGTGCGCGTGGTGCAGACGCTGGCGCAGGAGGGACACGTGGAGGTGAAGCCCGGGCGGGCCGGCGGCGTGCTGCTGGCCAAGGCCCCGGGAGACATCCGGCTGGGCAGGGTGGTGCGCGCGGCCGAGCCGGACTTCCACCTGGTGGAGTGCTTCGACCGGGAGCGCAACACCTGCCCCATCGCGCCGGCCTGCGGCCTCAAGGGCGTGCTGGCGGAGGCGCGCGACGCGTTCCTCGCCACGTTGGACAAGTACTCGCTGGAGGACCTGCTGCGCCGCTCCAAGCCCGGCCTGTCGGACCTGCTGCTGACCCCGGCCGCGCCACAGGAGTAGGCGCGCCCGGGCTCACCTCACGCCTGTTGGAGCAGGGGGCGGTCAGCAGCAGCCCGGGGGCCACCCACGGGCATCCGCCAATCCGTGTCACACCGCCATGACACCCCCATCCACGAAGAGTTCGACGCCCGCGACGAAGCTGCTCTCCTTCGACGCCAGGAACAGCACCGCGTTCGCGACATCCTCCGCCTGACCGAGCCGCCCGAGCGGTGTCATCTGTTTCAGCACGTCCTCCATCCCCGCGTTGCGCTGGAGGTATGTCTGCATCGCGGGCGTCTCGATCACCCCGGGTGAGACCACATTGACGCGGATGCCTCGGCTCTTCAGGTCGGTCGTCCAGGTTCGCGCGAGTGAGCGGATCGCGGCCTTGGTCGCGTTGTAGACCGACAGGGCAGGGAAGCCTTTGCTGCCACTGGCCGAGCCGGCGAGGATGACCGCTCCTCCGTCGGTCATGAGCGGCAGCGCCTTCTGCACGCTGAAGATCATGCCCTTCACGTTCGCGCTGAACACGCGCTCGAAGTGCTCCTCGTCGATCGCATCAAGCGTCCTGGTTTCGGAGATCCCCGCATTGGCGAAGACGACATCGACCCTGCCGTGGTCGCGCTTGATGCGCTCGTAGAGCCGGTCGAGGTCGGAGAGATTTCCCACGTCCCCTTGGACGCCAACGGTGGCACCACCGATTTCGGTGACTGCCTCGTCGAGCCTCTCCTGCCTTCGCCCGGTGACGTAGACCCTTGCCCCCTCCGCGGCGAAGGCCCTGGCGGTCGCGAGCCCGATGCCATCACTTCCGCCGGTGACGACCACGACTTACGCCATCAAGCGGCAGCTCGAGGGCATCACCCAGCGCGTGCTGACGCAGACGCTGCGAAAGCTCGAACGCAACGGGATGGTCCGCCGCCGCGTCCTCGGCGGTTCGCCGCCGGGCGTCGAATATGCGCTCACCCCGCTGGGCAGGTCGCTCCAGGAGCCGTTCGCGGTGCTGTACGACTGGACCCTCGCGCACATCGACGCGATCCAGAAACACCAGGAAGCCTACGACCGCGAGGCGGTGGCCGCCGCTCGCGATTCCGACTGAGCCGGGCCCTCCGCGATGCCTCGACGGCGGGCCCGGTCTCCAGGCCCGCCGCGAGTCCGCTTCAACGGCTCAGCGCCACGTGTCGTTCACGGTCGAGCTGCCCGTGGCCGGCGTCGTCAGGGTGCGGTTGGCGCCGCTCTCCCAGGTGACGTTGTTGGCGGCGTCCTTCTTGATGAACTTGTACTCAATCGCCGTGGAGCCCGGCAGCCCGACGGCCGCGCTCCACGTGGGGTAGTTGGCCGCGGACAGCAGGATGGCATTGGCCGGAGCCCAGCTCCCCAGCGCGGCGACGTTGCCCACCACGTACACGTTCTGGCCCATCACGGTGCTCGCCGTGACGTTGAACGTCACCGTGGCCCCGCTGGTGGACGTGGTGACGGAGAGCGCGCTGCTCGCCGCGGACACATTGCCCGCCGTGTCCCTCGCCCGCACGGTGTAGCTGTACGCCGTGCCCGCCGTCAGCCCCGTGTCCGTGAAGCTGGCCGTCGTGGGCGAGCCCACCAGCGCCCCGTTGCGATACACGTCATAGCCCGCGATGCCGCTCGCGTCGGTGGACGCCGTCCACGACAGCGACACGGTGGTCGCCGTCTTCGACGGAGCCGTCAGGCCCGTGGGCACCGAGGGCGCCGTGGTGTCCTGGGACGGCGCACCCGCGGAGATGGCCCCCGCGTTGAACGTGGAGGTGCCCGCGGGGAAGAAGTAGTTGAGCCCCCCGTTGTTGTCCCACGTCCCGCTGCCGTTGTTGAACACCGCCTCCAACTGCGTGGCGGAGCCCAGGTCCACCGTGTGCTTCGCGTAGCCGGAGACCTCCGCCGTCGCCATGGCCACGCCCGGCGCCGTCGTCCACGTGCCGCCCGCCGGGCGGTAGTGGATGTATGGGGTTGCGTAGCCCTTCTTGTAATAGACGGTCGCCGTGTTGCCCGCGCTGGTGGTGACGGAGAGCGCGGTGCTCGCGGCGGACGTGTTGCCCGCGGCGTCGCGCGCCCGCACCGTGTAGCTGTAGGCCGTGTTGGAGGACAGCCCGCTGTCCGTGTAGCTCGTGGACGTGGGCGAGCCCACCTGGGTGCCATTGCGGAACACCAGGTAGCCCGTCACGCCCACGTTGTCCGTGGACGCGGTCCAGCTCAGGGACACCGTCGTCGCGGACTTCGACGGAGCCGTCAGCCCCGAGGGCACCGACGGCGCCGTGGTGTCGCTCACCGGCGCGCCCGCCGTGATGACGCCCGCGTTGAACGTGGAGGTGCCCGTGGGGAACAGGTAGTTCACGCCGTTGTTGTTGTCCCACGTGCCGCTGCCATTGTTGAACACGGCCTCCAACTGCTGCACGGAGCCCAGGTTCACCGTGTACTTCGCGTAGCCCGTCACCTCCGCGTCCGGCATCAGCACGCCGGGGGCCGTGGTCCACGTGCCCCCCGCCGGGCGGTAGTGGAGGTATGGCGTGGCGAAGCCCTTCTTGTAATAGACCGTCGTCGTGTACCCCAGGCCGGTGGTGACGGAGAGCGCCGCGCTGGCCACCGAGGTGTTCCCCGCCGCGTCACGGGCCTTCACGGTGTAGCTGTACGTCGTGCTCGAGGACAGCCCCGTGTCCGTGTACGTCGTCGCCGTGGGCGCGGCCACCTGCGTGCCATTGCGGAACACGAGGTAGTCACTCACGCCATAGTTGTCCGTGGCGGCCGTCCAGCTCAGCACCACCGACGAACTGGTGACCCCCGACGCGGAGAGCCCCGAGGGCGCCGACGGCGCCGTGGTGTCCGGGGGCAGGGTGGTGACGGAGAGCGCGCTGCTCGCGGCGGACGTGTTGCCCGCCGCGTCCCGCGCCCGCACCGTGTAGCTGTACGCCGTGCCCGCCGTGAGCCCGCTGTCCGTGTAGCCCGTCGTGGAAGGCGAGCCCACCTGCGTGCCATTGCGGAACACCTGGTAGCCCGTCACGCCCACGTTGTCCGTGGAGGCCGTCCACGTCAGCGTCACGGAGCGGTCCGTGCGCGTCGCCGCGAGCCCCGTGGGCACGGACGGCGCCGTGGTGTCCACGCGGAGGAACGGGTAGGTGCCCGTCACCGGGCCGTTGATGTCCTCGATGTACTTGCCGCCCTCCAGCCGGTACTTCCCGGCGCCCACGTAGACGGATTGGATCTCGCTCCGGGTGACGTTGCCGCGCGCGTCGGTGGCCTCGATGTAGTAGTCGAGCACCTGGTCGCGGTAGGCCCCCAGGTAGGCGTAGTAGAGGTCGCCAATCTCCTGCGCGGCCACCTTCTGCATCACCGGCAGGTGCGCCGGCTGCCACGCCACGCCGTTCATCACGGGCCGCAGCTCACGGCGCTGGAGCGGGTAATCCACCCAGGCGCCCACGCGGGACGGGTCGATGCCCGGCACGCCCGCGGCCTTCAGTGCCGCCGGGTCGTAGACGCGGGGCGTGTTGTCCAGCGGGTCGATGCTCTTCGCCGTGTGCACGCGCACGCGCGCCTTGATGCTGGCGATGCCGCTCACGTCGTAGGCGTAGGTGTACAGCGCGAAGTTGTTGTCGAAGTGGTGCAGCGTCCAGCCTTCGGACTTGTCCGTGTTGGCGCTGCCCGGGTTGTACGGCCAGCGCTGCGGCCACCAGACGGAGGGGCCCGTGCGGTCCTGCGCCAGCCGGTCCTGCACGTACGGCTTGGAGAAGTAGAGCGACTGGTTGAAGGACAGCGTGGGCTTCACGTTGTCGTCCACGTTCTCGTCGTAGTAGCCGAAGCCGGAGTCCATGGCCGGCAGGAGGAAGTACCAGGCCAGCTCCGCGGGGTTCGCGCCGCCCGCCCAGTCGTTCGCCGCGTCGCCCTTCACCGGGAAGGACAGCATCCACGGGTTGAGCTGGTTGCCCGCGTGCGTGATTTGCGAGTCCAGCGCGGTGGTGGGCTTCCAGTGGTTGGGGTGCGCGTCCAGCCAGACCTGCTCGGCCGTCTTCGCGTAGTTCATCGCGGCCTGGAGCAGCGCGAAGTTGCGCTCCAGGTAGTGCCAGCCGTGCTCCAGCGACACCGTCATCCCCTCCTGCACGCCGCTCAGGTTCGTCTTGGGCGCCAGGTTGAGCCCGGTGGCGGAGTTGAACGCGGGGAACTGCCCCTTCCAGATGCCGAAGGGCAGCCGCCAGTGGTGCCACTGCGGGTCGGACGAGGAGTCGCGCGTGTCCACCCACGAGCCGTCCTGCACGTGCACCACGTCCGTGGAGGCGGGCGTGTTGTTGACCAGGTACTCGTCGATGCCCAGGCACTGCACGCCGCCGGTGCAGGTGACGGCCCGGCCGTTGATCCACGTGTCCAGCGACCCCGCGCGCCCGCCGGAGTTGTCGCCGTCGTGCGCGAGCACGAAGAACTGCTTCTGGGACGTCAGCCCCTCGAAGTTGCGCAGGCCCACCACGTCCACGGTGGCCTGCCCCTCCCAGCCCTCCAGCCAGGAGCCGTTCTGGTTGACGGGGATGCCCACGACGCGCGACTCGGCGCCCGTGGCCGGGTCCACGTAGCGCACCCAGTGCGGCGTGGAGGCGAAGGGGTACTTGTTGCGGATGACCTGCTGCTCGTGCGCCATGGGCTCGCTCACCCAGGCGCCCACGGTGCTGGTGTTCTGGAGGTCCGCGCGGTTGGGCGGCGACACCAGCGTGTCCGAGCCCGGGTCGTTGAGGAACGGGTAGTCCTTCAGCGTGCGGGAGAAGTGGTTGTCACCGATGACGGACCACTTCACGCCCAGCTTCGCCAGCGTGGGAATGAGCCGCTCGCTGAAGCCCAGCTCCGTGGGGAAGAAGCCCTTGGAGGCCGTGAAGCCGCTGCCCAGGAAGTACGACTGGGACAGCGTGGCGCTCTGGTAGATGAGGTCCTTGAGGAAGTAGTCCGGCCCCACCAGCGGCCCCATGGAGTGGTGGCCCGTGAAGTGGATGAGGTCCAACGAGCGGTTGCCCGCGGGCGTGCGCAGGTTGGCGTAGCGGTCCCGCCAGGTGGCGCCCCAGTTGGCGTTGTCGTAGCCGGACACGTTGCGGCGGGTGACCAGGTCGTTGACGTTGTTCACCACCGCGCCGGACATGGTGACGTGAATCTGTCCCGTGGAGGCGTTGGCCTTCATGTCCGCGGCCACGTCCGGCGGCCAGTACTGATACGCGCCCACCTTCGCGTGGTGCGAGTAGTACGTCACCAGGTCGTCGTGCGGCATGGGCGCGCCCGACGGCAGGAAGTAGGTGTAGTTGGCTGGAGGGGACTGCTTTATCTGGATGACCTGCCCGTCATACGCGTAGCGGATGGGGCCGCCTACCGGCGTCGCGTTGTATTGGGTCAGGTCGTAGTACGCCCAGAAGTTGGGCATGTGATTGTGATACACGTGCGCGGCGGCGATTTGAGCCGCCGCCGGTGGCGCGTGTAACAGGATGACGGCGAACACCGCGAGCAAGGCCAGTTGCGACTGTCTTTTCATGGGGCGTCCTCACCGGGCGAGAGGGGCCGCCCGGTGGGCGCTGCTTACTGGCGTTTGACTCAAGATTTCCCGTGTAAACTGGGAATGGCAATCTGTAAATTGATACTGCGATGCGTCAGGCCGCCGTGCTCATGCGGTCGTTGACAGGGGGCATGCGGGCCCGGACAGTCGGCGCGCCATGGCCACCTATCCCGCGTCAGCCCGTGAAGCCTTTGTCCAGTTGCGTACGCTTTCGGAGGCGCTGGCCCGGCCGCAGGAGCGTGCGCGGGCGCTGGCGGAGCTGCGCGAGCTGGCGGAGCTGTCTCGCGACCAGCCGGAGGGCGCGCCGCTGCGGCTGGCGTCGGTGGTGGTGGCGGTGGGCGCGTCCCAGGAGCGGCTGGAGCTGTTGATTCCGCCGTCCATCTTCGCGCCGGAGGCGTGGGCGTTCACGTTCCTGGAGGGGCTCTTGAAGGTCCCGCTGGACGAGTACGCGGGCAAGCACCTGGTGGAGGTGGGCTCCGGCTCCGGGTGGATCTGCATCGCGCTGGCGAAGTTCACGGGGCTCGCGCGCATCCGGGGGCTGGACCTGAACCCGCAGGCCCCGGCGGTGGGGTTGTGCAACGCGTGGCTCAACGGCGACGAGGCGCTGGTGTCGCGGCTGTCCTTTGGCGAGAGCGATCTGCTGCTCGGGCTGCCCCAGAAGCCGGAGTGGGACTTCATCGTCGGGTGCATCCCGCAGGTGCTGCGGAGCGACGAGCTGCCCGCGGAGCTGGCGCAGGCGGATGAGCAGGCGCTGCTGGACTTGTCCAACTACACCTCGTTGCAGAACGTCTACGAGGACCACTTCGGCCTGGGGCTCATCGCGCGCCTGCTCAACGAGGCGCCGGAGCGGCTGCTGCCCGGGGGACGGCTGCTCTTGAACCTGGCGGGCCGTCCGGGCCGGGCCATCATCGCGCGGATGTTCACGCGGCGGGGCTTCACCACCCGCGTGCGCGTGGCCCGGCGGGTGATGCAGGCGGCGGACACGGACATCCGCCCGCTGGTGTCGCTGGAGCAGCGCACCGGGCGCGAGTTCGAGTTCTTCATGGAGGCCCACAGCCCGGAGCCCCTGCGCGCGGCGACGGCGCTGGGCTGGCTGCAGTCAGGCCACCCCATCTGGCACGAGGTGGCGGTGTGGGAGGCCCAGTTGTCGCAGCCCCGGGAGACGCTGGCCCTGCGCGCCGCGCTGCGCTCGCTGGGCATCGCGGCGCTCCAGGAGGAGCTGGACCTGGGGGCGGCGTCCGCGGAGCAGTTGGGCTTCGTCACGGCGCTCGCGGAGCGGCTGTCCCAGGCGCCCTTCCTGCCCTACGCGCACGAGGCCGGCGACGCGTCCTTCCGCAGGCTGGTGGCGCGCTACCTGGACCGGCACTTCGGCCTGAGGTTGTCGGAGGATTCGCTGTTCGTGGCGCCGGAGCGCGAGCAGGCCGTCTATTCCTTCCTGCTCGCCACCTGTGACCCCGGGGACGCGGTGCTGGTGTCGCGCAGCCTGCACCCGCTCTACGCGCGCGCGCTGGACAAGGCGGGCGTGCGCGCCACGGTGACGCACAACACGCTGGGGGAGATCCGCCGCCTGCTGAGCGCCTTCGACGTGAAGGCCGTGCTGCTGACGGTGGAGCCGGGCGAGCGCACCAACCTGGCGGTGCTGCGCGACATCGTGGCGGAGGCCGCGCGGCGGGGCATCTGGGTGGTGCTGGACGAGAGCGCCTTCTTCAACATCACCGGGGACGTGGAGCCGCGCACGCTCTTCGAGTTCCTGGCGCGGACGCAGCACGCGCCCAACCTGGTCATCCTGTACGGCCTCATCAAGAACGCGGTGTGGCCGGACCTGGAGTTGACGCTGCTGCTGCCCGTGCCGGAGCCGCTGCGCGTGGACCTGGAGGTGGCGGCGGAGGTGACGTACTCGCGCATCAGCGTGCTGGCGGAGTGGTTCTACGAGCGCACCTTCTCGGAGCTGCTCGCCTTCCGCATGGCGTTCGCGGAGCCGGAGCCGCCCTCGCCGCACCGGGCGCCGGAGGTGCCGCTGCCGCGCTCGCGCCGCATCGGGAAGCTGTCGGAGCTGCCCGCGTTCGCGCCGAAGTTCTTCCGCGAGGACGACCCGGAGCTCGTGCGCCTGGACTACGGAGAGAACGAGGGCCCGATGCCGCTGCCGCTGGTGGAGGGGCTCATCGCGGCGGGCGTGGCGCCGCGCGCGGACGGAGCGCAGACGGGGCTGGCGGAGGCCGTGGCGGCCTTCCTGCTGGAGACGCGAGGGGCCCGCTATGTCCCCGAGGACGTCGTGGTGGCGCCCGGCGTCTGGCCGCTCATGCACCACCTGGGCGTGGCGCTGCGCCAGCGGCTGGGCCGGATGCCGCGCGTGTTCCTGGTGACGCCCTGTTACGGCGTGCTGGAGCCCACGTTCCTGGCGGCCGGCTGCGAGGTGGAGTCCGGCCCGCTGGGCACGCTGCTGTCGCGCCGCGCGCGGGGGAGCACGCCGGACGCGGTGGTGCTGTCACAGCCGGCGAACCCCACGGGGCACTACCTGTCGCACGAGGAGTTGATGGCGCTGGCGACGTTCGTGGTGGAGCAGCGCTGCCTCTGGATCTCCGATGAAATCTTCGGCCTGGTGAACCTCACCAACCCCACGGCGGAGACGGTGCACAGCCCGGTGACGCTGGAGGGGGCGGTGCCCGGCATCGGCGCGCGGACGGTGTTGTTGGGAGGGCTGTCCAAGGAGTTCGCGGCCGGGGGCCTACGAGTGGGGTGGGTGGCGACGAAGGACCGGGCGCTGGTGGCGGCGCTGCGAGACAGCGCCCCGGGAGTGCTGCATACGCCCACCGCGCGCGCGGCGGCGTACCTGTACGCGGCCCATGCGCGAGGACCGGACGGACAACTGCTCTACGCCGCCCGGCACAAGGCGCTGAGGAACTACCTGGCGAGGATGCGGCGCGACCTCGCGGAGAAGCGCGCGTTGTTGGCGGAGGCGCTGCCCGATGACGGCCGGGCGGAGGCCACGGAGGCGGGGGGCTTGTTCCTCGCGCCTCCGATGACGGCGTGGCTGGGGCGCTCGGTGGATGGGGTGAAGCTCACGCCGGAGAACCTGCCGCGCGTCGTCTACGAGCACACGCACGTGGTGCTCAACGGTGGCGCGTGGTGCGGAGACCCGGAGCGGGTGCGCGCGGTGTTCTCCATTCCCCGCGAGAAGCTGTTGAAGGCCCGCGACCGCTTGAGGGCCTTCGGCCAGCGGCTGCGCTGACGGAAGCAGCGCGGCCACAAATGACGACCCAGGCGGCCAGGGAGGCGTAAGGCCAGAACCTGTCCGACAGTCGGACAAGATTCCCCAGGCGAAGCGGCCGGTCCCTCGCCGCGGTCCCAAAACCTGTCCGACAGTCCGACAGGTCCCGCCGCCCAGGCAAACTGAGCGCCTTCGGGCCACGCCGTTCCGAACTTGTCCGACAGTCGGCTGGTTCCTGCGGCTCAGACCGAAACGGGCAGGTCCCGGCCGCACCGTTCCAAACTTGTCCGACAGCCGGACTGGCCGTTGCGGCTCGGACCCAAACGGACACTCCCTGGCCTCACCATTCCGAACTTGTCCGACAGCCGGACTGGCCGTTGCGGCTCGGACCAAAACGGACGCGTCCTGGCCACACCGTTCGAACTTGTCCGACAGTCGGACCGGTTTCGGCTTCCCGGAAGCGGACGCCTTCGGCTCCCTCTGTTCCGAGCTTGTCCGACAGCCGGACTGCTTGAGGCCGTCCGGTCGAAAGAGGCCGCTCCTGGTCGCACCGTTCTGAACTTGTCCGACAGCCGGACCGGCTTGGGCCGCCCGGTCGAAAGCGGCAGCTCGTGGTCGCTCCGTTCGGAACTTGTCCGACTGTCGGACAGGTCTTGGCCGCCCGGCAGGGGCGGGGGGGCCTGGCCGCGCTTCTTCAAACCTGTCCGACTGTCGGACAGGTTTTCTGTGGGCGCCTCCGGCGGGGCCGTCGCCTGGGGGTTCTCATGTTCTCAAGCCCTTGGATGGGATTGTGGCCGAATGCGGGTGGAGGCCCTGGGATGGTCGCGGCCTGGGCTCGTTCCTCTACACTGCGCCCGCTCATGCTCCGCTCCCTCTTCGTCCTCCTCTGCTGTCTGCCTGCCGGCGCGCTCGCGGCTTCCGAGTCCTGGCTTGTGACGACCGACCTTTGGGGCAACCCCGCCTATCAACTCCTCACGCTGGATCGCGATGGGAAGCGCCTCTCCGGTGAGCTGGATGGGGACGCGTTGAAGGGGGAACGCACGGGCAACGCCGTCCACTTCGTCGTCACGGACTCACGCCAGAAGACCTACGTCTTCGACGGCAAGGTGAGCGGTGAGTCACTTCGCGGCACCGCGGACTACCCGGACAGCAACAACCCGAAGGCGCGGGCGTCCCATGCCTTCTCGGCCCGGCTGCTTCCCTCGCGCCCCTCGGGCGTTCCTCGCGTGCATGACTTCACGCCCACCTCTTGGTCCAACGAGTTCACCGCGCACCGCGCACCGGTGCTGACCGTCTGGCCGGGCGACACCGTGCGCACCTCGACGCTCGACTCCGGCGGCATGGACTCGAAGGGCGTCACCCGCGCCCTCTTCGGCAACCCGCAGACGGGCCCCTTCTTCATCGCCACCGCGAACCCGGGCGACACGCTGGCCATCCGCATCCGCCGCCTCACGTTGAACCGCACGTTCGCGGACAGCCTGGATGGCATCGTGGGCCGCGCGCTCACGCCGGGGCTCGCCGCGAAGGCGACGGAGCTGGGCAAGCCCGTGCGCTGGAAGCTCGACCCCGAGCGCGGCGTCGCGACCCCGGAGAACCCGACCGAGCGCCTGAAGGCCTTCACCGTGCCGCTGCGGCCCATGCTGGGCGGCCTGGCCGTGGCGCCCGGCTTCGGCTCCGCGCCCCTGTCCACCGGGGACACGGGCCGCTACGGCGGCAACATGGACTTCAACGAGGTCGTGGCGGGCAACACCGTCTACCTGCCCGTGGCGCAGCCCGGCGCCCTCCTCTACCTGGGCGACGCCCACGCCGCGCAGGGTGACGGCGAGACCTCCCAGTACGCGCTGGAGACCTCCATGGACGTCGAGTTCACCGTGGACGTCCTGCACGGCAAGCCGCCGCCCGCTACGCCTCGCGTGGAGTCCCCCACGCACCTCATGACGCTGGGGCAGGGCGGTTCGCTGGACGACGCCCTGCGCTCCGCGACGCAGGGCATGACGCAGTGGCTGGAGCAGGACTACGGGCTCACCCTGTCGGAGAGCGCGCAGGTGCTGGGCAGCTCCGTGCAGTACGTCGTCGCGAACCTCGCCGGACGCAGCGTGGGCGTCGCCGCGAAGCTGGACAAGGCGCGGCTCCAGGCCCTCCGGCCCCCGGTGAAGTGAGCTGCATTCCCGGGGGAGGCCTGGGCCCCCGGAAAATGGGGCGGAAATGCCGTGTCGATTCCGCGGCCCCTCGTTCGACGTGGAGATGAACCCTCCCGGTGACCCGGGAGCACTTCTTCCTCCGAACAGGGAGCCTCCCATGGCCAGAAAGATCGCACTCGCCATCCTCGTCCTCGCCGTCGCGCTGGGCGCCTTCGTCGCCACCCGCCCGGACCGCTTCCGCATCGAGCGCAACGCGCACGTGGCCGCGCCCCCGGCCACAGTCTTCGCGCTGATCAACGACCTGCACCGGTTCGACACGTGGAACCCGTTCCGCTCCGAGCCCGCGCCCGGCGTGACCAAGGCCTTCGACGGACCCAACGAGGGACCGGGCGCCAGCTTCGCCTATGCCGGCGGTGAGTCCGGAGATGGGCGCATGACCATCGTGGAGAGCCAGCCCGGCGCGCGCGTCGTCCTCAAGCTGGAGTTCTTCAAGCCGTTCGAAGCCACGAACCAAGCCACCTTCACGCTCACCCCGGAGAACGGCGGCACCCGCGTGAGCTGGGCGATGGAGGGCGAGAACACCCTGATGGGCAAGGCGATGTCGCTCGTCGTGAACATGGACACGATGATCGGCAAGGAGTTCGAGCGGGGCCTCGCGAACCTGGACGCCACCGCGCGAGGCATCACCCCTCCTCCCAGCGCGAGCGCCCAGGCCGACGCGGCGGCGCCCGCCCCGGCGCTCTGAGGACGCGCCTCAGCCCTCCAGCGCCCGGTAGGCGGCCTTGGAGAACTCCAGGGACAGGGCCTCGTCGTCGGGGCCCTGCGCCCGCCGCTGCGTCAGGAGGAGGGCCGTCAGGTCCTGCCTTGGATCAATGAAGAAGATCGTGCCGTAACCGCCGCCCCAGCCATAGCGGCCGGCCGTGGGCGAGACACCATCCGGCTTTGTGCACACGGCTCCGCCGAAGCCCCAGCCGGACGCATCCCAGAAGCCGGGGAAGAAGGGCGAGGCGGCCTTCTGCTCCTCCGGAATCTGGTCCGTCAGCAGCTCCTGGACGCTCGCGGAGGACAGCAGCCGGGTGTCCCCGGCCACGCCCTTGCCCAGCAGCATCCGGCAGAAGGCGAGGAGATCATCGGCCGTGGACACGAGCCCTCCCTGGCCTCCTCCCGAGAGGAAGGCGGGGGGCCGCGACCAGTGGCTGTCCGCCGGGGTGTCCCATGCCTCCAGCCTCCCCGTGGCGTCGTCGCGCGCGTAGGCCGTCGTGAGCCGGTCGAGCTTCCGCGCGGGCACCGTGAACGCCGTGTCCTTCATGCCCAGCGGGCCGAAGAGCCGCTCGCGCAGGAAGTCGTCGAAGCGCATGCCCGACGCCCGCGCGACCAGCACGCCCAGGACCTCGTAGCCGGTGTGATAGGCCCACCGCTCTCCGGGTTGATGCATGAGCGGCAGCGCGCCCAGCCGCCGCATGAATTCATCGGGCGGATCCGTGAGCATGTGGAAGCCGGGCGCCACCCGGGCCTCGCTCATGGCGCGCTGGATGGGATGCGTTCCGGGCGGCGCCATCACCGCGCCCAGCCCCCACCGCAGCGTGAGCAGGTCGCGCACGGTGATGGCGCGCTTCGCGGGGACGGTGTCGTCGAGCGGGCCCTCGGGAGTGCGCAGGACGCGGCGGTCCGCCAGCTCCGGCAGCCACGGGTCGACGGCGCCGTCGAGCGGGAGCTTCCCATCCTCCACGAGCATCAGCGTGGCCACCGCCGTGATGGGCTTGGCCATGGACGCGAGCCGGAAGAGGCTGTCGCGCCGCATGGGCGGATCCGAAGGCGTGAGGCCCTGCGTGCCCAGCACGTCGACGTGCACGGTGTCCCCGCGAGCGACGAGGGCGACGACGCCGGGCAGGCCACCGCGCTCGACGTGGCCTCGCAGGGCGGACGTCATGTCGGCGAGCCGGGGAGGGGAGAGCGTGGCGGAGCGTTGGGACATGGCCTCGAGTCTAGACCCGCGAGTCCCGATACGTGAGGGCAGGCCCGCGCTCAGCGCTTCGCGAGGATGAAGGCCGTGACGGAATAGCGCTGGTGACCCCGGGCCTCGGACGTCCACTCGGTCACGCGGTGGGGGGCGCCCCTGGCGCGGAAGATGAACACCGAGTTGAAGAGCGGCGGGACGCGCATCATGTCCGCGTCCACTTCGGGATGCCGGAAGGTGAGGCCGCCGCCGAAGCGGTCCTCCCACGGGCGCGTGAAGTTGTAGACGACGGCGAGCCCCTCCTCGTCCGTGTCCGGTGCTTCGGGAAGGACTCGCCCACCTCCATGCGCGACACCTGCACCTGCCGCGTCTGCAGCGGCTCGGGCCAGCCCACCAGCGCGGCGTGGAAGGCCGCGCCGTCCGCGCTCTGGATCCACGCGCGGAAGTCCGTCAGGGCGGAGGGCTCCTGGTGGTGCAGCGGCCTCACGCGCCTTCGGGGTCAACTTGACCTTCTCGAAGACGTCGCGCACCTGGGTCTTCTGCTGGGGGCTCGGTTGGCTCGCGCCAGCGCCCTGGAGCGCCTTCTTGAGGGCCGGGGCGCCCACTGCCTTGCCCGCCGTGCTGGCGGTCTGCAGCGACGAGACGAAGCAAGGGTTATCGCCCCGCCCGGCCGGAGTTGCTTGATCCTCCGAGGATGAGAGCCCCGGGAGGGCGCCGCCTGGCCGCCCGTTGCCTTCCTTCCGGGGTGCGCGACCCAACCCTTGAAGACAAGGGGAGGACACCATGGCGCACCGAGACGACGGCCTGCTGGTTCGAGCGCTCGCGGAGTCCGTGCGGCCGCTCCAGGGGACGCACGAGGACTTCAGGCCCTTGATGGAGTTGGTGGGGGACGCGACGTGCGTGCTGATTGGCGAAGCGACCCACGGCACGCACGAGTTCTACCGGCTGCGCGCGCTCCTGACGCGGAGGCTCATCGAGGAGAAGGGCTTCAACGCCGTCGCGGTGGAGGCGGACTGGCCGGACGCGTACCGCATCAACCGCTACGTGCGGGCCATGGGCACGGACGTGGACGCGGTGGAGTCGCTCTCCGACTTCCAGCGCTTCCCCGCCTGGATGTGGCGCAACGCGGACGTGCTGGACTTCGCGGGCTGGCTGCGGACGCACAACGACCGCCACTCCCCTCGGGAGAAGGTCGGGTTCTACGGGCTGGACCTCTACAGCCTCCACGCCTCCATGGGCGCGGTGCTGAAGTACCTGGACCGGGCGGACCCCGAGGCCGCGAAGCGCGCCCGGCACCGCTACGCGTGCTTCGAGCACTTCGGGGAGGACCCCCAGGACTACGGCCACGCGACGTCGCTGGGCCTGTCGCCGGATTGCGAGCGGGAGGTCGTCGACCAGCTCCGCGAGCTGCAGCGGGAGCGCGAGGCCCTGCTGCGCCGGGACGGGTTCATCGCGGAGGACGCGCAGTTCGAGGCGGAGCAGAACGCGCGGGTCGTCCAGAACGCGGAGGAGTACTACCGGTCCATGTTCCGTGGACGCATCTCGTCCTGGAACCTGCGCGACACGCACATGGCGGACACGCTGGATACGCTGATGGGCTTCCTGCACCGGCGGCTGGGGGCCGCGCGGGTCGTGGTCTGGGCGCACAACTCCCACGTCGGGGACGCGCGCGCGACGGAGATGGGCGAGGCGGGCGAGGTGAACCTGGGCCAGTTGACGCGCCAGCGGCACCCGCGAGCGACCCGGCTCATCGGCTTCAGCACGTACCGGGGCACCGTCACCGCGGCCTCCAACTGGGGCGGCCCCGCCGAGCGCAAGCGGGTCCGTCACGGGCTGGCGGGAAGCTGCGAGTCCCTCTTCCATCAGGTCGGACTGCCCGGCTTCCTGCTGGACCTCCGCGACCTGGGAGAGGCCGCCGGAGCGCTCCGGGAGCGGCGCCTGCAGCGGGCCATCGGCGTCATCTACCGGCCCGACACGGAGCGCCGGAGCCACTACTTCCACACGCGACTGCCGGCGCAGTTCGACGCGATGTTGCACCTCGACGAGACGCGCGCGCTCGAACCGCTGGAGCGCACCGCCGGATGGGAGCGCGGTGAAGCGCCGGAGACCTACCCGACGGGCCTGTAGTCGCCACGCGGCCGCTCCGCGGTGACGGGCGTCGCGGCTATCTCCGTTGCCGGCTGGACGCCTTGCGGGTGGCCGCCGCCTTGCGAGCGGACGTCTTGCGGGCGGTGGCCGTGCGCTTGCGTGAGGCGCTCTTCGCCTGGGCGGACAGGGCCTGCTTGGAGGCCGCCTGACGGCCCTCCCGCTTCAGCGCGCCCTGCGTGGCCTTGCTCCGCTTCTTCGACGGTGCCCGGGGCTTGCGCTCCTGCCGGCCCACCTCCAGGTCCTGCTTCGCCGAGCGCCGTGTCCGCGCGGAGGCCTGCTCCTTCGTGGGAGGCTCCAGCGGTACGCCCGCGCGCCGCGCCTTCGACAGTCCGATGGCGATGGCCTGCTTCGAAGAGCGTGCGCCGTGCTCGCCTTCGCGGATGTGCTCCAGTTCCTCGCGCACGAACCCACCCGCCGCGGTGCTGGGGCTCTTGCCCTCGCGCAGGTCCTTCTTCGCTCGTTCAACGGTCGCCTTGTCGGGCATGGCTTGCTCCCATTCGGGTTACGGTCCTGGCCCAAAGGTGCGGACGCTCCGCGCCCAGGCAAGCCGTGCCCCGTGTCCGGAGGGAGCCCCATGCGGTGGTGGTGTCTCATGCTGTTGCTTGCTTCCTGTTCGGCGCACCGGTCCTCCGGTGGTGGCGCGATGGAGGACGCGAACGCGCGGGACCTGCGCGCGCGCATCCACGAGGCCCGGGGTGAAGCGGCCGCCGGGTCCCGGCAGTGGAGCGTGGCGGCAGCGTCGTTCGCGCTCGCGCGGGCGTCGCGGGACTCACTCGCCGCGCAGTGGGGGCAGGGCCAGGCCGTGGACCGCGCCTCCACGCTGCGCTGGTCGAAGCGATTCCAGGGGTCGGTGCTCGCGCTGGCGTTCACCCCGGATGGCCGCGTGCTGGCGTCCGGGCACTACGACTCCGTCGTCCGGCTCTGGGACGTGGAGCGCGGCGAGCTGCTGGCGGAGCTCAAGGGCCACACGGCCGAGGTCCACGCCGTCGCCTTCTCGCCGGACGGCCGCTGGCTGGCTTCCGCGGGGAGGCCCGGCGAGCTCCGGGTCTGGGATTGGCGCCAGGGCCGGCTTCACCAGGTGATTGCCGGCCACTCCGACGTCGTGCTCGGGCTGGCCTTCTCTCCTGACGGCAGGCGGCTGGCCTCCGGCGGTCTGGACAAGGCGGTGCGCGTCTGGGACCTCGAGACGGGCGCCGAACCGCTGCGCTTCGAGCACGACGACAACGTCATCGCCGTCGCCTTCTCCCCGGACGGCGGGCGGCTGCTGTCCACGAGCGCGGACCGGAGCGCGCGGGTCTGGGACCTGGGGGCTCGCCGGGAGGTCCACCGCCTCATGGGACATGGGGAGAAGGTGGAGGCGGGCGCGTTCTCCTCGGACGGACAGCGCATCATGACGGCGGCGGGCGACCGGGCCGTGCGCTTCTGGGACGCCCGCTCGGGACAGCTCACCGACGTGTTCCGCAACTCCGGCGACGTGTCCGTGGCCGCCATCGACGGCGGGTTCCAGCTCCTGGTCCAGGGCGGATGGGACGGGCGCGTGCAGCTCGTGGACGGCCAGGAGGGCCATGGCGGCGCGCTGCTGGAGCGGATGGATGCGCATCACGCCGCCGTGATGAGCGTGGCCCTGTCACCGGACGGGCGCACGTTCGCTTCGGGCGGGATGGACGGCGTGCTCGACGTGTGGCGCCGGCCGGAGGTCCCCGCGCAGGTGCTGCTTCGCGGCCCCGGCGTCTGGGTGGAGGCGCTCGCGTTCTCCCAGGACCGCGAGCTGCTGGCGGGCGGCGAGGACGGCTGGCGGCGGTGGCGCATCACGGAGGGAGGTGCCCTCCGCCAGGAGGAGGGCGGAGCGGAGTCCGCGGTGTCCCTGGCGGTGAGCCCGGACCGCGAGCGCGTCGGGGTGGGCACGCTGAAGGGGCGGGCGCTCGTGCTGGACGCGCGCTCGGGGCGGGTGCTGCTGGAGCTGCCAGGGGGGAGCGGCTCCGTGCGCGCGGTGGCCTTCAGCCCGGATGGGACGCGGGTCGCGGTGGCGGGCGGTGCGGACATCCAGCTCTGGTCCGTGCCCGACGGCAGGCCCGTGGGGCTGCTCCAGGGACACACGGACAAGGTCTGGGCCCTGGCCTTCGACAGCACGGGGCGCAGGCTCGCGTCGGGCGGCAAGGACCAGACGGTGCGGACGTGGGACGTGGAGCGGCGTCAGCCCCTCTTGCGGCTCGACATGGGCGAGCCCGTGCGCGCCGTGGTCTTCACTCCGTCCGAGCCCCACCTGGTGACGGCGGGGATGCGGCAGCCCGTCCGCGTCTGGGACGTGACGGAGGGCCGGCTGTTGAAGACGCTGGGGGAGAAGGCCGTGGGCGTGCTGGCCCTGGCCGTGTCTCCGGATGGCCGCTTCCTGGCTTCGTCGGGCATGGAGCCGGAGGTGAAGGTCTGGGGGCTGCCCTCCGGCGAGCCGTTGGGGACGCTCACTGGCCAGCAGGGCTTCGTGGCGGCCCTGGCCTTCTCACCGGACGGCGCGCTCCTCGTCTCCGCGGCCTCCGACCGGACGCTCCAGGTGAACCGGTTCGACTCCATCGCGCATCCCGCCCCGGCGGGAGCGGGCATCGACGACCTGCTGCGCCGCTACGGGCTCGCCTGGGACGAGGCGCGGTTCCGGCTCACATCAGCCGCAGGAAGCGATTGAGGTCGCGGAACAACCAGAGGGGATTGCCGTGCCACACGGCCATCTCCAGCACCCCCGCCCAGGCGACGAGGCCCAGCCGCACCGCCGTGGGCCAGCGCGGAGCGCGCAGCACGCCCACGCACAACGGCACCAGCAGCAGCGCGGAGGCGTGCCACCAGTGGCGCGTGTCGATGACCGCGAGCAGCACGCCCAGCCCCACCGACGCGGTCACCAGCCCGTCCGCCCCGCGCCAGGACAGCGCCAGCGCCGCCGCGCTCAAGCCCATCACCAGGGCCACCGTGCCGGGCTCGCCCAGGATGGAGGGCGTCGCCGCGTCGGTCCGCGCGGCCAGCGGCGCCATCCACAGGAACGTGCGCACGCAGAGGACCCCCACCGCGGCGACCCCGAGCAGCGTGCCCCACGGCCACTGACGCACCGGCCGCCCGCGCACCCCACGCCACAGCGCCACGACGCCCACGGCGACGAGCACGAGCGCCCGGTAGTGCAGCAGCGCCGCGAGCGCCAGCCAGCGCAGCGCGACCACCGGCCGGTCCTTCGCGAGCGCCCCCAGGGCCAGCACCCCGCAGACGAGCCACGCGCCGTCGTACTGGCCGTGGAGCGCCAGCCGCATCAGCACCAGCCAGCAGAGGAACCCCACCGCCCAGCGGCTTCCCACAGGAAGCCCGTCCAGCAGCCGCAGCGCCGCGTAGAGCGCCACGTGCGCGAAGACCAGCAGGTACAGCAGGCACACCTGCCCGAAGGCCTGGGGCGACAGGGGGACCCACTCGCCCACGAGCGCCAGGGGCAGGAAGAGCACCAGCGCGCCGGGCGGATAGACGTACGGCACCTCCAGCCACTGGTCGATGGCCTGACGGTAGGGGACGCCCTCGCGAAGCTCGCCCAGCGGGGCGGTGTAGAGGGCCTGGAGCCCGCGATGCAGTCCCACCCAGACCGCGTACGGATGGCGCACGTGGTCCGTGTAGCCCTCCTTCAGCGTCCCCCGCGACGTCACCCCGGACAGGGGGACGGCGGAGAGCACCAGGAGCGACAGCAACGTGAGCAGCCCCCACCGCGCGGCGGGATGCCGGACGAGGATGCCGGGGCCTCCCATGCCGTCAGGTGCCCGCCGCCGCCTCCGCGCTCCCGGCCGTCACGCGCGCGCGCAGGTCCTGCTTGAGGCCCAGCGAGAAGAGCACCAGGGTGAGCAGGTACACGGGTTCGATGAAGAAGAGCTGCGGGCCGCCCAGGGACAGGCCGTGGGTCTTCTTCTCGAAGAGGACGTGCGCGCCCACCACCATCGCGAAGCGGAACACCATCACGCCCAGCGCGATGCCCGCGGCCGTCCCCGTGGGGAGCCGCGCCACCGCCTCCGCGGCGAGCAGCGTGGGCACCAGCGGCAGGGCCATGAGCAGGCCGGCGGTCCACTCCAGCGTCATGGCGTACACGGCCACCGCGGCCACCAGCAGGTGCGCGGCGGTCAGCGGCGTGCCGGGAACGCGCACCCAGCACAGCGGCACCAGCAGGGCGAACGTGAAGAGGTAGGCCCCCACGAAGTGGGCAGCGCGGCTGACCCCGTTCTCGTGCAGCGGCATCCAGGCGCGCATCTTGTCGGCGAAGCTCATGGGCCTCCACGGTAGGCCATCCGCGCCCGGGATGCCGCTCCCCGTGTGAAACCCGGGAGGCCGCCGCGCATCAGGGGGGCGCAACCTGTGGACCGCGACGTCCAATGACAAGGACGTGGACACGCCGGCCGTGGCGGCGGTGCTGGGCGCGCTCCAGGGCACGAACAAGACGTTCCTCTACACGAGCGGCGTCTGGGTGCACGGCCCCACGCAGGGCGTCGCCGCCGAGGACGCGCCGCTGAACGCGACCCCGCTGGTCGCGTGGCGCCCCGCCGTGGAGCAGCGCGCGCTGGGCACGCCGGGCGTGCGCGGCATCGTCATCCGCCCGGGCGTCGTCTACGGGCAGGGCACCGGCATCCCCGCCATGCTCACCGGCTCCGTGAAGGACCGGGGCGCCGTCACCTACGTGGGCACGGGGGAGAACCACTGGGCCGTGGTGTTCCTGGACGACCTGGCGGACCTCTATGTGCGCGCCGTGGAGAAGGCGCCCGCGGGCACCGTCCTCCTGGCCACGCAGGGCCCGGGCGTGAAGGTGAAGGACGCCGCGCAGGCCGCCAGTGAGGGCGCGGGCGTGGCCGGCAGGACGGCGGCGTGGCCCCTGGAGGAGGCCCGCAAGCAGTTCGGTCCGTTCGCGGACGCGCTGGCGTTGGATCAGCGCTTCACGTCGAAGAAGGCGGAGCAGCTCCTGGGCTGGGCGCCCAGGGGGCCGAGCCTCCTCGAGGAGCTGCGCACCGGCTCCTACGCGCGCCGCTGAAGGCAGGCGCCCGGCCGCGTTCAGCCCCGGGACGTCTTGAGCACCTTCGCGATGACGGCCGCGTCCGTCACGCGGTCGTACTTGAAGGGCTGCCCGGGCACCGCCTGGTAGCGGTAGACCGTGAAGGGCCCCTGGTCCTCGCTGGCGTGCTCCGGCACGAGCACCGCGAAGCTCTCCTGGCCCACGCCCACCATGTCGATGCAGCGCAGGCGCTCCGGCTTTCCGGCCGGGTCGCGCAGGGTGTAGACGTCGTCGATGCCGAAGCCGGCGACGCCTTCGACCTCGGGCTCCTCGGGAAGGTACTTGCGCAGCACGCCCAGCACCTGCTCCAGGTACTGGCGGGCCGCCGCGGGGGTCGCCGGCAGCTCCTGGCGCTTCGCCTCGTCGCGCACCAGCGACACCAGCGTCGGGGCCGGCAGGCGCGTGTCGGCGAGCACGGCCTCCAGCCCGTCGATGCCCGTGTACAGGGGGATGCTGTTGAAGCCCAGCGCGTGCCGGACCTGGTCCTCCACGTCGGCCAGGGTCGAGTTGGGCGCGCAGTAGGCCTGCAGGAAGGTGCGGGCCTTCTCCAGCGGGGGCGCGTTCTTGAGGGCTTCCATGCGCGCCTTGAGCTCTTCGAAGCGCGCGCTTGTCTTGGGGTCGGCGGTCATCGGGAGTTCGCCTCAGGGACCAGGGAAGGCGGTCAATACCATCACCTGCGGCGGTGTGCCGTCGATGAGGCGCAGCCGGACGTTGTAGCTGCCCGCGTTCGCGGGGACGGCCGTGCGGTTGCCCGCCGAGTCCACGGCGGCCGTGAAGCCCTTGCCCACCGTCGTGCCGGGAGGCACGGGGATGTTGAGGTGGTCGCTGTGGCCGTACAGGGCCAGGTCCGTCTTGATGGTGTCCCAGTTGTCGGCCACGTACTTGTTGAGGGTGGCGTCCATGGTCGCGTCGCTGGACCACTGGAAGGAGTTGTTCTCCACCTTGCCCCAGCCGTCGCCCGTGGTGACGCGGCTCTCCAGGGTGCGCGCTCCCGGGGGCGCGTCCGCGATGTTCGTGGGCAGCGACGCGCCGTGCCGGTCGAGGGTGTGCGCGTTGTGGGCCGTGCCGTGCGCCGCGTCGTTGGCGGCCACGTTGAGCGTGGGGCCGTTCGGGAAGGCCTCGGCCAACTGCTGCTCGCGGATGACGCCGCGGCGGAGGATCTCCGTCTGGGCCCGCTCCGCGCGCAGCTTCGCCATCTGCTGCGATTCGATGGGGACCTTGTTCCCCGTCGACGGGTCCACCTGGGTGAAGACGGCCGGGTCCGCGTCCCGGTTGAGCTCGGCCTGGGTGCGGGTCTTCGGGTCGTAGGTGCGCTCCGAGTACACGCGGCGCCCCTCGGCCTGGCGGGCCTTGAACTGCTGCGGCGTCTCCGTCGCGGGGTTGCGCGGCCCGTTGATGGCGGCGTTCTCCGCGGCCGTCATGGGCACCTGCGGGGGCGGCGTCACCTGGCCCACGGTGTTCACCGCCGTGCCCACGCCCGCCCAGTCCGGCGTGGTGGCGCCCGGCGCGCCGTGCATGGCCACGGAGCCCGTGCCCGGCGCCAGCGAGTCCAGCCGCTTGGCGTGGAATTCAATCTGGAACTCCACGTTGGCGATGTCGCGCTGGAGCGCCGCGCGCTCGGCGACGGTGGCCGCGGTGGGCTTGCCGCTCATGCCCGCGATGCTGTCGTCGATGCGCTTCTGCGCCGCCTCCAGGCCGCCCAGGATGTTCTTGAGCTTCTGCACCTCCAGCTTGGACTCGAAGCCCTGCGTGCCGTAGCCCGGCGTGCGGGTGAGGGCCTGCTGGACGCGGTCCTTGAGCTGGCGGATCTGCCCGGTGGGCCCCTCGTACTTCTGGAGCAGGCGCGCCGTCTCCTGGTGCGCGGCGATGTCCGCGGGCGTGGCGTGCGGCCCCGCCTCGATGCGCACCTGGCCGTTGTCGTAGCGCACCTTCGTGGTGTTGCCCGGCAGGTCCGGGTTGTGGATGACCGGGATTTCGCGCGGCTTGATGAGGTCCGCGCCCTTGGCCAGGCCGCCGCTGACGACGCCGCCCGTCACCGCGCCCACGGTGCCGTCCGTCACCGCGCGGGTGGCCACGCGGCTGACGCCCGTGAGCGCGCCGTCCTTCCACGTCTCGGACTGGGTGGCCGCGTCCATGGCGCCGCCGGCCGCGCCGCCGTAGGCGCCTTCCTTGATGCCCTGCTTGATGGCGGTGCGCACGGTGCCTTCCGCGGTCTCGCGCACGGCCGTGCGGGCCACGGCCTCCGTGGCCTGGGTGGCCGCCACGCGCGTGCCGCCCGCGACGGCGGTGGCGCCCTTGCCCACGGGAATCACCGCCGTGCCGCCCTCCACGGCGCCGATGAGCGCCTGGCGGCTCAGGTCCTGCGCCCCGGCGGCGTCACCCTGGATGGCGGCGTACGTCACCGCGCGGGTGGTGGCGCCCACCGCCGCGTACCCGGCGATGGCCAGCGGCGTGGCCGCGCCGCCCGTGGCGACGACGGCCACGGTGGTCGCGGCGACGACGGCCACGGTGGCCGAGGTCTCCGCCAGCGAGTCCTTGGCGGACTGGAGCGCCTTCACGTCCTCCGTGGCGTAGCCCGTCAGCGTGTTCGCGCGCTGGGTGTCACCCGTCGCGATGGCCTGGTCGGCGCGGCCCAGGTTGCGGTCGAGGATGTCGTTGTCCGACTCGCCCTTGGTGAGGTGCTGGATGCCGTCCAGCAGGTCCACGCCGAAGCCGGACTCGTTCGCCTGGACCTCGCGCAGCCGCCGCACGCGCTCCTGCGCGGCGTGGGGGTCGTTGGGGTCGATGGCGCCCAGGTCGTAGTCCTGCTTGAGCAGCTCCAGCTCGTCGCGGCCGTCCAGCTCGCCGTCCAGCTCCGCGCGCAGGTCCTTGCCGTACTTCTGCTGGTAGGCGGCGGCGATGGTGTCCAGCTCCGCCTTGGACTTGCCGCTCAGCTCGGAGCGGATGGCGTCCTCGTCCGTGCCCATGCCGTCCATGGCCAGGAACAGCCGCTCCGCGGAGGCCTCCGCCTGCCCCTTCGCGTCGTCCGCGGCGGGCGGGTTGAGCATGCGCAGCGTGACGTCCCGGTCGCCGCCGTCCCACTTGCGCACCTGGGCGTCCAGCGACTGGCCCGTCTGCTTCTGGTACTCGGCCTTGATGGCGTTGACCTGCTCCGGCGTCTTGCCCTGGAGGATGTCGCGCACGCCGCTCTCGTCCGCGCCGAAGAAGCCGCCCATGGCCTCGCGCAGCCGGGCCGCGTCCGCCTGCGCGGGGTTGCCCTGCATCAGGCCGACGGCGCGGTCGTACTCCTCGGTGGACAGCTCGTCCTTGAGCTTCGCCTTCAGGCCCTCGTCCTGCGCCAGCAGGGCGCGCTGCTCCGGCGTGGCCCGCTCCAGGCGCTCGAAGATGCGGCCCTCGTCGGTGCCCCAGCCGGCCATGTCCTCTTCCAGGCCGGCCTTGAGCGCCCGGGTCTCCAGCGCGGTGGCCTCCGCGGGCGTGGAGGCCTGGCCCGCGTTGAGCATGCTCCGGGCGCGCTCCAACTGCGCGCCGTTCATCTCCCGGCTCATGCGGGCCAGCAGCACGTCCTCGGGCTTCTGACCCGCCGGGGTGCCGCCGTGCATGTCCGCGTACTGCTGCGCGATGGCGTGGCGCTCCGAGGGGGAGCGCTTCTCCAGGATCTTCAGCATGTCCTCGTTGGAGCCGAAGACGCTGTCCATCTCGGACTGGAGGTTGACCGCGTCGCTCTTGGCGCCGTTGCCCTGGAGCAGGCCCTCCGCGCGCTGGAGGTCGGAGCCCCCCAGCTCGTCCCGGATCTTCGCGTCCAGGTTCTTGCCGTAGTGGTCCTGGTACGACTGGCGGATCATCGCGATCTGCTCGGGCGTCTTGCCCTCGAGCGTCTTGAAGATCTTGTCCTCGTCGGTGCCCCACCCGGTGAGGCCGCCGTCCATGGCCTCGCGCAGGGCGCTGGCGTCCTTGTCCGCCTGGGCCTGCGTGTACGCGGGCGCGGCCGGGGCGGGCGCGGGGGCCTGGGGGGCGGGCGGGCCGGCGACGGTGTTGCGCGCCGTCGCGGCGTTCGCTGCCGCGGCCGTGGCGGCGGCGGCGGCCGCCGTCCCCAGAGACGGTCCGGTCCGGGCCTGCGTGCCCTCGAAGCTGGAGCGGTCGCGAGGCGCGGGCTTGGGCTTGGGCGTGGGAGGAGGCGGCGGCGGAGGAGGGGGCTTGGGGGCCGGCGGCTGCTGCGGGAGCGTGCGCGGGAGGCCGTTGTTACGAGGTCCGTCGATCGCCATCGTCTGTCTCCGAAGACTTCCATGCCCTCGGTGGGTCCAATACTGGCGCCCTGGAACCGCGGCGTCCCCCGCCACCGGGTGCAATCCTTTCCCCCATTATCGCATCAACCCGCCGCGGGTTGCCTGATGACCCAGGCGGACCGGAATTTCAGGTAGGCATTGGCCTACACTGTGCGGGTGGCGCGCAGGCGGGGCGGGGTGAAGGACAGCTCGCGGACCTGGAGCCGGGAGGTGGTGAAGCCGTCGAGGCGCTTGGGGGCGTCCGGCGTGCCGGCGCGGACGGCGACGTGGGACTCCACGTCCAGCTCCATGCGGACGGGCCACAGCCGGTCCAGGGAGAGCAGGCAGCCGCCGTGGCCCTTCGCCTCGGTGTGCATGGAGGTTTCGCCCTTCTCCCCCGGAGGCGGGCGGAGCGAGGCGGGGACGGGCTGGGGCGTGCGCGGCGTCTCCATCTGCAGGCGCAGGCCCACGGACTGGCCCTCCAGGGTGCGCAGCTCCACGCGCGTGTTCGCGCCGGTGAGGGCGCCGCTCCCCGCGCCCTTCTCCTCCCAGCGGGCGCCGACGCCCACGGGTTCGGCGGGCAGGAAGGTGCCCAGGTCCTTGAGCAGCCCCGCCATCTGCTGCATCTGGCCGCGCACGGGCGCGGCGAGGTCCGCGGGCAGCTTCCACTCGAAGCCGCTGGAGCGGCCGTTGGGGGCCACCTGGCCTTCGCCCTTCAGGCCGGGCAGGGGAGACAACTGCGCGCGCGCCGCCTCCACGGTGCGCGCGGGCGTGCGCGCGGCGACGAGCAGGTCCACCTCCTCCAGCGTGAAGCGGTAGCGCGCGCTGCCGTCCGGGAGCACGCGAAGCACCTCCACGGCCATCACCATCTGCACCCCCGGCATCGCGGGGCCGGGCTTGCTCCGGCCCGCGTCGCGAAGCGTGGTGGTGGTCTCCGACCGCATGCCGATGCGCTGCACCCCGCCGAACAGGGGGCGCAGCAGGAGGGGCTTCTGGGGGGCCTGACCGCGATGCAGGACGTGCATGGACCGCGACTCTAGCCCCGCCGCGCCGCTTGTGAATCCGGGCGGTGCCCCGGGGGACCTCCGGTGTCTGCGATTGCGCCTCGGGCCCTCACGGGACCCGCCGTGAAACACCGGAGCCGTGTCTATTTTTGTAGAGGGAGATTCCAGGCAAAGCCAGACAGTGCCGTCTCAGCTCGCGAGCGTGTTTTTCCCAGGCAGCGAGAACGCAGCTCCGAGGGGCGAAACACGTCGCGGAGACAGGAGTGATTGTCTATAGACGTTTCGCCCAGGCCCGTCTGGAGGCAGCACTGAAGCACGCGCACCACAAGATCCTTCCAACTCACTCGGTGTATTGGTTCCTGGCGGGCCTGGCCTTGCTCTACGTGGAGGCGGCGGCGCTCCTGGAGCCCCTGGGCGTGCCCCTGCTTCCGCGCCCGTGGGTCCAGGACGTGCTCCGGAGCGGGTTCGGCTTCTCCCTGCTGCTCGTGGGCATCCCCTGCTGCATCTGGGTCCTGGGCTGGCGGGCCAACGACCTCTTCGTCTGGCTGATGGCGCCGCACACCCTGACGGTGGACGACGAGGGCCTGCGCGCCGGCGGCACGCGGATCCGGTGGCGGGACGTGCGGGAGATCACCGAGGTCTACGCGGACGACCGCGTCATCCTGCGCCACGCGGGGGGGACGCTGCGGCTGCGGCTGTACCTGTGGAGCGACCCGGACGTCCTGCACGACGCGGTGCTGGAGCAGGTCGTGTCGCGCCTGCTGGCGCGGGTGAGCCACCAGGTCTCCGCGGGGAAGCCGGTGCGCTTCGGACCGCTCGTGCTCAGCGACGTGGGGCTCATCCACCGCAGGAAGCTGTGGCGCTGGGACGACATCGAGAGCATCCGCCTCCAGGACGAGGTGGACCAGGGGCACGCGTCCCGCGAGCTGATCATCGTCGCCCAGGGCCGGCCCCGGAAGTTCGACGAAGCGAAGGTCATCAACGCGCCAGTCCTGCTGGCCTACCTGTCAGACCGGCTGGCCGGCTGACGCACCCACGGACATCCCGACATGGAAATCTACCGCTCCCCCCAGTCCAAGAAGCAGGCGGAGAAGCCGCGCGCCATCTACTACTCGCGGGGCAAGCTCATCGCGGGCGTGGTCATCTGGGTGCTGGCCACGGCCGGCTTCGGCGCGCTCACCGTGCGCGCGCTCCCGGTGAGCAACCTGTGGATCGCCGTCGCGCTCATCACCCTGGCCGCGGCGTGGATGCTGTTCAACTGCATCCGCGGGCTGGGGAGGCTGGACCGCCCGGTGCTGCTCATCGGCCGGGACGGCATCCGCTTCCCGGATGGCGTGCTCATCGCCTGGGGGGACATGCAGGAGAACGTCTATTACTCCCAGTCCTACATGGGCCTGCCCATCCTCAAGATGGTGCAGATCAAGACCACGCTCGCGAAGCCCCGCGTGAAGAAGCTGCGGGTCGCCGCGCTCGCCATGGACAGCGACGAGTACATGGCGCTCTGTGACAGCTACAGCCAGGGCGGTGGGGCGCCCGCCGCGCGCTGACCGGAGCGGGTTGCGCGCTCAGCGCAGCGGGGGGCGCAGCACGAGCACGGGCCGGCGGCTCAGGGAGAGCACCTTGCGCGCCACCGACCCGAGCACGGCCTCCCTGACACCTCCGTGGCCGCGCGAGCCCAGGCAGAGCAGCTCCGCGTCCATCCGCTCCGCGGCCTGCACGAGCGCGAGCGCCACGTCCTCGCCGTGGAGGACCTCCAGCCGCGTGGTGATCTCCCGGGCATCCAGTCCCCTGGGGACGCGCTCCATCAGGCGCTGCTTCAGGTCGCGGTGGAGCTCCGCGCCGGAGCGCTCGGGAATCACCGTCACCAGGTGCACCTCCGCGCCCGAGGGCGCCAGCGCGAAGGCGAAGGGGATGGCCTCGTCCGCGAGCGGCGACAGGTCCGTGGCCACCAGCAGCCGCCGCACCTGGGGCAGCGGCACCTCGCCCAGGGAGGCCGCGGAGGCCACCGGCACCACCGCCGCCGACATGGGCGCGAGCCGCAGGGCGTGGTGCGCCACCGAGGCCAGGTTGCCCAGGGCGTTGTGCGGGTGCGTGCCCACCACGAGCAGGTCCACCTCCTGCTCGCGGGCCAGGTCCACCAGGTGGTCCGCGGCGCGGCCCGCCGCCATGCGCAGGTGCACGCGCGGCGCGGTGCCGTGGCCCGTGTCCGCCAGCGCGGCCACCTCGCGGTGGAGCACGGCCTCGATGCGGGGGGCCACCTCGTCCAGGTTCATGGGGGTGGGCAGGCCCAGGCGCCGGCACTGCTCGAAGGCGTAATAGACATGCCCCGCCAGCAGCTCGAGGGGGCCGTCCGCGCCCAGCTCCTCCAGCCAGCGCCGGGCGGCCTCGCTGCCGCGAGAGCGGTCCACCCCGAACATCACGCGCAGGGGGCGCTCCCCCTGGAGCCAGGCCTTGAAGGGGGCGGCGTCACGCACCCGCAGGAGCGGCACGGCGCAGTTGCGCGCGATGCGCTCCAGGCTGACCCCCGACCCCAGGCCGGCGGGCTCGTCGCGGGGCGTGCCCACCACCAGCAGCCGCGCCTCGTGCGCGTCGCAGAAGACGGCCAGGGCTCGCGAGGAGCCGCTCTCCAGCAGGGTGGACTCCACCCGCGCCCCCAGCGGCTCCAGCCGCCGGGTCTCCTCGCGCAGCAGCGCCCGCAGGCCTTCGCGCACGGGCTCGGCCGCGACCCGGAGCTGATCCGGGTGGACCTGGTGGACGAGCCAGAGCGGCTGGCCGCGGCGGGCGGCGATGCGCGCGGCGACCTCCGCGGCCTGACGGGAACCTTCGGAGAGGTCGGTTGCGCAGAGGATGGCCATGGCTGGGCTCCGGACGGGGGGAAGGCGCCACACCGGGGCGTTCCGGTGGGAGGCTCGCGCTGGGAGCGCGACCCGCTGTGGGCTCCAGGCCTCTTCAGGATGCGTGCCGTGCCGTTTCCCTCTGGCGTCCCCGGCCCGGCCCGCGCAAGGGTTGCGGCGCCCGGAGGCGCGGGCGCAAAAGCTGCGCCTCCCGGGGGACCCGGCCCACGTCTCCCTTGACGGCATGGGCTTCGCAACCCGGTGGCGCATCCCTGGCGCAGGAGCAACTGTCATGACCCTCCATGGTTGGCTGGACCCCGAGCGAGGCCACCGCGTAACGCGCCGTGGCGCGTGTGGCCACCGCGTAGGGGGCCGTGGTGGGCATGGCGCCTGTGGCCACCGCGTAACGCGCCGTGGCGCGCGGGCGGTGTCCCGATGAGCGCGGCGGATGGCGCGGCGGCGGCGGCGGTGGTGGTGGCTCCGGAGCCGCGCTGGGGCCTGGACCGGCGGGAGGCCGAGGCGCGCCTGCGCCGGTACGGACCCAACACCCTGACGCGCGAGCAGCCCCGCTCCGCCTGGCTCTTCCTGGGCCGCCAGTTCCGCTCCGGCATGGTGTGGCTGCTGCTGGGCGCGTGCGGCGTGGCGGCGCTCCTGGGCGAGGGCGCGGACGCGGTGGCCATCGCCACCATCGTGGTGCTCAACGCGCTGGTGGGCTTCCTCCAGGAGTACCGCGCGGACCGCGCCGTGCTGGCCCTGCGCGCCCTCACCGCTCCCAGCGCGCGGGTGCTGCGCGACGGGGGCAGCGCCGTCATTCCGGCGTCCCAGGTGGTGCTGGGGGACGCGCTGGTGCTGGAGGCGGGGGACGTGGTGGCGGCGGACGCGCGGCTGCTCTCCGCGCATGCGCTGCTCACGCTGGAGGCGGCGCTCACGGGGGAGAGCACCCCTGTGGACAAGCAGGTGGGCGCGCTGCCGGACTCCACCCCGCTGGCCGAGCGCAAGGACCGCGTCTTCATGGGGACCTCCGTGGCGGCGGGCACGGCGGTGGCCGAGGTGACGGCCACCGGCATGGACACGGAGCTGGGCCGCATCGCGCACCTGGTGCGCACGGCGCAGGAGCCCCAGACGCCGCTGCAACAGCGCCTGGAGGGCGTCACCCGCATGCTGCTGGTGCTGTGCGTGGCCGTGGGCGCGCTGGTGGCGGGCCTGGGGCTGGCGCGGGGACAGGCGGGGGTGGAGCTGTTGCTCGCGGCGGTGGCGCTCGCGGTCGCGGCGGTGCCGGAGGGCCTGCCCACCGTGGTGACGCTCGCGCTCGCCGTGGGCGTGCAGCGGATGGTGAAGGGGCACGTGCTCGTGCGGCGGATGCAGGCGGTGGAGGCGCTGGGGGCCGCCACCGTCATCTGCACGGACAAGACGGGCACGCTCACCCAGGGAATCATGGAGGTGCGCGAGGTGTGGCCCCCGGAGTCCACGCAGCGCGTGCTGGAGGTGGCGGCGGCGTGCTGTGACGCGGAGCTGGGGCAGGGGAAGGAGGCCGGCGCCGGGGACCCCACGGAGCTGGCGCTGCTCGCGGCGGCGCGAGCCCGGGGCGTGGAGCGCTCGGACGTGGAGCGCGAGCGCCCCCGGGTGTCGGAGCAGCCCTTTGATTCGGAGCGGCGGCGCATGAGCGTCCTGCGCTCGGACGGCGTGCTCTACGTGAAGGGCGCGCTGGAGGCGCTCCTCCCGCTGTGCCGGCAGGTGCCTCCCGGCGTGGCGGAGGCCCTGGCCGCGCTGGCGGGGCGCGCCCTGCGCGTGCTGGCCGTGGCGGAGGGGCGGGGGCCCGACGAGCGGGACCTCACGCTGGTGGGGCTGGTGGGGCTCGCGGATCCGCCCCGGCCCGAAGCGGTGGAGGCCGTGCGCGCGGCGCGCGAGGCCGGGGTGCGCACGGTCATGATCACCGGCGACCACCCCGCCACGGCCCTGGCCATCGCGAGGGAGCTGGGCCTCCTGCGCGAGGGCGAGGCGCCGGAGGGCACGGTGCACGCGCGGGCGACCGCGGAGGAGAAGCTCCACATCGTGCGCGGGTGGAAGGCGCGCGGAGAGGTGGTCGCCATGACGGGCGACGGCGTGAACGACGCGCCCGCCCTGCGCGAGGCGCACATCGGCATCGCCATGGGCCGCACCGGCGCGGAGGTCACCCGCGAGGCGTCCGACCTCATCCTCACGGACGACAACTTCGCGAGCATCGTGGCGGCCGTGCGCGAGGGGCGCGGCATCTACGAGAACATCCGCAAGACGCTCGTCTACCTGCTGGCGGGCAACGCCGGCGAGCTGGTGCTGATGCTCGGCGCGTCGCTGCTGGGGCTGCCCCTGCCGCTGCTGCCCCTGCACCTGCTCTGGGTGAACCTCGTCACCGACGGACTGCCGGCCCTGGCGCTGGTCATGGACCCCGCCCCGCCGGACGTCATGCGGCGGCCGCCCCGGCGGCCGGAGGAGCCCATGCTGGGCCGGCGGGAGTGGGCGGCGGTGCTGGCCACCGGCCTGCTGGACGCCACCGTCACGCTGGGCACCTTCCTCTGGGCGCTCGAGCACCTGTCGCTGGAGGAGGCGCGCACCCTGACGTTCACCGTGCTGGTGTTCTGCCAGGTGCTTCGGGCCTTCGCCGCGCGCAGCGCCGGGATGCTCCACTGGGAGGTCGGGTCGTTCACCAACCGGGCCCTGCTCGCGGTGGCCGCCGGCACGCTGGCCCTCCAGGTCGCCCTGCCGGAGGTGCCCATGCTCGCCGCGTTCTTCTCGCTCGTCCCGCTCACCGCCGCGCACCTCGTGGGCGCCCTGGGCCTGGGGCTCATCCCGGTGAGCGTGCTGGAGCTGCGCAAGCTGGTGCCGCGCGGCAGGGCGTGGAGCCGTGGCCGGACCGATGCCCAGGTTTGACGTCACCCCATGGGATGGGGCGCCCCATCCAAGGAGCCAACCATGAAGGCCTATTCGCTCATGCAGTGGCGGCAGCCGGCCGCCTTCCGGGAGGTGGAGGTGCCGGAGCCCGGCCCCGGCGAGGTGTTGATCAAGGTGGGAGGCGCGGGCCTCTGCCACTCGGATCTGCACCTGATGGACTGGGAGGCGGGGACGCTGGACTACCGGCTGCCCTTCACGCTCGGCCATGAGAACGCGGGCTGGGTGGAGAAGACGGGCGCGGGGGTGACGGGCCTGCGCGCGGGGGATCCGGTGCTGGTCGCGGGCCACTGGGGCTGCGGCCGGTGCCACCGGTGCCGGCAGGGGATGGAGAACTACTGCGAGCGCCAGGGCCAGATGCCGTACGCCGGCGGAGGCCTGGGGCGCGACGGGGGCCTCGCGCCCTACCTGCTCGTGCCGTCCTCGCGCCTGCTCGTGCCGCTGGAGGGGTTGGATCCGCGCCAGGCCGCCCCGCTCGCGGACGCGGCCCTCACGTCGTACCACGCCATCAAGCGCTCGCTGCCGCTGCTGGGCGCGGGCTCCACGGCGGTCGTCATTGGCGTGGGCGGGCTGGGGCAGATGGGGGTGCAGGTGCTGCACGCGCTCACGGGCGCCCGGGTGGTGGCGGTGGACACGTCCCCCCGCAAGCTGGAGATCGCCCGCCGCGACGGCGCGGACGAGGCCGTGCTCTCCGACGCGGCCGTCGAGCGCGTGCGGGAGCTCACCCACGGCAAGGGGGCGGAGCTGGTCGTGGACATGGTGGGCACCGAGGGCACGCTCCAACTGGCGGCCGGGATGGCGCGCACGCTGGGGCACCTCACGCTCGTGGGGCTGGGCGGGGGCACCCTGCCGGTGGGCTTCTTCCGCGTCCCCTACGAGTGCTCCGTGGCGACGACGTACTGGGGCTCCATCCCGGAGCTGATGGAGGTCGTGGCGCTGGCGGAGGCGGGGCGGATCCGCACGGAGGTGGAGCTGGTCCCCCTGGAGCAGGTGGAGGACGCCTACCGGCGCCTGCGCGCGGGCGCCATCGCGGGCCGCGCGGTGGCGACGCCGAACGGCTGAGGCGTGGCGTCGGATGGCGGAGTCCTCGTGACGCGAAGGAGAGGGGCATGCACATGACGGATGAGGCGCAGACCACGACCTCGCTGCGGTTCCTGGGGGCGGCGGGCACGGTCACCGGCTCCAGGTTCCTGCTGGAGCGGGAGGGCCGTGGGAGGTGCCGGGTGCTGCTCGACTGCGGCCTGTTCCAGGGCCTCAAGGGCCTGCGCCAGCGCAACTGGGCGCCGCCGCCGTTCGACCCGGTGACGGTGGACGCCGTGGTCCTCAGCCACGCCCACCTGGACCACTCGGGCGCCCTGCCGCTGCTGGCCCGGGGGGGCTTTCGCGGCCCCGTCCACTGCACGCCGGGCACGGCGGACCTGCTGGAGCCGCTGCTGCTCGACGCCGCGTACCTCCAGGAGGAGGACGCGGAGCGGGCCAACCGCCACGGCTACTCGCGGCATCAGCCCGCGCTGCCGCTCTTCACGGTGGAGGACGCGCGGCGCGCGCTCGCGCTCGTGCGCACGCACCCCTACGGCACGCCCTTCGCCGTGGGGGAGGGGCTGGAGGTGACCTTCCGGCGCGCGGGCCACATCCTCGGCTCGGCCACGGTGGACGTCGCGTGGGGGCGGGGGGGCGCAGCGCGCCACCTGGTCTTCTCCGGCGACCTGGGGCGTCCGGGCCGCCCCATCCTGCGCGACCCGGAGCCGGTGCCCGGGGCGGACGTGCTGCTCCTGGAGTCCACCTATGGCGACCGCGTGCACGCGGCCTTCCCGGAAGAGCACCTGGCGCGCGTCATCACGCGCACGGTCCACCAGGGCGGCGTGGTGGTCATCCCCGTCTTCGCGGTGGGGCGCGCGCAGGAGCTGCTCTGGACGCTGCACCGCCTGAGGGACGCGCAGCGTCTGCCGAGCGTCTCCGTGTTCCTGGACAGCCCCATGGCGCAGGACGTGACGGCGCTCTACTGCCTGCACCCGGAGGACCATGACGTGGACATGCAGCGGCTCGTCGCGCAGGCGCGCTGCCCGCTGTGCGCCTCGGAGCACCACTGGGTGCGCACCGCGGAGGCGTCCCGGGCGCTCCTGGAGAGGACGGACCCCCGGGTCATCCTCGCGGCCAGCGGCATGGCCACCGGCGGCCGGGTGCTGCACCACCTGAAGCGCCTGCTGCCGGACCCGCGCAACACCGTGGTGTTCGCGGGCTACCAGGCCGCGGGCACCCGGGGGCGCGCGCTCCAGGATGGCGCGGCCACGGTGCGCATCCACGGGCAGGACGTCCCCGTGCGGGCGGGGGTGGAGACCGTGGACGGCCTGTCGGCGCACGCGGACCGGGAGGAGCTGCTCGACTGGCTGCGCACCTTCCCGCGCCCGCCGCGCGAGACCTGGCTCGTCCACGGGGAGCCCGCCGCCAGCGAGGCGCTGGCGAAGAGCATCCGCGAGCGGATGGGGTGGCGCGTGCGGGTGGCGCGCGATGGCGAGCGCGTGACGCTGGAGTAGCCAGGCCCGCCGCAGCGGCGGCCGGGCCTTGTCAGCGCGGGAGCACCTGCTCGGCCCGGACCTCCGTCGCGTCCAGGGGCTCGCCCCGCTCGAAGCGGCGGATGCTTTCGAGCGTGGTGCGGGCGATGGCGCCCAGGGCTTCACGGGTGAGGAAGGCCTGGTGCGCGGTGATGAGCACGTTGGGGAAGGTGAGCAGCCGCGCGAGCACGTCGTCCTGGAGCACCTGGCCGGAGAGGTCCTGGAAGAAGACGCCCTCTTCTTCTTCGTACACGTCCAGCCCGGCGGCCCCCAGGTGGCCCGACTTGAGCGCCGCCAGCAGGGCCTGGCTGTCGATGAGCGCCCCTCGGCCGGTGTTGATGAGCATGGCCCCGGGCTTCATCCGCGCGAGCGCCGCCGCGTCGATGAGGTGGCGCGTGCCGGGCGTGAGGGGCACGTGCAGGGAGAGGATGTCCGCCCGGGCCAGGGCCTCCGGGAGCGCCACGGGCTCCAGGTGCAGCCCCCGCGCGTCCTCTTCCTTCAACTGGGGGTCCACCGCGAGCAGCCGGCAGCCGAAGCCGTGGAAGATGCGGGCGGTGGCGCGGCCGATGCGCCCCAGCCCCACCAGCGCCACCGTCTTGCCGTGCAGGTCGAACCCCACCAGCCCGTCCAGCGAGAAGTTCCACTCGCGCACCCGCGCGTAGGCGCGGTGCACCTTGCGGTTGAGCGCGAGCACGAGCGCCGCGGTGTGCTCGGCCACGGCCTGCGGTGAGTACTCGGGCACGCGCACGACGGTCAGCCCCAGCCGCGCGGCCTCCGCCAGGTCCACGTGGTTGAAGCCCGCCGAGCGCAGCGCCACCAGCCGCGTGCCCCCTGCCGCCAGCGCCTGGAGGCACGGGCCGTCCAGCCGGTCATTCACGAAGGAGCACACCCCGGGGAAGCCCGCCGCCAGCCCCACCGTCTGGAGCGTCAGGCGGGGCTCGAACCAGGTGAGCGCGTGGCCGAACGCGGCGTTGGCCTCCTCGAAGGCGGCGCGGTCGAAGCGGTGGGTGTCGAAGAAGGCGATGCGCATGGGCGAGTCCCCTGGCGGCGCGGCGAAGGCGGCCGCGGAATCCCGGCGGACTCTGCATCCGCCATGCTCGGCGGGGACACCGGCCCCGGGGGACGGGGGGGCGCAAGCGTTGCGCGGTGCACGGGGGCCGGGGTGCAACTCCTGCGGGGCCCCGCGCGCACGACCCGGGACAAGGCTGGCATGCATCCTGTAAAGCGCTGGGGGTGGGCCGCGCGGCGTGGGGGGCCCGGGACGCGATACGGGAGACGGAGGACGCTCGATGAATGCCACGCATGACGAGGCGGGCCGGCGGTTGCGCCAGCGGTGGCGGGCCCTGCTGGAGCTGAGGCGCAAGCACCGGGAGCTCTTGCGCGAGGTCACCGGCACCGGGGCCCCGGAGTGGGTGGACCGCGCGGTGGCCCTGGAGGAGACGCGGCTGCTCGACGCGCTCGACGCTCGCGAGGCCCGGACCCTGGAGGCGCTGGAGCGCGCGCTGGCGCACCTTCCTCAGGACGGCCGGCCCCGGTGCGAGGCCTGCGGCTCCCTCATCGAGCCCGAGCGGCTCCAGGTCCTGCCGGAGGCCCGGTGCTGCCCCTGGTGCGCGGCGGGCGGACGATGAGCCCGTCGCCCAAGGCTCCGGTCGCCATCGGGTGGTTCGCGCTGGGGTACTTCGCCTGCTACCTGCCCTACAGCGCGCTGACGAAGGCGCTGAGCCTGGGCGCCCTGCCGGGGATGAGCGCGGGGCTGCCGGGCTTCGTGCTGCTGCCCTCCACGTCGCTGGCCACGCTCGCGGGGATGTTCGCGTACCTGACGTGGAGCGGCGCCTTCCAGCACGCGGGGCGGCGGCGCTTCGGGCCGGTGAGCCTGCCCTGGCCGGGGCGCTGGACCTTCCTGTCGGGCCTGTGCACCACGGGCATCATCGCCACCACCACGCTGGCGTACACCTTCGACGGGACGTCCATCGTCTTCATGATGCTGCTGATGCGCGGCGGCGTGCTGGTGCTCGCGCCGCTGGTGGACGCGGTGAGCGGCCGGAGCGTGGCGTGGCCCTCCCGGGTCGCGCTGGGGCTGAGCCTGGCCGCGCTGCTCGTCGCGACGGGGCCGGGCGCGGAGCCGCGCCTCTCCCTGGTGGCGGGGCTGGACTGGGCGGTCTACGTCGTCAGCTACTTCGTGCGGCTGCGCTTCATGAGCCGGCTGGCGAAGAACCACGTGCCCGGCGCGCGCGAGCGCTACTTCGTGGAGGAGCAGATGGTGGCCGCGCCCGCGCTCGTCGTCCTGCTGGCGCTGTGGGCCTTCGCGGGCGTGGGGGGCGCGGCGGAGCAACTGCGCGAGGGCTTCACCGGCATGTTCACGCGGCCCACGCTGGCCGTGGAGCTGGCCGTGGGGCTCTTCTCCCAGGGCAGCGGCATCTTCGGGGGGCTGGTGCTGCTGGATGCGCGGGAGAACACCTTCACCGTGCCCATCAACCGCGCCTCCAGCGTGTTCGCGGGCGTGGGCGCGACGGCCGTGCTCTCCGCGTGGCTGGGGCTGCCCGGCGTGGGCGGCCGGGAGCTGGCGGGCGCCGGGCTGGTGACGGTGGCCGTCGCGGTGCTCGCGCTGCCGGGCGTGCTCGCGGCGCGGCGCAAGCGCTCCGCCTCCGTGTCCCTTCCCCCGGCCTCCTGAAGCCCGCGCGCACGAGGACCCCATGCCCGTCGACCCCATCACGACCCTGGCGCTGCGGATGCTCCTGTCCCGCCGGGACGCGCTGCGTGCCGCGCGCGCGGCGGTGGCTGCCCGGCCGCCCGCGCGGGGAGCAGGCCTGCCACCGCGCGAGCTGGAGGAGGTGGAGGCGGCGCTCGAGCGCATCGCGCAGGGCCGCTTCGGCGGCTGCGAGCGGTGCGGGGGCGCCATCGGCCGGCAGCGGCTGCTCGCCGTCCCGGAGGCGCGCTGCTGCCTGGCGTGCGCGGACGCGCGGGCCCGGGACGTGAACGCGTGAAGACCCTGGGTCCAGGTCTGGTAAGCAGAGGCATGGCCCCAGAACGCATCCTGGTCGTGGATGACGAGGTGAACGCGCGGCGCGCCCTGGCCACCCTCCTCTCGGAGGAAGGGTACGAGGTCCGGGAGGCCGCGGACGGCGCGGAGGCGCTCGCCGCGCTCCCGGACTTCTCACCCGCGCTGGTGCTCACCGACGTGCGGATGCCGCGCATGGACGGCGTCACCCTGCTGCGCCGCGCGAAGGAGGACGGCAGCGACGCGGCCTTCGTGATGATGACGGCGTTCGCCACGGTGGAGGCGGCGGTGGAGGCCATGCGCCTGGGCGCGGAGAGCTACCTCACCAAGCCGCTGGACTTGAACGCCGTGCTCGTCGTGCTGGGCAAGGCGCTGGAGACGCGCCGGCTGAAGCAGGAGACCCGGCACCTGCGCGAGCGGGTGGCGGAGCGCTTCCGCGTGGGCAGCATCATCGGGGACGCGCCCGAGCTCCAGGGCGTCTACTCCCTCATCCACCAGGCGGCCCCCACGCGGGCCACGGTGCTCATCCTGGGGGAGAGCGGCACGGGCAAGGAGCTGGTGGCCCAGGCGCTGCACGAGCTCAGCCCGCGCAAGGCGCGCCCCTTCATCAAGGTGCACTGCGCGGCGCTCAGCGAGGGCCTGCTGGAGAGCGAGCTGTTCGGCCACGAGCGGGGGGCCTTCACCGGCGCCCAGGCGCGCAAGGAGGGCCGCTTCGAGCTGGCGGACGGGGGCACCCTGTTCCTGGACGAGATTGGCGAAATCTCCCCGGCCGTGCAGGTGAAGCTCCTGCGCGTGCTGCAGGGCCGCGAGTTCGAGCGCGTGGGCGGCACGCAGACGTTGAAGGTGGACGTGCGCATCGTGGCGGCCACCCACCGCGACCTGGAGGCGGAGGTGAAGGCAGGCCGCTTCCGCGAGGACCTCTACTACCGCCTCAACGTGGTGGCGGTGACGCTGCCGCCCCTGCGCCGGCGCAAGGCGGACATCCCCGCGCTGGTGAGCCACTTCATCGAGCGCTGCAACGGGGTCCACGGCAAGGCCGTGAAGGGGCTGGCGCCCGGCACCCTGGAGGCGCTGATGAGCCACGACTGGCCGGGCAACATCCGCGAGCTGGAGAACGCGGTGGAGCGCGCGGTGGTGCTCGCGCGGGGAGAAGAGCTCACGGCGGACGACCTGCCGCCCGTGCTGCGCGGCCCCCGCCCCAGCGCCGGGGGCGGCGACCGGCTCATCCCCGGCGCGACGCTCGCCGCCATCGAGCGCGAGGCCATCCTCCGCACGCTGGAGATGGTGCAGGGCTCCACCACGCGCGCCGCGGAGGTGCTGGGCATCAGCGTGCGGAAGATCCAATACAAGCTCAAGGAATACGGCGGCGGTGGCGCCGGCCCGGACGAGGAGCCGGCCGCGTCGTAGGCGCGCGCACGGGGAAGGGATTCGCCATGGAAGCCGGACCTGGAGGCGAGACGGAAGACATCCTGGAGGAGCTCCAGCACTACGTGGGGTTCACCGCCAGCGACGGGGAGGCCCTGCGGGAGCTGCACCCCATCGCCTGCGCGCACTTCGAGCGCATCGCGGACGTCTTCTACCGGCGCATCCTGGAACACCCGGGGGCGCGCGAGGCGCTGGAGGGCGGCGAGAGCCGGGTGGGGCACCTCAAGGTGACGCTCCAGGACTGGATGGGGTCGCTGCTGCTGGGGCCGTGGGACGCGGCCTACTTCGAGCGCCGCTGCCGCATCGGCCGGGTGCACGTGCGCATCCACCTGCCGCAGCACTACATGTTCGGCGCCATGAACCTGCTGCGCCAGGAGCTGACGGCGGTGATGGAGGAGGCGCTGCGCGGCGACCCCGCCCGGGCCTCCCGCCTGGGCCGGGCGCTGGGGAAGATCCTCGACCTGGAGATCGCCATCATGCTGCACACGTACCGCGAGGACCTGCTGGCCCAGGCCGCCCGGGCCGAGCGGCTGGCGACGTTCGGGCAGCTCGTGGGCTCCATCGGCCACGAGCTGCGCAACCCCCTGGGCGTCATCGAGACGTCGCTCTTCATCCTCAAGGGCCGCCCCGCCGCGAAGGACGACGCGCGCGTGACCAAGCACCTGGAGCGCATCGGGGAGCAGGTGGAGGTCGCCAACCACATCGTCACCAGCCTGCTGGACATGATCCGCTCCCGCCCGCTGGTCCGCGCGCCGCTGCGGCTCGCGGAGGTCTGGGCCTCCGCGCTGGAGGCCGTCGCGCCGCCCCCTCGGGTGCGCGTGCGCGAGGAGGGGCTGGAGGCCCTGCCCCCGCTGGAGGGGGACGCGGTGCAACTGCGGCAGGTCTTCGTGAACCTGCTGCAGAACGCGGTGCAGGCCCTGGGCGAGCGCGAAGGCGAGGTGCGGCTGACGGCGGACGTCCCGGAGGACGGGGCGCGGCGGGTCCGCCTGGTGCTGGAGGACAGCGGCCCGGGCCTGGATCCGGCCATCCGCGCGCGCGTCTTCGAGCCGCTGATGACCACGAAGGCGCGCGGGCTGGGGCTGGGCCTGGCGCTCGTGCGGCGCATCCTCGAACGGCATGGCGGCGGCATCGCGTACGCTCCCGCCGAAGCCGGAGCCGGGCCGGGAGGGGCCCGCTTCGTGGTGGAGATTCCCCTGACGCCGGAGCCGTCCTGATGCGCCGCTTCCTGTTGGTGGATGACAACCGGGCCTTCGCGGAGAACCTGGCGGAGATCCTGGAGGACGAAGGCCACCAGGCCACCGTGGTGGACCGGGGCGAGGCCGCGCTCCAGGCCGCGCGCGAGGTGCGCTACGACGTGCTCATCACCGACATGTGCATGGCCGGGATGAGCGGCGCCGCGCTGGTGCACCACCTGCGCCAGCGGGACCCGGGGCTCGCGGCCATCGTCGTCACCGCGCACCCCGGGGAGGCCGAGCTCGCGTGGGCGCGCGCGGAGGGCGTGCTCGCGGTGCTGCCCAAGCCGGTGCCGGTGCCCGCGCTGATGGAGCTGCTCACGCGGGCCCGCCGCGACGGGCTCGTCATGCTGGTGGAGGACGACGTCCACCTGGCGGACAACCTCACGGAGGTGCTGCGCGAGCGCGGCTTCACGGCCGTGGTCGCGCGCTCGGTGCCGGACGTGGCGGGGCTGGCGGCCGTCCGCCCCTTCGCGGCGCTCGTGGACCTGCGCGTGCCGGGCGGCCCCGACGGCGAGGCGCTGCGCCGCGTGCGGGAGCGCTTCCCCGGCACCACCCCCTTCGTCGTCACGGCCTTCCCTGAAGCGCTGCCCCCGGACTTCGAGGGCCGGTGGGTGCGCAAGCCCTTCGACACCGGTGCGCTGCTCGCCGCGCTGGAGCATGTGCACGGAGACCGCGCGTGACGGGGACGGGGAGCGCGGGGGAGCGTCCCCGGGTGCTGGTGGTGGATGACAACGCGGCGTTCCTGGACAACATGAAGGAGCTGCTGGAGGACCAGGGCTACGTCGTCTCCAGCGCGACGAGCTGCGCGGGGGCGCTGGAGCGGGCGCCGGCGGGCTTCGACGTGGCGCTGGTGGACGTCCGGCTGCCGGACGGAGAGGGCTCGTGGCTGGCCCCCCGGCTCAAGGCGCTGGTGCCGGACGGAGAGGTGGTGCTGCTCACGGGCCTGGGCATGCTGGAGGCGGCGGTGGCCGCGGTGCACGCGGGCGCGTGCGCGTATCTGCTCAAGCCCTGCGCCACGCCGGAGCTGCTGGTGACCCTGGAGCAGGCGCTGCGCCAGGTGCGGCTGCACCGCGAGAAGCGGGCGCTGGCCCGGCGCGCGCAGGTGTCGGAGAAGCTGGCCGCGGTGGGCACGCTGACCGCGGGCCTGACGCATGAAATCCGCAACCCCCTCAACGCCGCCACCCTGCAGCTCACCGTCCTGGAGCGGCGCGTGCGCAGGCTGGAGGAGGCCGTCCAGGGGCCGCTCCTGGAGCCGCTGCTGCTGGTGCGGGATGAGATCCGCCGCCTGGACCACATCCTCGAGGACTTCCTCCAGTTCGCCCGCCCCCGCGAGTTCAGGTCGGACGTCGTGGCGGTGGCGCCGCTGTTCGAGCGGGTGGCCAGCCTCCTGTCCTGGCAGGCCGAGCAGCGCGGCGTGACGCTGGAGGTGGAGCCGCCGGGCGCGTTGGACGTGTGGGGCGAGGAGGAGCGCCTGCGCCAGGTGCTGCTGAACCTGGCGCTCAACGCGCTGGAGGCGACGCCTGCGGGAGGCCGGGTGCGCTTCAGCGCGAGCGCGCGCGGCGAAGAGGTGGCCCTCTTCGTGGACGACAGCGGGCCCGGCGTGCCGCTGGAGGCGCGGGGGAGGCTCTTCGAGCCCTTCTTCACGACGAAGGCGAGCGGCAGCGGGCTGGGGCTCTCCATCGTGCACGCCATCGTCACCCAGCACGGCGGCACCCTCCAGGTGGAGGACGGGCCGCTGGGCGGCGCGCGCTTCAGCGTGCACCTGCCGGCGGCCCCGGGGACGCAGCCGCGCTGACGGGGCTCAGGGCGCGGCCGGCGCGGGCGTCACGCCGACGGTCCGCGTCTTGCCGTCCTTGTCCACCTCCAGCTTGAGGCGCGGGGTGCCCTGGGCGTCGTGGATGACGATGCTCGCCACGCCGTCCACCACGCCCATCGTGATGCGCTCCTTCCAGTCCTTCCGGAAGGTGACGGTGGGATTTTCCTTCTCCAGGCCCATGCACATGGCCTCGTAGCTCTCCGTGCTGTCGAAGCAGAGCCCGCGGAAGTCAATGGAGTCGATCATCGCCAGTCCTCCAATCTCCTGCCCGGTGGGACTGAGGAACTGGAGGCCGTAGGCGGTGACGGCGCGCTTCAGGCCCTGGGGGTCGGGCATCGGCGCCGCGATGCGGATGCGCGTCTGGCCGTGCTCGTCGACGACGTTCAGCTCCCGGACGGAGAGGGACTCCGCGGGGCGGGTCGCGGCGGTGCCTCCCGCGCACGCGCCCAGGCCCAGCGCGGAGGAGGAGACAGCGGCCAACACGAACGGACGGAAGGAGGAAGAGGTCATGAGGGGGAAGCTAGACGCAGGCTCCGCCGCTTTCCCCCGGGGGAGTCCATCCTTCCGTCACGGCTGTGTCATGGGCGCGGCGTCCTACGCGGGCAGCGTGCCCTGGCCGGTGGCCAGCGTGTTCATGAAGGACTTCACCTTCTGCACGTAGGTGGCGTCGCCGGTGCCGGCGGGGATGGCGTCCGGGTTGCTCCGGTCCACGCCGTTGGGGCCGGAGTTGTAGGCGCGCAGGGCCAGCTCATCGCTGCCGAACTGCTCCTTCATGTCCTTCATGTAGAAGGCGCCCGCCAGGATGTTGGTCTCCGGGTCGGAGAGGTCCTTGCCCTGGAGCTCCGGGTGCTTCGCCTGCAGCTCCCCGTAGGTGTTGGGGTTGACCTGCATCAGGCCCGTGTCCGTCAGGCCGTTGCCGCCGTTGGTGGAGACGGCCTCCAGGTTGCCGCGCGACTCCTGCCAGATTTGCGCGGCCAGCATCTCCGCCGGCACGCCCGTCTTGGCGGACGCGGACTCGATGGCGCCCCGGAACTTCTCCAGCCCCGGGGGCAGGTTGCCGCCCAGCTTCGAACCGCCGCTCGAGGACGAAGTCATGGGCCCCACGACGCCGGTGTTGCCGTTGAGCGCCACGGGAGGACGGCTGGAGTCCTGCGGCGTGAAGCTGCTGTCCGAGAAGGGCTGCGGACCCGCGCCGCACCTGTTTCGCGGGGCGCCCTGCTCACCCTGGAGCCCCTGCGCGGCGCCCGGCACGGCCTGCGCCACCAAATGCACCACGGAGGACAGCGCCGTCAGCGTGTCCTGCAGCAGCTTGCCCAACTGCGCGCCGCTGCCGGAGCCGGCGTCGAAGCCGTCCTGCTGAAGCGCCGCGAGCCCCGGCGAGCCCGGCTTCTGGCCGGAGGAGAACCCATCCACGCCCCCCGGACGGCCCGCGGCGCGAGGGGCGGCGGCGTCCTGCACCGGCATGCGGAACATGGAAGCGGAGGGGCTGCGGAGGGGCGAGATGGCCATGGCGGGGGACCTCGAAGGGGATGGGGATTTCGTTGAAGCGATGCGGGACCCCATAGCAGCCTGTGTGCCAGCCCCCAGCGGCCCGACGGACGCGGGCAACCGCTGGATTTCACGGGCAACGCGAAGGGCCGCCGGGGCCCGGGCCTGGTGACTCCCGTCACCGCCCCGATGCCCTTCGTCATCATCCGAACCCACCGTCACCCGGGGCATGGCAGGGGGGCGGAGCGTCGTGCAGAACGCTCCCATGGCCGACATCACCCACCGCACCGTCCCGACGAATGGCATCCACCTGCACGTCGCCGAGGCCGGCCAGGGCCCGCTGGTCCTGCTGCTCCATGGCTGGCCGGAGTCCGGGTACTCGTGGCGCCACCAGCTCCGCGCGCTCGCGGACGCCGGCTACCACGCGGTCGCGCCCGACGTTCGCGGCTACGGCCAGAGCGACCGGCCCGAGCCCATCGAGGCCTACAGCATGAAGCAGCTTCTGGCGGACTTCGTGGGGCTGCTGGATGCGCTGGGGGAGAAGACCGCGGTGGTGGTGGGCCACGACTGGGGCTCGGCGATGGCGTGGAACTGCGCCGCGCTGCACCCGGACCGCTTCCGCGCCGTCGTGGGCATGAGCGTGCCGCACCTGGGCCGCACGCCCCTGCCGCCCACCCAGCTCTTCCGGCGCGTGTTCGGGGACACGTGGTTCTACATCCTCTACTTCCAACAGCCGGGCGTCGCCGAGGCGGAGCTCGAAGCGGACATCCCGAGGACGCTGCGCATCACCCTGGGCGGCACCGCCGGCTTCGACACGCAGGAGGAGGCCGTGCGGTCGCGCCACAAGGGTGACGGCTTCCTCACCGGCCTCCAGGCGCCGGACGCGCTGCCCTCGTGGCTCATGGAGGCGGACCTCGCGCACTACGCGAAGGAGCTGGAGCACAGCGGCTTTCGCGGCGGGCTCAATCGCTACCGCAACATGGACCGCGACTGGGAGGAGTTGCCCGAGCTGGCGACGGCCGTCATCCCACAGCCCGCCCTCTTCATCACCGGGGAGAAGGACCCCGGCCGCGCCTTCGCTCCGCTGGACGCCATGAAGGCCCTGGTGCCGCGGCTCCAGGACGTGCTCGTCATTCCGGGCGCGGGCCACTGGATCCAACAGGAGCGCCCCGAGGAGGTGAACGCCGCCCTGCTGGCGTTCCTGGGGTCACTGCCCGCGTGAAGCCCCGTGCCGGGGCAGGCGCACGGTGAAGGTGGTGCCTTCCCTGAGGGTGGAGGTGACCTCGACGGTGCCGCCGTGGGCCTCCACCAGTTGCTTCACGATGTAGAGCCCCAGGCCCACGCTGCGGCCGGTGGAGTCCACCTCCGACGTCGCGCGCTTCAGGGGCTCGAAGATGCCGGGCAGCTTTTGTGGGGGGATGGGCGGGCCCTGGTTGTGGACGGACAGGGACACCCACCCGTCCTCGCCCCGGGTCGTCACCTGCACCGGGCTGGCCTCGGGGCTGTACTTGAGGGCGTTGGTGACTAGGTTCTGCACCACCTGGGCCATCCGCTCGGAGTCCCACACTCCCGTCGCGTCGCCCCGCGCCTGCACCCGCAGGGTGCGGCCGGGGTGCGCCGCATCCACCTGGTCCAACACCTGCCGGGCCACCTGGTGCAGGTCCGACGCCCGGGGCGCGATGGGGATGCCCGCGCCCAGCCGGGCCTGGGTGAAGTCGAGCAGGTCTCCCACGAGCCGCACCGCGCGGTGCACGGCGGCCTGGATGCGCAGCACGGACTGGGCGGTGCGCGCGTCGAGCTCGTCGCGGCGGGCCATGGCGCCCACCGTCAGGTGGATGGCGTTGAGCGGGGTGCGCAGGTCATGGCTGACGATGCCGATGAGTTGCTGCTCGAAGTCGACGCGGTCCTGGAGCTGCCGGGTCAGGACAGCCGCGCGCTGGTGTGCCTTCACCTCGTCCGTGGCGTCCCAGGACACGCCCATGAACCCCTCGACGGCGCCGTCCGGGTCCCGCATGGGCACGTGCGTGAAGTTGAAGTAGCGCTCCACCCGCTCGCCCGTGTCCGGGCAGGGGAACTCGAAGCGCTCCTCCGTGAAGACGCGGGGCTCTCCCTTCTGGAAGACGGGGTCGCAGGCCTTCGCGATGATGGACGGCCCCCAGGCCTCCGGCAGCACTTCCACCAGGGGTCTGCCGAGCACCTCCTCGCTCCCGCGCTCCCAGAAGTGGCACTGGACGGGGTTGGCGAACTGGATGACGTGGTGGGGGCCCCGGAAGATGGCGATGCCCACCGGGGCCTTCTCGAAGATGGCGTAGAGCTTGCGGCGCTCCTTCTCCGCTTCCGCGTGCGCTGCCCGCTCCCGGGCAAGCAGCGCCTCGCGCTCCTCCTCCGCCAGCTTGCGCCCGGTGACGTCCTGCGTGACCTTCACGAATCCGCAGGGCAGGCCCGCGTCGTTGCGCAGGAGCCACAGGTCGATCTCCGCGATGAAGAGGCTCCCGTCCTTGCGCTGCCGGGGCTCCTCGCCCTGGTAGTGCCCTGTCTCGAAGGCCTCCCTCAGCTCTTCTTCCGGGCGCCCCAGTTGGCGGTACTCCTCGGGGAAGAGCATGCGGAAGTGCTGGCCCATGACCTCTTCGGCGCGCCAGCCCTTGATGTGCTCGGCGCCCGGGTTCCAACTGAGGATGTGTCCTTGCAGGTCGATGCCGAAGATGGCGCGGTCCTTCGCGCTCTGGACCAGGAAGCGGAAGAGCACATCCGTGTTCGGCCCTGCGCGCGTGCACTCCATGCGAGCCACGGTCCCTCCAGCCCGTGAAACACGCGAGCCCCGAGCCGCCGTTCCCCCGGGGTGGAGCCGCGTTGCTCGCGCGGGCCGGGCGTGCGCCGGACACGCCCTGCGAGGGACTCGGCGCCTCGCCCGCTCAGTCCTGCGCCGTGGGACGGACAATCACCTCGCCCACGTCCACGTCGGCGGGCTGCTCGATGGCGTAGGCCATGGCCCGGGCAATCGCATCCGGCGGGATCGCGAGCCTGTCCCGGACCTCCTCGAACCGGGTCCGGAGCTCTGGATTCTTCACGTGCTCCAGGAAGTTCGTCCGGGTCATCCCGGGGGAGATGACCGTCACCCGCAGCCTGGGGCCCGCCTCCTGGCGCAGCCCTTCGGAGATGGCGCGCACGGCGAACTTCGTCCCGGCGTAGACCGCCTGACCGGGAACGATCCGGTGCGCGGACGTCGACGCGGTGTTGATGAAGTGCCCGAAGCCCTGCTCGCGGAAGACGGGCAGCGCCGCGGCGATGCCGTACAGCACGCCCTTGATGTTGGTGTCGATCAGCTCCTCCCAGTCGTCGACGCGCAGGTCGTCCAGCGGAGAGGTCGCCAGGCTGCCCGCGTTGTTGATGAGCACATCCAGCCTGCCGAACCGCTCGCACGCCAGGAGGACGAGCCCGGAGACGTCCTCGCGCCGTCTCACGTCGATCCGCGCGGAGAGGGCCTCGCCTCCCGCCTTCGTGATGCGCTCCACCACCGGTCCCAGCCGCTCCAGCCGGCGCGCGCCGAGGACGACCTTCGCTCCACGCCCGGCGAGCAGCAGTGCCGCCGCTTCGCCAATGCCGCTGCTGGCTCCGGTGATGGCGATGACCTTGTCCTGGATGCCTGACATGATGCCTTCCTGCCCGGCCAGGGAAGAGGGGAGGGCCGGGCCTGCGATGCAAGACGTAGCCATGCCGTGGCGCTCCGGGCTTGGGCGTTGTTGGCATGCCGTGCAGGTCAATTTCGCCCAAGCCGGGGGCAAGGCCCGTCCCTAGACTCCAGCCGTGACCGCGCTCCCTCACTCCGTCGTGGATGGTCCCCTGTCCATCCAGACCTTCCTGTTCCCGGAACTGCCGGGCCTGCGGCTGGTGCGCTACCGGACCGACGGGCGGCTGCTGCGCTCCGTGAAGGAGCGGTTCTCCGTGATGCTGACGCAGCGGGGGCACGCGGAGTGGTGGGGGCGGGGCCGGGTCCACGCCTCCTCGCCCCGAACGGTCGACCTCAAGCAGATGGGCGAGGTGCACCGGGACCTGCGCCGCGACGGACCCGCCCGCTTCCAGGTCATCGCCTTCGACGAGCCGCTCGTCACCGAAGCCCGCGAGGCGTTGGGCGTGCCGGCCTCCGCCCGGCTTCGCCAGCTCCAGTTCGAAACGTCACAGCCCGAGGCGGCCGGCTTCGTGCGCCTCCACGCCGTGCTGGATGGGGGGCTGGAGGGACGCGCCAGCGCCCTCGCGCTCCAGACGGCCCTGGCCGAAGCGCTCTCCTCGTTGGTCGGGTGTCTGGAGCGTTCAGGCGCGTCGGAGCGGCGCTACCGCTGGCCCATCCGGCGCGTGGTGGAGGCGCTGCACGAAGCCATTCCAGGGGGCATCACCCTGGAGTCGCTGGCCCATCAGGTGGGCTGGAACCGGTTCCACCTGTGCAGGGCCTTCCGCGAGGCGCTGGGCATGCCTCCGCACGCGTACCTCACCCACCTGCGTGTCTCGCGAGCTCAGCGGTTGTTGTCACAGGGGCTGGCGCCCGCGGAGGTCGCCCTCCAGGTCGGGCTCTGTGACCAGAGTCAGCTCAACCGGCACTTCAAGCGCATCGTCGGCATCACGCCGGGGCAGTTCGCGCGCGCCGTGCACTGAGTCCGCCAGGGTGTGGCCCTCTCAGGAGCGCTCCCGGAAGACCGCTTCGATGTTGTTTCCGTCCGGGTCCAGCACGAAGGCAGCGTAGTAGCCGGCGGGATAGCCCGTCTCGACGCCGCGCAGCCCGGGCGCCCCGTTGTCGGTTCCGCCCGCCGCCACCGCGGCCGCGTGGAAGGCATCGACCTGGGCGCGGCTCGTGGCGGCGAAGGCCGTGTGTTGCTTCACGCCGTGGGGGTGGAAGCGGTCGATCCAGAAGACAGGGTAGTCGCGGCCATAGCCAACGCCGTCCGCCCCGGTGTCCTCGGGGAGCTGCATGGCGCGGCGGAGTCCGAGCGCTCCCAACGCCGCGTCGTAGAAGACCGCCGAGCGGGCGACGTCCGCGACGCCAATGCCGGTGTGATCGATCATGGTCCCCAGTGTATGGGCGCGAAGTCGCGCTCGCGCATCCGGGCGTCGAGGCGCGGGTTGATGCTGTTCCCCACGGAAAGCCTCCGGAGTGACCGTCGCTGCCGTCTGGCTACGAGCGAGTGTCGGGCGCAAGGATCCCGGAAGGGCACAAGCGAACGCTTGGAGACGCTCCAGCGCAATGCACGGCGGTCCAGAACGCAAGCCGTCCGGAGGCGACCAGCATCAAGACACCGAGGGGCTCCTTCGCGCGCTGGAGGCTCCCGGTCGACCGGGGCGCCGGATGAGGCCGGCGCTGTAACCATTATTCGTCCTCGTTCGAGGTGGCCGTTGGATGCCCGGAATGCGCCGGGCGCCGGATGAGGCCGGCGCTGTAACCATTATTCGTCCTCGTTCGTGGTGGCCGGTGGATGCCCGGAATGCGCCGGGCGCCGGGATGGAGGACGGACATGCAGGCGAAGAAGGTGGCCGTGGTGGGCGGGGGGCTGGGCGGCCTCACGGCGGCGGCGCTGCTCGCGCGAGGCGGCTGTGAGGTGACGGTGTACGAGCGCTCCAAGCACCTGGGAGGGCGGGCGCGGACGACGGAGGTGGACGGCTTCCGCTTCAACCTGGGCCCGCATGCCCTGTACCGGGCGGGCGCGGCGTTTCGGGTGCTGGAGCGCCTGGGGGTGAGGCCCACGGGAGGCGTTCCGAATCAGACGGGCTCCCATGCGCTGGTTGCCGGCCGCCTGCACACGCTGCCTCGGGGCGCAGTGACGCTGATGACGACGGACGTGCTGTCGGTCGCTTCGAAGCTGGAGGTGGCGAAGCTGTTGGCGGGGCTGGCTCGAATCGACACGCGGCCGTTGGGCGCCATGTCGATGCGGGAGTGGTTGGAGACGCGCCTGACGCGAAAGGACGGCCGTGCGCTCGTCGGGGCGCTGATCCGCGTGTCCTCGTACTGCGCGGACTTCGAGGCGCTCAGCGCGGAGGCGGGGCTGAAGCAGCTCCAGTGCGCGACCGCCGCGAACGTGCTGTACGTGGACGGAGGGTGGAGCACGTTGGTGGATGCGGTGGAGCGGCTGTGCCGCGAGGCAGGGGCCCGGCTGGAGCTGTCCGCACGGGTGGAGGCCGTCGTCCTCCAGGAAGGCGGCAAGCGGGTCGAAGGCGTGCGGCTCGCGGACGGCACGGTGCACGGCGCGGACGCGGTGGTGATGGCGGGGAGCCCCGCGGACGTGGCGGCGCTGGTGCCGGGGGACGCGGTGCTCGCGCGGGAGGCGCGGGAGGCGGTGCCCATCCAGGCGGCGACGCTGGAGCTGGGGCTGTCGGCCCTGCCGAGGCCGGATGCGTTGTTCGCGCTGGGACTGGATGGGCCCTGGTACGCGTCGGTGCACTCGGCCTCCGCGAAGCTGGCCCCGGAGGGGGGCGCGATGGTGCACGTGGCGAAGTACCTGGGCGGCGCGGACACGGAGGCGAGCGAGGCGTCGTTGGACGCCGTGATGGACGCGCTCCAGCCGGGCTGGCGGGAGAAGGTGGTCGCGCGGCGGTTCCGTCCATCGCTCACCGTCAGCGCCGGGCTGCCCAGAGCCACGAACGGCGGACTGTCAGGGCGCCCCTCGGTGGAGGTGCCACACGTGAGCGGGCTGTACCGGGTGGGCGATTGGGTGGGAGCGGAGGGCATGCTCGCGGACGCATCCCTGGCAAGCGCCGAGGCCGTGGAGCGAGCCCTGGCACAACGCGCCAAGGAGCCTCAACGCCGCACCGCGGGAGCATGAGCTGAAAGGGACCACGGACGAAAGGGCACCGCGCAAGGTGCCATCTCCGAACCGCGAGCGCCGCCCGGCACGGACTCACGGGCCGAAGGAGCACCGAAGCCACACGGTGCAAGCCTGAAGAAATTGGATGCAGAGGAGCCAATCCATCAGCCATCAGCGCCGTCCCCATGAATGAGAACGTGAGAACCCTGCAATGGAGCAGCCCAGCGTGCACGTCCGAGGCGCCGCGCACGAACCTGTCCGACAGTCGGACAAGTTTGAGCGACCACTGCCCGACGGCTCTCATCCCATCCAAGCAGCAGAACCCAGTCCGGAAGTCGGACCCGTTTTGAGGACTGATGCCCAGCGGCTCCCTCGCCACCGGGGCGGAGGAAACCAGTCCGACAGTCGGACAAGTTTGGAGGACCACGGCCCAGCGGCTCCCTCGCCACCGGGGCGGAGGAAACCAGTCCGACAGGAGGTCTGCGCGGAATAAGCAGTCCTACGAGCCGCATAGAGGTGGGGTGACATCGCAAGAAGAAGCCC
>NZ_JAIQDE010000031.1 GCF_020037015.1 Corallococcus sp. AS-1-6 | reverse complement strand
TGCTGGGTGACGAGCACCTGGGCCGCGCTGTCCTCCAGCATGAAGGCCAGGCGCTCCCGAGGCAGGAGCGGATCCACCGGTACCCAGGCGCCACCGGCCTTCAGGATGCCAAGCAACCCGACAACGACGTCGAGAGAACGCTCGACGCTGAGCGCGACGCGGACCTCAGGGCCCACGCCCCGACGGCGCAGGGCATGGGCGAGCTGATTGGCGCGCGCGTCCAACTGCGCATACGTCAGGTGCGTCCCCTCGAAGACGGCGGCCACCGCGTCCGGAGCACGGCGCACCTGTGCCTCGAAGAGTGAATGCATGCACGCTTCGGGGAAGGGCGCATGCGTCGCGTTCCACTCCACCAGCACCTGCTGCCGCTCCTCCCCCTCGAGCAACCGCAGCGACGACACGCGCTGATCCGGATGCGCGACGAAGCCCTCCACGAGCAGCCGCAGGTGCCGCATCATCCGCGCGACGGTCGACCTGTCGAAGAGGTCGGTGTCGTACTCCAGCTCTCCCGTGAAGCCGGACTCGCTCCGCGTGAGCGATAGCGTGAGTTCGAACTTCGCGGAGGCGCCCATGCGCTCCTCGACCCGCACCTTCACGCCCGCGAGCGAGAGGTCCACCTCCGGGATGTTCTGCATGAGGAACAGCACGTTGAACAACGGCGACCCGCGCAGGTCGCGCATCGGCTGGAGCTCCTCGAACGGCACGTGCTGGTTCGCGAGCACCCCCAGCGTGGTGGTGCGCACGCGGCCCAGCAGCTCCCGCACGGTCGGCTCTCCTCCCATCCGGGTGCGCAGCACGAGCGTGTTGATGAAGAACCCGAGCAGTCCCTCCAACTGCGCGTCATTCCGGCCCGCCACGGAGGACCCGATGCTCACGTCGTCCTGGCCGGAGTACCGCCCGATCAACACCTGGAGCGCGCCGAGCAGGAACATGAACGGCGTGATGCCCTCACGCACGCAGAGGGCCTCCACGGCCCGCGTCAGCTCCAGGGGGAACGCGACCTGCATCAGGGCGCCGGGGTGCGCCTTGCGGAGGCCTCGCGGACGGTCGGTGGGCAACTCCAGCACGGACGGCATTCCCTCGAGCTGCTGGCACCACCAGTCGAGCTGCCGCTCCTTCTCCGCGCCCGACAACCACTGGCGCTGCCACACCGCGAAGTCCGCGTACTGGAAGGGCAGCGCGGGCAGGACGGGGTGTGTCCCCGCCACCAGGGCCCGGTAGGACTCCGACAGCTCCCGCATCAGGATGCTCATGGACCAGCCGTCGAAGACGGCGTGGTGGACGGTCAGCAGCAGCAGGTGCTCTTGCGCATCCAGCACCAGCGCCGACACGCGCAGCAGCGGCCCCGCCTCCAGGTTGAACGGAAGCCGCACCTCCAGCTCCGAGCGCCGCTTCACCTCCGCGTCGCGCTGCTCCGGTGAAAGGGCGCGCAGGTCCACCACCGGCAACACCAGCGGCTCGGGCGGAGCGATGACCTGCACGGGCGTGCCGACGTCCCCTCGCAGGGTGGTGCGCAGCGCCTCATGCCGGTGCACCACCAGCTCCAGGGCTCGGCGCAGGGCCTCCAGGTTCAGCGCCCCGGTCAGCCGCAGCGAGAACGGCATGTTGTACGCGGCCGAGCCCGGGTCCAACTGCTCCAGCACCCAGAGGCGCTGCTGCGCGAAGGACGCGGGCAGCTTCTGGGTGCGCGGCACCGGCACCACCGGGGGCGGACCCTCGAAGCGTGCATCTTTCGCCGAGGCCGCGATGCGCGCCGCCAGCTCCGCCACGGTGGGGGACTCGAACAACGCCTGCAGGGGCAGGTCCACCTGGTACGCCGTGCGCAACCGCGACGTCAGCCGCGTGGCCAGCAGCGAGTGCCCGCCCAGCTCGAAGAAGCTGTCGGTGGCGCCCACCCGCTGTACCTGGAGCAGCGACGCGTAGAGCTCCGCGACCTGCGCCTCCATGGGCGTGCGCGGCGCGACGAACTCGCGCGCGGCTTCCGTGGACACGTCCGGCACGGGCAGGGCCTTGCGGTCCACCTTTCCGTTGGGCGTCAGGGGCATCGCGTCCAGCACGACCAGCGAGGACGGCACCATGTACTCGGGCAGCCGCTCCTTCATGAGCGCGCGCAGGGCCTGCGACTCCAGCGTCTGCCCGGGCCGCGCCACCACGTAACCCACGAGCCGCGCGTCGGCCCCGCTGCCTCGCACCACCACGGCGGCGTCGCGCACGCCCGGGGCCTGGCTCAGCACCGCTTCAATCTCTCCCAGTTCGATGCGGTAGCCGCGCAGCTTCACCTGGGTGTCGACGCGGTTGAGGTACTCCAGCACGCCATCCGCGGCCCACCGCACGCGGTCGCCCGTGCGGTACACGCGCAGGCCCGGCGCCCCGCCGTACGCGTCCGGGAGGAAGCGCTCCGCCGTGAGGTCCGGCCGGTGGAGGTAGCCGCGGGTGACGCCCTCTCCGCCGATGAACAGCTCGCCCGGCACGCCGCGCGGCACCGGGTTCAGCCCGCTGTCCAGCACGTACACCTGCGTGCCGGAGATGGGCCGGCCAATCGGCACGCTGCCCGTCCCCGAGGCCACCGCGTGCGCGGTGGACCACACCGTCGTCTCCGTGGGGCCATACACGTTCCACAGCACGCGGCAGCGCTGGAACAGCGACTCGGCCAGCTCGCGCGGCAGGGCCTCGCCGCCGGTGAGCGCCGTCAGCCCGGGCCCCTGCCAGTCCGTCTCCAGCAGCAGCCGCCAGGTGCTGGGTGTCGCCTGGAGCACCGTCGCCCCGCACTGCCGCAGCAGGCCCCCCAACCGCGAGCCGTCCACGGCGATGTCCCGCGACGCGATGACGACCTGCCCGCCCACCGACAGCGGGAGGAACAGCTCCAGCACCGCGATGTCGAACGACAGCGTGGTGACGGCCACCAGCACGTCCTTCGAGGACATGCCGATCGTCTCGCGCAGCGCCGCCAGGAAGCGCGCCACCGCGGCGTGCGGCACCTGCACGCCCTTGGGACGGCCGGTGCTGCCGGACGTGAAGAGCACGTACGCCACGGCCTCCGGCGGCGCCGCGTCGCGCAGCGGCGAGCCGTCCTCCGACGCGATGGCCTCCGCGTCTCCGTCCAGCAGCACCACGCGCGCCGAGTGCGGCGGCAGGAGGGACTCCAGCGAGCGCTGCGACACCAGCACCGGCATCCCGCTCGCTTCCTCCATGTAGGCCAGGCGCTCCGTGGGAAACGCCGGGTCCAGCGGCACGTAGGTGCCCCCGGCCTTCAGCACGGCGAGCACCGCCACCAGCATGTCGAGCGAACGCTCCACGCACAGGCCCACCCGCGCCTCAGTGCCCACGCCCAGCCGGCGCAGGTGCCGCGCCAGGCGCGACGCTCGGGCCTCCAGTTGCGCGTACGTGAGCGACTCGTCCCCGAAGGTGACGGCGACCGCGTCCGGCGTGAGGTCCACCTGGGCTTCGAAGGCGCCGTGCTGGGTGCTCCACGGCAGCGGGGCGGGGCGGGGCGGCTGCCAGGCGAGGAGCACCTCGTGGCGCTCGGCGTCGGTGAGCAGCGGCAGGCGGGAGACGGCCTCGCCCGGACGGCGGACGGCGCCCTCCAGGAGCACGCGCAGGTGCTCCGCCATGCGCGCCATCGTGGGCGCGGCGAAGAGGTCGGTGTCGTACTCGAGGAAGCCCTTGAGGCCCGCTTCCGTCTCCAGCACCTGGAGCAACAGGTCGAACTTCGACGTGAGCGTGTCCAGCTCCATCGCCTCCAGCTTCACGCCCTCCACGGACGCCGCGCCGCGGAAGGAGGCCTGGAGCGTGAGCATCACCTGGAAGAACGGCGTGCGCCCCTGGGTGCGCTCCGGGCGCAGCTCCTCCACCAGCCGCTCGAAGGGGAACTCCTGGTGCTCATGGGCCGCGAGCACCGTCTCTCGCACCTGGTGCAGCAGCGCGCGGAAGGACGTGGAGGGCTCCACCTGCGTGCGCAGCGCCACCGTGTTGACGAACAGGCCGATGAGGCCCTCCACCTCGCCACGCGTCCGGCCCGCCACCGGCGAGCCCACCGTCACGTCCTCCTGCCCCGCGTAGCGCGACAGCAGCACCTGCCAGCCCGTCAGCAGCACCATGTAGAGCGAGGCGCCCTCCTGCTGCGCCAGGGCCCTCAGCGCGTCCGTCAGCTCACGCGACAGCAGGAGTTCATGCCGGGCGCCCTGGCCGCTGCGGGCCGCGGGGCGGGGGAAGTCCGTGGGCAGCTCCAGCGCGGAGGGCACTCCGGCCAACTGCCGCTTCCAGTAATCGAGCTGCTTCTCCAGCCGAGGCCCCTGCATCCACTCGCGCTGCCAGACGCCGAAGTCGGCGTACTGAATGCCCAGCGGGGGCAGGGGCACTGCCTGGCCTCGCGCGAAGGCGCCGTAGAGCAGCGCCACCTCACGCACCAGCAGCGTCATGGACCAACCATCGGAGACGATGTGGTGCACCACCACGACGAGCAGGTGCTCTCCCGGCGCCGACGTCAGCAGCAGCGCGCGCAGCAGCGGGCCCTTCGCGAGGTCGAAGGGCTGGGCCGCGGCTTCACGCGCCAGTCGCCAGGCTTCGTCCGGCGGCGAGTCCTGGAGGTCGCGGTGCTCCAGCGTGAGCACCGGCTCCGGAGACACCACCTGCACGGGGCCGGAGGCGTCCTCGCGGAAGGTGGTGCGGAGCACCTCATGCCGGCGCACCACTTCGCGCAACGCGCGCTCCAGCACGGCCGCGTCGAGCACGCCCTCCAGGCGCACCGCCATGGGCACGTTGTAGAGGCTGGTGCCGGGCCTCAACTGATCCATGAACCAGAGGCGCTGCTGGGCGAAGGAGAGGGGCAGGGGACGCGAGCGGTCCTGCACCGGGATGAGGCCCTGCGCGGAGTTGCCGCCGATGGCCTTCTGCGCGGCCATCTTCTTGAGCAGCTCCGCGCGCTTCTCCGGTGAGAGGTTCGCGATCCGCTTCGACAGCTCCTGGCTCATCTCGTGTACTCCGCGCTCGGGGACGCCATCGCGAGCGCCATCCGGGGCAGTGGCACTCACGAGCAGTCAGACTTGCTGTTGATTCCGGAATGCCCCCCTGAGCCGCTCTCTCGCGAGAAGCAGAGGGTGGGTCGAATCCACACTGGCCACGCTATTCCGTGGGCAACCAGGCTGTCATGGGGGCGCCCAGCCGGAAGTCCGAGTGAATTCGAGTATTTATGGGAAGAGACGGCATCCCCGAACTCATCACCGGAAGGACTCACGGTGTCGCTCAGAGGGGAGCCTGCTCGCGGGGTCGTCCTCCCGCATGGAGGGGGAGCAGGCCCGGGGTGGGCCTGCTCTCCACCGCTCATCGACTGCGTTTCAGCCTGCCTTCGCCACGGGCGGCGGCGCGGCCAGCACGGCCAGCGCGGGCACGGTGTAGCCCACGGCCTGGAGGATCTCCGCGATGGCGTCCCCGACGTTGGCCTGCGTGTCGTTGTACTCGGTGGGCTTGCAGAAGATGCACACCGCCAGGACGGGGCCCTGGAGCGTGAACTCCGCGATCTCCACCTGCGGCACGGGCTTCTCCTGGACGCCCTTCACCGTGGCCATGCGCTCCACCAGGGCGTGCTGAAGCACCCGCACGTCCACGCCGTGCACCAGCGGTACCTTGACCGTCATCTTGCGGTACGGGTGGTGGCTGTAGTTGATGATGTTGTCGCTGAACATCTGGTTGTTGCCCACGGAGATCCGCACGTTGTCCGACGTGTCCATCGTGGTGACGAACAGGCCGATCTCCTGGACGATGCCCACCACGCCGCCAGCTTCGATCTCCTCGCCCACGCGGAAGGGGCGCAGCACCAGCAGGAAGACGCCCGCGGCGAAGTTGGCCAGCAGCCCGGACCAGGCCGCGCCGATGGCGATGCCCGCGGCGGCGATCAACGCGGCGAAGGACGTGGTTTCCACGCCCATCAGCCCCAGGATGCCGACGATCAGCATCAACGTGAGCGTGCCGGTGAACAGCGAGCCGACGTAGCGGATCAGCGTGGCGTCCAACTGCCGCCGCTGCAGGGCCATGTCCAGCACCTTGCGGAAGCCGGCGATGACCGTCCGCCCGATGAACCAGATGAACAGCGCCCCGATGACCTTGAGCAGCAGCGGGAGCGCCTCGGTCAGGGCAAGTGCCTTCAATTGAACGACGACTTCATCCATGGCTTGAACCCCCTTGACCCGCACCGGGCGTGGGCCGTGCCTTTTGCACGGGTCCGGCCCTCGCATGCAAGCCGGGTTGCCTTGAATCCACACCTGTCCTGGAGGGCGGTTCTGACCCGGCCGGGTCCCGGCGCGCCCGGGAGGCGGAGTGCGGGCCGGTGATGCCGGAGGCCTTGCGTGGAGGGCCCGCGAAGTGGACGGTGCGGCGCATGCGCCTCTTCCCGATTGCGTCCCTGGTATTGCTGAGCGCCTGCACGGCGTCCCGCGTCGCGTTGCCGCCGCCCACGGGCGAGGAGGTGACGGTCTTCATCCATGGGTACCGCGGGTCGTTCCTCGCGACGGCGGAGGGCGAGCGCGAGCGGGCCTGGGTGTCCGTGGGCGACGTGCTGACGCGCGGTGAGCGTTCGCTGGCGCTGCCGTTTCCCGGACAGCGGGCGGCGCCGGGCTTCGGGCCGCTCGAAGCGGACGGGCCGGTGACGCGCTTCACGGTGCTGCCGTGGGTGGCGCGCTACGACGTCTACAAGGGCTTCCTGGAGTTCGGGCGCGAGCGGCTGCCGGGCTTCGTCGTCTTCGACTACGACTGGCGGCAGGACAACCGCGTGACGGCGAAGCGGCTGTGCGCGCTGCTGGACTCGCTCGCGGAGGCGCGGGGCGGCCGGGTGAAGGTGAACCTGGTGGCGCACAGCATGGGCGGGCTCGTCACGCTGCACTGCCTGCGCTACGGCACTGGCGACGACACGGGCGAGCCCACGTGGGCGGGCGCCCGCCACGTGAAGCGCGTGGTGTTCCTGGGCACGCCGTTCCGGGGCGCGCCGGGCATGTTCGACGACTTCACCCTGGGCACGCCGGTGGGGCGCAACCGGGCGCTCCTGTCACCGGAGGCGCTCTTCACCTTCGCGTCCGCGTTCCATCTCCTGCCCGCGCAGAGCGACTTCTTCGTGGACGCGAGCGGCCAGCCGGTGACGTTCGATGCCTACCGCCCGGACGCGTGGGTCGAAGGCGGGTGGGGCGTGTTCCAGGACCCGGCGGTGCAACCGCTGCCCGCGTATCGCCAGTGGCTGGAGCGCATGCTGGCGGCGCGCTCGGAGCTGGCGCGGGCCCTCTCCGAGAACGACGGGCCTCCGCCGCCCTTCCGCACGCTGGCGGTGGTGGGCGTGGGGCACCCGTTGATCAAGTCGTTCCGGATCATCGGCGGGAAGCCCACGTTCGAGGATCCGGTGCTCGCGGACGGAGACGGTTCGGTTCTGACGGCGCGGGCCCTGCCGCCGCAGCCGCTCCACGTGGACCGGCTGGAGACGCGGGCGGACCACGTCGCGATGATGGGCGACGCGGAGGTCCAGGAGGCTGTCGCTCGCTTCGTCACCGGCGACTGACCGGGGGCGAAGTCAGTCGCCCTGGATGGCGGCCTGCCAGTCGCCGTCCACGGAGATGCCCACGCGCATGCCGATGTAGCTCTTCTCCTTGCGCATGTCGGCGATCATCTCGTCCGGATAGATGCCCTTGAGCAGGGCGAAGTCCGCGTCGGTGGCGCCCTCGCGGAAGGCGGTGGGCCACCAGTAGAGGTTGCCCTCCTGGTAGAAGGGGAGGTTGAGGACGTGGACCAGCCGCGCCAGCACTGGCTGCGGGCTGTCCTTCCACTCCTCCTGGATGCGCCAGGTGGTGGCCATGTCCTGGTCGGGGTCGTAGGAGAAGCGCACGCTCTTGCCCTTCTCGTCGCCCAGCTTCTGGAGCCCCGCGTAGTCGCACGCCACGGCGGCCTTGATGATGCGCTCGCGCATGGACGCCACGGCCGGGGGCAGGGGCGTGGCGGTGGGCTTGGGGATGGGGCTCAGCCGGCTCGCCGAGCACGCCGCCGCGGCCGGGGCGCTCGGCTTGGAGGCAGGCGGGGCAGGGGGAGGGGCGGGCTTGGGCGGGGTGGGCATGGTCGGGCTCGGGGCGGGGGACGCCGCGGGCGTCCGGGGTGACTCCGTGCAGGCCAGGCAGGCGGCGAGGAGACAGGCGGATAGCAGGGGAGCGCGGTTCATGTCCCCGGGTCTAGTCCACGGCAGGTCAGGATTGCGTGCTTGCGTCGTCTGGGGACTTCGGTTACTCCTCCCACACCGGAAAGCGGTTCTGCGCGATTAGCTCAGCTGGATAGAGCGTTGGCCTCCGGAGCCAAAGGCCGCAGGTTCGAATCCTGCATCGCGCGCAGAGACAAGGGCCCGGGATTGTTGGGGATTTTTCCCAATAATCCCGGGCCCTTCGTCGTTTCCGGCCGGGTCTTGCGGTGTTCGGACCGTCGCACGGGTAGCAGCGGGGGGCCCGGCTTGTCAGATCGACTGCCGATACCCGAAGAACTCGTGGTCTTCGTTGTAGCCGCCCTGCCCGCCGCCGACCTCGGAGTAGTCGGCTACGAACTCGATGCCGGCGATCCACTTCACCTGCTTGAAGCCGAGCTGGACCTCGTTGCGAAGGCGAAGCGGCGCCCCGTGACCGTAAGACAGTGGTTGGCCGTTCATGTCGTAGGCCAGCATCGTCAGGTGGTAGCTCATCTGCTTGATGGGGTGCGCGTCGTAGTAGAGGCCCTGGTCCGGACCGTCGCCGAGCGAATAGAACACCACCCACTTCGCTTCCGGCTTGGGCTTGACCAGGTCGAGGACGGTCTGCATCGAGACGCCACCCCATCTGGCGACGCCCGACCATCCCTGGATGCAGAAGTGTTGGGTGATCTGCTCGTGGTACGGCAGGGCGCGCAGCTCGGCCAGACTCAACTCGACCGGCTTCTCGACGAGTCCGCCGACCCGGAGCCGATAGCTCGCGAACTGGCCATTGAAGAGTGCCCGGTACTCGGCCGACTCGGGATACTTGCCGTTGTGCCAGAAGTACGGGGAGATATCGCTCTCCGAGTATTCGCCGGGTTTCGCATCCGCATGCTCGAACAGTCGCTGCACCGGGCCGATCAGGGCGAAGCCGAGCCGCTGCACCCAGCGCGGATGTCGCAGGGTCACGGGGGTCGCGGCGACCCAAGCGACCGTGACCACCACCATCGACGCCGCGAACATTCCGAACCCGACCCAGTCGCCGCTGTCGACCCCCGCGTAGATGTGGTTCAAGTTCCGCAGCGCGCCGGTCGTGAAGACCAGGGTGACGTGAACGACGATGAAGAGGAGGAACCAGCAGAGGACGAGGAAGTGCAGCGAGCGAGCCATCTGGATGCTGAGCCGCTTGCTGACGCGCCTGAACCGGGTGGAGAGCGCGGGTGACATGCCCAGCCCGGTCACGAGGGCGAGCGGCGCGGCCACGAAGACGGTGATGAAATAGGCGATGGCCTGCAGCCCGTTGTATGCGGCCCAGCCGTTGTCGACAGGCCAATCGAGGGACAGGTACTGGAGGAGGACCGACGCGGCATCGGGGAAGACCTGCCAGTTCGTCGGGACGAGCCGACGCCATTCTCCCGTCGAAAACAAGAGGACGTAGAAGACGATCCCGTTGGCGAGCCAGAGCATGTCGACGCCGAGGTGCCACCAGCGTGCCAGCCCAATAGAATGGCGGATGCCCGGCAGCCCGAGGTGTTTCGGCAGGGTGATGGAGTCCTGTTTGGCGGTCCAGAGCGGGACGTCAGGCACCTTCTTCTGCATGCGGAGCCACTCTCGCCCGGGCGTCGAGTGCCGCGTCCAATACAGCCGGGGATGGTCGGCCAGGATCTGCAGCCCAGACCGGATGATGAAGAGCAGGAAGAACAAGTTCAAGAAGTGCTGAACGCGCAGCCAGACCGGCATCGCGGTGGCGAAGCGGGTGGCGAAGCCGGTCCCCGGGTGTCGGAGGATGAACTGCTGGACCTCCGGCATCGTGCGGAGCTCCTTCGCCACGGAGATCGCCGCGATCAAGGCCACGAAGCCGAGCGGGATCATCCAGAGCAGGTTGAACCAGCGGTTCGCGCCAATCCGTACCCGTGGCGCGATCCCGAAGGCGGCGGGGAGAGAGCCCGCCCAGGTCTCGGGATCGACGACCTCTTCTCCCGCGGTGAGCCGCGTTCGAAAGTCGCGCACGGCGTCGGGTGTAACCCCCTCTTTCGAAGCGCCGGAAGCGCTGCACCGTTTCACCATTACGGTTCGCTCACGGAGTCGTTGGTGCGGTCGGGCGTGGACCGCCGCCCGGCGGCCAGCTTCGCCCGGCTCCAGTCACGGCTCGTGCGCGCAATGGTGTCGATGCTGATGGATTTGGGGCACGCCGCCTGGCACTCCCCGTGCCAACTGCAGTTGCCGAAGCCCTCGTCGTCCATCCGCGCCACCATGGCGAGCGCCCGGCGCGCGCGCTCCGGCTGCCCCTGCGGCAAGAGGCCCAGATGAGAGAGCTTGGCCCCGACAAAGAGTGCCGCCGATGCATTGGGGCAGGCCGCGACGCAAGCCCCACAGCCGATGCAGGCCGCGGAGTCCATCGCTGCGTCAGCGCCTTGTTTCGGGACCAGCGCGCTGCTTGCCTCGGGGGCCGCCCCGGTCGGAACCGAGATGAAGCCGCCGGCGGAGATGATCCGATCGAAGGCGCTCCGGTCCACGATCAGGTCCCTGAGCACCGGGAACGCCCGCGCTCGCCACGGCTCGATCACGAGCTCCTCACCATCGGAGAAGTGACGCATGTAGAGCTGACAGACCGTCGTACCCCCGATGGGGCCGTGCGCCGCGCCGTTGATCATGACGCCGCACGAGCCGCAGATCCCCTCGCGGCAGTCGCTCTCGAAGGCGACTGGCGCTTCTCCTTTGGACGCGAGCTGCTCGTTCAGGGTGTCGAGCATCTCCAGAAAGGACATGTCGGGCGTGATCCCCCCGACCTCGTAACGGCTGAAGGCCCCCTCGGCACGAGGGTTCTTCTGCCTCCAGAGCTGTAAAACGAAGTTCACGTCGAGCCCCTTTCTCCCGAAAAGCGTGTCGCGTCGCAGCGCGCCTGGCGCCCCATGAGCAGGCGGAAGCGAACGCTCCGTTTCCGCAATCCACGCGGCCCTTTGCCTGTCTTCAGGCTCCCCACCCACCGCTTGGGGCCCGTTCTCACTTGTAGGTCCTGGTGGAGGGGGGGACCGCCTCGAACGAGAGCGGCTCCTTGTGGAGGAGCGGTGGCCTGCCCCCGTCCTGGTGCTCCCACACCGCGACGTGGGCGAAGTGTTGGTCGTCGCGTCGCGCCTCGCCGTCGGGTGTCTGGTGCTCCTCCCGGAAATGCGCGCCGCAGGATTCGTCTCGCTCGAGCGCGTCGCGGCACATCAGCTCCGCGAGCTCGTAGTAGTCAGCGAGGTGCCCGGCGCGCTCCAGCGACTCGTTCAGTGTTGCCCCGGTATCGGGTAGCCGGAGATCGCGTTCGAACTCGCTCCGCAGCACGGGGATCCGCTCGAGCGCCGCCGAGAGCCCGCGCTCGCTGCGTGCCATGCCACAGTGCTCCCAGAGGAGGGCGCCGAGCTCCCGGAAGTGATCCTCCACGGTCCGCGTGCCTCGCGAGGCGATGAGGCGATCGAGCTTCGCCCTGGCGCCGCGCTCCGCATCTCGGAACGCCGGGTGCTCCGGGTCGAGGGGTGATGGCCCGGCGCGCGCCAACCCGGCGGCGATCGTGTTCGGAACGATGAAGTATCCATCGGCGAGCCCCTGCATGAGGGCGCTCGCGCCCAGGCGGTTTGCCCCGTGGTCGGAGAAGTTGGCCTCGCCAAGAACGTACAGTCCCGCAAGCGTGCTCCGCAGATCGTAGTCCACCCAGAGGCCGCCCATGGTGTAGTGGACCGCCGGGTAGATTCGCATCGGCACGCGGTATGGATCCTCGCCAGTGATCCGCTCGTACATCTCAAGCAGGTTTCCGTAGCGCTCGCGGATTGCACTCTTGCCGATACGGCGCAGCGCCTCGTCGAGATCGAGGTAGACGCCACGTCCGCCCGGACCCACGCCCATTCCCTCGTCGCAGATCTCCTTCGCCGCGCGCGAGGCGATGTCCCGAGGTGCCAGGTTGCCGTAAGTCGGGTACCGCCGCTCGAGGTAATAGTCTCGCTCGTCGTCCGGGATGTCGCACGGAGCGCGCCGGTCCCCTTTGCGCTTCGGCACCCAGACTCGCCCGTCGTTGCGGAGCGATTCGCTCATCAGCGTCAGCTTCGACTGGTGGGGGCCGCTCGCCGGGATGCAGGTAGGGTGGATCTGCGTGAAGCACGGATTCGCGAAGCCGGCGCCCCTGCGATGCGCACGCCAGATCGCGGTAGCATTGGACCCGCGCGCGTTCGTCGATAGATGGTAGACGTTGCCGTAACCTCCGGTTGCGAGGATCACCGCATCGCCGGCGAACGAGCCAAGTGCTCCGGTCAGCAGATCGCGCACGACGATCCCTCGCGCCCGGCCATCCGCGACGACGAGATCGAGCATCTCGGTCCTCGCGTGCATGCGCACCTGTCCAGACTGGACTTGCCGCTCGAGCGCCTGGTACGCGCCAAGGAGGAGTTGCTGCCCGGTTTGCCCGCGCGCGTAGAAGGTCCGCGAGACGAGCGCGCCCCCGAACGAGCGTGTCGCCAATGTTCCCCCGTACTCACGGGCGAACGGAATCCCCTGGGCCACACAATGGTCGATGATTTGATTGCTGACCTGGGCGAGCCGGTAGACGTTTGCCTCTCGCGAGCGAAAGTCGCCGCCCTTGAGCGTGTCGTAGAAGAGCCGCCAGATGCTGTCCCCGTCGTTGCGGTAGTTCTTCGCGGCGTTGATGCCGCCCTGCGCGGCGATGCTGTGCGCGCGTCGCGGCGAGTCCTGGAAGCAGAAGCAGTGCACGCGATAGCCGAGCTCGCCGAGCGAGGCCGCCGCGGAGGCTCCCGCCAGGCCTGAGCCGACCACGAGGATGGTGTACTTGCGGCGGTTGCTCGGCCCGACGAGGTGCCCTTCCCGCAGGCGCTGGTCCCACTTGGCAGGCAGCGGTCCTTCCGGGATCTTGGCGTTGAGCTCCATGACTAGCGCACCCACCCGAGCCAGACCGCGAGCGGAATGCTCGTGAAGCCACCCCAGAGAAGCAGGGCCAGGAGCCACGCGACTGGCCGATGCTTCGGTTGGGGCGAGGGCCTCGACACCCCGAGGCTGCGCAAGGACGCCCATGCTCCGTGCCAGACGTGCAACCCGACGAGCCCCATGGCGCCGAGATACGCCGCCGCGACCCAGCCCACGCTGAATCCCCCGACCACGTTGCGATACACGTCGTGTTCGTTGAATGGCACGGGCTCGATGATTCCGGCGGTCAGGTGCAGGATGTGGAACACGATGAATCCGCCGAGCCCGAGGCCGGTGAGCCGCATCGTGCGAGACGCTACCGTGGCGGAGCGCCGGGCCACGCGGCGGTAGCGCACCGGACGCGCGCGCCGGTCTCGCGCCCAGAGCAGCACGGCGGCGCCGACGTGGAGCACCGCGGAGAGGAGAAGCACCGCGCGGGCCACCCACAGGAGAAGGGGTTCGCGGACGAGGAACGCAGAATATGAATTGAGCGCCGTGGGGCCTTGGTAGACGAGCAGATTGCCGAGCAGATGGAGGACGAGAAACGTGACGAGCACGACGCCGGTCACGGCCATCAGCACCTTCAGCCCCACCGTCGTCCGCCAGCGGCGCTGGCTCACCGAGGCGTCGGCGGCGGGCGCCGCGTCATGGGGTGGCCCTTCGGCGAGTTCGTCGAGCGTCCTCATTCCGTCCGCCCCTTCGCGGATGGCCGTCGCCCATCTCGGAGTAGCGACGAGAAGAACGTACGCAAACATCCCGGAGGGAGCTCCAACGGCTGGCGCAGATAAATCATCGCGCTCCTTTCGAGGGCCTCCGCGGCCATGGCAGCGCCTTCATCTGCGCTCCAGGGCGTCCCGGTGCAAGTCCATGACCCGCGAAGTCCCAGAACTGCACACGGCTCAGGTACGGCGGGGGGGCCTGTCGAATCCAAGCACCTGGCAACGAGGAAGAAGGCATCCCGCTGGAGGGACTCCGCGCACTCCGGTCTGGAGGGCGGGCAAGGTCCGGCTCGGTGAGGGGCAGGCCTGATCGCTCCGGCTACCCGGAGGGTTCGCATCCACCGCTCAGACGCCCGTCACCTGGCGGATGAACGCGAGCATCCGCGAGCACGTGGTGTCCAGGTCCATGTGCGCCTCGGCCATGCGGCGCGCCTCGCTGCCCATGGCCTCCAGCGTGTCCGGCTGCTGCACCAGCGCGTCCAGCGTGTGCGCCAGCGCCGCGTAGTCGCCCACCGGCACGATGCGCCCGTCCACGCCGTCGCGCACCAGCTCACCCACGCCGCCCGCGGGCGTCGACACCACCGCCAGGCCCGCGGCCTTCGCCTCCGCGATGGCCCAGGACGACATGTCCGCCATCGTCGGCAGCACGAAGAGGTCCGCCGCCTGCGCCAGGCCGATCAGCTCCGGTGAGTTCGGCTGCACGCCCACGTGGACGCGCACGCCCGGTGGCGCCTCGAAGGGCGTGGACGTCACCAGGTCCAGGTGCCAGCCCTTGCGCCGCGTCTCCCGCGCCCAGCGCAAGAGCAGCTTGCCGCCCTTGCGCCCCAGGTCGCCGCCCACGAAGAGCAGCCGCACCACGCCGTCCCGGGGCTTCTTCTCCGGCGCCGGCCGCCACAGCGCCGTGTCCACGCTGGGCCAGACGACGTGCACGCTCTCGTCGGGCACGCCGTACTCCTCCACCAGCGAGCGCTTGGTGAACCGCGAGAAGGACAGCATCCCCTTCGCGATGGCGTACGTGCGCCGGTGCAGCGCGTTCTTCGCCCGGCCCACCCAGCCCCCGTGCTGCGTGCGCAGGCCGTAGTAGCGCAGGTAGTCCTCCAGCCCGCTCGGCGTGGCGTCCGTGGAGATGACGCTCGGCACGCGGCGCATGAAGTCGTGCGCCAGGTGCGCCAGCCGCTGCGTGTGCACCACCGCGGCCCGCACCGGCTCCCGCGTGGAGGCCCGGTTCAGCGCGCTCCTCGCCCGAAGCCCTCCGCGCACCGACAGCCGCGAGCGCACCAGCGGCAACTGCTCCCAGACGTCATCCGCGTGCTCGTCGATGGGCAGCCACACCGGGACGATGTCGTTGCGCCGCGCCATCGCGCGCTGGAGGTTGTCCAGGAACACTGCGTTGCCGAGCGTCGTCTCGATGGCGAAGGCGATACGTGGGGGTGATGACGACATCCGCTGCGCGATCCTCCCGGGGCCGGGGTGTCCCATCCGGGGTTATAACGACCCGGTGCGTCATCACCAACAGCCTGGCGGGGTACGCGTGTGGATTCCCACGGAGGAGGTCGTCCCGGCGTCACGCCTCCGGCTGCACGGGCTGCTCCGGCAGGTGGAAGCGCACCTCGCGCACGCGGCGCGGTGACGCCTCCAGCACCTCCAGCACCGTGCCATCCGGCATGGACAGCTTCGCGCCCTGCTCGGGGATGGCGCCTCCCGCGAGCGCGATGCACAGGCCCGCGACGGTGGAGTAGTCCTCGCTCTCCTCGAGCTCCAGCCCCAGCGCGCGGTTCACCTCGCGCAGGCTCGCCTCGCCCTGCACCACCGCGACGGTGGGGCCCTCGCGCCGCACCAGCACCTCCGGCGTCTCGGACTCGCTGAGGATGTCTCCCACCAGCTCCTCCACCAGGTCCTCCACCGTCACCAGCCCCACCACGCCGCCGTGCTCGTCCACCACCACGGCCAACTGCATCCGCCGGCGCTGCAGCTCCTTCATCGCCGCGATGGCGCGCATGGACTCCACCAGGAACAGCGGCGGGCGCAGCACGTCCTCCAGGACGATGAGGTGCCCCTCCCAGGCCACGCCCAGCAGGTCCTTGGCCACGATGTAGCCCACCACGTTGTCGATGGTGCCCTCGTACACCGGCATCCGCGAGTGCCCGTGCTCCAGCAGCACCTGGCGGATCTCCTCGTTGCCCGCGTGCCGGCGCAACGCGACGATGTGCTCGCGCGTCACCATCACCTCGCCCAGCGTCAGCTCCCCCAGCTCGAAGGCGCGTGACGCGATCTCCCCCGCGCGCGGATCCAACGTGCCCTGCTTCGACGCCTCCTCCACCAACTGGAGCAGCTCGTCCGGGGACAGGCGCGACTCGGAGAAGTTCGTCCGGTCCCCGAAGAGCTTCAGCACCACGTTGGAGCTCGCGGTGAGAAACCACACCAGGGGCCGCATCACCCACGCCAACGCCTTGAGCGGCCGGCCCAGCGTCAGCGCGTACTGCTCGGAGTAGCGCAGCGCCAGGGACTTGGGCACCAGCTCCCCCAGCACCAGCGACAGGTAGGACACCAGCGCGACCACCGCCGCGAACGCCACCTGGCTCGCCGTGGCCTCCGGCACGCCCAGGCCGGCCAGCACCCCCGCCAGCCGCTGCGCGATGCTCGCGCCGCCGAAGGCCGCCGCCGTGGAGCCAATCACCGTGATGCCAATCTGCACCGTGGCGAGCAGCCGCTCCGGATCATCCCGCAGCGCCGCCACCGCCTTCGCGGACTTGCTGCCCTGCTCCAGGAGCTCCTTCAGCCGCGTCTTGCGCACGGACAACAGGCCCAGCTCGGCGCCGGCGAAGACGCCGTTGGCCAGGACCAGCAAGAGGATGATGACGAGCTCCGTGACGATGGCGGACCTCCCGGCTGGACCCACCCCGCCCCAGAGCGGCGGGTGACCCCTCCCGTCCTACACCCCCAGCGATTGCAGGAGGAGCGACAATTGGTCGCGACTCGCACCCTTGGGCAGGTAGTAGTGGGGACCCGACATGAGTGCGCTACCCACATCCTGCGCCGCGGCGGAGGTGAGGAAGACGATGCGCGGGTTGGTGGCCGCGCGAGGCAGCTTCTCCACCACCTCCAGGCCGCTCATCCCCGGCATGTTCAGGTCCAGCAGCATGACCCCGAAGCGCTCGCCCCGCTTGAGCGAGTCGAGCGCCTCCTGTCCGTCCGCCGCCTCGGTCGTCTCATAGCCGAGGTCCTCCAGGCTCACCCGGAGGAACTCCCTCCAGTCCGCGTCGTCATCCACGACCAGGACCTTCCGAGCCCCATCATCCAGCGCGAGTCGCCCCAAGCATCCTCCTGACCTGGGGAGAACCTTCCGGGGACCCGCTGGCATTCGCGGCACGTGAAGTGGGGGACAGCCTCCAGCAGGCGGCCGGCCAGGCCCTAGAACAGCGCCATGCCCAACTGGCCCACCAGGTACTGGAGGGCGGGGCGGACGTTGTGGACCGCCGTGCGCGGCTTCGCCGGCTCCGACGCCTGACACCACGCGGGCTCGCCCACCAGCCGGCCGGCCATGTGACTGAAGACGCGGAAGCGGCCCAGGTCCGTGCTGCTGCCCGAGTTGTAGACGCGCAGGGCGCGCTCGCCCGGGGTGCCCAGGTCCGTCTCGTTGGGGATGTGCCGGTGGCCGTGCAGCACCAGGTCGGCCCGGCCGCCCACGCGCTCCAGCAGTCGGCTTCCCAACGCCAGCTCCGACGCGTGGGGCAGCCCGAACTTCGTGGCGATCCACTCCGGGAAGCTCTCCAGCGGTAGCGGCATCACGTGGTGGTGCAGCAGCACCGCGACCAGCGCGTCCTTCGGCGCCGCGCCCAGCGCGCGGTCCACCTCGTCCACGACGCCCTCCGTCAGCTCGCCGTGGCTGTGGAAATAGTTGCGGTTGTGCTCACCGGTGGAGTCCACGCAGACCAGGAAGAGGCCCGCCTTCTCCACCGTGTGGACCTTGCGACCCTCCATGAAGCCGCTGCCCACATCCTCGCCGGGCCGGTCATGGTTGCCGGGGATGAAGGTGAGGCGTCCGGTCTCCATCCAGGGAGAGAAGTGTTCACGGAAGCGCTGGAACTCGGCGTGGGAGCCGCGGTGCGTGAGGTCTCCCGTCACCACCACGTGATCCACCTCCTGCGCCGCCAGGGCCTTCACCAAGGAGGACGCGGAGGCGTCGCTCTCGCGGCTCATGTCCAGGTGAAGATCTGAAAGATGCGCCAGCTTCAGGGAGGGCATGCTGAAGGAGATAGGCATCGACTCTTCGAGCGGCGAGGGTTGCTGTACGAAGGTTCGTCAAAAGTTGGGCCAGCGTCGTTCACCCCACCCCGTTGCTGGGGATCCACTCCGCCGCGCGAGTGCCACGGGCGCGCATCGGCACCAGGCGCGTGCCTGACACCACGCGCAAACGGGTGCCGCGCCAGTCCACCGTGCGCCGGAACGCTCCGTGCCACCACGCGGCGAAGAGCAGCGCGTCCTTCACCAGCACCGCGGGCGCGGCGCGCAGGGGAACCGGCTGGGGCCGCAGCGCGCGGAACACCGCCACGTCCACCCAGACCTTGCCCAGCGCCACCGCCAGCGCCGCCAGGCCCGTGAGGGCGGACGGGTGGAACACCGCGCCCAGCACCGCGAGTGGAACCGGGTTGAGGAGCGCCTGCGCCGCGTACGTCGAGGGCGATACCGCTGTGCGGTGAATGACGCTCCAGCGCAGGTAGCGCTGGAAGAAGGCGTCCACGCTCTTGCGCAGGGACACGTTGAAGACAGGGGCGTGCGCCAGCACCACGCGCTTGCCCAGCTTGCGCGTCACCCACTGGCCGATGACGTAGTCCTCCGCCAGCACGTCCTTCACGGAGAAGAAGCCGCCCAGCGCCTCCACGTCCTCGCGGCGCAGCGCCATGGACTTGCCCACCACGATGTCCCGGTCCGCCGCGTGCTTCGCGGCGATCATCCCCGCCGCCGCGCTGGAGGACAGGTGCAGGTTGTCCAGGAGCGAACCGAAGCTCCGCTCTCCCAGCCCCGCCACCGGGTGCGTCACGCAGCCCACCGTGGGGTCCTCGAAGGCGGCGGCGATCTCCTCCAGGTAGCCGTCCCCCACGCGGGTGTTGCTGTCGCTCACCACCCAGAGGTCGAACCGGGCCTCGGACGACAGCGTCACCAACTGGTTCACCTTGGGGTTGAGGCCGGGCTCGCCCTCCTGGAGCACCACGCGCATGACGTGGGGCCACTTCGCCTGCGCGGCCCGCGCCACCGGGTAGGCCGGGTCGCGCGCGTCCTTCACGCCCAGCAGCACTTCATAGTGGGGGTAGGGCAGTTGGGCGAACCGGGCGAGGTTCGCCTCCAGGTCGTCATCCACGCCGCACAGCGGCTTGAGGATGGACAGGCCGGGCTGGTGCGTGGGGGCCCGGGGGACGGCGCGGCGGTGGCGGCGCACGAACAGCGCCTGGAGGAGGAGGGCGACGAGGCCCACTGCGGACGCGGCCAGGAGGAGGCTGGAGGCGATGAGCATGTCGCCACCCTAGAAGCCCCACAAGGCGGGACCGGGGCGGCGGGGCGGCGGGACGGCCAACTCGCCGTGACACCCCGGTGAAGCCGCCTACTCCAGGTCGCGGCTGCGCGGGTGGCGCACGTCCTTGCCGCGCACCATGTAGATGACCATCTCCGCCACGTTGAGCGCGTGGTCGCCAATGCGCTCCAGGTGCTTCGCGATGAACATCAGCGCCGTGGCCCGGCGGATGTTGCGCGAGTCCTCCATCATGTAGGCCAAGAGCTCGTTGAAGATCTTCAGGAAGAGGGCATCCAGCAGGTCATCCCCCTTGAGGACGTCCTCCGCCTTGGCCGCGTCCCCGGACACGAACGCGTCCAGGGCCTTCTTCACCTGCTGCTGCGCCAGCTCCGCCAGCTTCGGCGTGTCCACGTACGGCGCCAGCGGCGGCACCTGGTTCAGGTCCATGGCGCGCTCGGCGATGTTCACCGCCAGGTCGCCAATGCGCTCCAGGTCGGTGACGATCTTCAGCGCCGTGGTGATGAGGCGCAGGTCGGACGCGGCCGGCTGGCGCAGGGCGAGGATGCGGCGGCACAGGTCGTCGATGTCGACCTCCAGCCGGTTCACCTCGCGGTCGGCGCCCACCACCTGCTCCGCCAGCGCCGAGTCGCGGTCGGTGAGGGCGCGGGTGCTCTGCGAGATGAGGGCCTCCACCTTGGCCCCCATGGCGAGCAGCTTCTCGCGCAGGTTGCGCAGGTCCTGCTCGAATGCCTTGTCGGTGTGCGTGGCCGCCATGTCGTCCTGTTCCGTCGCGCGGGCGTTCAGCCGAACTTCCCGGTGACGTAGTCCTCCGTGCGCTTCTCGTGGGGGTTGGTGAAGATCTGCTCCGTGGGGCCGCACTCCACCAATTCGCCCATGTAGAAGAAAGCCGTCCGGTCGCTCACGCGCGCGGCCTGCTGCATGTTGTGGGTCACGATGGCGATGGTGTACGTGGCCTTGAGCTCGTGGATGAGCTCCTCGATCTTCGCCGTGGCGATGGGATCCAGCGCGGACGCGGGCTCGTCCATCAGCAGCACCTCCGGCTCCACCGCGAGCGCCCGCGCGATGCACAGGCGCTGCTGCTGGCCGCCGGACAGGCCCAGGGCGCTCTCGTCCAGCCGGTCCTTCACCTCGTCCCACAGCGCCGCGCCGCGCAGGGACTTCTCCACCCGGGCGGCGAGCTTCGCCTTGTCCTTGAGGCCGCCCACGCGCAGGCCGTAGGCGACGTTCTCGAAGATGGACTTGGGGAAGGGGTTGGACTTCTGGAACACCATGCCCACGCGCCGGCGCAGGTCCACCACGTCCAGGGCGCGGTCGTGGATGCTGCGGCCGTCCAGGAACACGCTGCCGTCGTGGTTCGCGCCCGGGATGAGGTCGTTCATCCGGTTGAGCGAGCGCAGGAAGGTGGACTTGCCGCAGCCGGACGGGCCGATGAGCGCCGTCACCTTGTGCTCGGGGATGGCCAGGCTCACCTGCTTGATGGCCACCTTGCTGCCGTAGCGCAGGGTGAGCTCGCGGGCTTCCATCTTGTTGCGCGGCGTGGCGGAGGAGAGGGGCATGGGATGAAGAGCGTCAGTGTCCGGCCGCGGCCTTGCGGCGCGTGCGCGTGCGGATGAGGACCGCGACCAGGTTCAGGGCGAAGGTGAGCAGCAGCAGCACCAGCACCGTCGCATAGAGCAGCGGACGGGTGGCCTCCACGTCCGGCGACTGCGTGGCCAGCACATAGGTGTGGTAGCCCAGGTGCATGAACTGCGAGTTCAGGCTCGTGGGCAGGTCCGGCAGGAAGTACGCCGCGCCGGTGAAGAGGATGGGGGCCACCTCTCCCGCGCCTCGGGAGACGGCCAGCACCGCGCCGGTGAGGATGCCCGGCAGCGCGCCCGGCAGCACCACCCGCGCCAGCGTCTGCGACTGGGTGGCCCCCAGCGCGAGGCTCGCGGTGCGCTGCTCCTGCGGCACGGCGCGCAGCGCTTCTTCCGTGGACACGATGACGACGGGCAGGGTGAGCACCGCCAGCGTGAGCGACGCCCAGAGGATGCCCGGCTGGGCCCAGTGCAGCTCCTCGTAGCCCAGCGCGCGGTCCAGGCCCTTGCCCACGAAGAGGATGAAGAAGCCCAGGCCGAAGAGGCCGAACACGATGGACGGCACGCCCGCCAGGTTCGCCACCGCCACGCGCACCGCGCGGGCCAGGAGGCTGGAGGGCGGCGCGTACTCGTGCAGGTACACCGCCGTGAGGACGCCCACCGGCATCACCGCCAGGGTCATCAGCAGCGTGAGCGCCGCGGTGCCGAAGAGGGCGGGGAAGATGCCGCCGCCCATCATCCCGTCCGTGGGCGCCTGCGTGAGGAACCGCCAGGACACGTGGCTCCAGCCGCCCTGGACGACGTCCAGGAGGATGAGGGCCAGCATGGCCACCATGACGAACGAGGCCAGCCCCGTGAGGGACATGAGCGACAGGCCCACGACCTTGCGTGTGGCGTGCTTCACCCCGCACCTCCCTTGAGCCGCTGGATGACCTTCTTCGTCCACATCCCCGCGAGCAGGTTGAGCACGAAGGTGAAGAGGAACAGCTCCACGCCGATGAAGAAGAGCAGCGCGTAGTGCGGGCTGCCCACCACCACCTCGCCCATCTCCGCGGCGATGGTGGCGGACAGCGACCGGACGGAGTCGCCCAGGTTCCAGGACACGATGGCGGCGTTGCCGGAGGCCATGAGGACGATCATCGTCTCACCGATGGCGCGCCCGAAGCCCAGCACGCACGCGGCGAGGATGCCGGGGGCCGCCGCCGGGAGCACCACCTTCCACGCCGTCTCCCAGGGGGTGGCCCCCAGCGCCAGGGACGCCTCCCGGTAGCTGCGCGGCACGGCGGTGAGCGCGTCCTCCGTCACCGTGAAGATGACCGGCACGATGGCCAGCGCCAGGCCCAGGCCCGCCACCACCGCGTTGAGCCGGGACGTGAAGCCGAACGTCTCCTGGAGGAAGGAGGCCATCACCATCAGCGCGAAGAAGCCCAGCACCACGGACGGGATGCCGGCGAGCAGCTCGATGGTGGGCTTGAGGATTTCACGCAGGCGGCGCGGGGCGAACTCCGCGGCGAACAGCGCGCCGAAGATGCCCAGGGGCACGGCCACCAGCATGGACACGGCCGTCGTCTTCAGCGTGCCGATGAAGAGCGGGATCATGCTGACCTTGGGGACGCCGGACACCGGCTGCCACACGTAGCCCAGGGGCCTTCCCTTCCGCACCATCTGCGGGAGGAACATCTTGGAGAAGCTGGCCTCCTCGCGCGCCGCCGCGTCGGTGACGAGCGTCAGGGCCTCCTTCGCCACGAAGACGAGGATGAGCACCAGGGCGGCGATGCCCGTGAAGGCCACCGCGGTGATCAACGCGGCGATGGCCTTCTCCTTCACCTGGCGCCGGCGTGCCGCGGGCGACAGCGTGGGCAGCGCCACCGGGGGCGCGAGGTCCTGCTCCTGCATGACGGCCTGTCTATCCAACATGGGAACCCCGCGCCGGGTGACAATCGCGTGACGCCAACTACTTCACAGGGAAGTAGCCGACCTGGGTGACGATGGCCTGACCCTCGGCGGACAGCGCGAAGTCGATGAAGGCCTTCACCTCGCCCGCGGGCGGCTTGCCCAGGTAGAAGAACAGGTCGCGCGACAGGGGGTACTTGCCGCTCTTCACGTTCTCCGCGCTGGGGGCGAAGGACTCGTTGCCCTTCTTCACCTTCAGCTCCTTGATGCCCTTGCCGTACGCGGCGCCGCCGTAGCCGATGCCGTTCTTCTCCTTGGCCACCGCGTTGACCACCGCGGCCGTGCCGGGGAGCGTCTGCGCCTCCGGGGCGAAGTCCTCGCCGCCCAGCACGTGGTCCTTCACGAAGACGTAGGTGCCGGAGGAGTTCTCACGCGAGTACGGGACGATGGGGGCGTCCTGCCCGCCCACGTCCTTCCAGTTCGTCGTGTCGCCCAGGTAGATGGACTTGAGCTGCTCCGCCGAGAGCGCGTCCACCTTGTTCGTCTCGTTGACGTAGAAGGTGACGCCGTCCTTGGCCACGGACAGCGCGGTGGGCGGGGCGTTGTTGCGGGCGCGGATCTTCGCGGCCTCCGCCTCCTTGATCTCCCGGCTGGACATGGCGATGTCGGTGGTGCCGTTCTGCAGGGCCGCCAGGCCCGTGCCGGAGCCGCCGCCCGTCACTTGAATCTTCGTGGCGGGGTTCTTCTTCATGAACGCCTCCGCCCAGCGCTGGGCGAGGATGACCATGGTGTCCGAGCCCTTCACCGTCACCGTGCCTGCCTGGGCGGTCAGCGGGAGGACGGCGAGCCCGAAGGCGACGAAGCTTGAGAGCAGAGTCTTCTTCATGAGGTGTCTCCTCCCCGACGGGAGTCGAGGTCGCGTGACGATCTATGGAGCAGATGTGGCCGTTTGACGGCCCTTGCGTGACAAATGGGTAACGGAAGCGGGCGCCTGGCTACCCGGCCGCCGGGTCCACGATGCGGTAGCCCACCCCGCGCACCGTCTCCAGGAGGGCGCGGGCAGGGCCCAGCTTGTCGCGCAGGCGCATCACGTGCGTGTCGATGGTGCGCGTCTCCAGCGCGCTGGACAGGCCCCAGACCTGCTCCAGCAGTTGCTCGCGGGTCTGCACCCGGCCCAGCCGGGCCATGAGGTACTCCAGCAGGCGGAACTCCAGCGCGGTGAGGGGCGTCTCCTTCTCCTCCACGAAGAAGCGGTGCTGGGTGACGTCCAGGCGCAGGGGGCCCAGCGCCAGGGGCGGGGTGCCCTCCTGGGGCGAGGACGTGCGCCGGAGGATGGCCTTGAGCCGCAGCACCAGCTCGCGCACGGAGAAGGGCTTGACGACATAGTCGTCCGCGCCGACCTCGAAGCCGCGGATGCGGTCCGCCTCCTCGCTCTTCGCGGTGAGCATGACGATGAGCACGTCGCGCAGGCGGGGGTTGGCGCGCAGGTGGCGGCAGACCTCGATGCCGGACAGGTCCGGCAGCATCAGGTCCAGCAGCACCACGTCCGGGGACTGCTCGCGCGCGGCGGTGAGCGCCGCCTCCCCGGTGAAGGCCACGCGCGTGGTGAAGCCCGCGCCGCGCAGGTTGAAGTCGATGAGCTCCGCGAGGTCGCGCTCGTCGTCGACGATGAGTACGTGGGACATGGCGGGCACGTACTGTGCGCGCATCGCTTCGCGCCTACGTGACGCGCCGGCAACAAGTGCGTCACGTCCGTCACGGGACGGTGCGCGGGAAAAACGACGGGCGCGGACGGGCCCCGGGGAGAAGGGGGACGGGGCCGTCCGCGCCGCTTGTCCTCGCCCGGGTTGCGCGAGGCCATCCTCGGCGTACGGCCTGGCGCCTCCGCGCCGTGACCGTCGCCATTGCGTGTGTTGGGTGCGCCCCGCGTGGCGGCGTCCACGCCGCGCGCATCAGGGGCCATGAAGCCCGTGAAGGCGACGGTGCGGTGCGGACGGCCGCGCGACCGGCGGGGGACCGCGAACGTCAGACGGCGGCTTCTTCGTCCAGGGCCGCGCGGCGCGGCAGTTGTCTGCGGCGCAGCGCGATGTCCGGCGCATCCAGCGCGTCAGGCGGGGCCACGAGGGCCACGCCGCGCAGCGCGGGCCGCAGCGAGGCGAGGAACGCGGCCAGGCCGCATTCCGCGGGGACCGGTTCGACGAACAGGCCGCCCGAGCGGCGGTGCTTCTCCGCGAAGACCTTGATGCCGACGTCGGCTCGGGGGTGGTCTTCCTCGGAGGGGCTCTGGGGGCCCTGGCCCTCGCTCATCGGGACGATGGGCGTGAAGGGCTTCGAGGGCGCCATCACCCCGGGCAGGACCCCGAGCCCGATGAGGACCAGCGCGATCAGCTTCAGCTTCAGCAGGTGGCTCACGCGCGCCACGACCGACGCGCGCGCATGCTCCAGGCCGTGTCCGGCGCCGGGAACCGCGAGGGCTGTGGCCTGGAGGGGACGCATGGGTCACGAATGCACGAACAGCCTGGGGCAAGGCTGATCCCTGCATGTGACGGGGGGGTTACGCAAGCCTCCGGGAGGGGAGGGCCGCATCTTTCCGGGACAGGCCTCTCTTCGCGCGCGCCTCATCGCCCGCGAGGGCGGCTCACGGGCGCCGCAGGGAGCGCCCCGGCGCCGCCATCCATTGCAGGGTGAACACGCGCCCCTCGGGCCGCAGCGCGACCGCGCAGCCCTTGCGGAGCTTGTCCGGCAGGGCATGGCCCAGCGCGAGCGCGGCGGCGCGCTCCAGCGAGGGGTTGTGTCCCACCAGCGCCCAGCCCGGGCCCACGTCGCGCGCCAGCTTGAGCACGTGGCGGGCCGCGCCCTTCATGGGGACGAGCGCGGGGTGGACCTCCACATGGGACAGGCCGAGCGCGTCCGCGAGCAGCTCCGCAGTCTGCACCGCGCGCACCAGGGGGCTGGTGATGATGCCCATGAGCGGCGTGAGGCGCGTGAGCTTCTTCGCGTGCTGACGGAAGGCGGCGCGGCCCTGGGGTGTGAGGGCACGGGCCTCGTCGCCCAGGGCGTGGGAGTCCTCGGCCACGGCGTGGCGCACGAGGAGGAGGGGCAGGTCGCGTTCGGCCATGGGCGGGCGTTGTAGTGCGTTTCGCGCCCGCGGGGATGTGACGAACGGGTGGACTGCCGTGTGGAGCACGCACGACCGGGTTCTCGTTTCCGCCGCGTATCCACACCGGCGGCCCGGGGGGCGGTAGTTCATCCGCCAGAGGAAAATTGCCGCTACCCAAAAAGGCACACGCGGCACCGCCATGGAACTGCCAGGAAATTGGCGGATGCCGTATTAGATTTGGATGTCCAATTTTGCTTGTTTAGAGAGACAATGAACCTCGAAGGCGCGCCGGCTCCCCATCCGACACGACAGGTCCTGGTCCTGGTCAACACGGACCATGAGGACACGCCCTACGACGAGTGGGCCGCGGGGACGGATCTCCAGCTCACCCTCCTGTGTTCCGAGGAGAAGGCCCCGGGCTACCGCCACCTTCCCCGCGTGTGGTCCTTTCCCAACTACCGGACCAATGGCCAGGTCGAGCAGACGGCCCTCCGCCTGGCGAAAGAGATTGGCTTTTGCGCCCTGTTCGCCAAGGGCGAGGTGGACATCCTCCGCGCGGGCAGGCTCCGGGATGCGCTGGGCCTTCCGGGGCAGGGCTTCCAGAGCGCGCTTGTCTTTCGGGACAAGCTGCTGATGAAGGCCCGCCTCCGGGAGGGGGGCGTCCCGGTCGCGGTGGCCGCGCGCGTCACCACCGCCTGTGATCTGCTCGAGTTCGTCGAGGCCCACGGCCTCCCGGTCGTCATCAAGCCGGTGCTGGGCTCCGGCTCCCTGGACACGCGGGTCATCCGTGACGAGGCGGCGCTGGAGGCCCTGCTGGTGAGAGGCATTGCGCCGGACATGGCGGTGGAGAAGTTCGTCGAGGGCACGATGTACCACGTGGATGGGTTGATGGCCCATTCGGAGGTCGTGGAGATCCACCCCTCGACGTATGTCAATGATTGCCTTTCGTTTCAGCGGGACGAGTTCCTCGGGGGGTACCTCCTCCGGGAGGCCCATCCCCTGCGCGAGCGCCTCAACCGGTTCACCCGGCAGGCCCTGCGGGCCCTGCCGACTCCCCCACATATGACCTTCCATGCGGAGGTCTGGCACACCCCGGATGACCGGCTGGTGCTCTGTGAAATCGCCAGCCGCACGGCGGGCTGCCGCTTCAACACGACCTTCGAGCTGGGCCGTGGGTTCAACCTGGACCGGAACTGGTTCAACGCGCAATGCGGGCTGCCGGTGGACGTCCCGCCGGCCCGCAGCCCCGGCGCCGACGGACGGATGTCGGGCTGGTGCGTCGTCTACCCCCGGGACGGCCTCCTCACCGGGCTCCCCGAGGGCACGCCGCCTCCCGGCGTCCACCAACTGCGCCTCAACGGGAAGCCCGGACAGACGCACCACGGGGGCTACAAGTCCGGAGACTACCTGGCGGGGTTCATCCTGAAGGGCGAGTCCGAGGAGCAGCTCCAGTCGCGGATCCGCGAGGCCGCCACCTGGTTCGAGGGCCACACCACCTGGAGGAAGGAGCAACCATGAGTCTGAAGCTCTACAGCTACTACCGCTCGACGGCCTCCTACCGGGTCCGCATCGCGCTGAACCTCAAGGGCCTCGCGTACCAGTACCAGGGCGTTCGCGGCCTGAGGAAGGGGGAGCCCGAGTTCACGGAGCGCTACCTCGCGCTCAACCCCCAGGGCCTGGTGCCGCTGCTCGTGGAGGGAGAGGTCCCCATCAGCCAGTCCCTGGCCATCATCGAGTACCTGGAGGAGCGGCACCCGGAGCCGCCGCTGCTGCCCCGGGAGCCCGCCGCCCGCGCCTGCGTCCGGAGCCTCGCGCTGTACGTCGCTTGTGACGTCCACCCGCTGAACATCATGCGCGTGAGGAAGTACCTCACGCAGCCCCTGGGCCACTCGCAGGAAGAGAAGATGGAGTGGTACCGCCACTGGGCCGTCACCGGCTTCGAGGCGCTGGAGCGCATGTTGGAGCGCAGCCCGCACCGGGGGAAGTGCTGCCACGGGGACACGCCCACCCTGGCGGACCTGTGCCTGGTGCCGCAGGTCTACAACGCCGAGCGCTTCAAGCTCCCCCTGGATGCCTACCCCACGCTGAAGCGCATCCACGACCACTGTATGACATTGCCGGCGTTCATCGCCGCCCAGCCGCACCTGCAACCCGACGTCAGTGAGTACGCCCCGAACGAGGAGTACTGACCCGCGCGCCGGGCGGCGTCCGCGATAACGGCCGCCCCAGGTCCCTTCCCACCGCCTTCCTCCCACCCACGCGTCCCCCCAGGGGCCGCGAATGGACTCCCCTTTGCCGGAAACCCAGCGGGCCGCGCCCTTCCGCGCGACGCCCCCTGGCCCGGCCCTGCCCAGGAACGCCCAGGAGAACGCCGATGCCAGACCTTTCGACGGCGCCCGTGCACGCCTTGTCCTTCCTCGCGGTCGCGCTGGCGCTCCGCGCCGCGGACGCCCTCTACTACCGCGACTCCCAGCGCATCCTCCGCCTGCTCAAGCTCGAGGGGACCGCCCGGAAGGGCGAGCGGTACTACCAGCGGTTCGACGCCCTCTTCGCGCTCTTCCCGTTCCTCTGGTCGTGGTGCGACATCCTCGCGGCCAACCTCGCCGCCGCGCACTTCGCGCACCCCGCGCTCTATGTGCTGCTCGTGCTGTTCGTGGGGACCCGGTTCCGGGCGCTCCAGGAGGCGGCCCATACCGCGACCCACTCGGGCCTCTGCAAGTCACGGCCATGGCAGTGGGCGCTCTCCAACGTCTTCTTCCAGTACCCCTGCTTCAAACCAGACATGCACCACCGCTACACCTACCATGTCCTGGATCACCACCATCACGCGAACGAGCCGGGCCGGGATCCGAACGTCACCCGGTTCATCTCCGTGGGGTTCGTCCCCGGACTGACGCGGGCGCAGTTCCACTGGAAGCTCCTCCACCCGCTCACGGCCGCGGGGTTCGCGGAGACCTTCCGTGCCATGGCCATCAACAGCCTGCGCAACCAGCGGGTGTCCAACCTCGCCGTGCGGGTGCTGGTCGTCGCTGGAGTGGTGGCGGGGTTCACCTGGGCCTTCGGGCCGAAGGGGCTCCTGCTGGGCTTCCTCCTGCCGCTCGTCACGGCCTACCCGCTGTACTCGTGGATCTCCGTCCTGGCCGAGCATCGCTGGTACGTCCACTGCGACGAAGAGGACCGGGTGGCGCGCGAGTGCATCAACGGGCGCCCCACGGACTACTCGGGGCCGCTCGGCTGGCTGGTGAGGCACGCCATCTTCCCCGCCACGGACCACTACCACCTGGCCCACTCCATCTACCCGCATCTGCGGTGGAACTATGTCCGGGCGGTGGACCTGGCGCTGAAGAAGAAGGACCCCCGCTACGCCCGCCATCTCAGCCATGGCCTCTTCTGGTCCTCGACGGAGCGCCCCTCGGCCCTGTCGGAGCTGCGGGACCGGCTGACCGCGACGGATGACCCGGAGCTCGCTGGCTGGGCCCGTGAGCTCGCCGTCGAGGCCCCCCGGGTGACGTCCGCCCAGGCCCACGCGAGGGAGTGATGCCCATGCCCGTGCACGACCGCCCCCTGTCCTCTCCCGGAGTTCCCATGACCCCGCACAACCCCGCCCTGGACGACATCCCGCTCTCCGTCTTCGACGACATCGAGAAGCGCATCGCGGAGCTGAAGCACCCGCACTTCCTGCGCCTGCACCAGGGCAAGAGCACCTTCGCGCCCTGTGCCCGCATGCACGACTGGCAGCACTCGGACTTCGCGCTACGCGCCCACGAGCACGCGCCGCCGGGCGGCATCCCCATGCTGCGGCGGAGGATCGTGGAGCACCTGCGGGAGCAGTCGCGCCAGCAGGTCCGCGAAGAGCACGTCGTCATCACCTGCGGGGCGACGCACGGCATCGGGTCCGCGCTCCGGGCCATGCTCCAGCCAGGCGACGAGGTCCTCATCATGTCGCCGCAGTGGCTGTTCGTGACGGGCCTGGTGCGCGCGGCGGGCGGCCGTCCCGTGGAGGTCCCCGTCTTCCTGGAGCTGAGCCGGGATCGGCACTTCGACTTCGTCGCGGCGCTCGAGGCGGCGGTGACGCCGAGGACGCGCGCCATCTACTTCAACACCCCGAACAACCCCACGGGCTTCTCGCTCGACCGGGAGGCCCAGGAGCGGCTGGCGCGGTTCGCGCGGCGCCACGAGCTGTGGCTCATCTCCGACAACGCCTACGCGCTCTATGACTTCACGGAGCCGGGCTTCCTGGACATCTCCCAGCTCCCGGACGCGGCGGACCGCACGTTCTCCGTCCATTCCTTCAGCAAGACGTACGCGATGCCGGGCTACCGCGTGGGCTTCGTGGTCGCCCCGGAGGCCATGGCGCTCCGGATGAAGAAGTGGGGGCTGTACTCGCTCTACTCGCTGGCGAGCGCCTCCCAGTACGGGGCCTTCCAGGCGCTGGGCACGCCCCCGGACGTCCTGGAGGGGCACCGCGCCCGGGCCCGCGAGGCCCGCGACATCACGATGCGGGAGCTGAAGGTGCCCTGCACCCGGGTGGAGGGGGGCTTCTACACCTTCCTGGACCTCTCCCAATGGAAGCACGGGAGCGAAAGCGAGTTCTTCGCCCGCGCCATCCAGGCCGGCGTCTCCGTCGCGCCGGGCATCGCCTTCGGCCAGCACTGCCGCCCGTTCGCGCGGCTGTGCTTCACGGCGGTCGGCCACGAGGACCTCCGCATCGCCATTCAACGCCTGAACGCCGTCTACACCCACGCACCCTGAGGGGGGAGAGCGCATGTCTCGCACGCACGAAGCACACGCGGTCGCACGCAAGGTCCGCCAGCCGGCTCCGATGAGCCTCTGGGAGTTCGTCGTGGGGCAGGCCCGGGAGCGGGCCGCCCGCCAGGCCCTGGGCCTGAAGGTGAACCTGTACCGGGGCTATGAGGTCGAGGCGCTGGGCCGGGCCATGGAGTCCCTGGACCTGATGCGCAACTGCCGCCTCGAGTGCCTGATGGTGGGCGACTCGTACTTCATGACGCACCTGGGCCGCCCCAGCACCCGGCTGGCGACGGTGGAGGAGCAGGTGTGGGGCATGGATCAGATGCTCACGCTCCTCCAGGAGGTGCGCGGGGCGATGACCCGCGCGTTCCCCGCCTACCGCCGCCCGTTCCTCCTGGGCGACATGCCGGACGGCGCGGCCTCGACGCCGGCGGTGGCGCTGCGGAGCGCGGAGGTGATGGTGGAGGCGGGCGCGGAGGTGCTGAAGGTGGAGGTCACCTCCGACGCGTCCCTCGCCGTCCTGGAGGCGCTGTGCCAGGAGGGCTTCGCCGTCATCGCCCACCTGGGCTACACCCCGCAGGGAGGCGTCACCCGGCGCTACGGCGACACGCTCGCCGAGGCCCGGGAGATCTTCGCGGGCAGCCGGCGGGTGCGGGACCTGGGCGCGTGCGGCCTGGTGCTGGAGATGGTGGGCGAGCCCGTCAACCAGGCGCTGTGCCGGCCCTCGCCCCAGGCGCTCCCCGTCTACAGCATCTTCAGCGGCAAGGCGCCTTGCGGCGGCCAGTCCATCAACGTCTGGGACTCCGTCTTCCTGCCTTCCTTCAAGGGCAAGTACTTCCCGCCCACCGCCGAGCACCCGGTCTCCGCCTTCCCCGGCGTCTACACGCAGGAGGTCATCGCGCGGAAGGTGGCGGAGATGCTGCGGCTGACGCTCGCGGGCGACTTCCCGCTCTCCCCGCCGTCCAGGCTGAGCCCGGGCGAGCAGGAGGAGCTGCGCTCCATCGACCCCTGGGCCGCGACGCCCTGAACCACCGCCAACCCGCAATCGCTGAATCCCCCTGGGGTGAAACCATGCAGAAGCCTGCCGCGACCCTTCACGCAAGTCCCCGCGCCATCTTCGACGAGCACGAGTCGGCGGTCCGCACCTACTGCCGGAAGTTCCCGGCGGTCTTCAGCCGCGCGCTGGGGCACCGCCTCTGGGACGAGGAGGGGCGGGAGTACACCGACTTCCTCTCCGGCGCGGGTGCCCTCAACTACGGACACAACCACCCGGTCATCAAGCGTCAGGTCATCGAGTACCTCGAGCAGGACGGCATCACCCACTCGATGGACCTGCACACGCAGGCCAAGCGCGACTTCATGCAGGCCCTGGTGGACGTCATCCTCAAGCCCCGGGAGCTGGACTACCGCATCCAGTTCACCGGCCCCACGGGGAGCAACGCCGTGGAGGGGGCCCTGAAGATCGTCCGCAAGGCCACGGGGCGCGCGTCGGTCATCGCGTTCACCAATGGCTTCCACGGGATGTCGCTCGGGGCGCTCGCGGCGACGGGCACGGCGATGAAGCGTGCGGGCGCGGGCCTTCCCCTCGCGCATGTCACGCGGATGCCGTTCGACGGGTACTTCGGTGAGGGCCGGGACACGCTCGAGTACGTCGAGGCGCTGCTGGAGGATCCGGGCAGCGGCGTGGAGCTTCCGGCGGCCTTCATCCTGGAGACGGTGCAGGGGGAGGGCGGCGTCATCGCCGCGAGCAGGGGCTGGCTCCAGCGGCTCCAGGCCCTGGCCCGGCGCAAGGGCATCCTGCTCATCGTCGACGACATCCAGGCGGGCTGCGGGCGCACGGGCACCTTCTTCAGCTTCGAGGACGCGGGGCTCGTGCCCGACGTCGTCACCCTCTCCAAGTCCATTGGCGGCCTGGGCCTGCCCATGGCGCTGGTGCTGGTGAAGCCGGAGCTGGACGTGCAGCAGCCCGGGGAGCACAGCGGCACCTTCCGCGGCAACAACCTGGCCTTCGTCGCCGCCCGGGCCGCGCTCTCCTTCTGGGCGGATCCCCTCTTCGAGAAGGAGCTCCAGGTGCGGTGCGCGCTCGTGGACGAGCGCCTCCGCGGCATCGCGCGCCAGGAGGGGGCGAGGGGTTGCACCCCGCGCGGACGGGGCCTGCTGCGCGGGCTGACCTGGGCGGACCCGGGCGTCGCGGGCCGGGTGTCCCAGGCGGCCTTCCAGCGGGGACTCATCGCGGAGACCTCCGGGGCCCATGGCCACGTGCTCAAGGTCATGCCCCCGCTGACCATCGACATCGAGGCCCTCCAGAAGGGCCTGGACCTGCTGGCGGACGCCATCCAGGCGGCCCATGCAACGGCTTGAACCCGGACACCAGGAGACCCTGAACATGAACCCCACGCCCACCCCCACCTCGACCCGGGACGCGGCCGTCGAGCTGGCCATCCTCGACAAGATCGCCTCCACCTGGCCGCGGCGCGCGACGGTGAAGAAGCCGGAGCTGGACCTGGAGGGACTCTTCCAGCCGGAGCTGCCGGACTACCCCATCGCCCTCGTGCCGTTCCGGGACCACCCGCGCTTCGCCGAGGCGCCCGAGGAGCGCAAGCAGGCCCTGCTCTCCTGGGCGTGGATGGCCTACAACCGCAACACCATCATGAACGAGGAGAAGATCGCCAACCCGGCGTTCGAGCTCCTCCTGCATGCGCGCTTCCCCGGGACGAACCATCCGGGCATCAAGCGGACGGTGGTGCAGGCGCTGGTCGACGAGAACTACCACACGTTCATGCACCTGAGCGCCACGCTCGTCACCGAGCGCAAGCGCGGGCTCGTCTTCAACGAGTCCCTGCTCCCGGACTCCCTCGCGTGCCGCATGCTCCAGGCCGCCCGGGCGCGCGCGGCGGATGCCTGGGAGCAGGACCTGCTCACGCTCGCCTACGCGGTGGTGACGGAGATCAGCATCAACGCCTACCTGAACCTGCTGTCCAGGGATCAGTCCATCCAGCCCATCAACCGCATGACGACGGAGCTGCACAACCGCGACGAGTTCTCCCACGCGCTGGTCCTCGCGGAGATCGCCAAGTCCGTCTACGTCCACATGAACGACGCGATGCGCGAGTGCTTCATCCGGGCCCTGCCGGAGGCGCTGCGCGGCATCGCGTCGAGCGACTACAAGACGTGGCGCGCCATCCTGGAGCACCTCGGCTTCGAGCACGTGGACGAGATCATCGGGGACCTGGAGGGGCGGACGGGCTCGCGCGTGCTCGTCCGGGACTACTCGGGCCTCAAGCACCTGGCGAGCGAGCTGGGCATCCTCGAGCGCATGGACTTCGAGTTCGCCTGAGCCACGAGGATGACACCCATGACCCCCGCCGACATCGAATCCCAGCTCCGCTCCGAGGACGTCCAGGTCGTGTGCGACGCGCTCGTGAGCCTGACGCTCAACCATGCCGCGCTGCCGGGACTGGAGGCGCACGTCCAGCGCCTGCTGGAGCACCCGCACCCCCAGGTCCGCCGCACCGCGGCCATCTGTCAGGGCTACACCTTCGGCCCCCTCATGGGGGAGGCGAAGAAGTAGCGGCGGCACGCACGTCCCTCGAGGCTTGAACCATGAACGGCACTCCCCAGGGCCTCCGGGCCCGCCTGTCCGAGCAGCTCCATGCCACCGCGGGAGGGCTCCCGGCGGCGTACTGGTATCTCTGGGCGGGCACGCTGGTGAACCGGCTGGGCGGCTTCGTGGTGCCCTTCCTGACCTTCTACCTCACGCGGGAGTGTGGCCTGTCGGTGGCGCAGGCCGGGCTCGTCGCCTCCCTCCATGGCGTGGGGGCGGTGGCGGCCGGACTGGTGGGCGGAGCGCTCGCGGATCGGCTGGGGCGGCGCACCACGCTCGTCGGCGGGCTGTGGTCGGGCGCGGCCGGGATGGTGTTGCTCGGCTTCTCGCGGACGCCCGCGGAGATCTCCGTGGCGGCCCTGGTGGCCGGGTTCCTCGGGGAGCTGTACCGGCCCGTCGTCTCCGCGGCCGTCACGGATCTGGTGCCGGCTCCGGAGCGGACGCGAGCCTTCGGGCTGCTCTACTGGGCGGTGAACCTGGGCTTCGCCATCGGCGTCCCGCTGGCGGGGCTCGCGGCCCGGTCCAGCTTCCGCATCCTCTTCCTGGCCGACGCGCTCACCACGTTCCTCTACGGCCTGCTCGTGTGGTGGAAGGTGCCGGAGACGCGGGGCTCACGCCCGCCGCCGGGCGCGAGGCCGTCCTCCGCGGAGCCGTTCCGGGACCCGGTGTTCCTCGCCTTCAGCCTGCCTGTCCTGGTCCTGGCCATCATCTTCTACCAGGGCCAGGCCACGCTCTCGCTGGACCTGGCCGCTCGCGGCATGTCCCCGGCGGTCTTCGGTGGGGTGCTCGCGGTCAACGGCCTGCTCATCATGCTGGTGCAGCCGTTCGCCAGCCGCGTCGTCGGGCGGATGCGCCGCTCCAGCGCGCTCGCGGGGGCGGCCGTCCTCACCGGCATCGGCTTCGGGCTCCACGCGGTGACGGAGGGCGCGCTGCTGGCCGCGCTCGCCGTGGGCATCTGGACCCTGGGGGAGATCGTCCAGGCGCCCCTGAAGCCCTCCGTGGTGTCGGACCTGTCGCCCCCCGAACTGCGCGGGAGCTACCAGGGGGCCTTCCACATGCTGGGAGGACTCGCCGCGTTCGTGGCCCCCGCGCTCGGTGGGTGGGTGCTGCAGCACGGGGGCTCCCGGGTGCTCTGGGGCGGCTGCCTCCTTTTGGGGCTCGCCGCCGCTGGCTGGCACCTGCTCATCGCTGGCGCACGCAGGCGCCGCATTGAAGCGCTCCACGCCGGGACGCCCGGGCTGGCGGCACGCCTGGAGTGACGAACGGGTGGACTGCTGAGTGGACTACTCCACACCGCCCAGGAGGAAGGCGAGCAGGAGCAGCGCGAGCACGCCGGTGGTGATGGCGGCGAAGGCGCGGTCCTTCTGCGCGCGGAAGATGCCCAGGGACAGGGCCACGCGCAGCACGGGCACGGTGATCATCACCAGGAGCCCCGCCATCACGAAGGACTGGCCGCGCACGGCCATGACGCCCTCGAAGACGTCCGGCAGCCGGTGCGGCACGGAGTCGGGAGCGGTGAGGCGCTGGAGCGCGTCCGGCGAGGAGAAGTAGTCCGGGTGGCGGAAGAACGTCATCACCATGCCGCAGGTGACGAGCGACAGGCTGAGCAGCACGCCCCCGCGCAGGAGCTGGCTGATGAGCAGCTCCGGCGTGAGCGGCACCACCTCGTCCCGCGCGACGGCGGCGCTGGTGGTCGTCTCGGGTGGAGACGGAGGTTCGGCGGGCTCGGTCATCCGTGGATCCCCTTGGACAGCATCTCGTACGACACCCACAGCAGCACGGCCACGAAGAGCATGCGCAGGGAGCCGCTCTTGAGCTTGGTGAGGAAGCGCGAGCCCGCGAACGCGCCCAGCGTGACGCCCACGCAGACGGGGCCGGCGATGAACGGGTCGATGTCCCCGCGCGCGAAGTAGATGCCCGCGCTGGCCGCCGCCGTGACGCCAATCATGAAGTTGCTGGTGGCGGTGGAGACCTTGATGGGCAGCCCCATGGCCAGGTCCATGGCCGGCACCTTCAGCGCGCCGGAGCCAATGCCCAACAGGCCGCTCACCGTGCCCGCGATGTACATGAGCCCCAGGCCCACGAGCGGCCGGTGCACGCGGTACGCCACCTCGCCGCCGGTGGACACGTCGTAGTAGCTGCCGTGCAGCCCCAGCCGGTCCGCGACGGCATCCGGCGGCGGCTCCTGGCGCGGGCCGCCGTCCTCGCGCAGCTTGCGCAGCATCGCGAGCGCCGAATAGGCCATCACCGCGCCGAAGAGGAAGTACAGCGCGCGGCCACCCACCATGCCCGCGAGCATCGCGCCCGTGACGGCGCCCGCCACGGTGGCCAGCTCCAGGAACATGGCCACGCGCATGTTGGCCAGGCCGTCACGCACGTACGCCGCCGCCGCGCCGCTGGACGTGGCGATGACGGACACGATGGAGGCCCCCACCGCGTAGCGGATGTCCACCTTCAGCACGAGCGTGAGGACGGGGATGAGGATGAGGCCACCGCCCAGGCCCAGCAGCGAACCCAGCAGGCCCGCTCCAACGGAGACACACAGCACGATGGCGACGAAGTTGAACGGAGTGGCGTCCAAGGCGACGGCCATCTTCCTCCTGGCCCTCCCGCATGCAAGCGCTTCACGCGGAGACCGCCTGGTCGCCCGCCCTGGACCGTCCCCCCAGGGCAAGGGGACGGTGGACCCTCAACGTTGGCGGGACGCGTCGGAGGGCTGCGTGTCGTGCGCAGGAGGTGTGTCCGGGGGCTGCGGCACGGGCCAACCCTGGAACAACGGCCAACCCCGGTAGGGGTTGCCATGGGTGGGCTCTTCCGTGGGTTCCTGGATTTCGGGACGGTGCTGCCCGGGGCGGGGGGGCGTGCGCAGCAGCACCCACGCGAGCACGATGCACAGCAGGCTCATCGCGACGATGCTCCACGCGCGTGTGCGGGGCTCCAGCTCCATCTAGAAGCGCCCCCGCTTGAGCAGGTCGCCCTTGGAGAGCGAACCCAGCAGGCGCCGGCTCCCGTCCACCACGGGCAACCGGTCCAGCTCCGTGTGGCCGAACCTCGCGGCCACCTCCGCCAGGGACAGGTCCGGGGTGATAGGCTTCACGCCGGTGTCCATCACGTCCGCGGCCACGGTGGCCTGGAGCAGCGAGTGGTCCGGCAGGTGTCCCTTGAGCGCGTCCAGGGTGATGACGCCCAGGAGGCGCCCCTCCGCGTCGGTGACGTAGAGGTCCGCGCCCGCGGGCTGCTCCAGCAGCAGCACCACCACTTCGTCGAAGGGCGCGGAGGGCGGCACCCGCTGCGTGGCCGCTGACAGGAGCGAGCGCACGCCCTCCTCCCGCAGCCAGTGCGGCACGGTGGCGGGCACGCGAACGTCGCGCTTCGCGAGCACGGACGTGTAGAGCGACTCCGGCTCCAGCCGGCGGCTGACGACGGCGGCCACCACCGCGGCGAGCATCAGCGGGAGGATGAGGTCGTAGTCGCCGGTCATCTCGAAGATCATCAGCACCGCGGACACGGACGCATGCGTGGTGCCCGCGAGCACCGCGCCCATGCCGAGCAGCGCGTAGGCCCCGCTGGGCGCCGCGCCCCCCGGGAGCGCCCGCTCCACCAGCATCCCGAACGCGCCGCCCAACAGCGCGCCGAAGAAGAGGGACGGGGTGAAGAGCCCGCCCGGCACCCCCGCGCCCGCGCACAGCGACGTCACCGCCAGCTTCGCCAGGGGCAGGATGAGCAGCAGCGTGAGGGGCAGCGTCCCGTGCAACGCCATGTTCACGGAGTCGTAGCCGTTGCCCATGAGGTACGGCCACGCGACGGCGGTGGCGCCCACCACGGTCATCGCGACCAGCGGCATGAACGGGGTGAGCCACGAGGGCAGCCTGTCCAGCAGGTCCGACGTGAAGTTGATGCCGCGCACGTAGAGCGCGGAGGCCCCGCCCACGAGCACGCCCAGCAGCAGCGCCAGCACCAGCTCCCGCGGGTGGGTGAGGGCGTAGTGGGGGATGACGTAGCTGGGGTGGTCCGCGATGAGGGTGCGCGACACGAGCGTCGCCACCACGCACGACACGACGATGGGGCCGAAGAGCTCCAGCGCGAAGCTGCCCAGCAGCACCTCCAGGCCGAAGAGGGCCGCGCCGATGGGGACGTTGTACGCGGACGCGATGCCCGCCGAGGCGCCGCACGCCACCAGCAAGCGCGCCTGGCCCGGCCCCAGCTTCAGCCACCCGGACAGCGCGGATCCGCTCGCCGCGCCCGTCTGGAGGAGCGCGCCCTCGCGGCCCAGCGGCGCGCCCAGGGCCACCGCGATGATGGACACGAAGCCGCGCAAGAGCGCGCGAGGGAAGGGCAGCCGGCCGGACTTCACCCAGATGGATTCGATGATGCCCGCGGTGCCGTGGCCTCGCAGGGGCTGGCCCACCACCAGGGACACCAGCGTCACCAGCGCGCCGCCCAGCACCGGCACCAGGAACCGGCGCCAGCCCGGCGACGCGAGCGCGCCCTCCAGGAAGTGCTCCGTGGTGCTCTGCCAGAACAGGTGCTGGGTGAAGCGCAGCACGGCGAGCAGCGCCACCGCGCCCAGGCCGGAGATGAGGCCCACGCCCACCACCAGCACCCAGAAGCGCCGCTCCTGGCCCAGCATGCCCCGGAGGATCCGCCGCAGCCAGGGCGAGGGTTCCCCCGTCCTCAGGTCGGGATGTACGGCGCCGGATGCGGGTTCGGGCATGGCCTCCACACCTGTCCAATGTACGGAGGCGGGAAGGCCCTTCCCGGGACCGCACGGCGAATTCCGGCGACGCCCGTCCGGCTGCCCGCCCTCCGGACGGACTGCCTGCTTGCCAGACTCCTGTCCGTTGGGCCCGCGGGCTCTTCGGGGACTGGCGCGTTTCGAACGGACTACCCGCCCGAGGGCGTCCTGGCCCCCTTGCCCTGCGTGCTCTTCGCGGGCTGGCGCGCTCCGGTGTCACGGGGCGGCGCGACGACAGGGGGCTGTCCCGCCGGCTCATCCGCGCGGCCCAGGTGGATTCCGGGCGGCGGAGGGCTCTTCAGCACGGACTCCGTCCGCGTCGCGGGCTCGGTGATGTCCGGCGCGAAGCGGTCCGCCAGCTCCGCGGCGGCGTTGCTCAGCTCGCGGTGCGCGACGATGGTGCGCTCCAGCGTCTTTCCCAGCCGGGCCGACGTGTCGAAGGTCTGCCGGGACTCGTCCGAGCCCGGCAGCGAGTCCTGGTACGAGAACGCGAGCGTCGCGTCCCGGCGCAGCGCATCCAGCAACCGGGAGAGCTGCTGTTGCAGCTCCGCGTCCTGCTCCGCGCGAGGCCGCTCCAGCAGGCCCCGCTCGCCTCCGAACCAGACGCGCCCCACCTTCCCGAAGCCCTCGTCCGCGGACGCCACGGGCAGGTCCTCCATCACGAGCAGCGGGTGCACGCGGCGCGGGAAGTCCTGTTCATACAGCGCGAAGAGCAGGGTCCCGTCCGCGCGTGGGAACACCGCCGCGGTGCGCGAGCCGAAGGGGAAGAAGGGCGTGGCGGACACCTCCGCGCGCTTCGCCACGCGGGCGCGGGCCAGTGCGTCCAGCGGCGTCGTGCCCTCCATGGCGCGCCTGGGCGTGCGGCGCAGGTTGTTCATCAGGTCGCGCGCCTGGTCGATTCCCACCACCACGTTGAGCGCGCTGCCTCGCGAGTAGCCCGCGTGGTAGACGCCCACCAGCTCGAACTCACCCGTCTTGCAGGAGATGGCGAGCACGGGCGACCCCGAGTTGCCCTGGGACAGGAGCGCGTCGATGACGAAGTCGTCGTGGTACCACTCCTTGTACTCGTCGCGGTCGTAGGCGGAGATGACCTTGCCCATGTTGGTGGCGTTGAAGACGCCCAGCGGGAAGCCGCGCACGTCCACCACGTCGCGCTCGCGCACGGCGGCGCTCCTGCCCACCTTCCACGGCATCACCGTCAGGGGCTCCTTGGACCTGATGACGGCCAGGTCCAACTGCGGATCCACCACCGCCTTGGACAGCGGGATGTCATCGCGGTCGTACTTGTCCGCCTCGTTCTCCACGATGCTCAGGCCGTCCTTCACGCGCTTGCAGCCGGAAGGCACGCCGTCCACCGGGTGCGCGTCGCTGGTGACGTCCGGCCACTCCACGACGTGCTCGTTGGTGAGCAGCAGCGTCTCCCCGGCCTGCTGCTTGTACGCGAACGCGGTGCCGTGCGCGGACACCGGCGTGCGCGTGCGGCGCACGTTGCCCTCCGCGCCGTAGGACAGGCACTCGTACACGGCGGTGCTACGCACGCAGTACGTGTACTTCTTCCGCATCGCCTGCTCGAAGGCCCGCGCCTTGCGGGACAGCGCGGCGTAGCTGTCCGCGTACTCGCCCTCGCAGTACGGCGCGGGCGGCGGAGTCTCGGAGGGAGCCTCTGTTCCGGAGACGGCCAGGGACACCGCCACCACCGACAGTCCGACCATCCACCCGACCATGGCCCCTCCCGCGTTGTCGCCGCTGAGGTTGTTGCTAAGGCCCGGCCCGCCCTCGTGCACCTGTGCGCGCGGGAGGCCAGGCGGATATCGCGGTGCGAAAAGCCCGCTGTCCGTCAGAAGTGACGGAGCGCGTGTCCATTCCCGGACGCGCAGGCCCCACGCGTACGCACCCGGTGGGCGCGGGCCTCACCCGTCCAGGTCGTTGAGCGCGTCGGGCGGCAGCGGCGAGGCGCCCGTCACCGTGCCGTCCAGGTCCAGGGGCAGCGTGGACGGATCGACCTCGGGCGGAGGGCTGTTCTCGAAGGGCGCGGCGAGCGTGGGGCGCGCGCCCCCGGTCCCCGGCGGCGGACGCAGCACGGGCCCCGGAGGCGGCAGCCCCGAGTGCCGCCGCGCGGCCTCCATCAGGGCGTTGTGGTGGCGGTACCGCGCCTCCACGAGCTTGTGGATGAGCAGCGGCCCGCCGGGCACGCGGCGCGCGGTGAGGGCCTGGGTGGCCTTGCGCACCGGGTAGCGCACGCGGCGGATCTGCACGCGCCAGCCCTTGGGCGTGAAGGTGAAGACGCCGTAGGCGGGGCGCAGGTCGCCGTCGCGCGGAATGCCGGCGCTGGCCACGTCCGCGATGAGCATCCGGCCCACGCGCCGGCGGTAGGGGAAGTGCAGGTGCCCGAAGGCGCACGCGGCCGCGTCCAGGTGCGTGAAGAAGCGGCGCACGGCGTGGTCGTCCAGCGTGGGGTCCAGCGACTCCTCCAGGTTGCGCGGGTTCGCGTGGCAGATGAACAGGTCCTGCCCCTTGCGCGGCGTGTAGCGCAGGGAGAAGGGCATCTGTCCCAACTGCTGGAGCAGCGCGTCGCCCAACTGGTCGCGCGTCCAGCGCAGCAGCTCCGTCTTCCAGTGGTCGCGCTCGCGGTACGCACCGCCCAGGTAGTTGCCGGCCAGGTACGCGTCCGTGTTGCCCATGATGAGGGCGTGGCACTTGCTGAAGAGCAGCTCCACCGTCTCGCGCGGGTGCGCGCCGCGCAGGGCCAGGTCTCCGGCCGCGACGATGTAATCCGGCGCCACCGATTTGGTGATGTCGTCCAGCACGGCCTCGCAGGCCGGAAGGTTCCCGTGAATGTCCGCGAGGATGGCGACCCGCATGGCCGCCCCCATCCTAGCCCGTCGCCGCCGTCGGGCCAGCCGCCGAGGGTAGAAAAATGACGAAGGTACTGCCCACGTTCGGCTGGCTCTCCACCTTCACCTCGCCGTCCATCGCGCCCATCAGATGCTTCACGATGGAAAGGCCCAGCCCCGTCCCCCCCATGTCCCGGCTGCGGCCCTTGTCCACCCGGTAGAATCGCTCGAAAATCCGGGAAAGGTGCTTGGGCTCGATTCCCACGCCTGTGTCGCGCACGCGCACGACACACCGGCCGCCCTCGTACGCTCCGTCCACGTCCACCCGGCCGCCCGCGGGCGTGTACTTCACCGCGTTGTCGAGCAGGTTGAGGAGCACCTGCTCGATGGCTCGCCCGTCGCCCAGCGCCACCAGCTCCGGCGGTACGTGCAACCCGATTTGCTGGTTCTTGCCCTCGGCCTTGGGGCGCACGCCCTCCGCGGCGCGGGAGACGGCCAGGGCCAGGGGCACCTCCGTGCGCTGGAAGGTCATCTCGCGCGCCTCCAGGCGGGAGAGCTCCAGCAGGTCCTCCACCAGCTCGGAGAGGCGCTCGGACTGGCGGTGGATGATCTCCACCATCTTCGGCGCCACCTGGGTGTCCTGGAGCGCGCCGCCCTGGAGCGTCTCCGCGTAGCCGCGGATGGCGGTGATGGGCGTGCGCAGCTCGTGGGAGACGTTGGCCACGAAGTCCTTGCGCACCTTCTCCAGCCGGCGCAGCTCCGTGACGTCGTGGAAGACGGCGGCGCTGCCGGGCAGGTCGCGCCCCACGGGCGTCACGCGCACGGCCAGGGTGCGCGAGTACAGCCCCTCGAGCGTCAGCTCCAGGCGCGTGGAGGCGCCTTCGTGGCAGGCGCGAGCCACCGCGTCGTTGAGGGCCTCGTTGCGGATGAGCGCCAGCGGACGCTGGCCCACGATGGCGCCGTGGGCGGGCCGGAGCATCTCCGCGAGCGCGTCGTTGTGGCGCACCACGGTGCCCTCCGCGTCCGTCACCCAGAGCCCCTCCGCCATGCCGTCCAGCACGGCGGTGAGGATGCGCGCCTCCTGGTTGAGCGCGGCGGCGCGCATGGACAGCTTGTCGTCCAGCGTGTCGATGGCGTCTTCCAACTGCGCCAGGTCGTCCGTGCGCTCCAGGCCCGCGGGCGGCGCCACGTCCACGCCCGCCGCCAGCGACTGCGTCTTCTGGGTCAGCGCGCGGAGCTGGCGCTCCATGGCCACGCGGCTCGTCCCCAGAGCGAGCGCGGAGCCCGCCAGCGTGACGAGCCCCGCGGCGAGCGCGCCCGCCGGGTGCCCGAAGAGCACGAGCAGCGTCGCGACCAGCAGGGGAGGAACGAGCAGGGCCAGGAGCGTGAAGCGCAGGGGCATGGCGGCCTCACGGAGGGCTGAGCTTGTAGCCCACGCCGCGCACGGTCTCGATGATGTCGCCCGCGGGGCCCAGCTTCTCGCGCAGGCGCTTGATGTGCGTGTCCACGGTGCGCGTGTGGATTTCGGCCTGGATGCCCCAGACGTCGGACAGGAGCACCTCGCGCGTCTGCACGCGGTCGCTCCGCTCCAGCAGCGTGCGCAGCAGGCGGAACTCCAGCGCGGTGAGGATGACCTCCTCGCCCTTCACGCGCACCTGGTGGCGCGACGTGTCCAGGCTGATGTCGCCCGCGGCCAGCACCGCGGCGGGCCCCTCCTCCGCGTCCGCGCGGCGCAGCACGGCCTTCACGCGCAGGAGCAGCTCGCGCACGGAGAAGGGCTTCACCACGTAGTCGTCCGCGCCCAGCTCCAGGCCCTGGATGCGGTCGGCCTCCTGGCCCTTGGCGCTGACGATGACGACCGCGGCCTTCTTCAGCTCCGGGTCGCTCTTGAGCATGCGCAGGACTTCACCGCCCGCCACGTCCGGCAGCATCAGGTCCAGCAGCACCAGGTCCGGAGGGTGGGCGCGCGCCCGGGCGAGGCCCCCCGCGCCGGTGTTCGCCGTGTCCGTTTCGAAGCCCGCCGCGCGGAGGTTGTAGTCGACGAGTCCGGCCAGGTCCTGCTCGTCCTCGATGATGAGGATGCGCGCCATGAAGGTGCTCCCGCGAAGGGATGGAATGCGTGGCGTCCCGTAACAGATTCGTTCCGGCCCGCCCGGGACATCCATGTGACATCCATGCGGCATGTCCGTCCGCCTCCCCACCAGGGGGCCGGCGCACGGGCGTCAGCGCGGAAACACCGGGTCGCAGGGCTGCGCGGTCAGCTCGATGGGGGCCGCCACCAGGGTCGCGTTGGTGCCGGAGTTCACCACGCGCAGGTAGTTGCAGGAGCTGCCCAGGAAGCGCGTGGGCGTGTCGGCCGTCAGCGCCTCGATGACGAGCGCGTAGTCGCGGCCCACGGGCACGTCCACCGAGAGCCCCATGGCCGAGCCGCCCGGGGCCGAGGCGAAGCGCAGCGTGCGCCCCGTGTGCCCGTCCGCGTCCTTCAACTCCAGCAGGTCGCTGGAGGACACCTGGGAGGACAGGCAGGTGCGCTGCAGCTCCGTGCAGTTGCGCTTCGTGCCGTCCTTCAGCACCGCCACCTGGTAGGCGCCCACCTGGCTGGCGACGGCGCGGCTCAGGGTGAGGTCCAGGCCCAGCGGCAGGGCCTCCGGCGCGGCGTCCGGGCCGCAGCCGGAGAGCAGCGCCAGCATCAGCAGGGTGGGGCGTCTCATGGCGCGGCGTCCTCCACGCGGATGGTGATGGGCACGCGGCCGCGCTCCTCCGACGAGGACAGGGCCACCACGCCGGCCGTGCCGCCAATGGCCACCGCGCCCACGGCCACCCACAGCCAGGGGCTCTTGTACCAGGGGCGGCCCGCGCCTTCCGTCAGGGCCGTGGCGGGCGCGGTGCGGGGCGCCACCTGGAAGAGGAGCGGGTGGAACGGGTCCCCGCGCCCGGCCAGGCGCCGCTGGGCCGCGTCCACGACCTCGAAGTAGTACTCCACTTCATAAGGCGTGGACTCCACCGGCAGCTCGTACGCGGGCAGCACGGCGGTGTAGTGCTCGGGCCGGGCGCGGTCGCGCGCGAAGTCCACCGACGAGAAGCCCTGCGCCCCGGCGCGCCGGTAGAACATCCGGGCCCGCGCCCCCAGGGCCATGTCCCTCAGGATGGCGTCCACCTCCACGCGCTCGCCCGGCGCCGGGTCCGGGATGGGGTCCACCTCCAGGGTGACGGGGTGGACGCGGCGGTGGCGCAGGTCCTCCTTCAGCTTCGCGAAGAGGCCGCGGACCTTCGGCGGCGCGGAGCGGGGCAGCTCGAAGTCCGGCCGGGCCTGGAGCAGCTTCTCGTACGCCCCGCGCGCCAGGGCCTCGTCGCCCAGGTAGAGGGCCGTGAGCCCCTGCAGGCGGTAGAGCTCCACCAGCTCGTCGTCCGTGACGTCGGGCGCGTCCAGCCCGCCCTGCACCACGCCCAGGGCCTCCTGGAAGCGGCCGGCCTCCAGCAGCTCCCTCGCGGCGTCGATGGCGGGGCTCGTGGGGCCCAGTTGGAAGAGGAGGGGAGACGGGGGAGGGGGCACACGGGCCTGCGCCGGCAGGACGAGCGTCAGCCCGAGCCCCCAGACGCAGAGTGCGCCCCGCCAACCTCGGGCGGGGGTGCGCATCAGATGGAAAGCTAGCAGAGCGGTGTTGAGGGGATCCACGCGGCTCGGCTCGCGAGTCCAACCCGGCGTGTTGACTGAAGGGGGGAGTCCCTCTATGTTGCGCGCCCTTTTGCCGGGAAGCCTTGTAGATGGTCGTAAAGATTGAACAAATCAAAGAAGCGGGGCTGACGCTCGACGAGCCCATCGCTCCCGGGCTCCTCAAGGAGGCCCTGGAAGGCCCGGGGTCCGGCGAGGACACCGGCTTTCAGGCGACCGCTCCGTCCACGCTCCACGCCAACCTGCGCAAGGTCAGCGGCGGCGTGCTGCTGAAGGGCGACTTCACCGTCCACGTGGGCGCGCCCTGCAAGCGCTGCCTCACGGACGTGAAGCTGGACCTGCCCGTGTCCTTCACCATCAACCTGGTGCCGGAGTCCCTGGCCCGGGGCGACGACTTCAAGGACGACGAGAAGTCCATGGAGAAGAAGGAACGCACCCAGGGTGAATCCGCGGGCACCTTCGAACTGGACGACACGGACGAGCAGGTTTTCGATGGCAAGACGATCGATCTGGATCCGATCGTCCGGGAGCAGGTATTGCTCGCGCTCCCGATGAGCGCGGTCTGTCGGGAAGACTGCCAGGGGCTCTGCTCGCAGTGCGGCCAGAACCTCAATGAGAAGAAGTGCGGCTGCGAGCCGAAGGTCGTGGACCCTCGACTGTCGCCGCTGAAGAACATCAAGCTGAACTGACGGTCCCTATGCCCCTCGCAGGTCGCGAGGGGGGACGGGTCCGATGCCGAGGTGAGCCGTGGGAGTTCCCAAGAAGCGGACGTCGAAGATGCGCCGGGACCGTCGTCGGGCCGGCAACAACAACCTGCGGACCCCCGTGCAGGTCATCAAGTGCTCCAAGTGCAAGGAGCCCGTGATGCCGCACCGCGCCTGCGCGGCCTGTGGCAACTACGGTGGCCGTGAGGTCATCGCGACCGCCGCGGAGTAGTTGAAAGCGGAAGGCTGCCGGTGCGGCTCGTCCTCGACGCGATGGGTGGCGACCACGCCCCCGACGCCGTCGTGGACGGGGGCGTGCTGTTCGCGCGAGCGTATCCCGGGCACGAACTCGTGCTGGTCGGGGACGCCACGCGTGTACGCCCTGTCCTGGAGCGCGCCGGCGCGCCTCCCAACATCCAGCTCCACCACGCGTCCGAAGTGGTGGAGATGGACGACCCCGCGACCGCCGCGTTCCGGCGCAAGCGGGACTCCTCGCTCCGGGTGGGCTTCGAGCTCGTCCGGCAAGGGGAGGCGTCCGCCCTCGTGTCGGCGGGCAACTCCGGCGCGGTGATGGCCGGTGGCATGTTGACGCTCGGCCGCATCCCCGGCGTGGAGCGTCCGGCCATCGCGGCCCTGTTCCCGGCCCTGAAGGGCGAAGGCCGCTGCCTGCTTTTGGACGCGGGCGCCAACGTGGACTGCCGCCCCTCGCACCTGGCCCAGTTCGCCGTGCTCGGCGAGGCCTACTCGCGCACGCGCCTGGGCGTGAAGCGCCCCCGGGTGGCGGTGCTCTCCAACGGCGAGGAGGACTCCAAGGGCACGCAGCTCACGCGGGACGCGAGCGCGCTGCTGCGCCGCTCGGACCTGGAGTTCGTGGGCTACGTGGAGGGCAAGGACCTGTTCTCCGGCGACGTGGAGGTCGTCGTGACGGACGGCTTCACCGGCAACATCGTCCTCAAGACGTCCGAGGGCGTGGGCATGGGCATCACCGGCCTGTTGCGCTCCGCCATCGAGAAGCGCGGCGGCCTGCCGGAGAAGCTGGGCGCGCTGTTGCTCAAGCCCACCCTGCTGGGGCTGCGCCGCGTCATGGACTACGCCGAGTACGGCGGCGCTCCGCTCCTGGGCCTCCAGGGAGTGGGCATCGTCGCGCACGGCCGCTCCTCCCCCCGCGCCATCCACAACGCGCTCGTCACCGCGCTGCAGCATGTGCGCGCGGGCGTGCAGGAGGAACTGACGCGCTGCATTGCCAACGCCGCCGCCTGGCTTCCTCCCCACCAGCGGGGAAGGAAGGCGGACGGGGACGAAGGGGCCGATTAGAGCGCGCCGGCCACGCGTTGGACTCCGACGACTCCGGAGGCCCCGTGGCACGCACGCACATCATCGGAACCGGTTCCTATGCCCCCGCGCGGGTCCTGACCAACCAGGACCTGGAGCGCCTGGTGGACACGAGCGACGCGTGGATCCGCGAGCGCACCGGCATCCAGGAGCGCAGGCAGGCCGCCCCCGACGAGGCGACGAGCGACCTGGCGGTGAGCGCCTCCCGCCACGCGCTGGAGATGGCGGGCGTGGCCCCCGGCGACCTGGACCTCATCGTCGTGGGCACCGTCACCGCGGACATGCCCATGCCGTCCTGCGCCGCGCTGGTGCAGGCGAAGCTGGGGGCGAAGCGCGCCTTCGCCTTCGACGTGTCCGCCGCGTGCGCCGGAGGGCTGTACGCGCTGAGCGTGGCGGACCAGTTCGTGCGCTCGGGGCAGGTCAAGCGCGCGCTCGTCGTGGGCGCGGACCTGCTCACCCGCGCGGTGGACTGGACGGACCGCAACACCTGCGTCCTCTTCGGGGACGGCGCGGGCGCCCTGGTGCTGGCGGCGGCCCCGGAAACGGAGGACGACGCCATGGCGCCGCGCGGCATCCTCTCCACCCACCTGCGCACCGACGGCGACCTCGCGAACCTGCTCTGCATCCCCGCCGGGGGCTCCCGCACCCCCGTCACAGCGGACAACGTGGATGCAAATCTTCACAAGCTCAAGATGAACGGGAAGGAAGTCTTCCGCTTCGCGGTGCGCGCATTGGTGGAATCCACCCAGGCGTCCCTGGGGGCCCACGGGATGTCCACGACGCAGGTGGACCACGTCATCGCCCATCAGGCGAACCTGCGAATCCTGGAAGCCGTGATGGAGCGGCTGGAGATTCCCAAGGAAAAATGCTGGCTCAACCTGCACAAGTACGGCAACACGTCGTCCGCCTCGCTGCCCATGTCCCTGGATGAGGCGCAGCGCGCCGGCCGCCTCAAGCGCGGCGACGTCATCGCGATGATGGCCATTGGCGCGGGGATGGCGTGGGGCAGCGCGGTGGTGCGCTGGTAGGCAGGACGACACAAGGAAGGACCGCAACATGGCGAAGGTCGCGTTCGTGTTTCCCGGGCAGGGCAGTCAGGCCGTGGGGATGGGCAAGGACCTCTACGAGCAGTTCCCTGAAGCGCGGGCCGTCTTCGACGCCGTGGACGACGCGCTGCACGAGAAGCTCTCCACCACCTGCTTCGAGGGCCCGGAAGAGGCGCTGAAGCTCACCGCCAACACCCAGCCGGCCATCCTCACGGTGTCGGCCGCGGTGCACGCGGTGTTCCAGAAGCGGGGACCTGCCCCCGCGTTCGTCGCGGGCCACTCGCTGGGCGAGTACTCCGCGCTGGTGGCCGCGGGCGCGATGGACCTCCAGGACGCGGCGCGGGCGGTGCGCGCGCGCGGCACCTTCATGCAGGAGGCGGTGCCCGTGGGCACGGGCGGCATGGCCGTCATCCTGGGCCTCACCCCGGACGCGGTGAAGGCCGCCTGCGACGCCGCGGCGGAAGGGCAGGTCGTCTCCCCGGCCAACTACAACTCGCCCGAGCAGACGGTCATCGCGGGCCACGCGGCCGCGGTGGAGCGCGCGGGCGCGAAGTGCAAAGAGGCCGGGGCCAAGCGCGTGATGCCGCTGCCCGTCTCCGCCCCGTTCCACTGCGCGCTGATGGACCCCGTGAAGCCGCGCCTGGCGGAGGTGCTGGCGGGCGTGCGCATCCAGGCACCGTCCGTGCCGGTGGTGAGCAACGTGGAGGCCAGGCCCAACGCGGATGCCTCCCGCGTGGTGCCGCTGCTGCTGGAGCAGGTGAGCGCGCCGGTGCGCTGGATTGAGTGCGTGGAGTCGCTGAAGGCGAACGGCGTCACGCACGTGGTGGAGCTGGGGCCGGGCAAGGTGCTGGGCGGGCTCATCAAGCGCATCACCAAGGACATCGAATCGTTCAACGTCGAGAACGCCGCGACCCTGGAGAAGGTGCTCGCCGCGCTGGGGGCAGCATGAGCGGCTTCAAGGACAAGGTGGTGCTGGTGACGGGCGGCTCGCGCGGCATCGGCCGGGCGTGCGCGCAGGCCTTCGCGAAGGCGGGCGCGTCCACCGTGGTCATCAGCTACGTGGGCAACGAGGCCGCCGCGCAGGAGACGGTGGGCCTCCTCCAGCAGGCGGGCGCGAAGGCGGAGGCCGTGCGCTTCGACCTGGCGGACACCGCCGCGTGCGCGGGCGCCATCGACGGCGTCGTCAAGGCGCACGGCCGGCTGGACGTCCTGGTGAACAACGCGGGCATGGCCATTGACGGCCTGGTGATGCGCGTCAAGGACGAGGACTGGGACCGGCAGTTGGACACCAACCTCCGGGGCGCCTTCGCGCTCATCCGCGCCGCCAGCCGCCCCATGATGAAGCAGCGCTCCGGCGCCATCATCAACATCACCTCGGTCGTGGGGGAGATGGGCAACCCGGGGCAGGCGGCCTACTCGGCGGCCAAGGCGGGGCTCATCGGCCTGACCAAGTCCGTGGCCAAGGAGCTGGCCACCCGGAGCATCCGCGTCAACGCCGTGTCCCCCGGGTTCATCGGGACGGACATGACCTCCCACCTGGACGACGAGCTGCGGCAGAAGATGGTGGGCGGCATCGCGCTGGGCCGCCTGGGCAACCCGGAGGAGGTCGCCGGGGCCGTGGTGTTCCTCGCGAGTGATGCGGCGTCCTACATCACCGGCGAGGTCCTGAAGGTCAACGGCGGCATGTACATGTAAGCCAAGGTTGGATTGCCGCCGGGCGTGGGATATACCGCGCCCGCCTTGAAGACGGCCCGCGACTCAAAACGGCGGGCCCCATCTGGAGCTGGAGGGTTCTGCACGTATGTCCACCACCGCAACCGACGTGGAAACCAAGATCAAGTCCATCATCGCCGACCAGCTCGGTGTGGGTGAGGATGAGATCAAGCCCGAGTCGTCCTTCATCGAAGACCTGGGCGCGGACAGCCTCGACATCGTCGAGCTGGTCATGGCGATGGAAGAGGAGTTCGAGGTCGAGATCCCGGACGACGAGGCGGAGAACATCAAGACCGTCGGCGACGCCGTGAACTACGTGAAGACCCACAAGAAGTAGGCAGTCGCGACACCCGGAAGTCCGGGGCCTGGGGAGCGTCCTCACCGGCGCTTCCGCGCCCCATCGCGGTCAGCGGAGAAGAACAGTGTCCAACCGTCGAGTCGTCATCACCGGCACCGGCATCATTTCTGCGCTGGGCACCGGCACCGAGAAGAACTGGCAGGCGATGCTGGCCGGTCAATCCGGTATCAGCACGATCACCCGTTTCGACCTGGGGAAGCTCGACGCGCGCATCGCGGGCGAGGTGAAGGACTTCCAGCCCGAGCAGTTCATCGACAGGCGCGAGGTGCGCCGGATGGACCTGTTCGCCCAGTACGCGATGGCCGCGGCCGACATGGCGGTGAAGGAGTCGGGCCTGCCCATCGGCCCGGACGCGCCCCATGGCTACAGCCCGGAGCGCGTGGGTGTCATCGTGGGCTCCGGCATCGGCGGCATCTCCTCCCTGGAGGAGCAGCACCGCAAGGGGCTGGAGAAGGGGTTCGACCGGCTGTCGCCCTTCTTCATCATCCAGATGATCGTCAACATGGCGCCTGGGCTCATCTCCATGCGCTACAACTGCAAGGGCCCCAACTGGGCCCCGGTGTCCGCGTGCGCCACCAGCGCGCACGCCATCGGCGAGGCCTGGAAGTCCATCCGCCTGGGTGAGACGGACGCGGCCATCGCGGGTGGCGCGGAGGCGGCCATCACGCCCCTGGGCATGGGCGGCTTCTCCGTGATGAAGGCCCTGTCCACGCGCAACGACGACCCGGCGCGCGCCAGCCGTCCCTTCGACAAGGAGCGCGACGGCTTCGTGATGGGCGAGGGCGCGGGCATCGTCGTCCTGGAGGAGATGGAGGCCGCGAAGAAGCGCGGCGCCAACATCCTGGCGGAGGTGGTGGGGTACGGCGCCAACTCGGACGCGTACCACGTCACCCAGCCGGCCCCGGAGGGCGAGGGCGCGGCGCGCTGCATGCGCCTGGCGCTGGCGTCCGCGGGCATGCGGCCGGACGAGGTGGGCTACGTCAACGCCCACGGCACGTCCACGCCGTTCAACGACGCCAACGAGACCAAGGCCCTGAAGGCCGTGTTCGGCGACCACGCGCGCAAGCTGGCGGTGTCGTCCACCAAGTCCATGACGGGCCACATGCTCGGCGCGGCGGGTGGCGCGGAGGCGGTGGTGAGCGTGCAGGTGCTCACCAAGAACGTGCTGCCGCCCACCATCAACATGACGTCGCCGGACCCGGACTGCGACCTGGACTACGTGCCCAACACGGCGCGCGACGCCCGCGTCGACGCGGTGATGAGCAACTCGTTCGGCTTCGGCGGCACCAACGCGGTGCTGGTGTTCAAGCGCTTTAGCTGACCGCCCTTCCGGCCCGCTGCTTCCCATGACGGGAGCGGCGGGCAGGGGCCCTCCTTCCTGGCCCCGCCCTCACGGCGCGGGCCCCGCTCCACGGAGTCCGGCCGTGAAAGTCATCCTCGCCTCCGACCATGCGGGCATCGAGCTGCGCCAGGAGCTGGTGGCGCTCCTGAAGGAGCGCGGCACCGACTTCCAGGACCTGGGCCCCCAGACGCGCGAGTCCGTGGACTACCCGGACTTCGCCTCCCTGGTGGCGCGCCAGGTGGTGGCGGAGGAGGGCACGCTGGGCGTGCTGGTGTGCGGCACCGGCATTGGAATGAGCATCGTGGCCAACAAGCACCGGGGCATCCGGGCGGCCCTCTGCACCACCGAGTTCGAGGCGCGGATGACCCGCGCGCACAACGACGCCAATGTGTTGTGCCTGGGCCAGCGCGTGGTGGGCGCGGGCGTGGCGCGCGGCATCCTGGAGGCCTTCCTCTCCACCGCCTTCGAGGGCGGCCGCCACGAGAAGCGCGTCCAGAAGATTCGCGACGTCGAGGCCCAGCAGCGCTGAGGCCTGGCAGGCGTCCCTTGAAGCAGTCCCCTTCGTTTCGTACGCCAGGAGGCAACCCCCATGGAGAACACCCGCACGCTGTCCCAGGTGGATCCTGAAATCGCCCAGGTGCTCCGGCACGAGACGGAGCGTCAGGAGGAGGGGCTGGAGCTCATCGCCTCGGAGAACTTCGTCTCCCCGGCGGTGATGGAGGCGGTGGGCTCCGTGCTCACCAACAAGTACGCGGAAGGCTACCCCGGCAAGCGCTACTACGGCGGCTGCGAGGTGGTGGACGTGGCGGAGAACCTGGCCATCGCGCGCGCGAAGGAGCTGTTCGGCGCGGACGCGGTGAACGTGCAGGCGCACTCCGGCAGCCAGGCGAACATGGGCGCCTTCATGGCCCTGATGAAGCCGGGCGACACCATGCTGTCCCTGGACCTCAACTCCGGCGGCCACCTCACCCACGGCGCGGCGTTCAACTTCTCCGGCAAGCTCTACAAGGTCGTCCACTACGGCCTATCCCGCGACACGGAGACCATCGACTTCGCGCAGGTGGAGTCCCTGGCCCTGGAGCACAAGCCCAAGGTGCTGGTGGTGGGCGCGAGCGCGTACCCGCGCACGCTCGACTTCGCGAAGTTCCGGGAGATCGCCGACAAGGTGGGCGCCGCCATGCTGGTGGACATGGCCCACATCGCGGGCCTGGTGGCCGCGGGCGTGCACCCGTCTCCCGTGCCCTTCGCGGAGATCGTCACCACCACCACGCACAAGACGCTGCGCGGCCCGCGTGGCGGCATGGTGCTGTCGCGTGAGGCCTACGCGAAGACCATCAACAGCCAGATCTTCCCCGGCATCCAGGGCGGCCCGCTGATGCACGCCATCGCGGGCAAGGCGGTGGCCTTCAAGGAGGCGCTGTCGCCGGAGTTCAAGACGTACCAGAAGCAGATTGTGGCCAACGCGCAGGCGCTGGCGGAGGCGCTGAAGTCCGCGGGCCTGCGGCTGTGCTCGGGCGGCACGGACAACCACCTGATGCTGGTGGACCTGCGCGCCAAGAAGCTCACCGGCAAGGTGGCCGAGGACGTGCTGGGCAAGGCGGGCATCACCGTCAACAAGAACATGATCCCCTTCGACCCGGAGAAGCCCACGACGACCTCCGGCGTCCGGGTGGGCACCCCGGCCATCACCACGCGCGGCATGCGCGAGGCGGAGATGGCGGTGGTGGGCCGGCTCATCGGCCAGGCGCTGGACGCCGCGCAGGACGACGCGGCGCTGGCGCGGGTGAAGGGGCAGGTGAAGGAGCTGGCGCAGGGCTTCCCGCTGTACGCCTCGCGGCTGAAGTAACCGAAGCCCGTGCGCTGCCCCTTCTGTCAGGACCCGGAGAACAAGGTCATCGACTCGCGAGAGTCGCACGAGGGCTCCGTCATCCGGCGGCGCCGCGAGTGCCTGGCCTGCAAGCGCCGCTTCACCACGTACGAGCGGGTGGAGGAGCTCTACCCGCTCATCGTGAAGAAGGACGGGCGCCGCGAGGCCTTCGACCGCGAGAAGATGCTCAACGGCCTGAAGAAGGCGTGTGAGAAGCGCCCGGTGTCCGCCGCGCAGTTGGAGGCGACGGTGGAGGACATCGAGCGGCTGCTCCAGGGGATGGGGGAGAAGGAGGTCCCCTCCTCATCCATTGGCGAGCACGTGATGCGGCGGTTACAGCAACTGGACGAGGTGGCCTACGTGCGCTTCGCGTCCGTGTACCGCAGCTTCCGGGACATCTCCGAGTTCATGCACGAGCTGAAGGACCTGCTCGAGGACCAGGAGCGTGAGCGCAAGGCGAAGCCGCCTGTGACTCCGCCCAAGGACGGTTAGGAAGGGCGGTATGCGCTTGCTCACGCGGTCACGGTTGCAGGCGGTGAAGACGCCCCGCTCCAAGCGCGCGGCGGACTTCGACCACGCGGTGGCCGAGTTCTTCATGCGCATCGCCCTGGAGGAGGCCGCCAAGGGCCTGGGCCGCACCAGCCCCAACCCCGTCGTGGGCGCGGTGCTGGTGAAGGGCGGGCGCATCATCGCGCGCGGCCACCACAAGAAGGCCGGCACGGCGCACGCGGAGGTCGTCGCGCTGGAGGCCGCGGGCTCCAAGGCGCGCGGCGCGGACCTCTACACGACGCTGGAGCCGTGCGACCACTACGGGCGCACCCCGCCGTGCAGCCTGGCGGTGCTGGAGGCCGGCGTGCGGCGCGTGTTCAGCGCGTCGTCCGACCCCAACCCGCTGGTCAGCGGCAAGGGGCTCAACCGGCTCAAGCGCGGCGGCGTGTCGGTGGTGACGCACGTCCTCAAGGACGAGGCGGACGCGCTCAACCGGCCCTTCTTCAAGATGATGCGCACGGGCCTGCCGTGGGTGACGCTCAAGGCCGCGGTGACGCTGGACGGGAAGATCGCCGCGCCCTCCGGTGACTCGAAGTGGGTGACGGGCGAGGCTTCACGCGCGTGGGTGCACCGGCTGCGCGACCAGGTGGACGCCATCCTCGTGGGCGCCAACACCGTGCGCATGGATGACCCGCGGCTCACCACGCGGCTGCCCGGCGGCGGGGGCAAGGACCCGGTGCGCGTGGTGGTGGACTCGCACCTCAAGCTGTCCCCGGGCCACACCGTCTTCACGCAGCGCAGCCCCGCGCGCACCGTCATCGCCACGCTGGAGGATCCGGAGGGCCGGCGCGCCCGGCGCTTCCTGGCCCAGGGCGTGGAGGTGTGGAACGTGCGCGCGAAGCAGGACCGCGTGGACCTGAAGGCCGTGCTCAAGCGCGTGAAGAAGGAGGGGCTCAACCACGTGCTCGTGGAGGGCGGCGCGGGCCTGTACGGCACGCTGCTCCGCGAGCACCTGGCGGATGCGCTCGCCCTGTTCCTCGCTCCCAAGCTGGTGGGGGCCGGGGGCCTGACGTGGACGGGGGAGCTGGGCGTGAAGGACATGGCCCAGGCCCTGGCCGTGAAGGACCTGACGATGGAGAAGGTGGGGGACGACGTCCTCCTGCGAGCCCTGCTCTGAAGGCCAGCGCCCGGGCAGGGCATCCGTTAAGGTTCCGGCCATGTTCACCGGCCTCATCCAGGACACTGGCACCATCACCCGCGTCGCCTCTGGCGCGATGACCGACTACTGGATTCGCACCTCGCTGGGCGCGGAGGCCTTCGCCCTGGGGGAATCCATCGCCGTGGACGGCGCCTGCCTCACCGTCGTGGAGAAGGGGGGGGACACCTTCCGCGTGCAGGCGGCCCCGGAGACGCTGCGGCGCACCACCCTGGGGGACCGCAGGGCGGGCGACCGGGTGAACCTGGAGCGGGCGCTCGCCCTGGGGGACCGGCTGGGCGGCCACCTGGTGTCGGGCCACGTGGACGCCGTCAGTGAAGTGCTGGAGACGTTCGCGGAAGGGGGCTCGTGGGTGATGGTGTTCCGGCTGCCCCCGGAGCTGGCGCCCTGCTTCATTGAAAAGGGCTCCGTCACCATCGACGGCATCAGCCTCACGGTGAACGCGGTGGACGCCGGCACCTTCCGGGTGCAGTTGATTCCGGAAACCCAACAGCGCACCACCCTGCACGGCAAGGGCCCGGGGGCGAAGGTGAACCTGGAGGGCGACCTCATTGGCAAGTACGTGGCCCGGCTGTACGCCCTCCGGGGCGCCCCGGAGGCCGCCACCCCGGGTGCGGGGCTGACGGAGGCGGTGGTGCGGGCGGCGGGTTTCAGCCCTCGCGGGTAGGGGCTCGGGTGGTGTAAGGAGCGCGCCATGCCTCGCTATTTCGAAGGGGATTTCCTCCCCCCCCAGGGCCGGTTCGCCATCTGCGTGTCCCGGTTCAACAGCTTCATCACGGAGGAGCTCTTGAAGGGCGCCGTGGACACCCTGGTGCGCCATGGCGTGAAGGACGACGCCATCGACGTGTACCGCTGCCCCGGCACCTATGAGCTGCCCGGCCTCACCCGCCGCGTGTCGGAGGGGGGCCAGTACGCGGGCATCATCGTCCTGGGCGCCGTGATTCGCGGCGGCACCCCCCACTTCGACTACGTGGCGGGCGAGTGCGCCAAGGGCATTGGTTCGGTGGCGTTCAGCGCGGCCGCCGGCCCGAAGCCGGCGTCGGTGACGTTCGGCGTGCTCACGTGCGATACCGTGGAGCAGGCCATCGACCGGGCGGGCGTGAAGGCGGGCAACAAGGGCGCGGAGGCCGCGCTGGCCTGCATCGAAATGGTCAACCTCTTCGCGCGCATGTCCGGCGCGGAGCGAAAGGGCTAACCGCGATGGGCGCGCGCAGAACGGCACGAGAGCGGGCGCTGCAGGCGCTCTACAAGTTGGAGATGGACCAGGGCGCCACCACGCGGGAGGCCCTGGACTCCGCGTGGGCCGCCTCCGCGGAGGACGGCAACCCGGAGCCGGACGCGGTGAAGTTCGCCAAGGAGCTCGTGGAGGGCGTGGAGGCCCACCGCGAGGAGATTGACGGGCTCATCGAGCGCCACAGCCACAACTGGCGCCTGGACCGCATGTCCCGCATCGACCGCAACGTCCTGCGGCTGGGCATCTTCGAGTTGAAGTACCGCCCGGACATCCCCCGCAAGGTGACCATCAACGAGGCCGTGGAGCTGGGGAAGAACTTCGGCACCGAGGAGTCGAGCGCCTTCGTCAACGGCCTGCTGGACCGCGTCGCGGTGGCGCTCGGGAAGCCGTGAGCCAGACGCAGACCCTGGACGTGGGCCTGGAGGGCCTGGACGCGCTGAACGGGGTGGACGCCCTCTGCCTGTTCGTGGCCGAGGACGACCGCCCCCTGCCGTCCTCCGCCGGCTACGTGGACTGGCGGCTGTGCGGCGCCTTGTCGCGCGTGCTCCAGGGTGGGTTCTTCACCGGCGTGAAGGACGACTGGCTCCTGTTGCCGTCGGACGGGAAGCTGTCCGTGCCGCGCATCTTCGTGGTGGGGCTGGGCTCCCGGAAGCGCCTGGACGCGTCCGCGCTGGGCGAGGCGCTGGCGGGCGCGGCCAAGGTGCTGAGCCGCGCGAAGGTGGAGTCGGTGGCCTTGGAGGTCCCCCAGGGGGCTTCCCTGAGCGACTCCGCCCGCGCGGAGGCGTACCAGCGGCAGTTCCTGCCCGCGTTCAAGGGGGGACGGGTGTCCCTCCTCGCGGACAAGGGCCTTGTCGGGTCGCTGTCATCCCGGAAGGGCTGACGCACAGCGGCCAGGCGGGGGTTCTGCTAGCATCCGGCCCTTGAGGCGCGCGCGATGAAGTTCAAGGTGTTGATCGTCGAGGACTCCAAGGTGTCGCGCGAGCACATCGCCGCGACCGTGGAGGCCGTGGAGGGCGTGGAGGCCGTCACCACGGCCAGCGGCTTCGAGGCGCTGAAGCTGCTGCCGCGCCAGCGCTTCGACCTCATCATCACCGACATCAACATGCCCGACATCAACGGGCTGGAGCTCATCAACTTCGTCAAGAAGAACCCCAACTACCGGGACGTGCCGCTCATCATCGTCACCACCGAGGGGCGTGAGCAGGACCGCTCGCGGGGCATGGCGCTGGGCGCCGCCGGCTACCTGGTGAAGCCGTTCCAGCCGGAGGACCTGGAGGCGCTCCTGCGGCGCTTCCTGAAGCCGCTGTGACGCCCGGAGGCAAGGCGCTGGCGGAGTTCGTCGCCGAGGCCACCGAAATCCTGGATGCGCTGGGCCGCGACCTGCTGGCCCTGGACGAGGCGCGCGGCCAGGAGGCGGATCCCGAGCACATCAACGGCATCTTCCGCGCGGCGCACTCGCTCAAAGGCCTGTCGGGCCTCTTCGGCCAGGAGCGCATCAGCCACCTGGCGCACGCGGCGGAGGACCTGCTGGACCGGCTGCGGCTGGGCCGGCTGACGCTGGACGACGGGGTCCTGGACACGCTGGTGGACGCGCTGGACACGTTCCAGGCGCTGCTCGGGGAGGCGTCCCGGAGCGAGGAGGGGCCCGAGCTCTCCCAGCGCACCCGCGACATGGAGGACCGCATGGCGCGGCTGGGCTCGCCCCCGCCCGCCGTGGAAGAGGATCCGCTGGAGCGGCTGGAGCTGGACGCGACGGTGCGCGCCGTCTTCACCGAGTACGAGGAGCACCGGCTGCGCGAGAACGTGCGGCGCGGCGTGGCCCTGTGGCGGGTGCGCGCGGCGTTCGACCTCACGGACTTCGACCAGGGGCTGGCGGACCTGAACGCGCGCCTCAAGCCCCTGGGTGAGGTCATCAGCACGCTGCCCTCGTCGCGGCCGGGCGGCGCCAACGGCATCGCGTTCGACCTCATCTTCGGCGCGAAGGTGGACGCCCGGGCGCTGGAGGACGGCCTGAGGGGCTCGCCCGCGGAGCTGGCGCCGCTGTCCGTCCGGCCGCCGGAAGCGGGGTCGGCGGGGCCCGCGTCCGGCGTGCCCCGGCCGCGCGAGGACGCCGAGGTCCTGCTTCCGGACGTGGACGACGACGGGGCCGACGAGGACGCCGAGGCGGAGGTGGAGACCACGAGCCTCGCGACCGTGCCCGCGCATCCGGGGCCGGGCGCGCAGCGCATGCGGGCGGTGGCGCCTCCGGCCACGGTGGTGGGGCTCCAGGCCGCCGCGTCCGCGCCCATCCCCGCGGGCCGTCCCAAGGCGGAAGAGACGTCCATGCGCTCGCTCACGCAGACGGTGCGCGTGGACATCGGGCGGCTGGACGGGCTCATCAACATGGTGGGCGAGCTCCTGCTCATCAAGGCCAACCTCCAGCGACTGGCGGAGACGTCCCGGCAGGACGGCACCGTCGCGCTGTCCAAGCTCTTCGGTCAGGAGCTGTCGCGGGAGACGCGCCAGTTGGAGCGCAAGCTGGAGGCGCTCCAGGAGGGGCTGCTCGAAGCGCGCATGGTCCCGGTGGGCCAGGTCTTCGACAAGCTGGCGCGGCTGGTGCGGAAGATTGCCCGCGAGGCCGGCAAGGAGATCGACTTCGTCAGCTCCGGCGGCGAGGTGGAGCTGGACAAGCTCATCGTGGAGGAGCTCAGCGACCCGCTGATGCACCTCATCCGCAACGCCATCGACCACGGCGCGGAGGGCCCGGAGTCGCGGCTGTCCGCGGGCAAGCCCCGGCGCGCGACGGTGCGGCTGCGCGCGGAGCAGAAGGGCAACCACGTCGTCATCAGCGTGTCCGATGACGGCTCGGGCATCGACGAGGTGCGCGTGCGCGAGGTGGCGCTGTCGCGCGGGCTCGTCACCTCGTCGCAGGTCAGTGAGATGACGCGGCGCGAGCTGCTCAACCTCATCTTCCTGCCGGGCTTCTCCACCCGCTCCAGCGTCAGCTCGCTCTCTGGAAGAGGCGTGGGCCTGGACGTGGTGAAGAACAACCTGGGCAACCTCTCCGGCATCATCGACGTGTGGAGTGAGCGCGGGAAGGGCACGGCCTTCCACCTGACGCTGCCGGTGACGCTGGCCATCGTGCGCGCGCTGGTGGTGGGCGTCAGCGGCCGTACCTACGCGGTGCCGCTCAACAGCGTGCTCGAAATCCTCTCCGTGCAGCCGCGCGACATCCGCACCGTGGAGCGGCGCGAGGTGTTGGACCTGCGCGGCCAGACGCTGCCCTTCCTGCGGCTGGGGCGCCTGTTCCACCTGCCGGAGCGCGAGGTGAACCGCCACTTCGTCGTCGTGGTGGGCCTGGCGCAGCAGCGGCTGGGCATCGCGGTGGACGAGCTGTTCGGCCAGCAGGACATCGTCACCAAGCCCCTGGGTGGCCGGCTGAGCCGCGTGAAGGGCATCTCCGGCGCCACCGACCTGGGCAACCGCCGCACCGTCCTGGTGCTGGATGTCGCGGAACTCCTGGAAGAGGGCATCGCGCACGAGCGCCGCCGCGCTTGAGGCGTCCCTGCCGGGGGCTGCTATCCTCCCGGGCGTGTCCCGTTTCGAAGCCCTGCTCGACGCGTTCTTCTACCGCCCGGACGAGGACGTCGGCGGCCTGCTGGACTTCGCCGCGGGCAGCGACGACCTGGCGCAGCCGATCCCGGAGGAGGAGCCCGTCGAGTACCTGGCCTTCCGCCTGGAGGCGGAGTGCTACGCGGTGCCCATCCTCGCGGTGAGGGAGATCTGCAAGGTGCCGCTGCTCACGGAGATTCCGCGCGCGGAGCCGCAGCTCCTGGGCGTGATGAACCTGCGCGGGGAGCTGCTGCCCGTCTACGACGTGAAGCTGCGGCTGCGGCTGGCGGACGCGCCGCCGGTGGTGGCGGGGCCGGACGCGGGCCTGCCGCCCCGGGCCGCGCGCATCCTGGTGCTCAAGACGGCGGACGGGCCCGCGGGCGTGTGGGTGGACTCGGTGGCGGGGGTGGTGCGGCTCAAGCCGTCCATGGTGGAGCTGTCTCCCGCGGGGCTGCGCGGAGACCGGGACTGCGTGGCGGGGCTGGGGCGCAAGGGCTCGCAGCTCTACATCCTGTTGGATCCGGAGCAGGCGCTCGCCCCATGACGGACTCCGTGAACCTGCTGGTCCGCCGCCCGCGCGGCGAGCGGACCTCCGAGACGCCCGCGGCCGAGGCGGAGGTGCAGTTGTGCGCCTTCTTCGTGGGCAACGAGGAGTACGTCCTGGACATCATGCGCGTGGAGGAGATCCTCCCGCCCCAGCGCGTGATTCCCATCCCGCACGCGCCCGCCTTCGTGGAGGGCGTGCTGCACCTGCGCGGCGCGATGCTGCCCGTGGTGGACCTGCGGCGGCGCCTGCTGGGGGAGCCCTCGCAGGAGACGCGGCGCACGCGGCTGCTCGTGTGCCGGCTGGGGACGCGGCGCGTGGTGGCGCGGGTGGACCGCGTGGCGGAGGTGCTGCGCGTGCGCCGCGCTGACATCAAGCCCGCGCCCGCGCTCATGGCCGGGGGCCGCACGCCGTTCGTGGTGGGCGTGTGCGGACCGCCGGAGCGGCTGCGGCTGCTGCTGGATTTGAAGGCGCTCCTGCGCGCGGAGCTGGAGCGCGACTCCCGCCCGCCGTCCCCGGGCTGAGCGCTGCCCGGCTTCCCGCCGGGAACGGTGCCGGGCGTCCATTCCCCCGGGGACTTCGGCCAGGAGGGCTGGGACCTGGAGGCGCAGGTGGGATGAGCGGCGGCCTCGCTCCTTGTTCCCGCTGGGAAGCGAAGGGTGCGAAGGTGAACGTTACGCCCTGGCGCCGGGCTGCCCTCCGGCGCGGGAGCGGCGCGGCGGGACACCTGACGGGCCTCGTGGGACGCGACTCCTCCAGCGGGTTCGAGCAGGATGCGGGCATCCCGAGGAACACGAGCCCCGAAGGAGGACGGCGATGAGCGACACGGTGCGGTCCCCCGCGGGGCAGGAGGAGGCGCGTTACCGGGCGCTGCAGGCGGTGGATCCACGCGCTCCCGGCGCCCTGGAGACCTTCACCACCGGCCTGCACGACGAGAGCTGGCGCGTGCGCCACGCGGCGGCGGCGGGACTGCGCCACGTGCCGGATGCGCCGGGCGTCACCGCGCGGCTCATCTCCGTCCTGGGCGAGCGCGGCGAGACGGGCGCGCGCAACGCGGCGGCCGAGGCGCTGGCCGGCATGGGGCCGGTGGCGATACCGCCGCTGGTGCGGCTGCTGGAGCACGAGGACCCGGATCAACGCAAGCTGGCGGCGGACATCCTGGGCCAACTGGGCCGCCCGGAGGTGGAGGACGCGCTCCTGCGCGCGCTCTCCGATGACGACCTCAACGTGCGCGTGGCGGCCGCGGAGGCGCTGGGCCGGATGGGCGGGGACGCCGCCGCGAGGGCGCTGGAAGGCCTGCTGGACACGCCCACGCCCCTGGTGCGGCTGGCCGCGCTGGAGGGGCTCGCGTCACTGAAGCGCGCACCCCCGCTGGAGCGGGTGATGGCGCTGGTGGAGGAGCCGGGCGTGCAGCGCAGCGCCCTGCGCCTGCTGGGCCTGTACGCCCCGGGCGTGGCCACGGAGCGCATCTGCCGGGCCGTGGCGTCGCCGGTGCGCTCGGTGCGCGAGGCGGCGCTCGTCGCGCTGGGGACGCAGGCGTCGGCGCTGGGCCCTTACGAGCGCGGCGAGCTGGATGCGGTGGCGCGCGAGGTGCTGAGCGGCATCCCGGACGTGACGGCGCACGTGGCACAGGCGCTGGACGGCGACGACGTCCAGGTGCGGGCCGGCGCGCTGGTGGCGGCCGGAGCGCTGGGCGAGGCTTCGCTCGCGGTGGCGGTGGCGGAGGTGGCGCGCGAGGACCGGCTGCTGCGCGAGGTGCTCGTCACGCTGGGCCAACTGGGGCCGGAGGGCCGGCGCCAACTGCTCGGCAGCATGGGCACGCTGTCGTTGCCCGCGCGCACGGTGGCGGCCGAGGCGCTGGTGCTGCTGGTGGACTCGACGTCGGTGCCGGAGCTGTGCGCGCTCCTGGAGTGGGCGGAGGACGACCTGCGCGCGGTGGTGGTGCGCGCGCTGGGGCGCACGCGCTCGCCGGACGCCGTGGCGCCGCTGGTGGAGCTGCTCGCCGACCCCGCGCTGTCGGGCATGGCGGCGCGAGCGCTGGAGCAGTTGACCGTGGCGCACCCGCTGGCCGCGCTGGCCGCGCTGGAGGCGGCGGTGGAGCAGCGCACGACCCCCGCGGCGGTGGCGGTGCTGGGCCGGCTGGGCGGCGCGCGGGTGCTGCCCGTGCTGCGGCGGATCGCCCGTGATGAAGACGCTGCCTGGCGCGCGGCGGCGGTGGAGGCGGCGGGCCGGGCGGACGGCGAGGGCGGCCTGGAGCTGGCGCGCGGCGCGCTGGCGGACGAGTCCCCCCGGGTGCGCATCGCCGCGGTGCGCTCCCTGGGACAGCAGGGGGGCAGGGAGGCCGCGGCGTTCCTGGGGCTCGCGCTGAAGGACGAGGACCGCGGCGTGCGCGTGGCCGCGGTGGAGGCCGTGGGCGCGGCCGGCGCGAAGGAGCGCTCGCAAGACCTGGAGGCCCTGGTGCGCCACGGCGATGGCGCGCTCGCGATGCTGGCGGTGCGCGCGCTGACGAAGCTGGGGACGGTGGGCGCGGGCGTGCTGTGGGACGCGCTCAGCCATCACGACGCGGAGGTGGTGAAGGCGGCGCTGGCGGCGCTGGGGGCGGCGGAGGCCTCGGCGGACGGGGCGGCGCTCGCGGTGTCGCTGTTGGGCCACCCCCGCTGGGACGTGCGGGCGGCCGCGGCGCGCGTGCTGGGCGGGTTGGGGCGGCCGGAGTGCCTGCCCGCGCTCCAGCAGGCGATGTCGGTGGAGCAGGACGCGCTGGCCCGGGTGGCGCTGGCGGAAGCGGTCGACCGGTTGTCGGGGCGTTGAGGGGAGGACTCGGATGCCACGCTTCGACGAGGGCCGCCCGGAGATGACGCTGGAGGAGTTCCGGCTGCTGCGCGACCACGTCTACGCGCACTGCGGAATCCTCATCCACGAGAACATGAAGTTCGTGATGGAGCGCCGGCTGTGGCCCCGGCTGGAGGCGCTGGGCATCCAGGACTTCGGCTCCTATCACCGCTACCTGCGCTACGACGCCCAGCGCAGCGCGGAGCTGGAAGCGGCGGTGGAGTCGCTCACCACGCACGAGACGTACTTCTTCCGCGAACCCGCGCAGCTCAAGGCCTTCCGCGAGGAGCTGCTCCCCATCCTGGAGAAGCGCAACGCGCACACGCGGAGGCTGCGGCTGTGGTCCGCGGGGTGCTCCTCCGGCGAGGAGGCGTACACGCTGGCCATGCTCCTCAAGGAGAGCGGCCGCTTCGACGACTGGGACGTGGAGGTCCTGGGCACGGACCTGTCGCGCCGCGTGCTGGCCCTGGCCCGCCGCGCCGAGTACGGCCCCAGCGCCCTGCGCGCGACGCCGCCGGACCTGCTGGAGCGCTACTTCGTGCCCGCGGGGGTGAACCGCGTCCGCGTGCGCGACGACGTGAAGGCGTGGGTGAGCTTCGGTCACCACAACCTCTCGGACGTGGCGGGCAGCCAGTTGGTGCCGCGCTCGGATGTCGTCTTCTGCCGCAACGTGATGATCTACTTCGACCTGGCCGCGCGCCGCCGCGTGCTCGGCGTCATCCGCGACCGGCTCTGCCCCGGGGGCTACCTGCTCCTGGGCCACGCGGAGAACCTGCTCAGCCTGGGCGCGGACTTCGAACTGGTGCACCTGAAGGGCGACCTCGTCTACCGCCGGCCCGAGCTCCCGGGCGGGGAGGGCCGCTGATGGGACGCCCGCTCACGGTGCTCATCATCGACGACTCGGCCACCAACCGCCGCACGCTCACCACGCTCCTGGAGTCCTCCGCGGAGGTGATGGTGCTGGACTGGGCCCAGGACGGCGAGGAGGGGCTCAAGAAGGTCCTGGACCTGAAGCCCGACGTGGTGACGGTGGACCTGGAGATGCCCCGGCTGGGCGGCCACACCTTCCTGCGCCTGCTCATGCGCGCGGCGCCCACGCCCGTCATCGTCATCTCCAGCTATTCGCACCGCTCGGACGTCGACAAGGCGCTGGAACTGGGCGCGGTCGACTTCATCGCCAAGCCGGTCCAGGCAACGCCCGCGGCGCTGGAGCACCTGCGCCGGGAGCTGCTCGACAAGGTGCTCGCGGCGCGCCACGCGAAGTCCGGGGGACGCCACGGGGCCGCGCCGCGCGGCGCCGTGCTGTCCGGGGAGGTGCCGCAGGTCATCGCCGTGGGCGCGTCCACGGGCGGGCCCCCCGCGGTGCAGCGGCTCTTGGAGGGACTGGCCACCGAGCCGACCGTCAGCGTGCTGGTGGGCCAGCACATGCCCTCGCAGTTCACCAAGGCCTTCGCGGAGCGCCTGGACCGCATCGGCCCGTTCACGGTGACGGAGGCGTGCGAGGGCGACGTGGTGAAGCCGGGCCACGTCTACATCGCGCCGGGAGGGCGGCACCTGCTGCTGTCGGACCGGACCGGGCGCCTGGAACTGCGCACGCCGTCACCGGTGCCCGCGGACAAGTACGCACCGTCGGTGGACCGCCTCTTCGAGAGCGCGGCGGAGGTGCTGGGCCCGCGCGCGGTGGCGGTGGTGCTGACGGGGATGGGGGCGGACGGGGCGCAAGGCGTGCGCGCGGTCCGCCGCGAGGGCGGCGAGACGTGGGCCGAGTCCGAGGACACGGCGGTGGTGTACGGCATGCCCAAGGAGGCCATCGCCACCGGGGCGGTGAGCCGGGTGCTGGCGCTGGACGACATCGGGACGGAGCTGGCCGCGCTGGTGCGCCGCCGGCGGCAGCCCGGCGGGCAGTGAATCGCTGGCTGCATGACAGCCGCCGCACAATCCCGGGCCGGACGGCGCGCGGGTGCTAGGCTGGTGTCCATGTCGCAGCAGATCCGCGCACTGGTGGTGGATGACTCGCAGGCGATGCGCCGCAGCATCATGTACGCGCTCCAGCGCCTGGCGGACGTGGTCTGCATCGAGGCCCAGGACGGCGTGGAGGGGCTGAAGAAGCTCTCCACGCAGGGCCGCTTCGACCTGGTGATGACGGACATCAACATGCCGTTGATGGACGGGCTGAAGCTCATCCACCACATCCGCCAGACGGAGGAGCACCGGGCGGTGCCCATCGTCGTGGTGACGACGGAGGGCGCGGCGGCGGACCGGGAGCGGGCCATGGCGCTGGGGGCCACGGCCTACCTGGTGAAGCCCGTGCAGGCCCGCGTGGTGCTGGACACGGTGAAGGAACTGCTGAAGCTCGGCTGAGCTCCGACAGCAATCCCAAGGGCACGCATGGAACCGGCGCTGGACGTCGAGGGGCTGGAGAAGACGTACGGCGCGGTGCGGGCGGTGCGCGGCCTGTCCTTCCAGGTGGCCCCGGGCGAGGTGCTGGGACTCGTGGGGCCCAACGGCGCGGGCAAGACGTCCACGCTGCGGTGCCTGGCCGGCATCCTCCCGCCCTCCGCGGGGCGCGTGCGGGTGGCGGGCTTCGACGTGGCGCAGGCACCGGTGGAGGCGAAGCGCGAGCTGGCGTTCCTCCCGGACGAGCCGCGCTTCTTCGAGTACCTCACCGTCTGGGAGCACCTGAACTTCACCGCGCGCCTCTACGGCGTGGAGGACTGGGAGGCGCGGGGCCGCGCGCTCCTGGAGGAGATGGAGCTCACGGGCCGGGAGAAGTCGCTGCCGGGCGAGCTGTCGCGGGGCATGAAGCAGAAGCTGTCCATCGCGTGCGGCTTCCTGCACCAGCCCCGGCTCATCCTGCTGGATGAGCCGCTGACGGGGTTGGATCCGCTGGGCATCCGCCGCATGAAGGCCTCGCTGCGCCGCCGCGCGGAGGAGGGCACGGCGCTGGTGCTGTCGTCGCACCTGCTCCCGCTGGTGGAGGAGCTGTGCCACCGGCTGCTCGTCATCGCCGGAGGGCGCGCGGTGGCGCTGGGCTCGCTGCCGGAGATCCGCGAGCAGATGGCGGGCGGCGCCGGGGACGGCGCGTCGCTGGAGGAGCTGTTCGTGCGCATCACCAGCGCGGCGTCGGAGGAGGCGCGAGCGCGGGGGCACGAGCCGGCGTGAGCTTCCCGAGCGCGGTGGTGTTCCTCTGGGTGAGGACGTGGCGCAACCGGGTGGTGCGCCAGGTGCAACGGCTGAAGCGTCCGCGCTACCTCCTGGGGGCGCTGGTGGGGCTCGCGTACCTGTACTCGCTGGTGGGGCGCAGCGTCTTCGTCCAGGGCACGGGCCGCGCGGTGTCCCCCAACGCGCGGCTGTTCGCGGAGCTCTCGCTGGAGGTCTCCGTGCTGGGCACGCTGGTGACGGCGTGGGTGCTGGGGGCGGACCGGCCGGCGCTGACCTTCACGCAGACGGAGGTGCAGACCTTCTTCGCCGCGCCCGTCACGCGCAAGGCGCTCCTGCACTACAAGCTGCTGCGCGGCCTCTTGAGCGCGGTGCTCGCGGCGCTGGCGGCGACCCTCTTCGTGGGGCGCTTCACCAGCCCCCGCCCGGTGCTCTTCTTCCTGGGCGCGGCGCTGGCCATGGGGACGCTCTACCTGCACGGCACGGCGGCGTCCTTCGTGCGCGCGTGGCTCGTGTCTCAAGGCCGCTGGGGCAGCGCGGTGAGGTGGGCGGTGGTGGCGGGGGTGCTGGTGGCGGGGATGGGCACGCTGCTGTCCACGCTGCGCGATTACCCGCTGCCGGAGAACCTCTCCCGGCCCTTCGCGGTGCGCGAGTGGCTGCGCGACGTGCTCGACGCCCCCGGGCTCCGGGCGGTGCTGTGGCCCGGCCGGGCGCTGGTGGCCCCCGCGATGGCGCGGAGCTGGGAGGGCTTCCTGCGCTTCCTGCCCGCGTCGCTGGCGCTGCTGGTCGCGCACTACGCCTGGGTGCTCGCGGTGGAGGTGCCCTTCGAGGACTCCGCGGTGGCCGGGGCGGAGGCGCGGACGCGGCGGCGGGAGCAGCGGGCCGCGCGCTCGGGCTCCATCCGGGTCGGCCGGGTGCCCTTCGTGCTGCAGGCCCGGGGGCGTCCGGAGGTCGCGCTCCTGTGGAAGAACCTCATCGCGCGCAGGCGCATGGGCAGCGGGCTGGTGATGTTGCTGTCCTTTGGCGTCCTGGGCGCCGTGTTCGCGCTGGTGATGGGGGACACGCGGCTGTTCTCCAACAGCCGTGAGTTCCTGGGCCCCATGGCCCTGATGGTCGCGCTGGCCATGGCCGTGATTGGCCCGAGCGCGTTCCGCACCGACCTGCGCATGGACCTGCCGAAGCTGGAGCTCCTGCGCGCGCTGCCGCTCACGGGGCGGCAGGTGGTGGGCGCGGAGCTGGCGGCGTCCGCGCTGACATTGGGCGTGGCGCAGTGGGTGATGTTGCTGTTGGCGCTGGTGCTGGGCGTGGGCGCGGACGACGTGACGCTCGCGCCCTGGTCCACGCCGGTGGTGCTGGGGCTGCTGCCGGTGCTGCCGGCGCTGGGGCTTGCGGGGCTGTTCGTGCAGAACGCGGCGGTGGTGCTGCTGCCCGCGTGGATTCCGGCGGACTCCGAGCGGGCGCGCGGCGTGGAGGCGCTGGGCCAGCGGCTGCTCACGCTGGTGGGCACGCTGGTGGTGACGTTCCTGGGACTGTTGCCTGCCGCGGTGGTGGCCCTCCTCGTGGGCTATCCGCTGTTCACTGTCATGGGGCGCTGGGCGGTTCCGCTCGCGGGGCTGGCGGCGGCGGGGGCACTCTGCGCGGAGGTGGCGCTGGGCGTCGCCGTCCTGGGCCGCGCCTTCGAGCGGCTGGACGTGTCGGAAGAACAGTCCAACGAAGCGTGAACGCGAGCACGAAGGGAGCATCTCCATGAAGGTCGGCTTCATCGGGTTGGGGAACATGGGCACGCCGATGGCGAAGAACCTGGCCGGCGCGGGCCATGAGCTCGTCGTCTGGAACCGCACCGCCTCCAAGGCGGAGCCGCTGAAGGAGCAGGGCGCGCGCGTGGCGAAGACGCCCGCGGAGGCCGCCCGCGACGCGGAGGTCGTCGTGTCCATGCTCGCGGACGACCACGCCGCGGAGGAGGCCGTGCTGGGGAAGGACGGAGTCGTCAGCGCCCTGTCGAGGAACGCCATCCACGTCTCCTCCAGCACCATCTCCGTCGCGCTGTCGGAGCGCCTGACGAAGGCGCACACGGACGCGGGGCAGGGCTACGTCTCCGCCCCTGTCTTCGGCCGGCCCGAGGCCGCCGCGGGCAAGCAGCTCTGGGTCGTCGCCGCGGGGCCGAAGGCGCAGGTGGATCGGGTGCGACCGGTGCTCACGGCCCTGGGGCGCGGCCTCACGGAGCTGGGGGAGCGGCCCTCCGCCGCGAACACGGTGAAGCTGTCCGGCAACTTCCTCATCGCGTCGATGATGGAGGCCCTGTCGGAGTCCTTCGCGCTCGCGGAGAAGTGCGGCGTGGAGCGCGCCGCGTTCCTGGACGTCTTCAAGTCCGTCTTCGCCAAGGCCCCCATCTTCGAGAACTACGCGGGCGCCATCGCGAAGGGGCAGTACACGCCCGCGGGCTTCGCGCTGCGCCTGGGCCTCAAGGACGTGTCACTGGCGCTCGAGGCGGGAAGGGCCGCCGAGGTGCCCCTCCCGCTGGCGAGCCTCCTTCGAGACCACTTCCTCACCGGCGTCGCCCAGGGGCGCGGCGATGAGGACTGGTCCGCGCTCGGCGCGCTCGCGCAGGAGCGCGCCGGCATCACGAAGAAGCCCTGAGCCCGGACTAGAACGTCGCGGAGCCCGGGACGCGCGGGTAGGGGATGGCGTCCCGGATGTTCTGCAGGCCGCACATGTAGACGATGAGCCGCTCGAACCCCAGGCCGAAGCCCGCGTGCGGCACCGTGCCGTAGCGGCGCAGGTCGCGGTACCACTGGTAGTGCGCGGGATCGAGGCCGAACTTCCTCATGCGCGCGTCCAGCACGTCCAGGCGCTCCTCGCGCTGGCTGCCGCCGATGATCTCCCCGATGCCCGGCGCGAGCACGTCCATCGCGGCCACGGTCTTCCCGTCGTCGTTGATGCGCATGTAGAAGGCCTTGATGGCCTCCGGGTAGTTCATCACCACCACGGGCCGGCCCACGTGCTCCTCGGTGAGGTAGCGCTCGTGCTCCGTCTGGAGGTCCTTGCCCCACTCCGGCGTGTACTCGAACTTCTTCTTCGCCTTCTGGAGGATGGAGACGGCCTCCGTGTAGTCGATGCGCTCGAAGCTGGAGCCGATGAACTTCTCCATCCGCTCCGTGACGCCCTTCTGCTGGCGCTCCTCGAAGAACTTCATGTCCGGCGCGCACTCCTCCAGCACGGCCTTGAACACGTATTTGAGGAACCGCTCCGCCAGCGCCGCGTCCTCGTTGAGGTCCGCGAAGGCGATCTCCGGCTCAATCATCCAGAACTCGGCCAGGTGCCGCGTGGTGTTGCTGTTCTCCGCGCGGAACGTGGGGCCGAACGTGTAGACCTTGGACATGGCCAGGCAGTACGCCTCCACGTTCAACTGCCCGGACACGGTGAGGTAGGCCTCCTTGCCGAAGAAGTCCTTGCCCCAGTCAATCTTGCCGTCCTGCCCGCGCGGCGGGTTGTTCGCGTCCAGCGTGGACACGCGGAACATCTGCCCCGCGCCCTCCGCGTCGCTCGCGGTGATGATGGGCGTGTTCACCCAGCAGAAGCCTTCACCGTGGAAGAAGCGGTGCACCGCCTGCGCCGCCGCGTTGCGCACGCGGGTGATGGCCCCGAAGGTGTTGGTGCGCACGCGCAGGTGCGCCACCTCGCGCAGGAACTCCAGCGAGTGCTGCTTCGGCTGGATGGGGTAGGTGTCCGGGTCGTCCACCAGGCCCAGCACCTGCACCTCGTCCGCCTGGATTTCGAAGGCCTGCCCCTTGCCCTGCGACTGCACCAGCGTGCCCCGGCAGATGACGGAGGCGCCCGCGGTGAGGTGCAGGACCTCCTTCTCGTAATTGGGCAGCGAATTGGGCGCGACGACCTGGATGGGGTCGAAGACCGACCCGTCGCTCACGTTCACGAAGCTGATGCCCGCCTTGGAGTCGCGGCGCGTCCGCACCCAGCCGCGCACCTCCACCTTCGAGCCCGCTTCGACGGCCCCCGACAGGGCCTTCTTCACACTCACGACCTGCATGGTGCTCTCCCTCTGCTCCAGACCGGGAAGGCGAGTTAGTCGCGCCCGGCCCCGAGGGCAAGCACCGAGCGAGGCCCCACCCCGGCCCGGGGCCGGCCCGGTCCCCGCCCATCCAGGTTTCCCGGTCAGGGCCCCGGGGCCGCCAGCCGTCCAGGCTTTCGACGCGCCAAGACTTGTTGCCCGCGTGTCCTACCTCCCGCTAAGAGACCGAGAAGCCATGGCGATGAACGAGCGTTACGAGCCGCAGTCGATTGAAGGAAAGTGGCAGACCCGCTGGGAGCAGGAGGGCCTCTTCCGGGCAGGCAGGCGCCCGGATGCCCCGAAGAAGTACGTCCTGGAGATGCTGCCGTACCCCAGTGGCCAGATGCACATGGGGCACGTGCGCAACTACCTCATCGGGGACGTCTACGCGCGCTACTACCAGATGCGCGGCTTCGACGTGCTGCACCCCATGGGCTGGGACGCCTTCGGCCTGCCGGCGGAGAACGCGGCCATCAAGGACGGCGTCCACCCGGCCATCCGCACCCGCGAGAACATCGAGTCGTTCAAGGCGGAGATCAAGACGCTCGGCTACAGCTACGACTGGACGCGCGAGGTCAACACCAGCCAGCCGGAGTACTACCGCTGGAACCAGTGGTTCTTCCTCCAGATGCTCGAGCGCGGGCTCGTCTATCGCCGCTTCAGCAAGGTGAACTGGTGTACGGGCTGCCACACCGTCATCGCCAACGAGCAGGTGAAGGACGGCCGCTGCGAGCGCTGCGACTCCGAGGTGCAGGACAAGGAGATGCCCGAGTGGGCGTTCCGCATCACCCGGTACTCGCAGGACCTGCTCGACGCGCTCGACACGCTCAAGGAGTGGCCGGACCGCATCACCTCCGCCCAGCGCAACTGGATTGGCCGCTCGGATGGCGCGGAGGTGGACTTCCGCGTGCAGGGGCATGACGCTGGACTGCGCGTCTTCACCACGCGCGTGGACACGCTCTTCGGCTGCACCTACGTGGTGCTCGCGCCGGACCACAAGCTCGTGGCCCAGGTGACGACGGCGGACCGCCGCGCGGACGTGGACGCGTTCGCGAAGAAGATGGCCGCGCAGAACAAGACGGAGCGGCTGGGCGAGGACGCGGAGAAGGAGGGCGTCTTCACCGGCGGCTACGCGCTCAACCCGGTGACGGGCCAGCCGGTGCCCATCTGGATCGCCAACTTCGTGGTGAGCGACTACGGCACCGGCGCGGTGATGAGCGTGCCGGCGCACGACGCGCGCGACTTCGCCTTCGCGCGCAAGTACTCGCTGCCCGTGCGCGTGGTCATCCAGCCCGCGTCCGGCGACAAGCTGGGCGCCGGTGAGACGCTCGACGCGGCGTACACGGAGGACGGCGTCCTCGTGGACTCCGGTGACTTCACCGGCATGCCCTCCGCCGAGGCGCGCGTGAAGCTCGCCGCGAAGCTGGAGGCGCAGGGGCAGGGCAAGGCCACGGTGACGTACCGCCAGAAGGACTGGGGCTTCAGCCGCCAGCGCTACTGGGGCACGCCCATCCCCATCGTCTACTGCGAGAAGTGCGACCCCGAGCGCAAGGGCATCCCCGTCCCGGTGGAGCAGCTCCCGGTGCGGCTGCCGGACATCGACACGCAGGCGGTGCTCACCGGCAAGGGGGAGCCGCCGCTCGCGAAGGTGCCGGGGTTCGTCAACGCGACCTGCCCCAGGTGCGGTGGCCCCGCGCGCCGGGAGACGGAGACGATGGACACCTTCGTCGACTCCTGCTGGTACTTCGCGCGCTACCTGTCGCCGAAGTATGACGTGGCGCCCTTCGACCCGAAGGAGGGCCAGCGCTGGCTCCCCGTGGACATCTACGTGGGCGGCCCCGAGCACGGCGTGATGCACCTGCTCTACTTCCGCTTCTGGACCCGGGTGATGAAGCTCCTCGGGCTGTCGCCGGTGGACGAGCCCGTCACGCGGCTCATCACCCAGGGCATCGTCAACGGCGCGGACGGCCGGAAGATGGGCAAGCGCTACGGCAACGGCGTGGCGCCCAACACCATCGTGGCGAAGTACGGCGCGGACACGGCGCGCACCTACGTGCTCTTCGCGGGCCCGCCGGAGCGCGACTTCGACTGGTCCCACGAGCAGGTGGAGGGCGTGTTCCGCTTCCTCAAGCGCGTGTGGACGCTGGCCGCCACGCACCAGGCCTCCTCGGCGGAGGCCACGCACTCGGGCCCCTACGAGGGCAAGGCGCTGGAGACGCGCCGCGCGGCGCACAAGTGCGTCAAGCGCGTGACGGAGGCCATCGAGCGCCTGTCCTTCAACACCGCCGTCGCGGGCGTCATGGAGTGCGTGAACGCGCTCTACGCGGTGGGCACGCCGGAGACGCCCGCGGAGAAGGCGGCCATGGGCGAGGCGGTGCGGCTGCTCGCGCGCATCCTCACCCCCATCGCGCCGCACATCGCGGACGAGCTGGCGGAGGCCTACGGCGCGAAGGCGTCCACCGTCACGGAGTCCTGGCCGGAGTTCGACCCGGCGCTGGTGGTGGACGACGTGATTCCGTACGCCGTGCAGGTGAACGGCAAGCTGCGCGCGGAGGTGCGCGTGGCGGCGGACGCGGCCGAGGCGGACGTGCGCGCGGCGGCGGAGGCGGACGACAAGGTGAAGGCCGCGCTCGAAGGCAAGACGCTGCGCAAGTTCGTCTTCGTGCCCAAGCGGCTGGTGAACTTCGTCGTCGGCTGACGGCGGGAGGGAGGGGCGGTGCCCGCGGAAGTGCTCGTCATGTGCTCCGCCTGCGGGCGCCCCCAGACGGCGGCCCGGCGCCGCTGCGCCTTCTGCAACGCGGAGCTGCCGGAGGCGCCCCTGCCGCCCCGGTCTCCCGAGGGTTCGGAGACGCCCGCGCCGTGGCCGGGCGTCACCCCGCTGGCGCTGGACCTGGGCAACCGGCGCGCCCTGGCCGTGAACGACGCGCGGCTGTCATTCCAGGGGCGCCCGGGTGGAGGCCCGGCGCTCGACGTGCCCTGGGCGCGGGTGAAGCGGCTGGAGTGGAGCACGCGCCCATACCTGGAGGCGCTGGGCCTGCTCGCCTTCACGGCGCTGGGCCTCCTCTGGGCGCCGACGCAGGCGGTGCGGATCATGGCGCTGGCCGCGGGCGTGCTCGGCGTGATGCTTACGGGGCTCTACCGTCACCACGGCCTCACCGTGGAGCTGGATGACGGCTCACGGATGCGGTGGCCCCTGGGCATGGCGCCAAGAGGCTCGGCCCGGGAGGCGCGGCTCCAGGTGGCCCGCGCCGCGCTGGCGGAAGCAGGTCGCGTGCGGCGCGTGCCGGTGGCCGGCTTCGACGCCTGAGGGCGGTGCCGCCTCCCACTCCGTCGCTTGACGGAGGATCGCGGCCGGGTAGGGTGCGCGCCCATGCGGCCCTCCAGGAACGCGATTCAAACGGGTGCGGTGAAGGCGTTCCGGTGGGGCGTGGTGGCTACGGCGATGCTGGGCGCCGGGTGCGGCTACCGCTTCAGCCCGTGGGGCTCCGCGCTGCCGGAGGGAGCGGGGCAGGTGTGCGCGCCCATCTTCGCCAACGAGACGCCGGAGCCCGCGCTGGAGAACCTCTTCACGCGCTACCTGCGGCAGAACCTCATCGAAGCGGGCCGGCTGGCCAGCGCTCCAGGCTGCACGTCCACGGTGGAGGGGGCGGTGCTCAACATCTGGACGTCCCCGACCATCATCCCCAACAACTACCGCATCTCCACCACCGTGCGGCTGCGCCTCGTCAAGGAGGGGCAACTGCTCGGGGAGACGGTGGTGTCGGGGACCGAGGACTACCTCCAGGGACGCGGGAACGTCCTGGAAGCCGAGGCCAACCGTCAGGCCGCGCTGGCGCGCCTGGCGGAGTTGCTCATGCGCGACGGCTACGATCGGCTGGCCAGCACCTGGTGAGGACCGGGGAGCCCGGTCCTCGACGCGCGGTGGTGCTACGGGACGACTAGGCCGTCGCCTTCGCGGCGGCCTTGGCCAGACGGGAGATGCGGCGCGCGGCGGTGCGCTTGTGCAGGACGCCCTTGCTGGCCGCCTTGTTGAGGGTCTTGGAAGCCGCCTTCAGCGCGTCCGTCGTCTTCGAACCGTCCTTGGAGGCAATGGCCTCGCGGGCGGACTTGACGGCGTCCTTCACGGTCGTCCGGACGTTCACGTTCCGGGCGCGGCGCTTCAGGGACTGGCGGTAACGCTTCTCTGCGGACTTGGTGTTCGCCAAGGCAATGCTCCAGCGGAAGGCAAGGCAAGGAAAAAGAGGGGCCGTCCTTACTGCGACGCCCCGGTTGCGTCAAGGCACGCGTGCGATCGCGATCAGGATTTCCAGTTCCGGAACCCCCGGGAGGCCCCCGGAATGCCTCCCGGGGCCCCACCGGCGCCTGTCGCCGGAAGAATCAAGCCGACGGGGCGGCGTATTCCCACCGCAACCCGGCCGGATCCACGAACTGGAAGCCCGCCTCGGGGGTGGCGCGCGCCACCAGGCGCCCCGGGTGGTGGGCCCGGAACAGCTCCAGGAGCCGGGCGACCCCCGCGGACGAGGGGGCCTCCAGGGTGATGGCCACCGGGGACGCGGCCTGCGCCTGGTCGTTGCCCGGCATGAAGACGAGCCCCAGGCCCGCGCCCGTGTAGGCCGCCGTGCCATCCGTCGTCCGGGTGGGGGCCCAGCCCAGCCAGGAGGCCAGCTCATCCCAGAAGGCCTTCTGGGCCGCCACGTCCGGCACCGCCAGGCGCAGGGTGGCCACGGACGCGCGCGGCGGGTGGCTGGGCGGGGGCAGCGCCTTCTCCACGGCCTTCGCGGCCTGCCAGTGGCGCTCCATGTGCGCGAGCGTGGCGCCGCCGAAGGGGACGTTCTCCTCGTTCAGCTTCGCCTCGATGTACTGGAAGCGGGTGACGAAGCGGCGCGTGGCCATGCGCAGCGCGTCCTCCGCGGGCGTCTTCACGAAGCGCGCGAGGTTCGCGAGCGAGAACAGGACGTCCCCCAGCTCGTGCTCGATGGCGTCCCGGTCGCCCGACGCGATGGCCTCGTCCAGCTCGCGCAGCTCCTCGTCCAGCTTGCCGCGCACCCCGGCCAGGTCCGGCCAGTCGAAGCCGATGCGGCTGGCCTTCTCCGTCAGGCGCTCCGCGCGCAGCAGGGACGGGGCCGCGGTGGGCACGCCGTCCAGCACGGAGCCCGCGCGCCCGGTCTTCTTCTTGCGCTCCTCCGCCTTCAGTTGCGCCCAGTTGGCCAGCACCTGCTCGGCGCCCTTCACCTGCTGATCCCCGAACACGTGCGGGTGCCGGCTGGTGATCTTGTCGCTGATCGCCGCGCAGACGTCCGCCATCGTGAACTCGCCCAGCTCCGCCGCCAACTGCGCGTGGAAGACAATCTGGAAGAGCAGATCCCCCAGCTCCTCGCACAGCGGGCGCCACGGGCCGCCGTCGGCGACGCGGTCCATCTCGTCCAGGACCTCGAACGCCTCCTCGGTCAGATAGGGGCGCAGCGAGCGCAGGTCCTGCTCGCGGTCCCACGGGCAGCCGCCCTCGGCCCGAAGGCGCCGCATGATCTCCACCAGTCGTTCCAGCTCCGTTCCAGGCGCCGCCATTCATTCACTCCCGAGCAATCCCCCCGCCGGGGGCTCCTGTAGCACGGGCGGTGGGCACCACATGATTTCGGATCGTCCCGCCTGTCGCCTATCATCGGACGTCCGGATGCTCCGCTCGTTCCTCGGCCTGTGTTGCAGCCTCGTGCTGCTTGTTCCCGCGCGCGCCCCTGCGTTGATGCAGGAGCCGCTCCTGCGCATCGAGGAGAAGGTCATCGAGCCGGAGCCGGACCCCAGCACCTTCCAGGCCACGGAGGATGATCCGGTGGAGGACCCCGGCCCCGAGGAGGCCGACGAACCGGATCCCGAGCCCCGCCCCGACAACCGGCGCCGCGTCATCGCCCCGCCGCCCCTGAAGCCCGCCGCCCCCGCCGAACCCGCGCCCCCGCCCGTCGTCGTCCCGGTCCGTCCCGCCGTCACCCCGGTGATGGCGCCGAAGGTGACGGACGCGGAGCTGCTGGCCGCCTGGGAGAAGTGGAAGGCGGCGCGCTCCCGCAACGACCTGGCCGCGGCGGCCGCCGCCCAGAAGGAGCTGCTCACGCTGCGCGAGGAGGTGCTCGCCTCCGACCTGGAGCCCCTGAGCATGGGCTTCGTGCGCGAGGCCGGGGTCCGCCGCCGCGCCGGGGACCTGACCGGCGCGCTCGCGCTCCTGGACGTGGCCGTGGCCCTATCGCCCGGGCTGCCCGCCGCGCGCTTCGCCCGGGCGGAGGCCTACGTGGTGGGGGATCCGTTGAACGTGCCGCGCGCGGCGGGGGAGTGGAAGTCCGCCCTCGCGACGCTGCTCGGTGACGCCCGCTACCGCCGGCCCGCGCTCGCGGACCTGGGCGCGCTGGTGCTCGCGGCGTGGGCGGCCACGGCGGTGGCGGTGGTCGCGGTGCTCTTCCTGCGGCGGATCCGCTACGCGCTGCATGACTTCCACCACCTGTTCCCCCGGGCGGTGACGCGCTGGCAGTCCGGGCTGCTGGGCCTGATGCTCCTGGCGCTGCCCGCGGTGCTGGGCGCGGGCCTGGTGCCGGTGCTGCTCCTGCTCTTCGCCTCGGTGGCGCTGTACGTGGGCCGCGCCGAGCGCTGGGTGGCCGCGGTGCTGCTCATGGGCCTGGGCCTGATGCCGCTCGCCGCGGGGACCCTGACGCGCTTCACCGTCTTCGCCGGCACGCCCGCGGAGGACGTCTACCTCCTGGAGCGCGGAGGCCTGTCCGCGGAGGGCGCGGCGGCCCGCGTTCGCGCCCGCGCGGAGGCGCGCACCGCCCGCTTCCAGGAGCTGGGCGCGCTCGCCTGGTACGAAGCGCGCCGGGGCCTGCTGGAGGAGGCGCGGGCGGACTTCAAGGCGGCCTCCGCCCTCAAGTCCGGCGACGCGCGGATGCTCACGCGCTTTGGCAACGCGCTGTTGGGCCTGGGCGACGTGGACGGCGCGGTGCTGCTCTATACGCAGGCGTCCAAGGCGGATCCATCCATGGCCGCGCCGCACTACAACCTGGGGCAGGTGTACCGGCGCCGGGCCCGCCTTCTCCCGGATGATCAGGTGGGCAAGGAGCTGGACCGCTCCACCTCCGCCATCGCCCAGGCGCAGGCCCTGGACAACGCGCTCCTGCGCCGGGACCCGCCGCCGGAGGACCGCCCCCTGCTCAACCTCCTGCTGCTGGCCCCGACGGTGCCGGAGCGCGACTGGCTGGACCTGGCGGACGGCACCCAGGAGGGCGCCCGCGTGGAGGGGCAGGTGGGCCGGTGGCTGTCGCCCCTCCTGCCGGTGGGCCCGGTGGGCTGGGGGCTGACCGCGGTATTCGCGGCGCTCGTCGCCGTCCTCGGGGAAGCCTCCTGGCGCATGAAGGCGTCTCGCGGCTGCGAGCGGTGCGGAAGCGCCATCTGCCTGCGCTGCGACAAGGACCTGTCCGTGGGCAGCGCGATGTGCGGCCAGTGCGTCCACGTCTACGCGCGCAAGAGCCAGGTGCCCAAGGAGTTCCGCTCGCGCAAGCAGGGCGAGGTGGACCGCCACCAGGCCTGGACGAAGCGGGTGACGTACGTGCTGGGCAGCCTGGTGGCCGGCGCGGGCCACGTGGGCACGGGCCTGCCGGTGCGGGGCGCCCTCTATGCCTTCCTGTTCAGCTTCGCGGTGGCCGCGCTGGTGCTCCACCGGGGCCTCGTCCGCACGCCGTACGGGGACGTGCCGCTGTACCTCAAGCTCGTGCCCGCGGGCACGGTCCTCTTCTTCGTCTACCTGCTGACCCTGCGCGGCCTGCGCCGCCACCAGCGGGGGGAGGCCTGAGCCATGTCCCTCAAGGGAACCCTCAAGGACTTCGGCATCGGCGACATCCTGCAGTTGATTGGCCAGCAGCAGAAGACCGGCACGCTCCACCTGCGCAACAAGGACCAGGAGGTGCGCGTCGGCTTCCAGGACGGCCACATCATCAAGGCCGAGAGCCTCACCCGGAAGCGCAAGGAACTCATCGGCGCCATGCTGGTGCGCGCCGAGATCATCACGGAGACCCAACTGGAGGCGGCGCTGGAGGTCCAGAAGCGCACCCTCAAGCGCCTGGGCGACGTGCTGGTGCAGAGCCACGCCCTCACCGCGGAGCGCTTCCAGCAGATGGCCCAGCTCCAGGTGACGGAGACGCTCTACCGCCTCTTCACCTGGAAGGCGGGCACCTACGAGTTCATCCAGGAGCCCGTGGAGCCCGGCCCCGAAGGCATCACCCCGCTGCGCGCGGAGACGGTGCTGATGGAGGGCTTCCGGATGGTGGACGAGTGGCCCGTCATCCGGAAGCGCATCCACCGCGACGACATGACCTTCGAGCGCGTCAAGGCGCTCCCGCCGCCCCGCGCCAACGCCGACGAGGGCGGGGAGCTGGGCGTCATCGGGCCGTCGGAGCGCCACGTCTACGAGGAGATCGCCGTGGGGCGCGACCTGCGCCGCATGGTGGACCTCTGCGGCCTGGGCGAGTTCGAGACCTGCAAGGCGCTCTACAACCTGGTCAAGGGCGACTACGTGCGCGCCATCGACCCGGAAGGCCGCGCGCCCGTGCCGGAGGACACCCGCTTCCTCGCCCGGGTGGCGGGGCCCGTGGGCCGCATCGCGGTGACCATGGCGGTCATCGCGGGGCTGGCCTTCATCGCGTCCCGCTGGGTCGGGGGCGCGGGGCGCGAGCCCGGCGCCTCCCGGCTGGGAGACCCCGCCGCCCAGCGTCAGATTGCCCACGCGCAGCGCGTCCGCATCGAGGCCGCGCTGGAGGTGTTCCAGTTGGAGAAGGGCGACCTCCCGGAGCGGTTGGATGCTTTGGTCGATGCCGGATTGTTGACTCCGGAGGAACTGCGCTACCCGTGGCGGGAGGAGTACTATTACCGCCGCACGGCCGCCCGGCAGTTCATCCTCCTACCGCCCGTGCGCTAGCCCGTGGGCAGGCTCGCCTTCGAGAGACGGCGGGCGAGGGGGGAGGGGCGACGTTAAATTGAGGGCGAGCGATCACTGAACGAGGAACGACGCGCATTGCGAAATCCCGCCACGCTGGAAGTGCCCGCAGCTCGCGCTGAAACCACCCCCACCTCCGCCAAGGTGGACGTCCGTGACAACGAGACGACCCAGGCCCTGTGCGGAAACCAGAACGAAAACCTCAAGCTGATGGAGCGGCGCCTGGGGGTCCGGGTGGGGCAGCGCGGTACGGAGCTGCTTCTCTCGGGGCCCGCGGACGCGGTCGCCTTCGCGGTCCGCCTCGTGGAGAACCTGGAGGAGATGATCCGCGCCGGACGGCCCGTCTACCGCGAGGACGTGGAGCAGGCCATCAAGGTCCTGGGCCGCGGCACGGAGTCGCTGCAGGAGGTCATGCTCGGCACCGTCCTCAAGAGCTCCGGCAACCGGCAGATCGCCCCCAAGAGCATCGCGCAGAAGCGCTACGTGGACGCCATCCGCGCCCACGACATCGTCTTCGGCGTGGGCCCCGCCGGCACCGGCAAGACGTACCTCGCCATGGCCATGGCGGTCGCCTTCCTCCAGGAGCGCAAGGTCAAGCGCATCATCCTGGCGCGCCCCGCCGTGGAGGCCGGTGAGAAGCTCGGCTTCCTCCCCGGCGACCTGGCGGAGAAGGTGAACCCGTACCTGCGCCCGCTCTACGACGCGCTGCACGACATGATGGCCGTGGAGCGCGCCCAGCACCTGGTGGAGCAGGGAGTGGTGGAGGTGGCGCCGCTCGCGTTCATGCGCGGCCGCACCCTCAACGACGCCTTCGTCATCCTCGACGAGGCGCAGAACACCACCGTGGAGCAGATGAAGATGTTCCTCACCCGCCTGGGCTACAACAGCAAGGCGGTCATCACCGGCGACGTGACCCAGGTGGACCTGCCCACGGGCAAGCTGTCCGGCCTGAACCACGCGCGCTCCGTGCTGCGGAACATCGAAGGCATCCACTTCTCGGAGTTCTCCGACGTGGACGTCGTGCGCCACCCGCTGGTGCAGGAGGTCATCCGCGCCTACGAGCGCTCCGAGGCCGCCCAGAAGGAGGCCCAGGCCGCCCGCGAGGCCCCCGAAGCCGCCGCCCCTCCGGCGGAAGGCGCGGAGTCCTGACCGCCTGACGCCGCGCCCGCCACCCCCGCTCCCAGCCTCGCGCCGGGACGGGGGGGGAGTCGCTTATGGGCTTACACTGCTGCCTGTTGGCTTACTCGCAAATTTCGCAGAGCGAACTGGCGTCCGGGCGGCGGCTGTCCCACCCTCACGAATTTTCCCCGTCCCTGCTTCCTTGTAGGGAGCCTGACGTCTTCGCAGGGTGAGGAGTTCCCCCATGGCCGATCCTGAATCACCAACCCCCGGGCCCAGTCCGCTGGACGCGCTCGCGGTGCGCCTGGGGCTCGGGCGGCGTGGGGAGTGGGGCCGGCGCGTCGTGCAGGCCCTGCTGCTGCTCGTCGTCTCGGTGGGGGCGGGCTTCGTCATCTCCCCGGGCCTCTACAGCCAGCAGATCCCTGCGCTCACCGCGGAGAACCTGGGCAAGCCCTTCCGGGCCAACTCGCCCGCCGGCTTCAAGGCCGCGCGCGACTACGACATCGTCCACCAGTCGATGACGGAGCAGCGCCGCCGCGAGGCCCGCAGCGCCGTGCGTCCGGTGTACGACCTCAACCCGGCGGTGGTGGGCAACCTGCGCGCGTCCGTGCGCGCGGCCTTCGCCTCCGCGCGCGCGCACCTGGAGGAGGAGAAGGAGGCCCGCGCCGAGGAGACCCCGCCGGAGGAGGGCCAGGCCAAACGCCGCCGCGCCACGCCGCTCACCCCGGAGGCCCTGGAGCGCCAGCGCCGCGACCGCGAGGAGATGCAGGCCCGGTTCCAGGAGCAGCTCTTCGGCCAGCGGGACGCGGGGCTGGAGTCGGAGGACTTCCAGGCGCTCACCGCCAACGGCTTCTCGGAGGAGGCGGAGACCGCCACCCTGGTGCTGCTGGACCGCGCCTACCGCGCGGACGGCGGCCCGGTGTACGTGGCCGGCTCGCGGGAGGAGCTGGTGCGCGAGGCGCCCCAGGGCCTCACCGTGCGCGACGTGCAGCACAAGAACGAGGAGACGCTGCCCGCGGGCGCCGCCCAGGTGGTGGACATGCGGGAGGCCCACCAGGAGCTGGACCGGTTCGCCTCCGTGCCCGGCAACGTGATGCCGGAGGCCCCGGCCGTGCAGCGCCGCGCGGTGCTGAGAATCGCCAAGCGGCTCGTGCGCCCCAGCCTGACCATCAACATCGCGGAGACGGACCTGCGCCGCCGGCTCGCGGGCGACGCGGTGAAGGACGCCGTCATCTCCATCAAGAAGGGCCAGCGCGTCATCGGCGACGGCGAGCTCGTCAACGAAACGCACCTCGTCATGCTGCGCGGGATGCGCGCGCAGACGGACCGCCTGGACCTGGTCCAGCTCCAGGTGGGCGGCACGGGCCTGGTGGCCCTGCTGGTGGTGGCCTTCTACGGCTTCTGCCGCGCCGCCTTCCGCCGCTTCCGCCCCACGCGCAAGGACGGCGTGCTCCTGGGCCTGCTGCTGGTGGGCCTGCTGGGCCTGCTCCAGGTCTGGGTGTCCATCGCGGACGCGGTGCAGGACCGCTACACGGCGCTGCCCATCGAAGCGTTCTATTACGCCTTCCCGGTGGCGGCGGGCGCCATGCTGGTGCGCTTCATCCTGACGCAGGAGCTGGCGCTCTTCTTCGCCATGGTGTTCGCGTGCCTCACGGGCGTGATGCTGGGCAACTCGCTGGCGTTCGGCATCTACACGCTGGTGGGCTCGCTGGTGGCGGCGGACCGCATCGTCAAGGCGAAGGACCGCGTGGGCATCTTCCGGGCGGGCCTCGTCACCGGCGTGGCCAACCTCATCGCGGTGCTCTTCCTGTTCCTCGTGGAGGGCAAGGGCCTGGCCGGGGACACGGTCATCACCGCGGTGTGCGCGTTCTTCGGCACCGCGCTCGCGGTCCCGGTGATGGTGATGGCGCTCACGCCGCTCATCGAGGCCACGTTCGGCTACGCGTCGGACATCAAGCTTTTGGAGCTGGCGAACCTGAACCACCCGGCGCTCAAGGAACTCATCGTCCAGGCGCCCGGCACGTACCACCACTCCATCATCATCGGCACGCTGGTGGAGAACGCGGCGGAGACGATTGGCGCGAACCCGCTGCTGGCGCGCTCGTGCGCGTACTACCACGACATCGGGAAGGGCCGGAACCCGCTCTACTTCGGGGAGAACCAGAAGGGGGAGAACCGGCATGACGGCCTGGCGCCCGCGATGAGCGCGGTCATCATCAAGCGCCACGTGACGGAAGGCCTGGAGATGGCCCGGCAGTACCGCCTGCCCAAGCTGGTGGCGGACGCCATCCCCCAGCACCACGGCACGCGCACGGTGGGCTTCTTCTTCCACAAGGCCCTGAAGGAGCAGGAGGGCAAGGAAGGCGCGCCCCCCATCGACGAGAGCATCTACCGCTACCCGGGCCCCAAGCCGCAGTTCCGCGAGGCGGCGCTGGTGATGATCGCCGACGCGGTGGAGGCCTCCACGCGCTCCATGCCGGACCCCACCAGCGCGAAGCTCCAGGCGCAGGTGCAGAAGATCATCAACATCATCTTCTCCGAGGGCCAGCTCGACGAGTGCGACCTGACGCTCAAGGACCTGAACCTCATCGCCCAGTCCTTCCTGCACACGCTGGAGGGCATCTACCACACGCGCCCTGTCTACCCGGCGGGCGCCATGGGCGGGGGCAAGGCCGGAGGCGCGCCGCTGATGATGGCGCCCGCGCCCGCGAAATCCGACGCGAAGGACCCGAAGGTGCGAACGGCGGGCATGTCATGAGCCGCAAGGTGGAGGGCGTGAAGCTGCGCAAGGGCAAGGTGATTCCGCGCGACGACGGCAAGCGCATCGAGGAGTTCGTCGGCGTGGCCAGCACGCAGACGGAGTCCGCCTCCGTGGCGCGCATGCGGGCGCCGCCGGGCTGGAGCGAACCCGCGCAGACGCCGGAGTTCGACGAGGTGGTGCTCGTCCTCACGGGCGAGCTCACCCTGGTGGTGGACGGCAAGCGCGAACGGATTGGCGCGGGCGAGGTGGGCCTGGTGCCGCGCGGCAAGCGCGTGGTGTACCGCAACGACTCGCAGGGCGCGTGTGACTACTGGTCCATCTGCGCCCCGGCGTTCCGCGTGGAGCTGGCGCACATGGAGAAGCCGGCGCCCAAGCCGAAGGCGGCGGACAACCACGTGACGGTGCAGGTGGCGCACGGGCAGGGCGCGGACTACGAGCGCCTGCTCACCACCTGGGCCCGCGACTACCTGAAGCGCCTGGGCCTCACCGGCTGCGAGCTGTCGCTGTCGCTCGTGGGGGACCGGGCCATCCGCCGGCTCAACCGCACCTGGCGGCAGAAGGACAAGGCCACGGACGTGCTGTCCTTCCCCGCGGGCGACCTGCCCAAGGGCACCCCGGGCCCCCGCCCGCTGGGCGACGTGGTCATCTCCCTGGACACGGCGAAGCGGCAGGCGAAGGAGTACGGCCGCACGCTGGAGTCGGAGATGGGCCGCTACCTGGCGCATGGCCTCCTGCACCTCCTGGGGCATGACCATGAGAAGCCCCGGGACGCGAAGCGCATGGCGGCCCTGGAGGAGCAGTTGCTGGGCGAGCGGGGCATGGTGGCGGACTCGCTGACCATCGACTCGCGCGCCCGCCGCGCGAAGCTCATCTGAAATCCCCGCCGGGGGGCTTGCGGCCCCCCGTGCCTCGTGTTGGATGGAACGATGCCCCGCCTGTCGTCTCTCATCGTCGCAAGCCTGTTGGGTCTCCTGCTGACCGCGCCTGTCGCGCGCGCCGCGTCGGTGCCGCCGTGGGGCACGGGCGAGAGCCGGGGCGAGGACCTGTCCATCTGGCTGGTGACCTTCAGCCCCGGCGACGACGTCTTCTCGTGGTGGGGCCACGGCTCGCTGGTGGTGGAGGACCGCGCCCGCCACATGCAGCGGCTCTACAACTACGGGATGTACTCGTTCGACGACCAGACGGTGGTCCACTTCGCCAAGGGCCGCCTGGAGTTCTGGGTGGGTGAGTCGAGCGTCAACGGCACCTTCCGCTTCTACAAGTCGCTGGATCGCGACGTGCGCGTGCAGGAGCTCAACCTCACGCCTGAGCAGCGCGTGACGGTGGCGAAGAAGCTGGCGGACAACGTGCTGCCGGAGAACCGCGACTACCTCTACGAGCACTACAGCGACAACTGCGTGACGCGGCTGCGCGACATGATCGACGTGGCCGTGGGCGGCCGGCTGGCGGAAGCGGAGAAGGCTCCGGCCCGCATGACGCTGCGCGAGCACACGCGGCGCTACACGGCGGTGAGCCCGCCCGTGAGCTTCCTGCTCGACTTCATGATGAACGACTCCATCGACAAGCCCATCACCCGCCGCGAAGAGGCCTTCCTCCCGGACGAACTGGAGCAGCAGGTGGCGGAGCTGAAGGTGCCGGGCCCGGACGGCCGGCCGGTGTCGCTGGTGGAGAAGCAGTGGGACTTCTACGCGTCGCCCACGCGCGCTCGGCCCCCCGCGCAGCCCCCCGCGTTCGGCCCGTACATCCTCGCGCTGGGCGTGCTCCTGGGCGGCGCCGCGCTGGGACTGGCCGCGTGGGAGAAGAAGGGCAGCCGCGCGGCGCGCATCCTCCTGGGCCTGGAGAACGTGGTGGTGGGGCTGGTGCTGGGCATCCCCGGGCTGGCGCTCGTCGTCATGTGGGTGGGCACGAACCACGTCGTCACGCACCACAACGAGAACCTCTTCCTCGCGAACCCGCTGACGCTCCTGGCCGTGCCGTACGGCCTGCGCCTCACCTGGAACAGCGCGAAGGCCCGCTCGCGGCTCAAGTGGGTGTGGGGCCTGCTCGCGGTGACGGGCGCGCTGGGGCTGGTCCTCAAGGTCCTTCCCTGGTTCGACCAGGACAACTGGCGCGCCATCGCGCTCATCCTGCCCATCTCCCTGGGCATGGCCGGCGCGTTCTGGCTGGACCGGCTCCGGGCGCTCGTGCCAGGAACGGCGCGCACGCCGCCCCGTCAGGATGCACAGGTGACCTCGCTCAAGGCCTCCTGAAACACCCCGGCATTCCCAACTGTTTCGATACGAAGGAGACGACGAACACCATGGCGAACGATTCGATGGAGAAGATCCAGACCCTGAAGGAGCGCCTCAACGCGCTCCGGGGGCATCTTTGACCTCGACCGCAAGCGGTCCCGCATCGCACTGATTGAACGCGACTCCACGCAGCCCGACTTCTGGAACGACAACACCAAGGCCCAGGGCCTGCTGAAGGAGAAGTCCACGCTGGAGGCCAGCGTGGGCGCCTTCGACAAGACGCTGCGCGGGCTGGACGACGCGCAGACGCTGCTGGAGCTGGCGGCGGAGATGAACGACGAGGCCAGCGCCCAGGAAGCGGAAGGCACGCTCGCGGCGCTGGAGGGAGAGGTCGCGAAGCTGGAGCTGGCGCGGATGCTCTCCGGGCCGCAGGACCGCAGCAACTGCTTCATGGACATCAACGCGGGCGCGGGCGGCACGGACTCCATGGACTGGGCAGCCATGCTCCTGCGCATGTACACGCGCTACGGTGAGACCAAGGGCTGGAAGGTCGAGCTCAGCGACGAGGTGCCGGGCGAAGAGGCGGGCTTCAAGAACGTCTCCCTGCGCATCGAGGGTGAGAACGCCTACGGCTACCTCAAGGCGGAGGTGGGCGTGCACCGGCTCGTGCGCATCAGCCCCTTCGACGCCAACGCCCGCCGCCAGACGGCGTTCGCCTCCGTGGACGTGTACCCGGAGGTGGACGACAGCATTCAAATCGACCTGCCGGAGAAGGACATCGAGCTGAAGTTCATCCGCGGCGGCGGCGCGGGTGGACAGAAGGTGAACAAGACGTCGTCCACGGCGCAGCTCCGCCACCTGCCCACGGGCATCATCATCACCTGCCAGACGGAGCGCTCGCAGTCGGCCAACAAGGACATGGCCTTCAAGATCCTTCGCGGCCGCCTGTACGAGCTGGAGATGAAGAAGCGCGAGGCCGAGCGCGACGCGGCGGAGGCGGCGAAGAAGGACATCTCCTTCGGCTCGCAGATCCGCAGCTACGTGCTGGCGCCGTACCGCATGGTCAAGGACCTGCGCACCGGCGTGGAGACGGGCAACGTGGACAAGGTCCTGGACGGCGACCTGGACGAGTTCGTCACCGCGCAGCTTCTGGGCGTGAAGAACCCCAACCGCAACGCCTCCGCGGACTAGGGGCACGCAAGCCCCCAGCCGGACGTCCGGACGCATCCCACACCCCTCCCGGGCCTTGAGGCCGGGAGGGGTTTTTCATGCCCGGGAACCTTTTTCCGGGGCCGGTGTCAGGGGGGGCGGGGCAGGGTGGTGCGGTAGGATGGCGTGGGCCGGACACGGGAGGCGCGGGTGTCACCGGGCGGAGTGCTCGACGTCGGACAGCAGGCCCTGGCCGCCGAGGCCCTGGCCGACCCGCGCCGCGAGGAGCAGGCGCTGCTCGTCCGGCTGCGGCGCGGCGACCCGGAGGCCTTTGAATCGCTGGTGCACCAGCACCAGGACCGCCTCTACGACTTCTGCTTCCGCATGCTGGGCGACCGCGAGGAGGCCCACGACCTGGTGCAGGAGATCTTCGTCAGCGTGCACCAGAACGTCCGCCGCTTCCGCGAGGACGCGCGCCTGTCCACGTGGCTGTTCCGCATCTCCAAGAACCACTGCCTCAACCGGCTGAAGTACCTCCAGCGCCGGGGGCGGGGCCGCTCGGACGTGTTCGACGAGGTGAGCGCCGCCGCCATCTCGGAAGGGGGCGGTGCGCCGCCGCAGCCGGACGCCGCCCTGGACGCGGCGCGTGAGCGGGCCCGGGTGCAGCGGGCCATTTCCCAACTGGACCCCGATGCGCGCATGCTGGTGGCGCTGCGAGACATCGAGGGCCTGAGCTACGACGAGATTGTCGACATCACCGAGCTGCCCGAGGGAACCGTGAAGAGCCGGCTCCACCGGGCACGCGAGAAGCTGGCGGACCTGCTGGGGCGCTTCGAACCATGAGCGGCGGCGGGTGGAGGTCAACGGACGTGGAACCGCGATTGGATCACCGCGAGGCGAGGGCGCTCTTCCTGGCGCTCGCCGATGAACAACTGGCGGCCCCCCAGGAGCAGGCGGTGCGCAGCCACCTGGACGGCTGTGAGGAGTGCCGCCAGGGGTGGGACCGGTACGCCCGCACGGTGGAGCGCGTGCGCACGGTGGAGCGGGAGAAGGCCCCGCCCGCGCTCGCGTCGCTCGTGGCCGCCCGCGTGCGCCGCCAGCGCCGCTTCGGCCTCAAGGGCCTGCACCTGGCGCATGCCCAGCACCGCTTCCCGGTGGAGATCCTCATCCCGCTGCTCCTGGCCGCGGCGGTGGGCGCATTTCTCTTGATGTCTTCCTGACGGTCGTTTCCGGGGCCGCCACCCCCTGGGATGCGTTGCGTACCGGGGGAGGCTTGGCTACGGTGCCGCGCCTTTCATACGAGCGCGTCATGGCCGACCCCGAGAACAAGACCCCCCCAGGTGAGAAGAGCGGCGAAGCGGCGGACTCCAGCTCCAAGGAGCAGGAGATCTACCAGCAGCGGTTGGACAAGGCCGAGAAGTGGCGCGAGGCCGGCTTCAACCCCTACGGCAACGGCTACGCCCCCAAGCACCGGGCCGCGGACATCCTGGCCACGCACGCCCACCACTCCATGGAGGACCTGGAGAAGGACGCGCCCGTCTACGACGTCGCCGGCCGCATCGTGGCCATGCGCTCGTTCGGCAAGGCCGCCTTCATCAAGCTGCGCGACCGCTCCGGGGAGATCCAGGCGCACGTGAAGAAGGACGCGCTCGGGGACCTCTATGAGGTCTTCAAGCAGTGCGACCTGGGCGACTTCGTCGCGGTGCAGGGCCCCGTCTTCCGCAGCAAGACGGGCGAGCTGTCCCTGTCCGCCACCAGGTTCGTGCCCCTCACCAAGTCCCTGCGCCCCCTGCCGGAGAAGTGGCACGGCCTCACGGACGTGGAGGTCCGCTACCGCCAGCGCTACCTGGACCTCGTCTCCAACCCGGACGTGAAGCAGGTCTTCCTCAAGCGCAGCAAGCTGGTGAAGTTCATCCGGAGCTTCCTCGACGGGCGGGACTTCGTCGAGGTGGAGACCCCGATGATGCACCCGCTGGTGACGGGCGCGGCGGCGCGGCCGTTCATCACGCACCACAACACGTACGACATCGACCTCTACATGCGCATCGCGCCCGAGCTCTATCTGAAGCGGCTCGTGGTGGGCGGCATGGATCGCGTCTACGAAATCAACCGCAACTTCCGCAACGAGGGCATCAGCACCCGGCACAACCCGGAGTTCACGATGCTGGAGTTCTATCAGGCGTACGCCACGTACGAGGACCTGATGGACCTCACGGAGGAGATGCTCTCGGAGGCCTCCCGCCACGTCACCGGCGACTCCAAGGTGAAGTACGGCGAGCACACGGTGGACTTCGGCAAGGGCTGGAAGCGCATCCCCATGCCGGAGGCCATCCGCGAGGCCGTCCCCACCCTGTCCGACAAGGACATGGTGGACGTGGACCGCCTGCGTCACGAGCTGCTCAAGACGGTCCACTCGGAGGCGGAGCGCCGCGCCGTGGACGCCATGAACCACGGTGAGCTGGTGGGCGCCCTCTTCGAGGCCCACGTCGAGCACACGCTCATCCATCCCACCTTCATCACCCAGTATCCCACCGCCGTCTCCCCGCTCGCCCGCCGCAACGACCAGAACCCGGAAGTCACGGACCGGTTCGAGCTCTTCGTCGCGGGCCGGGAGATCGCCAACGCCTTCTCCGAGCTGAACGACCCCCTGGACCAGAAGGGCCGCTTCCAGGCCCAGTTGGACGCGAAGCAGCGGGGCCAGCAGGAGACCATGGACTACGACGAGGACTACATCCGCGCCCTGGAACACGGCATGCCGCCCACGGCCGGTGAGGGCATCGGGATTGATCGCGTCGCCATGTTGTTCACGGACGCCGCCAGCATTCGTGACGTGATTCTCTTCCCCCTCCTCAAGCCGCTGGCGAAGTAGCCACGAGGCCTCGTGCACCCCGCCGAACGGCAGACCGACTATCGCTGGCCCCTCCTGTGGGCAGGCGCCCTCGTGGCCCTCGTGGGAGCCATCCTCCTGGGGGTGGCCATCTCCGAGTCCGAGGCGTGGGCCGAGGTGGCCGGCGCCCTGGGCCTCTCCTTCGTGGGGTGGGGCGGGCTCGTCCAGTCCTTCGACGCCGGGGCGCTCGCCCTGGGCGCCCAGAAGGCCGCGGCCGTGGCCGGCCCCAAGGCGCTGGTGGCGGGGACGCTCGTCTGGCTGGCCGGCTGGGGGCTCATCGCCGCCGGCATCCGCCGCGCGCCGGCCTCCGGTGAGGGGCCCAGCCCCGCCGCCGGTGCCCCGCTGTACCCGCGCCTGGCGCGCTACCGGGACTTCTACTGGAGCACGCTGGGCGCCTACGGCGGCGGCATCCTCCTGGCGGAGCTTGCGCTGCTGCTGCTCCAGACCGTGCTCTCCAGCGGCGTGCCGTCCGACCTGGGCGGCGCGGCGCGCGAGGCGGGCGGGGGGCTGTCCCTGCCGCCCACCATCGCCTTCGCCATCGCGTTCATCGTGAGCATGGGCGTGGCGTTCGCGTCCGGCTTCGTGGGCGCGTCCCGGGCGCAGCGGCTGTCGTTCCCGGAAGCCACCATCGGCGTGTTCTACCTGGGCCTGCCGGTGCCCATCCTCCTGTCGCTGATGGAGCGCGTGCCGTCGCTCCAGCTCGCCCTGGGCTACCGGCTGCGCGAGGTGACGTACGTCGCGGGGCTCATCGGCCGGCCGGAGCTGGCGTACTGGCTCGTCTTCGCCGCGCTGGTGCTGGCGCTCGTGCTGGGCATCAACACGGGCTTCATCGCGGCGGGCAGCGGCCGGGTGGACCTGCGGCTGGGCTTCGAGCTCTTCGTCGCGCGCCGGCACGTGGCGGTGTTCCGCCCGTCGCTGCTGTTGGGCGCGCTCGCGGTGCTGATGTTCGGCATCATCCCGCCGCTCATCGTCTACTTCATCATCCGCGGGGCGGAGGCCGCCGTGGAGCGCACGCGCGTGAAGAACCTGGGCCTGGCGGATCCGCTCGCCGCCGCGTCCGCGCAGCACCGGATGAAGCTGCACGAGCAGTCGCCCACCATGATGATGACCGCGCTGTCCGTGGGCGGCGTGGGCGTGGGCGTGATGGCGCTCATCATCGTGCTCAGCGTGATGAGCGGCTTCGAGGCCGACCTCCAGCAGAAGATTCTGGGCACCAACGCGCACGCGGTGGTGTCCCGCTACGCGGGCGACCTGCCGGACTACGCGAAGGTCATGGAGCAGGTGAAGCGCGTGCCCGGCGTGGTGGGCCAGACGCCCTTCATCATCAACCAGGTGATGATCGCCTCGGAGGGCAACGTCGACGGCGTCATCATCAAGGGCATCGACCCGAAGACGGTCGGCTCGGTGACGGACCTGCCCCAGAACATCCTGCCCGGCGGCGACCTGGGCCACCTGGAGCAGCCCGCGAAGATCCTCCCCAGCAGCGCGGCGGAGGGCCGCGAGGACGCGGAGGAGGAGGACCCCATCATCGGCAAGCCCTCCAAGCCCGCGAAGCCCACGGTGCTGCCGGGCATCATCATCGGCCGGGAGCTGGCGGCGTCCTTGCGCGTGGTGGTGGGGGACCGGGTGAACGTCGTGTCCCCGCTGGGCACGGAGCTGGGGCCGTCCGGGCCCATCCCCAAGAGCCGCGCGTTCCGGGTGGCGGGCGTCTTCTACTCGGGCATGTACGAGTACGACTCCAAGTTCGTCTACATCCTGCTCCAGGAAGCGCAGGACTTCTTCGCCGTGAAGGGCGCCACCGGCATCGAATTGAAGGTGGCGGACATCGACGACGCGCGCCGCATCGCCAACCAGGTGGTGCGCGTGCTGGGCGGCTACCCCTACCGCGCGCGCGACTGGGGCGAGATGAACAAGAACCTCTTCTCCGCGCTGCGCCTGGAGAAGCTGGTGATGGGCATCATCCTGTCCATCATCATCATCGTCGCCGCGGGCCTCATCGTCGCCACGGTCATCATGCTGGTGCTGGAGAAGCGCAAGGAGATCTCCGTCCTCAAGGCGCTGGGCGTCCCGGACGGCGGCATCGTGAAGATCTTCCTCGCCGAAGGGCTCCAGATTGGCGTGGCCGGCGGCGTGCTGGGCCTGTTCTCCGGTCTGGCGTGGTGCCTCTTCATCGAGAAGGTCGGCATCAAGCTGGATCCGGAGGTCTATTACATCCCCGCGCTGCCGGTGCGCATCGAACCGGTGCAGACGGCGCTGGCGGTGGTCATCGCGGTGCTCGTCACCTACCTGGCGTCCATCTACCCGGCCCTCAAGGCGAGCAGCGTGGAACCGGTGGAAGGTCTGAAGGCGGAGTAGCCATGGCGCTGTTGTCCATCCGCAACGTCTTCAAGAGCTACTTCCTGCACGGCAAGCGCATCGACGTGCTGCGCGACGTGTCGCTGGACATCAACGCCGGCGAGCTCGTCTCCATGATTGGCGCGTCCGGCGCGGGCAAGAGCACCTTCCTGCACGTGCTGGGCACGCTGGATGCCCCCGCCGCCGGTGAAGTCCTCTTCGACGGGAAGTCCGTCTTCGCCATGAACGACGCGGAGATCGCCGAGTTCCGCAACCGCACCATCGGCTTCGTCTTCCAGAGCCACTACCTGCTGCCGGAGTTCACCGCGCTGGAGAACGTGGCCATGCCCGCGCTCATCCAGCGCCGGGACCGCGGCCCCGCGTATGCCTACGCCCGAGAGCTCCTGGAGCGCGTGGGCCTGGGCAGCCGCGTGGACCACCGCCCCGGCGAGCTGTCCGGCGGCGAGGCCCAGCGCGTGGCCCTGGCGCGCGCCCTGGTGCTCAAGCCCGCGGTGCTGCTCGCGGACGAGCCCACGGGCAACCTGGACCCCACGACAGGCGAGGGCATCCACCAGTTGCTCCGGGACGTCAACCGGGACCTGGGCATCACCGCCGTCGTCGTCACGCACAACGAGACGCTTGCTCGCTCCATGCCCCGCCGTCTGAGACTGGCCGGCGGGCAGGTGTCGGAGGCCTGATGGCCACTCGCTTTTGGATTGAGGGGCCCTCCCCCCATCCCGTACATTGCCCCGCCTTTTCCTGGCCGGACTGCACTTGAGGCTCACCGTTCTGCGCAAGTCATTGCTCCCGCTGCTGGCGGTCGCCCTCTGGGCGCTCGGGCCCGTTTCTGCCTACGCCCAGGTGGACGTGGACGCGGGCTCGCCCACCGTCGTCCCGCCGTCCACTCCCGCCGCCACGCCCGTGTCGCCTCCGGATGGGGGCACGCCCACGGGCGCGGACGTGCCGCTGGCCTCCTCACCGGATGACGAGGACACCAACGTCTCCCCCTCGGACCGGGTGGTGGAGATCCGCATCGAGGGCAACCGCCGCGTGGAGTCGGAGGCCGTCCGCCGCGCCCTGCGCACCCGCGTCGGTGACCCGCTCACGCGCTCCGCGGAGGACCTGCGCGCCATCTGGGCCCTGGGCTACTTCACGGACGTGCAGTTGCTCGCGCAGCGCATGGCCAACGGCATCGCCTACGTGGTGCGCGTGGTGGAGCGCCCCGTCATCCGCGCCGTGCAACTGCAGGGCAATGAAGAGCTCAGCGCGGACGACCTGAAGGAGCAACTGGAGCTCAAGGCCGGCGCCATCCTCGACATCGAGGCCGTGCGCGCCACGCAGAAGAAGATCCAGGAGAAGTACGTCGAGAAGGGCTACTTCCTGGCGGAGGTGACGTACCGGCTGGATCCGGTGGAGAACGGCGCCGCGGTCAACGTCGTCTACGTCATCAACGAGCACTCGAAGGTGATGGTGAAGCAGATCGTCCTCCAGGGCGCGGAGAAGGTGTCCCCGGAGGAGCTCAAGGCGACCATGATCACGAAGGAGGGCGGCTTCCTGTCCTTCTTCACCGGCGAGGGCACCTACCGCGAGGAGGCCTTCCAGCGCGACCTCGCCGTCATCCAGATCGCCTACTACGACCGCGGCTTCATCAACGTCCGCATCGACAAGCCCACCGTGCAGTTGTCCGCGGACAAGCGCGACATCTACATCACCCTGCACATCACCGAGGGTGAGTCGTACGACATCGGGAAGATCGACTTCGCGGGAGACCTGGAGCGCCCGCCGGAGGAGCTGCTGAAGCTGATGAAGTCGCGCCCCAAGCAGCGCTTCAACCGCGGCCAGCTCTCCACGGACATCTCCGCCATCTCCGACGTGTACTTCGACAAGGGGTACGCGTACGCCAACATCAACCCCGTCACCTCCGTGAACGCGGAAGACCGGACGGTGGACCTCACCTTCGACATCCAGAAGGGCCCGCTCGTCAACATCGAGCGCATCGACGTCGTCGGCAACACGAAGACGCGCGACAAGGTCATCCGCCGCGAGCTGCGCGTCTACGAGGGCGAGCTCTACAACGGCACCGGCGTGAAGCGCAGCCGCGAGCGCGTCACCGCGCTGGGCTTCTTCGAGACCGTCGAAATCACCCAGCACCCGGGCAGCTCCGACAACGCCATCGTGTTGCAGGTGGAGGTGAAGGAGAAGGCCACGGGCACCTTCCAGGTGGGCCTGGGCTTCTCCAACGTGGAGAACTTCATCTTCACGGCCCAGGTGTCGCAGAACAACTTCCTCGGCTGGGGCCAGAGCGTGTCCGCGTCCGCGCAGATCTCCGGCCTGCGCTCGCTCGTCCAGTTGTCGTTCTACGACCCGTACTTCCTGGACACGAACTACCTCCTGTCCGCGGAGTTCTTCCGCGTGCAGGCGGACTACGAAGGCTTCATCCGCAACTCCACGGGCGGCACCATCTCCCTGGGCCGCCAGTTGGTGGACGACGTGCTCGCCACCGTCGGCTACTCGCGCGAGTACGTGGACGTGCAGGCGGGGCAGGGCATTGGCGCGGTGCTGCTCGCCAACCAGTTCCAGTCCGGCGTCACCAGCGCGCTGCGCCTGTCCGTGTCCTTCGACCGGCGTGACAACCGCCTCTTCCCGTCGCGCGGCTTCATCCACTACGGCTCGGTGGAGACGGCGCCCTCGTTCCTGGGCGGCACGTTCCTCTTCAACCGCTACACCGCCTACTCGCGCCTGTACTTCCCCATGCCGCTGGGCTTCGTCTTCAAGACGAACGCCACGCTGGGCTACGTGCAGCAGCTCGACTCCAGCAAGCCGCTGCCCATCAGCGAGCTCTACTACGTGGGCGGCATCAACACGATCCGCGGCTACTACCTGCGCAGCATCAGCCCCACGCTGCTGGTGCCGCGCGCGGACAACCCGGACGCCAACGTCACCGAGTTCCGGGTGGGCGGCAACAAGCAGCTCATCTTCAACTTCGAGCTGGAGTTCCCCATCTTCGAGAAGGCCGGCCTGCGCGGCGTGCTCTTCTACGACGCCGGCAATGCCTTCGGCTCCAACGAGAAGTTCTTCGAGGACCGGCAGGACAAGCTGCCGCTGGGCCTCTTCCACTCGGCGGGCTTCGGCTTCCGCTGGTTCTCGCCCATCGGGCCCCTTCGCTTCGAGTGGGGCATTCCGCTCACCAAGCGGCCGTCGGACGACCCCATCCTGTTCGAGTTCACGATCGGTAACTTCTTCTGATAGGCATCGACCCCAAGGCCCCCCCGGCCACCGCGCTCCCGCCCCTTCCGGGCGGAAGTGAACAGGCCGGGAGGGCGGACGTCGGAGCCTGCAGCACCCTTTCCGAGGAGCCTTGACCCATGTCGCTTCGAAGCACCCTGGCGGCCGCCGCCGCTGTCCTGTCGCTCGCCCTCCCGGTTGCCGCTTCGGCCGCCGAGCTCAAGGTGGCCTACGTCGACCTGCAGCGCGTGCTGCTGGAGGTGGACGACGGCAAGGCCGCCAAGGCCCGTCTCCAGAAGTGGCTGGAGGACCGCCAGAAGGAAATCGACAAGGAGCAGGAGGCGCTGCGCAAGGAGAAGGACACCCTGGACAAGCAGGCCAGCGCCATGAGCGAGGCCACGCGCACCCAGAAGGCCACCGAGCTCCAGAAGAAGGTGATGGAGCTGGCGCAGAAGTACGAGCGCAGCCGCGCCGAGGCCGCCAACAAGGAGCGCCAGGAGATGGAGCCCATCGTCAACCGCATCGACCAGGTCATCGCGTCCATCGCGGAGCGGGACGGCCTGGGCATGGTGCTGGACAAGCGCGACTCCGGCATCGTCTTCGCGCTGTCCCAGTACGACATCTCCAACGAGGTCGTGCGCAGCTACAACAACAGCGCCTCCAAGAAGCCCGCGCCGGCGGCCAAGGACGCCCCGGTCAAGAAGTAGGCGTTGGACACCCCCGTGCCTTCCGCACCCAACGCGCACCGGCTGGGGGACATCGCCGCCCACGTCCGGGGTGAGCTCCTCGGCGACCCCGGACTGCTCGTCCATGGCCTGAACGGCCTGGAGGAAGCGGTCCCGGGGGAGGTGTCGTTCTACGGCAACCCCCGCTACCGCAAGCAGTTCGAGGCCACCCACGCCTCGGCGGTGCTGGTGGGGATGGATGCCCCCGCTCGCGACGGCGTGGCCCTGGTGCGGGTGCCCAACCCGCACCTGGCCTACGCGAAGCTCCTCACCCTGTTCCACCCGGCCGCGCGGCCCGCCGCGGGCATCCACCCGGCCGCCCACGTGCACCCGGAGGCCACGGTGCACCCGGAGGCCACGCTGAAGGCCGGGGCGGTGGTGGAGAGGGGCGCCCACGTCGGCGCCCGCACGGTGCTGCACCCCGGGGCCTATGTGGGGGAGGGCGCGCGCGTCGGTGAAGACTGCGTGCTGTACCCGCACGCCACGGTGCGCGAGGGCTGCGTGGTGGGCTCGCGCGTCATCCTCCACGCTTCGTCGGTGGTGGGCGCGGACGGCTTTGGCTTCGCCTTTGACGCGGAGGGCGAGGACGGCCCCCGCCACTTCAAGATTCCCCAGGTGGGCATCGTCCGCATCGAGGACGACGTGGAGGTGGGCGCCTGCACCTGCATCGACCGCGCGACGGTGGGTGAGACGGTGGTGGGCCGGGGGACGAAGCTCGACAATCTGGTGCAGATCGCCCACAACGTGCGCGTGGGCCCGCTGTCGCTCATCTGCGCGCAGGCGGGCGTGTCGGGGTCGGCGGAGGTGGGCACCGGCGTGGTGCTCGCGGGGCAGGTGGGCGTGGTGGGCCACATCCGCGTGGGAGACCTGGCCAAGGTGGGCGCGCAGTCGGGCGTCGCCCATGACGTTGCGGACGGGCAGGTCGTCAGTGGCAGCCCCGCCATCCCCCACAAGGACTGGCTGCGCGCCAGCGCCGCGTCGGGGCAACTGGCGGACCTGCTCAAGGAAGTGCGTGCCCTTCGCAAGAGGGTGGAGCTGTTGGAGAAGGAGAAGGGCGGATGATGGACATTGGCGAGATCCAGGCGCTGCTGCCGCACCGCTACCCGTTCCTCCTGGTGGACCGGGTGGTGGAAATCGTGCCGGGCCAGAAGCTCACGGCGTACAAGAACGTCACCATCAACGAGCCCTTCTTCAACGGCCACTTCCCGGGGCACCCGGTGATGCCGGGCGTGCTCATCCTGGAGGCGCTCGCCCAGGCCACGGCCATCCTTGCGTATAAGACGGAAGCCATGGACCCGACGCGGCTCGTCACGTACTTGATGGGCGTGGACAACGCGCGCTTCCGCAAGCCGGTGGTGCCCGGAGACCGGCTCCAGTTGGACATTGAAGTCATCCGCCACAAGGGCGCCATCTGGAAGACGAAGGGTGTGGCGTCGGTGGATGGCGCCAGGGTGGCGGAAGGGGAGTTCCTCGCCACCGTGGTGGACAAGAACAAGGCCGCCAAGGGCGACGAGAGCGCGGCGCCGTAGGGCGCGTCATACGCGCTGCTGAGGAGAGAAGGACATGGCGCAGGTTCATCCCACCGCGGTCGTCCATCCGGGGGCCCGCCTCCACGACACCGTGGAGGTGGGGCCGTTCTCGGTCATCGGGCCCCAGGTCGTCATTGGCGCGGGCACCCGCATCGGGCCGCACGTCGTCATCGAGGGCCGCACCACGTTGGGGGAGCGCAACCACCTCTTCCAGTTCTGTTCCGTGGGCGCGGCGCCCCAGGACCTCAAGTACGCGGGCGAGGACACGGAGCTCGTCATTGGCGACGAGAACCAAATCCGTGAGTTCGTCACGGTGAACCTGGGCACGGTGGCCGGCGGCGGCGCCACGCGCCTGGGCCACCGCAACCTGCTGCTCGCCAACAGCCACATCGCGCACGACTGCATCGTGGGCAATGAAGTCCTGCTCGCCAACGGGGCCGCGCTCGCGGGCCACGTGGTGGTGGAGGACGCGGTGAAGATTTCGGGCCTGGTCGCGGTGCACCAGTTCACCCGGCTGGGGCGCTACGCCTTCATCTCCGGCGGCTCCATGGTCACCATGGACGTGCCCCCGTACTGCACCGTGCAGGGGGACCGGGCCACGCTGGTGGGCCTCAACACCGTGGGCCTGGAGCGCGGCGGCTTCACCGAGGAGCAGATTGGCCGGGTGAAGGAGGCCTACCGCATCCTCTTCCGCTCCAAGCTGGGGCTCCAGGACGCGCTCGCGCAGCTTCGCGGGGAGCTCTCCGGCCACCCGGAGGTGGAGCACCTGGTTCGCTTCGTGGAGACAAGCAAGCGCGGCGTCACGCGCTAGGCCCTCTCACGAGGGCACGGAGGGGAGTGGGTGGAGCGCATCGGGCTCATCGCCGGCAACGGCCAGCTTCCCTTCCTCTTCGCGCGGGCCGCCCGGGCGCGCGGCCTGGAGGTCGTGGTGGCCGCGCACCGGGGAGAGACGGACCCGGCGCTGGAGCAGGAGGTCGGCCACTTCGCCTGGGTGCGCGTGGGGCAGGTGGGCCGCATCCAGAAGGTGTTCCGCCAGGCGGGCGTCACCCGTGCGGCCATGGCGGGCGGCATCGGCCACGTGCGCGCGCTCACGGAGGCCCGGCCGGACCTGGGCGCGGTGCGCATCATCTCCCGCCTGCGCAGCTTCCGGGACGACGCGCTGCTGCGCGCGGTGGCCGCGGACTTCGAGGCGCAGGGCATCACCATCATCGCGCCCACGGACTTCCTGGGCGAGGTGCTCTGCCCCGAAGGGCACCTGGCCGGCCCCGCGCTCAAGCCCGCGCAGGAGAAGGACGTCGCCCTGGGCCGCGAGGTGGCGGTGCTCCTGGGGCAGGCGGACGTGGGCCAGACGGTGGTGGTGCGTGAAGGCCACGTGCTGGCGCTGGAGGCCGTGGAGGGCACCGACGAGACCATCCGCCGGGGCGCGAAGCTGGGCGGCCCGGGCGCGGTGGTGGTGAAGCGCTGCAAGCCGGAGCAGGACCTGCGCTTCGACCTGCCCGCCGTGGGGCCCCGCACGCTGGAGGTCATGGCGGAGGTGGGCGCCCGGGTGCTGGCGCTGGAGGTAGGGCGCACGGTGCTGTTGGACGCACCCGCCCTCTTCGCGGGGGCCACCGCGCGGGGCATCACCCTGGTGGGCGTGCGGTAGGCTCGCCGGGAATCCCTTCCCCCGGGCTGGAGTTGCCTCCCCACCTCCCCCCGCGACGCCGAGGTTGACGCCGCATGTCCGTCCGACTCCTACCTCTCGTGGCCCTGCTGGGCCTGCCGCTCCCCGCCTCCGCGGAGGCCATCCGGGTGTCGCTGGAGGGCAAGGCGGCGCTGGGTGAAGGCGTGCCCGCGCTGCTCGTCCACATCGAGGAGCCCATCGACGGCTTCGAGGTGAAGCTCAAGCGCAGCGACGGCAAGACGGTGGAGCTCAAGGGGGGCGGCAAGCCGGGCATCACCCGCCGCGTCGCCCTGGAGCAGCCGGAAGGGAAGTTCCACTACGAGGGCGAGCTCACCGTGCGCTTCCCGGGCGGGGCGGAGCCGGGGAGCATGCCGCTCTCCTTCGACACGGAGGTCAACGGCCCGCTGAGGATGGAGGTGCGCCCCGAGGACGTGGACGTGGCCGGGCGCAAGCTGCGCTTCACGCTGTCCCGCCCGGCCGCGAAGACGGAAGTCACGGTGAAGATGGACACCGGCAAGACGGCCTTCGCGGGCGACGTGGACTTCAAGGGCGCGCCTGCGGGCACGCCGCTGGAGGTGAAGTGGCTGCCGGCGGAGGGCAAGGTGATGCACATCCGCCTGAGGGCCTACGACACCTCCGACTTCTACACCGGCGTGGACCTCTACCCGTGGCAGGTGGACATCCCGCATGAGGAGGTGACCTTCGCCTCCGGCCGCTCGGACATCCCGCCGGCGGAGAAGGGCAAGCTGGACGCCAGCTACAGGAGCATCACGGATGCGCTGAATAAGTACGGCCGCTGGGCGTCGCTGCGCCTGTACGTGCTCGGGCACACCGACACGGTGGGGCGCACGGAGGACAACCGCGAGCTGTCACTCAAGCGGGCGAAGAGCATCGCGTCCTACTTCCGCCAACGGGGCCTGAAGGTACCAGTGTTCTACGAGGGCTTTGGTGAGCAGTCCCCGGCGGTGCCCACGCCGGACGAGACGGCGGAGGCGGCCAACCGCCGCGCCGAATACATCATCGCGGTGGAGGACCCGTCCCTGACGAGCGCGCCCTTCGCCCCTCGCTGGCGCAAGCCTTGAGGTGACACATGGTGGAACTTCCTCGCATCCGTTGGGCGCTCGCCGTGGCGGGCCTGGGCTTGCTGGGGACGGCGGGCTGCGTGCACACGGTCCCCCTCGAGCAGCGCGTGCGGGCCGAGGACGAGAAGTGCACGCTCCTCCAGGCGCTGATGCGGCAGCCCGAGCCCGCGAAGGCCATCCAGAAGTTCGTCGCCGAGGGCAAGGAGGAGAGGGCCCCCGTGGTCGTCTACGTGCGCCACCCGGAGGAGGGCTCGCTGGAGCGCTTCTTCACCGGTGAGACCCAGTGCGCGAACGAGTCCTTCAAGGTCGTGCAGGAGAACGTGGTGGACGCCGTGGTGGTGTACCTGCAGGAGGTCCAGGGCGGCTACGCGTACGACGCGCGGCGCTCCAGCCCGGAGCACCTCACCATGGAGGGCCGCCCCCAGGGCACCGTGCGCAAGGACGGCGCCGTGTGGGTGGCGGGCGCGGACGCTATTTGAGCAGGTCCTTCGCCCCGTCCGCGATGAACTGCACCGCGATGGCGGCCAGGATGAGGCCTGACACGCGCTCCAGGATGGCGACGCCGGACTGACGCAGCACCCGCTGCACCAGGCTGGACGCGTTGAGGATGAAGTAGGTCGCCGTGAAGGTCAGCACCACCGCCGCGACCACCGGCAGCGCGGACACGAAGGACGTCCCGGAGCGCGCCATCAGCACCATGGCGGTGGCGATGGCGCCCGGCCCCGCGAGCAGCGGGATGGCCAGCGGGACGATGGCCACGTCCTCCTTCACCACGCCCTCTTCTTCCTCGGTGGGGCTGGTGCGCGTGGAGGACGGGCGGGCGCGCAGCATGTCCAGGGAGGTGATGAGCAGGAGGATGCCGCCGGCCACGCGGAAGGCGCCCAGCGACACCGCGAACACCTGGAAGATGACGCGGCCGAAGACGGCGAAGAACAGCATCATCCCGCACGCCACCAGACAGGCGCGCAGGGCGGTGCTGCGGATCTGCTGCTTGGTGTCCCCCGCCGTCATCGCCAGGAACAGCGGCACGACGCCAATCGGGTCCACCACGAAGAAGATGGCGGACAGCGACACGAGGAAGGTGGACACCAGGGCGGACATCGACATGGCGCTCTAGACCGTGAAGCGCAGCTTCCAGACCATGCCCAGCGCTTCGACGAAGATCTTCTTGTTCATCTTCGAGTGCCCCACGCGCCGGTCCTCGAACACGATGGGGACCTCGCGCACGGTGAAGCCCTTGCGCAGGGTGCGGTAGGTCAACTCGATCTGGAACGCATACCCGGTGCTGCGCACCTCATCCAGGTGGATGGCCTCCAGCACGCGGCGGTTGAAGCACTTGAAGCCGCCGGTGAGGTCGCGCACGTCCACGCCCAGGATGCTGCGCGCGTAGAGCGACCCGCCGCGGCTGATGAGCTTCCGGCCCACGCCCCAGTTCACCGTGCCGCCGCCGTCCACGTAGCGCGAGCCCAGCACCAGGTCCGCGCCGCCCTCCGCGGCGTCCAGGAAGCTGGGCAGGTAGCGCGGGTCGTGGCTGAAGTCCGCGTCCATCTCCAGGATGTACGTGTAGCCCTGGGCCAGGGCCCACCGGAAGGCGGCCAGGTACGCGCGGCCCAGGCCCTCCTTCTTCTCGCGGTGGAGCACGCGCACGCGCGGGTCCTTCGCGGCCAGCTCGTCCGCGAGCTGCCCCGTCCCGTCGGGCGAGTTGTCGTCGACGACGAGGATGTCCACACGGGGGTCCGCCGCCAGCACCGCCTGGGTGATGGGGCCGATGTTGTCCCGCTCGTTGTAGGTGGGGATGCAGACCAGCGCACGGTTCATGACGGGGCGGACATACCCCAAACCCGGCGCTGGAACACCAGAAGCGACGCCAGACCCGGTCGGTTCCCCCGCTCAGGCAACAGGGCGCGGGGGCAGCAGCTCCAGCACCGTCTGGGCCGCGCGGTGGGCGGCCCCCACCTCGCCCAGGCGGCCGCGCACCTCGGCCAGGCCCTGGACCATGGCGTCGCGGGGCGCGCCCGGCAGCCACACGCGCCGCACCTCGGAGGCGATGTTCTCCGGCGTCATCTCCCCCTGGAGCAGCTCCGGCACCACGCGCCGGCCCGCCAGCAGGTTGATGAGCGACACGAAGGCCACCTTCAGCATCAGCCGGCCCACCCAGTACGTCACCAGCGACACGCGGTACACGACGACGAGCGGCCGCTCCATCAGCCCCGCCTCCAGCACCGCCGTGCCGGAGGCCACCACCGCGGCGTCGCTCGCGCCCACCACCTCCGGGGCGCGTCCGTCCACCAGCACCGGCGTCACGCCGCTGCCCTCGAAGCGGGAGAGGATCTCCTCCTTGGCGATAGTGGGCGCCACCGGCACCACCACCTGGAGCCCCGGCCGCTCGGAGACGAGCTGCTTCGCCGCGCCGACGAGGGTGGGCAGGATGCGGCGGATCTCACTCATCCGGCTGCCGGGCAGGAGCGCGAGCGTGGGAGCGTCCTCGGGCAGGCCCAGGCGCTGGCGGAACTCGCGGGCGCTGGCGGACGGGGGCATCTGCTCCAGCACGGGGCTGCCCACGTAGCGTGCGGGCACCCCTGCCTCCCGGTAGAAGTCCTCCTCGAAGGGCAGGATGCAGAGCATCCGGTCCACCAGCCGCTGGATGGTGCGCACGCGGCCCCGGCGCCAGGCCCAGATCATCGGGGACACGTAGTAGGCCACCGGGATGCCCAGGGCCTTGAGCTTCTTGGCCAGCCGCAGGTTGAAGTCCGGGATGTCCACCAGGATGGCGCAGTCCGGGCGGCGCTCCTCGGCGGCCTGGGCCAGGTCCTTCATGATCCGCAGGATGCGGGGGATGCGCGAGAGCACCTCGGTGATGCCCATGACGGACACCTCGCGGGCGTCGTGGATGAGCTCCACCCCCCGGGCGGCCAGCCGGGCGCCTCCCATGCCGAAGAAGGTGAGGTCGGGGCGCAGGGCCTGGAGGGCGGCGACGAGCTCCGAGGCGTGGGTGTCGCCGGAGGCCTCGCCGGCCACGACGAGGATGCGGGGAGGGGATGGCTGCGTCATGGGAGGCAAGACCCTCATCGTAGCTGATGCGCGGAGGGAGGGAGGTTGTAGACTGCGGCCCCCTTGAAGACGCTTCTGCTCGCCGAGAGCCACCCCCCGACCCTGGAGCACCTGACGGGCCTGCTCTCGCAGGCCGGGTACACCGTTCGGGCGGTGAATGACGCCGTGATGGCGTTGGAGCACTTCTCGGCGGACAACCCGGACGTGGTGGTGCTGGGCGTGGACCTGCCGCGCGTGGAGGGGCAGCACGTCGTGCACCTCATCCGCGGGCACAGCCAGGGCGGGCGGGTGCCCATCGTGGCCATCGACAAGGGGCACCTGGGCCGGGCCAAGGGCGTGGGCTCGGTGCTGGACCTGAAGGTCAACGCGTACATCCCGGATCCGCTCAAGCCGGGCGAGCTGGTGCCCCGCCTGGAGGCGCTGGTGAAGGCGGCCCAGGCCCTCACGCTCACGGGCCTGCCCGCCACGCTGTCGCGGCCCGCGGTGGCCGCGGGGGAGCTGAAGGCCTTCCCGCTGCCGGCGCTGCTGCACTCGCTCTACCGCCTGCGCCGTGACGGCGTGCTGGTGGTGGCCCTCAAGGGGCTGTCGCGCCGGGTGTACTTCCTGCGCGGCGGGCCGGTGAACTTCGACTCCTCCGCGAAGGAGGACGCGCTGCCGCGTTTCCTGCGCGAGCGTCGGGTCCTCACGGAGGCGCAGGAGCAGCCGGTGGTGGAGTCGCTCGCCTCCGGGCTGCGCATCGGCGCGGCGCTGGCGGACGTGGGCGTGGAGGCAGTGGGCGAGGACCTGCTGGCGCTCCTGCGCGAGTTCACCCGGGACCGGCTCGGGCGCGTGCTGGCCATGCGCGAGGGCCGGTACGCGTTCTACGCGGGCGACGAGTTCTCCTCCGAAGTGGCCTCCGTGGATCAGCCCGCCCTGGCCCCGCTGCTGGAGGCCGCGCGCAGGCGCATGCCCCTGCGGGTGGTGGCGAACGCGCTCAAGGCGCACCTGAACGAGTACCCGGTGCGCTCGGCGGACTTCGGCCGGGACCTCCAGTCCATGGCGCTGGACACGGAGGACATCAAGCTGGCCATGCAGGTGAATGGCCGCATCGTGCTCAAGGACCTGCTGGCGCACGGGCGCGCGGAGCTGCGCGCGGCGTACACGCTGCTGTGGTTCCTCAAGCTCACGGGCGGGGTGACGTTCTCCGCGACGCCGGTGGCCACGGGGACGGACGTGCTGAGCGCGGCGGCGGTGCCGGACGTCATCGCGCCGCGCAAGCGCAAGAGCCTGCCCGCGGAGACGGCGGCGGCGCTGCGCGAGGAGGCGGTGCGCATCATCACGCGCAGCTACTTCGGCGGGCTGGGGCTGGACCTCGCGGCGGACAAGGAGGCGGTGGAGCGCGCGTACCACGAGACGGCGATGCGCTTTCACCCGGACACCTACGCGGAGTTCGACCTCTCCGACCTGCGCGACCTGTTGGAGCAGGTGCAGGAGAAGCTGTCCGCGGCGTACCGGGTGCTGAGCGTGGACGAGAAGCGCCGCGCCTATCTCCAGTACTTCTTCAGCCGCCAGGAGGTCGTGGGCCGCGCGACCGCCATCAACGTGGACGCGGAGCTGGCGCTGCGCCGGGGCGAGTCCGCGATGAAGCGGGGCGACTACAAGGCGGCCATCCAGGGCTTCGAGGAGGCGGTGTCGCTCAACGGCAGCGAGCCCGAGTACTACTCGTACCTCGCCTGGGCGAAGTACCGGGGCTCGCCCGGGCCGCTGATGCAGCGGGCGCTCGCGGCGCGCAAGGTGCTCAAGCAGGCGCTGACGTTGGACCCGTACCTGGAGCGGGCGCAGATCATCGCGGCCATCATCGAAATCGACCTGGACGACGCGCCGCTCGCGCGCAAGAAGCTGATGAAGGTGCTGGAGCTGAACCCGTATTCGGTGCTCGCGAGGGCGGCGTTGCAGAAGGTGGTGAAGTAGTCATGCATCGCGCGCTCTGGCGGCTGCTCCGGTACGCGAAGCCGCACGCGGGGATCCTCGTCCTGGCCTTCGTGTGCATGGCGGTGTTGGGGCTCGCCACGGGCGCGTACGCGTACCTGCTGGGCCCGGCGCTGCGCTTCCTGTTGTCCGGAGGCGAGGAGGGCTTCGCGAGCGCGCACCGCGTGCCATGGCTGGCGGACCTGCCGCGCGAGGCCGCGCTCTGGGGCTTCCCGGTGGTCGTGTTGTGCGTGGGCGCGGTGAAGGGCGTGGGGTACCTGGGCCAGTTCTACTTCATGGGCCTGTTCGCGCAGCGCGTGGTGAAGGACCTGAGGCGCGACCTGTTCCTGAGGCTCACGGCGCTGTCGCCGTCGCAGTTGTCGAAGGAGCGGACGGGAGATCTGCTCAGCCGCTTCTCCTCGGACGTGATGGCGGTGGAGCTGGCCGCCATGTACACGGTGGGCTCGTACCTGCGGGACACGATCCAGGTGCTGGTGCTCGCGGGCGTGGCGCTGGCGATGAGCCCGATGCTCGGAGGGCTGATGCTGGCGGTGATTCCGCTGGCGGCGCTGCCCGCCTCGAAGCTGACGCGCAAGGTGCTGAAGGGAACGCGAGAAGGGCAGGCCCACCTGGGCCAGCTCGCGGGCCAGTTGCACGAAGGGTTGGGAGGGCTGCGCACCATCCAGGCCTTCAACGGCCAGCAGGCGGAGCTGGCGCGCTTCGAGTCCTACGCGAAGGCGCACGAGGAAGCGGTGGTGGGCGCGGCCTGGGCGCGAGGCGGCGTGCCGGGGTTGATGGAGGTGCTCGCGGCGGCGGCGCTCGCGGGAGCGCTGGGGTACGCGGCGGCGACGCGGGCGATGGAGCCGGAGGCGCTCCTGTCGCTGCTGACGGCGGTCATCCTCGTGTACCAGCCGGTGAAGGACCTGGGCCGGGTGACGCAGTTCGCGGTGCAGGCGGGAGCGGCGGGAGAGCGCCTCTTCGCGCTGCTCGACCTGAAGCACCCCGTGGAGGACGCCGCCAGCGCGGTGCCTGCGCCCGCGCTGCATGAGTCGCTGCGCATGGAGGACGTGCGCTTCTTCTACGGAGAGCGCCGCGCGCTGGAAGGGCTGACCCTGGACTTGAAGGTGGGGCAGGTGGCGGCGCTGGTGGGCGGCAGTGGAGGCGGCAAGAGCACGGTGACGTCGCTGCTGCTGCGCTTCGAGCGTCCCCAGCAGGGGCGCATCCTCCTGGATGGAGTGGACGCGGACACGTACACGGCGGCGAGCGTCCGGAGTCAGTTCGCGCTGGTGACGCAGGAGCCGCTGCTCTTCCACGGCACCGTGCTGGAGAACCTGCGGCACGCGAGGCCGGAAGCGACGAAGGAGGAAGTGGAGGCCGCGGCGAAGGTGGCGAACGCGGACAGCTTCATCCAGGGCCTGCCGCAGGGCTACGACACGCGCATCGGCGAGCGAGGCGTCATCCTGAGCGGAGGTCAACGCCAGCGCCTGTGCATCGCGAGGGCGGTGCTGTCCAGGGCCCCGGTGCTGGTGCTGGACGAAGCGACCAGCAGCCTGGATCCGGAGAACGAGCGCGAGGTCCAGGCCGCGCTGGCGAAGGTGCTCCCCGGCCGCACTGCGCTGGTCATCGCGCACCGGCTGTCCACGGTGACGAACGCGGACGTCATCCACGTGGTGGAGGCGGGCCGTATCGTGGAGAGTGGAAGCCACGCGGAGCTGCTCCAGAAGGAAGGCCGCTACGCCGCCATGTGGCGCCTGCAGACGTCAGGCCCCGTCGAGCGGGGAGCGGCGTGAGCAAGGCGAAGCAGCCCATCGCCCGTGCCATGGCGCCAGACCGGCCGCTACGCCGCCACGTGGCGCTGAACGTGAGGCCCTCGGAGTGGAGGGCGGTATGAGCAAGGCCAGTACGGCAAGGCGGCCGCTCGCACTGGCGATCCGCGCCGTGTTCGGCGTGCTGTTCCTGCTCCTGGGCGTCGCGGGCTTCTTCGCCTTCGCGGCGGGCTTCGCGGACTACCCCGTGGTCGAGCCCGCACCGGACGCGAAGCCGTGGATCCGCGGCGCGTACCATGTGCACACCACGCGCTCGGACGGGCACGGGACGCCCGCTGCGGTCGCCAGGGCGGCGAAAGCGGCGGGCCTCGACTTCGTGGTGCTCACCGACCACAACGACTTCAAGCCACCCTCCGCGACCTGGGTGGATGGAGTCCTGCTCATCCCCGGGGTGGAGATTTCAACCGACGCGGGCCATCTGACCGCGTTCGGCATGCAGCGGCCCATCGAAGGCGTGAAGCCCTGGGGACCACCAGCTCCGGCCGTAGCGGCGGTGGAGGCCGCCGGAGGCACCGCGGTCCTCGCGCATCCGGTCCAGACGAAGAACCCCTGGAAGGACGAAGCGACGGCGCACCAGGTCCCGGGCTTCGAGCTGTACTCCGCGGACACCTTCTTCCGGCAGGCGCTGCGAAGCCCGGTGAGCCGGCTCCTGCCCGCGGTGGGCGCCTCCCTGGTGAACCCGGTGCACGGCGTGATGCTGCTCTCGGTCCCGGAGCCACGTCCAACCGAGCGCTTCCTGGAGCTGGCGCGAGAGCGCAAGCGCATCGCCCTGTGCGGCCATGACGCGCACGGCGTGCCCGCGTACGAGGACATCTTCAACGCGCTCGACATGGAACTCCCGCCTGCCGTGCTGTCCGGCCCCCTGTCCCAGAACGCGCGCGAAGCCGCGTCCCAGGTCACGAAGGCCCTGGCGAGCGGTCAGGCCCTCTGCGTCTTCCGTGCGCTCGGAGCGCCGGGCGGCTTCGCCCTGGAAGGCTTCGACGCGAACACGAGGGAGGCCCCCGTGGGCACGGTGCTGACGGTGCGTCTGCCGGAACACCCCCCGGGCACGCTGGAGGTCCGGGTGTGGGGTGACGGTCGCCTGCAACCCGACGGGCAGCACATCGAGCTGACCGGCCCCGGCGCAGTCCAGGTGGAGGTCTGGGCCCACGCGCCCGGACGTTTCTTCGGCCACGAGTGGCGGCCCTGGCTGGTCCCCAGCCCGGTGCGAGTGGTGCCGAGACCGCCGGGCATCTGATAGAGCGCGGGACGTCGCCCATGCGCCTGCTCTACGTCGTCGCCACCTACGTCCTCTTCGCGCTGCTGTTCCCGGTGCTCTGCGTGTACCGCAAGACGCGCCATGGGCTGAAGCAGCGGCTGGGCTTCTACGGGCCGGGCGACCTGCCGAAGGGAGAAGGCCCGCTGCTGTGGTTGCACGGAGCCAGCGCGGGAGACCTGCTCGCCCTGGCGCCCATGTTCGGCCCGCTGCGCCAGCGCTTCCCCGGCTGCCGCATCGTGCTCTCGACGATGACGGACAGCGGCCACGCGATGGCCAGGGACCGCCTGGCGAAGCAGATCGACGGAGTCGTGTACGCGCCCTACGACCTCTGGGGCGCGACACGAAGGGCCGTGCGAGCCCTCCAGCCGGACCTCCTCGTCCTCGAGTACACGGAGGTCTGGCCCAACCTCATCCGCGCCGCGAAGCAGTCCGGGGCCCGCGTGGTGATGACCAACGGGCGCTTCTCACCGGCGAACGTGGGGAAGTACCGGACGCTCTTCGGGCTCATCGGGAACCCGCTGAAGGACATGGACCTGCTGCTGATGCGGCAGGACGAGGAAGCCGAAAGAGCGAAGTCCCTCGGCGCACCGGCCGAGCGGGTCCTCACCACGGGCAACACCAAGTTCGACGCCCTCGCCGCGGGGCCCGCCCCCGAGGACGAAGCCCTGCGAGCCGCCCTGGGCCTGACCCCGGCGGATCCGGTGTGGCTCGCGGGGAGCACGCACGAGGGCGAAGAGGAAATCCTGTTGCAGGTGTATCAGCGTTTACGGGAGCGCTGGCCCACGCTGAGTCTGGTCATCGCGCCGCGCTACCTGAACCGGGCGGAGCGCATCCAGACCCTCGCCAGGGAGCGCAACCTGACCGTGGGCCTGCGCTCGCAGGGCAACCCGGAGCGAGCCCCGGTGGTGGTGATGGACTCCATGGGCGAGCTGTCGCGCGCCTACCGCCTGGCGACAGTGGTGTTCGTGGGAGGCTCGTTCACGAAGCGAGGCGGGCAGAACATCCTGGAGCCGGCGGGGCAGGGCCGGCCCGTGCTGTTCGGGCCGCACATGGACAACTTCCGCGACAGCGTCGCGGTGCTGCAAGGCAACGGAGGCATTCAAGTGGCGGATGGAGAAGCCCTGCACGCCGCGCTGGAGGGCCTCCTTGCCCATCCCGAACGCCGGCGGCAACTGGGCGCCCGGGCCGAAGCCACGGTGCGCCGCATCTCTGGTGCCAGTGAGCGCAACGCGGAGGCCATGGCCACGCTGAGGAGGGCTCCTCGATGACCCTCATCGTCCATCCCCACTTCCACAAGCGCTACACGGGAGTGACCCGGCACGTGGAGTCCGTGGTGCCCGCGCTGGCCCAGGGCGACGAGACCCGGGTCATCGGCTCCGGACTGACGGAGGCCCTGCCGCGCATCACCTGGGGAGAGCTGATCCGCCGCTCGCACCAGGAGCCCATCGTCTGGCACGCGCACCGGAACAACGAGCTGCTGGCGGGGATGCTCCTGAAGGCCTTGGGCGGAAGGGTGCGACTCGTCTTCACGAGGCACACGTCGGTGGCCCCCACGCGCTTCACCCGCTGGCTCGCCAGGGGCGCGGACGCGCTGGTGTCGCTCACGAAGCAGATCTCGGACGTCATCGCGCTCCCCTCCACGGTGATTTCGCACGGCATCGACCTTGAGCGCTTCCACCCACCGGAGGACCGGGACGCGGCCTGGACCCGGCTCCAGCAGGGAGGCCGCTACGGCATCGGAGTCATCGGCCGCATCCGCCAGGAGAAGGGGCAGGGCGACTTCATCGAAGCGCTGAGGCCCCTGTTGCCGCGGCGGCCGGACTGGCAGGCGGTGCTGGTGGGGCTCGCGAAGGGGCCGGACCTGGCCTGGGTGAACGGGCTGCGCCAGGGCATCGAGGACCGGGTGCGCCTCGCGGGAGAGCAGTCCACCATCGAGCCCTGGTATCAGGGCCTGAGCATCCTGGTGCACCCCTCCTACGCGGAGGGCTACTCGCTGGTGCACGTGGAGGCGATGGCCTCCGGGTGCTGCGTGGTGGCCTCGAAGCTGCCGTACCTGGACACCCTCATCGAGCACGGCCGCACGGGCTTCTTCTTCGAGCCCGGAGACGTGAAGGGCCTGCGCGACCTGTTGGACGAGCTGACCCGCGAACCGGAGCGGGCCCGTCAGGTCGGCCGCAACGCGGCGGAGGAAGCGCGCAGCCGCTGTGGCGTCGAGCACGAAGCCCGGGCGCTCCGGGACCTCTACCATTCGCTGGTGAAGCGCTGATGCGCATCCTGCACCTGTTCGCGAGCCCCTTCTGGAGTGGCCCCGCGGAGAACATCGCGCTGCTGGCCCAGGCGCAGCGAGCCCTGGGCCACGAGGTCACGGTGGCGGTGGACCGCAAGCGCCGGGACATCGCCGCCGAGGAGCCCGCCGTGCCCCGCTTCCAGCAACTGGGCCTCCTGGACGAAGGAGGCCTGACGTTGTCCGTGAAGTCTCCGCCCTGGGAGCTCTGGAGTGACCTGCGAGCCCTCCGCCGCAGGACGGTGGACGTGGTCCATGCCCACTTCACGCATGATCATCTCGTGGCGCGCTGGGGAACGCCAAAAGGCGCGGTGCGGATCCGCTCCATCCACGCGCCCCGGTCGCTGCGCTCCTCGCTGCCCGAAGCCGCCGCGTACACGGTGCCGGCGAGCCACCTGGTGGAGAAGCTCGAAGGCCGTCATCGCCCCGTCCAGGTCCTGCCCGCCCTGGTGGACCCGCTGTTCGAGCCGCCCCGGGACCGCAAGGCCCTACGCCAGACCCTGGGGCTCGAGGACACGCACCTGGTCGGGATGATCTCCACGTTCCAGAAGAGCCGGCGTCACGAACTGGGAGTCGAAGCCTTCGCCGCGTTCCGCCAGCAACGCCCCGGATCCCGCCTCGTGCTCGTAGGCGATGGGGCCCTGCTCGAAGCGACGCGGACACAAGTGGCGGCTCGAGGCCTCACCGAACAGGTGACGTTCGCGGGCTACAAGCAGGGAGCGGACTTCGCGAAGTGGCTGCAGGCCCTGGATGAAGTCTGGATCCTCGGCCTGGGCAACGACTGGAGCGCGAGAGCCGCGGCCCAGGCCAGGGCCTGCGGAGTCCGGGTGGTCGCGGTGAACGAGGGCGCACTCCCGGAGCTATCGGACGCGAGGGTGGACGTGCCCACGGTGGAGGCCGTCGTCACCGCCGCGCTCTCCGGCTCGACGGCGGGGACCCGGCGCCCGACGAACGAGCACATCGCCCGGGACATCCTGGCGCTCTACCAGAAGGCAGCGGAGCCACGGCGATGACGGCTGGCGGCCCCACGGCCCTGGAGCGGATCTTCTATCCGCCGGCACCGGAGCCCTGGTCCCGTCGTGCCCTCCTGTCACCGCTCACGCTGGTGTCCTGGACGTACAGCGCAGCGGTCCGCCTCCGTGGCGCCCTCTACGACTCGGAACTGAAGCGGGCCGAACGAGTCGAAGGTCTGCGGGTCATCTCCATCGGCAACCTGAACGTCGGAGGCACGGGCAAGACCCCGGCGGTCCTCCACCTCGCGGAGTTGCTGATCCGCGAAGGGCGCAAGGTCGGCATCCTGACCCGAGGCTACGGACGCGAATCCCAGGAGCCACTCACCTTCACGGGAACGGATCCCCTGCCCGCGGTGACGGACGCCGGAGACGAACCCTTGCTGCTCGCACGCCGGTGCCCGGGAGCCCGGCTCTTCGTGGGAGCGGACCGCGTCGCGGCGGCGTTCCGGGCCAGGGACGACTTCGGCCTGGACACGGTCCTCCTGGACGACGGCTTCCAGCACCGCCGCCTGCACCGAGACGAAGACCTGGTGGTCGTGGACGAAGCCGTGGGCCTGGGCAACGGCCAACTGCTCCCAAGAGGTCCGCTGCGAGAACCCCCATCGGCCCTGCGCCGCGCCACGCTCCTCTGGCTGCGAGCCGCCTCGGGAGGCACTGCGCCCAACCCCTGGATCGAAGGCTCGACGGCTCCCAGGGTCCGCACGCGCTATGGGCCCACGGGATGGTGGGACCCTTCGGGCGCCGAGCACGCGACGAAAGCGCTCGAAGGAAAGCCGGTCCTCGCATTGGCGGGGCTGGCCCGGCCCGGAGGCTTCCTGAAGACCGTGACCACGCTCGGAGCGGAGGTCCGGGACGCGGCCCTCTTCCCGGATCACCATCGCTTCACGGCGGACGAACTTCGCCAGGTCGAAGCCCGGGCCCGCCAGCACGGGGCGCTCGTGGTGACGACGGAGAAGGACGCGGTGCGCCTGCCCGCCGGCTTCGAGGCCTGGGTGGTGCGCCTGGGCGTGGAGGTCCTGGAGGGCGAAGCACATCTGAAGCGGGCGCTCGGGCTGCGGGGAGAGACGCGCGACTTGTGAGGGCCGGACCGCTGTGGGACAAAGCGCGCCCATGCCCGCGGCCCCGTCTTCACGTCCGGCAGCATCGTCCTCGCGCCTGCCCCTCGCCTTCGCGCGCCGCCGGGTGTTGCTGGTGGGAGACCTGGTCGCCGACCACTACCTCTACGGCCAGACGGACCGGGTGAGCCGCGAGGCCCCGGTGCTCATCGTCCGGTACGAGTCCTCGGAGGTGAAGCTCGGAGGCGGAGCCAACGTCGCGGCCAACATCCGCGCGCTGTCAGGGCAGGTGACGGCGGTGGGCGCCCTGGGCGTGGACTCGATGGGCAGCGAGCTGCGCAAGCTCTTCGAAGCCGCGGACATCCGGCTGCACGCGGTCAGCAGCCGGAGCATCCAGACGGAGACGAAGACGCGAATCCTCGCGGGAGGCATCAGCACCACGAGGCAGCAGATGCTCCGCGTCGACCGGGGACAGCGAGGCCCCCTCCCGCCCCGGATGCGCAAGGCCATCGCCAGGCAGGTGGAGGCCGCGGCGAAGGACGCGGACGCGGTGGTGGTCTCGGACTACGGCGCGGGCGTCGTCAGCGACGAGGTCCGCGCCGTGTTGCGAAAGCTCGCCGCGGACGGCCTCCCGGTCTGCGTGGACAGCCGCTACGCGCTCGCGGCCTTCGCGGGCCTCACGGTGTGCAAGCCCAACGAGCCGGAGCTGGAAGCGCTCACGGGCCGCCCGGTGCGCACGAAGGAGGACCTCCTGGAGGCCGGTCACGAAGCGGTCCGCAAGCTGGGCTGCCAGGCGCTGCTGGTGACGCGAGGCCGCCACGGCATGGCCGTCTTCGACGCGAAGGGCGGCGTGGACCTCATCCCCGTGCACGGAGCGAAGTCGGCGGTGGACGTGACGGGAGCGGGCGACACGGTCATCGCGAGCTTCGCGTTGTCCCTCGCGGCCGGGGCCTCCTTCGGTGAAGCCGCGAGGCTCGCGAACGTCGCGGGCTCGCTGGTGGTGCAGAAGCCCGGCACGGCGACGGTCTCCCGCGAAGAACTCCTCGAAGCGCTGCGGAGCTCAAGATGAACACCCTGGACAAGCTTCGTCCCCTGGCCGCCATCGCGGAGGAGCGGGAACGCTGGCGCGAGCAGGGCCGCACGGTGGCCCTGGCCAACGGCGTCTTCGACCTGCTGCACGTCGGACACGTCCGCTACCTGGAAGGGGCGAAGGCCCTGGCGGACGTGCTGGTGGTGGCGGTGAACTCGGACGCCTCCACCCGCGCCTACAAGGGGCCGGGTCGTCCGCACATCCCGGAAGCGGAGCGCGCGGAGCTGGTCGCGGCGCTGGCCTGCACGGACCGCGTCGTCGTCTTCGATGAGCCGAACGTGCGGACCGTCATCCGCGCCCTCAAGCCCGACGTGCACGTGAAGGGGACGGACTACACGCCGGACTCCATTCCGGAAGGTGACGAGGTCCGGGCCTACGGAGGCAGGACGGCCGTGGCGGGAGACCCGAAGGACCACAGCACCACGGAGCTGGCCCGCCGGCTCGGCCGCGAAGGCGCGAAGTAGCCCATGCTCCTGGACCCGGCGCTGCGGTCCATCCTGGGGTGTCTCCACTGCAAGGGCCCGCTCGAGGAGCACCAGGGGCCTCCGCCCGAGGTCCGCTGCGGCAGGTGCCTGCGGGCCTGGCCCGTGGAGGACGGCGTCCCCCAGATGGTGCCCGAGCAGGAGCGACCGCTCAACCCGTGAGCGAGGCCCGCTCCGCGACGAACGACCGGACCTCCGCGGCCACGCGCTGCTCCAACCCCACGCCGGAAGCCCCATCCACGATGGGCGTCAGGTCCACCATCCGGTGGGGCGCCACCGCATGGCCCCAGCGCTCCATGTCGATGCGCAGGAAGAACGCCAGCGTGGGAGCGCCCACGGCGACCGACAGGTGCATGGGCCCGGTGTTGTTGCAGATGGTCAGGCCCGCGGTCCGCATGAGCGCACCCAGCTCATCGATGCTGGTCGCCGGAGCCAGCTCCGCCCCCAGAGCGCCGGAGAGCACGCTCCGAGCCAGGGCCTCCTCTCCCGGCCCCCAGGTCACGACCGGCGAATAGCCGAGCGAAATCAGCTCCCGGGCCGCCGCGGCGAACGCCTCGGCCGGAATTCGGCGCTCGCCCAACCGCCCTCCGGGGTTGATGACCGCGCGCCGCGAACCCGTCGCGGAGAACATCGCCAGATAGCCGCGGAACGCCTCGCCCAGCACCGGCTCCCGGAACGAAAGCCCCTGGGCGACAGCGCCCTTCGTCAGAGGCGTCAGCAGGTGGGTGCGCTGAATGGCCTCGTGCCGCGTATCGGAGCGGGCAGGCACTGACACCGACTGCAGCAGCGACACCGGCCAGATACCGGGGCCAATGACGACCGCCCTGGAGCCCACCATCCGAGAGACGAGCGCGCTCGTCACCGAAGGAGCACTCCAGTTGGCGCAGTCGACCACGGCGTCATAGCCCGCGCGTCGGAGGGCACGGATGCCAGGCGCCAGCGGCCCCAGCCAGAGCATGCGCCGGTCGAACGCCAGGACCGCGTCCGCGTCAGGGTGCCCCTGAAGGACGCGAGCCACCTTGGCGTGCACCAGCACATGCACTTCCGGAGGCGGGTGGAGATGCGCCTTGAGGGTCCGCATCAGCGGTGTGGTGAGAAGGGCCTCGCCCACGCGGTTGTCGGGCCGGACGAGCAGGACCTTTCGCGGGTGGGGGAGGGGCGTCCCGGGAGAACGGCGGCGTCCGGGGCGCCAGAACAGGAGGGACGCCAGGAGCGTCAGTGCCAGCTTCGCCCACGTTTCAAGCCGCTTGTGCCACGCCATCGGCGGCGGACCCTACCAGAATTGGAACGGACACAAGACGCTGGCTTGACCTTGGGACCGAAAGCCCCTAGCACCCGGCCCGATGCTCAAGAGCATGACCGGATTTGGTTCGGGCCGCGCCCGCGTGGGGGACGAAGAGGTCTCCGTGGAAGCACGCTCGCTCAACCACAAGTTCTGTGAAGTGAAGGTCCGGCTGCCGCGCGAGCTGTCCGCGCTCGAGCCTGCCCTCGTGAAGCAGGTGAAGGACCGCCTCGCGCGAGGCTCGGTGGAGATCCTGGTGCGCCGGCAGGCCGCCACCGTCTCGGGCAACGTCCCCACGGTGGATGTCGCCCTGGCCCGCGAATACGCGCGCGCCTTCCGCGAGGTCGCCGAGGCCCTGGGCCAGTCGGTGGAGATCGCCTGGTCGCAGGTGTCCAACCAGCCGGGCGTCATCCGCCTGGAGGAGAAGGGCGTGGACGTGGAGTCCGCCACCCAGGCCACGCAGACCGCGCTCCAGCAGGCGCTCGCGGCCCTGGAGACGATGCGGAACACCGAAGGCGAGTCCATCCACGCGGACCTGGACGCCCGGATGAAGCTCATCGAGGGCTGGAGCCAGGAGGTCGCCCGGCTCGCGCCTCGCGCGGTCAGTGACTACCAGCAGCGGCTCACCGAGCGTGTCGCGGAGCTCGCGCGCGGCGTGGCGGTGGATCCGCAGCGCCTGGCGCAGGAAGTGGCCCTGTTCGCCGAGCGCACGGACATCGCGGAAGAGGTGACCCGGCTCGCGACCCACCTCGAGCAGTTCCGGCTCCTGATGGCGAGCCCCGAGCCGGTGGGCCGGCGCATGGACTTCCTCGTGCAGGAGATGCACCGCGAGGTGAACACGACAGGCTCCAAGAGCCAGCACGCGGAGATCTCCGCGCGCGTGGTCTCGATGAAGGCCGAGGTCGAGCGCATCCGCGAACAAGTGCAGAACGTCGAATGAACGAACCCACTGGACTCCAGCCTGGCCTGCTCCTCGTCCTCTCCGCGCCGTCCGGAGCGGGAAAGACCACCCTCGCGCACCGGCTGCTGAAGGAGATGCCGGACGGCATCTTCTCCACCAGCGTCACCACCCGGCGCCCCCGGGGCAAGGAGCAGGAGGGGGTGGACTACCACTTCGTGGGAGTCGCCGCCTTCCAGGAGAAGATCGAGAAGGGCGAGTTCGTGGAGTGGGCCGAGGTCCACGGCCACTTCTATGGCAGCCCCCAGTCCGTCGTGGACGAAGCCCGCACGCGCCGTGGCACCGCCATCTTCGACATCGACGTCCAGGGCGGGCAGGCCATCAAGCGCAAGCACCCCGACGCGGTCCTCATCTTCGTGCTGCCACCCTCCATGGAGGAGCTGGAGCGGCGGCTGCGGGATCGTCAGACGGACTCGGACGAGACCATCCGCCGCCGGATGCTGGCCGCCCGCTCGGAGATCGAGCGGGGGATCGCCTCCTACGACTACATCGTGGTGAACGACGACTTCGAGCGCGCCTATCAGGAACTGCGCTCGGTGGTGGTCGCGGAGAAGTGCCGGCGGGGGAGGGTGGACCTTTCCAAGCTCAAGTTCGGGAGCTGAGATCCGCCGGGGGAATGGGAGGAGCCCCCCACGGGTTCCCCCTCCACCACGTCGCAACGCGCCAGCGGCCTGCATCAAATTTCTTGCGCCGCCCGATCGCCTGATGGATAAGCCGCCCACCTCGCGGCGACACGCAGGCGTCACTCCGGTGGCACCAGCGTGATGCGGTGGCGGTGACGGGAAGTTGACATTCTCCGAACCGATTCTTAGATGTTCGCCGCAGCAGGTCAGCCGATTGCGGGCGTTGACGGTGTTGGAGCGGGTTGCCGCCTCATGGGAGGCGGAGCAGGTCGGGAAGCAGAAGCAGCAGTCGAGCGGTTGACACAAAACGCGGCGGTGGTACAAGCCGCGCCCCTCGCTACGAAGCCCGCGCACTGGTGCGGAAGGAACTTCGTGGAGAATGCAGCACCGACAAGGAAATAGGGCGGTCAACGAGCGAGTTGACAGCGAACGCGGCGAAGAGATAGAAGCCGCGCCCCACCGAAGAAGCAGCGGTCCGGAAGGCAGCACAACGGACGCAAAGCGGTGGGAAAAGCTGACAGCAAGCGGTTGACAGGGAGCGCGGCGCTGAAGTAGAAGCCGCTCCCCTTCGAAAAGAAGCGGCGGAAGTCACTGGACGGCGCCGACGAACTTCGAA
>NZ_JAIQDE010000030.1 GCF_020037015.1 Corallococcus sp. AS-1-6 | reverse complement strand
CGACGCGGTTATCAATCACAGACTTCGCCATGACGTGTTTCCCCCTCGTGCGTTTCTCGCTGCGACAGGAGGAACAGTACTCGCGGGGTCTGACATGCAAGGCGGCTTCGGGGCGTTGGTTTCCGGGCGCCTCGTACCGCCGCGCGTTGCCAGGAGGGTGCCCTCCTTTCGTAGTGTCCTGGCAGGGCGTGACGCCCGGACACCACCCAGGGGGGACCATGAGGAACATCGGCATCATCGGAGCGGGCCAGGCCGGTCTGCAGCTCGGCTTCGGCCTGCTGGAGCGGGGCTACGCGGTCACCGTCTATTCGGACCGCACGCCCGAGCAGCTCTTCAACGCCCGGCTCTCGGCGACCACCTATCTCTTCGGCCGGGCGCACCAGTACGAGCAGGAGCTGGGGCTCGACTTCTGGCAGGGCCCGGGGGAGTACGCCCGGGGCGGGGACCTGGACGTCTGCCCGGCGCCGGGACAGCGGGCGCTCCGCGTCCAGGGGCGCATCCTGAATCCCGGCAGGGCCCTGGACCTGCGGGCGAAGTACTCACGCTGGCTCGCGGAGTTCGAGCGGCGCGGCGGCACGGTGGTGGTGCGGGACGTGGACGTGGACGCGCTGGAGGCGCTCGCGACCGGGCATGACCTGGTGGTCGTGACGACGGGCCGCAACAGCTTCACGCGGCTGTTCGAACGGGACGCCGGGCGCAGCGTCCACACGCAGCCGCAGCGGCACCTGACGGCAATGATTGTCACCGGCATGAAGCCGCTGCATGAGACGCCCTACCCCGCGCTCAAGTTCATCCTGACGGCGGGCCACGGCGAGTACTTCGCCATGCCGTACTTCGACCGCATCCGGGGCCCGCTGGACTGCCTCCTGCTGGAGGCCATCCCCGGCCAGGGATTGGATCGCTTCGGCGGCGTGAGCACCGCGCGGGAAGCCCTGGAGCGCATGAAGCAGGTGCTGCGGGACTTCTCGCCCTGGGTGGCGGAGCGGCTGGAGGGAGCCTCCATCGTGGACGAGTCCTCCTGGCTCACCGGCGCGTTCACGCCCACGGTGCGCAAGCCGGTGGGGCGGCTGCCCTCGGGGCGCGCGGTGATGGGGATGGGGGATGTCGTCATGCTCAACGACCCCATCGCGGGCCAGGGGCTCAACAGCGCGTCGAAGCAGGCGCATGCGATGACGCAGGCCATCCTCGCGCACGGCGACCAGCCCTTCACGCCGGACTGGATGGAGCAGGCCTTCGGGCACTTCTGGCGGACGGAGGGCCAGTTCATCACCGCGTTCACCAACATGCTGCTCCAGCCGCCACCGCCGCACGTGCAGCGATACCTGGGAGCCGCGTCGACGATGGCTCCGCTGGCCGATACGTTCTTCGACAACTTCGGAGAGCCGCAGCGCTTCTGGCCTTGGATTGTCAGCCCCGACGAGACCGAGGCCCGCATCCAGCAGGCGGCCGCCGCGTAGCGGCTGTAAGTCTTTGTCATTCCCACCCGGCCGGTCCTTCACTCCCGGCCCGGGTGGCTGAATCCTGTCAGTCCCGAGACGGGGGGGGACATGACGATTCAATTCGGATTCATCGACCACGGTGATGGCGCCAACCTCCGGACGCTTCCCGCCGAGATGAAGGGCTCCACCTGTCTGACCTATCGAATCCGGGAGCTTGAAGGAGCCGGCCATCAAGGTGATCCAGGAGCAGCGCGGCGGTAAGGTGCTCACGGGGAGGAAGCTGGCCTTGCTGGAGCTGCGCTCCCATGGGGAGTCACACATCACATGATGTATGCATTGTCGACGGATGTCTCCCACGCCAAGGAGAATGCGGATATCTATGACGCCAAGCTCATCGAGTTCGAAGGTTTCGAGGACGTGACATTCCACGACCCGGGCATCGACTATCAGCGCCAGCGGGGCGCGCCCGGGGTCATCGAGTTCGTAGGCAACCTGGAGAGCATCGCCGGTCGCGACCACCTGCTTCCTGCGCCCCTCGGGTGGTTGCTGATCTCCCGGCGCATGGTGCATGTGCTCGAAGCGGTGCGCCCGTTCCGCCACCGCCTCATCCCCACCGTCATCTACTCGGAACGCATCGGGCATCTCGTGCGTAAGGGGTACCCCCGGAAGCGGACCTGGTATTCGGTAACGGACCCGGCGATGAAGAACGAGGACTTCGTCATCCTTCAGTTGCTGGAGCAGACAGACTGCCTCGACCGGGAGCGCACCCTCGTGAAGGGCGTGCCCTTCCACCAGTGCGGAGAAGAGCTCCTGGGCTATGACGACGCCGAGCCACTCGTGCTCCGCCCGCCACCCGGAGGCTTTCCTCCCGTGTTCTCCGTCCCCGAGCTGGTCTTCTATTGCTACACCGGGGAAGCTCGACAGGCGTGCGAACAGGCGGGACTGAAGGGCCTGTGGTGGCACCCCCAGCCTTGAACCCGTTCGCGCCCGGGGCAGACTTGGGGCGCAGGCCCCTCCCCCTTTAGGATGACGTCCCCATGGGGGACGCAACATGAGTGGTGAGGGCTCGAAGCCCGTCGCGGCGGTGCTGGTGGGGCTGACGAACTTCCGGCTGGGCCGCATCCTGCTGTGGACCACGACGGTGTTCCTGGGGCTGCTGGCGCTCGTGCCGGGCCCTGACAGCGGGACGCTGTGGCGCATGGCCGCCATTCCGGGGGGGCTCGCGCTGATTGGGACGGGCACCGCGTGGTGGAAGGAACGCCAGGGCTCCCGGTCCGGTCCCATCCCGTGGCTGCTGCCCCGGCTGGCCGTCGGGGCCGTGCTCTTCGGCGCCGCCGCGCTCCTGATGTGGTGGCGGCGCCGGCGTGAACTGAAGGACAGCGCGCCTGTATCGCCACCCTCGGCGAAACAAGTGGATGCGTGGGCCACGGCCGAGTTGGAGCGCGCGTCATGAGCCACGCGGCCTTGAAACAACGGGACCCAGCTCCGCTCGAAGCGCCTCCGCGTGAGTCCATGGGAGGCATGGCCCGCTCGGGTTTGCGGAGCCTCCTCGCCATGGTGCCCGCCCTGCTGGGTTCCGGCGTGATGGGGGCGCTGAAAGGCTTCTTCTTCTTCGGGTGCTTCGGTCTGGTGCTGGCGGGCGTCTTCGTGCTCGCGCCGCATTGGACGGGCGCGGCCCCGACGCCCTCCTGGCTGAACGCCCTGAGCTTCGTGCTCACGCCACTGTCCCTGGCCCTGGCTGGGGGCTACGTCTGGATGCTCCACGGGGTCAGCGCACGGCTCGCGAGCGAGGTCCGCGCGCGAGGGTTGATGGGCTATGCGTACGCCATCCTCAAGCCCGCGACGCTGCAGGTCGCCCGGCGGTTTCGCGGGGCCGGCACACCTGGCCGCGCCGAGCTCACCCGGGCCATCGAGGAGTCCGTGGCGGAGCGCATGCGGGAGCCCGAGGAGGAGCGCGAGTCCGCGGCCTCCCGCGCCGGATGGCTGGAAGGCTTCCTCATGGACCAGTCCCGCCGGGTGCTGGGGCTCATCGCCCTGCGTGCGGTGATGACGTCGCCGGACATGCCTTCCGCGGTGCGGGAGCTGGAGACGTTGGCCATCGACCGGCTGGAGGGCGTGCTGGAGGAGACGCTGGAAGACCTGTTCTTCCTCCAGATGGTGCTCGCGCTCGGCGTGGGCGTCCTCGTCGCCGCATTGCCCACGTTCCTGCTCCTCTTCCTGCCCCGCTGAGCGGAGACCCGTTGGCCTCTGCTAGCCTCCTGCCGTCCCACCAGGGTGGGACAGGAGGCGACGCCGGGATGGACTCACTGGACGCGCGCATGGAGCGGCTGGAAGGCCGGCTCCGACGGTGGCAGGGCCTCACCCTCGCGGCCTTCGTGCTGGCCGGGGTGGGACTGGGGACCGCGGCCCTGCGTGACGAAGCGCCGCAATCGCATTCGGGAGAGCTGGTCGCATCGCGGCTGGTGCTCAAGGACGCCAGGGGCCGCACAAGGGCCAGCCTGGAGGCGAACCGCCATGGCGGCGCGGCGCTGGTGTTGAACGACAGCGAAGGCCGGCCCCGGGCGCTGCTGGGCGTGGGCGAGGACGACTCGCCCCGGCTGCGCTTCTCCACCGCGGAAGGCGAGTCGCTGGCGGAGCTGATGGTGTTCTCCGACGAAGCGCCGCGCCTGACGCTGTCCAAGTCCGGGGGCGCGGAGCTGTTCTCCGTGGGGCTCCAGGTGGACGGCTCGTCGCGGCTGGAGCTGGCGGACGTGACGGGGCGGCCCCGCGCCATCCTGGGCGCGGATGAAGAGGGCTCGCCGGGCCTGCTCCTGGTGGACCGCCGAGGCCAGCCCCGCGTGGAGCTGCGCGTGGGCAGCTCGGACGAAGCCAGCCTGGTGCTGGAAGGCCGCAACGGCCAGGTGTTCCGAGCGCCCGGCGTGCAGTGACGCCGCGTCGTCATTTCCGGGAGGGAGACCCACCGGTGACGGCGTCCGCTGACAGTGTTCCAACGTCCGGTGCATCGAGAAGCGGAGCTGGCGGAACCAGCTCTGTCAGGACGGAGTGTCCGCTGCGTCCCTGCTCCCCGCGAAAGGAGTGTGATGCCCATGACGAAGAACGACGAGCCGAGCCCCACCGACATGGACCCCACTCCGGACAGCATGGACCTGGCCATCGCCTCGTTCCGCGGCTGTCCACCCGGCACCTGACCCACGCCGCCACCCGGTAACCCCGGGGCGGGCATGGACAGAGGCCGGGCTCCCGAGGGGGGACCCGGCCTCGCTCATGTCCGGGTCCTCCCTCGAGGACTCAAACCCAACGGGATGTAGCTCAGATGGTTGAGAGCATGCGCCTCATACGCGCGAGGTCTCTGGTTCGAATCCAGTCATCCCGACTTCCCATCCAAGACAGCTACTCAAGCTGGAGGCCGCAGTCGCTGCAGGCGCCCGCCACCAGCGGGGCGGCCGTTCCGCAGGCCGGGCAGGGAGGCTCTCCCTCTTCCTCGGTGGCTTCTGACGGAGCGGCGGACACGAGGCGGGGAGCCGCCCCCTCGGGCATCAGCCCCTCGCGGCGCACCATCTCCAGCCATCCCTGCTGGAGCAGGGCGGCCACCCGGGGCCCATCCTCGGGCCGCACCAGCACCTGGAACTTCGGAGAGCAGCCGACCTTGCCGCACGCCTCACGGTGGACGAGGGCCGGGACGTCCGCGTCCAGGAAGCCCTCCACCATCCTCCGGGCATCCGCGAGTGACAACTCCGCGCACGGCACCAACTCCGCGTCGGCCAGGGTTCTCTGCACTTCGTCTGGGGTCATGGAGGCCGGGATTGGACCTCGGATGCGCCCCCTCCGTCCACCGCGTCACGAACCGCAGCCGCGCGCATCCTTCCGCACGAAGACGCGGACCGGCCCCGGGTCCGCCACCTCCTCGAACCGGGCATCCCCTTGGAGCGTGTCGAGCAACGCCTCCCGTGAGGCCGCCCCCAGGAGGAGCGTGTCCACGCGCGGGGGAACGAGCACCACCTGCGCCCGCGCATAGTGGTGCAGGAGGAAGCGGTCGTAGCCGTTGGGCACGAAGACGATGGAGCGGAAGTCCGTGGCCACCGCGCGCCGTGAGGCGCAGGCGTGGACCTGGCGCTCGAAGGCCTGGCGGAAGTCCCCATCCACCGGAGGCATGGGACGCAGCGGCGGGGAGCCGATGGTCCGGTCGAAGCGCGCGACCTGGAGAATCGCGAGCACGGCGAGCAACAGCGCCGGCACCATCGCGGCCCAACCGGGGACCTTTCCGCGCGCGAGGACGCCCTTCCATGCCTCCATGAGCCTCCCGAAGCCCGCCGCCGCGCACACGCCCAGCCCCGGCAACAGGAAGGCGGAGTTGTAGAACCAGAGGAGCCGCTTGTCCGGCGCGTCCGCCATGAAGAAGAAGGTGCCCGGTATCGTGCTGACGAGCGTGGCCGCGGGCGAGAGCAGTTGGATCCACCAGAAGCTGCGCTGGAAGACCACCAGCCCACTGGTGGCCACGTCGTGCACCACCCGGCCAGGGTCGCCCAACGCGGTGAAGACGACCTGCCCCCATGTGCTGCCGTAGTGCGACCAGAACCGCGTGCCCGAAGGCGTCCCGAGCGCCGGCAGCACCACCGCGACACAGAGCGCGAGGTAGCCCAGCGCCAGCGCGGACACCCCGAGCGCCCTCCGCGTGAGCAGCGCCCGCGGCGGACGGGCCACGGCCGGAAGCAGCAGCAACGCCGCCGACTGGAAGGCGAGGAACAGCCCTCCATCCGGACGCACCCCCAACGCGAGCAGCGCCACGGGCACGACCCACCGCATCCGCGTCCCCCGCAGGAGCATCACGAGCACCGCCGTGGAGCCCAACTGGAAGAACACCTCGAAGTGCGCGGAGAGCGCGACCGTCTTCACGAACGGATTGAGCCCCAGGTACAGCGTGAAGGCGACAGAGGCCCACGGCCTCCAGGCAGCGGGGAGCAGGTCGTGCTCCTCGACAATGCGCTCGAAGAACCAGACCTGGAGCGCGACCGCCGCGTACAGCGCCACCAGCCCCAGCAGGATGAAGAGGAACTGCGAATCGCTGAGCAGGAACAGCGGCGTGAGCAACAGCAGCGTCGGGGTGAAGTGGACCGTGAGGTGGTTGAGGTCCGCGTCCGTCACCCAGAAGGGCCGGCCCCGGTGCACCGCGTTCGAGAACAGGTCGTTCAGGAGCGCGAGGTCATGGAACGCGAACACTCCTCCCCGGAAGGCGCTCCAGACGCAGACCACGGTGTAGACGAACAAGGCTCCGAGCACGAAGTGCCAGGCCCGGAACCGGCGGGTGAACGCGATGGGATGCAAAGCGGGCGGACTCTGCCACACGAACGCTCCGCCCGGGCGCCTTGAAACCTGGGAGTCCCCATCCGCCGGCCCACCTCCCATCGCGGGCCGGCATTTCCCCCTCCGGGGACTCGTTACAGGCAGCTCGAGTCCACGGGCAGGGTGTCCTGCTGCACGGTCTTGAAGGTGAACAGGCACAAGGCGCTCGCGCCCTGCTCCGCGAAGACCCCGCCGAAGAGCTTCGCGTGGCCCAGCCGCGCCGTGCCCCCCGCCTTGAGGAACACAGAGACTTCGTCTCCTTCGATGGAGGACTGGTCGATGCCCATGCGGACGCCGGGCGAGGGTGCCGGGAAGTCCGCGTAGACGCCGAAGGCCCCCGTGCCGGTCGCCTTCAGGCGGCTGGAGCGCACGGACACGCCGGGCGTCTCCGCATGCAGGGCCGCGGACAGCGTGGCGCCTCCGCTGAAGACCTCCGAGTCCGTGACGCTCACGCTCTGGGCCGCCGCCTCCACGCCGAAGCTCCGGGCGCCGTTCGCCGCGCTGGCATTGATGAACACGCGGCGCAGGACGCCGAAGCTTCCGGTCACGCCCACGCCAATCACCGTGTCCGCCGCGCTCGCGGTGCCCTGGACGAAGGCCTTGGAGTCTTCCAGCGTGATGCCCGTCTGGTCGAACGCGAACCCCATCACCCGGCCCCGGTCCGACGTCGCCCGGGACTCGACGCGCGACAGCGTGTTGTCATTGGCGGACTGGTAATACACGCCGAAGGTGAGGGATTGGCCCGCGAGCGCCTCCGCCCGGACCTCGCTCACCGCGAAGCCGTCATCCCGGTTGAAGAGCGCCACCGACCGCGTCCCACCGCCCGTGTTGCTCACGGAGAGCAGGCGCAGCCCCGCGCCGGAGGCACCCACCACCGAACCGTCGCCGGCCGTCGAGGACGTGATGCGGGACACGCCCACGCCGCTGCCCTCCAGGAACACGCCCCGCTTCAGCACCAGGCCCGTCGTCCCCAGGTCATAGGTGCCGGCGCCGAGCCTCAGCACCCACGTCTGTGAACCGTCGGAAGGCACCGCGTCCACGGCGGCCCGGAGCGCGGCGCCGGACTCCAGCGCGGTGGCCTGCAGGGGGATGATCCGCACTCGCGCGGCCAGGAGCCCGTCCGTCCCGGAGCTGCCCGGCGCTCCCGCGGGCCCCATTTCCCCTCGAGGACCTTGCGCTCCCGCGGGCCCAGGCTCCCCCTGGAGCCCCTGAGGTCCCTGAGGTCCTTGAGCCCCCACGGTGCCCTCCCCCTTGCAGGCGGACACGAACAACACACACGGCAACAGCACACGGCGGACAGGCGAAAGACTCAAAGACAGCTCCCCCTTGGACTTGAAGGAGCACAGTCTGTCCTTTCTTGAGGTGGTTTTGGAATGGGGCCGGCGCCACTTTCGCGTTCTACCGTCCGAGCCGTGCCGCCAGTTCCAGCCGGGCCGCCACGGCCAGTGCGTCCGCGCGGTTGTTCTCCACGTCATCCGAGTGACCCCGAACCCAGTGCCAGGTCACCTGATGGGCGCGGACCGCCTCCAGCAGCTCACGCCACAGGTCCGCGTTGGACACGGGCTTCTTGCCTGACGTGCGCCAGCCATTGCCCTGCCACGTGTCCAGCCACTTCTCCGCGAAGGCGTTGCACACGTACTTCGAGTCGGTGAACACCTGGACACGGCACGGCATCTTCAGGGCCTTCAGCGCGACGAGCGCCGCCGTCAGCTCCATCCGGTTGTTGGTGGAGTCCGCCTCCGCGCCCTGGAGTTCCTTGCGGTAATCCTTGCGCTCGGGGGCGATGAGGATGGCGCCCCAGCCTCCCAGGCCGGGGTTCGGTGAGCAGGCGCCATCGCAGTAGATGTGGACCAGGGGGAGCGACATCGAGCGCGCACCCTACTCCATCCCTGGAGACACAGGACCCGCCCTGGACGCTGCGTTCTCCGCCGCGTTATGGCTTGGCCTCCCCAGGAGGCAGCATGGCCGCCCAGACGTCGCCCCAGGAAATCACCGCACAGGTCCGTCAGCGCATCGTCGACCTGGCCCGGCAGGGCGGCTACCTCGACGCGGTCCTGGGCGCGGGGCCGGAGCTGGACCGGATGAAGCACTACCTGCGAATGCTCATGGGTCAGGTGCCCGCGCCTCCCGCCCGGCCCGAGCAGTCCCCCACCATCTTCCCGCCGTTCCCCGGACTGGATGAGCACCCGTGGCGCGACCCGCCGCCGCCGGCCGCGAAGGCGCTGGAGGGCTGCCTGGCCGCGGTGACGCGCGACCTGGAGCGGCTGGAGAACGCGGACCTGCTGCACTACGACTCCGGCATCGTGGGCACGGGCCACTGGTCCGTGCACCCCATCTTCTTCGGCGGCGAGCGCACCGACCGCCTCTTCTGGCCCCAGCTCGCCATGGAGGAGACGGCCTCCGCAGTGCGGTCGCTGGATGGCGAGTGCACCGACTTCCCGCTCGCGGACGTGCTCTTCTCCTCGCACGCGCCCGGCACCACGCTGACGCCGCACTGCTCGTGGGACGGCTTCCGGATGCGGCTGCACCTGGGGCTCAAGGTGCCGGAAGGCTGCGGCATCCGCGTGGGCGCGGAGACGCGGCACTGGCAGCCGGGCCGCGTGCTCACCTTCCATGACTCCTTCGAGCACGAGACCTGGAACCGGGGCACCGAGCGCCGCGTGGTGCTCATCGCCGACTGCTGGCACCCCGGCCTCACCCTGCCCGAGCGCGAGGCCCTGCTCGGCCTCACGCGCAAGTTCGAGGTCCGCGCGATGCTCGCCCGGCTGCGCGTGCCGGAAGCCATGTCCGAGCCGCTCCTCGTCCGCTTCGCCGAACAGGAACGCACGGACGCCCAGGTGCGCCACTTCTGGCGCGGGTGAGGGTGAGCATCTCGCCGGTCCGTGCCTGGCTTTCCCCGGTGCGACGCGGACCCTCGAAACCCTCTCATGAGCGCTGCCGGGTCGGCTGCGCGGGCTGGAGCCTGTCGAGCGCGGTGGGTGAACACTTCCCCACGACGGGAACCCACCTGGAGCGCTACGCGCGCGTCCTCCCCGCGGTGGAGATCAACTCCTCCTTCTACCGGCCGCACCGGCCCGGCACCTACGCCCGCTGGCGTGACAGCGTTCCGGAGACGTTCCGCTTCGCGGTGAAGGTCCCCAAGGTCATCACCCATGAGCTGCGCTTGCGCGACGCACGCGAGCCGCTCGAGCGCTTCCTGGGCGAGGCGGGCCACCTGGAAGGCAGACTGGGGTGCCTGTTGGTGCAACTGCCGCCCAGCCTCCAGCACGAGCCCGAGACGGCCCGCGCGTTCTTCCAGTCCCTGCGGGAGCGGACCGGGGTGGACGTCGTGTGCGAGCCCAGGCACCGGACCTGGTTCACGGACGAGGCCCGCCAGGTGCTGGACGCTGCGCGCATCCGTTACGTGCGGGCGGATCCTCCCGCGGTGAGCGCGCCCCCGCCTCCCGACGCGGAGGTCGTCTACTACCGGCTGCACGGCTCGCCGAAGATGTATTACTCCGAATATTCCCAGACGTTCCTGGACGCGCTGGCCGCGGAGATTGGCGGCCACGAGCAGGCCGGCCGCCGGGTGTGGTGCATCTTCGACAACACAGCGGAAGGCGCGGCCCTGCCGAATGCACTATCATTGCTGCGCCGCGATGCACGACGCCCGGAATGACCAGACCACCGCGCGGATGACACGTGCGCTCGCTTCGCTGGACGGCGTGTCCGTGGGAGATGCCTTTGGCGAGCGGTTCTTCGGCCCACACGAGCTCGTGCAGCCCTGGGTGGAGCAGCGCATCCTCCCGCGAGCGCCCTGGGGCTACACCGACGACACGGAGATGACGCTGTCCGTGGTCCAGGTGCTGGAGGACCACGGTCACGTCGACCCGGACGCGCTCGCGCACCTCTTCGCGAAGCGCTACCGCCGCGACAAGAACCGCGGCTATGGCGGGACCGCGCACGACATCCTGTGGAAGCTGGGGCTCGGACTGCCCTGGCGGGAGGTGTCCTCGGAGGTCTTCGAGGGCCAGGGCTCCATGGGCAACGGCGCGGCCATGCGCGTGGCGCCCCTGGGGGCGTACTTCGCGGGGGACCTGCCCCGGGTGGTGGCGGAAGCGCGCGCGTCGGCGGAGGTGACGCACATGCACCCGGAGGGACAGGCGGGCGCCATCGCCATCGCGGTCGCCGCCGCGTGGGCCTGCCAGTGGCAACAGACGCGCGGCCCCACGCTGGAGCTCTTCGACACGGTGCTGGACTGCACGCCCGCCGGTGCCACGCGCCAGGGGCTGGAGAAGGCGCGGGCGTGGCCGAGCGACACCAGCCCCTCCGCGGCGGCGCGCACGCTGGGCAGCGGGCAGAAGGTCCTCGCCGAGGACACCGTGCCCTTCGCCGTGTGGTGCGCGGCAAGGCACCTCGACTCGTTCGAAGAAGCCCTCTGGTGCACCGTGGCCGGCTTCGGAGACCGGGACACCACCTGCGCCATGGTGGGAGGAATCGTCGCGCTGAGCGCGGGGCGCGCGTCCATTCCCGCGCCGTGGCTCTCCGCCCGGGAGCCGCTTCGCCGCCGGGCGTGACGAGCGCCCAGCGACTAGAGTCCGGGCCGTGAGCGCCTTCCCCACCGCCCTCCCCCACGTCGAAGCCATCCCCTTGCGCGGAGGGCCCGTGCTGCGCTGGGGCGTGCTCGCTCCGGGGCGGATCGCCGGGGGCTTCGTCTGGGCCCTGCACCGGCACACCGACCAGCGCGTCCACGCGGTGGCGTCGCGTGACCCCGAGCGCGCCCGGAGCTTCGCCGCGCGGTATGGCGTCCCGCGCGTCCATGAGTCCTACGAGCAGCTCGTCGCCGACCCCGACGTCGACATCGTCTACGTCGCGTCTCCCCACAGCGAACACAGGCGGCAGGCCCTGCTCGCCATCTCCGCCGGCAAGCACGTCCTCGTGGAGAAGCCGCTCGCGCTGGACGCCGCCGAGGCCCTCGACATCGCCCGGGCCGCTCGCGCCGCGGGCGTCTTCGCCATGGAGGCCCTGTGGTCGCGCTTCCTCCCGCAGACCCTGCTCCTGGAGCGGCTGCTGCACGACGGCGTGCTCGGCGACGTCCGGCTCGTCATGGCGGACTTCGGGGGCTGCTTCGACTTCGACCCTGAAGGCCGCGTCTTCAACCCCGCGCTCGGCGGTGGCGCGCTGCTGGACATCGGCATCTATCCCATCTGGCTCGCGCACCTCGTGCTCGGCCCGCCGCCGCACGTGCACGCCACGGGCACCCTCACCCAGACAGGCGTGGACGGACAGGCGGCCCTCGTCCTCACCTACCCCACGGGCGCCCAGGCCCTGCTGCACACCACCCTCTTCGCGGAGACACCCCAGGAGGCCGTCATCGCGGGGACGCACGCGCGCCTCCAGGTCGACTCGCGGTTCTTCACCCCCAGCGGCTTCACGCTGAAGGCCGCCAGGTCGGACCAGCGGCTGCGCTGGACCGACCCGTCCGGCATCCACGGCAGCGAAGGACTCGCCTGGCAGGCGGCCGCGGTCGCACAGCACATCGCGGAAGGACGCACCGAGTCGCCCCTGCATCCGCTCAAATGCAGCATCGCCTTGCTCGAAACCATCGACGCGGCGCGAAACCAACTGGGCGTGGCCAGGACCCACGCGACCGCGCCTCGTGACGGGCTGCGGCAGAAATAACAGCAAAGGCTACAAAACCAGGATTCCTGTAGCCTGAACCGTCACAGGCCTGAAAGGCAATCATTGCCATCCCACGGCGCCCATGGGCGTGCGCCATGGTCTGGCCATTGCAGACATCGGCCTCCCGCTGTCCACCCCGAGGAGGCACGGATGTCGATGATGCGAGCAGGAGTGTTCATGGGCCGGCTGCTGACGGCCGCGATGGTGGGAGTCTTCGTGGGCTGCGAGGGAGAGCTCTCGAAGGAGGAGGCCAGGGCCGCCTCCGCGTCGCAGGAGGTCACGGCGGCCACGCGGAACTGTGTGGAGCGCTTCGAGGGCATCACCCACTGTGGCACGGGCAACGCGGAGCTGAAGGCCACCGACAAGGGGCTGGTGGCCACCGGCCTGACCCGCCTGGAACAGGACGGCGTCGTCGGGGTGATGGGCCGCGCCGAGAGCTGGCGTCAGCGGTCCATCGTGGACTTCGGCGCGAGCGACGAGGGCGTGCGGTTCTACGGCCGCAACGAGGACCAGGTCATCAGCACGCTGTCGCTGGCCCCGGACCCGAGCAACCCCGACGGCGGCATGCGGCTGCTCCCCACGTTCACCGGGAGCCCGGGCGGCTCCGCCTACGCCATCAACGTCCGCAACCAGGGCGAGATGGTGGCCATGATGCTCCCGCACCGCTGGTGGGAGTGGTCCTCCGTGCAGATCTGGGCGTACATGGACCGCATGCGCCACCCGGACCTGTACTTCGGCGTGGAGGGGTTCGGCGTGACCACCGGCGCGGGCCGCGTGGGGGCCTGCATCTGGCGCGTGCGCTTCCAGGAGGGCGCGTTCCAGGTGACCCTGGAGGATGGCCGCCAGGTGACGGGCGACGAAATCGAGTTCGTGGAGCAGCTCGATGACGGCGCCTATCCCTACAGCGCCTTCACGCACATCGGGATGACGGGCGCGGTGGACACGTTCACCATCGTCGACGAGAGCGTGGTCCAGAGCAGCAGGTGAGTTCCCCGGGCCCGCGCCCGGCATGGGCGCGGGCCCGCTGTTATGGTCCACGGCCTGGCGCCGGGACCTCCCCATCTCCCCCGGCGCACGCTCGGAGGATGTCATGGGATTCCTGCGGCCCCACGCTGACCGCATCTACGCGCTGCTCCGCATCGCCGCGGGGCTGATGTTCATGCAGCACGGCATGCAGAAGCTCTTCGGCATGTTCGGCGGGGTGCCCGCCGGGGCGCCGCCGTTCGTCGTCTACGGGGCGGGCCTCATCGAGTTCGCGGGCGGCCTGCTGGTGGCGCTCGGGCTGTTCGCGGGCCCGGCGGCGTTCATCTGCAGCGGCACGATGGCGTTCGCCTTCTTCATGGGGCACGTGGTCCCCAACGGGGGCAACCTCATCCCCATCCAGAACCAGGGCGAGCTCGCGGCGCTCTACTGCTTCGTCTTCTTCTACATCGCCGCGCACGGCTCCGGCATCTGGAGCGTCGACGCCGCGCGCCGGGGCACACCCCGCGTGTGAGCGCCAGGCCGTGCCCTGGAGCCCCCGGTGTGCTAATCCGCGCGGGATAGCAGGGTGACGTCCCCACCCCCCAGCCCGGAAGACATCCATGGCAGGCAGCAGCCTGATTGCGCTCATCGACGACATCGCCACCATCCTGGATGACGTCTCCATCCTGACGAAGGTGGCGGCGAAGAAGACGGCGGGGGTGCTGGGAGACGACCTGGCGCTCAACGCGCAGCAGGTGACGGGCGTGAACGCGGACCGCGAGCTGCCCGTGGTGTGGGCGGTGGCGAAGGGCTCGCTGGTCAACAAGGCCATCCTGGTGCCGGCCGCGCTGGCCATCAGCGCGCTGGCGCCCTGGCTGGTGACCCCGCTCCTGATGGTGGGCGGCGCCTTCCTCTGCTTCGAGGGCTTCGAGAAGCTGGCGCACAAGTTCCTGCACGGCAAGGAAGAGGACGAGGCGCACCACGCCGAGCTGCGCAAGACGCTGGAGGACCCGAGCGTGGACCGGGTCGCCCTGGAGAAGGACAAGATCAAGGGCGCGGTGCGCACGGACTTCATCCTCTCCGCGGAGATCATCGCCATCACGCTGGGCACCGTGGCGACGGCGGACTTCGCCACCCGCGTCACGGTGATGGTGGGCATCGCGCTCATCATGACGGTGGGCGTGTACGGGCTGGTGGCGGGCATCGTGAAGCTGGACGACGCGGGCCTGTACCTCAGCCGCAAGGGCGGCGGCTTCGCGCAGGGCCTGGGCCGGGGCATCCTCCGCGCGGCGCCGTGGCTGATGAAGTTCCTCTCCGTGGCGGGCACGGCGGCCATGTTCCTGGTGGGCGGCGGCATCCTGGTGCACGGCGTCTCCGGCCTGCACCACGCGGAGGAGTCCATCACCGCGTGGGCCGGGCGCGTCCCGGGCGTGGGCAGCGTCCTGGGCGGCCTCACCCCCATGCTGCTCAACGCCGCGGTGGGGCTGGGCGCGGGCGCCGTGCTGGTGCTGCTCTTCACCCTGGGCCAGAAGCTGTTCAAGGGCCGCGGCGCCAAGAAGTAGCGTCAGGCGGCGGGCCCGTTCGCCGCGGGCACCTTCTGACGGGGGCTCAACACCCAGCGGTGCATCCCAAGAGAGTCCCCTTGAGGTCTTCACGGAATTCCTTGAACTAGCAGGAATTCCAAAGGAGCGCCTCAATGCACCTGCGTCCCCCACCCGCCTTCGTCCGCCGTACGGGACTGGCTCTCTGCTTCACCGTGGCCGTCGCCTGTGGAGAAAAGCCGGAGAGCGGCCCCGACCTCCAGACCCAGACCGCGGCGGTGATCGCCGGTTCGCGAATCATTGGCGTGCAGTCCGGCCGCTGCCTCGACGTGGCGCGGAACAGCCAGACGCCGGGGCAGGAGCTCCACATCTACGACTGCAACGGCCAGGACAACCAGCGGTTCCTCTTCACGCCGGAAGGCGAGCTTCGCGCGTTCGGCGGCTCCTGGTGCGTCCAGCCGGAGACCGCCAGCTCCGGGGCCCGGGCCGTCATCGCCGCCTGCAACGGGACGGCGAACCAGCGGTGGGTCCGCGACGCCAGCGGCGCGGTCATCCACACGGCGACCTCGCTGTGCCTCGACGTGTCCGGTCAGGCCACCGCCAACAGCTCGAAGGTCATCGTCTGGACCTGCAACGCGCAGACGAACCAGCGGTGGTCGTTCCCGGCCGACACCCAGGCGCCCACCGTGCCCACGGGGCTCGCGCTGTCCCACGTGACGTGCAACTCGGCCACGCTGTCCTGGTCGCCGTCCACGGACAACGAGGGCGTCGCGTTCTACGACGTCTACCATGACGGCCAGTGGATGAAGTCCGTCTCCGGCGCCACGGTGTCCACCGGGCTGACCCTGGTCCCCGGCGTGACCTGGGGCCTGTATGTGAATGCGCGGGACGCGGTGGGCAATGTCTCCCAGGGCAGCGCCACGCTCTCCATCACCGTGCCGCAGTGCCAGGCGGACACCCAGGCGCCCAGCATTCCCACGGGCGTTACCGCCACCGCGTCCGGCACCAGCGTGACGGTGAACTGGACCGCGTCCACCGACAACGTGGGCGTGAGCGCGTACGACGTGTTCCGGGGCGGCGTGAAGATTGGCACGGTGGCCGGCGCTCCGCCCGCGACGACCTTCGTGGACAGCGGCCTGTCCGCGAACACGGCCTACACCTACGCCGTGCTCGCGCGCGACGCCCAGGGCAACGCGTCCGCCCAGAGCGCGTCCGTGACGGTCACCACCGGCCAGGCCTGCGCGAACGCCGTCTGCTCCGTCACCCAGGTCGCCACCGACACGGACATCCCGTGGGGCCTGGTGAGCCTGCCGGACGGGGCGGTGCTCTACGGGCGCCGCGACGCGCAGGACATCATTCGCCTGGACCCGGCGACGGGCCAGAAGACGTCCGTGGGCACCGTCCCCAACGTGCAGAGCACCGACGGCGAGGGCGGCCTGATGGGGCTGGCGCTCTCCCCCACCTTCGCCACCGACCGCTGGCTGTACGTGATGCACACCTCCCCCACCGACAACCGCATCGTGCGGCTGCGGTATGAGAACGGCGCGCTCAACACCGCGTCGCTCCAGGTGCTGCTCCAGGGCATTGGCCGCAACAAGTTCCACAACGGCGGGCGCCTGCGCTTCGGCCCGGACGGGAAGCTCTACGCGTCCACGGGGGATGCCCAGAACGGCGCCTACGCGCAGGACCTCAACAACCTGGCCGGCAAGGTGCTGCGCCTCAACGCCGACGGCACCGTCCCGTCCGACAACCCCTTCGGCAACTACGTGTGGAGCTACGGCCACCGCAACCCGCAGGGGCTGGCCTTCGACTCGCAGGGCCGCCTGTGGGAGCAGGAGTTCGGCAACTCCGTGATGGACGAGACCAACCTCATCCAGAAGGGCGGCAACTACGGCTGGCCCAACTGCGAGGGCACGGTGTCCCAGGGCGGCTCGGGCTGCGCGACGCCCGGCTACATCGCGCCGAAGCAGACCTACGCCACGGCGGACGGCTCGTGCTCCGGCATCGCGGTGGTGCGCGACGTGCTCTACGTGGCCTGCGCCCGCGGCACGCGCCTCTACCGCGAGGTCATCAGCGGCTCCAACCTGACCAACGTGCAGCAGTTCTTCGTCGGCACCTACGGCCGGCTGCGCACCGTGGAGCCGACCCTGGACGGCAACCTCTGGCTGACCACCACCAACCAGGGTGACAAGGACAGCATCCCCAACAACAGCAACGAGCGCATCTTCCGCGTCGTGCTGGGGCAGTAGCCAGGCGAAGCCCCCGTCGTCGGCGGCGGCCCCGAGCGCTCCCGGGGCCGCCGTTGGAACAGGTCCAGGCGGGTCCCCATGAGTCCGAGATTCAAGAATGAAACAATTCACTGAATCGACACGAGGTTGAATCCAGTTTCGAGCCCCCCGCGTAAGGCACTGGGAACACCGCTTCAGCGAACCCACCGGGGAGACCATGCCGCTCATCCGAAATCCGAACCGAATCATCGCCGCGCTCGCCACCGCGCTCATGCTCACGGCCTGCGGAGATGATGACGACGATGTCCCGCCCACGCCCCGGCCGGACGCAGGCGCGGACGCGGGCACCGGCACGGATGCCGGCACGGACATGGATGCCGGCGCCGACGCGGGCACGGAGATGGACGCCGGGACGGATGGCGGCTCCAACCCGGTCATGGTGGGTGACGTCGTCGCCCTGACGGCCTCGAACAAGCTCGTGTCCTTCAATCGGGCGACCCCTGGCACGCTGATGAGCTCCGTGGACGTGACGGGCCTGAACGCGGGCGAGTCGCTCCTGGGCATCGATTACCGCCCGGCGGACTCGCGGCTCCATGGCCTCACCAGCGCGGGGCGCATCGTCACCCTGGCGCCGGACACCGGCGTCGCCACCGTGAAGGCCACGCTGGCGGCCATGGCGGGAGACGACAACCCGTTCACCGCGCTGACGGGCACCGACTTCGCCGTGGACTTCAACCCGGTGGCGGACCGCCTGCGCGTGGTGAGCGACACGGGACAGAACCTGCGCATCAACGTGGACACCGGCGCCACCATCACGGACGGAGACATCAACGGCGGCACGGGCGCGCAGGTGACGGGCGCGGCCTACACCAACTCCTTCCCGGAGACGGTCAGCACCCGCCTCTTCGTGCTGGATACGGCGACGGACACCGTCTACCTCCAGGACCCGCCGAACAACGGCACGCTCACCGCCCCCGTGCCCCTGGGCGTGGACGCCTCCGGGGTGAATGGCTACGACATCGACGCCTGCACCAACGTGGGCTACGCCGCGCTGACGGTGGGCGGCACGCAGCGTCTGTTCCGCATCTCCCCGGAGAAGGCGGCGGGGGCGGCCACGGAGCTCGCGGTCATTGGAACGACGGAGCCCCTCAAGGGACTGGCCCTGAAGCAGGACACGGCCCCCGCGCTCTACGGCCTCACCACGGACGGCCGGCTCGTACGGGCCGCGCTCTCCGCGCCCAATACCCTGACGGCGACGGTGGCCCTGACGGGCGTGCCCGCGGGCGAGACGCTGCTCGGCATCGACGCGCGCCCGGCGGACCGGAAGCTGTATGCCCTTTCCTCCGCCGGGAAGCTCTACACGGTGGAGCCCCAGACGGGTGCGGTCACCGCGAAGGCCACGCTGGCGGCGGATCCCGCTGACACGACGGCGCCTTTCACCGGCCTGGTGGGGACGCAGTTCGTCATCGACTTCAACCCGGTGGCGGACCGCCTGCGCGTGGTGAGCGACACGGGGCAGAACCTGCGCATCAACGTGGACACCGGCGCCACCACCACGGACGGAGACATCAACCGCGCGCCGGCCGCGACCGTCTTCGGCGCCGCGTACACGAACAGCGTGGCGGGGGCCACCGCGACGACGCTGTATGACCTGGAGCGCAACAGCCACGTGCTGGCCCGGCAAGACCCGCCGAACAACGGCACGCTGGTCAACGTGGGCGCCCTGGGGGTGACGTTCGTCGGCGCGGCGGGCTTCGACATCGCGGGGGGTGACAATGGCTTGCCGCTGGTGGCGGGACGCACGGCGGCCAGCGGTCCCCATGTCCTGTACCAGGTGAACCTGCTGACCGGCGCGGCCACGTTCTTCCCGCGCACCGCGACCACCGCGGACATGGCCTCCGTGGGTGGCGCCTCCGGCCCCGAGCTGAGGGACATCGCCCTCGTCTATTGAAGACGCGGGGCCTGGCATCGCGAGGAGGCTCCATTCTCCCCGCGATGCCCTTCTTCCCGCGCGTCCCGGACACCGCCGCGCCGTGACGCAGGGTTCACCGCGTCACGGCGCTCAGTACCGCTCGGGGATGAAGTTCCGTCCCTTGAGCGAAGCGGCGTCGTCGTACTCGCCATGCCTGGAGCGGGGAGGCAGCTTCACCTTGGCGCGCTTCACCTTCTCGTAGGGAAGCTGCTCCAGCAGGAAGCGGATGCAGTTGAGCCGCGCCTTCTTCTTGTTGTCGGACCGCAGGATGTGCCAGGGCGCGAAGGGCGTGTCCGTCGCGGCCAGCATCTGGTCCCTCGCCCTGGAGTAGTCGTACCAGCGCTTCCAGGACTTGATGTCCATGGGGCTCAGCTTCCACTGCCGCAAGGGGTCGTCGATGCGCGCCGCGAACCGCCGCGCCTGCTCCTCCTTGCCAACCTCCAGCCAGATCTTCAGCAGGAGGATTCCGCTGTCGACCATGTACTGCTCGAAGACGGGGCAGCCCAGCAGGAAGCGCTCGTGCTCCTCGGGAGTGCAGAAGCCCATCACGGGCTCGACGCCGGCCCGGTTGTACCAACTGCGGTCGAAGATCACGATCTCTCCCCCCGCGGGGAAGTGCGGCACGTACCGCTGCAGGTACATCTGGGACTTCTCCCGGCTCGACGGCGCCGGCAGCGCCACCACGCGAAACACCCGGGGGCTCACCCGCTCGGTGATGGCGCGAATCGTCCCGCCCTTCCCCGCGGCGTCCCGGCCCTCGAACACCACGATGACGCGCATCTGCGTGTGCTTGACCCAGTCCTGAAGCTGGCAGAGCTGGGCCTGGAGCTTGCGGAGCTCCTTCGTATACGCCTTGCGCTTCAGGGGCTCTGCGTGGGTGTCCTGTGCCATGGCCATAGGGTTGTGCGGCCCCCGGGTGCACGCAATGCGTGCCATTGGGCAGCGTGTCCACCCGACAGCCACGCCGTCCCCGGGTTCGTGTCTGTCTTGAGCCAGCGGACACCGGGGGTTGCCCCGTGGGGCAGAGCCGGGCACCTCGTACTTCCGCGCGCCGGCGCTCGTGCGGATCCTCGCCGCCCATCGAGATGTCGCGGATGCGGGGGACGGCCAACGCCATGCATGGGATGAAGCCGGGGTTCGCGTCCTTCGTCGGCGCCGTGCCGCTGCTCGGCGTCCTCGCCGCGCTCTCCGGATGCGCGGTCGGTCCCGACTTCAAGAGGCCGGAGGCCGCGGTCGCCAGGGAGTGGCGCACCCAGGGCGACCCACGCCTGTCGACGCAGGACGCGGTCGACACCCAATGGTGGAAGTCCTTTGGCGACCCCTCGCTCGACCGGCTCGTCGAGCTCGCCGCCCGGCAGAACCTGTCGCTCCAGATTGCAGGCCTGCGCATCGTCGAGGCGCGCGCCCAGTTGGCCATCCTCACCGGCCGGCAGTATCCGCAGGTCCAGGCCTTCAGCGGCAGCGCCTCCGCCGTGGGCCGCAGTGAGAACTCCGCCGCGGCCAACCCCTTCGACGTGGAGGGCCTGGGCTCCATCGACCGCCACTTCCTGGAGTACCAACTGGGCTTCGACGCGCTGTGGGAGTTGGACTTCTGGGGCAAGTACCGGCGGGGCGTGGAGTCGGGCACCGCGGGCCTGCTCGCGTCCGTGGCGGACTACCAGTCCTCGCTCGTGTCGCTCACCGCGGAGGTCGCGCGAACCTACGTCCTGGTCCGCACGTACGAGGTGCTCATCGAGCAGGCGCAGGAGAACGCGCGGATCCAGGAGGAGGGCTTCCGGATCGCCGAGGCGCGCTTCAGCAACGGCGCCACCTCGGAGCTGGACATGACGCAGGCCTCCACCCTGCTGGAGAGCACCCGGGCCACCATCCCCCAACTGCAGGCAGGGCTGGAGCAGGCCCGCAACGCGCTGAGCACGCTCCTGGGCCAGCCCACGGGCGAGGTGGAGGCGCTGCTGGCGGGCCCCAAGCGGATCCCGGTGGCGCCCGCGACGGTGGCCATTGGCATGCCGGCGGAGATCCTGCGGCGGCGCCCGGATGTCCGCGGCGCGGAGCTGTACGCCGCCGCGCAGTGCGCGCGGATTGGCATCGCGGAGGCGGAGCTCTACCCGAGCTTCTCCCTCTTCGGGACCATCGGGCTGCAGGCGAGCACCAGCGCCGCGGCCTCCAGCAACCTCTTCTCCCTGGGCAGCCTCTTCTATTCCGTGGGTCCCCGCATCGTCTTTCCCTTCCTCAACTACGGCCGCCTGAAGAACGGGGTGCGTGTCGAGGACGCGCGGTTCCAGCAACTGCTGGTCAACTACCGCAACACGGTGCTCAAGGCGGCCCAGGAGGTGGCGGACGCCCTGACGGGGTTCATCCACGCCCAGCAGGCCATGACCTTCCAGCAGGCCGCGGTGAAGTCCGCGCAGCGGTCGGTGGAGCTCGCGGTGGTGCAGTACCGCGAGGGCGCCGTGGACTACCAGCGCGTGCTGGACGCGCAGCGGTCGCTCCTGGAGCAGCAGAACAACCTGGTCCAGACGAGCTCCTCCATCGCCACGAACCTGGTCGCCCTCTACAAGGCGCTGGGCGGAGGCTGGGAGGTCCGCCGCGACCAGCCCATCGTGCCCGAGCCGATGCAGGCCGAGATGGAGCAGCGGACCCACTGGGGCGACATGCTGTCCAAGCCGCGGACGCAAGAAACCAAGGCGGGCTCGCAGCCCGTCAAGCCATAGAGGGTCCGCCATGCCCTGGAAGCCGAAAGGGAAATCCAAGTGGGTCATCGGGCTGGTCGCCCTCGCGCTGCTCGCGTTCATCGGCTTCCGGTACTGGAAGGGGAAGAAGGCCGCGCTGCCGGAGGGAATCGTCTCGGGCAACGGCCGCATCGAGGCGAAGCTGGCGGATGTCGCCGCGAAGGAGCCCCTGCGGGTGAAGGAGGTCCTCGTCAACGAAGGCGACCTCGTCAAGCCCGGGCAGGTGCTGGTGCGGCTGGACACCACCACGCTGGAGTCCAGCCTGGCGGAGGCCAACGCGAACGTCGCGGCCACGCAGGAGAAGCTGGCGGTGGCCGAGGCGGGCATCGTCAGGCAGAAGAGTGAAATCGAGCTCGCCACCATCGAGGCGGAGCGCGCCCGGAGGCTGGTGGCGAAAGGCGCCGGCTCGCAGCGGGACCTGGACGTCCGGACGAGCCAGTTGGAGACCACCCGCGCCAGCCTGGCGGAGGCGGAGGCCACGCTGAAGACCTCGCGCGAGGAGATCGCGGTCGCGAAGGCCAACGCCGCGACGATTCAAACGCGCATCGCCGACGCGACGCTCCGGTCCCCGGTGACGGGCCGGGTCCTCTACCGCCTCGCCGAGCCCGGCGAGGTGCTGTCACCCGGCGGGCCGGCGCTCACGCTCGTGAACCTGGAGGACGTCTACATGGAGATCTTCCTGCCCGCGAGCGAGGCCGCCCGCGTGAGGATTGGCTCCGAGGCGCGCCTCACCGTCGACTTCGAGCCCGACCGCTCCATCCCCGGCTACGTGTCCTTCGTGTCGCCGGAGGCGCAGTTCACGCCCAAGCAGGTGGAGACGAAGAGCGAGCGGGAGAAGCTGGTGTTCCGCCTGAAGCTCCAGGTCCCCCGGGAGCTGGCCAGCCGCTACGTCGAGCGCATCAAGACCGGCATCCGCGGCGTCGGCTACGTGAAGGTGGACCCCTCCGCGAAGTGGCCCTCCCGGCTGCGCGACGTCGTCACGGCGGAATCCGAACCCCACTAGCCCACAGACCCGGGAGGGCCGCGCCATGGTCTCATCCACGTCTCCAGGGCCGCCGGCCCACCTCTCCAGCCGGCTCGTGGTCTCCATCCAGGGCGTGACCCACCGCTACGGCAAGGCCGTCGCGCTCGACGGCCTGTCGCTCGACGTCCCCAGCGGCATCCGGGTGGGCATCGTGGGGCCGGACGGCGTGGGCAAGTCCACGCTGATGGCCCTGGTCGCGGGCGCCAAGAAGATGCAGCAGGGGCGCGTCCTGGTGCTGGACGGGGACATCGCGGACGCGAGGCACCGGCGCCAGGTGGGCCCGCGCATCGCTTACATGCCCCAGGGCCTGGGCAAGAACCTCTACCTGGAGCTCAGCGTCTACGACAACGTGGACTTCATGGCCCGGCTCTTCGGGCTGTCCCCCGAGGAGCGCAAGGTGCGCGTCCCGGAGCTGCTCGCGGCCACCGGCCTGGGGAGGTTCGCGGAGCGCCCCGCCGGCAAGCTCTCCGGCGGCATGAAGCAGAAGGTGGGGCTGTGCGGCGCGCTGGTGCACGACCCGGACCTGCTCATCCTCGACGAGCCCACCACCGGCGTGGATCCGCTCTCCCGGCGGCAGTTCTGGACCCTCATCGACGAGATCCGCGCCGGGCGCCCCGGCATGAGCGTCATCATCTCCACGGCCTACATGGACGAGGCGCAGCAGTGGGACTGGATCGTCGCCATGGACGCGGGGCGCGTGCTGGCCACGGGGTCCCCCGCGGAGCTGATGGAGCGCACGGGCACCCAGGACCTGGAGAAGTGCTTCATCGCGCTCCTGCCCGAGGAGAAGCGCCGGGGCCACAAGGAGATCATCATCCCGCCCCGCGCGCAGGGCAACGCGGAGCTGGCCATCGAGGCGCACGGGCTGACCCGCCGCTTCGGGACCTTCACCGCCGTGGACCACGTCACCCTGTCCATCGAGCGGGGGGAGATCTTCGGCTTCCTGGGCTCCAACGGCTGCGGCAAGTCCACGACCATGAAGATGCTGACCGGCCTGCTGCCTCCCACGGAGGGCACGGCGAAGCTCTTCGGCAGCTCCGTGGACGCGGGCAGCATGGAGGTGCGCAAGAACCTGGGCTACATGACGCAGGCGTTCTCGCTCTACGGCGAGCTGAGCGTGCAGCAGAACCTGGTGCTGCACGCCCGGCTCTACCACCTGCCCCCGGACAAGGCGAAGGCGCGCATCGAGGAGCTGGTCGAGCGGTTCGGGCTGGGCGCGCACCTGGAGGCGCTGGCCGGGGACCTGCCCATGGGCCTGCGCCAGCGGCTCTCCCTGGCCGTCGCCGTGCTGCACGGGCCGCAGATCCTCATCCTGGACGAGCCCACGTCAGGAGTCGACCCGGTGGCCCGGGACAGCTTCTGGGAGCTGTTGATCGACCTGTCGCGCAAGCAGGGCGTCACCATCTTCGTGACGACGCACTTCATGAACGAGGGCATGCGCTGCGACCGCATCTCCCTCATGAACGCGGGCAAGGTGCTGGCGGCGGACAGCCCCCAGAAGCTCATCGAGGCGCGGCACGCGGACAGCCTGGAGACCGCCTTCATCGGCTACATGGAGGACGCCATCGCCGAGAAGGCGCGCGCCGAGGGCAAGGACACGCCCGCCGCCCCCGCGCCCGGAGCCGCGACGCCCCAGGCCCAGGCCGGGCCCCGGACGGACCGGGCCGGCCTCCGGCTGGGGCTGGGCCGGCTGCTCGCGTATGCCTCCAACGAGACCAGCCAAATCCTCCGCGACAAGGTCCGGCTGGCGTTCGCCTTCATCGGCTCGGCGGTGCTGATGCTCGTCTTCGGCTTCGGCATCACGACCGACGTCGAGAACATCCGCTATGCCGCGCTGGACCTGGACCAGTCCCCGGAGAGCCGCGCGTACCTGGAGCAGTTCAGCGCGGCGAAGCCCTACTTCGCCCCGACTCCGCCCGCCACGTCCTCGGACGAGGCGCTCCGCCGGCTCCAGTCAGACGACGTCTCGGTGGTGCTGGAGATTCCGCCGCGCTTCGGCCTGGACCTCCGCCGGGGTTCCGGCCCCGAGGTGCTGGCGCAGGTGGACGGCGCCATGACCTTCCGTGGCGACACCGTCGCGCAATACGTCCAGGGGGTCCACAGCCGGATGCTCCAGGATCCCGCGAGCGGCTTCCACTCCGCCAGCGCGCGGAAGTCCACGGCCAACATCGAGGAGCGCTACGTCTACAACCCCACCTTCGAAAGCATCTACTCCATCGTGCCGAGCGTCCCCGCGCTGCTGCTGCTGCTCATCCCGGCCATCCTCATGACGGTGAGCATCGTGCGGGAGAAGGAGCTGGGGTCCATCATCAACTTCTACGTCACGCCCACGGGGCGGCTGGAGTACCTGCTCGGGAAGCAGTTGCCCTACGTCGCCATCGGCATGGCCAACTTCTTCATCCTGACCGCGCTGTCGCTGGTCGTCTTCAGCGTCCCCATCAAGGGCAGCTTCCTGACGCTGGTGGTCTGCGCGCTGTTCTACGTCACGGCGACGACAGGCATTGGGATGGTGACGTCCACCTTCACCGGCAGCCAGGTGGCGGCCGTCTTCGTCACGGCCATCCTGACCATCGTGCCGACCATCCAGTTCTCCGGCCTGTTGCAGCCGGTGTCCACGCTCCAGGGAGGAGCCAGGCTCGTCGGCTCCATCTGGCCGGCCACCTACTACATGCACGCCAGCCTGGGCGCCTTCACCAAGGGGCTGGGCGCGGGCCTCATCCTGAGGGACGTCGCCTTCCTGGCCGTGTGCGTCCCCCTCCTCCTGGCCGTCAGCGTCCTCGGCCTGAGAAAGCAGGAGAAATAGCGGTGAACTCACTGCTGAACATCCTGTGGCTCGGGCTCAAGGAGATCCGCAGCCTGCTCAGCGACGCGGTGCTGGTCGTGTTCGTCGTGTATGCGTTCACCCTGGCCATCTACGTCCAGGCCACGGGGACCTCCAGCGAGGTGAACAACGCCTCCATCGCCTTCGTGGACGAGGACGGGTCCGCGTTGTCCAAGGAGCTGCTCAACGCGTTCTATCCGCCCCGCTTCAAGTCGCCGGAGGTCATCACCGCGGATGACATCCAGCCGGACATGGACCGGGGCCGGTTCATGTTCGTCGTGGTGATTCCGCCCCGCTTCGAGCACGACCTGCGCGCGGGGCGCAACCCGGACGTCCAGGTGAACATCGACGCGACCGCCATGCAGCAGGCGGGCATCGGCACCGGCTACATCAAGAACATCCTCAACGACCGCATCTCCTCCTTCCTCAAGCGCACGGAGGAGACGGGGCCGAAGCCCGTCAACCTGGTCATCCGCAAGCTCTTCAACCCCAACGGGGTGTCGTCCTGGTTCAAGAGCGTGGTGGCCATCATCAATCAAATCACCCTGCTGACGGTCGTCCTCACCGGCGCGGCCGTCATCCGGGAGCGCGAGCACGGGACGCTGGAGCACCTGCTCGTGATGCCGCTGACCTCGTTCGAGATCGCCATGGCGAAGGTCTGGGCCAACGGCCTGGTCATCCTCGTCGCGACCGGGGCTTCGCTGTTCTTCGTCGTGAACCTGGTGCTGGAGGTGCCGTTCGCCGGCTCGGTGGCGCTGTGGTTCGTGGGCGTGGTGCTCTACCTGTTCTTCGCCACGGCGCTCGGCATCTTCCTGGGGACCATCTCCCGCTCGATGGCGCAGTTCGCGCTGCTCATCATCCTGGTGGTCCTGGTGCTGATGCTGCTCTCAGGCGGGAGCACGCCCGTGGAGAGCCAGCCGAAGTGGCTTCAGGCCCTCACGTACCTGCTGCCGGCCCGGCACTTCGTCAGCTTCTCGCAGGTCATCATCTACCGCGGCGGAGGGCTGTGGGCCGTCTGGCGGCAGTTCCTGATGGTGAGCGCGGTGGGCCTGGGGTTCTTCGTCTACAGCCTGGCGCTCTTCCGCAAGTCCATCGCGGTGAGCAAATAAGGTCCGCGGAGGCGCTATCCTCCGGGCGATGAGACTGCTCCCCCGGCTCCACCTCTTCGAGTTCCTCGACCAGTCGTGGCTGCCCGCGCCGCTGCGCCGCGGCGAGGTCGACTACCTGCACGTCGTGCTCGACAAGACGCGCCCCTACGACAGCGTGGTCCCCCAGTTGGCGGAGCTGCTGCGCATGTCCGGCACGAACCGCGTCATCGACCTGTGCTCGGGAACGGGAGGCCCCTGGCGCACCCTGCTGCCGGCGCTGCGCCGCGTGCACGGCGAGGCGGAGGTGGTGCTCACCGACCTCCACCCCACCCCGGCGCTGGAGCTGCCCGAGGGCGCGCGGTACCACGACGCGCCGGTCGACGTGATGCGCGTTCCGGAGGAGCTCACGGGGCTGCGCACCCTCTTCGAGGGACTGCACCACTTCCGCCCGAAGCAGGCGAAGGCCCTCCTCGCGGACGCCGCCACGCGCGGCGTGCCCATCGCCGCCTTCGAGCTCACGCAGCGCTCGCTGCTGTACGTCCTCTTCCAACTCCTGCTCATCATCCCCCTGGTCTGGGGCTTCACCCCGCTCATCCGCCCGCGCTCCGGGTGGCGGCTGGTCTTCACCTACCTCATTCCCATCATCCCCCTGCTCATCCTCTGGGATGGCGTGGTGTCGTCGCTGCGGACCTACACGCCGGAGGACCTGGAGGAGCTGACCGAGGGGCTCGACACCCACGGCTACCGCTGGCACAGCGGCGTCCACCGCGCCAACGGAATGACCATCACCTATCTCCTCGGACTGCCTCGCCGGCAGCCCTGAGGACGAACGGGCGCTCCCGCCCCCGTCCCACGACACTCTCACCCCCCTCGGGGTGCCTCTTGGAGGACACCTCCTCGCGTCCCACCCTCCGAGCGTCGTGGACCGGGAGGTGTGGACATGCATGCAAGGAATGGGTGTGCCCTGCTGTGGTTGGGACTGGCAGGGGTGTTGGGCTGTGGGGGATTGCCGGAGGCGGTGGAGGACGGCGCCCGCGAGGTGACGGCCCAGGCGTGCCCTCCAGGGGTGGCGGCCCGGGTGGCGACCATCATGCCCCTGGGCTCCGCGGGCTTCATGGGGGAGCTCACCCACGTCCAGGGGACGCTCTACTTCGTCACCTCCGCTTTCGACACCGGTTCGCTCCTGTGGCGCAGCGACGGCACGGAGGCGGGGACCTTCCCGCTGAAGACGTTTCCGGGGCCGCCCGGCGTCTATCAGCCCCAGAACCTGGTCGCGGTGGGCAACCGGCTCTTCTTCCAGGCCCGCACCGACGCCACCGGCATGGAGCTGTGGAGCAGCGACGGGACGACGGGGGGGACCCGGCTGGTCAAGGACATCACCCCCGGCGCGGAAGGCTCCGTGATGACCAACGCCACGGAGCTCAACGGGCGCCTGGTGTTCTTCCGCTGGGTGCCGGTGCCGGGAGACGGGGCCCGGCCGGAGCTGTGGCGGTCCGACGGGACGGCGGCCGGCACGCTGCGGGTGAGGGACTTCGGCGGGCTCACGGGGCTGGGCAACGACACGTTGAAGGTCGGCAACGCGCTGCTCTTCTTCTTCTCCGAGGACACGGGCACCACGATGTGGCGCACCGACGGCACGCACGCCGGGACCACCTCCGTCAAACGGCTGGACGCGGGGAACGCCTACCTGTCGGGGGTGAGCCGCCCGGGTGAGCAGCCGTTGTTCATCCTGGAGGACGGTCCCGACTCCGAGGTGTGGAAGACGAACGGCACCGCCGCGGGCACCGTCCGCCTGGACGCCTTCGGCAGGCGGGTGCACCTGCTCGGGACGCTGGGCCCGTATGTCTACGTGACGTCCGTGGACAACCCGGTGACGAAGCGGCTGCGCATCGACCGGCTCTCCCTGGCTGGCGATGGCAAGACGGGAATCACCACCCTGCCCAACCCCTACGGCTCCGACGAGTACGCGTACCCCGCGGTGCGGTCGGCCGTGGTCTCCGGCGGCGCCATCTACTTCTTCATGAGCATTGGCAGCGACGCGCCCGTGTCCAGGGACATCTCGCTGTGGGTGACGAACGGGACGGCCGCGGGGACCCGCCAGCTCTTCGACAACCCCAGTGTGGAGTACGGGTACCGCTACCCGCTGTTCGCCACCGGCACGGGGCAGGTCCTGTTCGGCGGCGCGCCGGATCCGCTCGGGCCCGTCTTCCCCTACTTCACCCGGGGCTCCGTGGCGACGCAGGGCCGGCTGGCGGACATCCAGTTTCCGGGCGCGTTCACCCGCGTGGGCAGCCGCGTCTTCTTCACCGCCCTCACCGACGCCGACGTAGGCCAACTGTGGTCCGTGCCGGCCTCCTTCAGTTGCCCGCCAGGGCTCACCGAGGCGCGGGAGTAGGCAGGGCCGGCGCCGGGGTGGGGAGCCGCCCCGGCGTCGAGCGGTGGGTCCGGTGAGACCGTGAAACACAAATCCACGCGTCTTTCCTGACACTTCCAGGCCCCCACCCTCCCCTGGCTTGCCGGCTCCTCCGTCCCTTCCTAGGATTCAGGGCTCCGCTGATCTCCCCCTCATCCCCTGGAGTCCCCACCATGCGGTACACCCGCAAGAACATCTCCGAGCTGCTTGGCACCGTGCAGGGCAACCCCGACGTGATGGGCTTCTGGACGTCCACCATCGGCGGCTACACGTACAACATCACCCCGTCCGCGGGCGGCAACATCCTCCAGGACATCTACAACCCGAATCACCGGATCTGCGAGGACGGCGGCCAGGTGACGTTCGAGGACGCGGCGCAGATCGGCTGCTACTAGCGCCCCGCTTCGCGGTCTTCCCACGCCACCCCTGGAGCACTCCCATGCGTTACACGCGCAAGAACGTCAGTGACCTGCTGAACGCGGTGCAGGGCAGCCCGGATGTCCAGGGCTTCGGCACCTCCACCTTCGCCGGGGCCACCTGGACGATGGTGCCCTCCTTCGGCGGCGGCGCCGTCTGGCAGAACTCCTGGACGTACCAGTGGACCTGCGAGGACGGCGGCACCGTCACCGCCGAGGACCGCTCCACGTTCGGCTGCTAGCGGCCCGCGTCTCCCCCGCCTCCCCCCGTCTCGCGGTCCCCTCATGAACACGCGCCTCACCCTGATCCTCAACACCCACATGCCGCAGGTGTTGGGCGAGGGGCCCCTCTTCGATGAGCCGGAGAACTGGCTCTTCGAAGCGCTGACGGAGACGTACATCCCGCTGTTCCGGATGCTGGAGCGCTGGGACTCCCAGCGCTTCGCCGGCACGCTGGTGATGTCCTTCACCCCGTGCCTCTTCGAGCAGCTCGTCGCCAGCGAGGAGCGCTACACCGGCTATCTCCAGTTGCTGAAGCGCATCGCCACGCGCGAGCTGGAGCGCACGTCGCGGCTGGAGCTCTACAACCGCTACGAGAAGTACCCCCAGGCCCTGTCGGACGAGGCGCTCGCGCGGGTGCACCGCACCGCGGGCATGTACCTGCGGCGCGTGGAGGACAGCCTCGCGTTCCTCCAGCAGCACAGCCTGCGGGACGTGTTCGCCGCGCTGGGGCGCCATCGGCCGTCCAACGTGCAGCTCTGGACCTCCACGCCGCAGCACAACTTCCTGCCCTTCTTCCAGCCCGCCGTCGCGGACCGGCTGGTGGCGCGGGGCGTGGAGTCCTTCCAGGACGTCTTCGGCGGCGAGCCGGACGGCCTCTGGTTGCCCGAGTGCGCCTTCCAGCCGGGGCTGGAGCGCGTGCTCACGCGCCATGGCATCCGCCGCACCGCGCTCAGCCTGACGGGCATTGGCGCGTCCCAGCCCCAGGACCCCAGCGGCGTGTTCCGCCACGAGGGCCTGGAGGTGCTGGTCCACGACTACCGCATCGGGCTGCACCTGTGGAAGTCGCCCGAGTCCACGTTCCCCGCGCACCCGGTGTACCGCGAGTTCTTCCGGGACGTGGGCTTCGACCTGCGGCCCGAGTACTTCGAGGAGCTGGGCGTGCCCGTGCCCGCGAACAAGCGGGGGCACGTGTGGACGGGCCTGAAGTACCAGGCGGTGACGGGCCAGAAGGTCGACCTGGGCCAGAAGGCGCTCTACGACGTGGAGGCCGCCCGCGCCCAGGTGAAGCAGCACGTGCGCGAGTTCTGGGAGCTGCTGGACTCGCGCCGCGCGCTCGTGCAGGACGGGCGGACGTTCGTGCTCGCGTTCGACACGGAGCTGTTCGGCCACTGGTGGCACGAGGGCATCGAGTGGCTGGAGGGCGTCATGCAGCCCGCCGCGCCCGTCGAAGTCCAGGCCGCCCCGCCGCCGCCCGAGCCGCCGTCGCTGCCCCGGCTCTACTATTCGACGTGGGGGCGCGACTTCTACAGCGAGCACTGGCTGACGCCGGGCAACGCGTGGATGTACGCGCTCATCAAGCTGGTGGAGGCGCAGCTCCCGGAGCCGGTGGACGCGGAGACGCGCGAGACGTGGCGCCGCTTCGAGGTCTTCAGCGGCAGCGACCTGCTGTTCATGATTCCGGATCCGACGCAGCGGGACCGGGCGCGCTCCCTGTTCCTCGCGCGTTACGAGCAGGTCGTGTCGCGGCTGAAGGACTTCTCGCCGGAGCTGCTCACGTCCTTCCCGGTGGACCCCTTCAAGTGCGTGCTCATCCACGTGAGCAAGTCTGGCGGGCAGGAGCAGCCGCCGTTCCTCCTGCGCCGGCTGTCGCTGGAGGGCGTGAACACCGGGGCGCGCCGGGAGCTGACGCTCGACGCGGAGTTGCTGGAGGTCGCGGGACTGCGCGTCGCGTTCCAGTACTTCCTCCTGCACCCGCAGGGCCGCTACGCGCTGCGCGTGGAGGGGGGAGAGGCCGAGCACGTCTTCCAGATGCCGGACTACGGCGTGCCGCTGCTCATCGCGCCGGACACCCGCACCTATCCCAAGTACGACCCGGAGGTGCTCTACCAGAAGCTGGGTGAAATCTGGGAGGGCGACCAGCGGCTGCCCCTCAAGCTGAACCCCACGCTGCGCAGCCGCCACCTGTACACGCGCGCGCAGGTGATGGAGGTGCTCGCGGGCAAGCGGACCGCCGTCTTCAAGTACAACAAGGAAGGCTACGCGCTCCTGCGCTTCCGCGACCGGAGCCCGGCCCCGGCGTGCGTCGTCTTCGACGACACGGTGACGCTCAGCGACGCGGGCGAGTACATCCAGGCCGGGGAGCTGTCCGTGCCCGTGGTGAACGACCCGGCGGCCATCGCGCGCCATGACTTCGACGCGGTCGTCTTCACCTGCTCGCTCAACTTCGAGACGGAGGTGCCGCACGTCCGCGCGCTGCTGGAGGTGGCCACGCGCAGGCGGCTGCCGGTGGTGTCGCTGTACGACGACATCCTCTATTACGACCTCTTCGACGGGCTGGAGCCGGACCCGCGGCTCTTCTTCCGCGTGGCGGTGCCGGAGCAGGACGCGCTCGCGAAGCCGGCCCTGGCGGACTACGGGCCGCGCAACCTGCTGGGCGTCTTCGGCACGGACACGGTGCAGGGCAAGTTCACCACGCAGGTCTACCTGCGCGAGGCGCTGGCGAAGCACGTGCGCGTGCGCCACCACGCCACGGAGCCCACGGGCATCCTGCTGGGCTCGGACACGGGCTACTCGCGCGTGCTGCGCGTGGAGGGCCCGCAGCGGCTGGCGTTCGAGCGGCGGCTCATGGCGGACCTGGCGAAGGACTGCGACCTGGTCATCACCGGCGGGCAGAACGGCCTGCTCTACGTGCCGCAGGGCCAGGACCGCCGGGCCAACGCCTCCACGCACATCTACGAGACGTTCCTGCCGCGCCTGGTGGTGCTGACCGTGGCGGTGGACACGAAGCCCGAGGACGTCATCGCGACGCGCGAGTACGTGGAGTCGCTGGCCCGCGAGCACCAGGTGCCCTGCACGGTGGTGGGGCTGGCGATGATGGGCGGGCGCAAGCTCCTGGGCAGCCGCTGGACGGAGACGTGGTTCCTGGGCGTCCGGGACGAGGTCCTGGAGGAGGCGCGGCGGAAGATGGAGCAGCACACCGGCCTGCGCGTCCACGCCATCCCGGAGGAAGTGGACGCGCTGGCGCGGAGCGTGCTCACGCACCTGTGATGGAAGCGGGCGGCGCGATGCGGACAGAAGGGGCCCCCGGGCTGCGGCAGTCGGCGCGGTATCTCGCCGCGATGCTGCGGCTCCTGCGTCCCGCGTGGGGCTCGCTCGCGAGGAGCGCGCTGCTGGGCCCGGTCATCACCGGGCTCCTGCTCATCCCGCCCTTCCTCACGCGGCTGTTGTTCGACCACGTGTCGTCCCCGCGGGACCTGGGGCTGTTGCACGTGCTGGTGCTGAGCATCCTCGCCGCGTCGGTGGCGGCGGCGCTCGCGGAGTCGCTGTTCGGCTACTACTCCTCGTACCTCACGGTGAAGCTGGAGGGCTCCGCCGCGCTCTACCTCTTCAACCACCTGCAGCACCTGCCGGACCGCTTCTTCTCCCGGCGGCAGGTGGGGGAGCTCACCAGCCGCTTCGACGACGCGAAGGCGGGCATGGCGCTGGTGCTGGGGTTGATCCGGCTGGTCTTCTCCCAGCTCACCTTCCTGGTCGTCATCCCCTTCACCCTGGCTTCGCTCCATTGGCAACTGGCGCTGGCGGCCGTGGCCACGCTGCCCATCGTGGTGGCGGTGCCGCTCGTCATCGGCCGCGCCATGGGGCTCGCGTGGCAGGAGGTGATGGGCGTGCACGGCGCCCTCCAGGCGCTCCAGGTGGAGACGCTGCGGCAGAGCCGCACGACGAAGGTGCTGGCGCTGGAGCCGTTCGTGTACCAGCGCGCGGCGGGGCTCATGCGCTCCGTGCTGCGGGCGCACCTCAAGGCCCACGGGGTGGAGGGGCTGCTGCGGCTGTTCGAGCGCACGGTGGAGGCCGCGCAGACGGCGCTCTTCACCTGGCTGGGCTGGCGGCTCATCCTCCAGGGCAAGCTGACGCTGGGCGGCTTCGTGGCCTTCGTGGCGTATGCCGCGTACCTGCGCGGGCCGGTCATCGAGACCATCGCCTTCGTCACCGGCCTGCAGCAGCGCGGGGTCCACCTGCGCCGCTTCTTCGAGTACCTGCACGAGACGCCGGAGCAGGACCCGGCCCGCTCGCTGACCCTGCCGGCTCCGCCGGCGCGGCGGCTCTCCGGCGGCGTGGAGCTGGAGGACGTGTCCTTCGGCTACCTGCCCGGGCAGGACGTGCTGCGCGAGGTGAGCGCGCGCATCCGCCCCGGCGCGGTGGTGACCATCGTCGGCTCCAGCGGCTCCGGGAAGACGACGCTCGCGCGGATGCTGACGCGGCTGGAGGAGCCGGGCCGGGGGCGCGTGCTGTTCGACGGACAGGACGCGCGGACGCTGGAGCTGTCCGACCTGCGCCGGCAGCTCGCGGTGGTGTGGCAGGACGTGGAGCTGTACCACGGCACCGTGCGCGACAACCTCACCCTGGGGCTCACCGGCGTGAGCGAGGAGGACCTGCGGCAGGCCGTGCGGCTGTGCGCGCTGGAGCCCGTCCTGGCCGCGCTGCCGCAGGGCTTCGACACGCCGGTGGCCGAGGCGGGCGCGAGCCTCTCCGGCGGCCAGCGGCAGCGGCTGGCGCTGGCCCGGGCGGTGCTGCGCGACGCGCCGGTGTTGTTGTTGGACGAGGCCACCTCGCAGCTCGACGTGGAGACGGAGTCCGCCATCGTGCGGGCGCTGCTCACGCGGGCCCGGGAGCGCGGCCAGACGGTGCTGTTCATCACGCACCGGCTGGCCAACGCGCCCCTGGCCGACGAGGTGTGGATGCTCGCGGGAGGGCGGTTGGTGGGCCAGGGGCCGCACGCGGAGCTGCTCGCGCGCTGCGCGCCGTATCAGCGGCTGTTCCGCGCGGGCCTGGGCGAGGCGGACGCCGCCTGACGCGGCGGAAGGAAGGATCCCGGTCATGGCGAACGAGCCCCCACGCCCACTGCCCTCGCGGCTGCCGCTCCTGGAGGACCCGGACCACGCGGGCCTCTTCGTCGTGCGGCGCATCGGCACGCTCACGCTCCTGCTCGTCCTGGCGCTGGGCGCGGGGATGGCGCTCGCGGGTTCGCTCGTGCGCCTGACCGTGTCCGTCCCGGACGCCGTCCCGCCCCGCACGGAGTCCGTGTCGCTGGGCACCTATGTGTTCCGGCAGTTGAAGCACTGGAGCCCTTCGCGGCCGGGAGGCAGCTCGCCGTGAAGAAGGTCGGCATCATCGACAGCGGCGTGGAGGTGGCCTTCCTGCGCGAGCACGCGATGCACCTCGCGGGAGCGGCGTCCTTCTCGCTCGACCTGGACGCGCAGGTGCTGGAGGCGCGCGCCTACGAACGGGAGGAGCTGGAGGCGTGGCGGGACGGCGCGGGCACGCTGGACCTGGAGGACACGCACGGGCACGGCACGGCCGTCCTGAGCATCCTCCACGACCGGGTCCGCCCCTGGCCGGACGTGGAGGTCTACGTCGCCCGCGTCCTCGACCGGAACATCCGAGGACACTCGCTGTGCCTGGTGGAGGCGATGGGGTGGATGCTCGATGAGGTGGGCGTGGACGTGCTCAACCTGAGCCTGGGTACGGTCCACCGCGCGCTGGAGGCGTCCATGCGGGAGGTCACCGACCGCGCGGCGGCGCGGGGCGCCATCATCGCCTCCTCCGCGGGCGGGATGCCCACCCTGCCCGCGCAGTTGGAGTCGGTGGTGTCCGTGGGCGACCCCGCCCTCATGGAGCGCGTGGGCGCGGACGTGAAGGTGGACCACGTCGTGAAGGAGCGGGAGGTGAGGCTCTACATGGGAGGCCGCTGGATGCAGGTGCCCATGACGACCAGCTTCGCCTGCGCGGTGGCGGTGGCCGAGGTGCTGCGCGACGGGCCTCCGCCGGGATGGCGGCGCAAGCAGGGCTGAGCGCCTCACGGCGTGGGCTGCGTCACCTCCAGGGCGACGTCGCCCAGGTCCAGCTCATCGCCTTCCTTCAGCTTCAGCGGCCGGCGCAGCCGTCCCTGGGACGGGCCGCCCTGGATGACGAGGACGCGCTCCCCCGCGCGCACGCCACCGAGGAAGAAGCGGCCCTCCGCATTGGGGATGTGCTCCGGGGAGGACGGCTCGCCTTCGATGAAGATGAACGCATCGGGGACGGGCGCCTTCGTGGCCGCGCTCACCACGCGGCCCCGCACGGAGGCAGGCGCCGTCACGGGGAGCTCCACCTCGAGCACCGCGCCCGTGCCGGGAGACACCAGGGCCTCGCCGACGGAGCCGTCCACCGTGCGTGCCATCAGCTTCACGGGCTCGGGCGGAGCGTCGCGCAGCTCGAAGCGGTCGCCGGAGAACTCAAGGGGCCCCGTGCCCCTGGGGAGGAAGCCCTTCTGGAGCTGGAGGGTCAGGGTGAAGCCCCGGACGGGTTCACCCTTGCGCACCACGCGGCCGCGAAGGAAGGCCGAGGGCCGCAGCCGCACGACCACGTCCCGGTCGGCCGTGACGGACACGGGCTCGCTCGAACGTCCGCCGTTGCGCGCGCTCAGCAGCACGCGACGCGCGGCGGAGCCTCCGCCTCGGGAGAGAGGGATGGCGAACCGGCCCTCGTCATCCGTGGGCGTCATGGACAGGGGGATGCCCGGCTCCTCCGGCGACGCGAGGGTGATGACGGCACGGGGCGAGGGCGAGCCATCCGGCTCCAGGACGACGCCCCGGTATTCGTTCGCGTCGCGCTTGTCCTCCCAGGTGAACTCGACCTGGGTCGTCCTTCCCGCGTCCACCCGCACCTTCTGCTGTGAGCCCGGGTCGAAGCGGCCGCGCGCCGTGAGCAGGAGCGTGTAGTCGCCCGAAGGGAGCACCATCCGGAAGGCACCTCGCGCGTCCACGACGACCTGGCCCAGGCCTGGAGTCACGCCCTGCCGCATGTCCTCCGCCAGGGCCGTCACCTCCATCATCGCGTCCGGAAGCGCCCCCCGGGCCGCGCGCACCTGGCCCTCCAGGGTGCCCGTGCCGTCCAACGTGAAGTCCGCCTGGACGGTGCGGTTCGCCTCCACGAAGACACTCTGGCGGACGCCCGTCGTCGCCCCCTCATGGCGCGCGGAGAGGGACAGGGGGCCCGTGGCGAGCCCCTCGATGCGGTAGCGGCCCTCCGTGTCGGTGCGGGCGTCGATGGCACTCGCCTCCATCTCATCGCGCGCGATGCTGACGCCCGAGACCCGGGCCGCGGCCACCGGCGCGCCGTTCCGGTCACGCACCTGGCCCTCCACCGTGCCGGTGCGCGCGAGCTTGAACTCCACGGGGAAGCTCTCGCCCTGGTTGACCGTCAGGCCCCAGCGGGTGGCGGGCGAGAAGCCCGGGGCCGTGACCTTCGCGTCGTAGCTGCCGGGAGCGAGCCCTCGCACGACGAAGTGTCCTTCGCCGTCCGACAGGGCGACGCCGGGGTCCGCGTCCCCACCGGAGAGGCCGACCTCGACGCGCGCTCCGGCCACGGGCGCGCCCTCGGACTTCTCCAGGACACGGCCCTCCAGCACCGCGCCCGGCCCCAGTTGGATGCGCACGTCGCGCACGGTGCTGCCCGCGACACAGAGGACCGGCAGGTCGAGCGCGCCGGTCTCCTCGCCGCGCCGCGCGGACAGCAGGTGGGAGCCGGGCTCCACCTCCACGGAGAAGCCGCCCTGCGCGCCGGTCGTCACGCTCTGGGAGGGCTTGCCCTCCACCCGCACCTCCGCGTTCGCGGCGGGCAGGCCCTTCGAGTCCACGACGTAGCCCTCGATGACGCTCGCCAGCCGGAACGCCAGCGTCAGCGGGCCTTCCGCGGGGATGCGCAAGCGGCTCAGCACCACGCGCGCGTAGCCGGGGGGCCGCGCCTCCAGCAGGTACGTGCCCGGGGCGAGGCCATCGACGCGGAAGTTCCCGCGCTCGTCGCTCATGGCGTAGACGCGCTCGTCCTCAGGAGCGTCCGCGCGCTGCCAGACCTCCAGCTCGCGAGCGTGCGCCGTGAGGACGACCTCCACGAGTGGCAGCGGCTCATTCGTTCCACGCACCACCGTGCGGCCCGTGAGCGATTGCGCGGGCTCCAGGGAGATGCGCAGCGCCGTGCGTGGCTCACCGAGAGGGCGGACCGCCTCGCGCAGCAGGGGTGCACGGTCCGGAGCACGCACGGCCACGAGATAGCGGCCAGGACCGGCGGCGATGCGGACGTGCCCTGTCGGATCCGTGAGGCCAGAGCCCGTCAGCGTCCAAGTGGACGCCCGAGCCCCCTGCGAATAGAGCCGCACGGTGGTTCCGGCCGAAGGCGTGCTCCCGGCGAGGACCTCCACGTCCAGGACGCCATCCGCTTCGTTCGGGGACTGCGACGTCGGGAGCCCTTCCACGGGTTCGGAGCGCTCCCGTGTGGGCGCGAGGTTCGAGGGGCGATTCCGCGAGGGCGTGGCCGCACCGTTCTCCGCGGGGGTGGCAGGTGCTCCGGAGCGCAGCGCCCAGAACAGCACGAGGCCGCACGCGACCAGGACCGCCACCCCACCGATGAGCCACCCGCGCATGACCGCCGTCCTCGCCTCCCTGGGGACACCGGCCACCAGTATCCCCCGAAGCCGCGTGCGCGTCCCGCGCACACGACCTCAAGCGCCAGGACGAAGCAGCCGGGAGCGGCCCCCGGACTGTGGCGCTGGAAATGGGGCCACGGCGTGACCCACGATGACGCCATGCTCCTGAAGCACCTCTACAGAATCAGCCTGGAAGAGCCGCCGTATTGGTGCTTCTTCATTGGCGTCGGCCGGGAGACGGACAACATGCTCGAAGGGCTTCGCACTGTCTGGAGAGGACCTGAGGCCACGGCCTTCTTCACCTGATTGAGAAGCGAGCCACGGGCCAGTCAGATCCACCGTGGCAACGGCGTGCCAGTCCGCACCGACATCCGTCTCCCGCTCCACATGGAGGCTGCCCGGGCAGCGCGTTGAACGCGTCCGGACTGACGCTCCATTCGACGTGTTTCCGCGCACCAGGTGACAGGTGCCGCACAGGGCTTGCCAGGTCGTTGGGCCCGCCCGTGGCCGCGTGACAGACTTCCTCCATGGCTGACACGCTGCCCACGGACACAGCCGCTCCTCCCAGCGGCCTGGACCGCCGCAAGTTCCTCACGTGGCTGGTGGCCTCTCCCACGTTGATGGTCGCGGCCCGGCTCGCGCTCGACGTCCCCTCCGCCGAAGCGTCGGAGCCTTCGACGGCCCCGGAAGAGACACCACTCAACCTCTACGTCGCCATCCGGACCGACGGGCGCGTCGTCGCCACCCTGCCCCGCACGGAGATGGGCCAGGGCATCACCACCGCCATCGCCATGCTCGTCGCCGAGGAGCTCGATATCGGCCTCGATGCCGTGGACGTGCACACCGCCGACGCGGATCCGCGCTGGCTCATCCAGCTCACCGGCCTGTCCTCGACGATGCGCTACCTGGCCGGTCCGCTCCGCGCCGCCGCCGCGGAGGCCCGGGCACGGCTGGTCACCGCCGCCGCGCACCGCTGGCGGGTGCTGGCCCTCACGCTCTCCACCGCGCAAGGCGAGGTGCGCGCTCCCGATGGCCGCAGGCTCGGCTACGGCGAGCTGGCGGAGGACGCCGCGCGCGTACTGCTGCCAGAGGTCTCTCCGCTGCCGAAGCCCCCGAGCCAGTACACCGTGGTCGGGCAGCCCACGGGGCGCGTCGACGCACGGGACATCGTCACCGGCGCGGCGCGCTTCACCCTGGACCTGGACCTCCCGGGCGCCGTGCCCACGGTGGTGGCACGGCCACCCACGCTGCTCGGCAAGGTCCAGTCCTTCAACGCCTCCACGGCCCGGGCGATGCCTGGCGTGGTGGGCGTGGTGCAAATCCCTTCAGGCATCGCGGTGTCGGCGCGGACGTTCTCGCAGGCCTTCGCCGCTCGTGACGCCTTGCAGGTCACCTGGACCCCGGGCCCGGCCAGCCACCTCTCCGACGCCGGCATCCGGACCCGGCTGCGGGACGCCATCGGCCCCCGGCCGCTGCCTCCGCTGCTCACGACCCGGGTCGTGGAAGGCCGCTTCGACTTCCCCTACCTCGCGCACGCGCCCATGGAGACGCAGAGCTGCGTGGCGCGCGTGACGGCGGACACCGCGGAGGTCTGGTCCGGCGTGCAGGATCCGAAGTTCGCGCGGAGCCAGGTCGCCGCGGCGCTCGGGTGGGCGCTCACCCCGCAGCGGGTCACCGTGCATCCCATCCGCGCTGGCGGTGGCTTCGGCCGGCGCTTCTTCACCGAAGCCGCCGTGGAGGCCGCGCTCATCTCCCGGTCGCTCGGGCAGCCGGTGAAGTTGATGTGGAGCCGCAACGACGAGATGCGCCACGGGCACTACCGGCCCGCGAGCCACCACCGCATCCTCGCCTCGCTGGGCCCGGGCGGCTCCATCCTCGGCTGGCAGCACCGCGCCGCCATCCCCACCGTGGAGTTCCCCCACGGCTTCGGAGACCTGCTCACCTCCCTGCTGGGGCAGGTCCTGCCAAACGTCACCAGCGCGGTGTTCTTCGCGCTGACCCAGCACGTCCCCTACCAGTTCGGCTGGGTGGCGCAGGAGCTGGCCGAGGTGCCGCTCCCGATCCCCACCGCGTCCTTCCGCTCCGTCTTCACCAGCCAGGTGGGCGTGGCGAACGAAATCTTCGTCGACCAACTGGCCCGCGAGCTCCAGCGAGACCCCGTGGAGCTGCGGCGCTCCCGCCTCACGTCCCGCAGGCTCAAGGCCGTGCTGGAGCGGGTGGTGCTCGAAGGCGCCTGGGGCCGCGCGCTGCCTCCCGGCGTCGCGCAGGGCGTCGCCGTGCTGGAGGAGTGGGACAGCGCCATCGCCCACCTCGTGGAGGTGGACGTCACGTCCGGGACGCCGCGCGTGCTGCGCGTGGTCATCGCCGCGGACGTGGGCCTGCCCATCAACCCCAAGGGCATCGAGGCCCAGCTCCAGGGCGCCGCGATGGACGCCATGTCCACCACGCTGAGCGCCGGGCTCCACATCGACGCGGGCGCCGTGCGCGAGGGCAGCTTCGCGGACTACCGGTGGCTGCGGATGAAGCACGCCCCCGCCTCCATCCAGGTGCACCTGGTGCGCTCCGACGACCGCGTGGGCGGCGTGGGAGAGCTGGGCTACCCCAGCGCGGCGGCGGCCCTCGCCAACGCCATCGCCCGCGCGACGGGCGCCATGCCCACGCGCTTTCCCATCCTCGACGAGGGAGCCTGACCATGCCGGCCCATTCCTTCCTCCTCAACGGCCAGCCGGTGTCGGTGGACTCGCCCGCGGACCTGCCCCTCTTGTGGGTGCTCCGCGACGTGCTGGGCGTCACCGGGCCCAAGTACGGCTGCGGCGTGGGCGTCTGCGGCGCGTGCACCAGCCACCTGGACGGTGAAGCCTTCCGTCCCTGCCTCCACCCCGTGGGCGACGTGGCGGGCCGCGAGGTGAAGACCATCGAGGGACTGGCGGACGCGTCCGGCCTGCACCCCGTGCAGGAGGCGTGGATCGCCGAGGACGTGGCCCAGTGCGGCTTCTGCCAGCCGGGGCAGATCATGGCCGCGGTCGCGCTGCTGCGAAGCAACCCCCAGCCGACCGACGCGGACATCGACGCGGCCATGAGCGACAACGTCTGCCGCTGCGGCACCTACGTGCGCATCCGCGCCGCCATCCACCGCGCCGCCCTGCTGCTGCGGAACGGAGCCGGCCCAAGACCATGACAGACAGAGAGCCCCCCCGGCCGCGCTTCCTCCAGGTCCTCCTCCTGCTGTGCGCGGCGCTCGCGTCAGGCCCCGCCTGCGTGGGCATGAAGCCCGTGCCCCTTCCGCCGGAGGCCGCGGCCTCGCCGTGGAAGTACGCCCGCGTGGGGGACCGCGTGGAGTACACCTTCAGCGGCACCCTGTTCGACCCCTACATCCCGTTCGACATGAAGGCCTTCTTCGAGGGGAAGATCCGCGAGGAGCCCCCGGGCCGGACGAACACGGTCGAGGGCCGGATGGCGGTGGAGGTCGTGGCCGTGAGGCCACCGTGGGCCTGGCTCGCCATCACCTTCACGGATGACCGGGGCCGCCCCCACCCGCATCGCGCGCTCACGAAGGCCCACGTGCTGCCCATGCGCATGGAGGCGTCCCAGCCGCGCCCGCCCATCCAACTCCGGGGCGATGACGTCACCGAGGAGCGGTTCTCCGCCGCGGGACGCACTTGGGATGCATGGCGCTCCGTGCACGACACCCGCGTCAGCGATGGCTCACGGGACGTGCTCGTCTACGCGTCAGTGCCCGGGCCGCTGTACCTCACCCAGGGGCTGCTCGAAGCCAGCAGCGCCCCCGCGGGGATGGGCGTCACCGTCTCCACCCAGCTCAAGCTCCACTCCTTCCGCCAGGGCACCCTCGAGCCGGGCGACGTGCCCACCCTGGAACATCCCCTGGGCCCGGGCACCTGGTACGACATGGTGACGGAGGCGGACAGCGAGTCCCCGAAGCTGCACCGCGCCTGCATGAGCGCGGAGGCGGGCCAGGTGCTGACGACGACGTGGACGGGCGCCCCGGGCGCGGCGCCTCCCTGCGGCGACTTCCAGGGCGCGGTCAGCTCCTCGCTGGGGATGGGCCTGTTCGGCTTCATCACCCAGGCCGCGACGGTGTTCCCCTGGTGGCCGCCCGTCCTGGGAGAGCTCAAGCCCGTCCGGCAGGAGACGGTCACCCGGGGCTCGCACACGGTCCCCACCACCGTCTGTACGCAGCAATGGGCCCGGCAGGACGCCCTCGGCGGCGCCACGGCCCAGGAGGTCCGGTACGCGGTGGACCCCTGGGGCAGGGAGCTTGATGGCCTCTCCAGCTTGATCCGCTTCGCGCCGCTGTACGACGGCACCTTTCACGTCCCGGCCCAGGGTCCGCGCAAGCGGGAGTACTCCACCGCCCTGGAGGACTGGGGCGTCTGGTGGGAGCAGCGCCCCCAACGCTGAAGCAGGCCTGGCGGCTCGACTCCCATGCGGGCAGGCGGGCATGCTGCACGCCGCTGAGTCCCCTTCTCGTGGACTGTTATGGCGGAAGTCGGGCCGGTCCCACACCGAAAGGACAGGAACATGGCGCAGCACGGACAGCGTGTCGGTCTCTTCATGGCGCTCACGATGGCGGCGGCCCTGCTGGGCGCTCCCGCGCACGCGGCGGACACGGCGAAGAAGCCGAAGCCCTCCCCTTCCGCGAAGGCGGATGGCGGGGTCGAAGGAAAGGACGCGGGCACCGCCGCCACGCCGGAGAAGGACGCCAGCGCGTCCCAGGGCGCGGGCCGCTGCACGGGCAAGGCGAACTTCTGCGGCGTCTTCTCCCAGATGTACTGCAGCAGCCAGCCTGGATGTGCCTACATGTTCGGGTCCAATATGTGCGGCGGCGTGGCCATCGCGTGCGAGAAGGCCACCAACGAAGCCTTCTGCAAGAAGATCAAGGGCTGCTCCTGGAAGTAGCTCGCACCCACGGGGAGGGGACGCCATGCCGAAGCGCGAACTCGACGAAGGCATCGACACCGCGACCCTTCCCCGCGTCTCCATCCTGTTCATCCCCTTCGACGCGGCGAAGAAGTTCTACAAGGCCAACACGGCCAAGGGCGTGAAGGGGCTGAGCGCGACGTTGGATGACACGGGGATGCGGGTGGACGGGGCGAACCTCGCGAACCCGTTGGTCCCCAGCATGGCCTCCAGCGCGTTCCTCCAGGGGCCGGACATCGCCGCGAAGCTCGCGGACATCGTGCGGCAGGAGTGCGACCTCATCCGCAACATGCACGTCCGCGATGAGGACTACGACGACAACCTCCAGTCCTGGCTGGAGAGCAACGGCCCCCAGGCGGCGGACTCGTCCCAGTGGAGCGACCGGCGCAAGAAGCGCATCGAGCGGAACCTGCGCGGCTACAAGCACTACCCCGTCTTCATCTTCCTGTCGGAGAACCCCACGGGCTCGCCCTTCCCGGACCGCATCGACGTCCCCGGCCTGGGCATGTCCTACGTCCGCAAGCACCTGATTGACGACGCGACGGTGAAGGGCATCAAGCACGTCAACGAGATCGCCCTCTACCTGCGCGAGGACATCAATGGGCAGTTGGACAACGTGAAGGAGGACGGCTTCTACCTGGAGGCCAGCACGCTCACGCGCAAGACGGCGTCCATCCAGACGAAGCTGAAGGCCAAGGACGAGTACATCCTCAAGGTGACGCTCGGGAACCGGTATGGCCATTCGGTGACGGTGGCCGGGGTGCACCTGCGCGCGTCGCTGACGGGCTCCAATCCGCACGAGCGGCAGGTGGAGCGCAATGCCTTGCAGACCTTCTGCAAGTCCGAGGGCATCCAGGTGATGGTGGGGGACTTCAACATGGACCTCCAGGAGACGGCCCAGGGGAGCCGGGGCGTCTTCTTCGACGGTCAGCCGGGGACGCAGCCCACGTACATGCTGGCCCACAAGAGCACGGAGGCCATCCCGCTCTTCCAGCAGCAGTACTCGAACTCCGCCGGCAACGCCCACTACATGGGCTACTACCAAGCGGACACGGAGGACCTGGAGCTGGTGGGTCCCGGCATGTACGGCCTGATGGGCGCCAGCGGCTCCCGGCACCTGAGGTCCGAGGGCAAGTACTACTCGGACCACCCGTCCATCTACCTGGAGGTGAAGTCCACGCGCCTGACCGACGAGGCGCGCGACAAGATCTTCCGGCGGAAGATCCTCCGCATCGTGCGGCCCAAGCAGTAGGGCCCCGCTCGCGTCAGTAGACGTAAGGCGAGCGGCGCGCCCACTCCGTCTTGCCGTAGTGCTTGTGGAGGTACGCGAAGGCCTTCTTCGCCTCCGGGGTGTTCTGGCCACAGCCCCGCTTGCTGGAGCGGACCGCGCGGAACAGCGCGATGGGTGAGCGCGGGTCCTGCGGGTGCGCCTTCGCCCAGTCCAGCGCCACGCGGGAGAAGAAGGCCACGGAGGAGCCCGCCTCGTTGAGGGCCTTCCACTCGCTGGCGGCGTCCGCCCGCTCCTCCGGGCTCGCGAACGGGAGCGGTGTCTTCAGCGGGTCCTCCAGGTTCTTCGTCCCCGGCACGCACCAGCCGTTGCGGTACCAGCTCAGGTCCTCGGTGAGGTCCAGCTTCGGGGAGACGTTGGCCAGACGGTCCCTGGCGGGCTCCACCCTCGCGGACACGACCGGCAGCCCCATGATCAGCAGCCGCGCGTCGAACAGACGCTCCTCCGCCGTGGGCCGCCCCACGATGGCCAGCAGCTCCGCGCGCGCCTTGGGCTCCGTCTCCGCGAGCGTGGTCGCCTGGGCCGTGAGCATGGCGTCATCCCCCACCACCGCGGCGCGGGCGAACACGGCCCACGACAGTTGCCGGCGCAGCTCGGGGGGCAACGACGGAAGCGCGGCCCACTCGCGCAGCCGGCGCGTGGGGACATGGGACTCCAGGAAGGAGGCCCGCGCGCCGCTGAGTCCCATCGGTGCACTGCCGTCTGGCTGGGGAGCGATGACGAACTCCTCCACCAGGAACTGGGCCGCGTTGCGCAGGGCCTCGTCCCAACTGTTCGCCAGGTGCAGTCGTTCCTCACGCAGGGCGTTGTCCACGGAGAGCTGCTCGCGCACCAGCTCCGGGGGAATGGCGTCCAGCCGCGCCCGGGCCTCCGCCAACTGTCCCCGCGCCCGCAGCAACTGTACGGAGCGCCACGCGAGCGTCATGCCCGCGGGAGACTCCACCGGCACCTTCTCCGCGTCCGCGAGCAGCGCGGGCACCTCCGGCGCGTCCGCCCGGGCCGACAGCAGCGCGAGCACGAGCCAGGGCGGGTGCGCGCTCTTCTTCCAGCGGGCCACGGCGGTCGCGTAGGTCTTCGCGGGCCACGCCCCCTCCGGAGCACCGGGCTCCTCGGGGGCGGTCATGAGCCGGAGCCACTCGACGAGCTCCGCCGCGCGAGGCTTCAGCCCCGGGCAGGTGACGGCGTTGCCCTCCACCTCGGACCCCGGCGAGATTCCAGCCAGCTCCGCCTCCAACCCGGAGCCCGTGCCCTTCTCCAGCACCCGTGAGAACAGCTCGCACCGCCAGGTGTCCGCCGACAGGCGCAAACGCACGAGGGTCAGCAGGCGCCGCGCGGGCCCGTGCACCTCACGCAGCTTCGGATCCGCGAGCACCTTCTGGATGGCCGCCTCCGCCCGGGTGAAGCGCGCGAGCGAGGCCTCATCCAACGTGCGCTCCTCGTAGAAGTCGTCCGGTTGGAGGAACAGCGCCTCGCGCACGCGGGTGCGCGCCACGAGGTACGCGGCGAGCGTCCGGTAGGGAGCGTCCGCCGTGCTGGCAATCGACTGGAAGGCCTCCGCGGCCTCGTCGAACCTCCCGCAGTACAGGTGCATGGACGCGGCCTGATAGTCGCGCTCGGCCTGCCTGCGCGCCTTCTCACGCGGCGTCAGCGACTCCTCGATGCCCGGCGCCGGGGCGGCCAGGGTGCAGCCCTTGCTGAAGACGGTGTCCTGGTTCCCGACCCACTCCAGCAGCAGGGCCGGGCGCTGCTTCCATTCCTTCGCGAGCGCGCGGGCCGTGACCGCGGCATGAAGGAAGGCATCGCCGTGGATGTAGGCGTCATTGGAGGCGTACACCAACGAGTTGGCGTCCACCTGCGGCAGGTCCTTGAAGGGCGCGACCTCCTGCCGGACGGCGGCCCATTGGTCGCGGGCCCAGCTCGGGTCGGGCCCGTAGCGGGACTCCGCGTCCGTCCACCCCGCCACCAGGTGCTTCTGCTCCTCCGCCGTCGTGGGGATGCCCATCATCGAGCGAAAGGCGAAGGCGAGGTACGGCGGGTCGAAGGTGCGGCGGAGGATGCCCAGACGTCCGGCGGCGTAGTGGCTGAAGGGCCGGTCGGGATTGTCGACGACGTAGAAGCGGGGCTCGGGCCCGAAGTCGGGTCCACACGCGTCGGCGATGACGGGAGGCAGCAGCACCGCGAGGCCCACGAGCCCCAGGACTGTTCTTGCGTTCTTCATGGTCGGGTCTCCGCCACGGCGCGAGCGAACGCATCGGGCGTCCACGGCCGGGGGTTGAAGAGATAGAGGGTCGAAACGCCAGGGGGCACGGGCTGCCACTCGTCCATGGCCAGGCCCATGCTGCCCGCGCACGGGCGGGGCAGGCCGCGCGCGAACCGGGCACGCCAGACCGGCGCGTCCGGGCCCATGCGGAAGAGCTGCGGCACCACTTCATCCACGGGCGCCCGCGCAATCCAACTGCCAGGCGCGCACCATGACGCAAGCCCCGTGATGGACAGCGGCATCCCCGGAGGCAGGCGCGAGCGCAGCCGCTGGAGCAGGTCGACGTACGCCTCGTACTCCGATGCGCGGGCATCGAAGTCCAGTTGCAGCGCCGTCACGTCGGGGCGGCGGCGCACGAGCGACTCCAGACTCCCGGCCAGCGACTCCAGGCGCTCCGGACCGAAGCGCGCGAGCGAGGCGCCCGGAAGCATCTGCAACCGCACGGTGGCCTTCAGCGCGGTGCCCGGCGGAACCCGGAGCGGCTGCCGGCGAGGCAGCAGGTGCGAGTCCTCGTCGGTGAGGTCGAGCGTCGCGAGCAGGAAGGCGACGTCCACCGCGCGGCCCTCCAGGAAGCGCAGGTCCTCCGGCCGCTCCCAGGCCCAGAGGACCAGCCGGGGCGGCGGCGAAGCCGGCGTGGACACCGCCAGCGGCAGGCACAACACCGTGAGGACGGCGGTGGCCAGGAAGCCGCGCCGTGGGGCTGGTGCCGCATGCGGGAGGGAGCGTTCGGAGGACATCGCGGCCAGGAAGCCACGGCCGGGCACCCTGCCCGGCCGGCATGGCGACACTTAGCAACCCGTGCGCCACCCGCGCACCGGCGCTTCGACACCCCACCTCACTTCCCGGCCTTGACCCCCAGCATCCGCAGCGCCAGCTCCGCGTGCAGGTCCGACAGCGCGTCCACGTCGAGCGCGGGCGTGGGTTCGAACCAGTAGGGCAGCCGCAACCCCATGGCGGAGATGGCTGCGGCGACGACGCCCGCGTGCGGCACGGAGAACACGCCCTGCGCGCGCCCCCGCTCGATGACCGCCATCAGCAACGCCGAAGACTGCTCCCGCAGCGCCAGGGACGGCGCCGCCAGCTCCGGCGGCAGCGCATGGATTTCGTCGTTCACCACCACGGCCAACTGCGGATGGGTCGCGTGCAGCCGCGTGTGCGCCCGGACCAGGGCCCGGAGCTGCTCCACCGGCTTCGCCCCCGCGCCGAGCAGCGCCGTGCGCAAACCCTCGTGGTGCGCCTCGTGCCCCAGCCGCACCAGCTCCGCGAGCACGTGCTCCTTGGAGGGGAAGTGCGAGTAGAGCGCGCTGGGCCGCAGCTCCAGCTCCTGGGCCAGGTCCCGGATGGACGCGTCATGGAAGCCCCGGCTCGCGAAGAGCTGGAGCGCCGTCTCCAGGATGCGGCGACGCGTGCCGTCAGCCGACGCCGAGTCCGGAAGCACCGCCTTGCGCGCGCGAAGACGGGACGGGGAGGAAGACGCCATGGGGCCACCTTGAAAAACGAACGGTCGTTCAGCTACGGTTCCACCGACCCTGTGAGCGTAGTCCAATCCCCGCGCTGAACGGTCGTTCACCTGACGATGCCCACGTTCTCCCTTCCCGACGGCGTCACCCTGCACTTCCAGGAGTCCGGCGAGGGAGCGCCCATCCTGCTGCTCCACGGCCTGGGCTCGTCCGGCAGCGACTGGGACGCGGTGGTGCCCCGGCTGTCGGCGGATCACCGCGTGCTGGTGCCGGACGCGCGGGGTCACGGGCGGAGCGACAAGCCGGCGGGCGCGTATGGCGTGGCCCTCTTCGCGTGCGACATCGCCGCGCTGTGTGACGGGCTGGGGCTGTCGCAGGTGCACGTCATCGGCCTGTCCATGGGCGGGATGATGGGCTTCCAGTTGGCGGTGGACCGGCCGGACCTGGTGCGCAGCCTGACCGTGGTCAACAGCGGGCCGGACATGGTGGCGCGCACGCTCCGCCGGAGGCTGGAGTTCGCCGCGCGGCTGCTGGTGCTGCGCCTGCTGGGTCCCCGGGGGCTGGCGAAGCGCGTGGCCCCGAAGCTGTTCCCCAAGCCGGAGCAGGAGGCCCTGCGCCAACGGGCCATCGAGTCCCTGGGCGCCAACGCCCCGGACGTGTACCTGCGCGCGACGCGGGGGCTCATCGGCTGGAGCGTCCAGGAGCGGCTGAAGGACATCACCTGCCCCGTGCTCGTGCTGCACTCCGAGCGGGACTACACGCCGCTGTCCACGAAGCAGGCCTACGCGGGCCAGCTCGCGGACGCATGGCTCCAGGTGCTGACGGATTCCGGGCATGCCGCGCCCGTGGATCAACCCGGACAGGTCGCCGGCGCGGTGGAGAGGTTCCTCCGGGAGGTCGAGTCACCCGGGCGCATGTCGCGTCCTGGCTGAAGCAGGAGGCAGGCACATGTCGGTGACTCGGAAGGTCCAGGCCATGGCTCGCGTGGCGGTGGCGGTGTGCGCGCTGTTCGCGGTGCTGGGCGCCACGCCGGCCCGCGCGGGCGAGTGGGTCCACGGCGTCTATTCCAACCCCTGGGGCACCCGGAGCTTCCAGCTCTGGGTCCCCACCGGCTACCAGCCCGGTGAGCCGCTCCCGCTCGTGGTGGGGCTGCATGGCTGTCTCCAGAACCCGGACCAGTTCGCGGGCCTGACGCGGCTGAACGCGAAGGCGGACGCGGAGCGGTTCCTGGTGCTCTATCCCAACCAGGCCCTGTATGCGAATGGCACCCAGTGCTGGAACTTCATGTTCTCCTCCAACCAGGAGCGAGGCATTGGCGAGCCGTCGCTCATCGTCGGCATGGTCGATTGGGTGAAGGGCCACTACGCGGTGGACTCGCGCCGCGTCTACCTGGGTGGCGTCTCCGCGGGCGCGGTGATGACCAGCGTCCTGATGGCCTGCTACTCGGAGGTGTTCGCCGCGGGCATGGTGGGCGCGGGCGCCATGTACAAGGCGGCCACCACCGCCTCCGGCAGCCTCTACGCCATGACGTTCGGCAGCATCTATTCGCCGGATGACCGGGGCCATGACGCCTGGGCGTGCTCGGGCAAGCCGCGCCGGAAGGTGCCGGTGCTCGTCGTCCACGGCACCGCGGATGACGTCGTCAATCCCATCAACGGACAGCAGGCCGCGCGCCAGTTCCTCCAGACGAATGACTACGGCGATGACGGCTCCGACAACAACAGCGTGTCCAACACCCCGGCGAGCACGACGTCCGGTGTTTCAACCGGAGGCCGCAAGTACACCGTGAGGGATTACGTCTCCAACGGCGTGCTCCTGGTGCGGCACATTGAAATCCAGGGCATGGGTCACGCATGGCCCGGCGGTGACGGCGCCTTCCCGTTCGCGGACCCAGCGGGTCCCGACGGAACCACCATCCTGTGGGACTTCTTCAAACAGCACTCCCGCTGAAGGGCGCGGCCCGTCCGGCGACTCCCGGACTACCCGGGAAGACGTGGACAGCCCATCCGCCGCCATGTTGAGCTTGGGTCAAAGGCATCCATCGCCCGCACGCCCGAGACGCCGGCCCCATGTCCTTCTTCGAAGTGCTCTCACCGGTTCCACGGAAGATGGACATGGGAGGCGACCTCCCGCTGCGCTTCCACACGCGCCCGCTGGTCGGCCAGGTCGTGTGGCCCCTGCTCACGCTGGTGCTGTTCGTCGTGATTCCGCTCGCCTACGCGCTGGACCAGGGCCTGTCCCTGGCCCGGCTGCGCGAGGAGTGGATGCTGCCCCTGGTGGTGGTGCTGGGCGGCTTCGTGTCCGTGACGTTCATCCTGCGCTGTGTCCGCACCCGGCTGGAGGTGGTGGTGACGGCCAGCGAGGTCATCCTGCGCGGCGCCGGGGCCCTGAGCGCCTTCACCTGGAACGAGCCCCTGGACCACTACGTGGGCCTGGACTGCGAGCGGCGCCACCACCCGGACTGGATTGGCGCACAGGACGAGTACGGCATCGCGCTGACGCACCGGAAGGACCCCGAGCGCAACGTCGTCGTGCACTGGGGCCGCGACGCCCGCCGCTTCGAGGACCGGCTCGCGCGCTACGCCCACCTCCTCCGGCTCCCCGTCCGCCGGGAGCAGCGCGCCCCCCTCGCGCAGGCGCGCGCCGCCCGCCGATAGCCGCTTCACACCCGCCCGACGACGCGTCGGAAATATCCGACGCCTCTTGACGCGTCGGATATTTCCGACGTATCAATCCGGGCCATGTCCGAACCGGATGTCTTTTCGGCGCTCTCCAATCCGGTGCGCCGGGAAATCCTGTTGCAGTTGCGCAAGGGGCCGCGCGCGGTGAATGACCTGGCGAGCGGCTTCAACCTGGGGCGGCCCGCCGTCTCCGAACACCTCCAGGTCCTGCGCAAGGCGCGGCTCGTCCGCGAGGAGCCGCGCGGCCGGGAGCGCTACTACCACCTGGATCCGCGTCCCCTGTCGGAGGTGGACGACTGGCTCAAGGCCTTCACGCACTACTGGAAGCAGCGGCTCGCCGCGCTCGAGGACGTGCTCGACGAGGAGTCACGCAAATGAAGCCCCCCGCCGTCATCCAACTGGACCATGTGTATGCCCATCCGCCCTCCGCCGTGTGGAAGGCCCTGACGACGCCGGAGCTCCACGCGAAGTGGTGGGCCGCGGGCGACGTGCGCCCCATCGTGGGCCACCGCTTCACGCTCGACATGGGCGCCTGGGGGCAGCAGCCCTGTGAGGTCGTCGCGGTGGAGCCGGAGCGGCTCCTTCAGTACCGCTTCGCCACGGGCACGCTCGACACCACCCTCACCTGGCGGCTCGTGCCGGAGGGGACGGGGACGCGGCTCACCCTCATCCACGAAGGCTTCAACCTGGACTCGCCCATGGGCCGCCGGGCCTTCGAGGGGATGAAGCCAGGCTGGCCGGGGCTGCTCGCACGTCTGGGAACCGCACTCGGCGTCTGAGTGCCCGCCCCCTGAGACGAGCCGTGGACGCACGGGGTGAACGCGGATACAAGGCCGCCGAATGGAGGCCGTATCCGTGAAGAAGCCCACCCTCGTGACTGAAATCTCGAAGGAGTTCACCTTCGAGGCCGCGCACCGCCTGCCCAACGTTCCGGAAGGGCACAAGTGCTCGCGGGTGCACGGCCACAGCTACCGCATCGAAATCACCCTCCGAGGCCCCGTGCACCCTCAGTTCGGGTGGATCGTGGACTTCGCGGAGCTGAACGCCGCCTGGCAGCCGCTGCACGCCCAGTTGGACCACCGGCTGCTCAACGACGTCCCGGGCCTGGAGAACCCCACGAGCGAGCTGCTGGCCGCGTGGCTCTTCGAGCGCGTGAACGTGCCCGGCACCACCGTCGCGCGCATCCGCGTGGCGGAGACGTGCACGTCCTCGTGCACCGTCTACGCGCAGGAAGGCTGAAGGCCGCTTCAGCGCTCGATCTGCCCCAGGTTGGCGTGGATGACCGCGCCATTCAGGACCGGGGTGGTGGCGCAGGTGTAGAGCACGCCGGCGATCTCCTCCGGCGTGATGAGCCGCCCGAAGGTCGTCATCCCCGCCACGCTGGCCCGGACGGCGGGGTCCGCGCCCATGTGCTCGCGGAGCATCTCCGTGTCCGTGAAGCCCGGGCAGACGCAGGCGGTGTGGACCCGGGTCCCCGCCAGGTCCTGGCAGGTGGCCCGCATCATCCCGATGAGCGCGTGCTTGGTCGTCACGTAGGACGCCACGCCCTTCACGGCCTTCTCCCCCAGCGTGGACGACACGTAGAGCAGGGACGAGCCGTCCGTGAGCAGCGGCCGCGCCAGGCGGTTGAGCACCAGCGGGGCCACGACGTTGACCTCCAGCACGCGGCGCAGGTGGTCCGCGTCCATGGTCAGCGCGTCGTCCTGCTCGTAGAGCGCGGCGTTGTGCACCACGCACAGGCGGCCCGGCCCCCGCGCCGCGCCGTCGCGCAGCGCCTGCTCCACCGCGGGCTCCCAGCCCGGCACGGCCAGGTCCACCGGCACGTTGACCACGTCCGGCACGGTGCATGGGCTCCGCGACACGTTGATGACGCGCCAGCCCTCCTCGCGGAACCGCGCCGCCGCCGCCCGGCCAATGCCCCGGCTGGCGCCGGTGATGAGGACCTGATCAGACATCGCGTTTCCACTCCCAGGAGGCCCACTGGCCCGGGCCGGAGGCGCACTTCACCACCAGCCCCGTGATGTGGTCGCGCGCCATGGCGCTGCCGTCGCCCACCAGCTCCTCGCCGAAGACGCGCGCCAGCTCCTCCAGCGACACGTTGGCCACCGGCAGCACCGTGACGTCGCGGGCAAGGAAGCGCAGCTCCTCGCCGTTGAAGTGCGCCACGTGGTTGCCCTTTTCGTCCCGCTCCAGCCGCAGGTGCTGGGAGTGGGCCGGCAGGAAGAACGTCTCGTTCCAGGCCTTGCAGCGCTGGATGATGGCCTGCTTGAGCGGACCGTAGTCCGAAAGCAGGCCGTCGTCGGACACCTCCCCCGTCAGCGCGACGTAGACGGAGAAGTTGTGCCCATGCAGGTTCTCGCGGTGCGTGGCGGAGAAGATGGTGAAGTGCCCCGCGGAGAACTTCATCTCTTCCTTGTGCAGCTCGAGGGTCGTGGTGCGCGGCGCCATGGGATGGCCCAGGGCATACCACCCAGGGCCAAGGCGGGACTAGAAGAGGAAGTCCGTGGTGAGGAAATCCGACTCTCTGCGGGTCAGGATGGATTGGACGAGCGCGGTGTTGTCCGGCGTCGTCTTGGTCGCCACCAGCGTGCGGATGGAGAACACCCGCAGCGCGTCCGCCACGGACAGCGTCCCCTCCGCGGAGTCCTTGCGGCCGTTGAACGGGAACGTGTCCGGCCCGCGCTGGCACTGGCAGTTGAGGTTGATGCGGCCCACCTGGTTGGAGAACGCGTCGATGAACCGCCCGATGCGCGCGGAGTCCTTGCCGAACAGGCTGAGCTGCTGACCGAACGGCGACTCCACCACCAGCCGCACGGCCTCCGCGTCGTCGTCGAAGACCATCACCGGCACCACCGGGCCGAACTGCTCCTCCGTGGCCAGCCGCATGTCCCGCGTCACCGGGTACACCACCGTGGGTGAATAGAACGACCGGGACGCCTGCCCGCCCGTCGCGTTCACCACGCGAGCGCCCTTCCCCACCGCGTCGTCCACCAGCCCCTGGAGGTACGTCCCCTTGCCCGGCTCCGGCAGCGGCGTGACGGCGACGCCCGGGTCCCAGGGCATGCCGGGCTTGAGCTTGTCCACGGCGGCGGTGAACTTCGCGAGGAACGCGTCCACGATGTTCCGGTGCACCACCAGCAGCTTGAGCGCCGTGCACCGCTGGCCGTTGAAGGACAGCGTGCCGGTGATGCACTCCTTCACGGCGTTATCCAGGTCCGCGTCCTCCAGGATGATGGCCGGGTTCTTCGCGTCCAGGCCCAGCACGGACTTGAGGCGGTGCGGGCGCGGGTGCATGCGCTTCAATTCACTGGCGCCCTTGTTGGTGCCGATGAAGGCGAACAGGTCCACCTGCCCGCTCTCCATCAGCGCGCCCACGGTCTCCCGGCCCCGGCCGTAGATGATGTTGATGACGCCGGGCGGGAAGCAGTCCCGGAACGCCTCCAGCAGCGGGCGCACCAGCAGCACGCCGAACTTCGCCGGCTTGAACACCACGGTGTTGCCCATCAGCAGCGCGGGGAAGAGCGTGCTGAACGTCTCGTTGAGGGGGTAGTTGTACGGCCCCATGCACAGGGCCACGCCCATGGGCGCGCGGCGGATCTGCGCCATGATGCCCTGGTCCTGGACGAAGCGGGACGAGGTGCGGTCCAGCTCCTTCAGCGCGCGGATGGTCTCCACGATGAGGTCCACCGTGCGGTCGAACTCCTTCTCCGAGTCCGGCTGCGTCTTGCCAATCTCCCACATGAGCAGGTTCACCACGGCGGTGCGCTGGGCGCGCATGGCGGTGAGGAAGCGCTCCACGTGCTCGATGCGCTCGGCGACCTTGAGGGAGGGCCAGACGCCCCGGCCGGAGTCGTAGGCCTTCACCGCCGCCGCCAGCGCGTCCAGGGACTCGCGCGAGGTGAGCAGCGGGGTCGCGCCAATCACCTTCTGCTTCAGCCCCTCCGGGGTCCGGACGAACACGGGGCTCGCCACGGGGTTGAGCTCGCCGGCCCAGGTGCGCAGCTCGCCGCCTACCAAGTACTCGCGCTGCTCCAGGTACGCGGGCAGCCGCACGCCGGGGGGAATCTGCTCTTCGGTGGGAAAGAGGGTGTCCAGTGCCGTCATGGACGGCCTTTCTAATCAGACACCCCGCCCCCGGCACGATTTCCCGTCATGATGAAACCATGATGAGGAGACGAGCCCCCCATGCGGTTCGATGCGGGGCGCATCTGGATGATGGCTCCACCCTGATGCGCGAGAGGTGGTCCATGCTGAAGTCCCTCCTGAGAAGCACCCTGCCGCTGTTCCTGATGATGTCCGCCGCGCCCGTGGGAGCCCAGTCCCAGCCGGGCACCGCCGCCAAGAGCGTCATCATCGGCACGGTGATTGACGTCGAGACCCGGAAGCCCGTGGGGGACGTGGTCGTCACGGCGACCTCGCCGAGCCTGCAGGGCGAACAGGTGGTCGTCACGGACGCCCAGGGAAACTACCGCATCCCCCAGCTCCCCGCGGGGACGTACACCCTGCGGTTCGAGAACGAGGGGTTCAAGCCTTACGCCCGCCCTGAAATCCAGCTACTGCCCAACCGCACCATCCGCGTGAACGTGGAGCTGCTGGCCGAGCACTTCTCGAGGTCGGTGAACGTCATCGGCGCGCCGCCCACCATCGACGTGGGCTCGACGAACCAGGGCGTCAACGTCGACCCGGAGTTCATCAAGCGCATCGCGGTGGCGCGCCCGGTGGGCAAGGGCGGCGCGAAGCGCGGGTTCGAGTCCCTGGTGGAGCCTCCTGCGGGTCCCCGGTCCGAGGGCGGCTACGTGGTGGACAACCCGTCGCCCGACGGCGACCCGAACAGCACCAACGACCGCGTGCGCGCCCCGTCCTGGGCCCTGCCGTACATGCACGTCATCGTCCCGGACGGCACGCCGCAGACGGTGTACCGCGCGCCCCAGCCCGCGCCGGAGCGCACCGTGGCCCCGCCGGGCCAGCGCTTCTTCGACATGTACTTCAAGGGCTACGGCGTGAACCCCACCGTGGACACCGAGGAGGAGCGCTTCTCCACCTTCTCCGTGGACACGGACACGGCGTCGTACACGCTGACGCGCGCCTACCTGGAGCGCGGCGCGCTGCCGGACGAGCAGGCCGTGCGCGTGGAGGAGTTCATCAACACGTTCGACTACGGCTACGCCAACGCCCCGGACGCCCCGTTCAGCGTGAACGTGGAGGGCTTCCCCTCCCCCGCGCGCAAGGGCTACCAGGTGGTGCACATCGGCGTGAAGGCGCGCGACGTGAGCAGCGTGGAGCGCAAGCCGAGCCACCTCGTCTTCGTCATCGACGTGTCCGGCTCCATGGCCATGGAGAACCGGCTGGGCCTGGTGAAGCGCTCGCTGCGCCTGCTGGTGGACGCGCTGGATGAGCGGGATTGGGTGTCCATCGTCGTCTACGGCAGCACCGCCCATCAGGTGCTCGCCCCCACCAACGCCACGCAGAGGGCCACCATCCTGGGCGCCATCGACAGCGTCCAGTCGGAGGGGTCCACCAACGCGCAGGCGGGCATGGAGCTGGGCTACGCGCTCGCCGCGAGCCACCTGGTGAAGGGCGGCATCAACCGCGTCATCCTCTGCTCGGACGGCGTGGCGAACAACGGCATCACGGAGGCGGACGGCATCTGGGAGCGCGTGAAGGAGCAGGCGGCGGCGGGCATCACCCTGTCCACCGTGGGCTTCGGCATGGGCAACTACAACGACGTGCTGATGGAGCGGCTGGCCCAGGTGGGTGAAGGCAACTACTCCTACGTGGACAGGCTGGAGGAGGCCCGCCGCATCTTCGTGCAGAACCTCACCGGCACGCTCCAGGTGGTGGCCAAGGACGTGAAGCTCCAGGTGGAGTTCGACCGCAAGACGGTGTCCCGCTACCGCCTCATCGGCTACGAGAACCGGCTGCTCACCAAACAGCAGTTCAACGACGACCGCGTGGACGCGGGGGAAGTGGGCGCGGGCCACGCCGTCACCGCCCTCTATGAAGTGAAGCTGCGCGACCCGGCCCAGACGAACTTCGGCACGCTGCGCATCCGCTACAAGGCCCCGGAGGGCGGCAGCTCGAAGCTCATCGAGAAGGCCATGCCCGTGACGCTCCTGCGTCCCGCCTATGAGAAGGCCGCGTCCCCCACCCGCCTGTCCTATGTCGCCGCCGCGTTCGCGGAGAAGCTGCGCGGCTCCTACTGGGCGCGCCCGCTCACCTACGACGCGCTGGTGTCGCTGTGGGAGGAGCTGGGCACGCCGCTGAAGGCCCGCGCGGACGTGGTGGAGCTGGGTGAGCTCATCCGGCTGGCGAAGAAGCTGGACCGCCGTGAGGACCGCTTCGAATCCTTCGCGCCGGTGCGCACCATGGACGCCGACCGCGTCCCCACCATCAAGTAGGGACCGTCCCCGATGCCGCGCAGGCTGCTGCCCACCCTCTTCGCCCTCGTGCTCGGCCTCGCCGGGCTCGGGGTCGGCCTGGGCTATCTCCACCGCATCTTCGCCGCCGAGCGCGAGGATGCACGGGCCTCGCTCCGCGTCCGGCGCGAGGCCCTGGAGCAGTACGCCCGCGCGTCGTTGAGCCAGGCGCTGCGCGAAGGCCTGGAGGGTGCGCGCGGCACGCTGGCGGCGGCGAAGGAGGATCCTTTGGTGGCCACGCCGGGGCTGTACCTGCGGGAACAGGGGGAGCAGGTCCTGCCCCGGCTGGCGCGGTTCGACACGGCCGGGGACGCGCCCGCGAAGGAGCGCTACGCCAGGCTGCGCGCGGGCACGGAGGTCGCGGACGAGGACGAGGGGCCGTGGAAGGAGCGGCTGGAGCGGATGGCGCTGGTGGAGCAGTCGCTGAAGGCGAAGGACCGGGGCGCCACGCAACTGTCGCTGATGGCGCTGCTCCAGCACCGGGCCCGCTTCGTGCTCGCGTCCACGCGGGACCTGCCCTCGATGCTGGTGGTGCTGGAGGACGTGGCGGCGAGAGGCGACGTGGTGCCGGACCTGATGCGGGCCCTGGTGCGCGACGGGCTCCTGGACGGCCAGGGTGGAGGGCGGCTGGAGGGACTGCAGCGGCTGCTGTTGCTCAAGCGCTCGCGCTTCACGCCGGAGGACTTCGACTTCCTGCGCGAGAAGGTGGTGGCGCTCTCCACGCGCGTGGGCGTGCCGGTGGCGGACTTCGAGGCGCGGGCGCGCGAGCTGACCTCGACGCCGCTGCCCCTTCCAGAAGCCGTGCGGGAGCCGGTGCTCATCCGGTCCGGCTGGTATCTGGAGCCGCTGTCGGGGAGCGACGTGCGCGGGCTGGCGCTGGACCTGTCAGGGCTCCTGACGGGGCTCACCCGCGAGATGCGGGAGCGCGGCCTGCTGAAGGCGGACGGACACGTGACGCTGCCGGGGGATGCGCCGGTGCTGACGCTGACGTCGCTGCCGGTGGCGGTGGAGTCATCCGAGTGGGCCCAGGGCGAAGAGGCGCTGGAGCGCCGCTACCGGCTCAAGACGCTGATGCTGGCCCTGTGCGCGGCGCTGGCGCTCGTCATCGCGGCGCTGGCCTTCGTGGCGCAGCAGCGCAAGTACCGCTTCCTGGAATTGAAGAGTGACTTCGTGGCCACGGTGTCGCACGAACTACGCACGCCGCTGGCGTCCATCCGGCTGCTCGCGGAGACGCTGGAGTGGCGGGTGGCGGAGGGCGCGGACGCGAAGGACTACCCCGCGCGCATCATCCGCGAGGCGGACGGGCTGGGCTTCCTGGTGGAGAACCTGCTGTCCTTCAACCGCATCGACAAGGGGCGCTGGGTGCCGAAGCTCGCGCCGGTGCGGCTGGACGAGCTGGTCTCCAACCTGCGCCGCGACCTGGAGTCCGGCGCGCCGGTGCCGGTGGAGCTGACGGCGGACGTGGACGCGCGCGAGCTGAACGCGGACGCGCAGCTCTTGCGGCTGCTCCTGGCGAACCTGGCGCGCAACGCATGCGCGTACAACACCCGCAGCCCCGTGCGGCTGCACGTCCAGACGCTGTCCGGCGGGCGCGTGCACTTCACGGACAACGGCACCGGCATCCCGCAGGCCGAGTGGGAGCGCGTCTTCGGCGAGTTCTACCGGCTGTCCGGCCGCGACGGCCGCGAGGTGCCCGGCAGCGGGCTGGGGCTCGCGCTGTGCCGGAAGATTGCCCGGCTGCACGGAGGCACGCTGCGCGTGGCGGCCTCCAGCCCCGAAGGCACCACCTTCGAACTGACCCTTCCCGAGTACCGGCCCGAGGCCCGGAGCAACGCATGACCACCGCCGCCCCCACCGTCCTCGTCGTGGAGGACGACCCGAACCTGCGGCTCGCGCTGCGCGACAACCTGGAGCACCAGGGCGGCTACGCCGTGGAGGAGGCCGCCACGGTGAAGGAGGCGCGCGAGCAACTCTCCCGCCGCGACTTCCAGCTCATCCTCCTGGACGTGATGTTGCCGGACGGTGACGGCTACTCGCTCTGCCGTGCGCTGCGAGAGGAAGGCCTGGAGATGCCGGTGCTGATGCTCACCGCGCGCACGTTGGAGGAGGACGTGGTGCGCGGCTTCGAGTCCGGCGCGCAGGACTACCTGGGCAAGCCCTACCGGCTGCGCGAGCTGCTCGCGCGCGTGGGCGCCCACCTGCGGCGCGGCGGTGGCGTGGCCCCGGCGAAGGTCCTGCGCTTCGCGGGCTACAGCGTGGACCTGGACCGGCGGCGCGTGGAGACACCCGAGGGCGCGGAGGTGGAGCTGACGCGCAAGGAGTTCGACCTGCTGGCCTTCTTCCTGAAGGAGCGCGAGCGGGCGCTCAAACGCGACGAAATCCTGGACGCCGTGTGGGGCACGGACGTGGTGGTGGATCCGCACACCGTGGACAACTTCGTCTCCAGCCTGAAGCGCAAGCTCAAGTGGACCAGCGCGTCCCGCTTCTCCATCCAGACCGTGCGCGGCGTGGGCTACCGCATGGAGGTCGAGCGCGGTTCCTGACGCGAGGAATAACCGGATTGACTGGATATCTCGTCTGATGGCATGAAGCCAGGCAGACTTTGTTCTTTCGGAAAACAAAGTCTACCTGGGATGGACACGTGCACCTCCCAGGAGTTCCTCCACCTGCTGGCGGTACCCATGGGAGACGTCATGAGCCACAAGGGAATCATCCGCGGTCTGTCGTTGCTGGGAGTCGTGGGCGCGCTGGCGGGCTGCTCGGGGCCGGAGACCGGAGACACCGCGCAAGAAACCGTGGGTCAGGTGGAGAGCGCCGCCGTGGTGTCGACCATCACGGAGGGCGACTACGTCATCCGCTCGGTGCGCACGAACAAGTGCATCGACGTGGCGTCGTCCAGCACGGCGGACGGCGCGAAGGTGCAGCAGTGGGACTGCAACGGCACCAACGCGCAGAAGTTCCACATCTCGCCCACGTCGGGCGGGTTCTTCAAGATCATCAACGTCAACAGCGGCAAGGCCCTGGACATCCAGGGGGTCAGCACCGCGGAGAACGCGGTCCTCCACCAGTGGACCTACGTCGACGGCGCCAACCAGCAGTTCCAGTTCATCAACCGGGGCGGCACGCAGTTCAGCTTCCACCCGCGCCACACCGGCATGGCCATGGACCTGTCGTGGGGCTCCTTCGACAACGGCACCCTCATCGTCCAATACCCGTACTACGCGGACCGCGACAACCAGCGCTGGACGTTCGACAAGGTCTCCGGTGGCGGGAGCGGCGGCACGGGCTTCGGGGGCATCCTCACCCGCGAGACGTTCAACACCATGTTCCCCAGCCGCAACGGCTTCTACACGTACGACGCGCTCATCGCCGCCGCGAACACCTTCCCGAGCGTGGCGACGACGGGTGACACCGACACGCGCAAGCGCGAGGTGGCCGCCTTCCTGGCCAACGTGTCGCACGAGACGGGCGGGCTCGTGTACATCGAGGAGATCAACAAGGGCGACTACTGCGACACGTCGTGGGGACCTCCGGGCTGCTTCTGCGCCGCGGGCAAGCGGTACTACGGCCGCGGCCCCATGCAGTTGTCGTGGAATGGCAACTACTGCGCCGCGGGCAACGCGCTGGGCCTGCCGCTCCAGGCGAACCCGGACCTGCTGGCCCAGGACGCCAACGCCGCGTGGCGCACGGGCTTCTGGTTCTGGACCACGCAGAACGGCGCGGGCTCCATGACGGCCCACAACGCCATCGTCAACGGCGCGGGCTTCGGTGAGACCATCCGCACCATCAACGGGTCGGTGGAGTGCTACGGCCGCAACCCCGGCCAGGTGCAGAGCCGCATCGACAAGTACCTCCAGTTCTGCTCCATGCTCGGCGTGAGCCCCGGCAGCAACCTGGGCTGCTGACGCCTCAGGGCAACTGCCCCAGCAGCTCGAAGAGGGCCTCGCGCGTCAGCCCCGCCGCGTCGCGAGCCGCCGTCTCCAGCATCCCCCGGGCCCGGCCCAACCGGGCCGGGTCCGCTTCCTCCAGCGCGGCCACCGCGGCCTCCTGGAGCTCGCGGGACGCGGCCGGGCCCAACTGGCCCTTCAGCAGGAAGAGGGCCTCCGCCGCCGGAGCACCGGAGCGCACCAGCGCCACGGCGGAGCGGGCCGCGACGTGCGGGCTCTCGTCGCGGAGGTGCTCGCGCAGGGCCGAGACGGCCTCCGGCGACAGCGGGCCGCGCACCCCCAGCAGCGCCGCCGCCTCCTGCCGGATGGGTGCCTCCGGCGCGGTCAACGCACGCAGCAGCGCGGGCTCCAGGTCCGGCAGCGCGGGCGCGGGCCGCGCCTCTCCGTTCAGCTCCTCCAGCAGGCCCCGCAGCGACACCAGCGCCAGGTAGAGGCGCGCTCCGTCCGACTTGCGCACCTGCTCCAGCAGCCGGGGCGCGGTGAGGTCCGGCGCCAGCGGGGCGAGCGCGGCCAGGGACTCCAGCGCGGAGAGGGCCACGGGCTCCTCGTCCTCCAGGAGCGCCAGCAACTGGCGCAGCTCCGACGCCGCGGCGGTCCCCAGCCGCCCCACCACGCGCGCCATGGCGCCGCGCACCGACGCCTCCGGGCGCTGGAACAGCCCGTCCAGCGCGGCGAGCTGGAAGGGGTCCACCCGGCACACCCCGGCGAGCACGCTCGCCGCGTTCTCCAGGGCCGGGGCGTCCGCCTCCAGCCGCGGCAGCACCGCCAGCACGCTCTGGACGGCGAGCCCGGTGAGGCCCGCCTGCGGAGGCCACCAGCTCCGCTGCAACAGGAACAGCAGGGGCTCCGCGACGGTCGTCCCCGGTCGCCCCAGCTCCTCCAGGAGCGCCCGCGCGGTCCGCTCCCGCGACTCCGGCGGCCCGGACACCAGCAACTCCTCCAGCGCCGACTGCGCCTCCTCGCGTGCTCCCGCGTCACGCGACGAGAGCCGCCCCAACCATTCCTCCACCGTGCGGACACGGCCCCTACCGCGCTCCGAAGACATGGCCCCACGCTAGCGCAACACCCCGGGAGCCCGGGGCCTCAACACAAGGCTCAGACCTGCGCCATCTGGATGAGGTTGCCGCAAGTGTCCTCGAAGACAGCGGCGGTGACGGGGCCCATGACCGTGGGCTTGCTGCGGAACACCACGCCCAGTTTCACCATGCGTTCATATTCCGCTTCACAGTTGTCGACGCCGAACGACGTCAACGGGATGCCCGCGTCGAACAGCGCCTTCTGGAACACGCGCGCGGGCGCGAAGCCCATGGGCTCCAGCAGCAGCTGCGTGCCCTCCGGCGCGTCCGGCGCGACGACGGTCAGCCACCGGTCCTTGGGGCCCAGCGGGACGTCCACCTTCAGCACGAAGCCCAGGACCTCCGTGTAGAACTTCAGGGCCTTGGACTGGTCATCCACCATCACGCTCGTCACGCTGATCCGCATCGCATTCCTTCCAGGTGGTTCATCATTTCACTTCACCGGTGCCGCACGCCGTGCCGGAAGCAGTCCACCGTGTGGTCATCCACGATGCCCGTGGCCTGCATCCACGCGTAGACGATGACCGGCCCCACGAACTTGAAGCCCCGCTGCTTGAAGGCCTTGGAGTACGCCTCCGACAGCTCCGTCTTCGCCGGCACGTCGCCCCGGCCCTTCCATGCGTTGCGGAGGGGCTTCCCGCCCGCCATGCCCCAGACGAACGAGGAGAAGTCCTCGCCCGCCTCCTGCATCTTCAAGTAGGCGCGCGCGTTGCCGATGGTGGCTTCAATCTTCGCGCGCGCCCGGACGATGCCCTCATCCGCCATCAGGCGCGTGACGTCCTTCTCCGTGAAGCGCGCCACCACCTTCGGGTCGAAGCCCTTGAACGCCTTCCGGAAGGCCTCGCGCTTGCGAAGGATGACGATCCACGCGAGCCCCGCCTGGAAGCCCTCCAGCATCAGCATCTCCCAGAGCGCGCGGCTGTCGCGCACGGGCACACCCCACTCCTCGTCGTGGTAGGTCTGGTACAGCGGATCCGTCCCCACCCACACGCAACGCTGTTGCATCCGCGCTCCTCTCTGGTTCGCGGCGGAGGGGTATCACGGAGCCTGAACAGGCGGCCAGTCCCGTCCCCTGTCTTTTCAGCGCGGGCGCGTCAGCAGCGCGAACAGCCCGTCGCTCCACCACCGGCCGCGCAGCCCCGGCAGGAACCGCTGCCAGTACACGCTGCTGCGGGGAATCCGCCCGGGCAGTGGATAGTCGAAGTCAATGGACTGGAACCCCGCCTCCACGGCCATGCGCCGCGCGTCCAGCTCCGTGATGGGCGTGATGTGTCCGGAGTCCCGGTAGTCCTGCTCGCAGAACGCGGGGAAGTAGCCCCGGACCAGGAAGGACAGGCGCGCCGTCAGGCTGTCGTTGTTGGGCGTGGTGAAGAAGAGGTGGCCTCCGGGCTTGAGCACGCGGAAGGCCTCCTTCACGAAGTGGCGCGGGTTGGCCAGGTGCTCCAGCACTTCAATGGCGAACACCCAGTCCACCGACGCGTCGCCCCACGGCAGCGCGTCCCGGGACACGTCCCGGAGCTGGAACTCCACGCCCGGCAGGCGGCTTGCGCCCGCGTCGTGGATGTCCGTGCTCAGGATGCGCTCGACGGCCGGGTTCCGCTGCAGCCGGCGGATCCACCCGCCACTGCCCGACCCCACGTCGAGCACCACGCCGAAGGCCCGCTGCCCCGCCACGCTCCAGGCCGCGTCCCGCAGCGGCTCCGGGGACAGCCCGTCCTGACGCTGCGCGTAGGCGGCGGCATCATGGCCCAGCGGTCCCGTGTTTCCCTTCACACCTGGATCCATGCGCGGGGAGTCTAGCCTCCGGAGCGTGCGGATGCGCTGGTGAAGGAACGTCTGTCATCCGCGCGAAACGCTATCATCCGCGCGCCAGGTGCTACCGGGAGGCACGCATGGGACAGGAAGTGGACGTCATCGTCGTGGGCGGAGGGCTCGCGGGACTCGTCGCCGCGACCGAGCTCGCGGATGCGGGCAAGCGCGTCGCCGTGGTGGACCAGGAGGGCCCCCAGAACCTGGGCGGCCAGGCGTTCTGGTCGTTCGGCGGCCTGTTCCTCGTGGACTCGCCCGAGCAGCGGCGCATGGGCATCAAGGACTCCCACGCGCTCGCGCTGGAGGACTGGATGGGCACCGCGGCATTCGACCGCGAGGAGGACCACTGGCCGCGCAAGTGGGCGGAGGCCTTCGTCGACTTCGCCGCGGGCGAGATGCGCCCCTGGTTGGTCCAACAGGGCATGAGCTGGTTCCCCGTGGTGGGCTGGGCGGAGCGCGGCGGCTACGGCGCCGTGGGCCACGGCAACTCCGTCCCCCGCTTTCACGTCACCTGGGGCACCGGCCCCGGCGTGCTGGAGCCCTTCGTCCGCCGCGCCAGGGCCGCGGAGGCCAAGGGCACCCTCACCTTCCACTTCCGCCACCGCGTGGACGAGCTGCTCACCCAGAACGGCGCCGTGGTGGGCGTGCGCGGCATGACGCTGGAGCCCACGGACGTCCCGCGCGGCGCCAGCAGCTCGCGCGTGACGACAGGTGACTTCGAGCTGCGCGCGAGCGCGGTCATCGTCACGTCCGGCGGCATCGGCGGCAACCACGAGCTGGTTCGCAAGGCGTGGCCCCAGCGCATGGGCCCCGCGCCGAAGTTCATGATTCAAGGCGTGCCCGACCACGTGGACGGCCGGATGATCGCCATCACGGAGGCCGCGGGCGGACGCCTCATCAACCGCGACCGCATGTGGCACTACACGGAGGGCCTGCGGAACTGGAACCCCATCTGGCCCCGGCACGGCATCCGCATCCTGCCGGGCCCCAGCTCGCTGTGGCTGGACGCCACCGGCAAGCGCCTGCCGCCGCCGCTGTTCCCCGGCTTCGACACGCTGGGCACGCTGGAGCACATCCTCAAGACGGGCCACGAGCACACCTGGTTCATCCTCAACCAGTGGATCATCAAGAAGGAGTTCGCGCTCTCCGGCTCGGAGCAGAACCCGGACCTCACGGGCAAGGACTGGCTGGGCGTGCTCAACCGCGCCGTGGGCAAGAAGGCCATGGGCCCGGTGGAGGCCTTCAAGGAGAAGGGCGAGGACTTCGTCATCTCCAACAACCTGCGCGACCTGGTCGCCGGGATGAACGCGAAGACGGAAACCCCGCTGCTGGACTTCGCCACGGTGGAGCGCGAGGTGAAGGCCCGCGACCTGCAGATGGACAACCCCTTCAGCAAGGACCTGCAGCTCGCGGCCATCCGGCAGGCGCGCAACTACCGGGGTGACAAGCTGGTGCGCACCGCGAAGCCGCACCGCATCCTGGACCCCAAGGCGGGGCCGCTCATCGGCGTGAAGCTGAACATCCTCACGCGCAAGACGCTGGGCGGCTTCGAGACGGACCTCCAGGGCCGCGTCTTCAACGCCAGGGGGCAGACCATCCCAGGGCTCTATGCGGCAGGCGAGGTGGCCGGCTTCGGAGGCGGTGGCGTCCACGGCTACCGCGCCCTGGAAGGCACGTTCCTGGGCGGCTGCATCTTCTCCGGCCGCGCCGCGGGCCGGGCCGCGGCGGGGAGTGTGTAGGCCTCAGGCGGCGGCCTGGAAGGGCCACGGCGTGGAGCGCATCCCGGCCGCCCAGTTGTCGTGCCGGCCGTCCCAGTACCCGAAGGTGAGCAGCGACGGGTCCACGTCATCCAGCGTGTTGACGTAGATGGAGACGAACTTCCCGCCCAGCTCCGGGACGTCGCCGTCGCCGAAGCACACGACGCCGCAGTTCGAGCAGAAGCTGCGGGTGTTGGGGCTGCCGTCGCGCCCGTACTTCTTGAGGGCGTCCTGGCCCTTCAGGAGCCGGAAGGCGTCCGGCTTCATCCCCGCGCCGCCGCCGTAGCCGTACTTCATGCAGATGGTGCAGTTGCAGCGGCTCACGCTCGCCAGGTCCACGGTGGCCTCGTAACGCACGGCGCCACACAGGCAGCCGCCCGCGTAGGTGTGCAGGCCGCGCAGGGCAGGGGTCTTCTGAAGGTCGTTCGGGTTCATGGCGGTATCTCCGGTGCCGCGTTGTGGGAACGCACTCAATGTCGCCCCGGCCCGTGACAGCCTTATGTCAGGTTTGTCGCCGCCTCCTGTTGAACCCGGCGGGGCGTGGCCCAGAGTGCCCCTGTCCACCGTTCCCGGAGGCCGCATGCCCGCGTGGAAGTCCCTGGCCCGTGTCCTTGCCCCGACGTTGCTCCTGCCCCTGCTGGGGGCCGCCCCGCCCGAGAAGGCGGCCACGCCGGCGGCCCGGCCGTCGAAGCAGTACACGGTGGAGCAGTTCCTGGGGTCCACGGAGGTGATGGCCCCGGTCTTCACCTCGGATGGCAGGCAACTGCTCTTCTCGTCGAACGCGTCCGGCATCTTCAACGTCCACAGCGTGCCGGTGGGCGGGGGCAAGCCCACCGCGCTGACGCGCTCGAAGACGGACAGCCTCCGCGTGGTGGGGGCCTTCCCGCGTGACGGCCGCTTCCTCTTCGAGCGCGACAAGGGCGGCGATGAGCAGACCCACGTCTACGTGCGCACGCCGGACGGCAAGGAGAAGGACCTCACGCCCATGAAGAAGGGCGTGGCCCACTTCCTGGGCTTCAGCCACGACGACAGCGCGTTCTACATCACCACCAACGAGCGCGACCCGGGCGCCATGGACGTGTACCGCCATGACGCGAAGACGTACGCGCGCACGCTGCTGGCCCGGAACGACAAAGGGTTCGGCGTCGCGGCCGTGGCCCCGGACGAGAGCTGGGTGGCCCTGGAGGAGGCGGTCACCACGTCGGACGGCAACGTGTGGCGCTACGACGTCGCGACGAAGACGCTGAAGAACCTCACGCCCCACACGGGCTCGGCCAGCTACCGGGTGGGGGACATCCACCCCGTCACCGGCGAGCTGTACGTCATCACGGACGACGGCTCGGAGTTCGCCCGCGTGGTGCGCCCGGCGAAGGAGGCCGGCAAGTGGGAGGACGTGGAGAGGGCGGACTGGGACATCGTCGACACCTCCTTCTCGCGCGCGGGGGCGTTCCGCGTCTCCGTCATCAACGTGGACGCCGGCTTCGAGGTGCGCCTGCACGACGTGAAGGCCGGCACCCAGGTCCCGCTGACGCAGCTCCCCGCCGGGATGATCTCCGAAGCCGTCTTCTCCCGTGACGAGAAGCAGTTGGCGGTCCTGCTGGAGACGGACCGCTCCTCCGCGAACCTCTACGTCCAGGACCTGGCCACGAAGAAGACCACGCGCGTGACGGACACGATGAGCCGCGAATTGGACCCGGAGGACCTGGTGGACGCGCGGGTGGTGCGCTTCAAGTCCTTCGACGGGATGGAGATCCCCAACCTGCTCTTCAAGCCGCACCAGGCCACGGCCCAGAACAAGGCGCCCGCCATCGTCTACGTGCATGGCGGCCCGGGCGGAGAGACGACCCGGGGCTACAACAACTACATCCAGTACCTGGTGAACCACGGCTACGTGGTGCTGGGCATCAACAACCGGGGCAGCGGCGGCTACGGCAAGTCGTTCCGGAGGGCGGACGACCAGAAGCACGGCAAGGATCCGCTGCGAGACTGCGTGGAGGCGCGCAAGTACCTGGCGAGCCTGCCGTACGTGGATGGCTCGCGCGTGGGCATCCTCGGCGCCAGCTACGGTGGCTACATGGTGCTGGCGGCGCTCGCCTTCCACCCGGACGCCTTCGACGTGGGCGTGGACGTCTTCGGCGTGTCCAACTGGCTGCGCACGCTCAAGAGCATGCCGCCCGAGTGGGGCGCCTTCCGTCAGGCCATGATCCAGGAGATAGGTGACCCGGAGAAGCAGGAGGCGATGCTCAGGGAGATCTCCCCCCTCTTCCACACGGAGCGCATCCAGAAGCCGCTGTTCGTCGTGCAGGGCGCCAACGACCCGCGCGTCCTCCAGGCGGAGTCGGACGACATCGTGGCGGCGGTGAAGAAGCACGGCGTGCCCGTGGAGTACCTGCTGCTCCCCGACGAGGGCCACGGCTTCAGGAAGAAGAAGAACGAGGCGGAGGTGGACCGGCGCATCCTGGCGTTCCTCGACCGCTACCTGAAGCCCGCGACGGCTTCGGCCCCCAAGCCCTGAGCGGAGCCCGTGCGCTGGCGGCGCACGGAAGGCCCTGCGTCGCCCGGCTGCCTGTCAGGACTGCATTTTCGCCGCCGTCGCTGGGAGCGAAAGGAGCGGTCCCGATGCGCCAGGCGACGAAGCAGGCCCCGATGAACCTCAAGCACCTGAATCCTTCCGGTCACGGCATCGACGCGGCCTCGCGTCCCAGCCCGGTGACCGCTCCTTCCACGTGCCGCTGGCGGGACTTCGCGTCCTTTCGCCTCGCCTCGCCCGGCTCCTGAAGGCGTCACGCCCCGTCCCTGACGCGGCATGCCCCTGGAGGCCGGGCCCCCGACACAGGGGACCCGGCCTTCTTCACGTCCGGGCTCCCGCTCACCTTCCGCTTCCCATCTCCACCCATAGGCCGCGCACCGGGTGCAGTCCGAACTCCAAATCCGGACGAGCAGGGTTCGACTCCCTGGCGGCCTGTCCCGCCCGAAAGGCCCCCGTGTCATGGAAACGCTGGTGCTGAGCCAGTCCTACGAACCTGTCGCACGCATCCCGTGGCAACGCGCCGTCATGCTGCTCGTCCAGGGCAAGGTGGAGGTCGTCGAGGAGTACGAGGACCGCGTCATCCGCTCGGTGACGGTGGAGCTGCGCATGCCGTCCGTCATCCGCTTCGTGCGCGCCCTGTGGAAGGGCCCGCGCGGCGTGCGCTTCAGCCGGGAGAACGTCTACCAGCGCGACCAGTGCCGCTGCCAGTACTGCGGCCGCAAGGTGACCCGCCCGGAGGCCACGTACGACCACGTGCTGCCGCGCGCGCAGGGCGGCCGCACGAGCTGGGACAACATCGTCATCGCCTGCGTGCCCTGCAACCAGAAGAAGGGCAACCGCACCCCGGCGCAGGCGCGCATGACGCTGCGCACCGTGCCCGCGAAGCCGAAGCGGCTGCCGGACGCGCTGGTCGTGTCGTTCCTCATGGAGAAGGGCCTGCCCCTGTCCTGGCGCAAGTTCCTGAGGGACGTGGCCTACTGGCACACGGAGCTGGAAGCGTAGGGTCCCCGGCCCACGGAATGGGCCGGGACTTCGCTTCCGCGCCGCACCGGTTAGAGTGCCGCACGTCGAGGGGGCGTTCCGGACCACACCATGGCGACGAGGAAGAACGAAGACCAGGAGCGGCTCATCGACCGCGACCTCACCGCGATGGCGCGCGAGGGCAAGCTGCCGGCCGCCCACGGCGTGGACACCGCCGTGACGGAGGTGCTGGGGCTGCTGGCGCGCGGAGGCAAGCACCCGCTGCTGGCGGGCGAACCCGGCGTGGGCAAGAGCGCGCTCGTGCAGGAGGTGGCCCGCCGCATCGCCGAGGGGCGCGTGGACGGCGACCTGGCCCAGGCGCGGCTCGTGGAGGTGTCCGTCGCGAACATCCTGGCGCGCAGCACCCAGCGCCAGGCCGCCGAGTCCTTCGAGGAGCTGCTCACCCACCTGGGCCGCCACCCCTGCCCCATCGTCTACATCCGCGACCTGCCGGTGGCCCTCGGCGGCCCCCTGGCCCCCGTGGCCGTGCGCGCGCTGCGCACCGGCGGGCTGCGCTTCATCTTCGAGACCGAGCCCAAGCGCGTGCAGGAGCTGCTGCGCGCCGACGAGGCCCTGGCGGAGCGGCTGCACCTGCTGCCTTTGAACGAGCCGTCGCTGGAGAAGGCGCGCTGGATCGTCGGCCGCGTGGCGGAGGAGCTGGAGCGCGAGCTGCGGCTGCCCATCGACCCGGCCGCGTGCGACCTGGCGCTGCGGCTGTCCGCGAAGTTCCTCCTGGCGCAGCACATGCCGCGCAAGGCGATCGAGCTGCTCAAGGAGACGGCGGCGGAGGCCGCGGGCGTGGCGCGCGACCACGTGGGCCCGGAGGACGTGCTCACCCGCTTCTGCGCCGCCACGCGCCTGCCCCGCTTCGTCGTGGACGACGCGATGCCGCTGGACCTGGAGGAGACGGAGCGCTTCTTCGGGGAGCGGCTGCTCGGCCAGACGGACGCAGTGGCCGCGGTGCTGCGCTCGGTGGCGCTGCTCAAGGCGGGGCTCAACGACCCGCGCCGTCCGCTGGGCGTGTTCCTCTTCGCCGGCCCCACGGGCGTGGGCAAGACCCAACTGGCGAAGCTGCTGGCGGAGTATCTCTTCGGCTCCGCCGACAGACTGGTGCGCCTGAACATGGCGGACTACCCCAACGACGGCGACGAGAGCGTCCCCTTCGGCGCATCGTGGGCGCCCGCGCTGGAGACGCGGCGCGGTGAGCTGTCCGCGCTGCTCGACGGCAAGGTGTTCACCGTGCTGCTGCTGGACGAGTTCGAGAAGGCCGCGCGCAGCGTGCACGACCGCTTCCTCCAGCTCTTCGACGAGGGCACCTTCGTCAACGGCGCGGGCGAGGCGGTGTCGTGCAACAACACGCTCATCGTGGCCACGTCCAACGTGGGCTCGGAGGTGTACCGCGAGGCGGGCCTGGGCTTCGCCGCGCACAAGCGCGCCGAGGAGCAGGTGTCGGAGGTGGACCGCCGCATCGCGGAGGCCTTCCGCCCGGAGTTCCTCAACCGCTTCGACGCCATCTGCCACTTCCGCCCGCTGTCGCGCGTGGACATCCGCAAGATTGCCCAGCGCGAGGTGGGCCGCGTGCTGGAGCGCGAGGGCATCCGCGCCCGCGCCCTGGACGTGGAGGTGACACCGGAGGTCGTGGACCGGCTGGTGGAGCGCGGCTACTCGCCGCAGTTCGGCGCGCGCTACCTGCAGCGTGAAATCGAGAAGACGCTCACCGCGGCGCTCGCGGTGGAGATCGCCCGCAGGCCCCTGCCGCCCGGCACGCCCGTGCGCGTGGAGGCCCGTCCCGGAGGCCGCGTGGTCGCGGTCGCGGAGCCCGTGCCGCCGCCCCGCGAGGTGACGGCGCAGTTGCTCCTGCCCACGCCGAAGGCCGCGGCGGTGAAGCGCCGGTTGGACCGCAAGTCGCTGCTGATCGAAATGGACCGGCTGGTGGGCCGCGCCCGCGCGCTCGCCGAGTCCACGGGACGGCCGGAGCTGGAGACGCGCCGGGCCGCGCTGCTCGCGGAGACGCAGGCGCCCAACCTCTGGGACGACCCGCGGCGCGCGGCGGAGGTCCTCCGCGCCTTCCGCACGGTGGAGGCGCAGTTGGGAGAGCTGGACCGCCTGGAGGCCGCGTGCCACTTCGGGCGCCGGCTGGTGCGCGAGGCGAAGAACGAGATGCAGTTGGGCTCCGCGGCGAAGCAGGTGGAGGAGGTCGCGCGCGAGGTCCAGATGGCGGAAGCGCTGCGGGCCGCCGGGGCCACGCCGCTGGACAACGAGGCGCTGGTGGACATCTGCGCCAGCGACACGTCGGAGCAGCAGGCCATGTGGGTGCAGGAGCTGGCCACCATGTACCTGGGCTGGGCGCAGCGCCGGGGCTACGAGGCCACCGCCGTCGCGGAGGCGGACGCCCCCGCGCGCGTGGTGGTGCGCATCGCCGGACCGGGCGCGTATGGGTTCCTCGCGGGCGAGGCGGGGCTGCACCGCCGCCTGGAGGACGAGAAGCGCCAGCGCGCGTACGTGCGCGTGCACCGGGGCGGACCGCTGGAGGAGGTGGAGCGGGAGCTGCTGGTGCTGGAGGGCCGGCCGGTGAAGAGCCGCGAGGGCGAGTACCTCCAGCGCGTGCGCAACGAGGTCACCGCGAAGGACGAGGCCACGGGCCGCGTGCTCACGCTCATTGGCGCGGGAGAGCTGGACGAGCTCAAGGGCATCGCCGCGCGAGTCGTCGCCGGACAGGGCGCCAGCACCGACGAGGCCCGCCGCTACTTCCTGGGCCGAGGAGCGCGGGTGGAGGATCCACGCACGGGCGCGGGGACGCCCCGCGTGAAGGACGTGATGCGCGGTGAGCTGGACGTGTTCATCGCCGCGTGGATCTCCCGCCCGCCCCCGGAGGGCTCCACGCCGCTGCCCTGAGCGGCCGGGGCCTCCGCCCCGACGAGGACCGCCGCCCGGACCGCCCGTGCCGCGCACTGGAGCGGCCGGAGCCGCGCATGCACGCTCAGGGCAGGTCGCCCCGGGCCACGCCCAGGCGCATGGCCTCCGCGAGCACGTCCAGGCCCTGCGCGGTGTTGATGCGGGAGTGGGACGTGGCGCCGCTGACCACCTGCACGGCTCCCCCCAGCACGAAGGGCAGGGGCCGGCGGCCCAGCCGCAGGAGCCGCTCGTCGTAGAACGCGGCCGGGGCGCGCTCACGCACCAGGCGCGCCAGGGCCACCATGTTCGCGGTGCGCGACGGCTGCATCGCGGGGCCCAGGCACGAGAAGTCGAACCCGATTTCGGGAAGCACGGCGCCCCGGCCGTCGCGGTCGAAGACGAAGACGACCTGCGACGTCTCCTCCTGCGAGCCGCGCACGCTCTTCTCCGCCGTCTTCGTCATCTTCAGGCCGCCCGTGATGAGGGCCGTGCCCAGCGCCACCTGCGTCTTCTTCTCCGTGTGCTCGCTCTGCGTGCGCAGGGACGACGCGCCCCGGAGGATGACCGTCACGTCCTCCCAGGCCATGGTGAGCGGCGCGCCCGCGCGAGGCGTGAACGTCGCCTGCGCCGTGCCGAACGTGACGGTGCGTGCCGTGACGCGCTCCGCGACCTCCGACTCGTCGATGGCGAGCGCCGCGAGCCCCGCGTCCCGGAGGGCCTTCACCAGGGCATCCGCCGCATCGGGAGCCAGGCGTGCAATCAGGGCGGGGGGCTCGGGGGCCAGCCGCATGCGGGCCTCCGCCGGGGCCATGCCCGCGGCGGCGGCGAGCACCTGGGCGGCTTCTGGAACCTCACCCGCGGGACGAACGAGCGCGACGATCTTCATGGCGTTTCCCACCCCTGGCGCTGAGCGCCGCCATCCTCGCGCGAAAGCGGGGTGGCGCGCATCCGAACCCCGGCGCGGCGGGGACATTCCCCCAGGCGGTGGACAAACGCTCAGTCGAGCAGGTGCGGGTTGCGCAGCAGCAGCACTCCGGCCTGCACGGTGGCGGTGTAGCCGTTGAGCTTGCCGGTGCGCACCAGCTCGCTCACGTCGCGCACGCCGGTCTCCGCGAGGACGCGGTCCACCACGCCCTCCCCCTGGTTGTAGGCCGCGAGCGCCAGCCGCCAGTCGCCGTAGCGTTCATACAGCGCCTGGAAGAGCGCCGCGGCGGCCTCCGTCTCCCGCGCCACGTCCAGCCGCTCGTCCCGCCCCGCCTCCACCTTCAGGCCGTAGCGACGCGCCGTCTCCGGGATGAACATCCACACGCCCGCGCCCCTCGGCCCCGGCGCCATCGACGGCTCGCGGGACGTCTCCGGCAGGTTGCTCACCGCGGACTCCACCATCGCCACCGCGAGCAGCCCCTCCGGCAGGGAGCGCGAGCGCAGCGTGCCCGTCATCGCCTCCCGGTGCGCCTGGAGGTTCGCCAGCGCCTTGCGCATGAAGTCGCGGCCCTTGGGCGTGGTGACGAACGTGTTGAGCTGTTCGACCACGGCGGCGTCCACCACCACCGGCAGGTCCCCCGCCTTCCGCCCCGCCTCCGCCAGCGCGCGGGCCTCCGTCAGCGACACCGCGCGCCCCCGCGCCGCGCCCTGAGCCCACAACGCCAGCGGCGCGAGCACCAACGCCAGCGACAACGACAGACCCAGGGTGCGCACGGAGCTACGGGGACGAGGCTGGAACAGCATGTGGATCCTCCTGACAGTGGGGTGGGACATGCCGGTGACACCGGCGGGAAGAGAGAGGGCCGCCGGGACACGCAGCGACGCCTGCAACAGGCACCGCGCATACGCCTCCGCGGACACGTGCCTCACGGCGACGAGCGCCTCGTCACAGGCGAACTCCTGACGCTCCGCCAACCACCGCGAGAACGCCCGGGTGAACGGATTCCAGAAGAAGGCGCTGTCGAACCCCAGCCGCGCATAGGCAAACACCGTGTCCCGCTGCCGGTGGTGTTGCAGCTCGTGCCGCACCGTGAGCCGGAGCGCCTCCGCGTCCTCCAGCACCTCGGCGGGAACCACCACCCACGCGCCGCCACCGGGGAACCACACGGAGAACGCACCGTCCCCCAGCACCACGCGCACCCGGCCCACGCGGCGAAGCACGGGCAGCGTCGCGAGCTTCCACCGCAAGCGCGCGTACCGCCGCAGCTCCCACGCCAGGAACGCCAGCGCCCCCACGCCCACCAGCCCCACTCCGACCATCGCCCCCGGAAGGCCCAGGCCCGAGGACCGCGGCCGCGGCGCGGCGCCGAGCACGGGACGCGCTTCGACAGGCGTCAGCGGCGCGGCGAAGCCCGCCAGGGAACGCTCGAACTTGAAGAGCGGCGCCGACGGCATCCACTCCCGCGCCGCGAGCGCCACGAACGGCAGGAGCACCGCCAGCCCCAGCGTCACCCGGCCCACGCGCAGCGTCTGCCGCGCGTCCAGCCTCCGCTCCATCCCCCATGCCAGCGCCGCGCGCACGAGCCCGAAGCCCACCGCCACCAGCACCGCCGCCGTGAGATACGCGGCCAGCACCTCCCGAGCGACGACGCTCATCCCCGGCCTCCCTTGCGGCCCAGCAGCTTGCGGATCTGCTCCACCTCCTCCGGGGACAGCGGCACCGCCTCCACCAGCCGGGCCACCAGCGATGACGGCGTCCCGTCGAACACCGTCGCCACCAGGTGGCGCACGCTCTGGGCCTCGTAGGCCTCGCGGGACAGCCGCGCCGAGTACAGGTGCCCCCGCCCCTCCTTGCGGCTCCGCACCACGCCCTTCTGCTCCAGGATGCGCAGCACCGTGGACACCGACGTGTAGGCCAGCTTGCGCTCCGGCGGCAGCGCCGCGAGCACGTCCGCCACGCTCACCTCCCCCAGCCTCCACACGAGCTGCATCAGCTCCAGCTCCACGGGCGTGAGCGGCTTGGACTCCTCGGTGGATGACGGCGGCTTCATCACGGGCAGGGCCTCCCCGGCTACGAACTAAATCCTTAGTTCCAATACAACTAAGCCTTTAGTTTGAATCCGTCAAGCAGGCGGGCGCTGGCTCGCGGTGGCAGGGGGTGTGCGGATTCCCACGCACGGGAGGGGCCGGGCCCTTAGACTTCCGGGCACATGCTCCACGTCATCCCTCTGGGCGGCCTTGGCGAAATCGGCCTGAACGCCATGGTCCTCGCCTGTCGTGGGGAGATGCTGCTCATCGACGCCGGCCTGATGTTCCCTTCGTCGGGAATGCCCGGCGTGGACATCATCGTCCCGGACTTCACGCACCTGCAGCGCAACGCGGCCCAGTTGAAGGGCGTGCTCCTCACGCACGGGCACGAGGACCACATCGGCGCGCTCCCCTATCTGCTGGGCGACGTGCCCGTCCCCATCTACGGCACGCGCTTCACGCTCGCGCTCGCGCGTCAGCGCCTGGAGGAGCTGGGCGTGAAGGCGGACCTGCGCGAAATCGAGCCGCGCACGCCCTTCCCCGTGGGCAGCGTCTTCAACGTGGAGGCCACGCGCGTGACGCACACCGTGCCGGACGCGGTGGGCTTCATCGTGCGCTCTCCCGAAGGCACCGTCATCCACACCGGCGACTTCAAGCTGGACCCGGACCCCATCGACGGGCTCAAGACGGACCTGGAGCGCTGGGGCGAGGCGGGCGACGAAGGCGTGCTGTGCCTGCTGTCGGACTCCACCAACTCCGAGCACGTGGACGAGACCGGCAGCGAGCGCGTGGTGCAGACCACCTTCGAGCGCCTCTTCCACGAGACGAAGGGCCGCGTCGTCGTGGCCCAGTTCTCCTCCAACCTCCACCGCATCCGGCACCTGCTGGCCCTGTGCGAGCGCACCGGCCGGCTCGTCGCGCTCCAGGGCCGCAGCATGGTGCGCAACGTGGAGCTGGCGCGGGAGATGGGCTACCTGGACGTGCCCGACTCGCTCTTCGTGCACCTGGACAACGTGCCCAAGCTCGCGCCCCACCGCGTGGCCGTCATCACCACCGGCGCGCAGGGCGAGCCGCGCGCGGGCCTCACCCAGTTGGCGAACGGCGACGGGCCCGTGCGCCTGGAGCCCGGCGACACCGTCATCGTCAGCGCCCGGCCCATCCCCGGCAACGAGCGCTCCGTGGGCGCGCTGCTCGACCAGCTCCACTGGCGCGGCGCCCGCATCGTCTACGCGCAGGTGGAGCCCGGCGTGCACGTCTCCGGACACGCCAGCCGCCCCCAGCAGCGCCGCGTCCTGGAGTTGATCCGCCCCCGGAACTTCATCCCCGTGCATGGGGAAGTCCGGCACCTGCACCGACACCTGACCACCGCGCGCGAGGCCGGCATGGCGGCGGAGGGCCTGCTGCTGGCCCACGACGGGGACGTGGTGACGTTCGAGGAGGGGCGGGGCCGCTTCACTGGCAGCGTGCCTTCAGGGCGCCTCATGATGGAGCGCTCCGGGGACGGGGTGGTGACGCCGGAGACGCTGGTGGAGCGCAACCGGCTGGCGGAGACGGGGGTGGTGGCCGCGGCGGTGGTGCTCCGGCGCGACACCCAGGCCCTGGTGGCGGGGCCCCAGCTCTCCGGCCAGGGCCTCGGCCCGGACGAGCAGGGCGTGCTGGCCCGGGTGGCCCAGGAGGCGCGGGCCTACTTCGAGGAGCTCAACCCCCTGCTCCGGGGGGACGACGCCCTGGTGCGGGAGGAGCTCACGAAGGCGGTGAAGCGGGCCTTCAAGCAGCACACCTCCCGGCGCACCCTGGTGGTCCCCTTGGTCGTCCGGGTGTAGGTATGTTAAGGGCGCGAAAAGGTCCCCCCCATGCCCTCCTTCGACGTCATCTCCAAAATCGACCTGGCTGAGCTCGACAACGCGGTCAATCAGACCCGGAAGGAGCTCAGCACCCGCTACGACTTCCAGGGCGTGAAGGCCGAAATCGAAATCGCCCCGGACCACTCCGCGCTCACGGTGAAGACCAACAGCGAGGAGAAGCTCCAGGCCGCCAAGGAGGTCCTCCTCGGCAAGCTGGCCAAGCGCGGCATCAGCCTGCGGGTGCTGGAGTTCGGCGACATCGAGAAGACGGGCATGAGCAACGTGAAGCAGCCCATCAAGCTCCAGCAGGGCATCCCGGTGGAGAAGTCCAAGGAGCTGATCAAGCTGCTCAAGGAGTCCAAGCTGAAGGTGCAGGGCTCCATCCAGGCGGATCAGCTCCGCGTCACGGGCAAGAACCGCGACGACCTGCAGGAGGCCATCGCGCTGTTCCGCAAGGAGCAGGACAAGCTCAAGCTGGACATGCAGTTCACCAACTTCCGCGACTAGAGGGGCCTCTTCGCCATGTCCGCCATCCGTCTGGCCTCCCTCGGCCTGCTGCTCGCCACCTCCGCCTTCGCCCAGGACGCGGCGCCCCGTCCCAGCAAGCCGGTGCCCGTGCTCAAGAAGGCCCCCCGGCCGGAGAAGGGGCTCAAGGACTTCGGCTCGCCGCTGGTCCTCAAGCCGCTGTCCACCGAGGGCGCCACCGCCAACTTCTCCGCCCGGGTGGGCTGGCGCAAGGACACGCTCTTCGTGGGCGTGGAGGCCACGGACAACCAACTGCTCGCGGGTGACGTCATCACCCTCACGCTCTACTTCCCGGACTCCGGGCCCACCTCCACGGGCTACACCTACCGCTTCGCCTTCGACGGGCAGCGCACCTCCGGGGCGGACAGCGGCACGCCGAAGTTCGCTCAAGGGCTGGTGAACGCCGCCGTGCACCGCCAGGGCGACACGCTGTCGGTCGTGGCGATGATTCCCGTGCGCGCCCTGCCCCGCTTCCCTGCCGTGGATCCGCTCGTCATGGACCTCTGCATCACCTACGAGGACCAGGACCAGGTGGGCGCCAAGGCGGTGCCGGTGTCCAACTGCAAGGGCGGCACGATGCCGGAGGGCGAGTCGCTGCGCCTGCCGGACGAGGCGCGCAAGAACCTCAAGCTCAAGCCCCCGGAGAACGTCACCGCCCTGGAGGCGGCCCCCACCGGCTGGCTGGGCTGGGGCGTGCTCAGCTACCCCAACTGGGCCCAGGGCGACGCGCCCCTCACGCCCGGCTCGCTGCGCGAGCTGGTGGCCCCCAACGCGGTGGACGCGTCCAAGATGGGCGTGAACCTGCCGGAAGCATTGAGCCTGCCGGACGGGCGGCCGGTCGTTACCGTGCTCACCGGGAAGAACCCCTATGCCGTCGAGGGTCAATGCGACTCCGATGACGAGCTCCGGATGGGGCTCTACGTGGTGTCGGGGAAGACAGCCCAGCGGGTGCTCGACTGGCCGGCCGCCACCTGTGCGCTGGGTCGCGCCACCTCGGTGGAGCTGGAAGAAGACGGGGCGCTGAACATCGGTTACTCGAACGGCGCCATCATCAACTTCGTTTGGAGTGCGGACCACTTCGAGCGGACGCAACTGGGAAAGCGGTAGACGCGCGTGGAAGAGACCAAGAGCCTGTACATGATGACCCTCGGCTGCCCGAAGAACCGGGTGGACTCCGAGGTGATGCTGGGCACGCTGCGCACGCGTGGCTATTCGCTCGTGCAGGAGGCCTCGCAGGCCGAGGTCATCGTGGTCAACACGTGCGCCTTCATCGGCCCCGCGAAGCAGGAGTCGGTGGACTCCATCCTGGAGATGGCGGAGCTGAAGAAGTCGGGCGCGTGCAAGACGCTCGTCGTCACCGGCTGCCTGTCCCAGCGCTACGGCCAGGAGCTGTCGCAGGAGATGCCGGAGGTGGACCACTTCCTGGGCACCAGCGCGTACGCCCAGATTGGTGACCTGCTGGCGGCCGAGGCCACGCCGCGCCAGGTGATTCCGGATCCGGAGTACATCCACAACGCGGAGACGCCGCGCGTCAACTCGATGCCGAAGTACACGGCGTACCTGAAGATTTCGGAAGGCTGCGACAACGCCTGCGCGTTCTGCATCATCCCCAAGCTGCGCGGTGCCCAGCGCTCGCGCCCGGTGGCGGACATCGTGGCGGAGGCGCAGAAGCTGGCGGACAGCGGCGTGCAGGAGCTGAACCTCGTCGCGCAGGACCTGACGGCGTACGGGCATGACCTGCCCGGCAAGCCGAAGCTCCACGAGCTGCTCAAGGAGCTGGTGAAGGTGGACGTGAAGTGGATCCGCCTGCACTACGCCTACCCGCGCGTGTTCCCGGACGAGCTCATCGACGTCATCGCCACCGAGCCGAAGATCGCCAAGTACCTGGACATGCCGGTGCAGCACGCCAGCGACAAGCTGCTGTTGTCCATGAAGCGCGGCCGCAACTCGGAGTTCCTCAAGAAGCTGCTGGGCAAGCTGCGCGAGCGCGTGCCGAACCTGGTGATGCGCACCTCGCTCATCGTCGGCCTGCCGGGTGAAACGGAGGAGGACTTCGAGCTCCTGAAGGAGTTCGTGAAGGAGCAGCGCTTCCAGCGCCTGGGCGTGTTCCAGTACTCGGACGAGGAGAACACCGCCGCGTTCGACCTGCCGAACAAGGTCCCGGCGAAGACCATCGAGCGCCGCTGGCGCGAGGTGATGGCCATCCAGAAGCGCATCAACCGCGAGCAGAACAAGAAGCTCGTGGGCCAGAAGCTCACCGTGCTGGTGGAGGGCCCCAGCGAGGAGTCCGAGCACCTGCTGGTGGGCCGCCACGAGGGCCAGGCGCCGGAAATCGACGGGCAGGTCTACATCAACGACGGCCTGGCGTACCCGGGCGAGTTCGTCACCGTGGAGGTGACGGAGGCGCACGACTACGACCTCATCGCCCGCGTGGTGGAGCGTCCGGACCCGAAGCAGCGCGCGCACACCCCGCGCGAGGCCCCGCCCGCGCCCGTGCCGCTGAAGGCGCTGGTGCGTCCGCCGGAGCCGCGGCCGGAGTAGTCCACCCCCGCGAAGGCCGTGTCCCGGGCCCGCCCCGTCCTCCCACCCGGAGGCGGTCGCGGGCCCGAGCCGTTCGTGGGTGCCGCTGCGCCGGTGACCGGTCAGCACACGCCATGTCGATGCCGCGGGCGGTCGCCGCTGCCCGAGCCGTTCGTGGGTGCTACTTCGGATCCTCGGGCTCCAGCTCGCGCTCCTCGACGGGCGGCGGCTGCGGGCCCGAGCCCTTCGCCGGCACCGCCACGCCCTCGCCCAGCGGCGTGGGCTGGCACTCGCACACGGTGCGCCGCGACGCGGACTCGGTGACGAAGGCGCACGTCGTGGGGCACTCGGGCTGGCGCCCCTCCTCCACCAGCGACACGGCGTAGCTCTTCGCGCCCTGGAGCGCGGCGTGGCACGCGGGCAGCGTCTTCGCCAGCGAGGCCCACGGCAGCCGGTGCTGCGTGTTGGCGCCGCGCGTGGTGGTGGAGAAGCTCAGGCCCACCTGACAGCCCGTCTCCAGGCGCTGACCGTCCGCGCCCCTGGGCTCCACGTAGAGGCGCACGCCCTCCGGCACGTCCCGGAACACCTCTCCGGAGAGGGCCACCGCGCCGTCGGGCTCCGCGCGCACGAAGAGGCCGTAGCAGGCCTCCTCGCTGAACGCGCCACCCTCGCCCGCGCACTGCTGCCGGCCTCCGCCCTCGGGCGTGCGCACGTGGGGCCTGCGCAGCACCAGCGCCCCACCCTGCGCGTCCACGGTGGCCGTGAAGCGGCCCCACACGTCCGGCCCCAGCCGGCCCAGGCTGCTCTGCGACGGCCAGCGCCCCGCGGCCTCCATCACCAGCGGCTTCACGCCCAGGCCGTCGGCCACCTCCACCGCGTCCACCACGAAGGTGCGCGGCGGCAGGCCCGCGGCCGTCTCCAGCGGCTGAAGCCCCAACCCCAGCGCGGGGTCCACCGCCAGGCGGGAGAAGGGCTCACGCGTGCCCAGCACGAAGGGGCCGGTGATGCTCGCCCCCCCCTGCGTCACCTGCACGGCCAGGAGCGGCCAGTCGCCCAGCGGCTCGCGGCTCAGCTCCACGACGTGTGACTCGCGCACCGAGTCCGTCGCGCGCAGCTCCGCGTCGTAGGCCTCCCGGGGACGTGAGGCGGTGAAGGTCACCTCGCGGCGCAGCGGATCCACCGTGAGGGCATACGGGAACAGCACGTCCTGCCCCAGCGTCACCGAGCAACTCGTCTCACCGGAGAGCAGCAGCGTGCGCAGCGGCGGCGACACCGGGCCCACCGTCACCGGCGGGGCCGGCACCTCCGGCCAGGAGCGATGACCGCCGGAGGACTCCGGCACGCGCGCGGTCCCCGCGGCCACGGGCGGCGCGCCGTCGAAGCATTGGGAGGACACGAGCGACAGCGGCCGCGTGACGTCCAGCACCACCGGCACGGCCCGGTTCCCCAACCGCCCCGCCACCGTCAGCCGCAGCGCGGGCGACGACAGGAGGGGCAGCGTCTGCCCCGCGAGGCTCGTGGGACGTGAAGGGCCCGCGGGCGCGGCGGAGTGACACCCCGCGCCCAGCAGCACGCATCCCGCCAGCAGCACGCCGCGCATGGAGGGCGGCCGTCCTACTGCGCCTTCTTGGTGAAGTCGTCCACGCGGGTGCCCTCGGGCGGGTTCAGCTTGAAGCTGTCCGCGGAGATGCCCACGTTCGTCTTCAGGTCCAGGAAGGCGATGGTGTTCTCACTGCCGTCCGGATCCACCACCGTGCTCTTGAGCACCTGCGCCGTCGAGGGGTCCACCTCCAGGCGCACCTGGCGGAAGCGCGGCTCGCTCTTCAGCGGATCCAGCACCAGCAGCGTGCCCTTGCAGTCCTTGCAGTCGCCCTTGGTGATGGCGAACTCGTCCGCCAGCTTCCCCTGGCCGAAGAGGAACGTCACCGACGCGGAGAGCTGGCTGGTGTCCATGGCCGCCACCGACAGCGTCTGCGCCTCCGGGTCGTGCATGTAGACCTTGTTGCCCGCGAGCACGAAGGTCCGCTTGGACGGGTTCTCGTACTCCCAGCGCATCAGCCCCGGCTTCTTGTAGGTCACCGTGCCCGTGGACGTCTGCGTGCGGCGGAAGGCCTTGTACTTGTAGTCCTGCTTGAAGCCCGCCTTGAAGTCGCCCGTCTTCTCGTAGAAGGCCTGCATCCGGTCCACGAGCGTCTTCACCTCGGGCGTCATCGGCTTGGGCGCGGGCTTCGTGGCGGCCACGCTCGCGTCGCCAGACTTCGCGGCGGGGGGCATGGCGGCCGTGCCGGCATCCGAGGGAGCGGAGGGCTTCGGCGCGGCGGCGGGGGCCTTGGCGGCGGCCGCGGGCTTCGGCGCGGGCGCGGGGGTGGGGGCCTGCGTGAGCAGCGCGAAGAGCAGGGATTCCAGCAACATGGCGTGCGCCTCCGGAGCGGGCCCCCAAAGGCGCCCGCAGGGTCCATCTACCGCATCCGGACGGGCCCCGGGGGGCCGGCATTCACCGCTGTGTGGCTTTGACCAGACGCTTCCGCTGCTTCACGCCCAGCAGGTAGAAGCGCTCCCGCAGCGCCTGGGCCTCCTCGGGGGACAGGTCCCCGGAGCCCCCTGCCAGGTGCTCGTCCCGCCAGGCGATCGCCCGGGTGATGCTGGCGGACGCCGCCGCGGAGATGTTCAGGCTCTGGCTGAAGCCCTTCATGGGCACCCAGAAGGTGCCGTCCACGCCGGTGAGCACGTCGTCGCTCACGCCGTAGCGCTCGTTGCCGAACACCATGGCGAACTTCGTGTCGAAGCGCAGGCTGTAGAGGTTGGTGGCCCCCTCGCGCAGCGCCGACGCGTAGAGGCTGAAGCCCCGCCCCTTCAGGTGCTCGCGGCACTCCGCGAACGTCTTGTAGAGGTGCACGTCCAACCACTTGTCGCAGCCCTGGGCCACCCGCGAGTTGGGGATGAAGGGCGCTTCCGGGTTGATGACGACGTGCACCTCCTGCACGCCCATGGACTCGCAGGTGCGCAGCACCGCGGCCATGTTGAAGTTGTCCTCCAGCCGGTCGAGCACCACCACGAAGTTGCGCGTGCGCTGGCTGACGACGCGGTCGATCTTCTCCTTCCGCACGTCGAGCAGGAACTGCTCCGGCTCGACGACGTCGCGCTCGAACTTCTCGTAGCGGGGGCCTCCACCAGCCATCGGCTCAGCGCCTCCCGCCGGACTTCTTCGCCGGGGGCTTCCGGGCGGTCTTCTTCGCGGCGGCCTTCTTCACCGGAGCCTTGCGCGAGGCCTTCTTCGCGGCGGCCTTCTTCACCGGGGCCTTGCGTGAAGCCTTCTTCGCGGCGGCCTTCTTCGCCGGAGCCTTGCGCGCCGCCTGCTTCGCGGCCTTCTTGGCCGGAGCCTTCTTCGCGGGAGCCTTCTTGGCCGGAGCCTTCTTCGCGGGAGCCTTCTTCGCGGGAGCCTTCTTCGCGGGAGCCTTCTTGGCCGGCGCCTTGGAGGCGGACTTCTTCGTCGGCATCTCGACGTGGAGCTTGTCGGTATTGCCGGTGAAGAGCACCTCCGCCACCGCGTCCATCAGGGGCTGCATGCCCTCGCCCGTGGCGCAGGACACCGGGTACACGCGGATGCCCCGGCGGCGCAGCGCCTCCATGAAGGGCCCCAGGCGCTCGCGGCCCTCCGTCAGGTCCTGCTTGTTGGCGGCCACCACCTGCGGCTTGCTGGCCAGCTCCGCGCTGTACTTCTTCAGCTCCGTGTTGAGGATGTTGAAGTCGTCCAGCGGCTTGCGGCCCTCGCCCTCGGCGCCCATGTCGATGAGGTGCACCAGCACCTTGCAGCGCTCCACGTGGCGCAGGAACTGGTGGCCCAGGCCCACGCCCTCGCTGGCGCCCTCGATGATGCCGGGGATGTCCGCCATCACGAAGGACAGGTTGTCCTTGTACTGGACCATGCCCAGGTTCGGCACCAGCGTGGTGAACGGGTAGTCCGCCACCTTCGGCCGCGCCCGGCTCACCCGCGAGATGAACGTGCTCTTGCCCGCGTTGGGGAAGCCCAGCAGGCCCACGTCCGCCAGGAGCTTCAGCTCCAGCCGCAGGGTGATCTCCTCACCCTTTCCGCCGTCCTGCGCGAAGCGCGGCGTCTGGCGCGTGGAGGTGGCGAAGTTCATGTTGCCCAGGCCGCCCCGGCCGCCCTTGGCCGCCACGAACCGCTGGCCCGGGTCGCTCAGGTCCACCAGCAGCTCGCCCGTCTGCTCGTCGCGGATCAGCGTGCCCACCGGCACCTGGAGGACCAGGTCCTCGGCGCCATGGCCGTTGCAGTCGCTGCCCATGCCGTGCTCGCCGCTCTTGGCCCGGTGGTGCTGCTGGTAGCGGTAGTCCAGGAGCGTAGTCAACTGCGGGTTCGCCACGAACACCACGGAGCCGCCATTGCCGCCGTCCCCTCCGTTGGGGCCGCCGCGCTCGATGAACTTCTCCCGCCGGAAGGCCACGGCGCCGTTCCCGCCGTCTCCCGCCTTCACGTAGATGCGTACTTCGTCGACGAACTTCATGGGGCCAACGCCCTCCTGGAAAAACACAAAGCGGGCCGTCCTCGCATCCGCCCGTCCCCAACGGGAACGGAAGGACCGGGAACGACCCGCTCGGTAAGCCGTGCCCCGGGTCGCCCCAGGGCCACTGACTAGGCGCTCGCCTGCTCGGCGGCGGCCGGGTACACGGACACCTTCTTCTTGTCGCGGCCGAGGCGCTCGTACTTCACCACGCCGTCCACGGTCGAGAAGAGGGTGAAGTCGCGACCGAGCTTCACGTTCGTGCCCGGGTGGATGACCGTGCCGACCTGACGGACGAGGATGCTGCCCGCCGTGATGGTCTCACCGCCGTACACCTTCACGCCACGGTACTGCGGGTTGGAATCACGCCCGTTGCGCGAAGAACCCTGACCTTTTTTATGGGCCATGACACCTGCTCCTTGAAGTTCGTGTGGGGAATGCCCGGAAAGACGACTAGCCGGAGATCGAGGTGACCTTCACCTCGGTGTACGGCTGGCGGTGGCCACGGCGACGGGTCCAGCCTTCCTTCTCCTTCCGGAAGTGCAGGACGCGGCGGTGCTTGTCCTGCGCCAGCACCTTGCCCACGACCTTCGCGCCCGCCACCGTCGGCTGGCCCACCTTCGGGCTCTCGGAGCCGCCCAGCAGGAGGACCTCGGTGAACGAGACCTCGGCGCCGATATCACCGGCGATCTTCTCGATCCGGACAACGTCGCCCTCGGCGACGCGGTACTGCTTTCCGCCCGTGCGAATGACTGCGTACATCGTCGAACCCCTGTCAGCTTCGGGTTGCTTCAACCCATGGAATCCAACGCGCATTTCGGACGGAGGACCGGCCGGCGCGCTAAAAGACGGCGGGACTTACGAGAATCCCGGGGGGGAGTCAAGGCAGTTGGCGGATCAGCCCGCCCCCAGCCCCCTATTTGCTTTTGAATAGAATTCCCGGAATAAAGTCCACTGGACCGCAACGCGGCGCTCGCTAGGATGCGCGCCGCTTGCCTTCCACCTGTACCTCATCCCTGAGGGGGAGAACCATCATGAAGAAGATCCTGTTCGGTCTGGCGGCCATGGCCTCGCTCACGCTCACCGCTTGCGGCGGCAACATCTGCGACGACACCGCGGACGCGCTCAACGACATGGTGAAGAAGGCCGAGGAGTGTGGCCTGCCGACCACCGGCGTCCAGAAGCCGACGGACTCGGACATCGAGTCCTGTAAGGAGTCCCTCGACTCCTGCAGCGACTCCGACAAGGACAAGCTGAGCGCCTACGTGGACTGCCTGAGCGACGTCAAGGGCTGCTCCGACAAGACCGAGGCCGAGCAGCAGGCGTTCGCGTCCCGCATCCTCGCGTGCAGCAGCAAGGCCGAGGGCGTGAGCGCCGCCTGCGCGGCGGGCGAGTAGTCATCGTCCCCGGCTGAAGCACCGAAGCCGGATCAGGGCCCGGTTCCCTCCCCAGGGAATCGGGCTCTTTCATTTCGTGCCCCGGACGGCAGGCGCGCGCCCAGCGCCCGGTCCACCACCCGGCGGCGCTGGTGGTACTCCCACTCCAGGGGGTCCAGCTCCAGGCCCCGCTCGTAGGACTCCAGGGCCCGCTGGAGCTGGCCGTCGCGCTCCAGCGCGTTGCCGGTGAGGAAGTGCACCCGCGCGGTGCCCACCGCCCGGGGCTGCTCCGCCAGGTACTCACGGCGCAGGGCGTCCGTCTGGGCGGCCGTGAGGCCCGCCTCCAGGCAGCGCGCCACGCCCCGGGCATTGCCCAGCCGGGCGTCGTAGCGGGCCCGGCGCAGCGGCATGCCCAGGGTGTCGCCCGCGTCCCTCACGCGGATCAGCATGGACTCCAGGCGCGAGCGCTGCCCGCGCGACAGGGGCCGCTGCCGCAGCGCGGACAGGGCACCCCACAGCTCGCGCGCCCGCTCCCGCGCGGACTCCAGCTCCGCGTCCGGTGAGAGCCCCAGCACCGTGTAGTGCGTGCCCTCCCCCGCCAGTTGTCCGCGCCACATCGCCAGGACGCGCTCGGCCTCGACGTCTTCCGGGAGCTCCCGGGGCGCGGGGGGCGGAGAGGCCGTGGCGCTCGCCAAGTGCTGCTCGATGCGGGCCTTCAGCGCGGTGGACGGCGCGACGAACTGCACGCCGAAGCCCGGGCGCATGCTCCAGGCCTGGGCCTGCTCGGGCGAGACGTGGCGCACCACCTCACACGTGACGGACAGCGGCCCCGTGGACAGCGGCAGCACCGCCTGGACCTGGGCGAACATCGGGGGCAGCTCCCCCGTCGCGTGCAGGAACACGCCGCCGCGCGACAGGTCCGACCCCGTGAAGGGCCGGGGCTGCGCGCCCGGCTGCAGAACCACCTGCACCGGCACCGGGAGCGTCTTCCCCCCGGAGGCGCCCGGCGAGGCCAGCGCCGGGGTCCGCCGGGGCCCGGTGACGGGGGTCCCCGATGAGGCCGCTCCCTGCACGGGACGGGGACCGCCCAGGGCCGCGCGCGGCGACGGGGGGCGCGTGGCGAGCGCCTGCTCCAGCGCGGCCCGCAGGGCGAGCGCGTGGGGGAAGCGCTCCTCCGGCGTCTTCGCCAGCGCGCGCAGCACCACCATCTCCAGCGCGGGCGGCACCGAGGGGCAGATGGAGCGGGGGGCCGGAGGCGTGCGCGTCTGGTGCGCCACGAGCTGGGCGGTGAGCCCCTCGTCGGGAAAGGGCAGCCGCCCGGTGAGCAACTGGTAGGCGATGACGCCCACCGCGTACAGGTCCGCGCGGCCGTCCAGGCGCCGGCTCAGGGACTGCTCCGGGGCCATGTACTCCGGCGTGCCCACGATGATGCCCGCCACCGTCTCCGGCATGCTCGCGTCCACCAGCTTCGCGATGCCGAAGTCGAGCACCTTCACGAACGGCATCCCCCGCCCGCGCTTCACCAGGAAGATGTTGTCCGGCTTCAGGTCGCGGTGGACGATGCCCCGCGCGTGCGCCGCATGCAGCGCGTCACACACCTGCATCAGCATGGGCACCACCGCCCCGGCGGACATGGGCGTCCCCACCCAGGCCGACAGGGGCGCCCCCTCCAGGAACTCCATGATGAGGTACGGCCGGGGCGCCGAGGCGTTGAGGTCGAAGATGCTGACGATGTTCTCGTGCCCGATGAGGTTCACCGCCCGGGCCTCGGCGTGGAAGCGCTGCACCAGCTCCGGGTAGCGCGTCAGGTGTTCGTGCAGCACCTTCACCGCCACGCGGCTCCCAATGGAGACGTGCTCGGCCAGGTAGACGGAGCCCATCCCGCCCCGCCCCACGCGGCGCACCAGCCGGAAGCTGCCCATCTGGGTGCCCACCAGCGGGTCCACCTCGTCCGCCACGGCCTTGCCCGGGCCGCCCCCCGCGTCCCGGACGAGCGTGTCGCACGACGTCCCCTCGCCATGTCCCCGCCCGCACGCTGAGCACGTGCGCTCGTTCCTCGCGACTTCGGCCATACCGCGCCCCCCTGGCCTATTCCCTGCCCAATCTGCACATCCCGGAAGCCCGGCATCCACTGCCGCCAAGGGTGGGTGTCGCAAAGTGAGGAGGCGTCCCGGCCCCGGGGCCGGGGTGACGGTTGGGCGGAGGACTGCGGCGTGTCAGGAAGGTGTCACGCGGATAGGATGCGCGCATGTCCCGCTCGGCCCGACGCATCCCCACCGTGAACCTGTCCCACTACCGCTCCGGCACTCCCGAGGAGCGGGCCCGCTTCGTCCAGGTGTTTGGCGACGCACTCAAGGAGTTCGGCTTCGTGACCGTGGAAGGCCACGGCGTCGAGGACGCGCTCATCCGCCGCACGTACGCGGACGTGGAGCGCTTCTTCCAACTGCCGGAGTCCACCAAGACGCGCTATGCGGTGCCGGAGCGTCCGGGGCAGCGGGGCTTCATGGCGTTTGGCCAGGAGCACGCGAAGAACCGCAAGGTGGGGGACCTGAAGGAGTTCTGGCACGTGGGCCGCGAGCTGCCCGAGGGCCACCCGTACCGCGACGACTACGGCCCCAACGTCTGGCCGGAGGAGGTGCCCACCTTCCGTGAGCACACGCTGACGCTCTACCGCGAGCTGGACGACGCGGCGACGGTGATGCTCCAGGCGTTGGCGGACTACCTGGGCATCGCGCGCAACACGTTCAGCGACATGACGGTGGACGGCAACTCCGTGCTGCGGCTCATCCACTACCCGCCGCTGAAGGACCGCTTCATCCCGGGCGCGGTGCGCGCGGCGGAGCACGAGGACATCAACTTCATCACGCTCCTGTGCGAGGGCACGGCCGGCGGCCTGGAGCTGCTCACGCGCGACGGCGAGTGGATCCCCGTGGACACGCTGCGCGGGCAGATCGTCGTGGACTCCGGCGACATGCTCAGCCGGGTGATGAACGGCGTCATCCCGTCCACGACGCACCGGGTGGTGAACCCGCCCAGCCCGGAGCAGGACACGGTGCGCTACTCGATGCCCTTCTTCGTGCACCCGTTCTCCGACTGCATCCTGAAGCCGCTGCCGCAGACGGAGACGCCGGACAACCCCGCGCGCCACCCGCCCATCACCGCGGACGCGTTCCTCAAGCAGCGCCTGCGCGAGCTGGGCTTCCTCAAGTAGCCCCCGCGAGGCAGCGCCGTTCGCCCATGTGCACGCGGAAGTGGCGAGTCCCTTCCGCGCCGTGGAGCCAGGGTCCCAGGCGCGGGTGTCCCCGGGAGGACAGGCTGTAGCTCCGCCGCCAGGATGCTCGCGCGCGGCATGGGAGCCGGTGCCATCCTCGCGGCACCGTGGCCACCTCGCTCGACCTGTTCGCCATCCAGCCGCGCGTCACGCTGGAGGACTATGCCTCGCAGGAGACGTTCGCCTCGCACCACCGGGCGCTCGCGGCCCGGGTGGACGCGCTGCGCCCCCGGGACGCGGAGGGCCGGCCGTTGAACCCCGCGCTCGCCGTCTGGCCGGAGATGGTGGGCGCGGCGCTGGGACTGCTGGGGCACCTGCCGCGCGTGCGCCGCCGCAAGACGACGAACGGCGCGATGACGCGCGTGGCGCTCGCGGAGTGGCTGGGCATGTTCCGCACGTGGAGCGCCTTCCATCCGCCGACGCTGGAGGAGTGCCTCTACGCCACGGTGGCGCCCCGCGTGCACCGCGCCATGTACGAGACCTTCTCCGGCATCGCGCGTGACTTCGGCCTGTGGGTGGTGGCCGGCAGCGCGCTCCTGCCCACGAACCGCCTGGGCCCGGACACCCCCGAGTACGAGCCCGCGGGCGCGCGCACCTTCAACACCAGCTACACGTTCTCACCGGACGGGCACTGCGTGGCCGTCACGCGCAAGGTGAACCTGGTGCCCACGCAGGAGGACGTGCTGCACCTGAGCCCGGGCCGCCCGGAGGACCTGCCCGTGCTGGACACGCCGTTCGGGAAGCTGGGCACGCTCGTCTGCTACGACGGCTTCCGCGAACCGCACACCTCCGGCGAACCCTACTTCGTGCCCTGCGCGCAGTACCTGGACGCGCTGGGCGTGGAGGTGCTCGCGCAGCCCTCCGCCAACGCCTGGAGCTGGGACGCGCCCTGGGCCTTCAACGCGCCCGGCGAGACGCAGTCGCGCCGCGAGCAGTGGTTCAACGAGGGCCTCTTCACGCAACTGCGCACCCTCAAGCGCGTGCGCTACGCGGTGAACCCGCAGCTCACCGGCGGCTTCTTCGACAACACCTTCGAAGCGCCCTCGCTCATCCTGGAGCGCCGGGGGCCGGACGACGTGCACGTGCTCGCCCAGTCAGCGGATCCGCGCGGCGAGGACGTGCTCCACGTCACGGTGTCTCGCTAGTCCCCCAGCTTCTTCTTGAGCAGCTCGTTGACGAGGCCGGGGTTGCCCTTGCCCTTCATGGCCTTCATCACCTGGCCCACGAAGAAGCCGTACACGCTCTTCTTGCCGGCCTTGTACTTCTCCACCTCGCCCGCGTTCTTCGCGAGGATGTCGTCCACCACCGCCTCCACGGCGCCCACGTCGCTGACCTGCGCGAGCCCCTTCTCCGCGATGATGTCCGCGGGCGCGCGGCCCGTGCGGAACATCTCTCCGAGCACGTCCTTCGCCGCGTTCGCGGACACCGTGCCCTTCTCCACCGTGGCGAGCAGCTCGCCCAACTGCGCCGGGGTGAAGCGCAGCGCGGAGAGGGGCGTCCCCTCCTCCTTGAGCAGGCGGCTCAGCTCGCCCAGGAACCAGTTGGAGAGCTTCTTCGCGTCGGAGACGTGCTTCGCGCAGGCCTCGAAGAAGTCCGCCAGCGGGCGCTCGGCGGTGAGGATGCGCGCGTCGTAGGCCGGCAGGCCGTACTCGCCCATGAAGCGCGTGCGCTTCGCGCGCGGCAGCTCCGGCAGCGACTGCCGCTGCGAGTCCCTCAGCGCGTCCGACACGAGCAGCGGCGGCAGGTCCGGCTCCGGGAAGTAGCGGTAGTCGTGCGCGTCCTCCTTGGAGCGCATGGACCGGGTGACGCCCTTGTTCACGTCCCAGAGGCGCGTCTCCTGGTCCACCTTGCCGCCGGACTCGATGACGTCCACCTGCCGCGCGGCCTCGTACTCGATGGCCTGCTTGAGGAAGCGGAACGAGTTGAGGTTCTTCAGCTCACACCGCTGCCCGTACGTGGTGGAGCCCTTGGGCATCACCGACACGTTGGCGTCGCAGCGGAAGCTGCCCTCCTCCAGGTTGCCGTCGTTGACGCCCAGGTACACCAGCACGTCGCGCAGCGCCTTGAGGTACTCCACCGCCTCGTCCGCGTCGCGCAGGTCCGGCTCGCTGACGATCTCCATCAGCGGAACACCCGCGCGGTTCAGGTCCACCAGGCTCTGCCCCGCGGACGCGGACGCGTCGTGCACGCTCTTGCCCGCGTCCTCCTCCAGGTGGATGCGGCGCACGCGCACCGTCTTCTCACCCGACGGCGTGTCGATGACCAGCTCGCCCCACTCGCAGATGGGCTGATCATACTGGGTGATTTGGTAGCCCTTGGGCAGGTCCGGGTAGAAGTAGTTCTTCCGGCTCCACACGCTCGTGGGCTTCACCGTGCACCCGAGCGCCAGGCCCGTGCGCACCGCGTACTCCACCACGCGCTGGTTGAGCACCGGCAGCACGCCGGGCATGCCCAGGCACACCGGGCAGGTGTGGTGGTTGGGCTCGGCGCCGAACGCGGTGGAGCAGCCGCAGAAGATCTTGGACTGCGTGAGCAACTGCGCGTGGACCTCGAGTCCGATGACCGTCTGGAAGTCGCTCAGGGGCATGGCGGTGTCACCCTCGTGTCGCGCCCGCTAGACGGGGGCGGCGCGGCGGAAGAAGTCGTGCTCGCGCTCGAAGGCGCGGGCGATGCGGAGCAGGCGGGCCTCGTCGAAGGGGCGCCCCAGGAGCTGCATGCCGATGGGCAGCCCGCCTTGCGTGAAGCCGCACGGCACGGACAGGCCGGGCAGGCCCGCCAGGTTGCACGGCAGCGTGTAGACGTCCATCAGGTACATGGACAGCGGGTCGTCCACCTTCGCGCCCAGCTTGAACGCCGGCACCGGCGACGTGGGCGACACGATGGCGTCCACCTGCTGGAACACCTTCGTGAAGTCCTCGCGGATGAGCGTGCGGACCTTCTGCGCGCGCAGGTAGTACGCGTCGTAGTAGCCGGCGGACAGCGCGTAGGTGCCCAGCATGATGCGGCGCTTCACCTCCGCGCCGAAGCCCTCGCCCCGCGTCCGCGTGTACAGCTCCTTGAGCCCGCGCGCGTCCTTCGCCCGCTGCCCGTAGCGGATGCCGTCGTAGCGGGCCAGGTTGCTGGACGCCTCAGACGAGGCCAGCAGGTAGTACGTCGCCAGCGCGTACTTCGTGTGCGGCAGGGACACGTCCACCAGCGTCGCGCCCAGCTTCTCCAGCTCCTCCAGCGACGCGCGCAGCGTGCCCGCCACCTCCGGGTCCATGCCCTCCGCGAAGTACTCGCGCGGCACGCCCAGCTTGAGGCCGCGCACGCCGTCCTCCAGCCCCGTGAGGCAGTCCGGCGTCTCCACGTCCGCGGAGGTGGAGTCGAGCGGATCATGCCGCGCGATGAGCTGGAGGAGCGCCGCGGTGTCCCCCACCGTGCGCGCCATGGGGCCCGGCTGGTCCAACGACGAGGCGAAGGCGATGACGCCGTAGCGCGACACCCGGCCATACGTGGGCTTGAGCCCCACGGTGTTGGTGAGCGCCGCGGGCTGGCGGATGGAGCCGCCCGTGTCGGTGCCCAGCGCGCCGAACACCTCGCGCGCCGCCACCGCCGCCGCCGAGCCCCCGGACGAGCCGCCCGGCGTGCGCGTCAGGTCCCACGGGTTGTGGGTGGGGAAGTACGCGCTCGACTCGTTGGACGAGCCCATGGCGAACTCGTCCATGTTCAGCTTGCCCAAGAGCGGCAGGCCCGCCTCCTTCAGCAGGCGCACCACGGTGGCGTCGTAGGGCGGGACGAAGCCCTCCAGCACGCGCGAGGCGCAGGTGGTCTCCACGCCCTGCGTGAGGAAGATGTCCTTGAGCCCCACGGGCACGCCGTCCAGCGCGCTCAGCGGGCTGCCCGCCGTACGGCGCGCGTCACTGGCCTCGGCGGCCTTCAGCGCCCCGGCCTCGTCCACGCGCAGGAAGGCGCGCACCTTCGGGTCCACCCGGGCGATGCGCTCGAGGCTCGCGCGCGTGGCCTCCACGGAGGACACCTCGCGCGAAGCCAGCTTCGCCGCCAGCTCCAGCATCGACAGGTCGGTCAGCGACGACATGGCGGGCTACTCCAAAATCTTCGGGACCGCGAAGGCGCTGCCCACCTTCGCCGGCGCGTTGGCGAGCCCTGCTTCCGGGGGCAGTGACGGACGCAGCACGTCCTCGCGCAACAGCGAGGACGCGAGCGTCGCGTGGGAGGTGGGCTCCACCTGGCTCACGTCGAGCGCTTCCAGCTCCGCCACCGCGTCCAGGACCGCGGACAACTGGGTGGCGTAGCGCTCCTCCTCCTGCGGCGTCAGCGACAGCCGCGCCAGGGTGGCCACGTGCCGGACCTGCTCGAGCGTGAGGGCCATGGGGAAGCCTCCTCCGGGCTTGAGGTGCTACGGGGAAGGCGGCGAGCGCTTGAAGAGGTTGAGGATGGAGCCCATCACCCGCTGGCTGCCCTCGTGGCCGTGCTGCTTGATGAGCTGCTCCAGCTCGCCCGCGTCCAGCCAGACGCCGTGGCAGTTGAAGCAGCTATCCAGCTCCACGTTGCCCTGCTTCAGCGTCTGCAGGTCCATGCCGCACTTGGGGCACTTCATGTGGTGGAGCTGCTTGAGCGACTCGCGCTGCTGGGCGGCCATCTCCCGGGACTGCTGGAGGGCCAGCTTGCGCTTGGCTTCAATCTCCTCGCGCGCGAAGTAGTCGTCTTCGTTGTGGGAGGGCTTGTCGGGGCTCAGGTCGGACATGGTCTTGGGTTCTCCTTGGCGGCAGGCACCATACCCTCTCGCCGCGGGGACGCGCCCGAAATGTAGGCCCTGCTTCCGCCTCCTCGGAGCCCCCTTGGACGCCTGCCGGAAAATTGACCCCGCCCCCTCCCTCCCTATTCTCGCCGGGCGGATTGCTACAGCTCGCTACGCGGCTGGAATCGGGCAGAGGGAACAGGGGTCCATGACAGCGGCAAAGAAGGGTGGCCGGGCGGAGAAGGCGGTGCTCTCCCGGCAGGAGATCGCGACGCGCCGCAAGGCGCTCGCGAACAAGAAGATGAAGGCCCCGGGCGCGGCGAGCCCCGCGAAGCGGGCGCTCATCGGCGTCTTCATCCTGGCCGCCTCGTTGCTGGCCTTGCTGGCGGTCGCCACGTTCGACGCGCACGACCGCGTGGGGCCCGGCTTCCACAACGCGGTGGGCCCCATGGGCCACCTCATCGCGGAGGCCCTGCGCGGCGCGCTGGGCGTGTGCGCCTACCTCATCCCCGCGGGCGGCATCTACACCGCCGTGGTGCTCTTCGTGGGCAACCGCGACCGGCGCCGCCTGCCGCAGATCATCTCCCTGGCGCTGCTCACCTGCAGCGTGTCCGTGCTCGCGCAGCTCATGTTCGCCAAGGACAAGGGCTGGGCCCACCCGCCCGGCGGCGCGCTGGGCGCGGGCCTGGGCGGCCTGATGGAGGGGATGTTCTCCACCGTCGGCACCATCATCCTCGTCACCGCCATCAGCGCGGCGGCGCTCATCGTGGGCACCCAGTACACGTTCTTCAAGCTGTGCTCGCTGGTGTGGGCCGGCCTCACCGTCCTGGGCCGCCGCGTCTCCGAGGCCGCGCACGTCTTCTGGGAGCAGCAGAAGGTCAACTACGCGGCCCGCCAGGAGCGGCTCGCGCAGGAGAAGGAAGAGGAGGCCGCGTTCCTCGCGGAGCTGGAGGCCGAGGAGGAGGAGCTGTCCGAAGCGGAGCGCCTGGCCGCCGAGGCCGAGGCCGCCGAGGCCGAAGCCCTGGCCGAGGAGGCCGTGCGCCTGGCCCGCCAGAACGAGAAGGAGCAGCTCGCCAACGCGAAGAAGGCGCTCAAGGAGCAGAAGGACCGCGAGAAGCTGGAGAAGAAGCTCGCCCGCGAGGAGCCGGCCGAGGACGAGGGCGACGACGCCTCCGACGAGCAGCCCTCGCTGCCGCCCGAGCGCGTCGAGCGCCGCTCCCCGGGCGCCGACCCCGCCTGGGCCGCGTCCTTCCTCGCGCCCCAGCCGCAACTGCCCGCCAACGCGGACGCGGGCGAGCCGCCCCGCCGCGCGCGCAAGACGCCGCAGATCGTCACCCCGCCCGCCGCTCCGTCCACGCCCCCGGTGCCCGCCGCGTCGCTCACGCCTCCGGCCGCCGAGCCCGCCGCGAAGCCCGTGGCCGCGGAGAAGCCCGCCGCCGCGCCGGGCAACGCCCTCATCCCCGCGCCCCCCGCCGCGCTGGCGCGCATGCCGCTCATCGTGGAGCCCAAGGCGCCGCCCAAGCCCACCGCCATGAAGCGGCCCCAGGACCAGTTCGAGTTCGTGGGTGACCGCAAGAGCTTCTCCCTGCCGCCGCTGGACGTGCTGGAGGCGGACAAGAAGGAGCGCTCCGCGCTGGACAAGGACGCGTTCCTCGTCACGGCGGAGAAGCTGCGCGCGAAGCTGGCGGACTTCGGCATCGTGGGCGAGGTGGTGGAGATCCGCCCCGGCCCCGTCGTCACCATGTACGAGTTCCTGCCCGGGCCCGGCATCAAGGTCAGCAAGATCGCCGCGCTCCAGGACGACCTGGCCATGGCCATGGAGGCCATGCGCGTGCGCATCGTGGCCCCCATCCCCGGCAAGGGCGTGGTGGGCATCGAGGTGCCGAACCGCGACCGCGAGACGGTGTTCCTCAAGGAGATCGCCGAGCAGGACACGTTCCAGAAGAGCGGCAGCAAGCTCACCATGTGCGTAGGCAAGGACATCGAAGGCATGCCGTACGTCTTCGACCTGGTGAAGGCCCCCCACCTGCTCATCGCGGGCACCACCGGCTCCGGCAAGTCCGTGGCGGTGAACTCGATGATCATGAGCATCCTCCTCAAGGCCACGCCCGAGGAGGTCCGCTTCATCATGGTGGACCCGAAGATGCTGGAGCTCTCCGTCTACGAGGGCATCCCGCACCTGCTGCTCCCCGTCGTCACCGACCCGAAGAAGGCCGCGCTCGCGCTGCGCTGGGCGGTGGAGGAGATGGAGCGCCGCTACCAGATGCTGTCCGAGGCGGGCGTGCGCAACATCGCCGGCTTCAACAAGCTGGTGGAGACGCAGGCCTCCGAGGAGAAGCCCGCCGCCGCCGCGCCCGCCGCGAAGAAGAAGAAGCCCAAGAAGGTGCTCGTCGTGGAGGGCAGCGCCGAGGCCGTGGCCCCTGCTTCCGCCAGCGATGGGCTGGGCGTGGCCATGCCGCGCGAGGACGACGAGGACCTGCGTGAGTCCATCGTCTCCGAGCCCACTGTCTCCCCTGCCCTGGAGGCCGACGGCGAGGAGGACGCGGAGTTCGAGGAGGACGGCGAGGAGTCCACGCCGGTGGAGGCCGCCTCCACGGAGAAGAAGGAGCTCAAGAAGCTGCCCTACATCGTGGTCATCATCGACGAGCTCGCGGACCTGATGATGGTCGCCAGCCGCGAGGTGGAGACCTACGTGGCGCGCCTCGCGCAGATGGCGCGCGCGGCCGGCATCCACCTGATGGTCGCCACCCAGCGTCCGTCCACGGACGTCGTCACGGGCATCATCAAGGCCAACTTCCCCACGCGCATCAGCTTCATGCTGCGCTCCAAGCCGGACTCGATGACCATCCTGGGCACGGTGGGCGCGGAGGCCCTGCTGGGCATGGGCGACATGCTCATCATGCCGCCCACGAGCGCCCACCTGCAGCGCGTGCACGGCGCCTACGTCTCCGAGCACGAAATCAAGAAGGCGGTGGACCACCTCAAGGCCCAGGGCAAGCCCGTCTTCGACGAGTCCATCCTCAAGCCGCGCGACGAGGAGGGCGAGGGCGGCGGTGGCGAGGAGGACGAGCTGTCCGACGAACTCTACGACCAGGCGCTCGCGGCGGTCAGCGAGATGCGCTCCGTCTCCATCTCCATGCTCCAGCGCAAGATGCGCATCGGCTACAACCGCGCGGCGCGCATGATCGAGCGCATGGAGCGCGACGGCGTGGTGGGCCCCGCGGACGGCGCCAAGCCCCGCGAGGTGCTGCTGCGCGGCCTGGGCGAGATGCCCGGCGCCGGGGCGATGTAGGCCCCCACCCCTTCACGCCCCGGGGAACGGACCTCCGTCCCCCGGGGTTTCTCCCCGGTCATGATCGTCGCCATCTCCCGCTTCCGCGCATCCCCCGAAGAGGCCGACGGCTGGGTGCACCGGCTCCAGGAGCGCTCGCGGCGCGTGGACGGCTACCCGGGCTTCCTGGGCCTGGAGGTGCTGCGCTCGTTCGAGCGCTCGCCTGAAATCCTGCTCGTCACCCGCTGGAAGGACCGGGACGCCCTGAAGGCCTACTTCCAGTCGGAGGACTTCCAGCGGGCGAAGGGGGCCAGCGCGTCCCAGGAGGACGCCACCTTCACGATGTACGAGGTCGTGGCCACCTGAGCAGTTCCCAATCGCCCCCGGGTCGTCTAAGGGCGGTGCACCATGGCTGAACGTCTTGCCCTATTCGCCACCGCCGCGCGCGGCACCGAGGACCTGCTCGCCGAGGAGTTGAAGGAACTCGGCGCGAAGCGCATCCGCCAGGACCGGGGCGGCGTGCGCTTCATGGCCGCGCTCGACGAGGCCCTCAACGTCTGCCTCTGGTCCCGCATCGCCATGCGCGTGCTCTACCCGCTGAGCGAGTTCGACGCGAAGGGGGCCCAGGGGCTCTACGACGCGGTGGCCAGCGTGCCGTGGGAGGAGCACCTCACCACGAACGTGACGTTCGCCGTGGACGCGAACCTCAAGGACACCGAGCACGCGCACTCCGGCTTCGTGGCGCTGAAGGTGAAGGACGCCATCGTGGACCGCCTGCGCGACAAGCTGGGCTCGCGGCCGGACGTGGACACGCGCAACCCGGACGTGTCCGTGGTGGCGCACCTGGTGAAGGAGAAGCTGTCCCTCTCCCTGGACCTGTGCGGCGAGCCCCTGCACCGGCGCGGCTACCGCGTGCGCCCCACCCCCGCGCCCCTGAAGGAGAACCTGGCCGCGGCCCTGCTGCGCGCGGCGGGCTACACCGGCACGGAGGCGCTGGTGGACCCCATGTGCGGCTCGGGCACCCTCGTCATCGAAGGCGGCCTCATCGCGCGCAAGCGGGCCCCGGGCATCAACCGGAGCTTCGCGGTGGAGCGCTGGCCGCACCTGGGCGCGCGCGCGAAGGAGCTGCTCGCGGACCTGCGCGCGGACGCGCGGCGCAACGAGCGCAAGGTGGAGGTCCCCATCCTCGGCTTCGACAAGAGCGACGAGGCCCTGGAGGCCGCGGACCGCAACGTGAAGGCGGCGCGGCTGGGCGAGGAGATAACGCTCGCGGAGGGCGACGCGACGAAGCTCCCGCCCCTGCCCGAGGGCGGCGGGCTCGTCCTCACCAACCCACCCTACGGAGACCGGCTGGGCTCCGGCGGCCAGAAGGGCATGAAGACCTTCTACTTCAAGCTGGGCGACAGCTTGCGCGCGCTGCCGGGCTGGCGCGTCTGGGTGCTGTCCGGCAACCCCGCCTTCGAGAGCGCCTTCCACGCGCGCCCCATGGCCCGGCGCGACGTGTGGAACGGCCCCATCCCCTGCACGCTGCTGGGCTACCGCGCCCCGCCGCTGCCCCCCGGCTCAAAGCCGGTGCTCGGTGCGCCGGGCGAGCCGCTGGAGGTTGCTCCGGTGCGTCCAGAGCATCAGGACGAATAGCCCGGCGGTGAGCAGCACGTACTCGCGGGCGGGCGCGGTGAAGAACGCGGTGGCGATGGCGACCACCGCCGCGGACAGCGACCCCACGGAGCTCACGCGCCAGCGGGCCACCACCAGCCCGTAGATGATGGCCCCCGCGAGCGCCGCCTTGGGCACCAGCACCACCAGCACGCCCAGCGCGCTGGCCACGCCCTTGCCGCCCTGGAGCTTGAGCCACACCGGGTACACGTGCCCCAGCACCGCGGCCAGGCCCACCAGCGCGTGCGCGCGCGCATCCCCGGGCATGAAGTGCACGGCCAGCGCCACGGGCAGCACGGCCTTGAGCGCGTCCAGCAGCAGCACCACCGCGCCCAGCTTCTTGCCGGCGACGCGCGTGACGTTGGTGGCGCCGATGTTGCCGCTGCCGCTGGCGCGCACGTCCACCCCGCGCAGCCACCGCGTCAGCAGCACGCCGAAGGGGACGGAGCCGCAGAGGTAGCCCAGCAGGAGGAAGGCGGAGAGCACGGAAGAGGACAGGGGCCCCGCCCTTCAGGACAGCAGGTGCGGGAAACGGGTGTGCACCACGACGTAGGCGTAATTGACCAGCAACACCAGCGGGAACGCGATGCGCACCCACCGCCACTCGCGCTCCTCCAGCTCCACCTCCGGGATGGGCATCGCGAAGAGGAAGTGCAGCACCGTCGCCACCGCGGCCAGCGCGAACAGGAGCGCGCACACGGTGCCCAGGGGGTTGGCCTCCCACGCCCCGGGGATGTTGAAGTGCGCGACGCGGTCCGCCACGCGGGTGAGCCCACAGCCCAGGCAGGGCCAGCCCGTGTGCTCGCGAAGCACACAGCCCCAGAACGGGATGATGCGGGCCACGGGGACGTAGCGCCCCACGAGCAGCCCACCCAGCCCGACGAGCCCGAGCCATTCGAATGTGCCCAACCGGCGGTTGGGAGCGGGGATGGTGACCTTCATGCGCACCTCGCGCCGAGTGTGCGGGACAAGTCGCGAGGATGGAAGGGGCGCCTTGCCCGGCCCTGGAAACCTGGGCTAAGCGGACGGGCATGCACATGCTCCGCACTGCCCTCGTGATGCTGGTCGCCGCCCCCCTCGTGGCCCTCGCGGCGGACAAGACGCCCAAGCCCGCCGCCAAGGCCGAGGCCGCGTCGAGCGACTGCCACCACCCCGCCGACGCGAAGGCGCCCGAGGCCGCCAAGGCCGCGAACCCTGGCGACTGGACGCTCACCCGCGGCGAGCCCCTCAAGGGCGAGAAGACGGTGAAGCTGTCGGAGCTGCTCGCGAAGCCCCAGGCCCACGACGGCAAGGTCGTGCGCGTGGAGGGCCAGGTGCGCAAGGCGTGTGAGAAGAAGGGCTGCTGGATGGAGCTGGCCCAGGACGCCAAGAGCCCCGGCGTGCGCGTGACGTTCAAGGACTACGGCTTCTTCGTCCCGCTGGACTCGGCGGGCTCGCAGGCGCGCGTGGAGGGCGTGGTGAAGGTCGCGGAGCTGAGCGACGCCCACGCGAAGCACTACGAGGCGGAAGGCGCCATCGTCCCCCGCGGCACCGACGGCAAGCCCCGCGAGGTGCAGCTCGTGGCCTCCGGCGTCGAGCTGCGCCGCTAGCCGCGATGGGAGGCCGCAGTTTCAGCATGCGGGGCGTGCAGGGCGCGGCCGACCGGGCCGTGCAGCACGCCCGCGCGTGGCTCCTGGAGACGGAGCCCGGGTCGCGCGTGCACGACGTGCAGTTGGACCCGCGCTTCCAGCATCGGGGCGTGGACCTGCTCTGGGAGCTGCCCTCCGGAGAGGTGCGCGGCATTGAAGTGAAGGGCGACCGCCAGGCCACCCGCCGCCGCTACTTCTTCGAGCTCATCTCCAACCTGGAGAAGGACACGCCGGGCTGCTTCCTCTACAGCGGCGCGGACCTGATGCTGTACGTGTTCCTCACGCAGGGGGAGCTGCACGCCCTGCCCCTGCCCCGGGTGCGCGAGTGGTTCCTCCCCCGCGCGAAGGAGTACGCCCTCAAGCACGCCTTCACCCAGACGGGCGCCATCCGCTACACCACCGTGGGCGCCGTGGTGCCCGTGCGCGACGTGGCGGAGGGCGTGCCCGGCGTCGTCACCGTGAAGCTCAAGCGCGCGGCGCCGGAGAAGCCCGGCGTGAAGCCCGTCACCCCGGACGCGGAAGGCGCGACGCCCGCCGCGGCCAGCGCCCCCCAGGCGCCCGAGGCCCCGGAAGCCCGGAGCCCCCGGCGCACGGGGACCTGAAGCCGGCCGGCTAGCGGCGGCGCTGCGGCTGCGCGTGCTGGTGACGGTGCGCCCGGTGCCCCGGGTGCATCTTGTCGTGCAGGGCCTCCAGCCGCTCCTGCGTGCCCATCAGCTCCAGGAGCGCGGACCGGTCGTTCTGCTGCTTGAAGACGTGCTCCAGGCGGGGCACCAGGTCCAGCGCCAGGTGGATGTCGTTGGCCTTCTCCGCCTCCGCCAGCAGGCCGCGGCCCTCGACGTTCGCGTCAATCCAGGCCTGCAGGTGGATGAGGCCGTCCACCGCCAGCAGGCGCGAGATGGGCGCGCGCGCCGTGTCGTGGATGAGGTTCTTGAGGTCCTGGATGGCGGGCTCGCGCTCGCCCTTCGCGGCGCGCACCACCGCCTGGGAGATGCCGCGCCGGTCGGGCAGCAGGAACTCCTCCACCTCCGCGAACGTCGTGGCGTCGTCCAGGTGCCCCTGCGCGGCCAGCGACTCCGCCAGGCTGTCGAACAGCTCCGCGTCCTTCTCCGAGAAGGGCGCCAGCGCCTCCTGGAGGAAGGGCTGGGGCAGCGCGCCCTTGTCATCCACCGCCAGCTTGGAGCGCAGGCTCTTCACGTGCTCGAAGGCGGAGGCCACCGGGGCCTCCTTCGCGCCGTTGAGCTTGTGCACCAGCACCTGCATCAGCGTCGCCAGGGCGGTGGTGAACTCCTGCGGGGACACGCGGTCCGGCATCCACCGGCGCCACAGCTCCACGGCCGCGGCCACGACGTAGTCCTTGAAGGGGCCGGTGCCCTTCCACTTCGCCGCCCACTGCTGGGCGATGCCGAGCGGATAGGCGGACTCCGCCAGCTTGCGGTAGTCCTCTTCGCCCACGGGGACGCCGTAGTGCCCCAGCGTGCCCAGCAGGGCCTCCGTCGAGTAGTCCTTGAGGCCCGTCTTCTGCCACGACTTTTCCACGCGCTGCGTGCTCACCAGATGCTCTCCGAGGCCATGCGAGTGCCGGCCATCGGCCCCGCCTTGCCGTCTTCTAGCGAAAGCGGAGCCCGGCGAATACGGCCTTTGCGGGCCCCGTCAGGCGGCGGACGGCTGGGGCGGCGGGCGGCCCGGCACGATGGGCCACACCGTGGGCTGGCGCCGCCCGTCCTCCACCCGGCGGGCCATGTACGGCTCGCACCCGCGCTCCTGGAAGGCCCGCTTCCACGCGGCGAAGCTGCCCCCCGCGCGCCAGGCGTCCATCGCCGCGAGCCCCGCCTCCGGACCGCACTGGGCCAGCATGTACTCCACCCAGGCCCAGCGCGCGGACGTCGGCCGCACCTCCGCCCGCCCGCGCAGCCCCTTGCGCAGGCGCTCCAGCTTGTTCTCCACCTCGCGAAGCCCCGCGAAGGGCGCCCCGTCCAGCGGCGTGTTGCGCTTGGCCACGAAGGGCGCGACCCCCAGCGCCACCGGCAGGATGCGCGACAGCTCCGTGGTGAAGCGGATCAGCTCGTCGATGTCCGCGTCCTCCTCATGGGGCAGGCCCACCACGTTGTAGACCTTGAGCTGCTTCATGCCCGCCGTGCGCGCGAACCGGGCCGCGCGGACAATCTGTTCCTCGGAGTGCTTGCGGTCCACCAGGTCCCGCATCTTCTGGGACGCCCCGTCCGCGGCCACCGTGAGGTTCGTCGCCCCGCCCCGCCGGAGCTGATCCACCAGCTCCTGCGTGAGCCGGTCCGCGCGCAGCGAGGACACGCCCACCTCGCGCCCCGAGTCCACGATGGTGCGCAGGAGCTCCACGATGCGCGGGTGGTCCGTCACCGCCGCGCCCACCAGCCCCACGCGCTTCGCGTGCTCGGGGATGAGCGACAGGATGCGCTCCGGGGGCACCGTGCGCATGCCGCCATTCGTGGTGCGGCGCATGACGCAGTAGTGGCAGCCGCGGGAGCAGCCCCGCTCCGGCTCGATGAGGAACATCGACCGGAGCTCCGTGTGGGGCGTGATGATCTGCGTGCGCGCCGGCAGCCGGGCGTCCGTCGCCTTCGCCACGTGGTAGCGCGCCCCACCCCGCCCGGGCACCCGGAAGCCGGGGACCTTCGCCAGGTAATCGAGCAGCGCCTCGCGCTCCATGGAGGCCGCGGCCTCCAGCAGCACGTGGATCAAATCCTCCGCCTCCCCCTGGACGAGCACGTCCACGAAGGGCTCCAGCGGGTCCGGGTTGGAGAACGTCAGCGGACCGCCCGCCACCACCAGCGGATGTCTGGCATCCCGTTCCGCCGAAAGAACTGGCAAACCAGACAAATCCAACATCGTGAACAAGCCTGAAAGCTCCAATTCATAGGCGACTGAAAAGGCAAGCATTTCAAAGCCAGACACGGATGCCTGGGATTCCCAGGTAAACAATGGCGTCCGTGTTCTCTTGTATGTCTCGACATCATCGGGAAGGAAGACGCGCTCGGCGGTCGCGCCCGGGTGCGAATGCACCTCCCGGTAGATGGCCTGGTAGCCCAGCGAGCTCATGCCCACGTGGTAGGGGCTCGGGTAGCAGAGCGCGACCCGGTAGGGCGCCTCCTTGCGGAGCGTCCCGGCTTCGTCCGCCAGCAGTGAGCAGACATGCTCGATGAGTTCGTAACGGCCCTCCATGGTCCTCCCGACGTGGATTCCAGACACCTAACAACAGCGCGGCCCCGGACCGCCACTCCCGCGTGGGGGAGGGGCTGCCGGGGCCGCGTTGGCCTTCAAGGTCGGTCAGTGCCGACTACTTGAACGACGGGATCGCCTTGGCAGGCGTGCAGTACTCAGTCTCGGCGTCGCAGACCAGATCGAAGTCCGGGTTCATGCCCGAGCCCGCACCGCACGTCGAGGGGAAGTTCTCCTCGACGGTCGGGTCCAGCGACGGGTCGCAGCCAGTCGCCGGCCACACCGCACGCATCACGTAGTGCGCGGTGCACCCGTTGACCGTGTAGGTCAGCTCGCCGGTCATCTGCGTGCCAGGAGCGCTCGGGCTCGAGTACACGCGCACCTTGCCGAACTGGTACGAGATGGACTGCGGCGCCGACGCGAAGTCACCCTGCGTCGCCTCGACACCCGCCACCGAGAAGCCGTCCGCGGTGCAGAACTGATCCGCGTCCTTGCCGGTGGTCAGGCTGCCCGTCGCCTGGAGCTTGTCGAACCCGGCAGCCGTGCTGTCCGTGTCGAACTTGCCCAGGGCGGCCAGGCTCAGCGGCCGGAGGACCAGGATGGCCGTGTTGGCCACCGGGTCCGCGAACTTCCAGACACCCAGCTCATCACCCACCAGCGGCTCGAAGTCCTCGCAGGTGCCCTGCGGAGCGTCCACCGCATCGAACTTCGCCCACCAGGTAGCGAACGAGGCGTCCTGAACGATGCACCCGGGATCCGGCTGCTCGGAGTCGCAAGCGGCGAGGCCGCCCGCGAGCCCAAGCATCACCACGGTCGAAAGAATGCTCTTGCGCATGTTGCTGATCTTCCTCATGTGGTCAGGTGGTTAGAACGTGTACCGGACACCGAAGCGGATCTGCCGCGGGGCCTGGTAACGGTCCGGGTTCTTGAAGTTCTTGTTCACGTCTTCCTGGGTCAGGAACTCGCCCGGAGCGCCCGCGATCGGAACACCCGTGGGGAGATCCGCCTGCGTACCGGCGGTCTTCGTGGCCGGGTTGTAGATCGGCAGGACCTCGGTGAACGTGTAGGACTCGTCGACGCTGTCCACGCCCTGGAAGTTGAAGAGGTTGAACACGTCCAGGGTGAAGGACACCACGCTGTCCTTGCTCACGCGGTAGTTCACGCCCACGTTGGAGTCAACGCTGTTGATCCACGGGGTGCGACCGCCGCTGCCGCGCGGCAGGATGAACGTCTCATCCTGGCCGTAGCCCGGGTACGCGCCGAGGTAGCTGATGGGCGTACCGGAGTTGCCGCGGTAGGACAGACCGATGCTCGCCGACAGCGCGTTGGAGATGTTGAACTCCTTGGCGCCGAACACCTTGATGGCGTGCGTACGGTCGAAGGGCAGCAGACCCGTGCGGTTGTTCAGGAGGGCCACCAGGTCGAAGTCCGCGAGGATGTTCGGGTCGAGCTGGTTGTTCTCCGGACGGAACAGACCGGGGTAGTTGCCGTACAGGCGGGACCACGTGTAGCTCGCCTGCGCCAGCCAGCCGTCCGTGAACGTGCGGTTCAGGTAGACGGTGACCGCGTCGTAGTCACGCACCGGCGTCGGGAACTCCTTGGCGAAGCCGCTGCCAGGGTTGCCGAGGAAGTACGTGTTGCCGTCATCGCGGCTCATGTCCTCGATGACCTTGTTCATGTCGCGGTGCGTGTACGTCGCGCCCAGGCGGGTGTTCGCCAGGAGCTCGTACTCGCCGCCGACCACGATTTCGTCGGAGGACTGGGGCTCGATGTCCGGATCGACCGGCTCGTTCTGCACCAGACCGCCGCTGTAGAGCTGGTTCGCGTTGGAGGTGCTCTCCGCGCGCGGCACGATGAACTGGTCGGACGCGCAGTTGCCGCGCTGACCCTCGAGCGTGGACGGATCGCAACCGCCCGCGGCACCCGGCTCCGAGAAGAAGCGACGCGCGCTGAAGCGGCGCTCACCCGGGAAGGCGCGGTCCATCATGTTGAGCGGAACCTGCTCGTAGTACCGGGCGAAGTTCACGAACAGCTTCGCGCGGCCGTTGGCGAACGGATCCACCACGGCGCCGATGCGGGGCGACCACTGGTTGCCGAGCTTCAGGGCCAGGTTGCCGTCGCCGCCGTACATCGACTGCACGTCGTACCGGACGCCCAGGTTCAGGGTGACGCGGTTGGCGATGGACCAGCTGTCCTGGAGGAAGCCACCGATGGTGGTGCCGCTCGTCGAGGACTGCTGCAGGGTCTCGAACACCGGGGTGTCCGGGGCCGTCTGGTAGCCGTAGCGGCGGTTGTCCGACCAGATCTTGATGGTCGAGCCGTTGTACGACGTGCGCGACTCCTGCAGGAACACGCTGCCGGAGTAGGCCTTCTTCTGGTCGTAGGACAGGAACTCGGTGTCCACGCCCGCCTTGAAGACGTGCGTCCCCAGGGCGTTCAGAAGGTAGGTGGCCTTCGCGTTGATCTGGTAGCGGTCCAGGGTGGCCTCGGACATGAAGCCAGGGCCGCCGACGTAGTAGTTCGTCACGGGGCAGCGGACAGCCCGCTCCGCATCCGTCACGCCGCAGTACTGGTCGGCGTTCGGGACGTTCTCGAACATCGTCAGGGGACGCGTGGTCGAGTACCGCGCGAGCGCGTAGCCGGCCAGGCCGTCCGTCGAGCCGATGGCGCTACCGTCCGCCGGAGGCGTGGAGGCAGTCTGGTGGAACCAACCGAGGTTGGCGTCGACCAGGATCTTCTTCTCCATGAACGCGCCCGCGTACTTGAGGGCGAGTGCCGTGGTGTTGGCGCGGTTCTCGGTGTTGCCGATGTCCTCGGGACGCGTGTTCTGCGCGGCCGGCAGACCACCCGAGCGGGGGCTGATCTGCAGCTTGCCCAGACCACCCGACACGGTCGGGGTGCCGTTCAGGGCGAACGACACGTTGTGGTCCTGGTTGATGAGGTACGTCAGCTTGCCCATGAACTGGATCGTGCGGGAGTCGGCGAAGTACTTCCGCTCGGAGCCCGGGATCTGCTGGACGACGCTGAAGCCGTTCGCATCCGTCGCCACATCGCCGTCGTCATTCAGCGTGAAGGCGTTGAGCGCGCGGGTGTGCTCGTAGCGCTGGAACGACGGCGCGAAGCCGGCGAAGAACCAGAGCTTGTCCTTGAGGATGGGACCACCGAGGGTGGCGCCGAAGTCGCCCAGGTTGCTCAGGGCGTTCAGGCCGGTGATCGTGGTGCCGTCCTCGATGACCAGCTTGCGGTTGCCTTCCAGGGCGCCCGGCGTCCAGTTGGCGAACACGGAGCCGTGGAACTCGTTGGAACCGGACCGGGTCACCGCGTTGATCACACCGCCCGTGGAGCGACCGAACTCCGGCATGTAACCGCCGGTGATGATGTTCACGTCCTGCACGAACTCGATGCTGAGCGGGCTGGCGTTCACGCCGAAGGCCGGGTCGTTCGTGGACAGACCGTCCACCACGTAGCCGTTCTCGGGCGAGGTCGTGCCGTTGATGGACACGCCGTACTGGTCGGACTGGGCGCCCGGGGCGAGCTCGGCCAGGGACTCGAACGAGCGCGTCGCGCCGCCCTTGCCGACCGGACGGGCCACCGCGATGCGCTTGATGAACTCCTGATCAACGTTGACGCCCTGGTTCGTCGAACCGACGTCGATCGTCGGCGGCGTACCAATGACGTCCACCGTCTGCGTGAAGGAGTCCGGCAGGAGCTCCACGTTCACGCGGATGGTGCGGTTGAGGAGCAACTGGATTTCGGGGCGGGCGTAAGGCTTGAACGTCTCCTTCTCGAACCGCAACGTATACGTGCCCGGCGGGAGCTGGGGAATACGGTAGTTACCCTGTGCGTCGGTAACCACGGTCTGCTCGCCCTGCAGGTTGGGCGAGGTGGCGGTCACAACGACATCGGCTGCCGGCTTCTTGTCCTCAGTATTGATGACAGTGCCGATGATGACGCTGGACTGCGCGAAAGCCGCGGATCCGTACAACAGACCCGCAGCAAGGACGACTCCGGTTTCCCGAAGTACTTGTTTCACTTGCATACCAAACCCCTCCAAGGTGGGCTGCAACCGAAAATGACTCGGGAAAATAGCCGAGGTCAAGCAGTTGTCAATAGACCGTTGCTTTTTGGTGACCAGTGGGGCATTGGCGCGATCACGCAGCGGCGCCAGACACGGTTGCTTGAACCCGGAACCCTTTTCTGTATGGTGGCCGCCCTTCAATCCGGGCATGGCGGGGACGGGTAGTCCACTGGTGAAGAGGAGTTACTTGCATGTTCGATTCAGTCCTTGACCGCGGGCAAGGACCCAGGTCGCGGTTCGGCGTGGGTGCTGGCGTGTCCACGCTGCTCCACGTTGGCCTGCTGGGTCTTGTGGCCTATCTCTCCACGCGTCCGCCTCCCGTGGAGGAGAAGGAGGTCGAGGTCACGCTGAAGGCCACGATGGCGCCTCCGCCTCCTCCGCCTCCTCCGCCTCCCCCGGCGTCGAAGCCGAAGACGGAGAAGAAGGTCACGCCCAAGAAGCCCAAGGACGTGATCGTGCAGCCGAAGGAGATCCCGCAGCAGAAGCCGCAGGAGACCGAGACCGCGCCGGAGCCCGAGGAAGAGGAGGCGAGCGAGTCCGAGGTCGAGGGTGGCGTGGAAGGTGGCGTCGCGGGCGGTGTGGTGGGTGGCGTGGTGGGCGGCGTGATCGGTGGCGTGGTGGGCGGTCAACTGGGTGGAACGGGCACGGACGTGCTGGCGTTCGGCCAGGGCATGACGCGTCCGGAGAAGATCGCGGGTCCGGAGGTTTCCTATACGCGTGAGGCCATTGAAGCGCGCGTGCAGGGCCTGATGATCGTGAAGTGCGTCATCACGACCGAGGGAAAGGTCGAGCGCTGCCGCACGATCAAGCCGCTCCCTCACATGGAGCAGGCCGTGATGGACGTGCTCACTGCCTCACGTTACAAGCCGGTCACGTTCCAGGGCAGGCCGGTCGAAGTGCAGTACACGTTCAACTTCAACCTGAAGCTGCCGCGCTGATCCAAAGCAGGCAGTCCCGCTTGAGCAGTCCGCCGAACATCACCTCGCGCTCGTGAGGAGGAGCGCTCCACAGCCATGCAATTTACCCTGCTTGATATCTGGCACCACACGGGCCTCTTCGCCCGCATGATCATCTTCACCCTCGCCATCATGTCGGTGGCGTCGCTGGTCGTCATGGCGGAGCGGATCATCGTCTTCCGCAAGACCCGCTCGGACAGCCGCAACTTCGCCGCCAAGATGGGCGCCATCCTCGCGAAGGGCGACCTGACGACCGCGGCGAACACCAACCTGGGCAAGGACGTGGGCCACCTGGGCCGCGTCATCAACTCCGGCCTGACGGCGTACCGCATCACCCCCGGGAACAAGGACCTGGCGGTGGAGTCCGTGGCCCGCGCGCTGGAGCGCCAGGCGCAGCGCGAGGTGCAGAGCCTCAAGCGCGGCCTGGGCCTGCTGGCCACGGTCGGTTCGACGGCGCCGTTCGTCGGTCTGCTGGGCACCACGATGGGTATCGTGAACGCCTTCCAGCTCATGGCGGCCGCGGGCTCCGGCGGTCTGGCGACGATCTCCGCTGGTATCTCCGAGGCGCTCATCACCACGGCGTTCGGTCTGCTCGTGGCGATCCCCGCCGTGATGGCCTACAACTTCCTGCAGGGCTGGGTGGATGCCCGCTCCGTGGACATCTCCGAGTCCTCCAACGAGTTCCTGGACGTGGTGGCCCGGCACGTGGGCGGCGGTTCGTCGCACGCCTAGTCGCAGCCCCACCCTGGGACGTCCCCACCCATGTGGGCGGTCCGGCTGAGAAGCCGCGCTGCCCCGGGGTGGGCGTTCCTTCCCGGATACAGGTGCACGCATGGGAATGTCAGCAGGCCCCAAAGGGGGCATCAAGAGCGAGATCAACGTCACGCCACTCGTGGACGTGGTGCTGGTGCTCCTCATCATCTTCATGGTCGTGACGCCCATGCTCCAGCGCGGCAAGTCCGTGGAGCTGCCCAAGGCCACGGAGATCGAGAAGGAAGGCAAGACGGACGCCGATCCGCTGATCCTCTCCATCACCCCGGACAAGAAGATGTTCGTGGAGAACGATGAGGTCGACGAGAAGGGGCTCCAGGAGAAGATCGCCGCGGAGCTGGTGAAGGATCCCGGCAAGAAGATCCTCCTGAAGGGCGACAACGCCCTGAACGTGGGTGACGTGCGCAAGGTGCTGGACACGGCCCGCAAGGCGAAGGCGAAGCAGATCGCCCTGGGTGTGGAGGAGAAGAAGTAATGTCCCGAGGACACAAGCAGCGTCAGTGGGTCAAGCCCGCGTCCGCGCCGAACTCGGAGATCAACGTCACGCCCCTGGTGGACGTGGTGCTGGTGCTCCTCATCATCTTCATGGTGGTGACGCCCCTCCTGGAGAAGGACATCCTCGTCCGCGTCCCGGAGACGGAGGTTGAGGAGAACCAGCCGCCGCCGGAGCCCGATGATCAGCAGATCGTCGTGCAGGTGGACAAGAGCGGCGCCTACTCCATCAACACGGAGCAGATCCCCGCTTCGGACTACATCGCCCGCCTCAAGCGGATGTTGAACGCCAAGAAGCCGGACGAGAAGGTCGTCTTCTTCATGGCGGATGACGCGGCGAACTACGGCAAGCTCGTGGTGGCGCTGGATGGCGCCCGTGCCGCGGGAGCGAAGATCCTGGGCATGGCCACCGAGCTTCCCCAGAACGCGGTCATCCAGGGCACGCAGGCCACGCCGGACGGTGCGCCGCCCGCGCCCCCTGCCCCGCCGACGCCCTGATCCGCGCCTTCCGTCAGGGCTGACGCGCGGACACGCCGTCACCGATTCCATCCGAAGCCCGCTGGCGTTCCGACGCCAGCGGGCTTCTTCTTTTCAGGCCCCCATGTCCCCGCTCGGGACCCGACGTCTGCCGCGCGGGATGGCCGCGGCGGGCCGCCTGAGAGCGAGGCGCGCCGGTACGGGCATTGCTCTCCCCTCCTCTCGTACGGGTTGGAAGGGGGAGCGGATGCTGGCGAGGGTGCGGTCGGGGGCATTGATGGGCATCGACGCGGTGGTGGTGGAGTGCGAGGTCGACATGGCGCTCGGGCTGCCCTACTTCAACGTCGTGGGGCTGCCTGAGGGCGCGGCCCGGGAGTCGAAGGTCCGGGTGGTCTCCGCGCTGAAGAACGCGGGCTTCGACCTTCCGCAGAAGCGGATCACGGTCAACCTGGCGCCCGCGGAGATCCGCAAGGAAGGGGCGGCCTTCGAGCTGCCCATCGCGTTGGGCGTCCTGGCCGCGGCGCGGTTGATGGAGGAGGAACCGCTGGAGCGGTATCTCTTTGGCGGGGAGCTGTCGCTGGATGGCTCCATCAAGGCCATCAAGGGCGTGCTTCCGCTGGCCGTGGCGGCCCGGAATGGCGGCTTCCAGGGAGTCATGGTGCCGGCGGCCAACGCGGCGGAGGCGGCGCTGGTGGAGGGCCTCCAGGTGCTGTCCGTGGCCCACCTGAAAGAGGCCGTGGGCCACCTCACCGGCAAGGCCCCGCTGACGCCGCTGATGCGCACGGGGACCTCGGTGAGCGGTCCTCGCGCGGTGTCCGCGGACATGGCCGACGTCAGGGGACAGCCGGAATTGAAGCTGGCGTTGGAGCTCGCCGCGGCGGGGGGCCACAACATCCTGATGGCCGGACCTCCGGGCTCGGGCAAGACGATGCTGGCGCGACGGCTGCCAGGCATCCTGCCCGAGATGACGTTCGACGAGGCGCTGGAGGTCACGAAGGTCTACTCCATCCAGGGGCTGCTGGGAGACGAGCAGGCGCTGATCCGCGAGCGTCCGTTTCGCGCGCCCCATCACACGCTGTCCGATGCGGGGCTCGTGGGAGGAGGTCCCATGGCCCGTCCAGGGGAGCTGTCCCTGGCCCACCACGGCGTGCTGTTCCTCGACGAGTTGCCGGAGTTCCGGAAGAACGTGCTGGAGGTGCTGCGCCAGCCCCTGGAGGAAGGCGCCATCCATCTGGCGCGGGCCACCCAGCACATCACCTATCCCTGCCGGGTCATGCTGGTGGCGGCGATGAATCCCTGCCCGTGCGGCTACTTCAACGTCCCCGGCCGCACGTGCACCTGCCTCGAGCACCGCATCTTCGGCTACCACTCGCGCATCAGCGGGCCGCTGCTGGACCGCATCGACATCACCGTGCAGACGCGGCCGGTGGAGTACCACCACCTCGCGGAGAAGAGCCAGGAGCTGCCAAGCCACTACTACCGCCAGCGCGTGGAGGCCGCGCGCGAACGGCAGCGCGTCCGGTTCCAAGACACGCCAGGGGTGCACTGCAATGCCCAGATGCCTTCGCACCTGCTGCGCCGCTACTGCGTGCTGTCACCCTCCGCGGAGAAGCAACTGGAGCGCGCGGTCACTCATTTTGGCCTGTCCGCGCGGGCTCATGACCGCATCCTCAAGCTCGCGCTGACGCGCGCGGACCTGGAGGGACACGGGCGTATCGAGACCGTGGACATGCAACTGGCCATCGATTGCCGGATGATGGACCGCCGGGGCTGGCTCCACACCAATACCCGGGGCGCGCTGAATGCCTCACCCCGCCCCGCCGCGGTCTGGAACCAGGCCTCCGAGGACGACGGGAGCCGCGGGTTCCCCGCCGGCAACAACTGACGTTCCACTGGCGGGCAGGGACTGCACGCCCCGCTCCTCCAGACGGGGAGCAGGGCCGGTGATGATGCGCGCGGACCTGCCGAAGGTCAGGTACGCGTACGCCCAGTTGAGCAGCACGGCCAGCTTGCTTCGGAAGCCGATGAGGAAGGTGATGTGGATGAAGAGCCAGGCCAACCACGCGACGAAGCCGGACTGCTTCACCCGGCGGAAGGCCACGCCCACCGCATGGCCCCTGCCGATGACGGCGTAGGTTCCCCGGTCCCAATAGCGGAAGGGCTGCATGGGCTGACCCGCGAGCTGGCGGCGGAGGTTGAGCACCGCGTGCTTTCCCTCCTGCATCGCCGCGGGCGCCACTCCCGGGACCGCGCTTCCGTCCTCCTGCTTCACGAGCGCCAGGTCCCCCACGACGAAGATGTCGGGATGCCCGGGCACGGTGAGTTCGGGCGTCACCGGGACGCGCCCTGCCCTGTCCAGCGTCACGCCGAGCGAGCGGGCCACAGGCGAGGCCTCCACTCCCGCGGCCCAGAGCACCGTGCGGGCCGCCAGATGTTCGGGGCCCATGTCCACGCCCGCGGCGTCGATGTTCGTGACCCGGGTGCCCGTACGGACCTCCACGCCGAGCCCCTCCAGCACCCGGCGGGCCTCCGCCGAGAGGTTCTCGGGGTAGGTGGGCAGCACGCGGTCCATGCCCTCGATGAGGATGACGCGCGCATCCCGTGGGTCGATGTTCTGGAAGTCGCCCGACAAGGAATTGCGGCTGATCTCCGCCAGCGCCCCCGCCAGCTCCACGCCCGTGGGCCCCGCGCCGATGATGGCGAAGGTGAGCAGCGCGCGGCGGCGCTCGGGGTCCGGTTCGCGCTCGGCCTGCTCGAAGGCGAGCAGCACGCGGCGGCGGATCTCCAACGCGTCCTCGACGGTCTTCAATCCCATCGAGTGTCGCGACCAGGCGTCATTGCCGAAGTACGAGTGCGTCGCCCCGGTGGCGACGATGAGGAAGTCGTACGCCAGCTCGCCATCCGCCAGGAGGACGTGCTTGCGCGTGGTGTCCACGCCAGTGACTTCCGCGAGCAGCACCTGGACGTGATTGCGTCCGAGCATCCCCCGCAGTGGCGCGGCGATGTCGCTGGGGCTCAGCGTCGCCGTGGCCACCTGGTACAGCAGGGGCTGGAAGAGGTGGTGGTTGTGACGGTCCACCATCGTGACGCGAACCCCTGCCTTTCGCAGGTACCGGGCCGCGTAGAGGCCGCCGAAGCCGCCTCCCAGGATGACCACATGGGGAAGGTTCTCACGGGTCGTATTCACGTGAGGGATGTCACCGCGACGCGCCAGGGATTCAACGCAAAGCCTTCCATCCCATCAAGCCGGCCTGTCACGTCCCGTCGTGCCTGCTTATGCGGAGACGCGCTCACCTTTGCGCCTTCTCAGCGCGTGGGAGACAGCCACGCCGCTCCGCCAATCCGGACGGCTCCGGCGAACCTGGACGCCCTTGCAGGCCCTTCCGCCTGGAGGCCCGCGCGGCATGGGCGTTGCTCTGCCCACCGCCGAGGCATCCAGCCCGCAGGGCGGCGAGGGAGGCAGACGAGATGAGCAGGCTGACGGAGAAGTTGAAGGCAGTGGCGGCGGCGGTGGCGTCCATCGAGAAGCAGTTCGGCCGAGGCGCGGTGATGACGCTCGGCGCGGACGCACCGGAGCAGAAGGTGGCGGTCATTCCCACGGGTTCGGTGGGGTTGGACCGGGCGCTGGGCGTGGGGGGGTATCCGCGAGGGCGCGTGGTGGAGCTGTTCGGCAACGAGTCCTCTGGCAAGACGACCCTCACCCTGCACGCCATCGCGCAGGTGCAGGCGGTGGGAGGCGTCGCGGCCTTCATCGACGCGGAGCACGCGCTGGACCTGTCCTACGCGCGCAAGCTGGGCGTGCGCACGGAGGAACTGCTCGTGGCGCAGCCGGACACCGGAGAGCAGGCGCTCGAAATCACCGAGCAGCTCGTGCGCTCGGGAGCGGTGGACCTCATCGTGGTGGATTCGGTGGCGGCGCTGGTCCCCCGCGCGGAAATCGAAGGAGAGATGGGCGACGCGCACATGGGCGTCCAGGCGCGTCTGATGAGCCAGGCGCTGCGCAAGCTCACGGGCGCGGTGAGCCGCTCCGGCACCTGCATCATCTTCATCAACCAGATCCGCATGAAGATTGGCGTGATGTTCGGCAACCCGGAGACGACGACGGGTGGCAACGCGCTGAAGTTCTACGCGTCGGTGCGGATGGAGATCCGCCGCACGGGCAACCTCAAGGAAGGCGACGCGGTGGTGGGCTCGAGGGCCCGCGTGAAGGTGGTGAAGAACAAGCTGGCGCCCCCGTTCCAGGAGGCGGAGTTCGACGTGCTCTACGGCACGGGCATCCACCGCGCCGCCGAGGTGCTGGACCTGGCCGTGAGCGCGGGCGTGGTGGAGAAGTCGGGCAGCCACTTCAGCCTGCGGGGTGAGCGCATCGGCCAGGGCCGCGAGCGGGCGTGCGAGTGGCTGCGGGGGCACCCCGACGTCCTGGAGTCCCTCGCTCGAGACCTGGTGGGCGCCGCCGCGCCCTCCGTGCCGTCCGCGGACGCCGCGGCGGCCTAGGTCGCGGCTTGGAACGCATCCAGCGAGAGGGGGACCTCCCAGTGGCGTTGGCCCGCGCGCAGCACCAGGTGCCCTCCGGGGCGCTCTTCCAGCAGCTCACCGAACTGGTACTGCGCATCCCGGGAGAACCGGGCCTTCGCCCTGCCCTGCTTCACGCGGCAGGTGAGGACTCCGTCCGGCGTGAGCTGGAGCGACCCCAGGTCCAGGGCTTCGGCTGTCCGGTCGCTCAGGCGCAGGGACACACGCTCGTCCGGAGTGACGTCCACGGTGCGGACCTCGTAGGCCGCGTCCTCCACCTGGACGTAGCACCAGTCCGGGGCGATGCGGAGCTGGTAGCGCCCGTCGTCATCCAGGACCAGCGAGGCGTTGAAGAGTTCGATGATCTTCGGGTGCTCGATGGGCTCGTCGTCGTGCCACCAGCGCAGCGCCGCATCCAGACGGATGCCGCTGTCCTCACGGGTGTGCCAACGCTTGCCTGGAGGGGGCTGGCCGGTAGGAGGTTGCATGTCACCCTTGATGTGCGGTTCGGGTCCGGCGGATTCAAGCCGCCGGAGCCTGGAGGCCTACCAGTTCCGCACGAACTCCGTGTAGCCACGGAAGGCCACGGCCCCCCAGAAGTTCACCAGCACGCCAAGCGCCAGCACGGCCACCACCGCGCGGTTGCGCAGCGACCATCCACCAATGGCGAAGAGCAGCAGCAGGTAGGGCGTGTAGTCCAGGCTGAACCGGAAGCCGAACTGCATGTAACCGGTGTTCTGGTAGAAGAGCCCCGGCAGCGCGCATACCGCCACGGTCAGCCACAGGGGCCAGTGCAGCCGGGGACGCGTGCGGGGGACCAGCAGGAACACCAGCAGGGGCAGCGTGAGCAGCAGCGTCAGCCCGTGCGGGTCGTACGACAGCTTCAGCGGAGACAGCGATACCTGGGGCAGCTTGAGGAACGCGGCCTGGAGGTTGCGCGACAGGTACTCGATGTTGAAGAGCCCGAAGCGGTCGATGTCCACGTTCACCCGGTTGTTGAAGAGGTACGAGTGGCCGAACTCGCCGGGCTTGCCGAAGCGGTAGACGTTGTACGCGGCCGCGAGCACCGCGAGGGGCGCGGCCCCCGCGCCAAAGAGTGCCAGCTTGCGGAGGGCGGGCTTCCACGCGGTGGGAAGGGCCTTCAGTTGGGCCAGCCGGTCCGGTCCGGGACAGAGCGCCTCCAGGACGAAGAAGAGGCCCGCGAACACCAGCGGCGTGCGGGTGAGCACGGCCATGGAGAAGAAGAGGCCCGCGAGCACGGGGCGCCGCGCCTTCACGGCGTTGCGCACGTACAGACACGTGAGCGCCACGCCCATCACCTGCGCGCCGAACCAGACCTCGCCCCGGATGGCGCAGTAGAAGAACAGCGTGCCGAAGGCGAGCACCAGCGACAGCACCACGTTGTCATTGCGGTTGCGCTCGGTCTCCCCCTCCTGCGCGAGGAAGCGCAGCAGCGAATAGAAGAGCGCCACCGCGAGCGCGCCCACGAAGACGCCGAAGGACGTGTCGTTGAACTGGTAGCCGTGCAGCGCGACGAAGGGGAGCATCGCGACCGCGGGGAAGGACGGGAAGCTGACGAACCAGCGGTCATCGCGCAGCGGGCGTCCCTCGCACCGCACCTTGTGTCCGTCCACCAGCCGCACGCAGGCCCAGTCCTCCAGGTTGGGCAACACCCGCGGATCCACGTCGAGCCGCCCCTCCAGCCAGGACTGCGCCTGGTAGATGAAGTGCGGCGCGGCGCTCTGCCGGAGGAAGCGCTGCGAGCTGAAGCTGGACAGCACCGCGAACGCGACGAGGAACAGCACCACCTCCACCCGGTAGGCCGACAGCCACAGGCGCACCGCGCTTCGCACCGGATGTGCTCCTGCTCCGGCCGGCGACGTGGGGGGGCTGGTGGGCTCCGTCTCCGCCGTGGGGCTGGCGAGCTGCGCGGAGGACTCGGGCGTGGCCGGGGGCACCGTGGACGGCGCTTCCAGGGCGGACGGACGGGGACGCTTTGATTTGGAGCGACTCATGGCGACACGGGGGCGGCGAGCAGGTGCAACCTCAACATTTCCAGCACGTGGGACGCGGCGAACAGGCGGACCCGGTCCCGGTCACCCGCGAGCGAGATCCGCTCGAAGCGGGGCTCCATTCCGGGGCCGGCCAGCCCGCAGTACACGGTGCCCACGGGGTCCTCGGGGGTGCCTCCTCCAGGGCCCGCGTAGCCCGTGACGGACAGGCCGAACGTGGCGCCGCAGGCGGCGCGGACTCCCTCCGCCATGGCGAGCGCCGTCTGGGACGACACAGCGCTGTGCTTCTCCAGGATGTCCGGAGGCACGCCCACCCAGGCGGACTTCATCTTCTCCGAGTAGACGACCGCCCCTCCGATGAAGACCCGGCTGGAACCCGGGACCGCCGTGAGTTCCTGCGCGACGAGGCCTCCCGTGCAGCTCTCCGCCACCGCCAGCGTGTGGCCGCCGCGCGCCAGCAGGTCGAGGAGGACGGGGGCGTATTCGCTGCCATCCGCGCCGTAGACGTGCGTGCCCAGCACCTGCCGGCATGCGGCCTCCGCGGCCGCGAGCGCGGCGTCGGCCTCCGCCTGCGTGGGGGCCTCCGCCATCAGCTTCAGGTGGTTCTCCGGTGCGTGCGTCCGGAAGCCGAACACCACCCTCGGGTGGCTGGGGGCCAGGGGCATCACCCGCTCGTTCAGCACGGACTCGGGCAGGCGCACGGTTCTCAGCAGGCGGAAGGCCCGGAACGTGCGACCGGGCTCGGCGGCGAGCCAGGTCCGCACGCGCGGCAACACCTCTCCGTCCACCAGGGCGCGGTATTCGCGCGGGACCCCGGGGAGGAAGAACAGGTGGGCTCGGCCCAATCGCTGGATGACCAGCGGTGCGGAACCCTGGGGATTGCGCACGGGCTCGGTGCCCGAGGGGATGCGCGCCATGCGCAGGGCGCCTGGATTCAGGGGCATGCCTCGCGCGGCGTAGCGCTCCTTCAGCCAGCCGAGCACCCTCGCGTCCTCTTCCATGGACACGCCCGCGGCGGCGGCGGCGCACTCCAGCGTGAAGTCATCCGCCGTGGGGCCCAGGCCTCCCGAGACGATGACCACGTCCGCGCGCGCGGAGGCCTCCAGCAGCGCGCCCGTGATGTCCGGGCGCACGTCACCCACCACCGTCACCCGTGCGACCTTCACACCCAGGTCGAAGAGGCGGGCTTCCAGATAGGTGCTGTTGGTGTCCGTGATGAGGCCGGTGACGAGCTCGTCACCAGTGCACAGCAGCTCGACGCGCATGGGCCGGGCATCCTAGCGGCCGGCACGGTCCGCGTCCCGGCTCCCGCGCTCGGCTGCTCAGAGGAACGCGGGACCGTCGTCCGTGGCGTTGGGCTCGGAGTCCTCGTCGTCGTCCTCGTCCAGCCCGGCCGCCACCGCCACCGCGGCGACGGCGCCGACCTTGCGCGACGCGAGGCGGCTGCGCACGGAGACCGCGGACTCCACCAGCCCCATGACCAGGTACGCGGCGAAGTACGTCACCAGCACCCAGGCCGGGTGGAAGCGCTGGGCGATGAACGCGCCCGTGAGCGCCATGGCCATGAAGACGAGCGCCGTCTTGCGGCTGGGACGCGCGTCCTTGAAGGTGCGGTAGCGCACCGTGGACACCATCAGCAGCGACAGGGCGCCCACCGCTACCGCCACCGGCACGCGCGCGCCGTCACCGAGCGCCTCGCCCTGGGTGGCCACGTGGTGGGAGATGATGAGCGAGACGAGCACGCCGGCCGCCAGCGGGATGGGGAGCCCCACGAAGAAGCCGCCGCCACCGCCGTGCGGGTTGCGCATGGCGAGCACGTTGAAGCGCGCCAGCCGCATGGCGCCGCAGGCCATGAACGCGAAGGAGATGAACAGGCCCCAGAAGCCCATGGGGGCCAACGCCCACTTGTAGACGAGGAGCGCCGGCGCCGCGCCAAAGGACATGACGTCCGCGAGGCTGTCGAGTTGCATGCCAAAGTCGCTCTGCGTCTTCGTCAGGCGGGCCACCCGTCCGTCGAACCCGTCGAAGAACATGGCGAAGAGGATGGCCAGGGCCGCCTGGTACATCTGCACCGGTTCAGCCTCACCCGAACACAGGGTGATGGCGTAGAAGCCACAGAAGATGGAGGTGACGGTGAAGAGGTTCGGGAGCACGAACATCAGTTTCCGCAGCTTCATCGTTCCCTCGACTTCCCCAGGTGGTCGGCTGCCCATGTGGCAGAAACGGCGAGGGAACGGACCTTAGCAGGGTTTTATTCGCGCCGGAGTCAGTCCCCGGTCCTATGGGAGGAGAAATGCCGTACGGGCAGTGGGCCCTGTGGGGATTGGCCGCGGCGGCCGTCCTGCTGCTGGTGAACGTGGGGTGGGTCCTGCTCGTGAGGCGCTGGTACCGCCTCAAGGGCCCTCTCCCGGAGATGCTGCGCGTGAAGTGCGCGGATGGGTGGGAGCTGACCGTGCACGCCCGGCGGGCACCGGTGCGCCGCTTCGCGGAGCCCGTCCTGCTGTGCCACGGGCTGGCGGCCAACCGCTTCACCTTCGACTTCGAGCCGCCCTACTCCGTGGCCCACTACCTCACCGAGGCCGGCTTCGACTGCTTCAGCGTGGAGTGGCGCGGCACCGGGCACTCGCAACGTCCGCCCAGGGGCCGGCGGCCCACGGACTTCACCGTGGACGACCACATCCATCACGACGGACCGGCCCTGCTGGAGCTGGCGCTGAAGGAGACCGGCGCGAAGCAGGCCTTCTGGCTGGGCCATTCGCTGGGGGGCCTGGTGGGGTACGGCGTGGCGCAGGGGCCCGAGGGCGGGAAGCTGGCGGGTCTGCTCGAGCTGGGCGCGCCGGTGTACCTCAAGTCGGAGCCGTTCCTGCGGACGCTCATCTCGCTGGGCGTGCGCGCGGCGTGGCCCGGGAGCATCCGGCAGGCGTGGGTGAGCGCCAGCATGGCGCCCTTCCTGGGCTACCTCGCGCTGCCCCTGTCGGACATCGTCGTGAACCCCCGGCATGTCCCGCCGCGCGTCCTGCGGCAGTTGTCCGTCAACATGATGGCGGCGATGAGCCGCAAGGTGCTGCTCCAGTTCCAGGATTGGATCTCCCACGACGCGTTCCGTTCCTACGACCGCAAGACGGACTGGCGCGCGGGCATCGCGAAGCTCCAGTTGCCCGTGCTGGTGATGGGCGGCAGCGCGGACCGACTGGCCACCGCGGCCAACGTGGAGGCGCAGTACGCGCTGCTCACGTCACCGGATCGCACACTGCATGTCTTTGGCCGGGACCGCGGGGACAAGATGGACTACGGCCACGGCGACCTCATCTTCGGCACCGGCGCGCCCCTGGAGGTCTACCCCGTCATTCGCGAGTGGCTCGAGCAGCGCGCCACGCCGCTGCCGCCCACGCCCGCGCCCGCTCAGGGCTGAGGCGAGCGGGCGTCGAGCTGGACGCAGGGGGAGCGCAGGCCTCGCGTGGTGCTCGCGTCGACGTGGCGGAGGCGGACGCGCGTCTGGCCCTCGCAGTCGGTGGAGATCAGCTCGCCCCTCGCGTCCTTCACGGTGAGTCCCTCCACCTGCAACTGGCCCTCTTCGATGGCCACCAGGATGGACCCCGGCGTGTCGCGCACATCGACGTTCCGGGACTCCAGGGTGGCCTTCGAATCCACCGCCAGCGCGGCGAGCCCGCAGCCCGAGAGACGGGCGTCGCGGAGCACGGCGTGGGCCCGCTGCGTCGCCAGCACGCAGGTGCCCTTCGCGCCCTCGACGGTCACGGTGTCGACGTCCGCGTCCACCTGGCGCAGGTGGAGCCCGTCCCCCGCGATGCCATCCGCGGTGCTCACGCCCTGGATGACCCCGTCCCGCAGGCGCACGCGTCCCTGCAGCGCCACCACGCCGTACTCCCGTGAACCCTCCAGGCGGAAGCGCCGCACCTCCAGGTCCGAGGCGGTGAGCTGGAGCGCCCCGTAATTGCCCGCGTCCTTCACGGTCACGTCCTCCAGCAGGCCGGTCGTCGCGGTGAGCCCCATCCCCGCGCGCGTGGCGTGCTCCGAGCGGAAGCCCCGCACCGACAGCCGGGCCTGGTTGGCCGTCACGCCGTACTCGTGTCCCTGGACCCGGACGTCCACCAGCGTCAGCGCTCCCTCCACCGTGGAGAACGCCGCGCCCGTGCCCCCCGAGGCCCTCGCCCGCTCGACCTCCGCCGCGCCGCCCTCCTGGCTCAGCGCCATCCGGGGGCCCTGGAAGTCCACCCCCTCCAGGCGCACCGTGGCCCCTCCCCGGGCCCGCACCGCGCGGTCGTAGGCTCCCTCGAAGGCGCTGTCCCGGAGGATCAGCGAGGGCGCGGAGGCCCCCGCGGTTCCGGCCTCCACGAGCACGCCCACCACGGCCGGCGCCTGGATGGCCGCCCCCGCCTCGAAGCGCAGCCCCCTGCCCTCCAGCGAACCCGCGTCCAGCCGGATGGCGCCCCGGGTCTGGCTCCGGAAAGTCACGGCGTGGACACTCATGGGGCCCCGGGCTTCCAGGCCCCAGCCTCCCCCCTCGACCACCAGGGCCTCCAGCGCGGTGTCCCCTGTCGCCTCCACCACGGAGGAACCGGGGTCCGTCGCCGCCAGGATCGTGGCGGGGCCCCTCCCCACGAGCCGGGTGCCCTCCGGCAGCCGGAAGGGGCCTTCGTAACGGCCGGAGGCCAGGTGCACGCGCTTCGGGCCGGGGCGGGCCAGGGCCTCGGTGAGTGAGCGCAGGGGGCGCTCCCGGGTGCCGTCGCCGCCCGAGGCCGCCCTGTCCACCCAGAGCTCACCCGCCGCCTGGGGCCGTGGGGCCGGCCGCGAGCAGGCGCACAGCAGGACGAGGAGCCATGGAAGCAGTCGGGTGGGCACGCGGGCAGGCACTCTAGCCCCCTGATGGCGCCCTGCTGGAGCTGGATCAGCGGCGACTGCTAAGTGATCGATTTTCCAATGCCTTTCACCCAAAACCGATCATCAGGCGATCACTTCCCGTGATGTGAAAAGCAGGAGTGTGAGGATGTATCAAAAGATGCGATCCTCCCTCTCTCTACAGGGTGTATTTTCAGAGGCCAGTTTTCATCCGGAGGCCGAATTTCCGGCCTGGGAGCAGGTGGCGCATTGACAGTCGAAACCTCGATTTGTTACCTCCGCCATCCGCTCGTTCAACGCCAGACAACGCAAGAGGGAGGGGTGTCATGACCAAGGCAGAGCTCGTGGAGGTGGTGGCTGCGCAGTCGAGGCTCACGAAGAAGCAGGCTGCCCAGATCCTCGACAGCGTCTTCACCAACATCGGCAAGGCGGTGAAGAAGGACACGCGCTTCAGCTACCCCGGGTTCGGCACGTGGTCGCTGCGCTCGCGCAAGGCGCGGAAGATCCGCAACCCGCAGACCAACGAGATGATGAAGCTCAAGGCGTCGAAGACGGTCGGTTTCCGTCCTGCCAAGGAGCTGAAGAACTCGCTGTAGTCGCAGGGCCGTCGTGAAGGCCCGTCCCCCTCAGGGGCGCGAACCCGCGGCCGGGTGGCGCCCCTGGGACGTGAGGACGGGGGACTCCGCGGGCATGCGGGCCACGGGACGCTCGTTGTCGGAGGCGTCCGGGCCCGACTCGGGGGCGACGAGCGCCTCCAGCGGATCCAACGAAGCGCCGTCGTGCCAGAGCTCGAAGTGGACGTGGACGCCGGTCGCCAGGCCCGTGTCCCCCGCGAGCCCCACCACGTCGCCCCTCGCCAGCACCTCGCCGGTGGTCACCAGGACCTCGGACAGGTGGCTGTAGCGCGTCACCCACTGGCCGTCGTGCTGGACCTCCACCATCTTGCCGTGGTCGCCGTTCCAGCCGGCGCGCAGGACGACACCCCGGTCCGCGACGCCCACGGGCTGTCCCCGGCGCGCCGCCAGGTCCACGCCCGAGTGGCGGCGCAGTTGGCCGGTGATGGGGTGCCAGCGGTCTCCGTAGAGGCTGGTGATGGTGACCGGCTCCACGGGCCAGGCGAGGCGCGGCGGGCCGGAGGGCTCCGGCGGCTGCTCCCAGCGGCGCAGCGTGGACGCGCGCACGATGAGGCGGCCCACGCGCACCACCACGGCCTCCGCGAGCGGGCCCGGCATGTCGCCGTACAGGCGCGCGTCCTGCTCCAGCTCCGCCTCCATCACGCCCCGGGCGCGCGTCAGGTCGCGGGTGTCGGTGTGCTCCACCGGCCGGGCCAGGAAGGCGTCCAGGGCCGCGTTCATCGCCTCCCAGTTGCGCACCTGCTCGGCGGGCATGGCGCTGCCGCGCTGGACCTTCTCGCGGTAGGCCTGGGCCTGCTGCGTGAACGCGGTGAGGGCGGACTCCAGCTCCGGGGAGCGTTCCGGCGCCAGGGGCCCCCGGGCGCGCTCCGGTTCGCGGGGGAGGAAGGGCGTGCTGGTGCTGGCGAAGCCGCTGTCGCCCGAGGTCGCGTACAGCTCCTCAAAGCTCATCTTCCCCGGCCGCGGCGTCGCGCAGGCGGAGAGGGCCAGCAGGGCAAGGACGGCGGGTCGGCGCACGGCGGGGCGAGATTACCACGCGCCGGGCCGTCCACCTGTTCCGGGCCGTGGATCATCCCCTGACGCACGGGGGCGTGCGGTCCGCACCTGACGCAGTGGAGGGGGCCCGCCCCCGGGTCCCGGAGGACCGTCGCTCCGCCGACACGGGCCGTCCGCGGTGGCCCGTCAGAACCTGTCCGACAGGAGGTCTGCGCGGAATAGCGAGGCCAGTTGGCCGGCTGCCAAGCGACAAGGGGGACAGGAGCTTCGAGCACA
>NZ_JAIQDE010000002.1 GCF_020037015.1 Corallococcus sp. AS-1-6 | reverse complement strand
CGCCAGCAGCGCCGAGAGCGCGAACGACGGAAGCGTGAGGCTTCTCTCGGGAGCGGCGGCTAAACCGGAAGCGGATGCTCGAACGACAGAGACATCCATTCAATGGGTGCCTGTGTCGTGAATCTGGACTGCGATAATGGTCTGAAGCTTTCGTGCTCCAGTGCTGCCGGCAATTGCTCTTCGACAACGAGCAGCGTTACCTGTGACGGAGTGACGACACAATGCAATGGGGGCGGGAGTAGCTGCGCCCCCAAGATGACAGGCATACTCCAAACGATTCCTGCCTGCTATCCAGCGCATTGGCCGTATGGGCGTTATCTGGTCGCAGGAAGAGAGAGCGGAGTCACGTACACTTGGTCTGCCTACTCCGCTGACCTGATCTCGACGTATACGGACCCCTCTAACTGGGTAGCTGCGACGGGGGTAGGCTGGTTCACGCTGACGGTTACTGCTTCGCGGCCTGGATGTCCGGTCACAACGACAGTCTCGCAAGACTTCTGGGCCTATGATTACGAAACGGATGCAGGGATCTGTTACTGATTTGGGTCTTTCAAGAGGGGGCGTTCAGATAACCTATGGACGCCCCTAAGTACTTGTTTTTTTACTTGGGACACATATGAAGGATTGTGTAAGCCAAGGCAGGATGAATAAAGACCCTGTAGGTCACCCCGAGTCGGCGACGGTGCCATCCCGCTTGAGCGCCACGGAGTGAAATGCGCCGGCAGCAACGGCCGCCACACTGTCGAGTCCCGGGACACGATCGGGCGGACCTTCGCCCTCTTGGGTGCCATTCCCGAGGGGCCCATCGAAGTTTCGCCCCCAAGCCAGAACCGTTCCATCCTGCCGCAGTGCTAGAACATGGCTGTCGCCCACGGCTATCGTGGTCACGTTCTGGAGTTCTGATGCGTAGATACGTTTCGGCTGGACGTGAGAGGCGTCACCACCAAGTTGGTGACCGCCGTTGTATCCCCATCCCCAAACCGTTCCGGCCGGGGTCACGGCATAATTGATCTGCCACATGGAATACATCCGTGGGCCTGGGTAGAGCCCTTCGTCAATGGCGCCATTGCAGTTGTTGTCCTTGAGGTCTTTGGTTTCAGCGACTTCGGGCCGGATGGCTGCGTTCGTGTCATCGCAGTCCGTGGCGATGGCCACGTAGCCAGAGGGGGCCGCGCAACCAGACACGGCCTGCGTTACGTCGCCATATCCATCTCCATCCGCATCCCGGTACCAGGTCAGGATGGGCAGCCCTTCGTCCTTCGCGCCATCGCAATTGTCGTCACGGCCGTCACAGCGCAGTTCGCTCTGACCGGGATGGAAGGAACGGTCCGTGTCGTCACAGTCGCCGCCCTGGTCCGCCAGGCGTCCGGTGGGTTGTACGCACTCCGTCATGGCCACGCCGTAGCCATCGCCATCCTCATCGAGGAACCACGTCCGCATGCACGGGGCATCCGCCCAGCATCCACATCCCCAGCGTCAACGCGAGCCGCATCCTCACGGAGTCCCCACCGACGCAGTGGGCTCACCGCTCAGGAAGTACGTGGTGATGGCACCCACGGCCGCGGCCGCCGCCGTGCCGAACAGCACGTTCGCCACCACGGCCTGCCCCCGCGCATCGTCCAGATGCCCGCTCACGTCCGAGGACAGGTCCGCCTCGCGCGCGGAGCTCACGTTGCCGCGCGACTGGAGCCCGATGAAGGACCCCACGCCGCCCGCCACCACCCCCGTGCCCAAGAGCACCCACGACACCGTCGGCACCCGGCGCATCCCGCGCTCACGGGCATCCGCCTTCAAATCCACGCCCGGAGCCGGCGCCGCCGCGACCTGGGCCGGGCTCAACGCCTTCGGAGTCTCCACCACAGGCGCATCCGCCGGCTTCGCCGCCGCCGCGCGCTCCTGCCGCACCGCGCTCCGCACCGACTCGAAGTCCCCCTCCACCTTGGGTGACACCTTCGCCGGAAGCCGGGCCTCCGGCGCCAGCAGCAACCCCGCCCGGAACGACGCCAGCGCCTCCTCCCGCCGCCCCATGTCCGCCAACACCAGGCCCTCGTAGATGGCCGCCGCGCTGCGCTCCGCGTCCGTCCGCGCCAGCCGCCGCGCCCGGGTCACCGCAGCCAGGGCCTGCTCGGACTCCAGGTCCTCATAGAGCCGGGCGGCCTCCGCCATCGCCGCGTCGAAGTACGTGCCCGCCGGCCGGGACGCCGCCGTTCCCGTCCCCGCCGCCTGTCCGAAGGCCGGCCCCACCCCCGACAGGCAGGTCCCGAGCAGCCCGCCGAGCACCCGGAAGGAGGGACACCCATGAGGAGTTTTCATGGAAGACCCCTCTGGCCGGGCTCCTGTCCCCTCATGAACCGTTCAACCCCTCCAGACGACCGCCCACCCGTGGAGGGGGACCGGGCGGCCACGCGCCCGTGGACGCGACGCGGCGCCGCCGCTAGGGTGCGCGGCTTCATGGATCGCCCTCTTACCGTGTTGCCCACCGCCCTCGAGGCCCAGGTCAAGGCCCGGCCGCTCCCGCGCCACGTGGGCATCATCATGGACGGCAACGGCCGCTGGGCGGAGCTTCGCGGCCAGCCCCGGCTGGAGGGCCACCGCGAGGGCAGCGTGAGCGTCCGCGAGGTCACCCGCACCGCGCGCCGCCTGGGCGTCCAGGCCCTCACCCTCTACGCGTTCTCCTCCCAGAACTGGGCCCGCCCGGCGGAAGAGGTCGCCGGGTTGATGGACCTCCTGCGCGAGTACCTGGAGTCCGAGCGCGCCGAGATTTTGGACAACGGCATCCGCCTCAACGCCATCGGCGAGGTGGACAAGCTGCCCCGCTACGTCCGCGAGCCCCTGGAGCGCCTGAGGGCGGACTCCGCCCACAACACGGGCATGGTGCTCACCCTGGCGCTCTCCTACGGCGGCCGCGAGGAGCTGCTGCGCGCCGCCCGCGACCTGGCGCAGGCGGCGGCCCGCGGCGAGCTGGACCCCGCGCGCCTGGACGCCGACGACCTGGAGTCCCGGCTGTGGACCGCGGGGCTGCCGCCCGTGGACCTCATCGTCCGCACCAGCGGCGAGCAGCGCATCTCCAACTTCCTGCTCTGGCAACTGGCGTACGCCGAGCTGTGCTTCACCGACGCCCTGTGGCCTGACTTCCGCACCGAGGAGTTCCTGCGCTGCCTGTCGCAGTACCAGGGCCGCGAAAGGCGCTTCGGGCTGACGTCCGCCCAGGTCAACCGGGACGACACCCCCCAGCGGGCCAAGGCGTGAACGAGAAGAACAAGAACCTCCTCATCCGCGTTGTCACAGGCGTCACCCTCCTGCCGCTGGTGCTCCTGCTCCTGTTCCTGGGCGGGTATTACAGCGCCATCCTCCTGGGCGCCGCCGCGGCCGTGTGCGCCGGCGAGTACTACCTCATCACCCAGAAGCGCCTGGGCGCCGCCGCGTGGGTGGGCATGGCCTTCGCCTTCGTGATGCCGCTGTTGCCGCTGCGGGACGCCGCGCGCACCGGCGAGACGGCCTTCTGGCTGACGTCCGTCTTCTTCTTCTTCGCGTGGATCTACAACCTGTTCCGGGGCGTGCTCGCGGAGGCCCCCACCCGGGCCGCGCACCTCGTCACGGGCTTCCTCTACGGCTCCATCGGCCTCACCGCGCTGTCCGCGCTGCGGCTGTTGCCGGGGGAGGGGCTCGCGTGGGTCATCTGCGCGCTCACCATCACCTGGGCCAACGACACGCTGGCGTACTTCGCGGGCCGCTTCCTGGGGAAGCACAAGCTCTACCCCGCGGTGAGCCCGAACAAGACGTGGGAGGGCTTCTTCGGCGGCATGGTCGGCTCCGTGCTGGGCATGTTCATCGCCAAGCTCGGCTTCTTCCCCATCTTCACCGTCTGGGACTGTGTGGTGCTGGGCATCGCGGGGGGCCTGCTGGGCCCCGTGGGTGACCTGTGCGAGTCCATGCTCAAGCGCGCCTACGGCGTGAAGGACTCCGGAAAGCTCATTCCCGGACACGGCGGCGTGCTGGATCGCATCGACGCGCTCATCTTCAACGCGCCGCTGGTGTTCGTCTATGTGCAGTTCGTGAGGCACCTGCTGCCGTAAGTGCCTGATTTCGCGCCTGGCCGCCCGCCTTGCGGCTTGTGTTGTGCGTTGTCCGTGCCGGGGGGCGCGATTACTCTTCCGGCCATGCTCCAGAACCTCGGGTTCTTCATCCTCCTGCTGGGCGTGCTCGTGACGGTGCATGAGCTCGGCCACTTCCTCGTGGCCAAGGCCTGCGGGGTGAAGGTCCTCAAGTTCTCCATCGGGTTCGGGCCGAAGATCATCGGCTTCACCAAGGGTGAGACGGAGTACCAGGTGGCGCTGCTGCCCCTGGGCGGCTTCGTGAAGATGGCCGGGGACCTGCCGCACGAGGAGCTGCCGCCGGAAGAGGCCGCGCGCGGCTTCCTGGCGCAGCCGCCGTGGAAGCGCGGGCTCATCGTCCTGGCGGGCCCGGCCTTCAACCTGCTGTTCCCCATCTTCGTCTACTTCTTCGTCTTCCTGGGCCCCCAGGAGACGCTGTCCACGCGCGTGGGCATGGTGTCGCCGGACATGGCCGCCGCGGCCGCGGGCATCCGCCCTGGGGACCGCATCCTGACCGTGGAGGGCGAGCCGGTCCGCACCTTCGACGACATGCGGGACGCGTTCGTCGGCAAGTTCAACCGCCCCGTCCCCATCACCCTGGAGCGCGACGGGCAGCAGCGCGTGGTGGAGGTGACGCCGGAGAAGAGCTCGGAGGTGTCCCCGGTGGACACCGTCGAGCGCGGGATGATCGGCGTGAGCCCCTACCCGCAGCCGCCGGTGGTGGGCGTGCCGGCGACGTCCCCCGCGGCCGCCGCGGGCCTGAAGAGCTTCGACCGCGTGCTGTCCGTCAACGGCGTGCACGTGCAGGACGAGGCCGCCCTCTACCGCGAGGTGGCCAAGGTGCCGGAGGGCACCCCCATGGAGCTGAGCGTGGCGCGCCTGGCCCCCGTGGCCGTGGGCGCCGTCACCGGACGGCTGCCGGAGGTGGTGAAGGTGTCCCTGCCGCGCCAGCCCGGCGAGGGCGCGGCGGCGCTGGGCGCGGAGGCCGTGGACCTCTACGTGGCGAGCGTGGCGACGGGCAGCGTGGCGGAGGGCGCGGGCATCGTCCCGGGCGACCGCATCGTGGCCATCAACGGCACGCCGCTGAAGTCCTTCAACAAGCTGGCGACGGTGCTCAACGGCCTGCAGGCCCAGCCCTTCACGCTCACCTGGCGCGGTGCCCAGGGCGAGCGCACGGAGAAGCTGGCGCAGGCGCCGCTCAAGACGCGCGACGACTACGGCCAGACGAGCGCCCCGCTGGTGTTCGGCGTGCGGCCGTGGAGCTACAGCAGCGCGGACCTGCCGCCGGTGGAGAAGGTGACCATCGACCTGGGCCCGGCCGCCGCCTTCAAGGAGGCCGCGCTCATCGTCCCCAAGATTGTCGGGCAGATGGTGCAGGTGCTGGGCGGGCTGTTCGTGGGCAAGGTGTCGCCCAGCACGATTGGCGGCCCCATCATGATGTACCAACTGGCCGCCAAGAGCGCCGAGCAGGGCCTGGACAGCTTCCTCAACCTGATGGCCATCATCTCCATCAACCTGGGCGTGATGAACCTGCTGCCCATCCCGGTGCTGGACGGCTTCCACCTCCTGTCCGCGGCGTGGGAGGGCATCCGCCGCCGCCCCATCCCCGTGCGCGTGCGCGAGGTGGCGAACATGGTGGGCCTGGCGCTGCTCATCCTGCTCATGCTGCTGGCCGTGACCAACGACGTGACCCGCTGACGAGGTGATGATGCGAGGACGGACCGCGCTCCTGCTGCTGGGGATGGGATTGTGTGCTGGCTGCGCGTCGCGCGCGGCGAAGCCCCAGCCGCCAGAGGGCTCCTCCGGCGGTGAAGGCACGAAGGTGACGCGCCGGGAGAAGATGCCTCGCAACTACCTGGGCGAGGGGCTCGCGTCCTTCTACGGCCCCGGCCTCCACGGCCGGCCCACCGCCAGCGGGGAGAAGTTCAACCAGAACGCCCTCACCGCCGCGCACCGCACGGAGCGCTTCGGGTCGTGCGTGAAGGTGATGAACATGGAGAACGGCCGCCACGTGGAGGTGCGCGTCAACGACCGCGGCCCCTTCGTGGACGGCCGCATCATCGACCTGTCGAAGGCCGCGGCGAAGCAACTGGGCATGCTGGACAAGGGCCTGGCGCGCGTGCGGCTGTACCGGTGCGGCAGCGACCGCGTGTCGCACGTGCCGGTGGAGTTCTGGGCCGTTCCGGCCTGAGTGCCTTGAAACGAAAGAAGGGATGTCGCCTGTGCTGCTCGCGCTGGACACCTCCACGCTGACGCTGTCGCTCGCCCTGGTGGAACGCCAGGGGGCGGACGTGCGCGCCGTGGAGCACGTGGTGGTGCCTCCTCCGGACAAGCAGAGCGAGGTGCTGCCCGGCGTCGTCGGGGACCTGCTTTCGCGCCACGGCCTGAAGCTCAAGGACCTGGAGGGGCTGGCGGTGGGCCTGGGGCCCGGCTCGTTCACGGGCCTGAGGATCGGCCTGGCCACGGTGAAGGCGCTGGCGTACGCCACGGGCCTGAAGGTCGCCGGCGCGTCGTCGCTGGCGGCGGTGGCGCTGGAGGGGCCGGAGGGCGTGCCGCTGTTCTGCCTCGCCGTGGCGCGCAAGGACGACCTCTACCTGGGCGCCTACCGCCGCGTGGGGTCCACGGTGGAGGCGCTGGAGCCGGAGACGGCCATGTCGCCAGAAGAGGTGGCGCAGCGCATGGCCGCGGCACCGGAGGCCGTGGCGCTGGGCCCGGCGCTCGCGGACTACCGCCAGGCGCTGGAGCGGCACGGGGTCGCGCCGCACCGGCTGTTGTCCGGCCCGGCCTTCCCGTCCGCGGTGGAGGTGGGGCGGCTGGCGAGGCTGCCGGAGGCGTACTCCCAGGAGGCGCTCTTCGCCCTGGAGCCGCACTACGTCCGCGCGTCCGAACCGGAGCGCAACCCGAAGTTCCCGCCGCTGCCGGGCCCCGCGCCCACGGCGCGCCTGAAGGAAGACTGAAGCCTCCGCCTCCAGGGCGCTTCGTCGTGCTCGCGCGGGCGGAGGCGCTGACGTAAAGGAGCCCGTCATGAGAGAGAACCTTCGGATTGGCGTGGTGGGCGCCACGGGCGTGGTGGGCCGCGAGGTGCTGGCGAACCTGTACGCGCGCGACGTGCCGGTGGAGCAGGTGCAGGCCTTCGGCTCGGAGCGCTCCAAGGGCCTGGAGGTGGAGTACGGCGAGGACACGCTGGAGGTGGAGCGGGCCTCCGCGGACGCCTTCCGGGGCATCCACGTCGTGCTGCTGGCCACCCCCGCGGAGGCGTCCCGCACGCTGGCCCCGGCCGCGCAGTCCGCGGGCGCGTGGGTGGTGGACGCGAGCAGCGCCTTCCGGAGCGACGGCAACGTGCCGCTCATCCTCCCGGGCTTCAACACGGAGGCCCTGGGGCCGGGCTTCAGCTTCAAGGGCCGGGTGGTGAGCCTGCCGGGCATCGTCACCAGCGCCGCGGTGCACCTGGTGGAGCCGCTGCGCCGCGCGTTCGGCGTGGTGCGCGCGCAGGTGACGGCGCTGATGGGCGCCTCCAGCGCGGGCGTGCGCGGCATCTCCGAACTGGAGAAGCAGACCGCGGACCTGCTCTCCGGCCGCGAGCCGGAGCCGCAGGCCTTCCCGCACCGCGTGGGCTTCAACCTGGTGCCCCAGGTGGGCGGCTTCATGGTGAACAGCCCGTGGACGGAGGAGGAGGGCGGCTGGACGCTGGAGGCCGCGCGCCTCTTCGCCGCCCTGGGCGAGACGCCCGTCCTGGCCGGCACCGCCGTGCAGGTGCCCACCTTCCACGGCCACGGCCTCACCGTGAACGTGCAGCTCAAGAAGCCGGGCCCCGTGGAGCAGGTGCGCGCCGCCCTGAAGACGTCCCCGTCCCTCAAGGTGCTGGATGTCCCCGGCGAGCGCGTCTACCCCATGCCCATGCTGGTGATGAGCGACCCGGCCGTCCACGTGGGCCGGGTGCGCGCCTTCCCCCAGGCCCCGGAGTGGGTGACGCTCTTCGCGTCCGTGGACAACGCCGGCCGGGCCGCCGCCCACCTGGTGGACGCGGGCCTCAAGCTGGCGGAACGCCCCGCCTGACATTTTGGCAAAGCCCCCGGGGACCCCTTGCCTGTTTGGCGCGCGAACCCGGGGTTTTCCTTGGGAAACAGGCCGTCCGGACGGGGCTTGAGGGTGGCCCCGCCCTTGCTAGCTTCCGGCCCATCCATGCGCCTTCCATTCATTGGCCTCCTGCTCTTCGCGTCCACGGCCGTGGCCCAGGTGGGGCCAGCGGTGAGCTTCACGAGCGCGACCACCACCACGAGCAACAACACCGTCACGGTGCCCAAGAGTGAGTGTGGCAATGCGCGCCGGTTCACCTGGACGCGCACGGGCAACATCTGCGGCGGTTCGCTCTTCATCTACGCGACGACGGGGACCTGCGGCGGGGAGCCCACCGCCACGGACCTGAAGCTGGTGAGCCTCGGCTCGAGCGACTCCACGACCACCGGCACCGTGAACTTCAGCGTGCAGCAGTTGCTCGCGGCGCGCGGCGGGGGGACGGACGGGGGGAGCGCGGCGACGTGCGACTCTCAGACCTCCGAGATCTCCTTCAACCTGTGTGCGTCCGCGCGGCAGGTGGGCGGCTACCTGGGCACCGAGTGCCAGACGGCCTACGCCAACGTGGGCTCCCCGACCTTCGTGTTGAAGTACGACCCGCAGCCGCCCGCGACGCCCACCATCGCCGCCGTCATCCCCCGGGACTCGGCGCTGTCGGTGCAGGTGGACGGCGCGGAGGCGGACTCCACCGTCATCGTGGAGGTGGCGATGGTCGCGTCCGCGGACACCGACGCCGGCACGGACGGGGACGCGGGCACGGACGCCGACGCCGGCACGGACACCGACGCGGGCACGGACGACGGCGGGATGGGGCTGGTGGGGTCGCTGGCGCTGGAGGGGACCACGGGGCCGGTGACGCGCGTGGACAAGGCGGCCGGCGAGGGGAACGTCGTCATCACCGGCCTTACGAATGGCGTGACGTACCGGCTCCAGGCCATCATCCGGGACGCTGCGGGCAATGAGAGCCCCGCGTCCGCCTCGGTGGACGCGACGCCCGTGAAGAGCAATGGCTTGTTCGATGCGTATGTGGACGCTGGCGGTCAGGAGCGCGGCGGGTGTGCCGCGGCCGGCGGCGGCCTCGCGGGTGGCGCGGTGCTGGCCGCGCTGGGCATCTGGTTGTCGTCTCGGAGGAAGGTGTCATGAGCAGCACGGCTGTGGGCCTGGGAGTCGCGGCGCTTCTCTTGGCGGTACCGGCGGTGGCGCAGGAGGTGACCATCCCCACGCGCTCTCCGCGCACGGGCGCGGTCATCTTCCGCGGGGGCGGCTACAAGCCGCGCATCGACACGGAGAAGGCCCTCAACGGCGCGACGCCGTACAAGGACACCTTCGGTGACGCGTCGCTGCTGCTCATTGAAGGAGAGCTCCAGCGCTTCTTCTACCAGGGCATCGGCACGGCGGGCCTGGGCCTGGGCCTGGGGTACGCGGAGAAGTACGCGGACGCGAAGCTCGATGACGGCTCGGCGGCGGCGGACAAGGCGGCGCTGAAGGTGCTGCCCATCCAGCTCAACGCCTTCTACAAGTTCGACTACGCGGCCTTCCGCTGGGGCATCCCGCTGGTGCCGTACGCCAAGCTGGGGCTCATCTACTCCCCCTGGTGGATGACCAAGGGCAGCACCACGGAGGTGGTGGAGGGCAGCAAGGCCAGCGGCGGCAAGTGGGGCTGGGGCGGCACCGCCGGCGTGTCGTTCCTCCTGGACGTGCTGGAGCCGCGCTTCGCGCGCGACTTCGACTCGGACCTGGGGGTGAACCACTCGTACCTCTTCGCCGAGTACACCCATGCGGATGTGAACAACTTCGGCGGCAAGGGCCTGAACCTGGGCAGCCGGCGCTGGATGTTCGGTCTGGCGTTGGACTACTAACCGAAAGGCCCATGGCCTCCCGACCGCGCGCGAACCCGTCCCCGCTTCCGTTCCTCTTCCTCCTGGCCGCCGTGGGCCTGGGGGTCTCCGGTTGCCGGGGGCTGAGGCCGGACCTGGGGCCGGAGCGCACGCTGGAGGCGGGGGTTCCGGAGGCCTTCGGCTCCACCGCCCCGAAGGCGCCCTCCATCACCTGGGACTTCGGGGACGGCACGCCGCCCCAGACGGTGCCGGGCGTCAAGCACGCGTGGGCCACCGCCGGCCGCTACACCGTGCGGGCGCTGGACGGGGACAAGGAGCTGGCCCGGGTGGTGCTCACCGTGGTGCCGCGTCCGGTGCTCCGCGCGGTGCCCGAGGACGCGCAGACGGTGCTGTGGGTGCCCCGCGTGCGCGGCAACGTCGAAGGGCTGGTGGACTTCTACGGGCGGCTGGTGGGCCGGGGCAACGTGCGCCAGACGCTGGCGGACACGCCGCTCGTGCCGCTGCTGCTGCGCGGCCTGGGGCCCGGCCCCTCGGAGGTGGACCCCGAGGAGGGCTTCGGCTTCTTCCTCCTGCCGGACTTCGACGGCGTGGTGGCGCTGCTGGGCGTGACGGACCCGCGCGCGGCGCTCTCGGCCGTGGCGCGGGAGCTGCGCGGCGCCGGCCACCGGGTGCTGTCCCGCGAGGACGGCAGCGCGCGCGTGGAGCCGGTGGACGGCGGCAACGCCATGCTGCTCTTCGCGGACCGGGGCTACGTGTACCTCGCGGTGCCGGACTCGCCGGACGCGCCCGCGCCCGGGGAGACGGTGAAGGCGCTGGCGGTGGAGGAGTCCCCGGACGTGGAGCAGGTGCGCCGCAGGGTGGAGGCGCTGTCCGGGCCGGGCATCTCCGAGAACGCGCTCCTGGCGGAGCTGCGCGGCAAGGTGCGCGACGGCAGCGTGTTCCTCTTCTCCGCGCCGCCGGTGCCGGAGGCGGAGAAGGAGGACATGCCGGTGCGCGGCTTCTTCGCAGCGCTCGCGGTGCAGGCAGACCAGGCGGAGCTGGACGGCTTCCTGTCCTCGTCCCGGCCGCTGCTGGGCGGCGCGCGGGGCCCGGCGTCGCGGCTGCTGGGGCGCGCGGCGGAGGGGCCGGTGGCGGCGGCGCAGGTGTCCGTGCCTCCGGAGGAGCTGGCGCGGCTGGTGTTCGGCTCGCCGGAGTCGCCCCGGCGGCAGCGGACGCTGGAGCGCTGGCGCGCGCAGGGGCTGGACGCGGAGCCGCTCCTGAAGGCGCTGCGCGGGGACGTGGCGATGCTCGTCTACTTCGACGCGGCGGCCTTCTTCCGGAGCTTCATCCGGGACCGGCGCCCCGCGCCCAAGGGCACGGTGGTGATGGAGGCGGGGCTCGCGTCCGTGCAGCCGGTGCTGCGGCTCATCCAGAAGCAACTGGAGGACAACGGGCTCGTCTTCCAGAAGGAGGCGCAGGGCGGCACCACGCGCTTCCGCACGCGGCTGCTGGAGCAGCCGGTGTCGCTCACGCTCGACCCGGAGCGCGCCACGCTGGAGGCCGGCGAGGTGCTCACCGGCCGCGAGCTGGGGGACGTGGGCGCGACGCTGCGCACGCGCTTCGGCGCGGAGGCGTTCGGGCCGGGCCACCTGTCGCTGATGGTGGACATGGGGCGGCTTCGGGCGGACCTCGCCGGGGTGCGCTCGGTGCCGGGGGTCGGCTCGACGGAGCTCCTGGCGAGCCAGGTCTTCGTGACGGCGCTCCTGGAGAAGTTCACCCCCTTCGAGTACGGGTTCCTCGACTTCTCCCCGGTGGACGGCGGCGGGCGGCTCCAGGGCCGCGTCGTGCTGCGCGAGCGCTAGGGACACGCCAGCAGGAGGCAGGTCATGTCCGTCACGGTGCTGTACTTCGCCGCGGCCCGCGAGCGCGCGGGCCTGTCCCGCGAGTCGTTGGACGTGCCGCCCGGCGCGCGCGTCTCGGACGTGCTCTCGCTGCTGGCCGCGAAGCACCCGCCGCTGGCGCCGCTGCTGCCGCACCTGCGCGTGGCGGTGCAGCAGCAGTTCGTGGGGCTGGACTCACCGGTGGCGCCGGACGCGGAGCTGGCGTTGATTCCGCCCGTGGCCGGCGGGGCGCCGCGCCTCTTCTCCGTGGTGGGCCGGCCGCTCGCGCTCTCGGAGGTCGTGGACGCGGTGGCGTCCCAGGGGGCGGGCGGGCTGGTGACGTTCTCCGGCGCCGTGCGCGACCAGACGAAGGGCCGGCGCGTGCTGCGGCTGGAGTACGAAGCCTACGCGCCCATGGCGGAGGCGAAGCTGGCGGAGATTGGCGACGAGGTGGCGCGCACGTGGCCGGGGACGCGGCTGGCCATCGTGCACCGCGTGGGCACCCTGGTGCCGGGCGAGCTGGCCGTCGTCATCGCCGCGGCCTCCGCGCACCGCAAGGAGGCCTTCCTGGGCTGCGAGTACGCCATCGAGCGGCTCAAGCAGGACGTGCCCATCTGGAAGAAGGAGTTCTTCGAGGACGGCGAGGTCTGGGTGGGCCTGGGGCCCTGAAGCCCTGGGCCTAGCGCACGCCGAAGCTCGCCGGGACGGTGACGCGCGCGCCGCCGTCCTGCTGCTGGGTGGCGCGCTCGGCTTCCGTCATGGGCTTGAGCGGCTGGTCCAACCCCATGGCCTTGCGGCGCGCCTCCTCCTTGTCGTGGGCCGCCTGCAGCGCTCGCGCGTTGTTCGCGGCCATGCGCGCCGGATCCGGCCCCATGACGAGGAAGGCGACGGGGGCGCTCAGGAAGAGGATGGCCACCGTGATGATCCAGGCCACGTCCTTCACGAGGAAGCGGCCCGCGCGCTCCTTCACCACCGACGGCTGCACCAGCAGGTTCAGCTCGCCCTCCACGAGGCGCAGCGTCATGCCCTCGTGCAGCTCCACCGCCGTGCGGCCCGGCGCGCCCGTCAGCTCGTCGGGGCCCACCGGCTGGAAGGCGTCGCCCTTGAGGCGCTTCTCCACGCGGGCGGACGGCGGCACGTGGATGCGCCAGCCCTTCGGGGTGCGCTCGGCCAGGAGGAAGGGCTCCTCCGGCAGCGTGAAGCCGTAGAGGGGCAGGGGGGCCGTCTCGTCGGGCGCGGCGTGGACCTGGCCCAGCTCCGGGCCATAGCTCCAGGCCTCCGCCAGGGAGGTGCCCCAGTACAGCTCGCAGAAGAGTCCACCGTCCGCCACGGAGGCGGAGGGCGCGGAAGGCGTGGGCATGTCGGGCCGGAGCATAAGGCCTTCGCGGACGCCCGGCCCCTGCTTCGTGGGCCGGACGTCCCCTGGACGACGGGCGGCCTGCCCCTCAGGCGCCCGTCAGGTCCTTGAGCAGCGCCTCCAGCGTCTCGAAGTGCAGCGGCTTCACCAGGTGCGCGTCGAAGCCCGCGGCCTTGGAGCGCTGGCGGTCCGACTCCTGGCCGTACCCCGTCACCGCCACCAGCTTGAGGGCGCGGGGCTCCTCCTGCTGGCGCAGCAGCCGGGCCAGCTCGTAGCCGTCCATCACCGGCAGGCCGATGTCCAGGAGCGCGATTTCGGGGCGGAACGCCTTCGCCGCCTCCAGGCCGCTGGGGCCGTCGTAGGCCACGCGCGTCGTGCAGCCCAGGAACTCCAGCGACTCGGACAGCACGTCCGCCGCGTCGCGGTTGTCATCCACGATGAGCACGCGCGCGCTCATGGAGACGGGCTCCTGGGGGACGAGCGCGCCGGGCTGCGGCGTGGGCAGCGCGGCGGGGGCCTCCGCCTCCAGCGCGGGCAGGCGCACGGTGAAGGTGCTGCCGCGGCCCCGGCCCGCGCTGTGCGCGCTGATGGCGCCTTCGTGCAGCGTCACCAGGCTGCGCGCGATGGCGAGCCCCAGCCCCAGCCCGCCCTGGGAGCGGTCCAGCGCCTGGTGCTCCTGCACGAAGAGGTCGAACACGCGCGGCAGCATCTCCGGCGCGATGCCCACGCCGGTGTCGCGCACGCTGACGACGAGCTCCCGGCCCTCGCGCGTGCCCGTCACGGCCAAAAAGCCGCCGGGCTCCGTGTACTTGGCGGCGTTGGTGAGCAGGTTGGCGAACACCTGCGCCAGGCGCGTGGGGTCGCCGTTCAGGTCCATGCCTCGGTCGGGCAGGTCCACCTCCAGCGTGTGCTGGCGCTCGTCGATGACGGGGCTGGTCTGCTCGATGGCCTTGGCCACCACGTCGGTGAGCGTGACGCGCTCGCGCTTGAGGGTGACCTTGCCCCGGGTGACGCGGCTGACGTCCAGCAGGTCGTCCACCATGCGCACCAGGTGCGTCACCTGCCGCTCGATGAGCGTCCGCTCGCGCTCCGCGGCCGTCTCCCCCCGCAGGCGCATCAGTTGGAGCGCGGTGAGGATGGGGGCCAGCGGGTTGCGCAGCTCGTGGCCGAGCATCGCGAGGAACTCGTCCTTGGCGCGGTTGGCGGCCTCCGCCTCGCGCCGCGCGGTGGCCAGCTCCGTCACGTCGAAGACGACCACGATGATGGACTCCACCTGGCCCATCGCGTCGCTCATGGGCTGGTAGACGAAGTCGAAGAACACCTCGCGCGTGGACTGCTCCGGGCCGTCGTTGAAGACGACGCGCAGGGAGCGGCCGATGTGCGGCTCGCCCGTGGTGTAGACGCCGTCCAGCAGCTCGTAGATGCCCTGGTGCGCCAGCTCCGGCAGGGCTTCGCGGATGGCCTTGCCCGTCACGTCGCGGTGCGCGATGAGCTTGAGGTAGTTCTCGTTGGCGAACTCGTAGACGTGCTCCGGGCCCCGCAGGATGGCGATGCCCACGGGCGCGTGCTGGAAGATGCGCGCCAGCCGCTCGCCGTGCGCGGCCTCCAGCTTGCGCAGGCGGGAGCGGGTGAGCTGCGCGGTGACGCGCGCGAGCAGGTCCCTGGTGGAGAAGGGCTTCACCAGGTAGTCATCCGCGCCCGCCGCCAGGCCCTCTTCCTGGGCCTCCTCGCCCGCGCGGGCGGACAGCAGGATGACGGGCACCGTGCGGGTGCGCTCGTCGGCGCGCAGGGCCTGGAGCAGCGCGAAGCCGTCCATCCCCGGCATCATCACGTCGGACAGGATGAGGTCCGGGGGCCGGGCGAGCGCGGCCTGGAGCGCGGCCTGTCCGTCCGCCACCGCCTCCACCGTCCAGTGCGCGCCCAGCAGCCGGCCCACGTACTCGCGCATGTCCGCGTTGTCGTCCGCGAGCAGCACGCGCCCGCGCTCCTGCATCCCCAGCGAGGCCGGCTCGAGGGCCGGGGGCGTCCCGGCGTCCTCCTCCGGCGGGGGCGGCGCGTTCGTGAGCCACCCCAGGGCGTCGCGCACGTACGGGGCCGTGCCCGCGGGCAGCGAGCGCTGGCTCTTCGTGGACGTCACGTGCTCCGGCGGCAGGTGCGCGAAGCCCGTGGGGATGCGCACGGTGAAGGTGGTGCCGCGCTCCAGCTCGCTCTGGACGGTGAGCGTGCCGCCGTGCAGCCGCACCAGCTCGTGCACCAGCGCCAGGCCGATGCCGGAGCCTTCGTGGGAGCGCGCGCGGGCGCCGTGGACGCGGTGGAAGCGCTCGAAGAGGCGGGGCAGTTCGTGCGCGGGGATGCCGGTGCCGGTGTCGGTGACGCGCAGCTCGACGTGCCCGTCCCGCTGCGCCTGCGCCACGGTGATGGTGCCGGTGAAGGTGAACTTCAGCGCGTTGGAGACGAGGTTGAGGACGATCTTCTCCCACATCTCATGGTCCACCCAGGCCGGCTCTGGCAGGGACGGACAGTCCACGTCGAGCACCAGCCCCGCGCGCTCGATGGCGGAGCGGAAGGCGCTGGCGAGCCCGGCGGTGAGGGCGGCCAGGTCGGTGGGTTCGTAGGTGGCGCGCACGCGCCCGGCCTCGATGCGCGCGAAGTCCAGGAGCGTGTTGACCAGCTTGCGCAGGCGCTCGGCGTTGCGGTGCACCGTCTCCAGCGCGTCGCCCTGGAGCGCTCGCGCGGGGCTGGCGAGCGCGTCCTCGGTGGGGCCCAGCAGCAGCGTGAGCGGCGTGCGCAGCTCGTGGCTGATGTTGCTGAAGAAGGCCGTCTTCGCGCGGTCCAGCGCCGCGAGCTCCTCCGCGCGCTGGCGCTCCTCCTGGTAGGCGCGCGCGTTGGCGACCCCGGCGGCGACCTGCTCGGCGGTGGCCTGGAAGAAGGCGTGGTAGGGCGCGTCCAGCAGCCGCCGGGGGCTGACGCCGCCCACGAGGAAGCCATAGGGCCGCGTCTGTCCGGGCCGCGTGAGCGCGCGCACCACCGCGAGCGACGGCGGCGTGTTCCACCGGCCTGGGGGCAGGGCGCGCAGGCGCTGCCCCAGGTCCTTCACGACGATGGCCTCGCCGGTGCGCATGGCCTCGGCGAAGGGCCAGTCCGCGCCGGACCCGGCGGAGAGGGACTGCTGCGCGGGCAGCGCTTCCAGGACGCTGTCGGGCAACCGGCTGCCGCCCGCGAGCCGCGCGGTGTCGCCGCTCGCGTCGAGCAGGTAGAGCAGGCAGAACGGCAGGTCCAGGTCGTTGCCCGCGAGCACCTCCAGGCTGGTGCGGCAGGCCTGCTCGGGGGACTTCGCGTCGGCGGAGCGCGCCGCCAGGTCGCGCAGCATGCGCAGTTGCCGGTCGTGCTGCACCTCCTGCGTCGTCTCCCGCACGGTGACGAGCACGCCGCCCACGCCGCCCTGTTCGTCGGGGATGGGGCTGTACGAGAACGTGTGGAACGTCTCCTCGAGGAACCCGCGGCTGTTGATGAACAGCGCCAGGTTCTCGCTCCAGGTGGCGGGGCCGCCGTTGAGCACGCCCCGGGCCATGGGGCCGACGACGTCCCAGATTTCGGGCCAGACCTGCTCGCCCCGCGCGCCCATGGAGCCCGGGTGCTTGCGGCCCAGCACCGGGCGGTACGCGTCGTTGTAGAGCTGGATCATCTCCGGGCCCCACCACATGAGCATGGGGAAGCGGTTGTGGAGCACGACGCCCGCCATCGTCTTCAGGCTGACGGGCCAGTCGCGTGACGGGCCCAGCGGCGTGCGGGACCAGTCCATCGAGCGCACCAGCTCGCCCATCTCACCGCCGCCCGCGAACTGGCGCTCCTCGGGAGGGGGGACGGCGGGGGATGGGGACTGGGGCATGCGGAGCTCTGGAGGGGGCGCGAGGTGGATGGAGCCCAGGGCTTCTATTGGCCGACACGCGGCCATGCAATCAACGAGGTGGATTGCAACCGTGCGGCACCCGCCATCCAACAGGAGCTCCGCTCCCTGGAAGCAGGCCGGTGGAGCAGCCGGGCGGACGCCTCAGGGGGGCGAGGGCGTGACGACGGGCGCCGCAATCCCCGCGTCCGGTGCCGGAGCCACGGCGGCGGACACGGCCGTGCCCGCGTCCTGCGCCCGGGGGACGACCGCGGTCGCGGGCGTCCCGGCATCCACGGCACCGGAAGGCACGGCCGCCGGTTTCGCCGCCACCGGCGCGGGGCTGGGCACCGCGAGGACGCCCGCGTCCAGGACGGCGGGGGCCGGCGTGGCGACGGGGGCCTTCACGCCCGGGGACGGCGCCTCCGCCGACGGCAGCGCGCGGCGGATCTCCGCGCCCGCCGTGGCCACGATGCCAATGGACAGGAAGAGGAACCCGGCCGTCTGCGCCACCGTCTCCACGCGCGGCGGGATGCGCCGCCCGCTCACCGCCTCGATGGCGAGCAGCAGCACCCGGCCGCCATCCAGTCCCGGCACCGGCACCAGCGTCAGCATCGCCAGCGCCACGGAGGCCGCCACGAACGCGCGCACCAGCGCGTCCGCCCCGGACGCCGTGGACGACGCGACGTCGGACGACTCCTGGCGCATCAGCGCGCCCGGCCCGGCCTTGTTGCCCGCGGCCTGGGGCCCGCGCACCATCGCCACCACCGTGGACAGCGCCTCGGACGCCACGCGCCCGGTGTGCACCAGCGACTGGGTGAAGGCCTCTCCAGGGGCGTGCGTGCGGAACACGTACTGCTGGCTCACGCCGATGCGCCCCGCGCCGCGCTCGTCCGCCCGGGGCCGCACCGTCACCTTGCGCGGCTCGCCGTGGCGCTCCACCGAAAGCTCCAACGACCCCCCCACGCCGTCCGCCACCCGGGTGACGAAGTCCGACCAGCTCTCCAGCGGCTTGCCGTCCACGCCCACCAGCCGGTCTCCCGGCAGGAGCTGCGCCCGCGCCGCCTCCGAGCCCGGCAGCACCGTGCCCACCGTCAGCGGCACCACCACGTGCGTGCCCGACGAATACAGCGCGAACAGCAGCCCCATGGCGACCGCGTAGTTCGCCAGCGGCCCCGCGAGGATGATGGCCATCCGCTTGAGCGGCCCCAGCGTGCCGAACCCGGTCGTGTCCTCCTCCGCGGAGCGGTGCGGGTTCATCCCCTGCAAATTCGCGGACGCGCCCAGCGGCACCGCGCCCAGCACGAACTGCGTCCCGCCCAGCCGGAACGACAGGAGCGGTGGCCCGAAGCCCACGGTGAAGCGCGGCACCCGCACGCCCAACAGGCGCGCGGCCACCAGGTGCCCCAGCTCATGGACGATGAGCAGCGCGCCGAGCGCCAGGAGGACGAAGAGGTAGTGCATCCAGGGAGGCCCGTCCTGCCGCCTACAGCTTGCGGCGCTTCCCGGTGCGCTTGTACGTCAGGTAGTCGGACAGGATGGTGCCGTGGTCGAAGCACAGGTCCTGGGGCAGCGCGTCCACGGAGAACGTCTTCGCCTCCGCCGCGTCGTCCGCGCCCACCGGCTCGCCCGTCGCCTTCGCGATGAACACCGTCGAAATCGTGTGCAGGCGCGGGTCGCGCTTCGGATCCGAGTAGCTGAAGAACTGCTCCGTCAGCTCCACGTCCAGCCCCGTCTCCTCCTTGGCCTCGCGGATGGCCGCCTTGTCCAGGGGCTCGCCCTCGTCCACGAAGCCGCCCGGCAGCGCCCAGCCCACCGGCGGGTTCGCGCGGCGGATGAGCACGATGCGCTCTCCGGCCAGTTCGATGATGCAGTCCACGGTGGGTTTGGGGTTGCGGTATTCAGGCATGGCGTCGCACTCTACCCAAAGCCCCCAGGCGAGCGCCCGTTCCGGATGCCTCCCGTGGGCGATGGTGCGTGCCGTGTCTACCCTGCGACGCCTCAGCCTCACCGCCCTCGTGGTCTCCACCCTGGCGGGCTGCCTGCCCTACAGCCAGAACGAGGGCGTGTACGAGCTCATCCCCACGGAGACGCTGCGCGACGACTGCGACCTCCTGGAGAAGTTCCAGGGCAACCTCCAGTTGAACCTTCAAATCGCCGGGCGCGTGGTGCGCGCGGACTTCGGCGTGCAGAACATGCAGCTCCTGGGCTACGTGCTGGAGGACGGCGAGGCCTTCACCGCCGACGGCAGCGTGGCCAACGTCAGCACCACCGTCGACGGGACGAATGAGTGCCTGCTCGACCAGGTCCGGGTGCACCTGGACGCGACCACCCTGTGCGCCACGGAGTTCACCGGGCAACTGCGGCTGGCCTACGACGCCAACAACAACACCGGCTGCACCTGCGAGCTGTGGATCCGCTTCGACGGCGTTCAGGGGAACACCCGCTGTGAAGGGAACCCTTGAGATAGCGCGAGGGGCTTCCTACAACAGGAGGGCTGTTCCCACGCCCAAGCTGGAGGAACGCCCATGGCAGACCCTCACGCAATCGTCTCGGTGCTGACCGAGTCCCGCGTCTTCCCCCCGCCCGAGGACTTCTCCCGGCGGGCCCACATCCGCGGCATGCAGGACTATCAGCGGCTGTGGGACGAAGCCGCGAAGGATCCGGACAAGTACTGGGGCGACCGCGCCCGCGAGGAGCTCTACTGGAAGGAGCCCTTCCAGACGGTGCTGGACTGGAAGCCGCCCCACGCGCGCTGGTTCGTCGAGGGGAAGACCAACCTCGCCTACAACTGCCTGGACCGGCACCTGCCGGAGTTGAAGGACAAGCCCGCCATCCTCTTCGAGGGCGAGCCGGGCGACCGCCGCGCCATCACCTACGGGGATCTGTCCCAGCAGGTGAACCGGCTGGCCAACGGCCTCAAGTCGCTGGGCGTGAAGAAGGGCGACCGCGTGGGCATCTACCTGCCCATGGTGCCGGAGGCCGCCGTCGCGATGCTCGCGTGCGCGCGCGTGGGCGCGGTGCACTCGGTGGTGTTCGGCGGCTTCTCCGCGGAGGCGCTCCAGGACCGCATGAAGGACGCGGGCGCCAAGGTGCTGCTCACCGCGGACGGCGGCTGGCGCAAGGGCGCGGTGGTGCCGCTGATGAAGAACGTGGAGGCCGCGCTCCCCAACGCCCCCAGCATCGAGAAGGTCGTCGTCCTCACCCGCACCGGTGACGGCAAGCTGCCCGAAGGCCCCAGGTTCCTGGCCTGGGACGCGCTGGTGAAGGGCCAGTCCGACGTCTGCGAGCCGGAGTGGGTGGAGAGCGAGCACCCGCTGTTCATCCTCTACACGTCCGGCTCCACCGGGAAGCCCAAGGGCGTGCTGCACACCACGGCGGGCTACGCGGTGAACGCGTCGCTCACCACGCGCTGGGTGTTCGACCTGCGCGAGGACGACGTCTACTGGTGCACTGCGGACGTGGGCTGGGTGACGGGCCACACGTACGTCGTCTACGGCCCGCTGATGAACGGCGTCACCACCATCATCTACGAGGGGGCGCCCACGCAGCCGGGGCCGGACCGCTTCTGGGACATCATCGAGCGCTACAAGGCCACCATCCTCTACACCGCGCCCACCGCCATCCGCGCCTTCATGCGCCTGGGCGACGGGCCGGTGAAGCAGCACAATCTGTCCTCGCTGCGCCTGTTGGGCAGCGTGGGCGAGCCCATCAACCCCGAGGCGTGGATGTGGTACCGCGACGTCATCGGCGGGGGGCGGTGCCCCGTCGTGGACACGTGGTGGCAGACGGAGACGGGCTGCATCATGGTCTCACCGCTGCCTGGCGCCACGCCCACCAAGCCCGGCTCCGCCACCTTCCCGCTGCCCGGCATCCACGCCGAAATCCTCGACCGCGACGGCAACCGCGTGCCCAGGGGGCAGGGCGGGCTGCTCTTCGTGACGAAGCCCTGGCCGTCCATGCTGCGCACCGTGTACGGGGACCCGGACCGGTACGTGAACACGTACTTCAGCGAGCTGCCCGGCATGTACTTCACCGGCGACGGCGCGCGCACGGACGCGGACGGCTACGTGTGGCTGATGGGGCGCGTGGACGACGTGGTGAACGTGGCGGGCCACCGCCTGGGCACCGCGGAGGTGGAGAGCGCGCTGGTGGCGCACCCGAAGGTCTCCGAGGCCGCCGTGGTGGGCCGCCCGGACGACCTGAAGGGCACGGCGCTGGTGGCCTTCGTGACGCTCAAGCACGGCAACGCGCCCTCGGACGCGCTCAAGAAGGAGCTGGCCGTGCACGTGGGCAAGGAGATTGGCGCCATCGCGCGGCCGGATGAGATCCGCTTCGCGGAAGGGCTGCCCAAGACGCGCTCCGGGAAGATCATGCGCCGGCTCTTGCGCGACGTGGCCGCGGGCAAGCAGTCCTCGCAGGACACCACCACGCTGGAGGACCTCCACGTGCTGGCGGCGCTGCGCCAGAACGACGAGTAGCGCGCGCCCGCCAGCGCGAGCGGCCGCCTCCTCAAGCGTCCTTCGGGTCCTTCTGGGGGCGGCCGTACTTGTCCTTCACCTGCTCGCGGTCCGCCTTGCTCCACCAGATGCGGGAGCTCCACAGGGCGGGGCCCAGCACCACCGTGAGGACGAAGAACACCACCAGGCCCACCACGATCTCCGTCACGCCGTCCTCCAAGGGAAGCCCGGGGTTGGGAAGGCCCCGGGCGGGAAAAGCCAACCCTAGCGTCCCCCCGTGACGGGTGCCATCCAACGTCGGGGCCGGGAAGTAGCGCGGCGCTCGGCGGCCATCGGCTTCTCGCATGGCGTCGTGCGGCAGGGGGCCCGGATGCCCGGGTGCCGGGCAACCTGTATGGGCGGGCAGCGGGCGGCGGTCCTGCTAGATTGCGCCGCCATGAACCGATTCCCTTCGACCCTCTTCACCGCGCTGCCGCTGACGGCGGTGCTCGTCGCCCCCGTTGTCGCGGACGCCTGCACCAGCATGCTGGTGACGAAGGGCGCCACGACGGACGGCTCCACGTTCATCACCTACGCGGCGGACGCGCACGAGCTGTACGGCGAGCTGTACTACACGCCCGCCCGCCGCCACGCGGCCGGTGCCATGCGCGACGTCGTGGAGTGGGACACCGGCAAGTTCCTGGGCCGCATCAAGCAGCCGGCCGCCACCTATTCGGTGGTGGGCAACATGAACGAGCACCAGTTGTCCATCAGCGAGTCCACCTTCACGGGCCGCAAGGAGCTGGAGGGGCCCGCGGGCATCATCGACTACGGCTCGCTCATCTACATCGCGCTGGAGCGCGCGAAGACGGCGCGCGAGGCCATCCAGGTGATGACGGACCTGGTCGCCGAGTACGGCTACGCGTCCACCGGCGAGACGTTCTCCATCGCCGACCCGAAGGAGGCGTGGATCCTGGAGATGATCGGCAAGGGCGAGGGGCAGAAGGGCGCGGTGTGGGTGGCCCGCAAGCTGCCGGACGGCTACCTCTCCGCGCACGCCAACCAGTCGCGCATCCGCCAGTTCCCGCTCAACGACAGCGCCACCACGCTGTACTCGCCGGACGTCATCTCCTTCGCGCGCGCGAAGGGCTGGTACACGGGCGCGGACAAGGACTTCAGCTTCGCGGACACGTACCACCCGCTGGACTTCGGCGGGCAGCGCTTCAGCGAGTCGCGCGTGTGGAGCATCTTCCGCCGCGCGGCCCCGTCCCTGAAGCTGGGCGTGGAGTACGCGGACGGCGCGGACACCACCAAGCGGCTGCCCCTGTGGGTGAAGCCGGACAAGAAGGTGTCCGTGCAGGACGCCATGGCGCTCATGCGCGACCACTTCGAGGGCACCCCGCTGGACATGTCCAGGGACGTGGGCGCGGGGCCCTACGCGGTGCCCTACCGCTGGCGCCCCATGACGTGGGACGTGGACGGCAAGAGCTACGTGCACGAGCGCGCCATCTCCACGCAGCAGACGGGCTTCTCCTTCGTCGCGCAGATGCGCTCCACGCTGCCGGACGCCATCGGCGGGGTGCTCTGGTTCGGCGTGGATGACACCTTCACCACCGTCTACACGCCCATGTACGCGGGCATCCGGCAGGTGCCGAAGAACTTCGCGCAAGGCGTGGCCAGCCGCGGCGAGTTCTCCTGGGACTCGTCCTTCTGGGTCTTCAACTGGGTGTCGAACCAGGCCTACGGGCGCTGGAGCGACATGATCGTGGACGTGCAGAAGGCCCAGGGGGACCTGGAGGGCCAGTTCCTGGCGGACCAGGCCAACATCGAGAGCATCGCGCAGGTGCTCTACAAGCGGACGCCGGAGCAGGCCCGCCAGTACCTCACCGAGTACTCCCTGCAGCAGGGCGACAAGGTGCACGCGCGCTGGCGCAAGCTGGGGGAGCAGTTGCTCGTGAAGTACATCGACGGCAACGTGCGCGACAACACGGGCAAGGTGGGCCACCCGCGCTACCCGGACGCGTGGTACCGCCGCATCGCCGCGGACAACGGCAAGATGCTCCAGTCCCACGAGAAGCCGGAGCCGAAGCCCCAGGCCGCGCCCGTGGCCGCGCCGGCCCCCGCGCCCGCCGCCCCCGCGCAGCCAGCCCCGAAGCCCACGGTCGCTCCGGCGCCCTGAGGCCTCCCGCCTGAAAGCCCGTGCGCCGGTGTCCTCGCTGACGCGGGCACCCGGCGGCGCCCGGGCTGGGGCTTGAGCGAGAATTTCCCGGCAACCGGGTGCCCGTGGCGGGACCCGCACGCCGGGCCTGCACGTTCTCGCGTGTGTCGGTGGATGGCTTGTGGCAGTGAGGGCGCGGGCGGCAGGCGCGCCCGTGCCCGGAGGACGGTTCCCTTGAGTGACGCCCCCACCGCGACGGCCCTTCCGTTCCGGGATGACGAGCTGGCGGACTTCCTCGTGCGGACCAGCCGCACGTTCGCGCTCGCCATCCCGCTGCTCGACGAGCCGCTGCGCCGGGAGGTGGGCCTGGGCTACCTGCTGTTGCGCGTCGCCGACACCCTGGAGGACGCCGCCCCCTGGACGCGCGACGAGCGGCGGGAGGCGCTGGCCGCCTTCGAGGCCCTGCTCCAGGAGAAGCCGGGCGTGGACGCCGGGGCGCTGTCGCGCGAGTGGCTGGCGCGCCGCCCCAGCGAAAACGCGGGCTACCTGGACCTGCTCGCGCGCACGCCCACGCTGCTGGCCAGCCTGGACGCGGTGCGCCCGGAGGCCGGCGCCATCCTGCGCCACTTCGTGCTGAAGACGGTGCAGGGCATGGGGCAGGTGCTGGGCGGCGCGTCCGAAGGCGGGATGTTGAAGCTCGGGTCGCTCCAGTCCCTGCGTGACTATTGCTACATCGTGGCGGGACTGGTGGGCGAGCTGCTCACGGAGCTGTTCGTCCTGGAGCCGCGGCTCGCGCCGTACGCGCCGAACCTGCGCTCGCTGGCGCCGCTGTTCGGCGAGGGGCTCCAACTGGTCAACATCCTCAAGGACGCGCGCCAGGACCGGAAGGAGGGCCGCGTGTGGCTGCCGGACGGCGTGCAGCTCCAGGACGTGGAGCGGCTCGCGGGCGAGGACCTGATCGCCGCGGCGCGCTACGTGCGCTCGCTGTTCCTGGCGGGGGCGCCCCGGGACGTGCTCGCCTTCACCTCGCTGCCGCTGCTGCTGGCCCAGACCACGCTGGAGCTGCTCGTGCGGGACGGCGCGGGCTCCAAGGTGTCGCGCGCGGTCGTCACCGCCCAGATGGACACCCTCCAGGCCGCGCTCGAGCGGGGCACGCTCCCCGAGGCCGTGGAGGCCCTGGCCGGCCCCATGCCCGGCGGCGTCTGAAAACGTTGCCCGGCAAGCAACTCCAGGGCAACGGCGCGGGATAATTCCGGTGCAGGTGTTCCCCCTCTGGAGTCGTGTCTCCCATGAACTGCGCCCGCTCCGCACCGGCGGTCATCGTCTACTTCCCCGCGCGTTCGGAGCGCTCGCCCCTGCGGGTGCAGCGGCGGGCGGCCCCGGGGGAGCGGCGGGGTGGGGGGCTCCCGTTCGCCGCCACGCGTCAACGCGGCCTGTGGACGTTCCAGACGCCGGCGGGGCCGGAGCGGTGGCTGCCCGGCCGGGTGCGCGGGAAGGACCGGATGCAGGCGTTCCTGGTGGACGTGCTGGGCTTCGGCGCGCTCATCCAGGCGTATGACGTGACGGCGGACACGCGCAGCGACTCGCTCCCCGGGCACCCGGACTTCGCGAAGAACTTCGACCTGTTCCTGCACCACTACGCGGGCGCGCTGCTCAAGAAGGCGGCGCCGGAGGTGGCCTTCGGCCGCGCGCTGGGCCAGGTGGTGATGCTCAACGGCCAGCAGTGGGCCGGGCTGGGCTTCACGCTGACGGACGCCGGCCAGCGGCTGGTGGACGCGTGGCTGGCGGAGCAGGGCGTGGTGCTCAGCCCCCTGCCTTGAGCCACACCCGCAGCGGCCCCCCGGACTCGAAGCCCAGCGCCCGCCACGCGTCGAGCGCCTCGCCGTGCTCGTAGCCGACCATGGGCCGACCCGGGAAATGGACGCGGACGTGCGCGAGCAGCTCCGCGTCCAGCTCGGCGGGCGCGCCTTCGACGCGGAACGTGTTCGACAGTCCGACCGCTTTCGCGCCGAGGAAGGCGATGCCTCCGGCCAGCAAGCGCTTCCCATCTCCCGCGGCGAGGAAGACGACGCCCTCCTCCTGGAGCAGCGCGGGAGGGAACACGCGCGCTTCCGGGGAGCGGCCGCTCCATGCGGCCTCCCACGCCTCCAACTCCTCCGGTGTCCGCGCCTGGCGCCACGCCAGGCCCGAAGCCACTGCCGGCACGGGCGCGGTGGCCGCCAGGTGGATCCACCGGGCCTCGAACAGCAGGTCGAAGCCGTGCGCGGCGAGGTCGAGCGTCGCGAAGCTGTCCTTCACGCCCCAGCGGCCCGGCAGCTCCAGCCGGGACAGGGCCTGGAGGGTGGCCTCCTGTCCGTCCGCCGTCAGCGTGACGGCATTGGGATAGAGGGCCGGCACCGGCGCGGGGTTGAACCACAATCCGTCCTCGAACTGGCCTTGGCGGCCGTGGGCGCGGCACACGGCGTCGCACCACTCCGCGTTGTTCCGGACGGCGGGAAGAAGCCAGGGCGGGGCAGGGGACATGGCCCGCGAGCATAGGGCCGGTGGGGCCCGCCCGGCCCGCTATGCCCGCCTGCCTTCGGAGGGAGCGCCGGGAGACCCTGGGCGGACGGCGGGAGTCCGGATATGGGTAGGGCGATGACTGCCCTGGCCTACCCCATGCCGCTGTGTGTCGCGCCGATGATGGACTGGACGGACCGGCACTGCCGGTACTTCTTCCGGCTCATCTCCCGCCACACGCTGCTCTACACGGAGATGGTGACCACGGGGGCGGTGCTGCACGGCAAGCGCGACCGCCTGCTGGGCTTCACGCCCGCCGAGCACCCGGTGGCCCTCCAACTGGGCGGCTCGGAGCCCGCGGACCTGGCCGCCTCCGCGCGCATCGGCGAGGAGTGGGGCTACGACGAGATCAACCTCAACGTGGGCTGCCCCAGCGACCGCGTGCAGTCCGGCCGCTTCGGCGCGTGCCTGATGGCGGAGCCGGACCTCGTCGCGCGCGGTGTCGCCGCCATGCGTGAGGCGGTGCGCATCCCCGTGACGGTGAAGTCGCGCATCGCCATCGACGACATGGAGGAGTGGCCCACGCTGGAGGACTTCGTGCGGCGCGTCTCCGCGGCGGGCTGCACGCGCTTCATCGTGCACGCGCGCAAGGCGTGGCTGCAGGGCCTGTCCCCCAAGGAGAACCGGGACGTGCCGCCCCTGCGCTACGAGCTGGTGCACCGGCTCAAGGCCGAGTACCCGCACCTGGACATCACCCTCAACGGCGGCATCAAGACGCTGGACGCGGCGGCGGAGCACCTGGGCCGCGTGGACGGCGTGATGATGGGCCGCGCGCCCTACGAGTCCCCCTACCTCCTGGCGGACGCGGACCGGCGCTTCTTCGGAAGCACGCAGGCGCCCCTCACCCGGCACGAGGTGGTGGACGCGATGCTGCCGTACATCGAAGCGCAGATGAGCCAGGGGGCGCCGCTGGGCGCCATCACCCGGCACATGCTGGGCCTCTTCCAGGGCCTGCCCGGCGCGCGCGCCTGGCGCCGCCACCTGAGCGAGAACGCCCACAAGGACGGCGCGAGCCCGGAGCTGGTGCGCGCCGCCGCCGCGAAGGTGCCGCGCGACACGGGCCTCCAGGCCGTGGCCTGACGCGCACCCGCCGGGCCCGGGCCTTCAGCGCTTGGGCACGGTGGTGCAGCACCCGGAGCGCGCGCACCGCGCCCAGCCCTGGTCCTGGCAGAGCTGATCACTCGTGCACGCGGGGCCCTGGCCCGGCTGTCCGCAGGTGGAGGACGGGCCGCCCCCGCCTCCGCCGCCGTGGAAGGGCACCGCGGCCTGGATCTTCACCATGGGGCAGCGGGGCTGGGGGCCGGTGCCCACGCAGTTGTTGGAGGCGCCGCCGGTGACGTTCCTCGGGCACGTCATGGGCTCCGAGGGGCGCCGCTGCGCGTCCACGGAGAAGCAGACGCCGACCTCCGTGAGGTTGCAGTCCGCGTCGCAGGCGAAGGCGACGCTGTCGCTCTGCCCGAACGCGGCGCGCAGGTTCTCCAGCGCCACGCTCCCGCCGATGTTGTTGGCGAGCGCGGCCGGCGTCCCCTGGTCGCCCGGCAGGGACTGCAGCGCGTCGATGGTGCTCTGGAAGTAGGACCGGGCGTCCATCCCCGTGCAGCTCCCGTGCTTGGGCCACTCGTGGTTCGCGAGGAAGTAGTTGTCCGTGACGAAGCCCGGGCCGTAGGTGCCCATCGCCTGCGGGAGGGTGGCGGGGTCGGGGAAGCAGCGCGCGGGGGCGTCGCTGCCCTGGCATTCGCACATCCCGCCACAGAACGCGGGATAGGTGCAGTGGAGCTGCTGCGCCTCCTCGTCGTTGAACTGGGGCCACAGGCCGTGGATGGTGAGGTGCGTCGCGCCGAAGGTGCCCTCCAGGTGCTCGCACTCCTCCTTGTCCGGGTGCGTCCGGCAGAAGGTGGGGGCCCACGTCAGCGCGAGCAGGTACGTGCCGAAGCGCGGCGTGGCGCACGCGCCCCCCTCCTGCGCGCTGGCGTCGGCCTTGAAGCAGTTGCAGGCGGTGGCCTGGGGCCGGCCGAACTCGAACTCCAGGGCCTCCGGCTTCGCCAGGTGGAGCGGCCGCGCGGTGGCCGTGGGCGGGGTGGGCGGAGGCGCGGGAGGCGGCTCGTGGTGCGTGCGGCATCCCTGCGCGATGACCAGACATGCCCACAGGGCAAGGCGCGACATTGGGCGCATGACTTGATTCCCCCGGGACCGGATTGCGGCACGAAGGTACGGAGGTGGGGACGGGCGCTACACCCCGTGCTCCGGTCCACCGCCCGCGTCCGGGCCCGAACCCTTTCCTCCGGCGCGCGGCGCCCCCAGCTTTCCCGCGGGACCCATTCACCGCGAGGGATTGCACCATGGCACGCGCCATCATCAAGAAGGCCAGCGAGGCGGACGAGCGCCGGCCCTTCGTGTCGCACGGAGAGGCCTCCGTCCTGAACCTGGGAGCGCTCAGCATCGGCAGGGGCTACTTCGAGCCCGGCTGGCGATGGTCGGAGCACGTGAGGCCCATCGCGGGCACGGCGGACTGCGAGGTGGTCCACACCCTCAGCATCCTGTCCGGACGCATGCACGTCCGGATGAGGGACGGTCAGGAGCTGGACCTGGAGCCGGGCGACGTCGCCTTCATCCCCTCGGGCCATGACGCCTGGGTCGTGGGGGACGAGCCCTGCCGCGTCGTCGACTTCACCGGCGCGGAGGACTACGCCGTGGCGAGGCCCGGGAGGCAGGAGCCGCGGGAGCCGTCCGTGCTCCAGTGAGCGGCGCGTGAAGGGCGCGCCGCTTCAGCGGATGCCCAGCCGCTCCATCAGCGCGTCGACCATGCGGGAGACGCGGAACTGATCCAACCAGTCATCGACCTCGGAGAGCCCCGTGAGCGCGGAGAACCGCCGCAGCACGTCCGAGGCCTGGACGGCGGTGCGCAGGCCCAGCAGCTCGAAGAGGTGCGGGCGCCCGCGCCGGTACAGCGCCGCGTCCAGGCGCTTCCACGGCTCCACCCACGCCGGCTCCTCCAGGGGCCAGATGATGGCGCGGCTGGACTGGGACTGCGTCCGGTCGAGGATGGCGTTGACGGCGCGGCGGCCCGCCTCGCACGCCCCCTCCATGGAGGCCAGGTCCGTGTGCGTGCGGACGTAGTCCCCCGCGAAGCAGAGGTTGGGGATGGCGCTCGCGGCCTCCGGGCGCACGTCCCAGGAGCCGGGCGGATGTACCAGCAGGCCGGACGTGTTGCGCGGCGGCAGCCCGCCGCCGTAGTCCAGGTCCGCGTCCAGGTGGAAGGAGTGCAGCAGCGCGTCGGTCAGCACCTGCTCGTCCGGGTCCAGCCCGTTGAGCGCGGCCTTGAGCTGTCCCCAGACCTCCGTCTTGATCTCCTCGGGCGTGCAGTCCTTCGCGCGCTTCGGGACGAACGTGCCGGGCGTGTTCCAATCCGACACATCGACGGACAACAGCCCGCCCACCTGCCCATCCCCGAACACGCGCCGGAACAGCCCCAGCTCGCGCCAGAACTGCGGCTGCGAGATGGACGTCAGCGCCCACGGCGAGTCCGGATAGAAGGTGTGGCCGCGCACCAGCGGCACGTCCTCGTAGAGGAAGAACTGGATGCCCACCATCCACGACACCAGTTGCTCCACGTCCGCCGCGCGCAGCCGGGCCAGCGCGGGGTCCAACGCGGCCAGCTCCGGGGTAATCAACGCGTGCGCCGCCTCCAGCGGCACCGCGAGCACGTAGTGGTCGGCCGCGTGGGACTCGCCGTTGGCGAAGCGGACCCGGGAGATGCGGCCGCCCGCCACGTCGAGCCCGGTGCACGGGACGCCCGCGTGGAGATTCACGCCCAGGCCGCGCAGGTGGGAGATCCACGGGTCGAGCCACATCTGGCTCGTGGGGCCGCCCAGCGTCCGGTCGTTGTTCACCCCGCTCTGGGCGAAGTCGAGGATGAGCTGCATGGAGATGGCGCCAATCGTCCGCGCGGATCCGCGCTTGGGATCCATGGCCACCATCGTGCGCGGCACGGCCCGCAACTGCCGCTGGAGCTTCGGCGAGTACAGGTCCCCCTGCGCGAAGTCCCACCAGGACATCCGCTCGTACTGGCCGAAGCGGCGGGCTTCACTGGATGAGAGGAATTGGAGGATCTTCAGGCTGTAGAGGCTGACGTCGGCCTCGTCGAAGTCCAGCTTCTGGAAGAACAGCTCCAGCGCCTCCAGGACGTCGTAGGGCTTGTCCAGCTTGCGGCGGGAGAAGCGGTACCACGTGTCCTCGTCGATGAGCGCGATGGCGCTCTCCGTCGTCGCCTTGAGGCGCTCGTCCACGGTGGGCGTGGCCGCGCCGGGCACGGCGGGCGTGCGCCGCATCATGTCGATGACGTGGCGGTAGAAGCGCGGGTAGAAGCGGAAGCCGTGCTCGCCCGGCAGGTCCCGCCGCCCCTCGGTCCCCGTGCCCGCCACCGGCTGCGAGCGGGCCTTGCCGCCCCACGCCGTGCGCGTGTCGAAGACGTGGACCTCGAAGCCGCGCTCCACCAGCTCGTGCGCGGCCGTCAGTCCCGCCACGCCCCCTCCCACCACGATGACGCTGGGCATGCGGCTCCTCCGCCTGGGCTTCGTGTGCGAAGGGGAGCGTCGCGCATGCCCCAGCGAGTCCGCATCACCCCGCAGCACGAGTGCGATGTCTTGTACGAACGGATGAGACGCAATGTGTTGGATGTGGATGGGATTGAAACATGTAATTCAAGACAGGTGGGGCGCGGCTCCGGGCGATGTGGCCGACACACGACCTGGGACGTCTTGTCTCCTGGGAGGGCCTCGCTCTCCCGCTGATACAAACCCTGTGTGAAATCAACGCCGTGGTTGTTCATGTTGGATGGGTTTGATACTGTTGATTTCTAGAAACTTTCCTCGGCGTGGAGGTCGGCCCACCTTCATGGCAATGCCTTGCATCGCGAGGAAGGGGGGCGCCAGTCCGTGTTCTTGAGAATCCCTCCACCCATCCCCCTGCGTGCGCCGGTCTCCCTTCGCCTCCGGGGCGGGAGGTGACGACAGGCCCGGGGGACATCCCGTCGGAGACCGCCGCGGAGTGGCAGAAGGTGCTGGCCGTCTTCGCGGACGAGGCGGAGGGGTTGGTCTCCTCCATGGAAGAGAACCTCATCGCGCTGGAGGTGTCTCCGGCGGACGGGTTGCTCCCGGCCATCCTTCGCGGGGCCCACACGCTCAAGGGCGCGGCGGCGTCGCTCGGCTTCCAGGCCGTGACGGACTACACGCACGGCGTCGAGGACCTGCTCCAGGCCCTGCTCGACGGGCGCCTCACGCCGGATGAGACGCGGGTGTCGCTGCTGCTCGGCGCGGTGGATCACCTTCGCGAGCTGTGCCAGGCGTCGCTCGCGGGCGTGGACTCGCTGGGCGCGGTGCACCAGGCCCACCTGTCCCGCCTGCGCGAGGGCCTCGTCGCGGGGGCTCCCACGGCGGCGCTGCCGCTGCCCACCGCGCTGCCGCGCCTGCCGGAGGCGCGGAGCACGGCGCGGACCCGCGTGCGCATGGACATGGATCGCCTGGACCGCATCGTCACGCTCACCGCGGAGCTGTCCGTGGCGCGCGGGCGGATGGCGCAGTTCCTGGCGCGGGCGGAGGACTCCGGCGCGAGCTGGGAGGAGGCGCTCAACCAGCAGCGGGAGATGGATCCGCTCTTCGAAGCGCTCCAGGAAGAGGTGATGAAGGTGCGGATGGTCCCGGTGGGACCGCTGTTCCGCCAGCACCTGCGCACCGTGCGCGACCTGGCCCGCTCCCAGCAGAAGCTGGCCCAACTGGAGCTGGAGGGCGAGGACGCCACGCTGGACACCGCGGTGCTGGACGCGCTGCGCGACCCGCTGCTCCACCTCCTGCGCAACGCGCTGGACCACGGGCTCGAGACGCCGGACGAGCGGCGCGCCGCGGGCAAGGACCCCCGGGGCCGCCTGCGGCTCAAGGCCTGGCATGACGCCGGCAGCGTCGTGGTGGAGCTGTCCGACGACGGCCGGGGCATCCAGCGCGAGCGGGTGCGCGAGCGCGCGCGGCAGCGGGGGCTGGTGGCGGCGCCCGAGCGGCTGCGCGACGACGAGCTCCTGCGCCTCATCTTCGAGCCCGGCTTCTCCACGGCCACCGAGGTGACGGAGCTGTCCGGCCGCGGCGTGGGCATGGACGTGGTGCGCCGGGACATCGAGGCCCTGCGCGGCACCGTGTCCATCCAGAGCCAGGAGGGGCAGGGCACCACGTTGACGCTGCGGCTGCCGCTCACGCTCGCCGTCATCCAGGGCTTCGCCATGGGCGTGGGGGACCAGGTGTACGTGGTCCCCATCGAGGGCGTGCAGGAGTGCATGGAGGTCCCCGCCCACGAGCGCACGGAGGAGGCGTCCGGCGTGCTGTCCCTGCGCGGGCAGCCGCTGCCGTACCTGCGGCTGCGCCAGGTGTTCTCCCTGGGCGGGAGCACGCCGGCCCGGGAGAACGTGGTCGTCCTCAAGCACCCGGACGGCGTCATCGGGCTGGCGGTGGATGAGCTCCAGGGCGACGGCCAGCGGGTCATCCGGCCCCTGGGGCGCCTCTTCCAGGGCATCCCCGGCATCTCCGGCTCCACCATCCTGGGCGACGGCCGGGTGGGGCTGCTCCTGGACACGCCCGCGCTGGTGCGCAGGGCCATCCTCCACGCCTCCGAGGCCGCGCTCGGTCCTCCCGCTCCCCTGGAAACCCCTTCCTCCGCCGCCCCCCGGGCGCCGTAGTCATCCGTCGCAGCACCGGAGTCACCATGTTCAACAACCTGAGCATCACGGCGAAGCTGACGCTCGCCTTCAGCGCGATGGTCGCCATCATCATCGGCCTGGTGGTGGTGGTGTACACGACCATCCTCAAGGTCGCCGCGTCCGCCGAGGGCGACACCGAGAGCCACAAGGTGATGATCGCCGTGCGCACCCTGGAGGGTGACCTGGCCGACCTGGAGACGGGTCAGCGCGGCTTCATCATCACCGGCGACGACAAGTTCCTGGAGCCCTACAACCTGGCCCGGCTGAGCGTGTCGCAGAACCTGGACAGCATCCGCCAGCTCACCCAGAGCGACCACCGCCAGCAGGAGCGTCAGCAGGAGGTCCGCGACCTGATGCAGCAGTGGGTTTCCCAGCACCTGGAGCCCCTCATCAACCAGCGCCGCGAGGTCAGCGCGGGCCGCGGTGACATGGCGCAGCTCATCGCGGTGGAGCAGTCCGCGCGCGGCAAGCAGACGGCGGACCGCATCCGGATGCTGCTCACCAAGCTGGGTGACGACGAGGCGGCCCTGCTGCAGGAGCGCACGGCCCGCACCGCCGTCATGGCGGAGAACCTGTACGATCTGATCATCATGGGGGGCGTGCTGGGCGTGGTGCTCGCGGCCCTGCTGTCCTACTTCCTCACCCGCAGCATCGTGCAGCCCCTGACGGAGGCCGTGCAGGTGACGGCGCAGGTGACCGCCGGCGACCTCACGGCGAACGTCACCGCCCGGGGCACGGACGAGACGGGCCGGATGATGGGCAGCATGCGCGACATGATCCACCGGCTGTCGGGCGTCATCAGCGAGGTGCGCGGCGCCGCGGGCTCGCTGTCCTCCGCGTCCCTCCAGGTGGCGTCCGCCGCGCAGGGGCTGTCGCAGGGCACCAGCTCCCAGGCGGCCTCCGTGGAGGAGACCACCGCCAGCCTGGAGCAGCTCAACGTCAGCATCCGCCAGAACTCGGAGAACAGCCGGGAGATGGAGCAGACGGCCATCAAGGGCGCCCGGGACGCGGAGGAGAGCGGCCGCGCGGTGAAGGAGACCGTGGATGCGATGAACGCCATCGCGGAGCGCATCTCCATCGTGGAGGAGATCGCCTACCAGACGAACCTGCTCGCGCTGAACGCCGCCGTGGAGGCCGCGCGCGCGGGCGAGCACGGCCGGGGCTTCTCCGTGGTGGCCACGGAGGTGCGCAAGCTGGCGGAGCGCAGCCAGAAGGCCGCGAAGGAGATTGGCGGCCTGGCCACCTCCAGCGTGAAGGTGGCCGAGCGCAGCGGCCAACTGCTGACGGAGCTGGTGCCCGCCATCCGCCGCACGGCGGAGCTGGTGCAGCAGGTGGCCAACGCCTCGCGCGAGCAGTCCATCGGCGTGTCGCAGATGAACCGCGCCATGACGCAGGTGGATCAGGTCACCCAGCGCAACGCGTCCGCCGCGGAGGAGCTGTCCTCCACCGCGGAGGAGATGGCGACCCAGGCGGAGTCCCTGCTCCAGATGATGAACTTCTTCCGGCTGGTGGAGGGCTTCAGCTTCAACGGCCCCGCCGCGCCGCGCGCCCCGGCCCACCGGCTGCCGGTGTCGCCGCTCCGGGGGCTCCAGGCCGCGGCGCAGGGGCCGCTCGCCGCGTCCACGCCGAACGGGGCGCTGTCCCGGCTCCAGAACGGCGCGGAGGCGCCGGCTCCCCATGACTTCCAGCGGTTCTAGGGAGGCGCGCGCACCATGAGTGAGTCCACCGAACCGGGCGGCGGCAGGTCCAGCTACCTGAGCTTCATGCTCGCGGGCGAGGAGTACGCCGTGGGCCTCCTGCGCGTGCGGGAGATCATCGAACACCGCCCCGTCACGCGCGTGCCGGGGATGCCCGCTGCCGTGCAGGGCGTCATCAACCTGCGCGGCAGCGTGGTGCCCGTCGTGGACCTGGCGGTGAAGTTCGGGCTGCCGCCCCGGCCCATCACCCGCTGGTCCTGCTTCGTCATCGTGGAGGTGGCGCTGGACGGCCAGCAGACGGTGCTGGGCCTGCTCACGGACACCGTGCGCGAGGTGCTGGAGCTGGGCCCCGCGGACATCGAACCGCCCCCCGCCTTCGGCACGCGCGTGCGGCTGGAGTTCCTGCGGGGCATGGGCCGCCACAACGACGCGTTCATCCTGCTGCTGGACCTGGACCGGCTCCTGTCGCTGGAGGAGCTGCTGAAGCTGACGGCCGCCGCCGACGAGGCCGCGGCCCCGGCGGCCCCGGCCCCGGCGCCGGAAGCCCCGGGCAACGGGTGAGGGGATGAGCGGCGACGAGCCCTGGCCGTCCGCGCTGCCTCCGGCGCTGTCGCGCTCGGAGCTGGCGCTGTTCCAGCACCTGGTGGAGGCGGAGGCCGGCATCCACCTGTCCTCGGCCAAGAACGCGCTGGTGGCGAACCGGCTGGCGCGGCGGCTGCGGGAGCTGGGGCTGACGTCCTACGCCGCGTACCACGCGTACGTCACCGCGCGGGGGAACGAGGCGGAGAAGGTGCGGATGCTCGACAGCCTCTGCACCCACGAGACGTCCTTCTTCCGCGAGCCCCGCCACTTCGACCTGCTGCGCGAGCACGTCTTCCCGGAGTGGGCGGCCCAGGCGGCGCAGGGCCGGCGGCCCCGGAGCATCCGCGTCTGGAGCGCCGGGTGCTCCACGGGGGAGGAGCCCTACTCGCTGGCGATGGAGCTGCTGGAGGCGTTCCCCAAGGGCTCCGGGTGGAGCCTGGAGCTCGTCGCCACGGACCTGTCCACCTGGGCGGTGAAGCGCGCGGAGGAGGGCGTCTGGAGCCTGGAGCGGGCCCGGAGCATCCCGCAGTTGCTCTTGCGCAAGTACATGCTGAAGGGCGTGCGCACGCAGGAGGGGCTGATGACGGCGGGCCCGGAGCTGCGGGCCGTCATGCGCTTCGCCCGGGCCAACCTGCACGCGCCCGCCACCTGGCCGGTGGGGACGTTCGACATCATCTTCTGCCGCAACGTGCTCATCTACTTCGGCGCGGAGGCGCGGGCGCGCGTCATCCAGGGGCTGCTGTCCCGGCTGCCGGAGACGGGCTACTTCTTCCTGGGGCACGCGGAGAGCCTGATTGGCATCACCACGGCTGCGCGCTCCGTGAGCGCCAACGTGTACACGCCGCGCCCGGGACCGCCGCTGCCGTCGCGCGAGTAGCGCCGCTTTTCATTCCTGGAGCGCCGGAGCTTCGCCAGGGTGGGGCAGGGCCTCCGGCTCCGGCGCGGCGGAACCCTTCCAGCGCGTCAGGGCGGCAATCGCCACGCCCAGGACGACGACGCAGAAGAGGGACGCCTCCAGGCCATAGGCGCCGCCCGTGAGCCACTCCGGGCGGCCCTGGAAGACGGGCGTCCACCAGCCGCGCGCCTCCTTGCCGCTCACGCCGAAGCCCATCGTGCCCAGGAACCAGTTCCAGCCCATGTGCACGCCGACCGGCAACGCCAGGTGCCGCGTGCGCAGGTAGCACAGGCCCAGCATCCAACCCGCGAGGAAGGTCGTCACCATCGCCACGACGCGCGTGGGGACCTCCATGTCCGTGCTGAAGGGGTGGGCCAGACAGAAGAGGAGCGAGATGACGACCTGCGCCCAGCGCGTGCCCAGGCCCCGGATGGCGCGCTGGAAGAGGTAGCCGTGGAACAGCGCCTCCTCGAAGAGGCCCACGCCCAGCATCAGCCAGGCCAGCTTCACGACCGAGGCCACCTGGGCGTTCGCGGCGCGCTCCAGGTGGTAGCCCCCCGCCACCCAGCCGCACAGGGCCACGAGCCCCACCAGGACCACTCCGGCCACGGCCCCCACGCCCAGGTCACGTCCCGCGCGCCGGTCCAGCGACATGCCGAGCGACGTCAACGTCACGGGCTGCTTTTCGAGGTACAGGAAGTCGAGGCTCACGAGCAGCACGCCCAGGAAGCCGAAGAACGAGTGCGGCAGGAACGGCTTCACCCCGTCAGGCAGCAGCGTCCAGAGCCCCATCAGGATGCCCGCCAGGAGGGCGGACGTCACGAGGAAGCCGGCGCCCTTCCAGCCGTTGCGCAAGTGCCCTTCGCCATCCCGGAACACGGCCTTCATGATGATCGACCTCTCGGCGTGATTGCCTTCCCTGCCTACAACCAACGCGCGGCCCTGGGAAGGATTGCCCCGGTTCGACACGGCGTGGCACAACCCGGCCCATGAGCACGGGCCCGAAGACGATTTGCCGGGGCGACCTGTACTGGTGCGAGCCGGACGAGGCCCGGGGCTCCGTGCCGCCCATCGCCCACCCGTACCTCGTCATCCAGGACGACGTCTTCAACCGCTCCCGCGTCCACACCGTCATCGTCTGCGCGCTCACCTCCAACCTGAAGAAGGCGGGCGAGCCCGGCAACGTGCTGCTCGACGTGGGAGAGGGGAACCTGGCGAAGCAGAGCGTCGTGGTCGTGTCGCAGGTGTCCTCGGTGGAGAAGTCGCGGCTGGGCGAGCGCATCGGGGCGCTCTCCGACGCACGGGTCGAACAGGTCCTCGCGGGCCTGCGCTTCCAGCAGGCGTCCTTCTTCCGCGAGTGAGCTCCCGTCCTCACGGAGGCGGAACGGGATTGCCCCAGGCCGCGGCGGAGATGCGCCACTGGCCGCCGGTTCGCACCAGGAGGAGATGGTCGATGAAGCGCACGCCGCCCACGCGGACCTCCAGCTTCGCGGCGGCCACATTCCCCCGGACCTCCACCTTCAGGACGTTCCAGGGGCTCTCCCGGTCCTGGACGCCCGCCTCCGCGTTCGCCGCGTAGCGGGCCGCGGCCTCCGACAGCGTCCCCCACGCGAAGGGCACGCCTTCGACGTTCACGCGGTAGTAGAGGCAGTCCGGCGTATGTGATTGGTACAGCAGCGCGTGGCTGTAGCGCGCGTGCGCTTCGATCTTCGCGTCCAGCACCGCGCGGACCTCCTCCCGCGCGGAAGCAGACCCGGTGGCGCGCTCTCCTGGCGCGAGCCGCTGGAACACCTTGCCCACGATGCGCCAGCCCACCGGCGTCTCCACCACGAGCAGCAGGTCATCGTACGTGCGGTCCGGCCAGTGGGAGACCGCCTCCATCAGGGCGAAGGGGCCTTCCCGGTCGAGCACCGTCATCCCGCGCCGGGTCGCGGGCTGGGGCGCTTGCGCATCCGCGTCCAGCCGCTGCCACCACTCCAACTGCGTCCGCGTCCGCAACGCTCCCTCCGTCCCATCCACCCAGTGCATGACCACGTCCGGGTGGAACGCGGTCCGCAGCAGCCGGCTGGAGCCGGTGTCGGAGGCCTGGAAGTACGCCTGCACCGCCTCCTCGGGACTGGCGTGCAGGCGCGAAAACGGGCCGGGCGAGGGAAGGGGCGCGCTGTGGGCACAGGCCGTGAGCAACGCGAGCGTCACCAGCGAAAGGGTCTTCGGCATGCCCTGCAAGCTGCGCGTTCAAACGCCAGGACACCAATTGATAGTAGCGCGGCCCATCCATAGAAAGCCTCAATGGACTTCCCAGACCTCCCCTTCCTGCGCACGTTCGTGACCGTCTATGAATGCCGGGGCGTGACGGAGGCTTCCGCGCGCCTGCACCGCACCCAGCCCACGGTGAGCTACCAGTTGCGCCGGCTGGAGGAGACGCTCGGCGCGCCCCTGTTCGAGCGCCGGTCCGCGCGGCTCATGCCCACGCCCCTGGCGGACCGGCTCTCCCGGTTCCTGGGAGGCTTCGCCCGGGACGTGCAGGCGGTGTTGCAGGGGAGCGAGGAGGACCGCCCGCTGGAGATCGCCGCGGTGTCTGGCTTTGGCCGCTACGTGCTCTTCCCGCTGCTGCGGGAGTCGGAGGCGCTTCACCGGAGGCTGACGCTGCGCTACCCGCCAGCGGAGGAAGTGTTTCGGCAGGTGCTGGAGGGCCAGGTGGACGTGGGCTTCTCCTTCCGGAGCACGGTGCACCCCCGGCTCACGCTGACGCCCGTCCACGAGGAGCAGCTCGTGCTCGTCGCGGGGCGGGCCTGGGCGCGGCGCCTGCGCGTGCAGGAGCACTTCCAGGACGTGCCGCTGGTGACCTACGACGAGGGGGACTACGTGGTGGGCCGGTGGCTGGGCCACCACTTCGGCCGGCGCCATCCCCACTGGTACAGCACCGCGCACTTCGAGGAGCTGGAGGAGGTGCTGGAGTGGGTGGCGCGAGGACACGGCGTCGCCGTCGTCCCCAGCTTCTGCATCCCGAAGGGGCGCGGCCTGGGCGTGGTCCACTGGGGCCAGCCCGCGCTCACCAACACGGTGCACGCCGTGCAACGCGCCCAGGCCCCCGTGCGCCCGGCCGTCGCGGAGCTGCTGGAGCGGCTGCGCGACGGGCGGCAGGCGCTCCCCGAACTCAGACGGGCCGGGCGCCCGCCACGGAGTCCAGCTCCTTGAGCGCGTCCTCCGGCAACGTGAGCTCGGCCGCGGCCAGGTTCTCCTTCAGGTGCGCGACGGACGACGTGCCGGGGATGAGGAGGATGTTGGGCGAGCGGTGCAGCAGCCACGCCAGCGCGGTCTGCATGGGCGTCGCGTTCAGGCGGGCCGCGACGGCGGAGAGCGTGGACGACTGGAGCGGGCTGAAGCCTCCCAGCGGGAAGAACGGCACGTAGGCGATTCTGTCCTTCGCGAGCGAATCGATGAGCGCGTCATCCTCGCGGTGCGCCAGGTTGTAGTGGTTCTGCACGCAGACGATGTCCGCGATGCGCCGTCCCTCCGCGACCTGCGTGGGCGTGACGTTGCTCAGCCCGATGTGGCGCACCAGTCCCTTGCGCTGGAGCTCGGCGAGCGCGGTGAGGGGGGCTTCGATGGACCCTTCCGCGGGGCCATGCACGCTCAACATGATGCGCAGGTTGACCACCTCCAGCACGTCCAGGCCCAGGTTGCGCAGGTTGTCGTGCACCGCCTGGGTCAGCTCCTCCTTCGAGTAGGCCGGGAGCCAGGACGCGTCACTGCCGCGCCGGGCGCCAATCTTGGTGACGATGGCGAGTCCGTCGGGGTAGGGCGCGAGCGCCTCGCGGATGAGCTGGTTGGTGACATGCGGGCCATAGAAGTCGCTGGTGTCGATGTGGTCCACCCCGCGGGCCACGGCCTCGCGCAACACGGCCCGGGCGGCGTCCGGGTCCTTCGGCGGGCCGAAGACGCCGGGCCCCGCGAGCTGCATGGCGCCATAACCCAGGCGCTTCACGGGGCGGCCCCCGAGGGGGAAGGTGCTGGCTGAATCGATACCGGGCATGCTCCATCTCCTTTTTGGGATGGGGCATTCATAGCCACCGTGGACTCTCTGCATAACGGGGCACGACCCGTACAGGTCGTGCGGAGCGGCGAACAGTGAAGGTCGACCTGGGTGATTTGAACGCCTTCGTGGTGGTGGCGCGGGCCCGCAGCTTCCGCGAGGGGGCGCGCCTGAGCGGAAGCAGCGCGTCCTCGCTGAGCGACGCGGTCCGACGGCTGGAGGAGCGCCTGGGCGTCCGCCTGCTCAACCGCACCACGCGCAGCGTCGTCCCGACCGAGGCCGGGGAGGGCCTCCTGGAGCGCCTGTCGCCCGTGCTGACGGAGATGGAGGCCGCGCTCGACGTGGTGAATGGCTTCCGGGGCAGGCCCGCGGGCGCGCTGCGCCTCAACGTGCCCATCAGCGCGTCCCGGCTGGTGCTGCCGCGCATCGTCCCGCCGTTCCTCGCCGCCTACCCCGACATCCACCTGGAGGTCATCACCGAGGACAGCTTCGTGGACGTCATCGCGGCCGGGTGTGACGCGGGCATCCGCTACGACGAACGGCTGGAGCAGGACATGATCGCGGTGCCCATCGGGCCGCGCGTCCAGCGCCACGCCACGGCGGCGGCCCCGGCGTACCTGGAGCGGCATGGGAAGCCGGAGCACCCCCGGGACCTGCTGCGGCATGCATGCCTGCGCGGCCGCTTCGCGAGCGGCGCGATGACGCTCTGGGAGTTCGAGCGCGACGGCGAGGTGGTGACGGTCGAGCCCACGGGACCGCTCATCGTGCGCGCGGGAGGGGCCACGGACCTCGCCGTCGACGCCGCGATCGCGGGCACCGGCATCGTGCACCTCTTCGAGGACTGGCTGCGCCCGCACCTGGACAGCGGCGCCCTGGTGCCCGTGCTCGAACCCTGGTGGCAGTCCTTCCCGGGGCCGTTCCTCTACTACCCCGGGCGGCGCCACGTGCCCGCGCCGCTCCGGGCGTTCATCGACTTCATCAAGGCCCAGGAGCCGGGGCCTTGAGGCCGGGGGGCGTCAGGGCTCGGAGACGCTCACGGTGAAGCCCTTGGGCGCGCTGGAGTCATCCAGCACGTGCATGAAGGCCTGGGCGGTCCACTCCACGTCGACCGTGCCGGGGGCGGTGAGCGTGCCGGAGTCCGAGTTGGCCTGGACGTCGAAGACGACCTGCAGGGTCCACTCGCAGCCTTGAACGGTCGGGCAGTTCTCGCCGAGGTACGTCACGCTCTCCACCGTCACGGCGACGTTGGGCTCCAGGATGCCGCTCTGGCTCCTGGAGGTGAGCTCCCCTTCGAGGTAGCCGATCGCCAGCGACGGCGGCGGCGTCTGGATGGGGTCTCCCGGCGTCCACTTCGCCCTGGCCTGGATGTGCACCTCGCCTTCCACCGGATCCGACGACTTCTCCTGCGCGGAGGTCCGGACGACCAGCGTGCGCGTGACCTTGAAGGTCTCCGCCGTCAGGCGGAAGGGCGCGCCGGTGTGGACCTGGGACGCCACGTCGTCCGACTGGGCTCGCGAGGTGGCCACGACGCTGGCGCAGGCCAGCAGCAGCACCAGTCGTGAGGCCCAGGCGCGGGCCGCGGTGGGGATTCGCTCGAAGACGGAGGGACGGGCGCGACGCATGAGTTCCTCGGGCAGGCGTGAAGGCTCCGGGCGTACGGGGACGCCGGGCGGCGCGAGGCAGAGCAAGCTCAATGCCACGCACTCCCAGAGGGACGCGGGGCTTGAGCGTCATGCGTCCGCGTCACAATCACGACATGTGTGTCATATGACAGCGTGAGTCATACTCGGAGTGTGTGACAGATGTTGACGCCCAGTGTTTCTGTTTTTTAGGTTTGTTCCTGGAGGGCGGTTATTGCGCGCTGCATCTCGCGGCGGTCGCGGCCCCGAACTCCAGGAGTGAGCGACGTGAAGCCTCTTCGCCAGAATCCCACCCTCGTGGCGGCCCTGACGTCACTGCTGGCCGCGGGCTCCGCCTCGGCGGCGAGCCGTGTCGACCTGCACCAGGAGGAGCTGGGAGTGATCCGCCAGCGGCACGCGGCCACCTTCCTCACCGGTGGCGCGGACCGTGAGCCTGCCCGCCACGCGCAGGCGCTGGGGCTCGACGCGAACTCGGGCCTGAAGCTGCTGGGCAGCGTCAGCGACCACGGTGTCCGCAACCACCGTTACCAGCAGACCTTCCGGGGCCTGCCCATCTTCGGTGAGCACGTCATCGTCAACGAGGACGCCAACGGAGAGCTGCGCGCGCTGTTCGGGCGCAAGGTCACCGGCCTGGAGCGGGACATCCCGGCGGGGGCGCCCCGGCTGTCGTCCGCGGAGGCGCTGGACATCGCCAAGGGGGCCAGCCTGGGGAACCGCGTGCGCGCCATGTCCTTCGAGAACGAGCGCTCCGAGCTGATGATCTACGTCGATGACGACGGCCGGGCCCGCAAGGTCTACGTCGTCAGCTACTTCGCGGACCTCGTCGGCGGAGGGGCGCCCACGCGCCCGCTGGTCATCGTCGACGCGGAGGACGGCCGGGTGCTCAAGCAGTGGGAGAACCTGCAGCACGTGCTCATCGGCACGGGCCCTGGCGGCAACGTCAAGACGGGCCAGTACGAGTACGGCACGAACTACGGCTACATGGACGTGGCCCAGTCCGGCACCACGTGCACGATGAGCAACGCCAACGTGCAGACCGTCAACCTCAACGGCGGCACGAGCGGCTCCACCCCGTTCTCCTATACGTGTCCTCGCAACACGGTGAAGACCATCAACGGGGCGTATTCACCGCTCAATGACGCGCACTTCTTCGGCAGCGTCATCTTCAACATGTATCAGGCCTACGTGGGCAAGGCCCCGCTGACCTTCCAGCTCACGATGCGGGTGCACTACGGCACCAACTACGAGAACGCGTTCTGGAACGGCTCGGCGATGACGTTCGGCGACGGGTACACGACGTTCTATCCGCTGGTCAGCCTGGACGTCGGCGCGCACGAGGTGTCCCACGGCTTCACCGAGCAGAACTCCGGGCTGATTTATTCAGGCCAGTCCGGCGGCATCAACGAGGCCTACTCGGACATCGCTGGCGAGGCCGCCGAGTACTACATGCGCGGCACCAATGACTTCCTCGTCGGGGCGGAGATCTTCAAGAGCAGCGGGGCGCTGCGCTACATGGCCAACCCGCCGCAGGACGGCCGCTCCATCGGCCACGCCTCCAACTATTACAACGGCCTGGACGTGCACTACTCGTCCGGCGTCTACAACAAGGCCTTCTACCTGCTGGCCACGAAGCCGGGCTGGAACACGCCGAGGGCCTTCCAGGTCTTCGCCCGCGCCAATGACCTGTACTGGAGCCCGAGCACGGACTTCAACCAGGGCGCCTGCGGCGTGCAGACCGCGGCGCAGGACTATGGCTACAGCGTCTCCGACGTCGCGTCGGCCTTCGCCTCGGTGGGCGTGAGCTGCGGCGGCGCCATCGAGTTGTTCCGTCAGACGGACACCAGCGGCAAGCTCACCATCGCGGTGTTCGAGCGCTATGCGACGACCGCCGCGGGCATCAACACGAACTTCACGGTGACCGTCCCCAGCGACTTCGTGGTGATTGGCGGTGGCGGCGAGGGCAAGGAGGGCGGGGCCGGCAACATGCTGACCGCTTCGTATCCGGACACCGGGCTGACCTCCTGGCTCGTCTCCACCAAGGACCACCTCATCTCGGACCCGGTGCAGGTGCGCGCGTGGGCCATTGGCCTGAAGGTCGCGGGGCTGACCCCGGCGCAACTGCGCACCTACCTGGCCGTCAGCACGGCGACGAGCGGGATTGTGTCGCACCCTGACGTCACCGCGTCCCTGCCGGCGGGCTACGTGCTGGCGGGTGGCGGCATCCGGGTGAACTGGAGCGGCGCGGGCAACCTGGCCACCGCCTCGGCGCCCTCCACCACGACCTCCTGGCGCGTGCGCTCGAAGGACCACACCTCCGCGTCGCCCGCCTCGGCGACGGCGTATGCCATTGGCATCAACAGCACCATCCCGGGCGTTGGCACCATTGGCAACGTCATCAACTCGGGCACCTCGTCGGTGGTCGCGCACCCCAGCTACACCGTGGGCCTGAGCAGTGGTTATGCGCTCAGCGGCTGCGGTGCGTTCGTCAACTGGAGCGGCGCGGGCAACATGCTGTGGCGCATCCGGCCGGTGAACTCGGGCTGCTCGGCCGCGTCGAAGGACCATGAGGTCTCTTCCCCGGCGTCCATCTCCACGTACGCGCTCGGCCTGCGCGCGTTCTGACGCGGAGCGGTTCCGCCATGGTTCCCGGGCCGTGTCACGCGGCCCGGGGCCTGGCGGCTCCTCCGCACCGCCCGCGTGTGGTACGGAGCCCAGGGCATGCCGAGCGCAATCGAAGCCATCCACGCCTTGAAGGATCGACTGTCGCGCGAGCAGGGGCTTCCCCTCCGCGCCGTGAGCGTGACCCCGGTCCGCGAGGAGGAGCTGCGCCTGCTGGAAGCCGCGCTGGGCTCCCTGCTCCCCAAGGCCTATCTCCAATTCATCACCCAACACGGCCTGTTCGCCGCGACGGATTCATCCGGCCATGAGCGGGCACGGATGCTGAGCCCCGCCGAAGTGCTGGAGCAGCACGCGGGATATCAGGAGTTCCTGGAGGAGGACTCCTTTGGGGAAGAGGAGGACGAGCGGGAAGCCGCGCTGCGCGAGCTGGAGGTGCGCAGGCGGCTCATTCCCTTTCAGTACATCGCCGACTCGTTCGTCCATGACTTCTACAGCTTCGACACGGGCTGGCGCCGCGACGAGGGGGCGCTCATCCTCAAGGCCTGCCACGACGATTACGACCTCGCGCCGTGGTTGCTGGATGACGCCCCGGATACCTCCGGATGCACGTTCGACTTCGACGAGCACCTGAAACAGGTCCTTCGCGAGCTCCTATAGGCCTCAGCCGCGCAGGCGGTCCGCCAGGTCCTGCGCCAGGCCGCACATGGTGAGCGTGGGGTTCCACGAGCCTGAAGTGGGGAAGAGCGCGCCGCCCGTCACGTAGACGTTGTGGACGCCGTGCGGCCGGTAGTCCAGTCCCACCACCGACGTCGCCGGGTCCCTGCCCATCCACAGCGGCGAGGCCTCGTGCACGATGATGTTCAGGCGGATCTGCTTCCGGTCGGGCCGCTCCGACTGCCAACGGCCGCCGGTGCCGCTCGCGTCGTCGACCCAGTATTCGACCGGCGGTCCCTCGCAGCCCGCGCACCCGGCCATGACGTCGATGGCCTGGTACGTCGCCTCGTCGAGCACGTCCCACAGGTGGTGGTCCTGCACGCCGGGCTGGAGCTGGAGGGTGATGTTGGTGGCGGGGTCGGTGCCGCCGTTCATGCGGATCCAGTTGTCGGGGTTCTTCTCGCTCACCTCGCCCAGGGTGGCGCAGACGAACACGACGTAATCCTCGGAGCCCTTGAGCTGCGCCATCGACGCGACGGCCGCCGCGTCCGGGGCCTCGTGGGCGATGGTGCTCTCGTCGGCCTCCGGGTTCGCGGAGGCGAAGGCGCTGGTCTGCACGTGGTACTGCAAGCCATTGGGCGCCTTGCCGTCCAGGTAGGTGGCGCCAATCTCCAGCGCGGACAGGTCCTTGAACGCCGAGCGCTTCACGCGCGCCGTGATGTGAGACATGAAGTGGCCGGTGTAACGCTTGCCGATGTTCGGCAGGGCCTCCTTGAAGGAGTTCATCAGCAGCGTCGCGGGCGGGATGGTGCCCATCGCCAGCACGACCTTCGCCGAGCTCACCGCCAGCGGGCCGCGGCTCGTCTCCAGCGCGGTGACCGTCCCGTGGCCGTCATGCACCAGGCGGTCCACGACGCAGTGGTCGACGATGGTCAGGGGCTGCCCCTGGCCCTGGGCCGCCAGCGCCTTCTGTGATTGCTGCAAGTCCAGCAGCGTGCCGACGGTGGAGTACTTGTAGAACCTGCCCCCCTTCCAGGGGGGATTGCCCACGGCGATGGGCGCCGGGAACGCGCTCTCCGCGGAGGGCACGTAGCGCTTGAAGTTCTCCCGGAGGTTCACATCGATTTGATGCTGGAGGCTGCCGTAGACGCCGTCGTGGACCTTGTCCATCGTGGTGACGTGCAGGAACGCGCGGGCGCGGTCCCAGAAGCCCGGCTGGAGCGTGACGTCGATCAGCTCCTGCGGCCAGTCGCGCATCAGGTCGGGCGTCGGGGCGGGGCACCAGGCGCTCCAGTAGGTGGAGCGTCCGCCCAGCACGGGGATGTAGCCGGCCTGGAAGAACTCCAGCTCCGTGGTCGCCATCCGCGTCGTGCGCGTCCACGGGTAGGTGGTGGGCGGTGAGCCGGTCGCGGCCTGGAAGGCGAGCGGGAGCATCTGGTAGTGCGTGGGCAACCAGAAGCCGCCTCGCTCCAGCACGAGGATGCGCGCGTTCGGGTTGTGCTTCAGCGTCTGCTCGATGAAGGCCACGCCGGTGGGGCCGGTGCCAATCACGATGAAGTCATACGCCGAGCCCTGGATGGCGCTCCAGTCGTTCGGCGTGGCGAAGAACGCCTGTCCGGCGATCTGATCCGCGCTGGCCTCCTGCGGACCGGGGACGGGGTAGCCGAGCGAGATGCCCTTCGGGAGGTTGCGGGAGCCAGCGAAGAACTTCTTGTAATTGGCGGCCATGGGACCTCGACAAGCAATGGTGGCTGGAGGTGCTTGCCCCGGGATGTGCAGGGGCCATGCCGTGACAACCCGGGAGGAAGGACGCACGGACGAGACGGGGGCCCGCGTCGCTTCAGGAAGCGCTGGCGTCTTCCGGGAACGCAGGGCGGCGCCGGGCGCTTGTGGGACGGGGGGCCTTCAGCGACGCTCCCCGCGTCTCTTCTCCCCCCGAGGCTCCATGAAGGCCCTGCGAACCCCGAGCGTCCTCGCCGCGTTGCTGCTGCTGTCCCCTGGATGCACCGCGTCCCGGCCCTCGGCCCGAGCGGAAGCGCCGGCCACCGCGCCCGAGGCGTCCTCCGCGCAGGTGGCGCTGCGCGGCTTCGTGGACGCGTACTTCGAGGAGCACTTCCGCCGCTCGCCCATGTCCGCCACGTCCGCGGGCGTGCACACGTATGACGGCGAGCTGCGCGGCTTCCGGCCCGAGGAGCGGGCGTCGCACCTGGCGTTCCTGAAGGACCGGCTCGCGGCGCTGCCCCAGGCGGTGGACCGGGCGGCGCTGCCTCCGGGGGAGCGGGCGGACTACGACATCCTGGAGAAACACTTCCGCGCGCGCATCCTGGACCTGGAGACGGTGCGCTCGTGGGAGCGCAACCCGAACGCCTACCTGGGCTTCGCGTCCAACGCCGTGTACCAGCTCATCAACCGCGACTTCGCGCCGCTGGAGGAGCGGATGCGCTCCGCGGTGAAGCGCATGGCGGTGGTGCCGGAGGTCTTCGCGGCGGCCCCGGCCAACTTGAAGAACCCGCCGAAGTTGTGGACGGAGATCGCCCTGGAGCAGGTGAAGGGCACGCGCTCGCTCTATGCGCAGACGCTGCCGCAGGCCTTCGCGCCGGTGCGGGACGCGGCGCTCCAGGAGGACTTCAAGCAGGCGCAGACGCGGTGCCTGGAGGCCATCGATGGCTACATCCGCTTCCTGAAGGACGACCTGCTGGCCCGCTCGAACGGGGACTTCGCCATCGGCGAGGAGACGTACCGCCAGAAGCTCCAGTACGAGGAGGGCGTCACGGACAGCATCGACTCGCTGCTGGCCTGGGGGCGCGCGGAGATGAAGCGCACGCAGGACCAGTTCGCGGAGGTGGCCGCGCGGATCGCCCCGGGGAGGGCGCCCATGGACGTGTACCGGGAGCTGGGCAGGGAGCACCCGGCCGCCGCGGAGCTGGTGCCCACCACGACGGCGACGCTGGAGGACATCCGCCAGTTCCTCATCGACCGCCGCATCATCACCGTGCCCAGCGAGGTGCGCGCGAAGGTGGCGGAGACGCCGGTGTTCAGCCGCGCGCTGTCCTTCGCGAGCATGAGCACTCCCGGCCCGTTCGAGCTGAAGGCGACGGAGGCGTACTACTACGTGACGCCGCCGGACCCGGCCTGGAGCGCGGAGCAGGCCGAGCAGCACATGAGCTTCTACAACCGCTACGCGCTGCCCATCGTCTCCATCCACGAGGCGTACCCGGGGCACTACGTGCAGTTCCTCTGGACGAACCGCATCCAGTCCAAGGTGCGCCGGCTCTTGGGCTCCGGCTCCTTCAGCGAGGGCTGGGGCCTTTACACCGAGCAGATGATGCTGGACGAGGGCTACGGCGGCACGGGCCCGCAGGCGGACCGGCTGCGGCTGAACCAACTGGCGCTCTACCTCCAGCGGCTGGCGCGCTACGTGGCGGGCCTGTCCCTGCACACGCGCGGGATGACGTACGACCAGGCCGTGAGCCTCTTCGAGAAGGAGGCCTACATGACGCGGGTCAACGCGGAGCGCGAGGCCCGCCGTGGCACCTCCGACCCGACGTACCTGGTGTACGCGCTGGGCAAGAAGATGCTGATGGAGCTGCGCGAGGACGCGAAGGTGAAGTGGGGCAGGGACTTCACCCTCCAGCGCTTCCACGACGCCGTGGTCTCCCACGGCTACCCGCCCGTGCCCATCGTGCGGCAGTTGTTGCTCGGTGAGGACGCGGCGCCTTCCGCGTCCCGCTGAGCGCCGCCCGTGCCCGCTTCCGTGACGAAGCGGGCGCGGGGGGGAACGGCTACTTCTCCTGCGTGACCTTGTTGTCCGTGCCGGTGCGGCTGATCTTCGGCTTCGACTTGCCGAGGCCGCGCTTCCAGGTGACGGCGTTGGAGTTGCCCGTCACGGAGATGGCACCGGTGGCCTCCACCTTCACCTTGTTGTCGGTGCCGTTCACGGTGACGCTCTTGCACTCGCCGGTCAGCGTCACGGTGTTGTCCGTGCCGGTGATCTCCACCGTGCTGCCCGGCTTGCAGGCGTGGGTCGCCGTCTCTTCATTGCCGGTGATGTCGATGTTGCCCGAGGCATCCTGCGCGACGGCCGTCATCGGTCCGAAGGCACACGCCACCATCATGAACACCGCCGCGCCGAACTTGCTGCTCATCCGTTGTCCCCCTGGAGAGGTGCGGACCTGACGCCGCACGGCCGCATCTACGTGCGGGGAGCCGGAAGATTCAACCCACATGGCGCTCTTCGCGCACTCAGATGAGCCCTTCCTCCGCGGGAGGATCTCCGCGCGCCTCGTCCTCGCGGCGGAGCGTCCTCCGCGCGCCCGCCTCTGCCCCCTGGGGAGAGGTCAGCCAGAGGAGGCGCGTCCCCTCCGGGTACCACTTCATCTGTACCGAGGTCCGGATTTCATAAGGGCCGGCTTCCGAGCCGTGGGAGATGAGCAGGGGATCCGCGCCACTCTGGATGACCAACGACACATGCTTGCCCTGCCAGAGGCAGAGGTCCCCTGGCTGGACCTGCGACAACGGGATGTGACGCATGTGGGCTTCGAGCGTGCCGGTGTACCCCTCGCCGCTGTAGTGGTTGCCATTGGGGTCGGGGGCGCCCGCCCACTGGTAGCAAAGCGTCACGAAGCCCGAGCAGTCGATGTCGAGCGGCAGCTTGTGGCGCAGCCGGATGCCGTCGATTGGACGGCTCTGCGAGTAGTGGATCTGCTCCTGGTGGGCCACCCCCCACAGCCCCTCCGCGACGATCTTCTCGCGGAGCCCTTCTGGCGTCGGGGTGGAGGGCGTCTCCGTGTCATCCAGGGCCGCGCCCAAGGCCTTGAACGCTGCGCGCGTCTTCGGGCCATAGACGCCAATCGCATCCACGCCGTGCGCCTGCTGGAACTTCTTGAGCGAGCCTTCCGTCAGGGCCCCGAACATGCCGGGGCCCGTGTTCATCTGCGCCTGGGTCATGTCGCCCAGCTTCACCAGCGCGCCCTGGAGTTGTCTCACTCCCGTGCCACTCGAGCCGCGCTTCAGGTCCGCCGCGGGCAGCGTGTAGCCCTTCAGCGGGAGGCTCGCCACCTGTGCCCGGCTGTAGCCGGCGGCGGCCCTCCGCCTGCGGACCTTGCCTGTCCGTGGCCGGGATGTCTGTGTTTTGCTTCGCATGCGGCCTCCTGCCGGCAACATGCGAATCCGCTCGGGGAGGCGCCAGAAGCGGGGGCCTCCTTCCAAGGCGCGCCTTGCTCCCTAGCGCGCCCGCTGCAGATGGATCATCGCCTCATCCAGCAGCGCGGCCACGCCCCGGCGCACCACGTGCACCACCTTGCGGTGGTGCGAGGACGCCAGGTGCGTGTAGTGGGTGGACACCTTGTGGTGCAGCTCCGTGGCGCCCCACACCAGCACCAGGTCCGCCCACTCCAGGTCGCTCTTCGCGCGGTCCGCCGTGCGGCGCTCCGTGCCGTCCACCATGCGCAGGGAGATGTGGCCGCCCAGCTTCGCCTCCAGCTCCTCGCGCACCGCGGGCGAGCCGCCCACCACCACCACGCGCTGCACGCCGCGCTGGTGGCACATCTCCACGAACGCGACCTCCGCGCGCCGGTTGGCGGAGCCGCCGCACCGCGCGCAGTGGCTCCGGGGCTCGACACGCAAGGGCTCCCGGCCGCTCGCCGTCGCCACCTGGAGGCAGCCGGGATCCGCGCACACCTGGAAGAAGCGCTCGGCCAGCACCTCGGCCGCTCGCAGGAGCTTGGGCTCGCTCATCCGCGCCTTGCCCGGCCGCGTGAGCCCTGCCTCCTCCAGCACGCCCCTGGCTCGCACACGCGCGTCCATCAGCGTGACGCCCCGCTCCGCCAACCACCCGTCGATGTCCCTGTCCGCGCTCATCGCTTCGCCATCGGGGCAGGAGTAGCGGCGAACAGCTCCGATTGCATCGGGACGGGCCCGGAGGGCTGCGTCAGCCCGAGCGCCTCGCGCACCGGACCGAAGCTCCGGCGGTGGATGGGCAGCACGCCCAGGGCCTGGATGGCCTGCACATGCTGCGCGGTGGGGTAGCCCTTGTGGGCCGCCAGGCCGTAGCCGGGATAGCGCGCGTCCAGCTCGGCCATCAGCCGGTCGCGCGTCGTCTTCGCCAGCACGGACGCCGCCGCGATGCTCAGGGACAGCGAGTCCCCCTTGATGATGCCGCGCTGCGGAGCCGGGCACTGGGGAATCGTGCGCGCGTCCACCAGCACGTAGTCCGGCGTCAGCCCCAACCCCTCCACCGCGCGCCGCATGGCCAGCAGGCCCGCGTGGTAGATGTTGAGCTGATCAATCTCCTCCACCTCCGCCCGGCCCACCGCCCACGCCACCACGTCGCGCTTGAGCGCCTCCGCCAGCGCCTCGCGCTTGTCCGGGTCCAATATCTTCTTCGAGTCGTCCAGCCCCTTGAGCTTGTAGCCCCGGGGCAGGATGGCCGCCGCCGCGACGACGGGGCCCGCGAGCGGCGCCATGCCGGCCTCGTCCACGCCCGCCACCTTCAAGAGGCCCTGCTCCCACAGCTCCGTCTCGAACTTCAGCAGGTGCCGCAGCCGCTGCCCCTCCGCCCGGTTCTTCTCCTGACGTGAGCGCAGCTTGCGCGCGAGCGCCTGCGCACCCTGACGGGGGTCGGCCTCCAGCGCTTCCAGCAGCCCCTGGGGGAGGGGCTGCGCCTGGGTGACGAACCGCGCGGTCAGCTCGGTGACCGAGCATTCGAGCAGCGCCTGCACACTCTCTGCGGACATGGGGGACCTTCGGGATGGCCTACCCGGCGGGTAGCGCGGTTGCACGGCTTACTGGAGTGGGGGAACACCAGTGCCGCGACAACACGCCCGCTCGCACGCCGTCAGGCCAGACGGGCGTGCGGCGAGGCTGCGGGAGAGCCAGACCGACACGGACGCGTGCATGCGGATTTGACGCATGGCGTAAGTGGTATCGCGCACCGGTGGGTGTGCACAACCGCCCCACGGCCCGGGGCGGCGGATTTTTCGCGTCCGCCGGCCCTCACTGGCCGGTCTTCCGGCTCAATCCTGGAGCTGGAGCGTCACCGTGGCGGGAACGGGCGTGCAGTGGCATTCGTCACAGGTCCACTCCACGCGCTCCGCGCGCGTCACGTGCGAGCCCGCCGTGGCCACCACGCGGATGGGGCTGGGCGCGAGCGTTTCGTTGATGGCCGTGGTGACGCCCCGGTCGTCCGTCACGCCGGTGATGCTGACGTTGCTCTCCAGGTTGGTGGCCGTCACGGAGGCGCCCTGGATGTACGCGCCGTCGGACGACATCACCTCCACGCGCAGCGTCCTCGGCTCCGCGCAGGTGTCCTCGTGGCGGTTCGCGCTGGGGGCGTCATCACAGCCCGTCATCAGCACGCTCGCGAGGAGCCCCAACCAACCCCACCGCTTCCACTGCTTGCCCATCCCCACGCCCCCAACCCGTCCCATGCGAGGAATCTGATACCGGAGGACGGGTGCTGCAATGCGTGTGTCAGGCCGCGGGCGGCAGCCGCGCGTGGGCAAAACGTGCGGCATCTGTGTCCGGATAACGATGCACGATGTACCGGTAGAGCTCCTCCGCGCGCACCGTGTTTCCCAACTTCTCCCCCTGCACGCGCGCCAGCAGCACCAGCGCGCGGGGCGCGGTGGGCTCTTCCGGCGCCGTGTCCGCCGCGGCTTCCAACGCTTTGACCGACAGTGGGAAATCTCCTTCCACTGCCGCGGCCTGTCCAATGAACAGATGGTGTGACGGCAAGAGCTTCAGGCGGGGCAGAACGTGGAGCGCGCCGTACAGCGCCAGCGCCTTCGCCACGTCGCGCGCCTCCACGGCCGCGCCCAGCTCGGCCACCTGCGCTTCGACTCCGGCGGCGTCGGGCGCCGGGGCTTCGGGCTCCGCCTGGGACTCGCGCAGGGCCACGGGCCCGCGCTGGGGCGCGGTGTCGCCCAGCGTGGGCTCCAGGTGGTCGCGCGCGGGCAGGTAGCCCAGCGCATCGCCGTGCACGAAGAGGACGAGCCCCAGGACGTTCGCCGCCGCGAAGGGGACCAGGCACGTGAGCGCCTCCGCGATGAGGCGGGGCACGATGACGATGGGCAGGCCGAGCACCGCCTCCGCTACCTGGTGCAGCCCTCCCTGCAGCAGGGCCAGCAGGAGGAACACCGCCGTCACGACGCGGGCATCGCGCCCCACCGCGCGGATGCACGCGAGCGCGCGCAAGGGGTTGAGCGCGGCGAACACCGAGCGCGACATCGCGGCCACCAGGAGCGCCCACGGCAGCCACAAGAGCCCCAGGACCGCGAGCCCCCAGAAGAGCGGATCCGCCCAGAAGACGGGCGCGCTCAACGTGTCCACCGGATGGGTGACGCGCTTCAGGACCTCGTCCGGGGACGCGGACTCGAGCAGCCCCCACGCACGCACGAGCGCGGGCAGGAAGACGCCCCCGCTGACGCACAGGCCCATCAGCCCGGGCACGAGGTTGTCCCTGACGAGGTCGGTGAAGCCCGGGCCCTCCGGCTCCGCGTCTCCCCGGGCGGCGCTCCGCACGAGTGCGAAGAAGGCCGCCCAGAAGACGCCCAGCGCGAGCGTGAGCGGCAGCACCGCGATGACCACGATGCCGACCACGGCCATGCGCAACACGGTCAGCACGATGACGACGGCCGCCAGCGCCTGGAGCCCCGGGGCCGTGAACGGGAAGCGCAGGGCCCCCGGCAGGCGCGCCGCCAGCGAGCGGTGCGAGCGGTGGCGCAGGAGCACGTTCGCCGTGCCTTGGCACCGGACGCAGACGGTGTACTCCACCGTGCCCGCGCGCCGGGTCTCCACGCACGCGGGACACAGCAGGGCCTCGCAGTGTTCGCAGCGCCAGCCGGCGGCGGCGCCCGGATGTCCCGCGCAGGAGGGAGGGGCAGGGAGGGAAGGGGCCATGCGGCCCGCGAGCCTACGCCGGGCCGGGAGTCTCGTCCCAGGGGGAGCCCAGCCACGCCTGGAACGCGGCCTTCTGCGCGTCCGTGGGGCGCTCCACGCGCTGGAGCCACGCGGCGTCCGCGGGCTTCTGGCCCAGGACGACGGGCACCTCCAGCAGGCGGTCGCGGCGGAACAGCGTCACCCGCACGGTGTCGCCGGGGCGCTTGTCCTCGCAGCGGGCGATGAGCCCCGCGCCGTCCACGCGCCAGCCGTCCAGCGCCACCACCTCGTCCTCCGGGTACAGGCCCGCGTCCAGCGCGGGCGTGCCCTCCGGGACGGTGGACAGCGTCGAGGAGCCTCGAACGGTGACGCCCAGCCAGCCCCTGGGCTTGGGTTCGCCCTTGAGGCGCGGCGGCGTGCCCCCTTTGTCGTTGGGCGCCTCCCGCACGCGGAAGGACACCTCCAGCCCCACGTGCGCGAAGACGCCGTAGTCCAGGTCCTCCGTGGAGCGCACCGCCCGGTCGAAGAAGGGCGTCAGGTCCACGCCCGCGACCTCGCTGGCGGCCTGCTCCACGCCGTCCTCCGGGACGCCGGAGCCGTCGCCATGGCGCCGCCACAAGAGCCGCATGACGTCATCCAGGCACTTCGCGTCACCGGTGGCGCGGCGCACCTCCAGGTCCAGCAGCGCGCACACCACCTCGCCCTTCAGGTAGTAGGAGATGGCGCTGTTGGTGGAGTGCTCATCCGGGCGGTAGTGCTTCACCCAACTGACGAGCGACGCCTCCGTGAGCGTCTGCACGCGGCGGCCCGGCGTGGAGTGCAGCAGCGAGAAGGTCTCGCCCAGCCGGGCGAGGTAGCGCGTGGGGGACATCAGGCCCGCGCGGCGCACGAAGAGGTTGTCGTAGTAGGCGGTGCCGCCCTCGAAGGCCCACAGGAGCGTGGTGTAGTTCTCCTGCGAGTAGTCGAACGGAACCAGCGCGCGCGGCTTCACCCGCTTGATGTTCCACAGGTGGAAGTACTCGTGCGCCACCAGCGTGAGGAAGTCCTCCCAGCCCCGGTACGAGGCCAGGCCCGTGCGCGGGAAGAGCAGCGCGGTGGAGGCCTGGTGCTCCAGGCCCCCGCGGCCCTTGTCGGTGAGGTAGACGAGGAACAGGTAGCGCTTGAGCGGCAGGCCTTCGTACATGCGCGCCTGGGCCTCGCAGATGCGCTGCATGTCCGCGCACAGCCGCTCCGCGTCCGGCACGCTGTCGCCCCACACCACCACTTCGTGCGGCACGCCCGCGACGGTGAAGGTGAGCGGCGTGTGGGGGCCGACCTCGAAGGGGCTGTCCACGAGCGCGTCGTAGTCCGGCGCGTGGAAGGTGGCCCCTTCCGAGTCCAGCGCGCAGAACGTGCGCCAGCCCTGCGGCGCGTCCACGGTGACGTGGTGGGGCAGGGCGCGCGTGGCCTCCGTGTAGAGGAACACGGTGGCGCCGTTGAAGTAGGCGTGGCTGCCGTCCAGGTGGCTGGTGCGCACGGTCAGCTCGTTCGCGTAGACGCGGTAGCGCAGGGTGACGGCCTGCCCCCTCGCGTCCACGCGCCAGGTGCGCTTGTCCACGCGGCGCACCGGCAGGGGCTGGCCGTCCGGGCCCCGCGCGGTGACGTCCTGCACCTGGCGGGCGTACTCGCGCACCAGGTAGCTGCCCGGCGTCCACACCGGCATCACCGCGTCGAGCGCGTCAGGCCCGGCGGGGAAGGTCGCCTCCACCTCGAACAGGTGCGCATGCGGGCGGGGCATGGCGACGCGGTAGTGGACGGCGAGCGACATGGACGGAGGGCCTTTCTGCCTGGGGGACGGCGGGGTTACTTCGCCTTGACGAGCACGGCGCCGAAGAAGCCGTCGGTGCCGTGGGTGTGCGGGGCGAGCCGCAGGTAAGGGCCGGGGCCGAGCTTCCCGCCCAGCTCCGCGCCCAGCACCTCCGCCACGGGGCGCACGCTGAAGTCGGGGTGCTTGGCGAGGAAGTCCTCCACCACGTCCTCGTTCTCCTCGCGCAGCACGCTGCACGTGCCGTAGATGAGCCGGCCGCCGGGCTTCACCAGCATGGCGAAGCGCGCGAGCAGGGCCTTCTGCCGGCCCACGTGCATCTCCAGGTCCTCCGGCGTGAGGCGGTATCTCGCGTCCGGCTTGCGGCGGAAGGTGCCGGTGCCGCTGCACGGCGCGTCCACCAGCACGCGGTCCGCCTGGCCCTTGAGCGGCGTGAGCGCGGCGTCCGCCTCCGGGCCCTCGTGGGGGATGAGCTGCGTGCGCACGTTGTGCACGCCGGCGCGGCGCGCGCGCTTGCGCAGGTCCTCCATGCGGCCCTCGTCCACGTCCAGGGCGTGCAGGTCGCCGCGGTTCTTCATCTGCGCGGCCAACTGCAACGTCTTGCCGCCCGCGCCCGCGCACGCGTCCACCACGCGGGTGGGCGGCGCGTCCACGAGCATGCCCAGCAACTGGCTGCCCTCGTCCTGGATCTCGAACCCGCCGTCCTTGAAGTCCTGGAGGGAGAAGAGGTTGAGCCGCGTCTCCATGACGAGGCCGAGGGGGGACAGGGCGGTGGGCTTCGTGGACTCCACGTCCTCCGCGGCCAGGCGGTCCTGGAGCTGGGCGCGGTCGCCCTTGAGGGTGTTGGCGCGGACGATGAGCGGGGCGCGCTCGTTCATGGCCTCGGCGGCGCGCGCGGCGTCCTTGCCGAAGACGGCGCGGAAGCGGTCCGCGAGGAAGTCCGGCAGCGACGCGGCGATGGGGAAGCGCTTCGCTTCCGGCAGGGCGTCCAGCTCCGCGGCGGCGTCCGGCAGCCGGTCGAGCACGGACACGTCCGGGCCGGTGAGCCCGCTGGAGCGCGCGACGTAGGTGGGGTCCTCGCCGTGGAGGATGCGGGACGCGGCGAGCCGCATGACGTCCTGGCGCGTGCCGTCCAGCGCGTCGAACTTCCGGTGTGACTTCTCCAGGAGGAAGTCCACGGTGCGCTGGCGGCGCAGCAGGGCATAGACCCGCTCGGCCACGGCGCGGCGCTCGGTGGAGTACAGGGCCGTCTTGCGGCGCAGGACGAACTCCAGGGCGCGGTCGGACAGGCGGCCCTCGCGGCGCACGCCGCCGTAGGCCTCCAGACACGCCTGGAGGACCAGGTCCTCGCGAAGGGGGCGGTTGGGGTTGGGGCGCGCGCGTTCATGCTGGGCGCGGCTGAGCTTCGGTTTGTCGGCGCGTCCACCGGCGTCCTTGCGCTTCTTCGGCGCGCCAGGGCGGGACGTACGGGGCCCGCCAGACTTGGGGGCGCCACCGCGGGAAGGTCCAGGCTTACGAGTCGTGGCCATGTCGCAAGAGGCCTTTGCATCCCCGGGTGGCGTTGACAAGCAGGGAACGCAAAAGACGCCCCCGGAAGGCGCTGAAGGGGCCGGCCAGAGGCGCCCGGGAGCCGCTTCGGGGCCGGGCCTCCGAGGCCCCTCCGCCCCCACCCCGGAAGGGCAAAACCTGTCCGACAGTCGGACACGTTCGAGCGATCCGGCTGGGACAGCGGCCTCGGGCAAGGGGGGGCCGCGATGGCCCGGAACCTGTCCGACAGACGGACAAGTTCGAGCGACCTGGCTGGGGCCGTGACCCGAGGCGCGGGCCGGGGTCGCGGTGGTCCAGAACCTGTCCGACAGTCGGACAGGCTTCACGGGCGGAGCCGTAGCCCAGCCCCGGGCGGGGGCCGCGGTGGTCCAGAACCTGTCCGACAGTCGGACAAGCTTCAGGGGGCGGAGCCGTAGCCCAGCCCCGGGCGGGGGCCGTGGTTGGCCCAAACCTGTCCGACTGTCGGACAGGTTTTTGCGGTCCGCCTCCGGGGGGCTCAGCGGTCGCGGCGACGGCGGCGCACAAGCCCCGCGACGAGGGCCGCGGCGGCGGGAATCAGGGCGGCGGACGGGCCGGCGGCGCAGCCTCCGCCCCCGTTCGAGTCATTTCCATCCCCCGGCGTGACGCCCGGCGTCGTGGGCGTTGCCGGGATCTCGGGGCGAGGGTCGGGGTCGGACGGCGTGGTGCCGGGGTCCTCCCCGGACCCGGAGCCGGTGCCGGGGTCGGTCCCGGGCTCGGTCGTTCCGCTGGCCGTCACGGTGACGACGGTGGTGGTCGTCAGCGGGGCGGCGCCCTGGACGGTGGCCGTGGCCGTCACGGTGTAGGTGCCTGCCCTGGCGAAGACGTGCTGGGCCTGGGGGCCTTCGGCGGTGGCGCCGTCACCGAAGTCCCAGGTGATGGTTGCGCCGGATTGGGGGGCCGTCGCGGTGAACGAGGCTGTGTGGGGCGCGGCGCCGCTGCCGCTGTCGACGGCGACGTTCAGCGTGCCCTGGGGCTGCTCGGGCCGCGCGGGCAGCGTCTTGGAGAGGGTGAACGTGTCGAGGACGCCGCCGTCCGTCTTCACGAGCTTCGCGGTGAGGTTCCCCTCCACGACGTCCACGTCGAGGAAGCCGTGGGCCGCGTCATCGCGGATGACGCTCCAGGAGGGGCGAGACGTGGCGAACGTGCGCAGGGTGGCGCCGCCGCCGCCAACGACGAGGTACGGGATGCCCGCCTCGTTCTTGCCGGCCTCGGCGTCACCGAGCATGGGCTTGCTGCGCTCGTAGTCGTGGTCATGCCCGGTGAGGACCAGGTCCACGCCATACTTCTCGAACAGCGGACCGAACTGGCGGCGCATGGTGAGCTGCGAGCCGTGCTCACCGCTGGACCAGGACGGGTGGTGGAAGAAGACGACCTTCCACGGCTGTGTCGTGGCGGCCAGGTCCTTCTCCACGAACGCCTTCTGCGCGGCGAGCGTGCACTTGGAAGACGACGCCAGGCCCACCGCGCAGTTCGAGTCGATGGACACGAAGTGCACGTGTCCCCAGTCGAACGAGTAGTAGCGCTCCGAGCCCTCCGCGTTGTTGGTGGGCAGGTAGAGGTTGTCCAGGTAGGGCTGGGCCTCGTTGGTCACGTACTCGTGATTGCCGGGCGTGGCGAACATGGGCACCTGCGAGAGCAGGGCGGCCATGGGGGTGAAGAGGTTGTTCTGGAACTCGGTCTCGGTGCCGGACGCGTAGGCGTTGTCACCCAGGGCGACGAAGAGCTCCGGCTTGTTGGTGAGCATGGAGGCGGCGACCTTCTTCTGATCGCTGCCGCCGGTGCCGAAGTCGCCCACCGCCGCGAAGTGCACGCGCCGGGTGCCGGGCACGGGGGCGGTGCTGAACGTCTTCGCCGGGGTCGTCTCGCCGCAGCCATCCACTGAATACGTATAGGAGGTGGCGGGAGACAGGCCGGTGAGGACCACGGCGTGGATCTTCGCGGCGGCCGTGGACCTGGCGGTCTGGCTGGTGTTGCCGGCGCCGTAGCGCACCAGGGCGTTGGAGCAGTTCGCCGACAAGCGGAACGCCACGGTGGCGGTGTCAGGGCCCACCTTCTGAAGGTAGGGATCACGCGGCAGGGCGAGCGCGTCACACGAGGCAAAGCCCCCGACGGACAGGGCAGCCAGGGCAGCGAGCGAAAGAGACTTCGTCCGGTCCATGAATCCTCCGGCCCGAGACATTCGGGACCGGGGCGCAACCGTTCATCGTTCAACCCTCATCCGGAAATCAGCCGCGCAGGGGTAGGCAGGCGAACGAGCCCCTGGTGTGGCGGAACGACAGACGGACAGGCCTGCAACGCATGTTTCAGGGAAGGCGGCGCAGGGCGGCGCCTTGCGGCGTCCGGACGCTGCGTTACCCCTGAATACATGAACGAAGTCCACTCCCAGACCCGTGAGTACACCCTGCCCGCCGGGTGCCCCGTGTGCGAGTCGGACCTGCCGGTGCGGGTCACCGCGACCGGTCCGAACGCGGTCTGTCGGCACTGCGGCTGGATGGGCCGCCCGTTCATCACCGTGACGTACGACGGCCTGCGCGTGTCGTACGACGACACCGCGCGGGCCTGAGCGCCGCGCCCGCCTGTCCGGCTTGCGGAGAGGACAGCAGGTCTGCGTCAAACGCGTGGAGTGGGCCTTCACGCGGTCCGACGGCAGGTGTTCCTGTGCAAGGTGCTTCTGCACCTCTTGAGGCATTGCGCCGAGCGTGTAGGGAGGTGGGAGGTGATGTCCCGAGCAGGGGGGCTCCCAATGCGACCGGTGTCCTTCCCTGTAGCGATTCATTACGACGATGACGACGGGGTTGTGACGTTCGCCTTCGTCCCGGGGGGCGCGCGGCGAGTCCAGCTTTATTGAAGAGGACTCGCTGCGCACTGCGGGAAGCCGGGAGTTTACAGCTCCTGACAATGGCCAGGACAGAGGTGACGTAGGAGCAATTGGTTCTTCCACGCCAAGGTGCGCTCCACCACCCAGCGGTCGCGTCCCAGCCTCTCCTTGGACTCGACGCCCGGACGTGCGATGCGGGCGGCAATGCCGCGCAGGCGAAGCCCGCTCCGGTTCTTCCTGGAGGCGTAGGCCTAACGTGGGGATCAATTGAGCGGAAGGAAGGATAGGCAGTGGCGGAACCAAGCCGCGAGCTTTGCGAGCGGAGTGGTCGCGCGTAACTGCCTCACCGTCCGTGCCAGGTCCTCAATGGCCCGAGGTGCGAGCCGCCGCAGTTGGCGCTTCAGGTCTACCCACCACAACTCGATGGGATTGAAGTCTGGGCTGTAGGTGGGCAAGTACACGACGCAGGCGCCGACAGCTTCAATCGCCTGACGGACACCCGACGCCTTGTGCGCCCCGAGGTTGTCCATCAGCACCACGTCACCAAGACGGAGCCACGGGCAATTCCGCTGGCGGACGAAACGCACGAAGATTTGTGTGAGAAGCCCAGTCGATACATGGCCCTCTGCATCGAAGGCCGACTGGTCGCCACGCCGGTGCGGGCCGTCAACTCGGCCATCAGCTCGCGCACCGTCGCGTCCGGCTTCTGGGCCACCAGCCGCTTGAGCTCGCTGGCCACCTTGCCCCGGATGGGCGAGAGCCTGCCGCCTCACGAGGGCCGGACGACAAAGGCACTGGTGACTGTGTTGAGGCGCTGCAAGGAGCGGCGCGAGGGCTGATCGAAGCGTGGGAGATTGCTACTGGTGCCAAAACCCTGGTCGACAACTTCCCCGCTGTAACGCCAAATGCTCCCGCGTTGGCTCATGCCGGCGTTTCGCCAAGAGCCATGGGCGCGCTGGATGAGACAGAGAACTTGGCGAACTCATCGCGGCCGATGCTGATGGGTTCAGATGCTCCAGGGGTAGGTGGCAGTGGTGAACGTCCGTTGCTTGGGCGTGGAGACACTTATTGCGATTGCTCTGGTCCTGACGGAGAAGGCGTGATGAGTGAGTTGTTGGGTGATGGAATGCTTGGTTTGTATATTGAGAGGACATTGGATTTAGCCCCTCCGGAGGGAGGGGTGTTTAGTGAGGTGTTAGATGCTTCTGGGTGTGATGATATTGATGGTGCCTGGATGGGTGGTGGAAGGATCAGTGAAAAAATGATAATTTAATTGCGGCAATGGCTGAAGGATATGCCCCGGAGGTCGCAGCGAAGCTGAAGGTATTTGCGGGATGTGTGTCGGTAGGGAATTGTTCTGCTGAGTTTAGGTTGACTGGTATTTATTTGGTCACAATCATGGGGGGGCTCGGCAGTGATTGATGGGCGGATTGTTGAGGTGATTCGATTGGAGAGTCTTGGGAGGCCCCCGGTTTAGATTGCATTGAGTCTTGAACGGCTTACGGGTGAACGCTTATTGCAGGGTGTCATTGTGACCTGTTTTAAGAGGGCTTTCCCTCAAATCCCACTTCGGGCCTTGCTTGAGGCGGTCGCTTGGTGGCGGGAGAGTCGTGGCAGTTCTTCTGATGAGGAGTTCAATCGCCTTCTTGAGCCATGGATTCGTCGGTGAGCCGCCGCGGATGAGGCTGGAGATCTGATTGACGCTTGCCCGGTGTCGGCGCCCTGGGGGGGGAACGGGAGTCTGCGGATGAGGAGGGTTTCGAATCTTTGGGAGGAGTTTATGCGAGGGGTTGGAAGAGTCATTCCAGCGAGAGTAGATGAGGCGGGTGAGATCGTTGAGTCTGGGGCTTGAATAGAGAAAGCCCGCGTTAGCGCATCCTTCGCGCCAACCCGGGCCTCAATTCCATCCATTTGAATCAGCGGCCTACGGCTTCTTCACGTCGTAGGACACCAGTTCCTCCAGGCGTTCCCCGTCCTCGCGGACCTTGCCCACGCCGGGGACCAGCCAGTACAGGCGCTGCTTCTCTTCCTTCACCTCGCCGCTCTTGTTCAGCTTGTCGCGCTGGACCTTGATGGCGTTGGTGAACGTGCCCGCGGGCGTCGTCACCGTCACGTCCTTCTCCAGCACCTTCCAGACGTACTTCGGGTCCTTGCCCTCCGTTCCGCCCGCCGCGTAGGTGATCAGCTCGCGCACATTGTCCTGGTGCTCCCAGGGCACGGAGGCCGGGGTCGCCGCCAGGGACTTCATCATCGCCGGGGACCAGGTCGTTGCCTTCGTGGCCAGGCCGTCCGTGACGTCCTCCTCGCGCAGGCGCACCACCAGGCCGTTGGTCAGCTCCAGTTGCCAGGAGTTCTCTTCGTAGACCGTGCCGGACTTCGTGCGGTCCTGCCGGCTGTGCACCTTCACGGCCGTCATCGTCGTGCCCGGCACCGTCTCCGGGCCCTGCACCGTCACCACCTTGTCGAAGACGCCCTCCACGTCATCCGTGATGCGGTAGGTCCAGGTGGAGCCCGTGGTCAGCGGCCACAGCGTCGTCACCTCCGCCTGCTGATCCGGCTTCGTGCCTCCGCCCGTGCCCGGGTCCACCGCGTTGCCCGGCAGGTCCACCGTGCCGTCCGGGTTCGTCGTGGGCGTGCCCGGATCATTCCCCGTCGGCAGGCTGCCCCCGCCACCACCGCAGGCGGCGAAGGCTCCGCACGCCGCGAACAGCACCGCCAGCTTCCTGAACTTCATACCGTCTCCTCCCGCGCGCCCTTCGCGCTCACCGCCGTCCACCGCAGCCCCCGCAAGGGCGCCCCTTCCGTCCTTCCCAACGCCGCCGCCAGGCTTCCAGGCTCCGGCTCCTCCACTTCCAGCTCCACGCGCCGCGCGGAGAAATCCATCGCGCAGCTCTTCACCATCACGTTGCGCTCGCCCAGCGCCGCCCTCAGCGTGGCCTCCGCTCGCACCAGGTCGTCCGCCTGCGCGGACACCACCAGCCGCTGCTTCGCCTCCTTCGTCGCCACGGCCTTCTTCTCGAACAGGTCCAGCACGAAGAGCAGCACCGCCACGAACCCCGTGCCCACGAATGCCAGCACCAGGTTCCCGTGGCCGCAGGCCATGCCCAGGCCAATCACCAGGAACAGGATGGCCGCGTCCCGCGGGTCCTTCAGCCCCGAGCGGAACCGCACGAACCCGCCCAGGCCCACGAGCCCAAACGCCTTCGCCACGCTGTTGCCAATCACCGCGGTAATCACCGCCGCCGCCGCGCAGAGGAGGATCTGCGCCTGCACCATCTCCACCTTCGGCAGCGGCTTGCCCGTCAACATCCGCCAGGGCCGTGACGACAACAGCGCGCCAATCAGCGCCGACGCCACCAGCCGGGGGAGGATGGCCCCCATCGACAGCGCCTGCAGCTCCTGCTCCACGTCCTGGAACAGCGCTCCGAACGGACCCTCCATGGGCGTCATGCCTCCTGCCGCCCGGCATCCACGCTCAGCGTCTCCGCCAGCGCCCGCGCCGGCCGCTGCGCCTGCTCCAGCGCGCGGGCGTGCGCCACCACCGCGTACGCGTTGCGCAGCACCGGCAGCTTCCCGGCCTGCTCCTCCAGGATGCGCTCCAACAGCGCCCGCGTCTCCGCCACCAGCGGCAGCCCGCGCATCGACGACACCACCGTCGCCGGCCACCGGCGCGCCGCGGAGGCCCGCAGCCTCCACGCGGCCGGCGAGTCCATCCCGTCCACGGAGTCCAACGCCTCCTTCGTGGACTGCGCGCCCCGCTCACGCATCGCCCAGGCCCGCGGCGTGTCCACGCCCGTCAGCGAACGCAGCACCAGCTTCAGCGCTCCCTTCTCCAACTGCTCGCGCAGGCCCACCGCCACCGGCGTCTCCAGCCCCGTGGTGCTCTTGAGCACCGCCAGCCGGTCGTGCGGTATCAGCGCCTCGCGCAGCGCCTCCGCGCGCTCCGTGCTCAGGCCCCCCAGGCTGCGCGCCACCTCCGAGTACAGCTTGCGCTGCATGCCCGCCTCGCGGACCACCCAGGACTCCTCGCCGTCCACGCCGGCCAGGCCCAGCAGCACCGCCGCCAGGTGCCCATCCTTCAGGCCCCGCTCGCGCAGCGCCCACGCCTCCGGCGAGTCCTGGCGCTTGAGCCCCTCCAGCACCGCCGCCGGCGCCCGCGCGTACAGCCGCCGCCGCAGCGCGTGCGAGCGCGGGGACGTCACGAACCCCAGCCCCTCCGCCACGTCCACCGGCACGCTCGCCGACAGCACGTCGCGCAGCGTCCACGCCGTGTCGTCATCCAGCCCGCTCAGGCTGCGCGCCACCAGCCCCGGCAGCCGCTCCGCGTACGCCAGCCGGCGCTGGTGCGCGGGCAGGCCCGGGATGCCGTTGAGCAGCCACGCCGCCAACTGCGGCTCTCTCGCCTCCAGGCTGTCCACCGCCTGGAAGAAGCGCTCCTCCACGTCGTCCACGGACGCCGCGCCCGGCGCCGGCGGGGTGGGGGCGGGGACCAGCCGCTGCACCGGCTGCTCACGGCCCTCCAGCCGCGCCACGACGGCCTCCACCAGGCGCTGCTCCAGCACTCGCAGCGGCTGATCATTGTTCTCCAGGATGATCCACCGCGTCGGGTCCTTCCGGGCCTGCGCCAGGAACGCCTCGCGCACGCGCACCGCCAGCCCCGCGCCCACCAGGCCCTTGCGGCTGTCCGCGTCGTTCACCTTGCCGCTCTGCACCTTGCCCAGCCGCTTGCGCAGCCGCGCCAAGTCCGGGTCCACGTCCACCAGGATGACCAGGTCCGGCCACAGCCCCTGCGACGCCAGCTCGCAGGAGGGCAGGAGCTGCGCCTCCTTCAGGCCCCGCCCGCCGCCCGTCAGCGCGAGCTGCGAGTAGAGGTAGCGGTCGGTGATGCACACCTCGCCCCGCTTGAGCGCGGGCGCGATGACCTCTTCCAACTGCTGCGCGTCACGGGCCAGGTTCAGGAAGAACTCGGCGCGCGGGCACATCTCCAGCAGCTTCGCGTCGCGCGTCAGGTCGCGGATGCGCCGGGCGGTGGGGGACTGCAGCTCGCCCCCCTCGCGCGCGTGCGCGACCTTGTAGCCCAGCCGCTTCAGCCGGGACGCCAGCAGGTTGGACAGCGTCGTCTTGCCGCTGCCGTCAATGCCTTCGAAATCGATGAACACGGTGCCCTAACCCCCTACGACCCCAACGCCACCTGATGAGAAGGCATGCACCCGCGCCATGCCCTCCGCGAACTTGCTGTACGCCGTCGCGCCCCCCGGATTGAGGGCCGCCAGCCACTCGGGCAGCGCCGCCCCGAGGTGCTTCACCTCCACCACCACCCGCGAGTCCTCCCACACGGGCAGCCCCAGCCGCTCCACCGTCAGCGCCACCGGCGACAGCGCCAGCTCCGGCGACACGGCGTGGAAGCCGATGTCCCGGTCCACCGTCACGCGCCACTCCTGCGACACCTGGTACACGTGCCGCCGGTACGTCACCGCCAGCACCGGCGCCAGGCTGCCCCCCGCGATGAGCGGCAACAGGCTCACGCCGCCCTTGATGGCCCGGCCCAGCTCCGCGCGCGGCACCCAGACGCGGCGCTTGCGCGTGAGCCCGCCGTGCTCGCGCTTCACCTCCAGCACCACGCGCTCGCGGCCCGCCGCGCCCACGTCCGGCGAGTACTCCTTCGTCCTCACCTTGAGGCAGTCTTCCGGCGTGAGCATCGCGCGCCGCGCCAGCGGCTGGCCCGGCTTGTCGAAGTACACCGACACGATGCGCGTGGGCGGCGGCAGGTAGCCCCCCAGCTCCTGCGACAGCCTCGCGCAGACCGCCTTGGCGTCCGGGGCCTCCAGCACGCGCTTGAACTCACGCCGCAGCTTCGTCACTTCGCCTTCAGCGAACGAGATCATCCCAGGTGTCTCCTCAACGGAAGCGGGTGGCGAGCTGCACCGACAGCTCGAGCGCGGGCGCCACGTCCCCCGGCCGCAGCGCCCGCTCCGCCTGGAGCTGCGCCTTGAACGAATCCGCCAACAACACGTTGAAGCCCCCCGTCACCGAATGCCCTTCCGCCTGGATGCCACCCTGCAATTGCAGCGCCTCCGCCCCCACCACCGGCTGCACCGCCCACCCCTCGTGGCCCACCGGCACCGTCCAGGAGGCCAGCACCGACTGCGATTGGAATGGCCCCAACGCCAGCCGGCCCACCGCCGCCTCGCCCGTCACGGACAGCCCCCAGAGGGTCACCTCCGCGTCCGCCGCCGTCGCGTACTGCTTCGTCCCGTCAATCACCTGCGTCAGGTACGTGCTCGTGCCCAGCGTGAGGAACTTGAACGGGCGGATGCTCAGCCGCGCGGAGCCGTCCTCGCTCAGCCGCTTCCCGGTCGCGTCCTCGCCGCCCTCGAAGAGGCCCGCGGAGAACTTCAGGCCCCACGCCTCCTTGAGCCGCAGCTCGCCCATCACGCCCAGGCGCCGCCCGCCCAGCGCGTTCGTCTCCGTGAGGTAGTCCTCCACCAGGCCGCGCTCCTGGATGGGCAGCCGCCACGCCGACTCCTGCGAGCGCTGCAGGAACGGCGACTTGAAGCGGCCCGCGTACAGCCGCAGGCGCTTGTCGTCGTCCGCCAGCCGCACGAACGCGTCCTTCAGAATCGTCTTGGAGGCGAGATCCGCGCTCACCTCCGCTTCCAGGTTGGACAGCGACGCGGCCACGCCCACGCGCGCGGACTCGATGCCCAGGTCGCGCTCGTACTTCTGGCGCTCGTCCGCGGCGCCCCGCGCGAACACGCGGCCGAACACGCGGATCCGCTGCTGGGGCCCGCCCTTGTCGTCCACCTTGTCCGCTTCGTCCGGCGCCTCGCCCAGCGTGTCCGCCTTGGGGCCCGTGTCCTTCTTCTTCTTCTTGCCCGGCACCGCCGCGTCCGGCACCGGCGCGTTCGGCTCGGCCACCTGCTCCGGTGAACCCATGACGGGCCCCTGCGAGCCGCCCGGCATCGCCTGCGCCACCGCGCCTGCCAGCGCGTCACCTGCTGCGTCCCGCGGCTTGTCCGCGTCGTCGTCCCCGGAGACCTCGAGCGGCCGGTCCACTCCCTCCGCCGCGTCTTCATCCGGTTCCGGCGCCGCGCTCGCGACCGCCGGCAGGCCCAGGAGGACCGCGACGAGCAGTCCGCGCCGCCACCCCTTCTCCTCCAGCCCCGTCCCGCCCATGCCCGATGTCTCCCCGCCCCGGTAATGCCCCACGCCGTACGACCCGACGCCTGCTCCCCTGTGCAACCCCGGTGCCCAGGGGAGGGACGTGCGCTGGTGGACATCCGGAAGCGGCGAGAGGGGCGGATGCCCCGTGACGTGGACGTGACGAGACCCAACCTGGGAAGACTTTTTCCCTCCCGGGGACCCCCGGGGCTGTAACGCCGGACTGTAAGAAGGGCGGTGTTACCGATCAGCGGGCGGGTCCGCCGGCGGGGCGGATCCTTGTTCCGGCGTGGCTTCCGGAGGCGCCTGGGGCAGGGGAGGGATGGGGTGCTCCGGCGTCACGCCGCGCCGCGTGATGGCGTACAGCACCCGCACCAGCAGGAGCCCTCCGGCGAGGATCATCAGGACGCGCCAGACCATGGGTGGAACCGGGGGCTCGCTCACGGTGAAGCGCGCGTGGGCCGCCTTGGGGCGGGTGGTGAGGAAGCGCACGTCCACGTCCCACGCGCCGGCCTCGTCGGGGACGAACTCGGTGCTCCAGCCCACGGCGTCGCGCGTCAGCGTGCGCGTCACCTGTCCCGGCACGCCCTCCCGGGAGAAGGCGACCGTGACGGCGCCCTGGAAGGGAGGCCCCTGGAGGTTTCCCACCGACAAGGTCAGCCGCAGGGGCTCACCGGGGCGGGGGACGGCGGGGGTGAGGACGCCGTTCAACTGGTCCTCCGCGTCCCGCCAGGACAGGGAGAGCAGCTCTCCCTTGCGCTCGACCTTGATCTGATCCGACGCGGGGGCCGCGACGGCATGCAGGGCCAGCAGGCAGGTCATGACGACCCACCCCAGCAAGGTGTCCCTGCGGCTTTGCCTCATGGGCCGACGTCCCCTAAGATGCGCTCCCCTGTCACCCTTCACTGAGCCCGCTCCCCCCGGGGAGTCCCCGGGATGAACCCTCAAGCATTCGGGAAATACCAGCTCCTCAAGAAGCTCGCCACGGGCGGCATGGCCGAAGTCTGGCTTGCGCGTCAGTCCGGAATCGAGGGCTTCCAGAAGGAGCTCGTCGTCAAGCGCATCCTCCCGCACCTCGCGGAGGACCGCGAGTTCGTGGAGATGTTCAAGAACGAGGCGCTGATCGCCGCGCGCTTCAACCACCCGAACATCGCGCAGGTCTACGAATTCGGCGAGGCCAACGGCACCTATTACATCGCCATGGAGTTCATCCACGGCGAGGACCTGGGCCGGGTCATGCGCAAGGCCAGCGGGATGAACCAGTGGATCGCCCGTCCGCTGGCCATCCGCATCGTCGCGTCCGCGTGCGAGGGCCTCTACTACGCGCACAGCCGCACGGATGACCGCGGCCAGCCGCTCAACGTGGTGCACCGCGACATCAGCCCGCAGAACATCCTGATCAGCTTCGATGGTTCGGTGAAGCTGGTGGACTTCGGCATCGCGAAGGCGGCGGACCAGGCTTCGATGACGAAGTCCGGCGCCATCAAGGGCAAGTTCGCGTACATGGCGCCCGAGCAGGCCGCGGGCAAGCACCTGGACCGGCGCGCGGACATCTTCGCCATCGGCCTGGTGCTGTACGAGATGCTCACCGGGCACCGGCCGCTCAAGAAGGACTCGGAGCTGGCCACGCTGCAGGCGGCCATGGAGTGCGCCATCCCGTCCCCGTCCGAGGTGGCCGACGTGCCCCGGGACATGGACCACGTGGTGATGCGCGCCCTGGCCAAGAGCGCGGATGACCGCTACGACAACGCGCGCGAGTTCCAGACGGCGCTGGAGGAGCTGCTCGTCAACGAGCGCTGGCTCGTCACCTCCGGACAGATCTCGGAGCTGATGAAGACGCTCTTCGCGGAGCGCCTGGAGGAGGAGCTGCGGCAGGGCCAGTTCGTGCCCGTGGGCGAGGACTCCAACACCTCGCCGCCCCGGCCGCCCCCGGACATGAGCTGGGAGGCCCCGCCGGGCGAGTCGCAGTCGCGCGAGCGCTCGCGAGGCAACGCCACCCGCACGGGCACCGCGCCCCGCCGCGCCACGGGCATGTCGCCCGCGCTGGCGGAGGACCCGAACGAATACGACGCGCCGTCGCTCACCGGCGTGGAGCCGCAGCCCCGGCGCCGCTCCAGCGTGTCGGAGCCGGCGGTCCGGCGCGGCACGTCCACCAGCAACCCGAACGCGACGCAGATCGCCCGCACCAACTCGCGCTCGGACCTGCGCAGCCAGTCCGTGGACGACGTCCCGCCGCCCCGGCGCACGGCGTCTCGCGCGGTGCCGGTGTCGGAGCCGCCCATGCGCTCGCGCTCGGGCGTGCACCGCATGGACCTGGAGGACGACGAGCGCACGCGCCTGCCGCCCCCGGACGATGATCCGGAGACGGAGCCCGCGCCCGCGCCGCCGCCCCCGCGCCGCCGCACCAGCACCAGCCAGTCCGCCGTGGAGCCGCCGCGCCGCCGCACCTCCAGCCGCGTGGACGCCCCGCGCCCGCGCCCGGTGGCCCCGCCGGTGGACGACGAGGACTCCGGCGAGCGCCGTCCGTCCCGCTCCAGCGCCCCCGCGCTGCCGGAGCCGGTGAGGCCCCGGGGCGGCAGTGTGCGCGCCCTGGTGACGGTGGGCCTCGTGGTGGGCCTGCTCGCCATGGTCGTGCTCTTCCGCGAACCCATCATGCTGGCGCTCACGTCCAAGGCCGCGGACGCGCAGGGCGTGTGGCTCACGGTGAACACCAACCAGCCGGTGAAGGTGTCCGTGCGGCACACGGAGCGCTGCAACAGCCCGGAGCCGGTGACGTTCCTGGGCACCGCGCCGCTCACGCGCGTGCAGGGCGCGCACCTGCAGGACACGCTCATCCTGGAGAACGACGCCCAGGGCATCTACCTGGAGGACTCGGAGGAGCTCGCGTTCGGCCAGCCCGGCGAGCTGAAGACCTTCGAGCGCAGCTTCAAGGAGGGCACCCTCAAGCTGAAGATCACCCCCAAGGGGATGACGCCGGGCCTGACGGTGTACCGGAACAACCAGATGATGGGCAGCGCCGGCACCACGCTCAAGCTGATGGAGGGCAAGCAGCGCCTGGAGCTGCGCGGCAAGCAGCTCAAGGAGCCCGTCGCCTTCGAGGCCACCATCAAGGCCGACGAGACGACGGACCTGCCGTTGGACCTGGCCTCCGCGCTCTAGTAGCGCGGCAGGGCGGGGTCCACGGTGCGCGAGTACAAATCGATGCCGCCCTGGAGCGACACGGCCTCCAGGCCCCGGTCGATGAGGTACGCGGCGCCGTCCAGGCTGCGCACCCCGTGGTGGCAGTAGACGACCACGGGGCGGCCCCGGAAGGACTCCAGTTGCTCGTGGAAGTCCTCCAGCTCCGGCAGGGGCATCAGCACCGAGCCGGGCAGGGCCACCCACTCGTGCTCGTGCGGGAAGCGCACGTCCACCAGCACGGGGCGTGACTCGGGAGGGCCGGCCAGGCGCCGGGCCAACTCGGCGGGGGTGATTTCGGGGATGGGCATGGGGTTATCTTCTGTTGAGCCGGGAAGGGGCCCGTCAGGTCCCTTGGCTTTTCGGGCGCCAGGGCGTTATGAGGCGCCGTCTACGAGGAGATTGAAGCACATGGATACTTCTACCGCCGTCGCCGGCACCACGCCGGCCTCCCAGCCCGCCGCCTCCGCGCCCGTCGTCCTGACGGCCGCCGCCATCGCCCAGGTGAAGACGGTCATCCAGGCCCAGGGCTTCCAGGGCTACTTCTTCTCCATCCGCGTGGTGCCCTCCGGCTGCAGCGGCCTGGGGTACGACCTGAACCTCGTCAAGGAGACGAAGGCCGGCGACCAGACCTGGGAGCAGGACGGCGTCACCATCGCCACCGACGCGCTGAGCGCCCAGTACCTCGCGGGCACGCACATCGACTACGTCACCAGCATCACCGGCGCGGGCTTCAAGTTCGAGAACCCCAACGCCAAGTCGTCCTGCGGCTGCGGGACGTCCTTCACCACCTGAGCGGCTGTCCGTCGCTTCAGGGGTGAGGAAGGGCCGGGATGGGACGCCAGGCAGGCGTGCCCCCGGCCCTTCGTGCGTCCAGGCTCCGGAGCCTCAGGCGCCGGCCACGGGCTTCATCACCTTCATCCAGTTCTGCTCCCCCTGGCCGCGGTTGCGGCGCTGGGCGCGGCGGGCCTCGGCCTCCTGGAAGGCCTGGCGCTCCGCGTCCGACTCCAGGAGCAGCGGCGGCACCGGCACGCCCTTGCCGTCCTGGCCCTGCGCCACGAAGGTGAGCAGCGCGCTGGTGGTGAGGTGCCGCTCACCGGTGAGCGGGTTCTCCGCGTGCACGGTGACGCCCACCTCCAGCGAGGTGCGGAACGCCGCGAGCACGCGCGCGTGCAGGAGGGCAATCCAGCCCACGCGGATGGGGGCGTGGAAGTGCAGGTCGTCCATGGACGCCGTCACCACGACCTGACGGCAGTGGCGCTGGGCGGCCACGGCGCCGCAGATGTCGATCCACTGCATCACCTTCCCGCCGAACGCGGCGTTCAGGTTGTTGGCGTCCGGAGGGAGGATGAGCTGCGTCATCACCACTTCGGAGTCGCGCGGGCTCTTGGGGCTGAGGTCGTGCATGGCGCGACGGAGCGTCGCACGAGAGTTGGTACGGCGTCAGGCCAGGAATGCGGAGACGCGGTCCATGAACTCGTCGCGGCCCGCGCCCTTGCGGATGTCCGACTTGGAGACGTCCACCACCAGGCACTCCACGCCGTACTTCTCCTGGAGCACCTGGGGGAAGCCCGCGTAGTAGCCGTTGAGGCCCTTGAGGAAGGGCCGCCCGATGCCCTTCTCCTCCGCGCGGCCGCGCGTGCGGATGCGCTGGAGCAGCACCTCCTCCGACGGCACGTCGAAGCAGATGACCTTGTCCGGCCGGACGATGTGGCGCGACAGGCGCTGGAAGTACTCGTAGTACAGGTCCAGCTCCGCGTTCGTCATGTGCCCCAGGCCGTGCAGGTACTTGGCGAAGATTTCGGGGTCTTCATACAGCGTGCGGTCCTGCACGCAGCTCTTCCTGACGGAGTGGATGAGCTCGTGGTGCTCCACGCGCCGGATGAGGAACTCCAACTGCAGCGTGAACGACCACCGCGTCATGTCGCCGTAGTAGTCACGCAGGAAGCGGTTGTCGATGACGGGCTCGTCGAAGAGCTCGAAGCCGAAGCCCTGGCTGATGAGCTTCGCGGCCGTCGTCTTGCCCGCGCCGATGTTGCCCGCGAGCGCCACGAAGCGCTTGGCGCGCGGCACCTTCACCTTGAGCTTGAGGGCGTTGCGAGCGGGCTTCTTTGCGGCGTCGGCCGGAGGCGGCGCCTGGGTCGAGGGCGGCTCGGTGCGGGACGTCGCCGGACGCGCGCGGGCGGTGGAGCGGGGCATGGAGCCCGAAGGCTTAACCCGGCTTTCCAGAGGCGTCCATTCGCTGGCGGAGCAGGTCCGGCCGGTCGGTCATGATGCCGCCGATGCCCTCCGCGAGGAGCCGGTCCATCTCCGCCGGATCATCCACGGTCCACACGTTGATCCACTTGCCGCGCTCGGCCGCGGCCTTGAGCAGCACGTCGTCCACCAGCCGCACCTCGCCGAAGTACAGCGGCATGTCGAGCACGCGGTAGCGCGCGTCCTCCGGCGGCGTCTCGCCCGCCTTGAGCGCCAGCACGAACGCGGCCAGCGCGTCGCGCGGGTAGAAGTGGCAGGCGTCGGGGAGTTCTTCGTACAGCCGCTCCGCGATGGCGTCCTGCTCGCTGCCCAGGCACACGCGGCCCAGGGCCGCCTCCTCGGTCAGCAGGCGGGCGAGCACGGCCTCCGCGCCCGGCACGTCCGGCTTGAGCTCCACGTTGAGGCGCAGGGCGGGGAAGGCGCGCAGCACCTCGCGCAGCGTGGGCAGGCGCACGCCCTGGCCGCGGAAGGGGAAGGTGCGGCCCTCGTCCGGCGTGAAGCGGTAGCCCGCGTCCAGCTTGCGCAGCTCCGCCAGCGTCAGCGCCGCGAGCGGACCCTCTCCGTCGGTGCAGCGCTCCAGCGTGTCGTCGTGCGCGACGATGACCTCGCCGTCGCGCGACAGGTGCACGTCCAGTTCCAGCATGTCCGTGCGGTGCGTGTGGACGGCGCGCTGGAAGGCCTCCAGCGTGTTCTCCGGCGCGAGCAGCGCCCCGCCGCGATGCGCGATGTGGAGCGTGGGCTTCAGCCCATGGAGAAACATGTCGCGCGGCAGCATGATCCACCTATTCCTGAATTGACGACGATGTCACGGACAGGGCCTCGGTCCGTTCCTTGCCGGCCCTGGTGAGCCACCGGTATAAGGGCCTGAATCCTCAGCCCGACCGGCGTCGGACTTCAACCACCTCGGCGCCTCTCACCCCCCGGAGAATTACAAATGGAACTGCGCACGAAGCTGGGCGCTGCGGCCCTCCTGGCCGCAGCGGCGATGGCCACCGCGGCCGGCTGTGGCGGCCGTGACGACGAGAACCCCACGCCCACTCCCGACGCCGGCTGCACGGGCGTCTGCAGCACCGACGCGGGCTCTGACGCGGGCTCTGACGCGGGCACTGACGCGGGCACGGCGGGGCAGATCGCCGCGACGCGCAAGCTGCCGTTCAACACCAAGACGACGCTGCGCGACGTGGTCGTCACCGACGTCGACTACGAGAAGCTGGGCAACGACGGGAAGCAGTGGCGCTCGTTCTTCTGGGTGACGGATCCGGCCTTCCCGAAGGAAGGCCTCTACATCAGCAAGTTCTACGATGACGTGCCGGATACGTATCGCCCGCAGCCCGGCAACAAGATCGACATCGAGGGCTTCTTCGGCACCGAGCCGAACTTCCAGCCGTTCAGCGGCCGCCGTCACCACCTGGCGAACGACTACCGCAACGGCCTGAAGCTCACCATCACCGTGAAGTCCGACGCGGGCGTGGACGCCCGGCCGGCCGCCAACGAGGTGACGGTGGCGGACCTGCAGGCGTCGCTGGATGCGCCCCAGAACGCCGCGTCCTACCTGGGCACGCGCGTTCACCTGGCGGGTCCGCTCACGCTGACCAACCCGCAGCCCACCCAGTTCCAGCGCCTGGACAACGAGGACGCGGGCACCCTCTATTACGGCTTCGAGGTCACGGGCGGCATCCTCGTCTACCACGACAAGACCCGCTCCCGGACCTTCAGCGACGGCGGTACGTTCGAGGGCTGCGACTACCAGAAGGCGGCCCTGGATGGCGGCGCGGTGACGTTCCCCAACGGCATCAGCGGCGTCTGGGACACCTACACCTTCGCGCCCTGCACCAACGGCAGCTCCGACATCACCGGCTGCGGCAACAACCTCTCCGACAGCGGCGTGCCGGGCACCGACCAGCGCTACACCTACACCATCATCCCGCAGGGCTGCGCGGACCTGCCGGGCGAAGTGGCGGCTCCGGAGTAATCCGCCTTCCGCCTGACGCTTTTCCCCGTCCGCCTCCCAGGGCTTCGTGCCCTGGGAGGCGGTCGTGTTTCAGGGGCTGGAGCCCGAAAGTTCGCGTGCTCCGCCGGGCCTGCCTAGAGTCCGGCGCCGGGCGGGTCGGACGGCTCCCCCCGGGGCGGGAATGCAGGTAGGCTCCGGACACGCTTCAAAGTTCCACCCGCGGCCCACACCTTCCACGTCCTTGAGCTCGCCCCAGACGGCCACCCCGTTCGGCAAATACCTGCTCATCAAGCGCCTCGCGCTGGGCGGGATGGCGGAGCTGTTCCTGGCGCACAAGCCGCCGGACCCCACGCTGGTGGTCATCAAGCGGATCCTCCCGTACCTCTCCGAGGAGCCGGAGTTCGTCCAGATGTTCCTGGACGAGGCGCGCATCGCCGCCCAGCTCCACCACCCCAACATCGTGCAGGTGCACGAGCTGGGGAAGGAGGGGGACAACATCTTCATCTGCATGGAGTACGTGGAGGGCGTGGACCTGCGCCGCGTGCTCGCGGAGGAGTTCAAGTTCGGCGCCTCCATGCCGTACGGGGTCGCGGCGAAGATCTGCGCGGCCATCGCCGCGGGCCTGGACCACGCGCACTTCAGCCGGGGCGTGGATGGGCGCCCGCTGGAGCTGATCCACCGGGACGTCTCTCCGCAGAACGTGATGATTTCGTACGACGGGCGCGTGAAGCTCGTCGACTTCGGCATCGCCAAGGCCGGCGCGTTCATGGAGCGCAGCAAGCCGGGCGTCATCAAGGGGAAGTTCCTCTACCTCTCCCCCGAGCAGATCCTCCAGGAGCGGCTGGACCACCGGGCGGACATCTACGCGCTGGGGGTGATGCTCTACGAAATCACCACCGGCAAGCAGCCGTTCCACCGCGCCACCACGGAAGGCATCCTCTACGCCATCCGCTACGAGGAGCCGCCTCCGCCGCACCTGGTGCGCCCGGACTACCCGGAGGCGCTGTCGCGCATCGTGATGCGGTGTCTGGTGAAGGACCGCACCCAGCGCTACCAGCGGGCCTCCGACGTGCGTGACGACCTGGAGGCGTTCCTGGCGTCCGGCGTGCTCCGGCAGAGCCTTGACGTGGCGCAGTACATCGCGCGGCTGCTAGGGGAGAAGGAGGAGCGCACGGTGCTCCACATCCCCCCGGCGAAGCGCGCGGGCCGGCACGAAGCGACCCTGCCGCTGCCGCCCCTGCGCACGCCGCTGCCGCCTCCGGTGCCCGCCCTGCCGGAGGACACCGCCGCGCGCACGCTGCCCCTGGCCGACGCGGAGGACACCGCCGCGCGCACGCTGCCGCTCACGGAGGACACATCGTCGCGCACGTCTCCGCTGGACGAGGACACGGGCGCGCGCACCCTGCCGCTGGGCGGGACGGCGTCGTCGCCGCGGGGGCCCTCGGCGCTGACGCCCGTGGGGCTGGTGGCCCGGCCTCCCGCGCGCAGGCCCACGGCGGAGGCCGCGGCGCTGCGTGCCTGGGACGCGGAGGAAGGGGAGCCGGAGACGCAGATGGCGCGTCCGCGCGACCTGCCCTTGGGCGACGACGACGATGACGGCGAGTCCACCGCGGTCGGGACGATGCCCGGTGCTCCCTCGCCGCGCCGCCACCTGGAGCCTGTGTTCGAGGCGGAGGCCTGGGACGAGGAGGAGGCGGAGGAGGACGACGACGAGGGTGACTCCACAGTGCCGCTGCGCGCGCGCCGTCCCCGGCCCGTCGCGCCCACGCCCGCACCGGCGCGGCGCGGCCCTCCGGAGGTGACCGCGCGCTCCGGGCCTTCGGGCGAGCGGGGTGGGGGAGACCGTTCGCGGCGTCCGTCCTCTGGCGTGGCCATGCCTCGCGGGGCGGGCGCCGGGGATGATCCGTTCGCGCCCGCACCGCGTCGCACACCAGAGGGACGCGCTACGACGCCGCCACCGGGTCCGCGCCGGTCGGGCATGGCGTCCGCCAACGACGGCCGGTCTGATCCGCTGGCCTCCGGTCCCCGGCGCATGGGGGACGATGGCCGGTCTGATCCGCTGGCGTCGGGTCCCCGGCGCATGGGCGACGACGGCCGCTCCGAGCCCTTGTCCTCCAGTCCTCGCCGCATGGGCGACGACGGCCGCTCCGACCCGGTGGCCTCCGGTCCTCGGCGCATGGGGGACGATGGCCGCTCCGAGCCCTTGTCCTCCAGTCCTCGCCGCATGGGCGACGACGGCCGCTCCGACCCGGTGGCCTCCGGTCCTCGGCGCATGGGGGACGATGGCCGGTCTGATCCGCTGGCCTCCGGTCCCCGGCGCATGGGGGACGATGGCCGCGTGTCGCAGCCTCCGGGCCCGCGTCGGGGCGCCTCCGCTTCCAGCGACGCGAACCGTTCGGCCCCGTCCGGAACTCCGGGGGCTCGCAATGTCCGCCCGCCTCCGCGGCCGTCACCCGAGGACGACGAACGCTTCAACACCGACCCCGGACCCTCCGGGATAAGCCTCACGGACCCGACGCCCGTCACGACCGGGGACCCGGACGACGACGAGTCCACCGTCGGGTTCCAGGCGCCGCGAAGGCCGCCGCCCCGGCGGGCCGTGCGCGCCCCCGTCGACGAGGACGAGGCCTACGACGACGAGGGTCCCGACACGCTCGACGCCTCCCGTTCGCCCCGGCGCTCGCGCACCCTGGTGGTGGTCGCGGGTGTGGCGCTCGTGGCCGTGCTGGCCCTGGGGCTCGCGTGGATGATGGGCCTCTTCGGTCCGGAAGCGCAGGCTCCTCCCGCGCCCATGAAGGGGCCTCCGGTGGGAGGCCCGGCGCGGCCCGGTCCCCAGGGAACCGCCCCCGTGAAGGCGCCCTCGCCACCCGCTCCTGTTCCGGCCGAGTCCGCGCCGCCGAAGCCCGCTGAACCCACCCTCGCGGACTCCGCCGCGCGGCAGCCCGCGGAGCCCACCCTCGCGGACACCTCCGCGCGGCAGCCCGTAGCACCCGCCCTCGCGGACACCTCCGCGAGCCCGTTGGACGCGGGACTCACGCTGGCCGCCGCGGGCACCGATGCCGCGGCCCCTCCGCCCGTGGAGACGGCGACCCCGGCCGAGCCCCCACCCCCCGCCACCGTGGAGGTCCGCTTCGACGCCCCGGCGCGCACCGTGCTCGGCCGGCCGGGGGGCGGAAAGCTGCCCATCAACCAGGTGGTCGCCCTGGCTCCCGGCCCGCTTCGCGTCCAGTACACCTGCCCGGGAAAGCGTGCACCTCGGGGTATCGAGACCTACAACGTCCGACCTGTAACCGGGGAACTCCAGACGCTCCGGGTCCCATGCCGCAGGCGACGCTAATTGGCACGGCGACTTACGCGTATGCGGCATCCGCACCCCCCGGAGGACACGTAGGACCGGGTAAGCTTGAGTGCCCTTAAGTCGTTGGAATTCCTTGGCTTTCCACCAAGCGGGCGCGTTTACACATGTCAGAGGGGTCCGTAGACTCCGGCCCCTCTATGGCTCGCGCGAAGAAGCAGAAGAACATCAACCGACAGAGGACCTACCCCGCGGGGAGGGTGGCCCGGCAGCTCCCGGTCGCCCCAGAGCCCAACCGACTGGTGAAGGTGTGGCGGCGCGTGTTGGAGCGCCGGCTGCGCACGCGGCTGCGGGGGAAGGTGGCGGTGGAGATCCACGACAACACCCACACGATGCTGACGTTCCAACGCCAGCGGGCGCTGTGGCGGCTGAGGCTGCACCACATGTTCCTGGCGGCGCCGGACGAGGTGCTCCAGGCGCTCGCGAGCTTCGTGCGCAAGGGGGACCCGGACGCCAGCGCGCTCCTGGACCGCTACATCGAGCGCAACCGCATCTTCATCCGCCGGCTGTCCCCGGCGCAGATGCGCAAGCGGCTGCGGCTGTCCCCGGTGGGGCGCTACCACGACCTGGGCCGCATCTATGAGCGGCTCAACGAGCGCTACTTCCAGAGCCGCATCGACGCGGCCATCACCTACGGGCCGGCGCCCCGGGTGAAGGGGCCTCGCAAGAGCATCAAGATGGGCTCGTACTCGGCGGACTCGAAGGTCATCCGCATCCACCCGGCGTTGGATCAGCCGCTGGTGCCCCGGTACTTCGTGGAGTGGATCGTCTTCCACGAGATGCTGCACCACGTCTACCGCGCCCGCCGGGGCGAGGACGGCCGGCGCTGCATCCACCCACCGGAGCTGATGGAGCACGAGAAGCGCTTCCACGACTACCAGCGGGCGCTCGCCTGGGAGCGGGAGAACCTGGACCTGCTCCTGTGCGCCCGCACGGAGCAGGCCTGAGGTCCATGGGCCCGCTCCCGGGACGTCCGGGACGCGGGCCCTCTCAGGGCAGGATGAGGCCGCCGGGGCTGCGCCGCTCGCCCGTGGGGGTGACAGGAGGCGCTTCGGAGCCCGGGGCGCCCTGCGCCGCCTGGGCCTGGGCACCCGCCGCGGCCAGGACCACCACCTTGGCGAAGAGCGTCTCCGCGAAGAGCGAGAAGGGCGCGTCGAGCCCGTGGAAGAGGCGCCGCGCCTCTCCCCGGGCGATGTCCGCCTGCAGGGCCCTCCCGGTCGCGTCGAAGAAGGCCGCCATGCGCCACAGGCGGCGCGCGTAGCGCTGGCGCACCTCCGGGGTGAAGAAGGACTTCGCCGCGTCCAGCACCTTCTGCCGCACCTGCTCCTGGCGCTGGGGCCCGCTCAACGCCAGCGGGCTTCCGGCCAGCGCCTGCACCTGCTCCATCAGGCCACGCACCTCCGCGTCGGGCGGCATCCACTCGGCGATCTCCGGCGTCGCGTGGAGCTGGTCGCCCTCCAGGGCGCGGCGCACGTCGTCGGGCTCGGGGGCGGGGAGGGGCTCGGGCTCCTGGGGCTGGACGCCGTGGTGGCGCAGCGCGGCCTCCAGGTCCGGCGGGAAGGGCGTGCGGGTGCGCAGGTTGAGGGCCGCCGCCTCGGCGAGCAGCCGGGCCCCCTCCTCGCGGGAGACCTCCATGCCGAAGCCGTTCTTCAGCCCGTGCTTGAGGATGCGGCGGAGGTCCCCGCGGCTCTGCTCGGTGCGCGAGAGCTCCAGCACGCCCTGCTCATCCGACGCGATGACCTGGAGCAGCTCCACGCCGCCGCGCACCACGCGCGTGAGCAGCAGGCCGTACTGCCCCGCCGAGGACACCACGGTCACCAGCGTGGGCAGCGTCTCCGGGGCCGGAGCCGGGGGCGCCTCCCGGGGGGCCTCCGGCGGAGTGACGCCGCGCGAGCGCAGCCGGTAGAGCGCCTTCTTCGCGGCCTTGGCCAGCGGCTTCACCGACGAGGCGGACAGGGCCTCCGGCAGCGCCACCTGGCCCGCCAGCACGGCGGCCTCCAGCACCGCGCCCGCCAGGGCCTCGGGCAGGGCCTCCACGGCCGCGGGGGTCGCCGCGCCCACGTCGTCCGCGAGCCCCCGGGCCCGCGCGACGTCCGCCTCCGGGAAGGCGGGCAGGGGCGTGCCGGCGCGCAACGCATCCAGCAGGGGACGGGGCTCGGTGGAGGCAGGGCTCATGCACCGGGTTTCTACTTCACGCCCTACCGCCGCCGCACCAGCCAGCTCCCTCCGCTCTGTCCCACGATGACCAGTTCCGACTGGAGCCGCGCGCCGAAGACGCGCGACGGATGCGCCCCGCGCACCAGGAAGTGGTCGTACCAACGGCCCTGCGTCGCGTAGTCCATCTCCTGCGGCCGCCACTCGGAAGGGAAGGTGGGCGGCACCTCCCCCCGGTAGCGCAGCGGCGAGTGGGGCGTGGTGGCGAAGGTGAAGTTGGGCACCCCGCCGCGCTCGCGCGCCACCACCGCCGCGGCGTGGATGAAGACGGGGAAGCGCACCACGCTGGAGCGCGGGTCGAACACCAGCCCCATCACCTTCGGCCGGTTCGCGGCCAGCTCGGACAGCGCCTCCAGCTCCCGGGCCTCCTGGGAGAAGCGCTGGAAGCCGCGCCCCATCACGAACGCCAGCAGCAGCGCGCTCGCCGCCGCCGTCAGCCCCAGCGGCCGCCGCCAGTCCGCGCGCGCGGCCGGCACGCTCGCCACCAGCAGCGCCGCGGCCAGGTGCGCGTAGCGCGTGTTGAGGTAGTAGACGTACCCCCGGATGTCGAAGGGCAGCAGGAAGTACAGCGCCAGCGCCAGCACGCCCAGCCCCAGCAGCCGCCAGCGCGCCACCCGCCCCTCGCGGCGCGTCCCCGGCGCCACCAGGCCCAGCACCCAGCCCGCCACCGCCACCGCGCCCACCGCGTACAGCGGCCAGCGGTCCGAGCCGTCGTGGAACGTGTTGGCGAGCACCTGGAAGAACTCCGCGCGGTTCTGCTCGAAGCCCTTCCACGCCAGGTTCTGCGGCGAGAACGTGGGCCCCCACGCCTTCCACGGCGCGCCCGGCTGGATGTCCGGCGGGTTGCCGAACCGCAGCACCACCCACGACAGGAACAGCGCCACGCCGGGCACCACGCCCAGCAGCGCCGGCACGCGCGGCCGCAGCCGGGCGACAAGGCCCTTCGCCGCCGCGTCCTCCGGCACCGGCGTGGTGAGGAGCAGCCACGGCAGCCCGAACGCCAGGAACCCGAAGGCCTGCACGTGGAAGAGCAGCACCGCCACCAGGCACGCCGCCAGCCCCACGCCCCAGCGCGCGCGGCGCGGCGCGTCCGTCAGCGTCCGCACGAAGAGGCCGCAGCACACGAGCGTCAGCGGCAGGGCCGCCAGGTAGTTGATGAAGCCCCAGCCGAAGCTGTCTCCGTACGCGAGCGGCAGCGTGAGCAGCGCGGGCCATGACGGCCGGCCCAGGCCGCGCAGGAGGAAGGCCATGCCCAGCGGCATCCCCACCACGTACGCGGTGAGGAAGACGCGGTTGGCCAGCTCCAGCGGCAACAGCCAGTTGAGCGCGCTGACGAGGTAGTAATAGCCCAGGTACGGCGTCAGCTCGTGCCGCGCCGCGAACAGCGTGGGGTAGAGCGTCGTCGGGTCGTCCAGCCGGTGCAGCACCGAGATGAGGTACAGGTGCTGCGGCAGGTCCACCATGGGCAGCAGGCGCGACACCCAGAGCGGGAGCGCCCCCAGGACGAGCGCGGCGACAAAGGCGATGCGGGCGGTTCGGTTCGTCACGGGCAGGAGGGCGCGGACTGTACGCGTCCACCCCCGCGCCGGGCGAGCGCACCGTCCGCTCCGTTGAAGGGTAGGCAAAGGTGCGTGCCAATGCCTTGGCAGGGGGAATGCCCTGCGCTATAGGCCGGAGCGGCGGACGCCTCCCCCCAAGTCTTCCCCGGGCCTTCGCCAAGGAGAGCGGACATGGCACGCAGCGCGACGTTGATGACCGCGGGTTTGCTGCTGGGAGGCCTCTGGCTCCTGCCCGCCAGCGCCCACGCCTGCGAGGCCCACGCGAAGGCGGCCGCCTCCAAGGGCACCGCGCCCCGGACGCCGGCCCCGGAGGCCCGGAAGGACGACGCGCCGCGCCCGCTGGAGGAGCTGGATCAACTGCTGACGGCGAAGTGCTCCTGCGGCAGCAAGGCGGACTGCACCTGCAAGCGCGGCAAGTGCGAGTGCTCCAAGTGCTCGGGCCGTCATGCGCCGCGCCAGGTGACGGACGCGCTGCGCGGCCGCCCCGCCACGCAGGAGCTCCAGGAGGCGCGCAACGACGCCTCCGCCGGCATCTTCATCTGAAACGAAGAGGGGGCCCGTGGAAGGGCCCCCTTGGGAACGGCAGCGGGGTGGCTCAGGCCTCCGGGCTGGAGGCGCGTCCGCGCGCAGCGGGGGCTCCGCCCTCGGCCACGAGCACCGGCCAGCCACGCGCCATGGCCTCGCGGAAGAAGGCCGCCAGCTCGTGCCGGCTGCTGTTCACCGCGCCCTGGAACGGGTCGATGAGGGCCTCCTCGCCCAGGCTCTGCTGCGAGGACAACTGCACCGGGTGGCCGCAGCGCTCGCAGCGGATGGACACCTGACGCACCAGGGCCACCGGCACCGCGTAGCGGGCGCTGCACTCGCCGCACTTCCACACCAGCGCGCGCTCGCCGGCCTCCAGGCGGGCCATGTGCTCCAGCTCATCCGCCAGGCGCAGCAGCGCCGGCAGGTCCTGGGGCGGCTGGGCGAAGATGGCGCTCGCGCCAAAGCCCTTGCCCGGCGAGCCCAGGGCCGGGGGGCGGTCCCCCTGGAGCAGGGCGCGCAGGCGGTCGCGGGCCTTCAGGTCGCGGAACTCGGCGCCAGCGAGGGCGCGCTCCACCGCCTCGTGCACCGGCGGCAGGTCCGGCTCGAGGCGCTCGTCGTCCGGCAGGGTCTTGGGGAAGTCCACCAGCCGGTGGGCGGGAAGTGCGAGAAATCGGAAGGCCACGTCCCTTCCATGGCACTTGGGCCCGCCATCCGCAAGACGCGAGTTGCCAAACGTGGGACGCGGGCGACAGTCCCGAGTCCCGCGCCTTTCAGACCGACCACTCCAGCATGCGCTGCAGGGGGGCCAGCGCCGCGTGCTGCAGGTCCGCCGGCAGCACCAGCTCCGGCGTCCTGTCCTTCATGCAGCGGTAGAGCTTCTCCAGCGTGTTGAGGCGCATGTACGGGCACTCGTTGCACGCGCACCCGTTGTCCGGCGGCGCCGGGATGTACGTCTTGTCCGGCGCGGCCTTCTTCATCTGGTGGAGGATGCCGGCCTCCGTCACCACGATGAACTTCTTCTTCGGGCTCTTCACCACGTAATCCAGGATGGCCTTGGTGGAGCCGATGAAGTCCGCGTGCCGCAGCACCTGCTGCTCGCACTCCGGGTGGGCCACCACCTCCGCGTCCGGGTGCTCCACCTTCAGGCCCACCAGCTTCTTCTCGCTGAAGATTTCATGGACGATGCAGCTCCCCGGCCACAGCACCATGTCGCGGCCCGTCTGCTTCATCACGTGCCGGCCCAGGTGTTGATCCGGCGCGAAGAGGATGGGGCGGTCCTTCGGAATCTGGTTCACGATGCGTACGGCGTTGGAGGACGTGCAGATGACGTCGCTCATCGCCTTCACCGCGGCGGAGCTGTTCACGTACGACACCACGAAGGCGTCCGGGTGTTTGTCCTTGAACGCCTTGAAGGCCGCGGGCGGGCACCGGTCCGACAGGGAGCAGCCGGCCTTGAGGTCCGGGAGCAGCACCTGTCGGCTGGGATTCAGAATCTTGGCGGTCTCCGCCATGAAGTGCACACCGCAGAAAACGATGACGTCCGCCTCCGTCCGCGCCGCGGCCTGCGCGAGCGCCAGGCTGTCACCGACGAAGTCGGCCACGTCCTGCACCTCGCTCTCCTGGTAGTAGTGCGCCAGGATGACCGCGTTCATGGAGCGCTTCAGCTCCCGGATGCCGGCCTCGTAATCCACCGTCTCGCCCATGGGGGGCCTCCTCGTCGCCCGCGCATTCTGTAACGGCGTCCGCGGCGCGGGGCCAGCGCGCTCCTGGAGCCCCGCGCGCGCGTCCCTACCCACCAAGGGGTCCCGGGCGACCGCGCGTCTTTAACCTATTCCGAAAAGTCCTCTCACCCCCGCGTACATCACCTAATCCATAGGAGCAGGTAAAGTACGCGGTGGTTGTTCGCCGGCGGCTCACCGGGAAGGCGTTTCAGCGCGGGCCCGCTGGCATCAGAGAGAGCACCAGGCTCGGACACTCAAGACATGTGAATGGCGGGAACGGGGCGCGTGCGAGCCCCGCGTCGACGGGAATGGCGCCATGCACGGGCGCCGGTGTGGCTCTTGCGCGTCGGAGAGAATCCATGAGCGTGCCGACTCACGAAGTCCTCATCGTCCACCCCAACGAGATGCGTCGCAACGCGTTGAAGTCCGCGTTGAACGCGCACCGGGTCTCAGTGGTGGGCTCGCAGTTGGAAGCCGCGCGGCGCATGGAGTCGACCGCGCCCACGTTGATCATCGCGCCGCCGGACAACGCGCGGCGCTTCCTGCGCCACGTGGACCGCGCGGCGCCGGAGGCCGTCTGCGTATTCGTCTGCGCCCGGTCGGATCAGCTCGGGCTGGAGGAGCTGGTGGAGACGGCCGCGGAGGGGCACGTCTTCAGCACGGTGGACGACGCGCTGACGGACGGCGAGCTCCAGACGCGCCTGCGCGACATCCTCCAGTTGCGCGCGTCCACGCGCGTGTCGCTGGATGCCGGGATGCGCGTGGACTTCCGCCTGCGCGGCCAGGCCTTCAGCGCGGAGTGCCAGGACCTGGGCCACTTCGGCGCCGCGCTCCAGGTCCCCATGGACGCGTCCCTGGCGGCCTTCCTGCCGGGCACGCCCCTGGACTCGCTGACCATGCTGCGCGATGGCCGGCCGGTGCTGCACGTGGCCCGCGCCTACGTGCGCCACGCCACCCCCGTCCAGCAGGGGACGCACGCGTTCCTGCGCGTGGGCCTGTCCTGGCGGCTGGCCCAGGACGAGTCCACCACCGCCCCGCCGCGCACGCTGCGGGACGCGGTGGCGGTGCAGGCCGCGCTGCGCAAGGCGCTCCGGCGCGACCTGCCCGTGTGGCTGCACCCGATGGACAGCCAGACGGCGCACTTCCTCCTGGAGTCCGCCACGGTGGATGCCTCCGACGAGCGGGGCCTGTTGCGCGGGCAGGTGTCCTCGGCGCTGCCCTCCAGCGTGGGCGAGGTGGTCCACCTCTCCTTCGAGATGGGCGGCCAGCGCTACCGGGGCGTCACCAGCATGCTCCACGTGGGGCCGGACGGCGTCGCGCTGGGGATGCCCCGCTCGCTCGCGGTGGAGAACCGGCGGGGGCAGCAGCGCTTCCGCCCCAGCGCGCAGCATCGCTTCCTCGTGCGCTTCACCTCCCCGTTCAGCGGCCAGCGCATCACCCGCGCGGTGCTGGACCTGGGCGCGCGCGGGTTCGCCTTCCCCATCGACGCGTCGTGCGAGGTGCTGCCGGTGGGCTCGCTGCTGGACACGATGCTGCTGTTGCCGGACGGCTCGGAGGTGGCGTGTCGCGTGGAGGTGCGCTCGGTGGACGTCGTGCCCTTCGAGTCCCGGCATGAACAGCGCCTGAGGCCCTACCGCTGCGGCGTGCGCATCCTGGACATGCCGCGCGCGGTGCGCGACGCCATCGTGGACGCGTTCGTGTCCGCCAGGGCGCCCCAGGTCCGCGACGGCGCCGTGTTCCGCTTCCCGGACGTCTGGCGGATGATGGAGGAGGCCCACTACACCTTCCACCCGGACCACCCCTTCGGCGAGGAGTCCCGCGTCCTGCCCGTGCTGGAGCAGACGTACGAGCGGCTGAGCCGCGCGCGCGAGCTGGGGCGCTCGCTCGTCTTCACGGACGCGCGCCGACTGTTGGGGCACGTCAACGGCCTGCGCATGTACTCGGGCACGTGGCTGGTGCAGCACCTGGCCGTGATGCCGGGCTTCCGCCGCAGCGAGCAGATCTCCAGCGAGCTCACGTCGCTCGCGGTGGAGGTGGGCGAGGCGATGGAGGACGTGGAGTTCATCCGCTACATGTGGCGCACCGACAACCGGTGGCCGCACCGGCTGGGCACGTGGCTGGCGCGCGTGCTGGAAGGGCAGGGGCTGTGCCACCTGCGCCAGTTCCACTACCTGCGCGCGGACCTGTCCCAGATGCCCTCCGCGGACGCGGGGGCGCTGCCGGCCGTGCGCGAGGCGGGCCCGGAGGACCGCCAGTGGCTGGAGTCGTACCTGCGCCGCAAGGGGGAGATGGTGCGCCTGCTCAGCGAGGACTTGGGCGCGGACCGCGGCTCCGAGTCCGTCCTGGGTGAGCGCTTCCGGGCGGCGGGGCTGCACCGCGAGCGGCGCGTGTTCGTGGTGGATGGGGAAGAGGGCCCGCTCGCGCTGGCGCTCCAGGACGAGGCCTCGCCGGGCCTGAGCCTCATTGAAGTCACCAACGGCTTCAACCTGGTGGTGGCGGACCGGCAGCACCCTCGCGCGAAGGACGCGGTGGCGGCGCTGGCGCTGCGGTGCATGGCGCACGCGCGCGAGCGGGGCCGTACTTCCGCGCTGGGCCTGGTGGACGCGCAGGACGTGCCCGTGCTGGCCCCCTGGGGCTTCGTGGACCAGGGCCTCTTCTCCGAGTGGACCTTCCACCGCTCCATGGTGCGCCGCTGGTGCGAGGCCTGGCGCTCGCTCTTCGAGCGGCAGATGCCCATGCGGCGGCCCCGGCGCCGGGCGTCCACCCAGGCTCCCGAGGCTCCCGACGCTCAGACGTCCGTCACGAAAGAGGAGGCGCGCTGATGTACCTCATGGAATCCGCGGAGGAGTCCCGCCGCCTGCTGGAGCAGGAGCAGTCCCAGGACACGCGCGCCGTCCTGCTGCGCACGGGCCTTGCGCCGGGGACGCGCGCGCTGGACGCCGGCTGCGGCCCCGGCGGCATCGCCGAGTTGATGGCGGAGCTGGTGGGGGAGGGCGGCCACGTCACCGGCGTGGACCTGCACGAGGGGCGCGTCGCGGAGGCGCGGACACGCAACGCCCACCGGCCCAACGTGACGTTCCTCCAGGCGGACGTGCGCACCACGGGCCTGCCGCCGGACGCGTTCGACTACGCCTGGAGCCAGTACGTCTTCGAGTACCTGCCGGACCGGCACGTCGCGCTCGCGGAGCTCATCCGCGTGACGCGGCCCGGCGGGCGGGTGGTGGTGTCCGACATCGACGGGCTGGGCTTCCAGAACTGGCCCTTCCCGGAGCACCTGCGCGTGGGCACGGAGCGCATCGTGGAGGCCCTGGCGGCGCGCGGGTTCGACCTGTATGTGGGCCGCAAGCTGTATTCTGAGTTCCGCCGCGCGGGGCTCACGGACGTGCGGGTCCACCTGATGCCCTTCTACCTCTCCCCAGGCGCCGCGGAGGCGCGGCTCGTGCGCGACTGGAAGACGCGCTTCGAGGCGCTCGCGCCGGTGGGCGCGGCGGCCCTGGGCGGGATGGAGCCCTACCAGGCGCACTGCGCCGACTTCCTGGCCATGCTCGAGGACCCGGAGGGACTGAAGTACGCGGTGACGCTGGTCACCGAAGGAACGAAGCCGTGACCCAACGCCTGCCGGCGGTGAAGGTGCAGGACGTGTCCGCGGACAACGCCCCCGAGGTGAGCGTCCGCGCCACGTCCACGCTGCTGCTCTACTTCGAGCACCGCTTTGGCGCGGACCGCCTGGCCCGGGTGTGGCGCGAGCAGGGGTTCAGCCTGGGGCTGGACTACATGCGCCAGCCCACCAACTACATCTCGCTGCGCTTCCTGGAGCGCGTGGCGGCGGCGCTGCGCGAGGACTCCGGCGACTCGCGCTTCATGCGCGAGGCGGGCCTCTTCACCGCGTCGCCGCAGGCGCTGGGCTTCGTCTTCTACATGCTGCGCGCCTTCGGCTCGCCCAAGGCCTGCTACAAGCAGACCATCGACTTCTCCCCCAGCTACAACCGGGTGGGGGCGTTCACGGTGGACCTGCTGGAGCACAAGCGGCTCAAGCTGTCCTACCGCAGCAGCATCCCGGAGCAGAGCCGCAACATCTGCGAGCTGCGCATGGGCCAGTTCGCGTCCTTCCCCACCATCTGGGGCCTGGCGCCCGCGGAGGTGCGGGAGACGGAGTGCCAGGTGCTGGGCGGCCACGCGTGCCGCTACCACCTCACCTGGACGGACCCGCCCGCGCTCTGGGGCCACTACCTGGGCCTGCTGCTGGGCATGGTGAGCGGGCTGCTGGCCACGCACCTGGGCTGGGGGGACGCGCTCTTCTCCGTGGCGTCGCTGGGCACGGGCGGCTTCGCGCTGGGCGGCTGGCTGGACCGGCGGCGTGAAATCAAGCGCAAGGACGAGCTGCTCGCGGCGCAGGCCCAGGCGAACATGGGCTCGCTGCGGGAGCTGCAGCAGCGCTACGACGAGGTGTTCGGCAGCAACGTGCAGTTGGAGGACCGCGTCGCCGCGCGCACGCGCGAGCTGTCCGAGGCCAACGAGAAGCTGGAGGCGGCGCTCGTCAAGCAGCGCGAGCAGGACCGGCTGAAGACGGAGTTCTTCGACAACGTGAGCCATGAGCTGCGCACGCCGCTCACGCTCATCCTGCTGTCGCTGGACGCGCTCCAGAAGGAGCCGGAGTCGCTGCCCGCGGTGGTGCGGCAGCACCTGGTGACGCTGGACCGGAGCACGCAGCGGCTGTTGCGCCTCATCGACAACCTGCTCAACCTGGCGCAGTTGGAGGCGGGCAAGGTGCGGCTGCGCTACCAGCCGGTGGAGCTGCACGCGTTCCTGTCCTCGCAGTTGTTGCCCTTCCGCACGGTGGCGGAGAAGCAGGGGCTCACCCTCACGCTGGAGGGCGGGCCGGTGTCGCCGGTGCACGTGGACGCGGAGCGCATCGAGGGCGTGTTCCACAACCTGGTCTCCAACGCGCTCAAGTTCACCCCGGCCGGCGGCAGCATCGCGGTGCGGCTGCGCGAGGACGACACGGACGTGCACGTGGAGGTGGTGGACACCGGGCAGGGCATGGCGCCCGCGGACCTGGCCGTCATCTTCGACCGCTTCGCCCAGGCGGACACGACCGGCACGCGGCGCTTCGGGGGCAGCGGCATCGGCCTGGCGCTGGTGAAGGAGACGCTGGAGCTGCACTCGGGCGGCATCGAGGTGTCGAGCACGCCGGGGCAGGGCTCCAGCTTCCGCGTGCGGCTGCCCAAGGGCACCCAGCACCTGCGCGAGGACCTGCGCGAGCGCCGCGCCACGGACCTGCCCACGCGCCGCGAGCGCCGCAGCTCCGGCCGCTTCGCCACCGTGCTGGCCGCCACCGTCGCCGGGGCGCAGCGCCCCACGGAGCCGCAGGACCACACGCGCGCGGACGCGAAGGCCCCCCGCATCCTGGTGGTGGAGGACGACGCGGAGATCCGCGCCTTCATCGCGGACATCCTCGCGCCCAGCTACCGGGTGCTGGAGGCCACCAACGGCGAGGAGGGCGTGCGCCGCGCGCTGGAGGAGCGGCCGGACCTGGTGGTGTCCGACGTGATGATGCCGGTGCAGTCCGGCCTGAACCTCCTGGTGCAACTGCGCGCCCACGCGCAGACGGTGGACCTGCCCGTCATCCTGCTCACCGCGCGCCAGGAGGTGTCCGCCAAGGTGGAGGCCCTGGGCGCGGGCGCCAACGACTACCTGGGCAAGCCCTTCAGCCCGCGCGAGCTGCTGGCGCGCGTGGAGACGCAACTGCGCCTGCGCGAGGCGGCCGTGCGCGCGGCGGAGAACGAGCGGCTGGCGGCCATCGGCCTGCTCACCTCCGGCTTCGCGCACGAGGTGCGAAACCCCCTCAACGGGCTGATGAACGCGCTCGTCCCGCTCAAGGACTTCATGCAGGGCAAGCAGACGGGGGGGGACCCCGACCTGGGCCCCGCGATGCTGGAGGTGATGGAGGAGTGCGGCCAGCGCATCCGCCACCTGGCGGAGTCACTCCTGTCCTTCGTGCGCACGGCGGAGAAGCCGGTGGCGGTGCGGCTGGACACGGCGCTGGACTCCACGCTCAACGTGCTGGGCTGGCGCGTCCCCCCGGGCGTCGTGGTGGAGCGCGCCTACCAGTGCGCGGAGCCCATCTGGGGCGACCCGGGCACCCTCAACCAGGTGTGGCTCAACCTGCTGGACAACGCCCTGCGCGCGGTGGGCGACGCCGGCCGCGTGCTGGTGGAGACGGCCCAGCAGGGCGACGAGGCGCTCGTCACCATCGAGGACACCGGCGTGGGCATCCGCCCGGAGGACCTGGAGCGGCTCTTCCAGCCCTTCTTCTCCACCCGCGCCGCGGGGGAGGGCACGGGCCTGGGCCTGGCGCTCAGCCGGCGCATCGTCTTGCAGCACGGGGGCCGTATCCACATCACCAGCCAGATGGGCAAGGGCACGCGCGTGGAGGTCCGGCTGCCCCTGCGCCCCGCGCACGCGGAGCCCCTGGCCTCCACCCCCACCACGGGTGCGAGTCGCGGCCGCTGGTCGCGGCGCCTGGGCTGACGCGCCCGGACACGAACGCGGGGGGCTGAAGGGCCGCTCGCGCAGGGGGCGGGAATTCCCAAGGACGCGGGGTGTCCTCTGTCCTCGCCGGGGGCGGGACTCCTGTTACAGTCGCGCGACTTTTCGTTCCCCCCCACAAGAATCCGTTCGAGGAACTCACGGCATGCAAAGCACCGTCGCCGCGGGCGAGGCCCGCAAGGGGCATCCCCCGGGCCTCTATTTGTTGTTCGCCACCGAGATGTGGGAGCGCATGTCCTATTACGGCATGCGCGGCCTGCTGGTGCTCTTCCTCACCGACAAGGTGCGGGGCGGGTTTGGCTGGTCCACGGCGGATGCGCTGGGCCTCTACGGCACGTACACGGGCCTCGTGTACCTGACGCCCATCCTGGGCGGCTACATCGCGGACCGCTTCATCGGCCAGCGCAAGGCGGTGATGCTGGGCGGCGCGTTGATGGTGATAGGTCACCTGCTGCTGGCGCTCCCAGGCGTCTCCATCTTCTACGCGGGCCTGGGCTTCCTCATCATCGGCAACGGCTTCTTCAAGCCGAACATCTCCACCATGGTGGGCGGGCTGTACCCCGCGGGTGACGGCCGGCGCGACGGCGCCTTCACCATCTTCTACATGGGCATCAACCTGGGCGCGGTGCTGGGCAACTTCATCTGCGGCACGCTGGGTGAGCGCGTGGGCTGGCACTGGGGCTTCGGCTCCGCCGGCGTGGGCATGACGCTGGGCCTGCTCATCTTCATGGCGCTGTCGAATCGGATGCTCGGCAACGTGGGCCTGGCGCCCGCGCCGCGCCCCACCGAGGCGCAGACGACGACGCCGGACGGCAAGCACCACGCCTTCTCCCGCGAGGAGTGGGACCGCATCATCGTCATCTTCATCATCGCGCTGTTCGTGGTCGCGTTCTGGACGGGCTTCGAGCAGGCGGGCGGCCTGATGAACCTCTACACGGACCAGAAGGTGGACCGGACCATGTTCGGCTGGGAGGTGCCCACCACCTGGTTCCAGAACTTCAACTCCGTCTTCATCGTGACGCTGGCGCCCCTCTTCGCGGCGGTGTGGAGCTCGCTGGCGGCGAAGGGCAAGGACCTGAGCATCCCGGTGAAGATGTCCCTGGGGCTCATCTTCCTGTCCGTCGGCTTCGCCTTCATGCTGGGCGCCTCCAAGGAGAGCGCGGCGGACGGCAAGGCGGCGGCGTGGTGGGTCATCATGGCGTACCTCTTCCACACCATGGGCGAGCTGTGCCTGTCGCCGGTGGGCCTGTCCATGGTGAGCAAGGTGGCGCCCCAGCGCGTCGTCTCCGCGATGATGGGCGTGTGGTTCCTGGCGAACGCGGTGGCCAACAAGCTGTCCGGCGTGCTCGGTGGCTACTCGGAGAAGATGGGTGAGTTCAGCGTGTTCCTCACCATCGTCATCGGCGCGGGCCTGGCGGGCGTCATCCTGCTGTTCCTCGCCCCCATGCTGAAGCGGATGATGCACGGCACGGACGAGGTCACGCCCGCGGCGCCGCCCGCGCACCAGCAAGGCACCGTCCACCCGGCCACCTGAGCCGCGCAGGGCAGTCTTGCCGGGACACGAACGCCGGAGCGCCCCCAGGGTGCTCCGGCGTTTTCATTGGCGCCGGGCGGGCCCTGCACGCCCGCTCCCGCGTGGGTATCGATTCTGGAGCCCATGCGGATCCAGATTGGAAAGAGCCGCTCGGCGGACTGCATCGCCGCCGCGCGGGAGGCGAGCCAGGAGGCGCTGCGAGGCGCGGACGCCCCCACCTTCGCGCTCGTCCTGTGCACGGACCAGTACGACGCGGTGGCGCTGGCGTCCGCGGTCCGCGACCAGTTGGGGGCCATCCCCTGGGCCGGGTGCTGCGCGGCGGGCGTCTTCGCGGGGACGGAGCTGCTGCTCCAGGGGCTGGTCATCGCGCTCTTTCGCGGCGACGACTTCCGCGTCGGCGTGGGCATGGGCGGCCCCGTCAGCGTGAGCCCGCGCGCGGCCGGGCGCGCGGCGGTGGCCGAGGCCGTGGGCAGGCTGCCGCCCAAGCCCCCCGGATACCGGCGCACGCTGTTCGTCCTGCCGGACGCGCTGAGCGGCAACTCGACGGAGGTCGTGCGCGGGGCCCAACAGGAGGCGGGCGCGGGCATCCGCTGGGCGGGGGGCGGCGCGGGGAACAACCTCCGGTTCGTCAAGACCGCCCAGTTCATGCAGGGGCATGCCTACGAGGACCAGGTGGTCGTGATCGCCTTCGACGCCCGGGAGCCCTTCGGCGTGGGCATCCAGCACGGCTGGTCCCCGTATGGTCCGCCCTCGCAGGTGACGAAGGCCCGGGGCTCGACCGCCGTCGAGCTCGACTACGAGCGCGCCTTCGACGTCTACCGGCACACGGCCGAGAGCCGGGGGGACGCCCTGGATGCGCGGAGCTTCCCCCGCTTCGCGATGACGCACCCGCTGGGGATTCCCCAGGCCAATGGCGAGTTCGTGATCCGCGACCCGCTGTCCGTCGAACCCGACGGCTCGGTCCGCTTCATCGCCGAGGTCCCGGACGGCTCCCTGGTCCGCGTGATGGAGGGCAGGCGCAGGGACCTGCTCGACGCCGCGGGCAGCGCCGCCACCCTGGCGCGGGAGGCCACCTCCGGCACGTTGGGCGGCGCGGTGGTGTTCGATTGCGTCTCCCGCTACCTCGTCCTGGGGGAGGGCGTCCGGGAGGAGCTCTCCCGGTTCCAGGACGCGCTCGGAGAGGAGGTGCCGCTCGTGGGGTGTCTGACGCTGGGCGAGGTGGGGGCCATGGGCGGCGGGGTCCCCCAGTTCCACAACAAGACGGCGGTGGTGGTCGCCCTGCCCGGGTAGGGGAATGAGGTGGCGCATGGCGGACCCCGACGCGGACCACAAGCTCACCGAGGAGCGGCTCGCGCTCTTGAGCGTGCTCCAGGAGCTCACCGTCGCGGCGCTCGACCTGCTCAACCCCTACAAGCCCGCGGACGACTTCCTGGACCGCGTCGCGGAGCGGCTGGGCTGCGCGGTGGCCCTCTGGCTCCAGCCGGACGCGCGGGGGCAGGTGGGCCTGTTGGGCGCGAGCGGCCTGTCCTCGGCCTCCCGCCAGCTCCCGATTCCCGCGCTGCCCCCGCGCCCGGGGCCGCCGGGGCCGCCGCGGGTCGACCTGCCCTATCCGGAGCTGGCCTCGCCGGGGCTCGTGCGGTGGTCGGTGCCCATCGACGACGCCGGGGCCCCGTCCAGCATGCTGCTCCTGTACTTCGACCGCGAGCCGCACCTGCCGCGGCAATACCGGGGCATGGTGGAGCGGCTGGGCGGCGTGCTGCACACCGCGCTCGTCCACCGGCAGCTCTTCGCGCGCACCCTGGACAGCGAGCGCGCGCTCCAGCACGAGCGGGACTTCAGCTCGGCGGTCCTGGACACGGCGCGCGCGCTGGTCATCGTCCTGGATCCCCAGGGGCGCATCGTCCGCTTCAACCGGGCGTGCCAGGAGGTGACGGGCTACTCCTTCGAGGAGCTGCGCGGCGCGCGCTTCTGGACGCGCCTCCTGCCGCCGGACGAAGCGGCGCGGGTGGAGGCGCACTTCGCCGTGCTCGCGTCCGGGCGGGGGTTCGAGCAGTACGAGAACGACTGGGTGACCCGCGAGGGCGAGCGCCGGCTCATCGCCTGGTCCAGCAACGTGCTGCGAGGCGAGTCCGGGGCCATCGAGTACGTCATCAGCACCGGCATCGACATCACCGAGCACCGCCGGGCGGAGCAGGAGCGCGACCAGACCTTCCAGCGCGAGCAGCAGGCGCGGGCCCGCGCGGAGCAGCAGGAGGGGCGCTCCGCGCTGCTGGCGGAGGCGTCCGGGCTGCTCACCGGCTCGCTCGCCCCCGAGGACGCGCTGCGCAGCGTGGCCGAGCTGACCGTCGAGCGGTTCGCGGACTGGTGCGCGGTGGACCTGCTGGACGGGGGGCACTCCTTCCAGCGCATCGCCGAGGCCCGCTCCGACGTGCTGCGCGCCACCGCGCCCACGCGGATGTACTGCGCGCTGCCGGACCTGGAGGCCCCGCACGGTCCGGGCAGGGTGCTGCGCCTGGGCGAGCCGGAGTTCTGCCCGGAGGGGTGCGCCTCCATGTCCCTGGGGTGCGTCCGGGACGGGCAGGGCCTGTCCGAGGTGGTCGAGTTCCAGTCGTGGATCTCCGTGCCGCTGCTCGCGCGGGAGCACGCGCTCGGCGCGCTCACCCTGGCCCGCATGAAGGGCGGTGACCGGTACGGCCCGGCGGACTTCGCGCTCGCGCAGGAGCTGGCCCGCCGCGCGGCCATGGCCCTGGACAACGCGCGCCTCTACCAGCAGGCGCAACTGGCGGTGGGCCTCCGGGACGAGTTCCTCTCCATCGCCTCGCACGAGCTGAAGACCCCGGTCACGTCCCTCCAGCTTTCAGTGCAGGGGCTGATGCGCCTGGCCCGGGCGGGGGCGCTGCGCACCGCGCCGGTGGAGAGCGTGACCCACTCGCTGGAGGTCATCGAGCGTCAGGCGAAGCGGATGGCGAAGCTCGTGAACACCCTGCTGGACGTCTCCCGCATCCATGCGGGGCGGCTGGAGCTGGAGTTCGAGGAGGTGGACCTGGCCGCGCTGGTCCGGGACGTCGCGGCGCGCTTCGCCCCGGAGCTGGCCACGTCGGGGACCCGGCTCCAGCTCCACGCCGACACGGCGATGCCGGGCGTGTGGGACCGCTCGAGGTTGGATCAGATCGTCACCAACCTGCTCTCCAACGCCATCAAGTACGGCGAGGGGAGGCCCATCGAGGTCCGGGTGGCGGGGGACGCCGTGACGGCCCGCCTGGAGGTCCGGGACCAGGGCATCGGCATCCCGGCGGAGCGGCACACGCGCATCTTCCGTGCCTTCGAGCGCGCGGTGTCGTCCCGCCACTACGGGGGGCTGGGGCTGGGCCTCCACATCGTGAACCAGTTGGTGGAGCGGCTGGGCGGCTCGGTCCGCGTCGAAAGCGAGGCGGGGCAGGGCGCCACCTTCACGGTGGAGCTGCCCCGCCGGGGGCCCCATGCGGCTGCCCCGGCGGAGCCGAACGCGCGGCTGGGGCCTTAAGCCGGCTTGGGCTCCACCGCGGGGTTGCGGCCGTCCATGGGGGCCTGCGCGTCCGTCTGGTAGTAGTCGCGCACCACGTAGCGGCGGGCCACCAGCGCCATGCCCACGCCGGCCACGGCCGCCAGCGCCGCGTAGAAGAAGAACTGCGCGGAGCCCGTGAAGACGTTGAGCGCCGCGGCGATGGCCACCGCCACGTTCGCCAGCGTGTTCGTCACCAGCCACACGCTCTGGATGGTGCCCTTCATCTCCCGGGGCGCCTGCGTGTACGCGAACTCCAGGCCCGTGGTGGACACCAGGATTTCCGCCACCGTCAGCACGATGTACGGCAGGAGCTGCCACGCGATGTTCAGCGTCGTCCCGCCCTCCATGGCCACCTGGAAGAAGCCCGCGATGACGAACGACGCGGCGCCAATCACCAGGCCCAGCGGCATGCGCCTGAGCGGCGTCAGCTCCCAGCCCGCGCGCTGGAAGGCCGGGTACACCACGGCCGTGAGGAAGGGGATGAGCAGCATCACCAGCATGGGGTTGATGAACTGCATCTGGCTGGGCTGGAACACGATGCCGCCCACGTTGGGGTCCATGGACCGCGCCTGCACCACCCAGGTGGACGCCTTCTGATCAAACAGCATCCAGAAGAAGGGCACGAAGGGCAGCATCAGCGCGGACACGCGGAACACCGCCTTCACGCCCTCCACGGCCTCCGCCGGGTGCTCCGCCTTCGCCCTGTCCAGCCAGGTGCCGCCCGCCGCGTCCTTGCCCCGGAACGCGCTGCCCAGCACCTTGAAGAACGAGTGCGGGTTGGGGCCCGTGGGCGGCACCAGCACGTAGTGCTTGCGGCCCGCCCAGAAGATGACCGTCGCCAGGAACATCAGGATGCCCGGCACGCCGAAGGCCACCGCCGGCCCGTAGTTCTTCATCAGCAGCGGGACGAACAGCGACGCGAAGAACGAACCGAAGTTGATGGTCCAGTAGAAGATGGCGAAGACCTTCTTCACCAGGTGCTTGTTCTTCTCCGAGAACTGGTCGCCCACCATCGCGGACACGCACGGCTTGATGCCGCCGGAGCCAATCGCGATGAGCGTCAGGCCCGTGTAGAAGCCCGTGGCGTTGTCCTCGAAGAGGGCCAGGCACGCGTGCCCGCCGCAGTACACCAGGCTCAGCACGAAGATGGTGTGGAACTTCCCGAAGAAGCGGTCCGCCAGGTAGCCGCCGATGAGCGGGAAGAAGTACACCCCCGCCATGAACAGGTGCATCAGGCTCTTCGCCTGGGCCTCCCGCGCCCCTGTCTCCGGCACGTGCGTGCGCAGGAGGTAGTCGATGAAGAACACCGTGAGGATGTTCCGCATCCCGTAGAAGCTGAAGCGCTCGCAGGCCTCGTTCCCGATGATGTAGGGAATCTGGGGCGGGAAGCGCTGGGAGGTGGGGGCGGTCGAGGTCTCGGCCATGCCCCCACCCTACCGGGGCCCCTCAGGCCGCGTCCACGCGCTTGCCGATGCGGGCCCGGCGCGCCTTGCCCAGCACGTGCTTGAGGTAACGCCCGGTGTGGCTGGCCTCCACCCGGGCCACGTCCTCCGGCGTGCCGGTGGCCAGGATGTTGCCGCCGCCCGAGCCGCCCTCCGGCCCCAGGTCGATGAGCCAGTCCGCGCTCTTGATGACGTCCAGGTTGTGCTCGATGACGAGCACGCTGTTGCCCGCCTCCACCAGCCGGTTGAGCACGGAGAGCAGCTTGCGGATGTCCTCGAAGTGCAGGCCCGTGGTGGGCTCGTCCAGGATGTAGAGCGTGCGCCCGGTGGCCACCCGGGCCAGCTCGCGGGCGAGCTTGATGCGCTGCGCCTCGCCGCCGGACAGGGTGGGGGAGGGCTGGCCCAGCCGCAGGTAGCCCAGGCCCACGTCGGTGAGCGTGGTGAGCACGCGCATGATGTCCTTGTGCGCGCCGAAGTGGTCCACCGCCTCGCGCACGCTCAAATCCAGCGTCTCCGCGATGTTCTTGCCCTTGTAGCGCACGCGCAGCGTCGCTTCGTTGAAGCGCTTGCCGTTGCAGACCTCGCAGGGGACGTACACGTCCGCCAGGAAGTGCATCTCCACCAGCTTCACGCCGTCGCCTTCGCACGCCTCGCAGCGCCCGCCCTTGATGTTGAAGCTGAAGCGGCCCGGGCCGTACCCGAACGTGCGGGCCTCCGGCGTCATGGCGAACACCTCACGGATGGCGTCGAACACCTTGGTGTACGTGGCCGGGTTGCTGCGCGGCGTGCGGCCAATGGGCCGCTGGTCGATGTCGATGACCTTGTCCAGGTGCTCCAGGCCCTTGATGGACTTGTGCTTGCCCATGGGCTCGCGGCTCTCGTAGAGCGCGCGCGCCAGGGCCGGGTAGAGGATCTCGTTGATCAGCGTGGACTTGCCCGCGCCGGACACGCCCGTCACCGCGGTGAAGATGCCCAGCGGGATGTCCGCGTCCACGTTCTTCAGGTTGTTCTCCGTCGCGCCCACGATGGAGATCTGATGCTTGGGGTTCACCGGGCGGCGCGTCTCCGGGATTTCAATCTCCTGGCGGCCGGACAGGTACGCGCCGGTGAGGCTCTGCTCGTCCGCCATCACCTGCCGGGGCGTGCCCTGGGACACCACCTGCCCGCCCAGCTCGCCCGCGCCGGGGCCGAAGTCCACCAGGTAGTCCGCCTCCTCCATCGTCTCCTCGTCGTGCTCCACGACGATGACGGAGTTGCCCAGGTCGCGCAGCCGCTTGAGCGTGGCCAGCAGCTTGCCGTTGTCACGCTGGTGCAGGCCAATGGAGGGCTCATCCAGGATGTAGATGACGCCCGTCAACTCGCTGCCCATCTGCGACGCCAGCCGGATGCGCTGGCTCTCACCGCCGGACAGCGTGGACGCGGTGCGGTCCAGGGTGAGGTAGCCCAGGCCCACGTCCACCAGGAAGGACAGGCGGCTGCGGATCTCCTTGAGCAGCTCCTGGGCGATCTTCTCCTCCTGCGCGGAGAGGCCCATCTGCGTGAGGAACGTCCGCGCCTCCGTGATGGTCATCCGGCTCAGGTCCACCAGCGTGCGCTGGTGCACCTTCACCGCGCGGCTCTCCGGACGCAGGCGCTCGCCCTTGCAGGACGGGCAGGGCTTGTCGCTGAAGTACTTCTGCAGCTCCGCCTTGCGCGCCTCCGACGTCGTCGTCTTGAAGTTGCGCATGGTGCGGGCGAGCAGGCCCTCCCACTCCATGTCGTACTGGCCGTTGTCGCCCCACTGCACGGTGAAGGACTTGCCCTTCGCGCCGTTCATCAGGACGTCCTTCTCCCGCTTCGTCAGCTTCGCGTACGGCACGTCCAGGTCGATCTTGAACGCGGACGCCAGGCTCTCCACGAAGTCCGCCGTCCAGCCCTCGCCGCGGTTCATGCCGCTGGCCCACGGTTCAATCGCGCCGTCGCGGATGCTGCGCGTCGGGTCCGGCACCAGCAGGTCCGGGTCCATCTCCGGACGCGTGCCCAGGCCGTTGCAGTCCGTGCACATGCCCAGCGGGTTGTTGAAGGAGAACGACGCCGGCGTCAGGTCCCCGAAGGACAGGCCGCACGCGGGGCACGCGTTCAGTTCGCTCATCACGCGGTCGGACGCGAGCGTGCCCTTCTCGTCCGTGATGATGAGCGTGCCCTTGCCCTCGCGCAGCGCGGTCTCCACGGAGTCCGTCAGGCGCGTGCGCAGGTCCGGCTTCAACACCAGCCGGTCGATGATGAGCGCGATGTCGTGCTTGGACTTCTTGTCCAGATCGATGCGCTCCTCCAACTCGCGCACCTTGCCGTCCACGCGCGCGCGGGAGAAGCCGCGCTTCTGCGCCTCCGCCAGCAGGTCCTTGTGCTCGCCCTTGCGGTTCGTGACGATGGGCGCCAGCACCTGGAGCTTGGTGCCCGCGGGCAGCTTCATGATCTCATCCACGATCTGCTGCGCGCTCTGCTTGCCCACCTTGCGGCCGCAGTTGGGGCAGTGCTGCACGCCGATGGAGGCGTACAGCACGCGCAGGTAGTCGTGCACCTCCGTGACGGTGCCCACCGTGGAGCGGGGGTTGTTGCTGGCCGCCTTCTGCTCGATGGAGATGGTGGGCGACAGGCCCCGCAGCGTGTCGTAGCGGGGCTTCTCCATCTGCCCCAGGAACTGGCGCGCGTAGGAGGACAGGCTCTCCACGTAGCGGCGCTGGCCCTCCGCGTAGAGCGTGTCGAACGCGAGCGAGCTCTTGCCGGAGCCCGACACGCCGGTGAACACCACGAGCTTCTTCTTCGGGATGTCCAGGGAGACGGTCTTGAGGTTGTGCTCCCTGGCACCGCGGATGGAAATGACGTCGGGCTCGGACATGGGGGCGCGCTTTATCACTGAAAGGGTGTTCCGGTGCACGCAAAGGCGCAGCACCGGAGGGGTTCAGCGGAAACACGCGAAGCCGCCGCCCGCATCCCCACAGCCGGACGGGCACGCGGCCGTCCTGCGCGCGGCACTCCTCCCCTCTGGAAGTCGCACGGCCCCCGAGGGTGAGGGGTCGGTGTGGCATCGACCGTTTGTGAAGCTTTTGCAGTCGCTTCCACGAAACGTGGAATCCCCTGCTTTACCCGTTAAATGCCGTTCCCCAGCGTGAGCGCCCGTTTGCCGTGTTGGCGGTGTGACGGCGCCTCGTTGGGACGTTCAGGCACCAGGGTTGCACCTTTCTACGCCGACCGGATCCACGTGCAGTGCTGTGTGGGGGGACACCGGCGCCGTGTGTAGGAAAGGCGGGACTCTGTATGCGTGGACTCCGATGGCGGGTGTTGGCGTTGGTGGTGGCGGTGACGGCGTGTGAGCGGCCCACTTCACAGCAGGCACGCACGGGCTTCGCGGCGAGGCCGGAGCTCCTGGAGTTCGGCCCCGCGGCGGTGGGGCGCACCAAGTCCATGAAGCTGCGGCTGGCGAACCAGGGGCGCGCGTCGTACCGCGTGGAGGGCGCGCGCTCGTCGCTGCCCAACGTCAGCGTCCCCGCGTTCGAGCCCTTCACGCTGACGGCCGGCGCGGAGCACGAGCTCGAGGTGCGCTTCTCGCCCGACGTGGAGGGCGCGGTGCAGGGGCAACTGGAGCTCTTCACGGACGCGTCCGGCGGCGCGGCGACGCAGGTGCCCGTCAGCGGGCGCGGCGTGAAGGCGCTGGTGGAGGTGCCGGAGGCGGCGCTCGACTTCGGCAACGTGAACCTGGGGCTGGTGGAGATGCGCGAGGTGACGGTGCGCAACCCCTCCGACGTGGAGAGCCCGCTGGTGCTGTCGGTGGAGGGCGCGGACAAGGACGAGTTCTCCGCGGGCGCGGGGCTGCCGTCCACGCTGGCGCCGCACGAGACGCGCAAGGTGCCGGTGGCCTTCAGCCCCGTGCGGCTGGGCAACGCGGAGGCGGAGCTGCACGTCGCCGTGTGTGACGGCTGCGAGCCCGCGACGGTGCGGCTGACGGGCATGGGCGTGGCCGGCGCGCTGGAGGTGACGCCGCTGCGCGTGGACTTCGGCCGCGTGGCCGTGGGCGCCACCGCGGAGGAGCGCATCACCGTGCGCAACCTGGGCTCCGAGCCGCTCAGCTACAAGGGCGCGTCGCTGCTGGAGGACCCGTCCGGCGTGTTCAAGGTGGTGAGCGCGCCCGCGCTCCCCAACGACGTGCTGGCGCCGGGCGCGGTGGTGGAGCTGCGCGTGGCCTTCACGCCCACGGTCGCCGGCCGGGTGCGCGACGGCCGCGTGGAGGTGTCCGTGCGCAAGCCCCGGACGACCTCGCCGGGCCCCAAGGTGACGCTGACGGGCGAGGGTGGCGCGTCGTGCGTGGAGGTGACGCCCTCGCACCTGGACTTCGGGCCGGTGGCCTTCGGCATGACGGCCACGCGCGAGGTCACCGTGAACAACCACTGCCGCGAGGAGACCACCGTCACCGGGCTCCACCTCACCACGCAGGCGGGGGGCTACTTCACGCTCGCGCAGCCGCCGTCCAGCCAGCCGGTGGCGCCCGGGGGCACGCTCAAGGTGGGCATCACCTTCAGCCCCCGCGCGGGCGTGGGCAGCGCGAGCAGCGGGCAGTTGGCGGTCACCTCCACCCAGCGCACCTCCAGCGCCACGGACGGCGTGACGCTGTCGGGCGAGGGCAGGACCTTCGCGCCGTGCGAGTACGCGCTGCCCTCGGTGCTGGACTTCGGCCAGGTGCCGGTGGGCTCGGAGGTGGCGCTGGGGGTGACGTTGCGCAACACCGGCACCCAGGCGTGCTTCCTGGCGGGGCTCCAGCTCGCGTCCGGGTCGGACCCCGCCTTCCGCGCGGCGACGGTGGCCAACAGCGTGCTGGAGCCCGGCAAGAAGGCCACGCTCCTCGTGCGCTTCCGCCCGCCGGCGGAAGGGGAGTACCAGGGGCTCGCGGAGGGCTGGGTGAGCCACCCCACGCGCGGCCACCCGCTGGTGAACCTGGTGGGCCGGGGCGTGCAGGGGTGCTTCTCCGTGCAGCCCACCACGGTGGACTTCGGCATCAGCCGGCTGGCGTGCGGCCCGCGCACCCGCGACTTCATCGCCTACAACGACTGTCCGGGGGAGGTGAGGGTGACGGCCATGAAGCTGGAGCAGCCGGGCCAGGAGTTCGCCGTGTCCGGCGCGCTGCCGGCCGCCATTCCCGCGGGCGGGCGCGTGACGCTCACCGCGAAGTACGCGCCCGTGGAGGAGGGCGAGGACGCGGCGACGGTGCGCTTCACGCTGAAGGACGGCGCCGTCTACAGCGCGGGGCTCGTGGGGCGGGGCCTGGCGAAGACGGACCAGACGGACCGCTTCGTCCAGCAGTCGGAGTCGCGCGTGGACGTGCTCTTCGTCGTGGACAACTCGGGCTCCATGATGGAGGAGCAGCAGAGCCTGGGGGAGAACTTCGCGGCCTTCCTGTCCCAGGCCACCGCCGCGCAGGTGGACTACCGCATCGGCGTCACCACCACCGGCCTGGATCCGTCCCCGGGCGGCTGGTCCGAGTGCCCCGGCGGCGCGCTGGGCGGTGAGAACGGGCGCCTGTTCCCCGTGGACGGCTCCAGCCCGCGCATCATCACGCCGGAGACGCCCAACGCGGCCGGCGTCTTCGCCACCAACACGCACGTGGGCGTGTGCCACTGGAACGAGCAGGGCCTGGACGCGGCCTACCGCGCGCTGTCGGATCCGCTGCTCTACGACCTGGACGACCCGCGCACGCCCCAGGCCAACGACGGCAACGGCGGCTTCCTGCGCGAGGACGCGAAGCTGGCCATCATCGTCCTGTCGGACGAGGAGGACTTCAGCACCCAGCCGGTGTCCTTCTACGAAACCTACCTCCTGGCCCTGAAGGGGAACGACCCCACCAAGGTCAGCTTCAACGCCGTGGTGGGCCCGGACGACCTGAGCACCTGTACCACCTCCAGCAGCTCCGGCACCCGGTACATGGAGCTGGCCCGCAAGCTCAACGGCGTGGTGGACAGCATCTGCACGCCCAACTGGGCCGCGTCCCTGGAGAAGCTGTCGGAGAGCGCCTTCGGGCCCAACCGCGCCTTCCCCCTGTCGGAGCTGCCGGAGGACCCCGGCGCCATCGCCGTCCGGGTGGACGGGCTGCCCGTCACGGACGGCTGGTCCTATGACGCGCGAGCCAACGCCGTCGTCTTCGACCGGCTGCGCGCCCCGGCGCCGGGCTCCGTCGTGGAGGTCACCTATCCGCTGGGCTGCCCGTAGCCCAAGGCGGCCATTCGTCCGTCACTGGAAAGTGACCGGGGCGGATGACTCGACAGGGCGGGGCGGGAGGCCTTGAGTGAAGGACATGCCGCAGGACTCCCTCCTCGTCGCCGCGCTGGGTGACATCCATGGCCGCTTCCACCGGGTGGAGGCGTGGCTGGACGCGCTGGAGGCGGCGCGCGGCCGGCGGGTGGACCTGGTGCTGGCGGTGGGGGACGTGGAGGCCTTCCGCCACGCGGACGACCACCGGCGCAAGGCCGCCAAGCGCTCCATGCCCGCCGAGTTCGCCGAGTACGCGGACGGCATCCGCCGCGTGAAGCGGCCGCTGTACTTCATCGGCGGCAACAACGAGGACTTCGAGGCGCTGCACGACCTGCCGGACGGCGGGGAGCTGGCCCCGGACGTCCACTACCTGGGCCGCGCGGGCCTGCGCACCCTGGGCCCGTTGCGCGTGGCGTACCTGTCCGGCATCCACGCGCCGCGCTTCATCGACCAGCCGCTGAAGCGGCCCACGTCGCTGGATACGGCGAAGCAGGCGGGCTACTTCCGCGCGCCGGAGGTGGAGCGGGTGGCCGCGCTGCGGGACGTGGACCTGCTGCTCGTCCACGAGTGGCCCCGGGGCATCGTGCAGAAGGCCCGCGACGAGCGCCTGGCCCCCTCGCGCCCGCTGCCCTCGCCGTGGATCGGCAACCCGGTGACGCGCAGGCTGGTGGACACGGTGCACCCGAAGTGGGTGCTCTGCGGCCACTCGCACAAGCCCTTCGCGGTGGCGCTGGACTCGCACGGGCGCACGCTGTCGCGCGTGGCGTGCCTGGACCAGGCGGCCCATCCGGACACCGCCGTCTTCTGGCTGGAGTTCGAGGGGCGCGAGGCCCAGCGCGCCGGCTGGGGCGTCTCCGGCGCCGCCACGTGGCAGGCGGGACAGCGCTGGGGGCTGCACACGCTGCCGCCGCTGGAGGCGCCGGACGGGCCGGGCAGCGTGCCCGCGGACAACGGCGCTACAGCCTGACGACCTCCAGGCCCTTGCGCGGCAGCTCCACGCGGAACTCCGTGTAGGGCCCGGCGCCGGAGAGCACCTCCACGCCGCCCTGATGCGCGTGGATGATCTGCTGGACGATGAAGAGCCCCAGGCCCAGCCCCTCTCCCCGGCCCCGGCGCTGCTGGCCGCCCCGGAACGGGTCGAAGAGGAAGGGCAGGAGGTGGGCGGGGATGACGCCCACGTTGGTGACGGTGAAGCGCAGGGCGTCGTCGCGCGTGCCGTCCACGGTGATGCGCACCGGCTCCGCGGCGTCGCCGTGCTGGAGCGCGTTGCCGATGAGGTTGGAGGCCACCTGCGCCAGCCGGTCCGCGTCCCAGTCCCCCACGAGGTCGCCGTCCTGCCGCACCTCGATGCGGTGGCGGGGCCAGGCCGTCTGGTGCTCCTGCACCATGCGCTGCACCAACTGCCCGAAGTCCGTCTCCCCCCGGCGCAGCGGAATCCCGCCCGCCAGCCGCGCGCGCGCCAGGTCCAGCACGTCTTCAATCATCCGGCCCATGCGCTTGCCGGCGGCCATCATCCGCGTGGCCGTCCGCTTCACGGCCTCATCGTCCGAGCGGCGCTGGAGCAGGTCCGCCGCGGTGAGGATGGCGGAGAGGGGGTTTCTCAAGTCGTGGCCCAGCACCGCGGTGAACATCTCGTTGAGTCGCAGGGTCTCCGCGAGCGTGTCCAACTGCTGCGCCAACTGCTGCTTCTGGCGGTGCATCTGGAAGAAGACCTCCGCCTTGGCGCGCAGCGCGTGGGCCTCCAGCGGCTTGTCGAGGAAGTCCACCGCGCCGGCCTCGTAGCCCTTGAAGGTGCGCCAGGGGTCGCCCCCGCCCGTGGTGACGAAGATGATGGGCACGTCGCGGGTGCGCTCGGAGCCGCGCATCAGCTCCGCCAGCTCGAAGCCGTCCATCTCCGGCATCTGCACGTCCACGAGCGCGAGCGCGAACTCATGCAGGAGCAGCAACTCCAGCGCCTCCGCGCCGGAGCGGGCGCAGTGCACCTCCACGTCGTCACGCCGCAGCACGGCGGAGAGCGACAGGAGGTTCTCCTCCAGGTCATCGACGAGCAGGCACTTCACCCGGGAGGCCACGGGCAGGGGCTCCTTGCTGAGGACGGACAGGTCAGATAGCACCGCCATCTCCCCATGCCCGGATGACGGCGGGCATCTGTTCAAGAGGCAGCACGAAGACCACCGCTCCAGCCGCGAGCGCCGCCTGGGGCATGGTGGGCGAGCGAGCGGTGTCGGGCGCCTGCACCAGGGTGACGCCGCCCCGCCGTCTCACCGCCTGGAGTCCCAGCGCCCCGTCCGCGTTGGCGCCCGAAAGGATGACGCCGCCCAGGCGCGCGCCATAGACCGCGGCGGCGGATTCGAAGAGCACATCGATGGCGGGCCGGGAGAAGTGGACGGGGGCGTCCATGGACAGCGCGAGCAGGGGCCCCTTCGCGTCCCGGTCCACGAGCAGGTGGTGGTTCGGGGCCGCGAAGGAGACGGTCCCCGGCTGGATGGGCTGCTTGTCCCCCGCCTCGTGCACCGGCAGCGCGCACCGTGGGGTGAAGACCTCTGGCAGCAGGCTGGGGAGGCCGCGGGGCAGGTGCAGGACCACGAGGACCGCGGGCCGGAAGTCCGAGGGCAGCGCGGGCAGCAGGTGCTTCAGGGCACCCACCCCTCCCGCGGACGCGCCAATGACGATGGCGTCGACGCGGCCAGCGGGCGGAGCGGAGCGCGCGGTGGGCATGGCGGTTGCGTCCTTTCCTTGGCGCTTCTGGTAGAGCCGGACCTCGGGGACGACGGGGTGAACGAGGCCTCGTGCGAGGAGAGGCGCAGCGACTCGCGCGCACCCAGGCCCAGGAACCCCTTGTGACAGAGCGACTCCGCGAACAACCCCAGCGCGCGCTCCTGCAGCTCGCGGTTGAAGGAGCTGAGCACATTGCGGCACGACAGGAGCAGTACCGCCGCGAAGACGCTGTCGGTGGCCAGGCCGTGGCCCGAGAGGACGATGCGCCCCCTGAGCGAGCGGTCGAACACCGCGCCGCCGTACACGGCCGTGCAGGAGTCCGGCAGAGACGTGCGCGCGCCGGACAGCCGGTGGTTCTGGGTGAAGGAAGCGATGCGGCCCACCGCGTACACGCCGGCCTCCGCGCGCTGGGGTTGATGTCCGTGGCGTAGATGAGCGTGCGCTCCAGGAGCCCCTCCTCGCGCGGCAGGATGGCGAGCGACCAGGCCTCTTCCCCCGTGCTGCATCCGGCGACCCACACCTTGAGCGACGGGGAGGTGCGCAGCACCGGCACCACGTGCTCGCGCAGGTTGCGGAAGTAGGACGGGTTGCGAAACAGCTCGCTCACCTGCACGGTGAGGAAATCCAGCAGCGAGGGTTCGTGAAGCATCCGGTCCTGGAGCTGGGACAGGGGGGCGCGGTCGAAGCGCTCGGCGGCCTGGGCCAGCCGGCGATTGAGGGAGGACTCCGCGTAGCCGCGGAAGTCGTAGTGGTATTTCAGGTAGAGCGCTACGAGCAGCAGCCGCGGCTCGATGTCGAACTCCTTCGTCGCCACGTCGAGCATGCGCGGCCCCACCCCTTGGGCATCCAGACGCGCAGGAGCGACAGCAGCTTCTCCACGTCGAGCGGCTTGGCGATGGAGTCATTGGCGCCAGCCTGGAGGCACCTCTCCTGGTCGTCGCGCAGGGCCTTCGCGGTGAGCGCGATGATGGGCAGCTTGCGCCAGGCCTCGTGCTTGCGGATTTCGCGTGTGGCGGTGAGTCCGTCCATCTCCGGCCTCATGATGTCCATCAGCACCAGGTCCACGGAGAGCTGGGCAGGGCCAGGCTCTTCGTCAAGAGGGCCAGGGCCTCCTTGCCGTTGCGGGCGATCTCCACCTTCGCGCCCCGGGGCTCCAGCTCACGGGAGAGGGCGAAGATGTTCAGCACGTCGTCCTCCACCACGAGGATGCGGCGGCCCTCCAGCGTGGACTCGCGGTCACGCGCGGCCTGGAGCATGCGCGAGTGCTCCGGCGGCAGGCGCGACTCCACCTGGTGCAGGAACAACGTCACCTCGTCCAGAAGCCGCTCCGGGGAGCGCACGCCCTTGATGATGGAGCGTGAGAAGCGGCGCAGCGGATGCTCCTCGTCGAGGCTGAGCGCGTGGCCGGTGTAGACGATGACGGGAGGGAAGGAGACGGCCTCCTCGGCGGCCATGCGCTCCAGGAGGTCCTGGCCGCTCAAGTCCGGCAGGTGCAGGTCCATCCCCATGCAGTCGAAGGTGAACTCGCGCAGGCGCTGGAGCGCGTCGCGCGCGGTGGCGACGCACTCCACCTCCACGTCCTCCATCGCCGGCAGCTTCTGGAGGCTCTCGCGCCCGGGCCCGGCTTACGCAAACCTGTCCGACAGTCGGACCAGCTCGCACCGAGCGAAGCCCGATGGCACATGCCCCGAGGAGCGCAGCGACGAACGGCAACGTCGTGCATGCATGGGCACGAAGTTGGAGCCTCGAGCAGAAGCACCCGCCCGAGCCAGTCTTCCAAGAGCCTGTCCAACTGTCAGAGCGGTTCGCACCGCACGAAGTGGGGGACGCACGTCTCGCGGAGCGCAACGTCGTCCATGCAAGGGCACGACGTTGGGTCCAAGAGCAGCGGAGCCCGCATCGTCCCGGTGCCTCCAAGACATCTCCGACACTCGGACCCGTTCCCACCGCCCAGGGCGAGAGGCCGCGCTTGACTGGGAGGCGTATGACGTCGTGCGTGCGCGGGTACCAAGGTAGGCCATGAACCGAGGCGCCCGCGCGGGCCTGGTTGCCCCAAAACCTGTCCGACTGTCGGACCGCTTTCCACCGCAAGGCGAACGAGGCCGCGTTTGACTGGGAGGCGTGTGATGTCGTGCGTGTGCGGTACCAAGAGAGGGCCATGAACCGAGGAGCCCGACCGGGCCCGGTTGCCTCAAAACCTGTCCGACTGTCGGACAGGTTTTCGCCGCATGGACCCGAGGCTGCGCAGGACCGGCCGGGTCTCGAGTTCGCGTGCTCGCGAACACCAAGCTGGAGCGGGGATAGGGCCCCACCCGCCAGGGCCTCGTTGCTTCAAATCTGTCCGACAGTCGGACAGGTTCTCGCAGCATGGACCCGAGGCCGCACCAACCCAGAAGGTGAACGAGGTCGTGCGTGCGTCGACACCGCGGTGGGGGCACGGACAGAGGCGCCCGCGCGGACCCGGTTGCCTCAAAACCTGTCCGACTGTCGGACAGATTTTCGCCCCATGCCCCCCGGACCGCAGCCCAGCGGGCGATGAGGACGGTCTGCTTGTCCGACAGTCGGACAGGTTTGCGCCGCCCGCCGCCCGGGGGCGCGCTCCCCAGGCAAGCGACGTGGAGGGTGGGCCCCGCACGTCCATGTCAGACCCCTGTGGTGGGATGGCGATGCTGAAACGAGGAGGGGGATGGGGATGGAGAGGCGAGGACTCGTGGCGTATGTGGAAGCGCAAATCGAGCGCGATATCGCGCTGGGACGGCTGCACCCGAGCGGGCAGTTTGGCTCCGAAGCGAAGCTGGCGCGTCGCTATGAGGTGTGCCGGGGCACCATCCGCGAGGCGCTGCGTCGGCTGGCGGCGCGGGGGCTGGTGGTGCAGCGCCCCGGGCGAAAGACTCGCGCGGTGGCCCTGGATGAATCGCTGACGCTGGAGAACCTGGGGCTGGCGCTGCATGACGCGCGCTCCCCGCAGGCCCGGTGGCTGCTGGAGGGCTACTTCAGCCTCAAGCGGCAGGTGCTGGTGGAGCTGCTGGTCGACTGCTGTGCGAAGGCTTCGGACCGAGACCTGGACCGGCTGGGGAGCGCGTGCTTCCGGCTCCAGGACGCGGCGCGCTGGGAGTCGGGGACAACGTGCGCCCAGGCGGAGTTCGAGTTGCTTCGGGAGGCGGCACGCGTGGCGGAGCGGCCCGGGCATGTGCTCCTCGTCCAGTCCCTGCAACGGGCCTTCATGGGAGGCGCAGCCAAACTGCTGCCGCTCTTGGGCGGAGCCGCGCTGCGCGCGTGGGCCTCTCGTGCGATGGCAATCCTGCACGAGCGCGACGTGCGGGCGCTTCAGCACGAGCTTCCGGCGCTGATGAAGGCTTGTGATGAACTCGTGCTGAATGCCTTTGCTCCTGCTCCCCAGTCACCTACGTCCACCGAGGTGCCATCCGCTCAGGAGAACCTTTTCGGTGCGCCCGCACCGGTCAGCGGTCTACGCCCTGGCATCGAGGAACTTGGCGCCTGCGATTCCGCGTCACCCACTGCGGGGGCTGTTGCTCTGATGAATTGCCCCTGTGTCGAGGTGCGTGCATCCGGCACCGCCGCGCAAGACGAAGCGCTGGAGGCATGCGCATGCGCCGAGGTTCGTGGCGCCGACAGTTTCGCGTCAGCCTCTGCGCAAGATGGTTCGTTGGAGGCACGTCCGGGCGCGGAGAGTCATGGTATCCGCGTTCCCTCGCCTACCAACGCGTTGGATGAGACGCCGGAGGTATTCCCAAGCGTTGAGGCTCATGGCTCCTGCTGCGTCGCGCCCATCGCAGAGGAAACCGAGCCGCTTGGACTTGCACCTTGCTTCGATGTTCAGACCCTCGGTGTAGAGACGGACGGCGCGCAGTCGCGGTCTTCAGCCGCCCCGGTCACTGGCTCCGGTGGGGCAGGTGGAGAGTGCGCGGGGCAGGATGTGATGGGGGCGGCTTGGGGAAGTCTGTCAGACAGTCAGACAGGTTTTGGTGCTTCGCCTCAGGAGGGTGGCCTCCGCATCCCGAGGTTCCTCCCGCGGGTTCCCGCTGAATCCTCAGTGGAGCGTTTCGCAGCTTGGGCGAGGCGCTTCATGGGCCCCTGGGCTTCCCTGGCGCGCTGGACCGTGCGCTTGTGGTGTTGCTCTGCCCATCCCCCAGGCCCTCCGGCATGAGGCGCTCCAGTGGCGTTCTGACGTGGCGCGCTTGCTCCGGCGGTCGCACCTGTTCGGGCCTTGCTGCCGCTCAGGATGTGTTCGCGAACTCCTGGCGGTGCGTGGCTAGAAGGCGCCGGACAGGCCCACCATCTGGGTCCCGACCATCGGGTTGAGTGACACCGAGGACGCTCGAGCGGTGGTGGGCTTCGTGTCATCCACGCGGCCGTGCATCAGCAGGGGCACCGCGACACCGAACGCGGTGCCCATCACGGCGCCCGTGAGCACGTCGGAGAGGTAGTGCTTGTCCGCGCCCATGCGCAAGAGGCCCACGGAGGCGGCGAGCGGCAGGCCCACGCCCCAGATGACGGCCTGGTGCTTGTAACCGCGCATCGAGGCGACGGTGCCGGCGGACACGGCCAGGGAGAAGGCCAGGTTCGTGTGACCGCTGTAGAAGGACAGGTTGTTGTCGTTGGGGTGCGCGGTGAGGCCCCTTTCCTCCTCCGGGAGGACGTGGACGAATGGCCGCTCGCGGCCCACGGCGAACTTCACCGCCTGGTTCGCGACGGAGGCGAGGACGGCGCTCTGCACCATGATGGTGGCGTCCTGGGCGAAGAACTCCGCGGAGGCGCCGCTGCTGTGCCCCACGGCGTACTGGGTGCCCAGGATGGCCAGCGGCATGCCCGCGAACCCGATGATGTTGCTCCAGGTGTCCGCGCGCTTGCGGGACGCTTCCGTGCTGCCCGCGATGCCTCGGCCCCAGCGGTCCAGGCGGTTGAGCCGGTCGGTGCCGTCAGGAGCGCGGTCGCACCAGCGGCACTGCGCCGGGGCCAGGTCGTCCTTGAACACCGTCTCGCTGGAGATCCACAGCACCCCCGCGGCGCCGGTGATGATGCCGTCGCGGGTCCAGTTGAAGCGCAGCGCGCGCGGAGCATCGGAGGTGTCCTGCGCGGCGGCGGGGGACAGCGGCGCCAGCAGGAGCAGACAGAAGGTGGCGAGGGTCCGATAGGAAGGAAGCATGGGGCGGCGAAGCATAAGGGCGCTCCACCCTTTTCCCGCAATCCAGGTGTCGTGTGCTCAACGTCCCCGGCCCCGTCCTCTTCAAAGAGCCGAGCCAGGAAGTCGCCCGCCCGGGGCCGTCACCTCGGGCAGGGTTCGCCGGGCCTGGGACCCCATCCGCCACGGCGCGCCGCGTTCCAGGGAGTGCTCGCGGAGGAAGGGGCTCCGCGGACCGGCCTCAATCTCCGGGTGGACCATCGGCCCCACGAACAGGGTGATGCCGAAGCTCGCTCGGGCCGCATGGGGGATGGCCACGCTGCTGTTGCTGTTGACGACGAAGGTCTCCGGGATGCGTACCTCGAATGCGCTGCGGCGGCGTTCCGGAACCTGTCCGGCTGTCGGACAGGTTCAGCGCTCCGGGCGCCTCCAGCCGGAACCGGGGTGTCCCGGGTCGGGCAGAAAGGCTCGCCGCCTTGGACTTCCCGGGTTCCGAGGGCGGCAGGCGAGCGGACAACGGGCCAGGGTGTGGGAATGCGCAGAAAGGAGCATGAAAACGGCGCCCCTGGCCGTTCTAGAGTCCTCGCCCCGCATGTCCCGCCCTGGTCGCACACTCCACGTCTTCCCTGATGCCGCGCGCCGCCAGGCTGCCCTGCGGGCGGAGCGGCGTGCGCGGGGCATCGCCGTGGGGACCCAGTTGCTCACGTGGGACGACTTCGTCCACGCGCTGGGTGGGGCGCGCGAGCTCAACCGTCGACCCTGTCCCGCGATGACGGCTCGCGCCGTGGTGGCCGGCCTGGGCGCCTCGCTGGGTCCCACGCCGTTCGGTGACTACGTGCGCGAACCCGCCTTCGCCCGCGCCGCGGCGGACGTGCTGCTGGACCTGAAGGCGGGCCGGCTCTCCGCGCGCGAACTCCAGGACGCCGCGGAGGTGCTGCCCCCGGAGCGCCGCACCCGCGCGCGGGTCCTCGCCCGGCTCTATCACCTGTACGAACAGCGGCTGGCGGAGCTGGGGCTCGCGGACCGCGAGGACGTGCTCCGGGGCGCTCGCGAGGCGCTGGACCGGGGCGCGTGGCCCTCGGGCTGGGACGGGGTGACGGGGCTGGTGCTCCACGGCGTCTATGACGTGCGCCCGTCGAAGCTGGAGCTGCTCATGGGGCTCGCCTCGGCGTGCGAGGCCCGGCGCGTGTCGCTGCGCGTGGAGACGCCGGTGGGCGGCTCGCCGGTGGCGGACGCGGCGCTCGCGGCGCTGTTCCGCGCCTTCGAGAACCGGGGCGAGACCATGCCCCACGTGGACCTCTTCAAGGCGGACGTCACCTTCGAGGGCCGCCCCTTCACCGACCTGGGCCGGCACCTGTTCTCGCCCCGCGCCGCTCGCGACGTGCTGAAGGGCTCCGTGGACGGGCTGTCCGTGTGGAACGCGACGAACGCTCGCGAGGAGGCCCGCGTCGTGGCCCGCGACGTGCGCCGCCTCATCGACGCGGGCAGCGCGCCGGGCGACATCGCCATCGCGTACCGGGACCTGGGCCCGGAGGCGGGCTGGCTCGCGGAGGCCCTGGGTGAACTGGGCGTGCCGGTGCGCCTGCCGTGGGGTGAGCCGCTCGCGCTCGCGGGGCCGGTGCGGCTGGCGCTGGAGCTGCCGGTCCTGATGGAGGACGGCTTCCCGGCCGAGCGCGTGGCGGAGCTCGTCTCCAGCCGCTACGTGCCTTCGCTGTCGCGCGGTGGGCCGGATGCTCCCGCGACCCTCTTCGCGCTCGCCGCCGCGCGCGACGACCGCCTGGGCGCCACGCGAGGCAAGGGCGCCTACGACGTGCGCCTGGACGGGCTCGCGCGCCGGATGGCCGCGCAGGGCGGCAAACGCAAGGAGGACGCGGTCAAGGTGATGGCCGTGCGCGCGCTGCGCGACCGCGTGATGCGGCTCATCGACGAATGCCGCCACATCCCCCAGGAGGCCCCCGCCGCGGAGTCCATCGCCGCGTGGTGGAAGGTCGTGGAGCGGCTGGGCCTGCTGGACTCCGCGGGGCCCCTGGAGGCTCGCGAGGCAGGGACCCTGGGCGCGCGCATCGAGGACGCGAGGGCCCGGGACGACGCGGCGCTCGCGGCGTTCCGCCAGCGGATGGAGGCGCTGCTGCGCTCGCTGCGCGCCGTGGGCGGAGGCCCCCGCATCACCCGGCGCGTGCTGGGCCGGTGGCTGGCGGACGCGCTGCGCGACGTGCACCTGCCCGCGCGAGGCCCTTCCACGGGCGCGGTGGAGGTGCTGGACCTGGCGGAGGTGCCAGGCCGCACCTTCCGGCACCTCTTCGTCGCCGGGCTCACGGAGGGCCGGCTCCCCGGGAGGGAGCCGCCGTCGCCGCTGTTGGGAGACGCGGAGCGCGTGGCGCTCAACCAGCACCTGACCCGGGACGTGTTCCGCCTCACCGGCGGCGAGTTCGATGACCGCGCGCCCTGGCGCCTCACGGAGGACCGGCTGCTCTTCGCCAGCGCGCTCGCGGCGGCGGAGGGCTCGTTGAGCCTTTCGTTCGCGGTGAAGGCCGCGGGGGGACAGGAGCAGGTGCCCTCCGCGTTCCTGGAGGAGGTGCGCCGGCTCACCGCCCACAAGTGGTCCACGCGCACGCTGCCTCCGGTGCTCCCGCTGGACGAAGTGCTCACGCCGTCCGAGCTGCGGCGCACCGTGGCGCTGGAGGCGCTGGCGGGCCTGACGTTCCCCGCCTTGCGCGTCACGGAGCCGGACCCCGCGGGGCAGGTGCTCAAGGACCGCTTCGGCACGGACGACTGGTTCCGCAGCGCGCGGGAGCTGGCCCACATGGAGGCCGCGCGCCTGCGCTTCTTCGGCCGCGAGGACGAGCGGCCCGGCGAGTTCACCGGCGGCGTGCAGGGCCCCCAGTTGGAGCAGAAGCTGCGCGACACGTTCCACTTCGGCCTGGAGCGCCCGCTGTCCGCGAGCGCCCTGTCGAAGTTCGGCAACTGCGGCTTCCAGGGCTTCATCGCGTACGGCCTGAAGGTGGCCGAGCCCGTGGTGGCCCACGAGGAGTTCGATGCCCGGGGCCGAGGCACCTTCTGGCACCGCGTGATGGAGGAGGTCTTCCAGGCGCTCAAGGAGAAGAAGCTCCTGGGCCAGGCGCCGGAGGACATCCCCGAGGAGGTGCTGGAGAAGGCGGTCAAGAAGGCCAGCCGGCACTTCGCGGAGCTGCACCACGTGGGCCACCACGAGCTGTGGAAGCTCGCGGGGGAGAAGGCCCAGGCCATGGCCCGGCGCATCCTCGCGGATCCACGGCACGGCCTGCCGTTCGACCCGCTGGTGCCCGAAGGCTTCGAGCTGCGCTTCGGCCCCGCGGCCGACGACCAGCGCTGGAGCGACGTGAAGCTGATGGTGGCGGAGGACGCCATCGTCTTCGAGGGGCAGATCGACCGGCTGGACACGGCCGGCGCGGAGGTGGGCGTCATCGACTACAAGACGGGCCGCCTGGACAAGCGCACGCTCAAGGAGAACCTGCTGCGTTCGGACTTCCAGCTCCCGCTGTACCTCTACGCCGCGCGCGAAGCGGGCCACGTGGGCGCGAAGAACGCGGCGTGGTTCTCGCTGCGCACGGGCGACGCCATCCACCTGTCCTCCGTGCTGCCGCCCGCGGAGCTGGAGGACCTGCTGTCCACCGACCCGGAGGTGCGCCAGCGCGTGGCGGACGCCGCCGGCCTCAACCTGCCCAACGCGGTGGAGTCGCTGGTGCGTCAGCTCCGCAAGGGCGACTTCCCGGCGCGGCCCAATGACTGCGGCAAGTGCGGCTACCGCGCGGTGTGCCGCATCACCGAGCGCCGCATCTCGGAAGAGGGGAGCGGATGAGCGACACCGCGCCCCACATGCTCGCGCTGGAGAAGAACCTGGCCCTGATGGCGGGCGCCGGCGCGGGCAAGACGTACAGCCTGGTGACGATGACGCTGCACCTGTTCGCCGGAGCGCGGCAGGCGGAGCCGCTGCGTCCCTCCCGGCTGTGCATGCTCACGTTCACGGACAAGGCCGCCGCCGAAATGCGCAAGCGCGTCCGCGAGCGCCTGGACGCGCTGGCCCAGGGGGACGTCCCGCCTGACGCGGAGAAGGACCTGCGCGCGTCGCTCGCGAGGCTGGAGCGCCCGTTCCCCACGCAGGACCAGTGGCGCAAGGTGCGCGAGGAGCTGGGCGCCGCGACGGTGGGCACGTTCCACTCGCTCTGCGGTCAGCTCCTGCGCCGCGCGCCGCCCGCGGTGGGCATCGACCCTGCCTTCGAGGTGCTGGACGAGCTGGAGGCCGCGGGCCTGCTGGAGGACGTCACCGAGCGCGTCGTCCTGGACGCGCTGGAGGGCGGCGACGCGCGCGTGCGCGAGCTGTGCGCGGAGCTGGGCTTCTCCGGTTCGGGCTTCTCCGACGGGCTCGTGGCCGCGCTGATGGACGTCTACGGCACGCTGCGCGAGGAGGGCCTCAAGGCCGCCACGGCGCGCGTGGGCGACGGCGTGGCGGACAAGGCGCAGCTCGAGGCCCTCATCGAGGATTGCCGCCGCCTGTGCCTGGACGCCCGTGCCCAGGACACCAAGGGCGAGTGGAGCGCGCTCTTGAACGCGTGCGAGCCCGCGCTGAAGGGCATGACGCCGGATACGTTCATGCAGCCGGGCCACTTCCCGCTGCTGCGCTCCGTGCTGCTGTCGGAGCCGCGCAACCTGGTCAACCTGCGCAAGGGCGCGGGCGCGTGCCTGAAGGAGCTGCTCTGGAAGGTGAAGGGCAAGAGCGACGGCTCCGTGCGGCGGCTGGAGGATGCCTACGCCGCGTGGCGCACGGCGCCCTTCGAGGCGACCTTCCGCGACCTGTTGACCCGGGTGGAGGAGCGGCACGACGCGGAGCTGGCCCGGCGCAACGTGTTCGACTTCACCTCGCTGCTGGTGAAGGCGCGCGACCTCCTGCGCGACCATCCGGAGTTCCGTCAGCAGGTGCAGGAGCGGCTGGGCGCGCTGCTGGTGGACGAGTTCCAGGACACCAACCGGCTGCAACTGGAGCTGGTGCTGCTCCTGGCGGAGCAGCGCGAAGGCGGCCCGCGCGAGCTGGCGCCGGACGCGGACCTCGTGGCCTCGCTGCCCCTGGAGCCCGCGTTCCTGTGCGCGGTGGGTGACCGCAAGCAGTCCATCTACGAGTTCCGTGGCGCGGACGTGTCCGTGTTCAAGGTCCTCGCGGACAAGATTGAAGCCGAGGGCGGCATGCGCGGCTTCCTCCAGAACAACTACCGCTCGCTGCCCGGGGTCCTGTCCTTCTTCAACCGCGCGTTCGCCGGGCTGCTCGTGGCGAAGGAGGCCACGCCCCGCCCCTTCGAGGTCGTCTATGAACCCCAGACGGACGACCTGTCGCCCACGCGCCCGGACCTGGCCGAAGGGCCCGTGGTGGAGCGGCTCACCCTGCCGGAGGCCGACACCGCGCCGGAGCTGCGCGAGTCCGAGGCGGACGCGGTGGCCCGCAGGCTGCGCGTGATGCTCGCGCCGGGGGCGCCGCCCACGGTGATGGCGGAGGACAAGAAGGGCCTGCGTCCCGCGCGCGGCGGCGACGTGGCCATCCTCTTCCGGACCTTCACGCACCTGGAGGAGTACCGGCAGGCGTTGATCCGCCACGGCGTGCCGCACCGGGTGCTGCGAGGCCGCGGCTTCTACGGGGCCCAGGAGGTGCGCGACCTCGCCTCGTTGCTGGCGCTGCTCGCGGACGCGGACGACGCGCTGGCGTTCGCCGCGGTGCTGCGCTCGCCGCTGGTCGGCCTGTCGGACGCGTCGCTGTTCCGGCTCGCGGGGGACCTGCCGCTGTCGCTTGGCTCACCCCGGCTGGTGGATGAAGAGGTCCGCGCCGCCATGTCCGCGCGCGAGCAGTCGCGGCTGGGGCGCTTCCTGGAGCTCATCCCCGTGCTGCGGCGCGAGCGGGACCGGCTGGGTGTGCATGCCCTCTTGCAGGCCGCGCTGGACGCGACCGGGTATCGCGAGGCCCTGGCGGGCTCTCCCTACGCGGAGCAGGCGAGCGCGAACGTGGAGAAGCTCCTGTCGCTGGCGGCGCGCCGGGACGAGCGCGGTACGGGCGGCTGCGTGGCCTTCGCGCGCGAGCTGCGCCAACTGGCGGACTCCGACCCCAACGAGGCCCAGGCGGACCTGCTGGACGAGGGCGACCCTCGCGCCGTGCAACTGCTCACCATCCACCGCGCCAAGGGCCTGGAGTGGCCGGTGGTCATCGTCCCCGGGATGGGCGGACGCCGCCGCACCACGTCCGCCCGGGCCTACTTCGAGCGCTCCTTCGGCCTGGCCCTCCGGCCGTGGATGCCGGACTCGCTGGACACCTTCACCTCCGAGCGCTTCGAGGCCGTGCGCGCCGAGCTGAAGGCCCGCGAGGACGCCGAATACCTGCGCCTGCTCTACGTGGCCCTCACGCGCGCCAAGGACCTGCTCGTGCTGTCGGGTGGCGAGGAGAAGCGCGCGGGCACGGACACGTGGTGGCACCGCGTGGACCGCCGGCTGGACGCGGATCCGGACCTGCGCGCGCTCGCCAACGACGTGGACGTGGAGCAGTTGCCGCCGCCCGCGGATCCGGAGCCGCCCACGCAGGAGCAGCTCGAGCAGGCGCGGATCCGCCTGGAGTCCGCGCTGGAGCGGATGTCCGACGAAGCGTCCGAGGCCCGTGCCGCCGCCGTGTTCACCGACGCGCCCGCCGTCGCCTCCGTGCGCGCGGTCCAGGACTTCCTCACCTGCCCGCGCCGCTACCACCAGCTCCACCGGCTGGGCCTCGCCGCCGGATCCGAACCCTGGGAGGCCCCCGTGCGCGCCGCGCCCCTCTTCGTGGAGCCCGACGGCTGGCTGCCCGTGGAGCGTCCGGACCAGCTCGTCACGCGGCTGCTGCGCGAGGTGGACCTGTCGCTCGCGGGACCGGACGCGGAGGCCTCCGAGCGGCGCGCGCACCTGGAGAACCTGCTGCGCGGCGCGGGCCGGGAGCCGGACGAGGACGACCTGGGCGAGGTGCTCGCCACCGTGGAGCGCTTCCTGGACACGACGTTCGCCCGCCAGCTCGCGGCGGCGCCCGCGTCCACCATCCACCGGGGCCTGGACTTCGTGCTGGACCTGGATGACTCCGCCCGCGTGGAGGGCGCCGTGGATCTCCTCTGGGAGTCACCGGACGGCGAGGCCGTGGCGGTGCTCCTGCGCCCGGGCGCCCGCCACCCCCTGGGCCCGGCCGCGTGCGCCCATGAGCTGACGGCCCTGGCCCTGGCGTCCGCGCGGATGGTGCGCGACGGAGTGCTGGTGCGGGTGGGTGTGGCCTTCCTGGGAGACGCCTCTCCGGAGCCGGAATTCCTCCCGGCCGGACCCGCCGACGCCAAGGCGGTGCGCCGGCTGGCCGAGGGCGTCCGGGCGCTTGTCCAGGCTGAAATGTCGCGGGCATGGCCGGGGTGGGACAAGGCGGCCTGCCAGGCCCTTCACTGCGGCTTCGCGGAACACTGTCACCCGGCCCCTCCCGCGTGCTAAGCGGCGGGCACCATGCCGAACGTCGTCGTCATCGGAGCGCAGTGGGGAGATGAGGGGAAGGGCAAGGTCGTCGACCTTCTCACCGAGCACGCCCAGGTGGTCGTCCGTTTCCAGGGCGGCAACAACGCGGGCCACACGCTGGTGGTGGGCGGGCAGAAGACCGTCCTGCACCTGATTCCGTCCGGCATCCTTCACCCGGGCAAGACGTGTGTCATTGGCAACGGGGTGGTGGTGGATCCCGCCGTCCTCGTCCGGGAGATCGACGCGCTCAAGCCGCGCGGCTTCCTCAAGGATGACGCCCAACTGCTCATCTCCGACAACGCCCACGTCATCTTCCCGTGGCACAAGCTGCTGGACAGCTTCCGGGAGAAGGCGCGCGGCGGCAGCGCCATCGGCACCACGGGGCGGGGCATCGGCCCGGCGTACGAGGACAAGGTGGCCCGCCGGGGCATCCGCGTGCGCGACCTGCTCCACCCGGAGCGCCTGCGCCGCCGCATCGACGAGCGGCTGCCCGCCGCGCTGGAGGAGCTGAAGGACCTCTGCGCCCGGGCGGGCGTGGACGTGCCGACCCTGGAGACGCCGCAGATCCTGGCGGAGTTCTCCGCGCTGGGCGAGCGGCTGCGCCCCTACGTGCACGACGTGTCCCTCTTCCTCTCCGAGCAGGTCCGCCGCGGCGCCCGCATCCTCTTCGAGGGCGCGCAGGGCACGCTGCTGGACGTGGACCACGGCACCTATCCGTTCGTCACCAGCTCCAACTGCGTGGCGGGCAACGCCGCGGTGGGCTCGGGCCTGGGCCCCACGGCCATCGACAAGGTGATGGGCATCAGCAAGGCGTACACCACGCGCGTCGGCGGCGGCCCGTTCCCCACGGAGCTGAGCGACGAGCTGGGAGACCGGCTGCGCAAGGTGGGCGACGAGTTCGGCGCCACCACCGGCCGCCCGCGCCGCTGCGGCTGGCTGGACGGCGTGGTGCTGCGCTACGCGGTGCGCGTCAACGGCCTGTGGGGCCTGGCGCTCACCAAGCTGGACGTGCTCAGCGGCATCAAGACGCTCAGCATCTGCAACGCGTACGAGCTGGACGGCCAGCGCGTCACCGAGCTGCCCGGTGACTACGAGGACCTGGCGCGCGTGAAGCCCATCTACGAGACGCTGCCCGGCTGGGACGAGAAGCTCGCCGGCGTGCGCACCTTCGACGAGCTGCCGGAGGCCGCCAAGCGCTACGTGCGCCGCGTGGAGGAGGTCAGCGGCGTGCCCGTGGTGTGCGTCTCCGTGGGCGCCGACCGCGGCGAGACGGTGCTCCTGCAGAACCCCTTCCGCAGCTAGGAAGGACGCAGGCCGCAGTGGTCCTGGCCCGCCGGGGGCCAGGACGGGAGAGGGACATGGTTCGCACGCGCAGGTTCCAGCTCGGGGTCTCGGCGGTGGTGTGGCTTGGCACGTTGGCGGTGCCGGCCTGGGCTCGGGCACAGCCCCCGGCCCCCGAGGCGAAACCCGCTGCTCCGGCCGCGCGCGCCCTGGCCCCGGTGGAGCCCCAGCCCCAGCGCACGTCGCAGGCCGTGCTGGCGGCCACGCGGATCCGCGACGGGGACGCGCTGATGCGCGAGCGCCGCTACCGTGAGGCCGCCTTCGCCTTCCTCGACGCGGAGCACGCGGCGCCGGACCACGTGGAGGCGCGCTTCAAGCTGGGCAACGCGCTGGCGGTGCTCGGCTACTACGCGCGCGCCATCGAGGAGTGGGAGGCCGCCTCGCGCCTCACCCAGGACGCCGCCATCCGGCAGAGCGCGCAGGACAACATCACCCGCGCGCGCGTGAAGCAGGGCGAGCTCGGCGCGTCGCCGCAAGCCGTGGGGCAGCCGCCCGGTTCGGGCCCCGTGGCGGACACGACGCGGGCCCAGGCCCGCCGCGCCTACGAGCAGGGCGTCCAGCACATCAGCCAGCGCGCCTACGCGCCCGCGCTCCAGACGCTGACGCAGGCCCTGCAGCAGGAGCCGCTGCTGACGGTGGCGTACATCGCGCGGGGCAGCGCCAACATCGGGCTGCGGCGCTACGCGGAGGCCGCGGCGGACTACCAGTTCGCGCTGAAGCTGGAGCCGGAGGCGGCCTCGCCGCTGTACGGACTCGCGGAGGCGTACCGCGCGCTGGGCCGCAACCTGGAGGCCCGCGACCTCTACGAGCGCTACGCGCGCTCCACCGCCGCCGACGTGCGGCCCGAGCTGAAGGAGGAGTCCCGCCAGAAGGCCGAGCGCCTGCGCTGACCGCCTGCCCGGAGAGCAGGCGGGCATCGTCCGAGGGACTGTCCAGCCCACTATTTTATAGGGCATGGACGGACGCGATCGGACGGTGGAGGGGAAGCAGCCGCACCAGGTCTTTCGCCCGCGCAGGGTGCTCGCCGCCGTGATGGCGGCGGCAGGCCTGTTATGGCTGGGCATCTTCGCCTGGCTGTTCCACTTCGACGGCGTGCCGTTACAGACGTTCCTGTCCGCGGCCTTCTTCGTCGTCTTCTTCGCGGTGGCCGTCACCTACTATGGCCGCACCCGCATTGAAGTGGACGCCCGGGGCATCACCTGCCGGGGCATGGTGCGCACCCGGCGCTTCTCGTTCGCGGACATCCGCAAGCTGGACGTCCTCCCCGGGCCGGTGACGGTCTACGCCATCCGGGGCAGCCAGGGCTTCGTGCACTTCACCAGCTTCTTCCGTAACCACCGCTACCTGGCCCGGCTCCTGGTGGAGCGCGCGGGCCTCTCGCCCCTGCCTGCGTAGGACTCGCGCGCTTTTCAGCCTGTCGCCGCCACCAGGGCGGTGACGAGCAGCGCGCCCAGAGCCAGCGCGACGGCCCCGGCGATGATCCACCCCTCCAGGCGCCGTGGCCCTCCTTCGGGAGGCCGCGGCGCTGCTGCATGCGCGGGCTCCTCCACGATGGCCACTGGCCTGGGCGCGGGCCGCGCCTCCCCCGAAGCCTCATCGAACGCCGCCTGGAAGCGGAGCAGCGAGCGCCCCAGCTCCACGACGTCCCCGTCCGCGAGCGGCGCGGGGGCCTCCAGCCGCACGCCGTTGAGGAACACGCCGTTGGGCGTCCCCAGGTCCTCCAGCAGGAAGTCCGAATCCTCGCGGCGGATCCGCGCGTGCATCCGTGACACGGCCCGGTCGCGCAGCCGCAGGGCCGCGCCGTCGCCCCGGCCAATGTCCGTGCACGCCTCCGCGAGCGCGTGACAGCGGCCCACGTCCAGTCCGGTGAGGCAGGTGAGGGTGGCCGCGCGGGACGCCGGGACATCTGCGTCCGTCAACAGGCCCTTGAGCACGGCGACCGTGCCCACGCCGCGCCCGGGAGCGTCAGGCTCGGCGAGCACGCGCAGGCACATGCCGTCCGGCAGGCCCAGCACCTCGCCAGGCACCACCAGGCGCGACACGCCGGGCAGCACGCGCACCGCGTTCACGGTGAAGCTGCGCACCGCCTCCACCATCAGCCGTCCGGAGCCGATGCGCAGGGTCAACAGCCCCGGAGGCAGTCCCTCCAGGTGGACATGGTCGTCGGGGCCACCGCCCAGGAGGTGGCGGCCCTCGGTCAGCTCGAACGGGGTGGGGGTGCCCAGGTGCTCGAATTCGAAGCGCATGCGGACGTCCGGCAGCAAGCGTCACGCCTGCCACCGGACGTCGCTTTTTCGCGAGGTTGCCCCCAGGCCCCATCCAGCCCCGGCCCCCCATGTCCGGAGGCCGGGACGGCGGTGGCCCTTGCTCCTGGCTAGAAGGTGGCACCCAGGTTGATGGTGCCCACGTAGCGGCCGCCGCTGCTGAACGTCTCGTCGCCGCCCAGGTCCACGTCGGACGGCGGCACGGTGAGCGCGAACTCCTGGTCGAACAGGAAGTTGTAGTTCACGCGCGCGTCCGCGGTGAAGCTGCCGATGTGCAGGCGCAGCCCCGCGCCCACCGGCACGTTGCCCACCGTGTCGTCCTGGAAGCCCAGGGCGGCGGAGCGCACGTTGTAGCGGCTCAGGCCCAGGCCGCCCATGACGTACGGCTGGAGCGGCGTGGCCGTCAGGCCCAGCGTCACCGCCGCCTGCGCGCCGTTGCGCACGATGTCCGGCCCGCTGGTGTCCGTCGCCAGCACGCGGCTGTTGTTGAAGTTGCTGATGGCGCCCGTGTAGCCCAGCTCCAGGCCCAGCACGTTCGTCGGCTTGATGGCCACCGTCACGCCGTAGGCCAGGCCTGGATCAATCTGGTCGCGCAGTCCGCTGGTGTAGCCCTCCACACCGCCGCCCACGAGGAACGTCAGGCCGCGCATGTCCGCCGACCTGCGCAGCTCCGTCGAAGCCGCCTGCGCGGAGCCCGCCGCCAACACCGCCACCGCCGCCGCGCCAGCCAACAATCCCTTGCTCATATGGTCCCCTCCCTGTGTTGGACTGGAAGGTGGGGTGTACCTGGGTCCATGCCAAGCGGGCCTCGGGGGCCCGCAGGCTCGGCCGCCCTCCCTTGCGGACGGGTTGCCCAGACACAGGAAGCGCGCTGCCCCACCCGAGGAAGAACGCTTCCCAGGAGACGGGGAAGGGTAGACTCCGCGCCTTCGATGCGCCTCCGCTCCCTTGCCCTGGTCCCGTTGCTGTCCTCCGTCCTGTTCGTGGGTGGTGCCTGCCGCGATGAGCAGGCGGGCCCCGCCCACCGCACGCCCAAGCTGCCCGCGCCCACGACGTCGCGGACGCTCGACGCGGCCCCGGAGGGGCTCACCTTCCGCAGCGGCGCCACCTTCGCCGGAGGCGCCATCGTCTACCTGGGCGCGCGCGTGACGCCGGAGCAGCCCACGGCGGGGCAGCCGGTGCGCATCGCGCACTACTTCCAGGCCGTGCGCCCGCCACCCCAGGGCTTCCACTTCTTCACGCACGTGGTGGAGCCGGAGAGCGGCCAGATGCTGGCCAACGCGGATCACGAGTTCCAGGACGGCGCCGCGCCGCTGGAGACCTGGCCCGTGGGCCGGGTGCTGGAGGACGTGCACACCGTCTCCATGCCCGCCACGCCCGCCCGGATCGTTCTGGGCTTCTGGAAGGACGACGAGCGGCTCGCGGTGGATGATCCGCGCATGCAGTTGGGGAACAACCGCGTGCGCGGACCGCTCCTGGGCGGCGAGCCTCCCGCGCTGCCGGAGTACACCGTCACGCGTGTGAAGAAGGCGCCGGTGGTCGACGGCGCGCTGGACGACGAGGCCTGGAAGGGCGCGAAGCCGGTGACGCTCGTGGGCAGCTTCGACGGACGGCCCGCGCGGCTGCGCACCCAGGCGCGCCTCGTCTACGACGACGCGAACCTGTACGTGGCCTTCGACGTGGAGGACCCGGACCTCTGGGGCACGATGCGCAACCGCGACGACTCCATCTACGAACAGGAGGTCGTGGAGGTGTTCCTCGACGCCAACGCGGACGGGCGCACGTACAACGAGCTGCAGGTGTCCCCCCACAACGTCATCTTCGACGCGTACTTCCCCGCGCGGCGCCAGGGCATGGACCTGTCGTGGGACTCAGGCATGAAGACGGCGGTGAAGGTGCGCGGCACGCTGGACGACGCGTCCGACCGCGACGAGGGCTGGACGGTGGAGATGGCCATCCCGTTCAACCGGCTCGCGGAGGTGCCGCACGTTCCGCCCCAGCCGGGCGAGCGCTGGCGCTTCAACCTCTACCGGTTGGAGCACCACGGCCGCCGGCAGGTGGAAGGACAGGCCTTCTCCCCCCTCTTCATCGGGGACTTCCACGCGCTGCCGCGCTTCGGGTGGCTCGTCTTCCAGTAGTCCGGTGCGTCAGGCGTGGGGCGAGATGTCCCACGGCGCGTCCGCCACGGACCGCTCCGCCGGGTCGCCCAGGAAGCGCACGAAGCCCCGGGCCTCCAGCGTGTCGACGAGCTCCTCGGCCTCCAGCTCGGAGAACCGGTTGTCCCTCATGTCGAGCAGCAGGTCGCGCATGAGGGACTTGCCGCGCAGGTAGCCCACGGGCTCTCCCGGTCCCAGCCGGGCCTTGAGTTGGGCGGTGAGCTGCCGGAGATCCAGGTCGTCGGAGATCATCACCGCTCAAGCTGGGCCTGCTCCCCACTCCCGGCAACGGGGAGGGGCGCGGAATCCACGCGCGGCAGGAAGGACACCAGCCGGACGTCCTCGCCATCGCTCTCCAGGGTGATGGCCCCATCGCGGTCGGTGCGCCAGCACTCGGTGCCCAGGGCCCGGTAGCGCGCCTCCACCTCCGGATGGGGGAACCCGTAGCGGTTGCGCCGGCCCACGCAGAACACCGCGTGACGTGGCCGGGTGCGCTCCAGGAGCGGCGCGGTGGACGACGTGCGCGAGCCATGGTGCGGCACCTTCAACACCGTCATCGGGCCCAGTGACGCCTCGAGCGCGGCCTCGCCCTCCGCCTCCACGTCGCCCGCCAGCAGCACCGTGACGTCTCCATGGCGCACGCGCAGCACCACGCTCCGGTCGTTGGCGCCCTCCATCAGCTCCCGGTCCAAGGGCGGCCCCAGCACCTCCAGCGTCGCCTCTCCCAGGACGTACGCGGGGCGCCCCACCTCCACCTCCTCCACCGTGGCGCCCTTCGCTGCGGAGATGATCCGCCGGGACAGCGGCCCGTCCGCGCTCCCCGCGGAGAGCCACAGCCGTGCGGTGGGCACCTGGGCCAGCGTCGACACGAGCCCGAGCGCATGGTCCGGATGCGGATGGGAGAGCACCGCGAGGTCCAGCCGCGACACGCCCTCGGCCTTGAGGAAGGGCAGGACGAACCGCTCCCCGGTATCCGCGCCCTCCGGAACGCCGCCCGCATCCACCAGCGCGTGATGTCCCCGCGAGCGCAGCACCACCGCGTCCCCCTGGCCCACGGAGAGGAAGGTGATCCGCAGCGCGGGCTCCGGCGCGAGCACGGGCAGCAGCAGCGCGCCCAGCACGGCCCCCGGAACGAGCAGGCCCAGCCATCGCCAGCGGCCCGAACCCAGGGCCCAGGCGCCCAGCCCCAGCGCGTAGACCCCGCCAAGCCACGGCCCCAGGCCCGGCACCTCCACCGCCGCGAAGGGCACGGCCGCGAAGCCCCGCGTCAACACGAGCAGGAGCTCCGACGCCCAGGCCCCCGCCCACAGCACCGGCGTCGCCACGACTGGCGCCACCACGAAGAGGGCCGCGCCGCCCGCCGCGAGCCCGGTGAGCAGCCCGCAGAGGGGCAGGGCGACGATGTTGGACACGAGCCCCGCCAGGCTCACCCGGCCGAACGCCGCCGCCACCACGGGCAGCCCGATGAGCGTCGCCGCGCCGCTCGCGCACAGCGTCTGCGCCACGGTCTCACGCGCCTCGGCGGCCCACCGCTTCAGCCGCCGGGGCTCGGAGGGAGCCGGCCGCTCCAGGGGCAGGGCCTCGCGCAGCGCGGGCGACAGGAGCACCAGCCCCAGCACCGCGAGGAACGACAGCCGCAGGGACAGGTCCACGACACTGGAAGGCGCCCAGGCCACGAGCACCAGCGCCGCCAGCGACAGGCCATTCAGCCCATCCGCGCGCCGCCACAGCGACAGGCCCAGCAGCACCGCTGACGCCATCACCGCCGAGCGCACCGCGGGCGCCTGGTTCCCCGTGAAGAGCACGTAGGCCCAGACGAAGGGCACCGCCGCTGGAGCAGCCCACCGCCGCGCCTCCAGCGTCCGCCAGCGTCCGCCCAGCCGCACCAGCCCCCGCCTGAGCAGCGCGAGCGTCATCAGCGCGAGCGCCGCCACGTGAAGCCCGCTGACGCTGAGCACATGCGCGAGTCCTGCCCGCGAGAACGCGTCCTCCCAAGAGGCGTCCAGGTCCGCGCGCTGCCCGGCGGCCAGCGTGAGGAACAGCGCCGCCGCGTCCGCTGAGGGCGCCACCCCGTGCACCGCCGTCGTCAGCCGCCCGCGCACGTCCGCCAGCGCGAGTCTCCACGAGGGGGCAGGGGACAGCGCCAGCAGGCGCCCCGGAACGAACCCGCCCGTGAAGGCCACGCCCTGCCGCCGCCGCGCCGACGAGAAGTCCCGCTCGCCAGGATTCGAAGGAGGCGCATCCGGCACGAGCCGCGCTTCCAGGCGCACGCGCTGGCCGGGGTGCAATTCCAGACCTTCACCCCGCCCTGAAAGGCTGACGCGAAAGCGGGCGGCGGTCGGAGGCCCTGGAACGGGCCCCGCGCGGGCCACCGCGAGCCGCAGCCTCAAGGCTCCATCGAAGCGCTCCACGCGCTCCAGCTCGCCTTCCAGGACCGCGCCGCCGCCTTCCTTCAGGGCAGGCGGGATGTCGACCCGCGCCTCCAGGGCGGAGAGCCCCGCGCCCGTCAGGGCCAGCGCGCCGAGCACCGCCAGGTGCGCTCCAGGCAACGGGCCGAGCGCCAGGCCCAACCCTCCCAGACAAAGCGCGCAGAGGAGAAATACCCCGGCGAAGCTCTCTGTTCCGGTTGGCCAAAGGGCGCCGAGCAAGAGGCTCAGCGCTGGAAAGAACAACGGACGCGCACCCAGGTCGCGCCACGAATAACGAACCAACACCCACCCCCACCCACCGCCCCGTCCGTCTCGCGGCGCTCACACACCGAGCGACACCGCACACAAAACCGGACACCGTAGTGCGGCAGTCATCGGGTGGTCAAGGCGATTTCGTTGCCCGTGGATGTGGTTTGTGGTAGTAGTGGCTGGCGTGAAGGCCGGGGTCGAAGCTTTCTCCAAGGAGGCAGTTAGTGCAGACCAGCTTCAAGACTGGTGACAAGGCGGTTTATCCGGGCCAGGGCGTCGGTGAGGTGATGGGCATCGAGCACACCGAGGTCGCCGGGCAGCGCCAGTCGTTCTACGTGCTGCGCATCCTGGAGAACGGGATGCGGATCATGATCCCGATCAACAAGGTCGGGTCGGTCGGCCTCCGGGAGATCATCAGCGAGGAGGACGTCAAGCAGGTCTACTCCATCCTCCGCGAGAAGGACATCTCCGTCGACTCCACCACGTGGAACCGCCGGTACCGCGAGTACATGGAGAAGATCAAGACGGGCTCCGTCTTCGAGATCGCCGAGGTGCTCCGCGACTTGTACCTGCTCAAGGGTGACAAGGACCTGTCGTTCGGTGAGCGCAAGATGCTGGACACGGCGCGCTCGCTGCTGATCAAGGAACTGTCGCTGGCCAAGGACTGCTCCGAGGAAGAGGTCGAGTCCGACCTGAAGAAGATCTTCAACCTCGCCTGAGTCCCCGCGTGACGCGCGGCCGAGAGGCCGCCGTGTCCGCACCCCGCGCCCCGGGTTCCCTCGATGGAATCCGGGGCGTCGTGTTTCCGGAGCCCCACTCCTGTTGGGCCACCCGCCAGCGGAGCAGCGCACGAACCTGTCCGACAGTCGGACAAGTTCAGGGCGCCGTGGCGGAAGGCGCCCCCGCCACCCGAGCAGCGGAAACCCGTCCAACAGTCCGACAAGTTGTGCGCCTGCAGCCCGAGGGCCTCCGCCCCGGCCGAGCCAAGAAAACCTGTCCGACCGTCGGACAAGTTCAGGGCGCAGGGCGCTCCCGCCCACGCGCAGCGGAAACCTGTCCGACCGTCGGACAAGTTTGGACCCCTGCAGCCGGAGGGCCCCCACCTCAGCCGAGCCCAGAAAAGTTGTCCGACGGTCGGACAGGTTTGGACCCCAGATGCCGGAGGACCTCCGCCTCAGCCGAGCCCAGAAAAGTTGTCCGACGGTCGGACAGGTTTGGACCCCAGGTGCCGGAGGACCTCCGCCTCAGCCGGGCCGAGAAGAGTTGTCCGACAGTTGGACAGGTTTTGGACCACCAAGGCCAGGACCTCCGCCTCAGCCGGGCCCAGAAGAGTTGTCCGACGGTCGGACAAGTTTGGACTCATGAGGTCGGAGGGCCTCCGCCTCAGCCAAGCCCAAGAAAGCTGTCCGACTGTCAGACAGGTTTTGAAGCCTCAAGGCCAGGACCTCCGCCCCAGCCGAGCCCAGAAGCGTTGTCCGACTGTCGGACAAGTTTGGACGCCTGCGGCCGGATGGCCTCTGCCCCAGCCGAGCCCAGAAAAGTTGTCCGACTGTCGGTTTCGGAGAACCGCATCGGGGGAGGGCGCTGGCGCCCGAATTGCCAGTCGCAACGGCCCGCCTCCGTGGAGCCCGGCGGGACCGCTGAATCAGGGCGCCTGCGTTTCGAGCGCCGCGAGCTGTGAGCGGGCCTCGCTGTTGTCGGTGTCGTGCTGGAGCGCGGCGGTGAAAGCCGCTCGGGCGTCGGCGAAGCGCTGAGCCCGAACGGCGTCCTGGCCCGTGCGCACATACAGCCCGGCGAGTTGGCGGCGGAGTCCGACTCCCTGGCGGCTCCATCCCTGGGACAGCTCCTGGTCCGCCCGCACGGCGGCGCTGAGTGCGTCGATCGCCCGGGTGCGGTCCTGCTGCGCCAGGGCGGTCCGGGCCGCGGTCTCGGCGGTCTGGAAGCGGGTGAGCTGCTGCACCAGGGGCGTGAGGTTCGCGCGCTTCGCCTGGGCCAACGCTCCGGCGACGTCACCGGACTCATAGCGAGCGAGGATGTCCGCGCGCTGGCGCTCGTCCGGAGGCCCGGACGGCTCGGCCGAGGACAAGGCCTTCCGCCCGGAAGCGGCAATGACGAGACCCGCGCCCGAAGCGTCCGGGTGGGGTTCGCCCGTCTTAGCGATCCCCCTGCCCGAAGCGTCTGGATGGGGTTCACCCGCATTCGCGGTCCCCGCGCCCTTCGCGACCTCCCGTGCTCCTGGCTCCGCGTCCCTGGACGTCGCACCCGTGCTCGCGTGCGCGCCGAGAGCGATGTCCGAGGCACTTGGGGACGCCTGACTCGACTGACCCCGTCGAGCGGTGTCCAAGGTGCTCGGAGACGACTGACTCGATTGAACCCGTCGCGCGATGTCCGAGGCGCTCGGGGACACCTGATCCGACTGAACCCGTCGCGCGATGTCCGAAGCGCTGAGGACCTTCGCCGCGCCCGTCGTCCCGTCCACGGTCGCCGGCGCGCCCGGACGCAGGCCACGAGCGACATCCGCCGCGCTGAGCTTCGTCGCTCCGCCAGCGCCAGACGCGGCGTGCTCACGAACGTCAGGAGCCGCATCCGTCGCGCTGGGCGAGGCGGCCTTCGCGGGCGCCTCCTCTCCGACGATGGACGCCTCCTTCGCGGACGCCGCCGCCTCGGTCTCCCGGGCGTCGTTCGCGGGCGCCGCCGGAGTCCCAGGGGCCTTCGTGGGCGCGCCCTCCGCTGGAGTCCGCGCGGGAGCCCGCTCCCCCATCCGCATGGCCACCACGCTGATCAACGCCGCGACCGCGGAGCCCACGACCGCCGCGGCCACCGCCACGGCGACGCCATTCAGCGGTCGCTTCGCCGTGCGAGACAGCAGCGGCTCCAGCGACGTCCGGCTCGCCGTCGGCCCGGCCCCCGGACCGCGCAGCCGCAGGGTCGCGTTGCCCAGGCTCAGCTCATCCCCGGGCTTGATCTCCACCTCGCCCTTGATGCGCAGGCGGTTGACGAAGGTGCCGTTCTGGCTGCCCAGGTCGCGCACCATGAAGACATTGCCCCGCCGGGTCAGTTGCGCATGGCGCCGGCTGATGGACGCATGCTGGAGCCGCAGGTCCGACGTGGAGGACCGCCCCAGCGTGATGGAGCCCTGGCGCAGGGGCACGAGCTGCCCGGCGCCCGGCCCGCGCTCCACGTACACGAACGCGGGCGTCAGGCCCGGATCCGAATACTCCATCGCCCAGTCATACCGGGGCGTCAGCTCGCGGTCGGACCGGCTGCGCTCACCCGGCCCCCGCCGCTTCGCCTTCCGGGGACCCGCCGGATACTGGGGCACGCGCTGCGGGCGAGGATCATCCGCCTGCAGGGGCGCCACCTCGTCGTCGTCGAACGGGAGCTCCTCCGAGGGGTCGTCCGAAGACGCCTGCTGCCCGGGAGGGCGGGGAGGGCGCGGCGGACGCTTCGGATTCGGCGGAGCCATGCGGCGATTCTCCCTATCCGACGCTTCCAACGCCAAGTGCTGGCCTGTGTGGGACCCGGGATCCTAGAGTGTGTATCGCGTTGCGCAAGTGCCGCGCCCGCCCTGCTCCCAAAGGAGGACCTTCCACCGTGGCCCCCCCATCCATCCGGCTCTTCAACACGATGTCCATGCAGAAGGAGCCGCTGGAGCCGCTCGTGCCCGGCGAAGTGAAGGTCTACGTCTGTGGGCCCACGGTCTACAGCTACATCCATATCGGGAACGCGCGCACCTTCACGTCGTTCGACGTGGTGGTCCGCTACCTGCGCTACCGGGGCTTCAAGGTGACGTACGTGCGCAACTACACGGACGTCGACGACAAGATCATCAAGGCCGCGCACGAGACGGGCGAGGCGCCGGTGGACCTGGCCTCGCGCTTCGTGGAGGCCTTCCGCGACGACGCCCGCGCGCTGCACCTGCGCGAACCGGACGTGTCCCCGCGCGTGAGCGAGACCATCCCGGAGATCGTCGCTCTCATCCAGACGCTCGTGGACAAGGGCTACGCCTACGAGGCTAAGGGCGACGTGTACTTCGCCGTCGACAAGGACGACGACTACGCGAAGCTGTCCAAGCGCAACCTGGACGACCTGTGCCAGGGCGAGCGCGTGCAGCCCGGCGACCTCAAGCACCAGCCGCTGGACTTCGCGCTGTGGAAGGCGGCGAAGCCCGGTGAGCCGTCGTGGGACAGTCCCTGGGGCAAGGGCCGCCCGGGCTGGCACATCGAGTGCTCCGCGATGAGCGAGAAGTTCCTCGGCCGGACGTTCGACATCCACGGCGGGGCCCTGGACCTCATCTTCCCCCACCACGAGAACGAGATCGCCCAGAGCGAGTCCGCCACCGGCCAGACGATGGCGAAGTACTGGATGCACTGCGGCTTCCTGGACCTGGAAGGCGCGAAGATGTCCAAGTCGCTGGGCAACGTGGTGCGCCTGCGCGACGCGCTCGCCAAGGTGGACGCGGAGGCCCTGCGCTTCTTCTTCCTCTCCACGCACTACCGCCACCCGCTCAACTTCGGGGAGAAGGCGCTCCAGGACGCCGAAGGGCGCATGGAGTACTTCTACGAAACGCTGCGCAAGGTGGACGAGCGCGTGGCGGGCAAGGACTTCGGCAAGGGCCCGCTGCACGGCGACCCCGCGCGCTTCCTCACGGAGTTCGAGTCCGCCATGGACGACGACTTCAACACCGCGGGCGCGCTGGGAGCGCTGTCCGGGCTCTTCGGCTTCATGAACGAGCTCACCGACAAGCCGCCCGTGAAAGACAAGCCGTTGGTGGGCCGCACGCTCCAGGCCCTGCGCGAGCAGGTGCGTGAGACGTCCCGCGTCCTGGGCCTCTTCGAGGACGACCCGGGCGCGTGGCTGCTGCGCCGCCGCGACCGCGCGGTGCGTGAGCGCGGCATCGACGTGGCGGAGGTGGAGCGGCTGCTCTCCGAGCGGACCGCCGCGCGCGCTGCGAAGGACTTCGCCAGGGCGGACCAGGTGCGAGGCGCCCTCAAGGCCCTGGGCGTGGACATCATGGACACGCCTGCTGGCACCTCCTGGAAGGTGGCGGCGACAGCCTCCTGAAAACCCGCTGGGGGCGCCCGTGCGGCCATGCTACGCACCTGGACCCATGAGGCTCCTCCCAGCGCTGTTCATCTCGCTGTGCTCCCTGGGCCCGGTGCCCGTCCTGGCGGCGGGCGCGCCCACCGTCACGCCGCAGGAGAAGACGGCCGAACAGGCCATCACCGCGGACCTCCTGCGCGCGCACGTGCGCTTCCTCGCGAGCGACCTGCTGGAGGGCCGAGGCCCCGGCACGCGCGGCGACGCGCTGGCGCAGGAGTACATCGCCACGCAGTTCGAAGCCCTGGGCCTCAAGCCGGGCGCGGAGGACGGCGGCTACCTCCAGCGCTTCGACCTGATGGGCATCCACAGCCGCCCGGGCCCCATGTCCTTCCAGGCGAAGGCGGGCCGCGTGGAGCTTAAGCCGCGCGAGGACTTCATCGCCGTGTCCGGCGTGCAGGCCCCGGAGGCGACCCTGGACGCATCCGAGCTGGTGTTCGTGGGCTACGGCATCGTCGCGCCGGAGTACCAGTGGGATGACTTCAAGGGCGCGGACCTGAAGGGCAAGACGCTGGTCATCCTCAACAATGATCCGGAGGACGACCCGCGCCTCTTCGCCGGCAAGACGCGCCTCTGGTACGGCCGCTGGGATTACAAATACGAGCAGGCGGCGAAGACGGGCGCGGCGGGCGCCATCATCATCCACACCACGCCCAGCGCGGGCTATCCGTGGCAGGTGGTGCGCACGTCGTGGACCGGCGAGCAGTTCGAGCTGCCCGCGGGGGACGCGCCCCGCCTCCAGGTGAAGGCGTGGACCACCGAGGACGCCACGAAGCAGGTGATGAAGCTCGCGGGGCAGGACCTGGACGCGCTGCGCGCCGCCGCCCAGAAGCGCGACTTCCGCCCGGTGCCGCTGGGCGTGACGCTGTCCCTGCGCCTGTCCAACGAGGTGCGCCGCCGGCCCACCGCGAACGTTCTGGGCCTGCTGCCCGGAAGCGATCCCACGCTGGCGAAGCAGGTGGTGCTCTACAGCGCGCACCATGATCACCTGGGCAAGAAGGACGACGGCAAGCCCGGCGAGGACGTCATCTACAACGGCGCGCTGGACAACGCGGCCGGCGTGGCCTCGATGCTGTCCGTGGCCCGCGCCTTCACCGCGCTGCCCACGCCTCCGCGCCGCTCCATCCTCTTCGCCGCGGTGGCCGCGGAGGAGTACGGCCTGCTGGGCTCCGCGTACCTGGCGGCGCATCCGCCCGTGCCCCCGGGCCGCATCGCCGCGAACATCAACGTGGACGGCGGCAACGTGCTGGGCCGCACGCGCGACATCACCGTCATCGGCCTGGGCAAGTCCTCCCTGGACACCTACGTCACCGCGATGGCGAAGACGCAGGGGCGCACGGTGAAGGCGGATCAGCTCTCCGACCGCGGGTTCTTCTACCGCTCGGATCAATTCAACTTCGCGCGGCAGGGCATTCCCGCCGCCTACTTCGGCAGCGGCATGGACTTCATCGGCCGGCCGGAGGGCTGGGGCAAGCAGCAGCGCGGCCAGTGGGAGGCGAAGCACTACCACCAGCCCTCCGACGAGGTCCGCCCGGAGTGGGACCTGTCCGGCGCCGTGGAGGACACCCGGCTCTTCTTCCTCGTGGGCGCCCAGGTGGCGAAGGCCCCGGAGCTGCCCGCGTGGAACAAGGGCGACGAATTCGAGGCCGCTCGCCTGAAGTCCCTGGAGGCGCTGAAGGCCCCGGCCGCGAAGTAGGGGGGCGCCCCGTCCTTTGCCGGACGGACGTGCACGAAGGTTCAGTACACAGGCAGCGGGGATGTTAGATCTGTCCTCCATGCCGGACTTCGAAATCGTCAGTGAGCACAAGCCGCAGGGCGACCAGCCAAGGGCCATTGGGGAGCTGACCGAGGGCCTGCTTCGCGGCGACCGCTACCAGACCCTCCTGGGCGTCACCGGCTCGGGGAAGACGTTCACGATGGCGAACCTCATCGCCAACGTGAAACGGCCGGCGCTGGTCATCGCGCACAACAAGACGCTGGCCGCGCAGCTCTACGGCGAGTTCAAGGCGCTCTTCCCGAACAACGCCGTCGAGTACTTCGTCTCGTACTACGACTACTACCAGCCCGAGGCCTACGTCCCGTCGACGGACACCTTCATCGAGAAGGACTCGTCCATCAACGACAACATCGAGCGGATGCGCCACTCGGCGACGCACAGCCTGCGCACCCGCAACGACGTCATCATCGTGGCCAGCGTGTCCTGCATCTACGGCCTGGGCGCCGCGCGCAGCTACGTGGACCTGGCCATCCGCGCCGCCGTGGGCGAGGAGATGGGCCGCGACGGCTTCATGCGCAAGCTGGTGGAGGCCCAGTACGAGCGCAACGACCTGGACTTCCACCGCGGCACCTTCCGCGCCCGCGGCGACACCGTGGAGGTGTTCCCCGCCTACGAGGAAGAGCGCGCCGTGCGCGTCAGCTTCTTTGGCGACGAGGTGGAGCGCATCACCGAGTTCGACCCGCTGCGCGGCCAGACGCTGGGCCAGTTGGAGAAGATCGTCATCTTCCCCGCCAGCCACTATGTCGCTGGCGCGGACGCGCGCCAGAACGCCATGCGCACCATCCGCGAGGAGCTGGCCGAACAGCTCCAGAAGTTCAAGGCGGAGGGCAAGCTGCTGGAGGCGCAGCGGCTGGAGCAGCGCACCATGTTCGACCTGGAGATGATCGAACAGGTCGGCTACTGCAACGGCATCGAGAACTACTCGCGCCACTTCACCGGACGCGCGCCGGGAGAGCCGGCCCCGTGCCTCATCGACTACTTCCCGCGCGACCTGCTGGTCCTCATCGACGAGAGCCACCAGACGGTGTCCCAGATTGGCGCCATGTACCGCGGCGACCGCGCCCGCAAGGAGACGCTGGTCAACTTCGGCTTCCGCATGCCCAGCGCCCTGGACAACCGGCCGCTGAAGTTCACCGAGTTCGAGGAGATGGTCCCCCAGGCTGTCTTCGTCTCCGCGACCCCCGCCGAGTACGAGCTGCAGAAGTCCAAGGGCGTGGTGGTGGAGCAGATCATCCGCCCCACCGGCCTGACCGACCCGGAGGTGGAGACGCGCCCCGCGGGCAACCAGGTGGATGACCTGCTGGAAGAGGTCCGCGTGCGCGTGTCGCGCAACGAGCGCGTGCTCGTGACGACGCTCACCAAGCGCATGGCGGAGGACCTCACCGAGTACTACAGCGACGTGGGCGTGAAGGTCCGCTACCTGCACTCGGACATCGACGCCATCCAGCGCATGGCCATCATCCGCGACCTGCGCCGGGGTGAGTTCGACGTGCTCGTGGGCATCAACCTGCTGCGTGAGGGCCTGGACATCCCGGAGGTGTCGCTCGTGGCCATCCTGGACGCCGACAAGGAGGGCTTCCTGCGCAGCCACGTGTCGCTCATCCAGACCATTGGCCGCGCGGCGCGCAACGTGAACGGGCGCGTCATCATGTATTCGGATCAGATGACCGACTCCATGAAGCGCGCCATGGAGGAGACGGCGCGCCGCCGCGACATCCAGCGCGCATACAACCAGGAGCACGGCATCACGCCGCGCACGGTGAAGAGCAACATCTCCGACTTCACGGAGAACATCCCGGACTACGACGCGGGCGCGGGCGCGCTGCCCATGGCGGCGGAAGGGGAGAACGACCTCCTGGAGCCCAAGGAGATCAAGCGCCTCATCGGGGAGTTCACCGCCGACATGCTCAAGGCCGCGGACGAGATGCAGTTCGAGAAGGCCGCCGAGTTCCGCGACCGCGTCCAACTGCTCAAGGACATGGACCTGGGGCTCAAGCCCGCCTCGCGTTCGCTCCTGCGCGCGCCGGCCAAGGCCGTGGACCAGCCCGGCACCACGCCGAAGAAGGGGCGCGGGCGGGGGCGTCCGTCCCCGTCTGGCAGCGGTTCCTCTGGGGCGGCGAAGCCCGCGGCCCGGTCGCGTTCGCGCAAGAACTAGGGGCCTTCGCCATGGACATCCGGCTGCAGGAGAAGCTGGACGCGCTGCCCACCGAGCCCGGCGTGTACCTGATGAAGGACAAGCGCGGGACCATCATCTACGTGGGCAAGGCCATCAACCTGCGCAGCCGCGTGCGCAGCTACTTCAACCGCTCCGGAGACACCCGCGTCTTCGTGTCGCTCCTGGACACGATGCTGGGCGACCTGGAGACGGTGCTCGTCCACAACGAGAAGGAGGCGCTCCTTCTCGAGAACGAGCTGATCAAGAAGCACAAGCCGCGCTTCAACGTCCTGCTCAAGGACGACAAGCAGTTCATCTCCCTGCGCCTGGACCGCACCCAGCCGTTCCCCCGGCTGGAGGTGGTGCGCAAGTACGAGAAGGACGGCGCGCGCTACTTCGGCCCGTACTCCAGCGCGGGCGCCATCCGCGAAACGCTGCGCCTCATCAACCGCTTCTTCCGCCTGCGCACCTGCACGGACCACGTGCTCGCCAACCGCAAGCGGCCGTGCCTGCTGTACCAGATTGGACGGTGCCCGGCCCCGTGCGTCCACCCCGTGCCCCCGGAGGACTACCGCAAGAGCGTGGACGAGGTGGCCATGTTCCTGGAGGGCAAGGCGGGGCAGCTCATCGAAGGGCTGCGCGCGCGGATGAAGCGCGCGTCCATGGAGCTGAAGTTCGAGGAGGCCGCGCGGGTGCGCGACCAGTTGCTCGCCATCGAGCGCAGCCTGGAGCGCCAGAAGGTGGCCACCACGGACTTCAAGGACCAGGACGTGTTCGCCCTGTACCGCGAGGGCGACCGCATCCTGTTCTACGTGCTGCACGTGCGGCAGGGCCGGCTCAACGGCGGCCAGGCCTTCCCCTTCGGCAGCCAGGAGTTCCCGGACGACGAGCTGCTCGCCTCGTTCGTGAACCTCTACTACGACCAGGGCGGCTTCGTGCCGGAGGAGGTCCTCCTGCCCCTGGAGCCCGGCGACGGCACGGACGGCCTGGAGGCCCTGCTCACGGAGCGCAAGGGCGAGCGCGTGCGCGTCTTCGTCCCCAAGCGCGGGGAGAAGCATGAGCTGGTGAACATGGCGGTGAAGAACGCGGAGCAGGCGTTCGTGGAGCGAAAGCGCACCAAGGACGAAACGGACACGGTCCTGTCACGGCTCCAGTCCAAGCTGGGCCTGCGCAACTTCCCGCGCCGCATGGAGTGCTACGACATCTCCCACTTCCAGAGCTCCTCCATCGTGGCGTCCCAGGTGGCCGTGACGGACGGGGAGACGGACAAGTCGCGCTACCGCAAATACAAGATCAAGACGGTGGAGAAGCAGGACGACTTCGCCAGCATGTACGAGGTCATCACCCGCCGGCTCAAGCGCGGCCTGGAGGACCACGACCTGCCGGACCTGCTCGTCATCGACGGCGGCAAGGGCCAACTCGCCAGCGCGCACGCGGCCATGAAGGACCTGGGCGTGGAGGGCGTGGACGTGGTGGGCCTGGCCAAGAGCCGCGACCAGGACGTCTTCGACCGGGACGCGGAGAGCGCCAGGAGCCCGGAGCGCGTCTTCGTCCTGGGCCGCAAGGACCCCATCGTCCTGCCGCAGAACTCCGCGGAAATGTTCATGCTCACGCGCATGCGGGACGAAGCCCACCGCTTCGCCATCACCTTCCAGGGCAAATCCATGCGCAAGAGTTCCTTGCGCTCGGCGCTGGAGGACATTCCCGGCGTGGGCGAAGGCCGGCGGAAGATGTTGCTGCGCCACTTCGGTTCCCTCAAGCGGGTGGGGGAGGCCAGCATCGAGGAGCTGACCGAGGTCGTGGGCCCGGCGATGGCCGAGCGCGTCCACGCGGGCCTTCATGGCGACCCCGAGGACGACACCGAGGACCCCGTGCGCGAGGCGTCCCTGGATGACGCTTCCGAACCCGTGCATGAAAAAGCGGATGGAGGGTCGCCACCCGGTGCGGCATGATTAAGTTCCGCTTCGGACGCCGGGGGGACTGGCCGCTGGAACCCGCGACGTTCCTAGGGTTTTTCATTGCGACCATGCTCGGCGCTGATTTATAGCGGTTGAAGATCCGAGCACGTTTGAAGAGGACGAGGGACCGACATGAGGCTGTATCCGAAGGTGATCCCGATCATCTCGCGCGAGGCCATTCAGCAGCTCATGCAGGACGGGGACATCGAGGTGGAGCCGATGCGCGTGGCCGACGCCGAGATGGATCTCTCCGCCATCATGCGCGAGTACCTCGCCAACGAAGAGCGTGTGAACCAGGCGACGCGCGAGGCCCTGGAGCGTCGGGGATATGACTACTCCAAGTTCAACCAGGTGAAGCGCGAGATGGCGGACGTGCGCGGCTTCAAGATGGGGGACGAGGGCATCGAGTACGTCATCAACCAGATGATTGAGTTCCTCCTCATCAGCCGGAACGTCGAGGAGGTCTACTCCCCCGACAACGTGCTGCGTCAGAAGATGTTCCAGGGCATGAAGAAGCACCTGGACGTCGACGACGAGATCGACCGGGAGGCCCGCTCGCGGCTGAAGCACCTGCAGGAAGGCACGAGCGCCTTCGACATCGAGTACAACAAGACGGTCGAGCAGATCCGCCGCGCCCGCGGTCTGATTTAGTCCCGGGGCGTGCCACGGCCCGCTCCGCTGCCTACCTTCAACTTCAAGGGAGGCAGCGTCGATGGCGGGTCCAATCACGAGCATCTTGCTGTCCGGTGTCCTGGCGGCGGCGCCAGGGGGCGAAGGGGTCACGTTCGAGGGCCGGGAGGCCAGCGCGAGGACCGAGCAGCCGGACGGTTACTTCTTCCAGGGTTCGCTTCCATTCGGTGACCTGACCGAGCGCGGTACGGGGCAGGTATCGCTCTCCGTGCAGGACCGGGTCGGGGTGTCGAGCGCGACCTTCGGCGACAAGGCGCGGCTCTCCGCGAGCCTGCGCGTGGGTGGCGCCGAGTACCGCGTGGAGCTGACGCAGGCGGGCTTCCCGCCAGCCCAGGCGATGTCGCCAGCGCCCGCCGGGCCGCTCCCTCCACCGCCGCCGCACCTCATCGAGGGCGGGGTGCTGATGGGCACGCCCATCTACGGTGAGACAGGCATTGGCTGGCGTGCCACCACGCGCGCGCACGCGGCGATGGCCGTCTGGGGCATTGGCAGCGTGTGGCGCAACGGGGCGCTGTTGACGGACTCGGCGCTGGTGCACGCGGCGGCCTTGGACGCGGGCACGTACGCGGACGACGACACGAAGCGGCTGTTGCGCGAAGCGCGGCCCGGGGACGCGGAGGTGGTCGTGGTGGTGTGGAACCTGCCGCCGCAAGCGGAGCCGCGCGGGTTCATCCAGTTCCTCTTCGACAACGTCTCCATCGAGGTGGAGGGGACGCGGGTGCCGTCGGTGGAGGTGGTGCCCACGACGGGGGATCTGCCCTCGTCGCTCGCGGTATTGACGCCGGTGTCGCCCACGGCGTTCCCGGCGGCGGTGGCGCCCATGCCCGCGCCGCGCTTCTCGCAGGGCACGGGAGGCAGCGGCACGGCGGGGACAACGGGCGTCGCGACCACGGCGGGGCCGGCGACCGGCGCGGTGTCCCGGGGGGCGGGCGCGGCCGGGACGACGACGGTCATCCTGCCCTCGGCGCCCGCGCTGCCTTCAGCGGGGCCTGAGACATTCAGCGGTTCGTTCGCGCCCTCGGCGCCCACCAATCCGCCCCCGGTGGTGTCGGGCGTGTCGCCGGGCTCCACGGCCACGGTGGGGCAGGGGACGTTCGCCACGCCGCCGACGGTGGCGGGCGTGTCCGTGGGGGGCTTCACCGCGCCGCAGGTGTCCGCGCCGGACTTCAACACCTTCGTGGGGACCACCCAGGTGAGCCCGGGCATCCCCTCCACGGTGCCGCCGCTGTCGCAGTCCTCCGGCACGCCGGCCTCGCCCATCGTGGGCACGCCCGCGCCGCTCAACACCAGCACGCCCACGCCGTTGGTGGGCACGCCCGCGCCGCTCAATTCCTCGCCGGGCATCGCGTTGCCGGCCACCCCGGCCCCGGCCAACGCCGCGCCCGCCACGGCTCCCGTGGCCGCGCCAGGCGGTGCCGCGGGGCCCGCGCGCTGAAGGGGGCCCCGCGCCGCCGCTCCCTGCCCGTGATGGGCGCGGCGCCATGCGTCCTGGGCTCCTCCTGCCGGCCCGGCTTGGCGAGAACCTGTCCGACAGTCGGACAGGTCCGCGACGCGTACCTCTGGCGGGGTGGCCCTCCGCACCGGCGGGCGGGGGGAAGGCCAGACCTCAAGGGCTGCACCTGCCGGCCCGGCTTGGCGAGAACCTGTCCGACAGTCGGACAGGTTCGCGACCTGCGCCTCTGGCGGGGCGGCCCTTCGCCCCGGCGGCCACGGGGAAGGCCAGACCACATGGGCTGCACCTGCCGGCCCGGCATGGCGAGAACCTGTCCGACAGTCGGACAGGTTCGCGACCTGCGCCTCTGGCGGGGCGGCCCTTCGCACCGGCGGGCGGGGGTTGGGAAAATTGACCGGACGCTACGGGCCTGTAGCGTCCTAGGCATGGCCCCTCCCGTCGCAGCCCTCGCCACCCCCGCGATGTTGCGCCGTACCGACCCCGTCCGCGGGGCGGTGGAGCGTCTGGCCCGGACGCTGCCTGCGCGTGAGGACGCCACCGTCCTCCTGGACTTCGTAGAGGACGACCTCCGCGAAGGCCTGGATGCCCTGGGCGACGTGCAGGCGCACTTCTACGACCTGCTCCTGGCCCTCCACCGCGAGACGCTGACGCCGGTCGCCCTGATGAACGCGGGCGAGAACCTGCACGTGCTCCAGCGCCTGGAGGACCTGAACGAGGTGGTGACGCAACTGCGCCGCCGCCTGTCGCAGGCCGCCGGGATGATCCGCCACGGCTGAGGCCGGGCGCTCCCTCGCGCGGGAGGACGCGCACCGAGCGCGCCTCCCGGCGCGGAGTCTCAACCGCGCATCACCACTTGAGGTCTTCCTTGCCCTGCGCCTCCAGGGGCTTCTCACCGGGGCGCTTCACGCCGGACAGCGTCAGCCGCACCGCGCCCAGGTCGATGGCGCCCACGGCGGCCAGCGGGAGGCGGCGGTCGTCGTCGGTGATCCACACGTGCACGTCGCGCGTCTGCGACGGCCGGTCCAGGCGCACGGCGGTGCCGGCCAGGTGCCAGGCGTCGAACTCGCCCAGGGGCAGCGACACGTGCTCGCGCTCCACCACGGTGGCCGTCATGCGCCACATGCGGCGGATGCCGTACACGTCGAAGCACACCGGCAGGTCCTTCTTCAGGGGCAACTGGCGGATGAGGTAGATGGCGCCCGCGACGTCCAGGCCGTCCTTGTCGTAGGCGTAGTCGAAGTGGCCCTTGGGGCGGTCTCCAATCTGGTAGTCCACCTTGACGCTCTTGTCCTGCGCGCCGAAGTCCACGTTCACCTTGCGGCGCTGCTCGTTCTCCACGGCCTCCTCGCTGTAGCGCGAGGGGCGCAGCGTCTTGGGGTTCAGGTAGCTGGTCGCGCTGCCGCGCACCCGGCGCACCTTGGAGAAGAGCGTGTTCGTCTGCGCCTCCACCACCACCGGCAGCGAGCCGTTGGCGGGGCGCTGCACGCGCATGGTGAGCTTGCCCGCCTTCGCGCCCATGGCGTCCATGTCGAACTCGAGCAGCTCCCCGGGCTTGAAGGCCAGCGGCGTGCGCAGCACCGGCAGGCCCTGCTCACACGGCTTCACCGCGACGACGGGCTCGTCGGGGGCCGGGGTGGAGGACGCGTCGCCGGTGTTCTCGGGAGTCGCCGCGGGCTTCGCCGGGTCGGCGGGATCCGCCGGCGCCGGGAGCCTGGCGGGGCTCAGGAGGTTGAACGGGCGGGGCTGGGCCTCCTGGGCCTGACCCGGGATGGCGCCAAGGGCGCTGAAGGCGAGGCAGGCCGCGACGAGGGTGCGCATGGGTTTCATTCTGCTTCCTCCCAGGGGGGAGTGACTACGGGGTTCCCCCGGAAGTCCGACGTCCGGAGCGCTTCGCTTGTTCAGCCGATTGCCGCTTCACGATGCGCTCGGTCATTTCCTTGCGCACCGCTTCCCACTCCGCCGGGTCCCGGGAGATTTCGTACCCGGACTTCGCCAGCCGCTTCGCCGCCGTCTTCGCGAAGGCGCCGTCGCCCAGCGACGTGAGCAGGCGCAGGTATTCGTAGTCCTCCAGGCCGTCACGGATGTGTTTCAGCCGCAGGGACACCACGGGTTGGTGCTCCGTGCCGCCCAGCTTCGCGGGCGTGCCCGGGTAGAAGAGGGTGCCGTCGCCGTTGCCGCCGAACTCGAAGAGGTCCGCCCAGACATCCTTCTTCGTGTTGTAGGCGAACACGGTGTCGAAATAGAGCTCGCCGTCCACGCCGCTCTCGAAGGCCAGCGGGCCCATGGCGCGGTTGAGCGGGGCGGGGTGGTCCACCATGTACGAGGCCCAGTCGCTGTACGCCTTGTCCAGCGCCTTGTCCCCGGGCGGGCCGCCCGTGCAGCCATGGGACATACAGCTCTGGTACCACCACACCTTCGCGCGCGACGTCAGCCGCGCGCGCGCGGTCGCGGCGTTGGCCACGTTGTGGCACGTCTGGGGCCCCTCGCGCGGGTAGAAGCAGTTGATGATGGGCGTGAGGATGTCCACGGAGCCCAGCAGCGCCGGGTTCAACGCCGTGGTGACGAGCACCGGGATGTCCGCCCCCGCGTCGCGCACGCGCTGGGACTGCGCCTTCACCAGCGGGAAGTCCGCGGGCTTCGGTTCGTCCTTGGCGTAGAAGAAGAGCTGCGCCTTCCAGCCCTTGTCCGCGAAGTGCTTCTGGAAGGCGCGGTAGTACGCGGACTTCTCCGCGTCCGTGGAGGCCTTGCGGTTGTCACGCACGTCCGCCGTGGTGAAGCGCGCGCCGGAGGGCAGCACGCTCCCGTCCAGGAAGGGCGTCATCTCCGCGTCGTACGCGGTCCAGTCCAGCACCGCGCGGCCGTCCTGGAACTTCACCGGCGGCGGGTCCATGCCCATGCCGTGCGCGCTCACGCGGTGCTCCAGCAGCGCCTTGCCGTACTCGCGCAGGAGCGCCTTCGCCTCCGGCGACTCCGCCGGGAGGCCGTGCCCCTTCGCGATGCTGTACAGCGAGATGCCGAAGCTGTTGGGCAGGGACGACGTCGCGGGGATGCCGAAGGGCTGCACCTCCACGCTGAAGGGAACGGCCGGCAGCTCCTTCCCGTCCACCGCCGCGCTCAGGACCCCCGTATAGGTGCCCGGGGCCTGCTTCGCCGGGACGCAGACCTCCACGTAGACGACCGTCGGATGTCTGGGATTGGCGGGCGCCGACAGGGGCACCAGCGCGTCGGGCCACAGGCCCGGCCTGCCCTCGCCGTTGGAGGGCGTCTTCACGTCCAGGTAGGCCTCGCGCCATGCGTCCGCGGTGAGCGGCGCGCCCGGCCCCTTGAGGGCCAGGGGCTTCATCGTCACGCGCGTCACGCCCTGGGGGAGCACCAACTGCGTGCCCTCGCATTCACCCCGGGCCGCGCTGAGGCGGGCCTCCTTCGCGCCCTTCGGCGTCGCGTCCGGCCGCACCTTCACCAGCGGCGACACGACCTGCACGCCGCCCGGCGCGGCGGAAAGCGCCGCCGCCACTGCCCATGCCCAACCCACGCCCATGCCCCCTGCCTTCCCCTGGTTGGCGGACGACCTGCTCAGTCGCCCGAGTTGTCCGCCCGGGCCACCGCCACCACGCGGCCCGGCTTGTAGTCCGTCAGCTCCGCCACGACGGTGCCCAGCGCGAAGTCCGCTTCGATTCGCACCGGCACCTGATGCGCATCCGCGCTGAGGTACGCCACCATGTCGCGCTTGGATTCCAGCTTGCCGCCGAAGTCGGTGTGCACGCGCACGCGCCAGGCGTCCCGCGCCCCCGCGGGCGTCGTCACCGTCTCGCGGCCCTCCACCGTGGCGCTCATGGTGAACTGCTTGCTGCCGGTGAACACCGGGTACGCATAGGAGCGGCCCACCACCAGCTCCTGGCCGCGCAGCGCGAACGTCGCGCCCGCCACGTCCAGGGTGCCCTCGGGCAGCGTGTGCTCGGACTCGCGCGGCGGGTCGCTCTCCTTCTGCTTGATGACCTTCGCGCCCGCCCCGTCCGCCGACAACTGGATGCGCTGGCGGCGGCGCTTGCGGTTCTCCTCCGAGTGCAGGTCGCTGCCCGTCACCCGCCGGGCGCCCGCGTCCCAGTACGTCACGAAGCGGCTCTTGATGGGATAGACGCCCACCAGGTCGTCCGACTTCGCCGTGGACACGATGGGCCACACGCTCTGGCCCCACTGCGTCATGGGCGCGCCCACCGTCACCGTCGCCGTGCCGGCCGTCAGCCCCAGGTAGCGCACCCGGTACTGGGCCTGCTCACCCGGGCCGAACGCCGCGCCGGTGGGCTCCTGGGCATGCGCCAGCGTGGACCCCATGAGTCCCACCACCGCCGCCGTGAACCCCCACCTGGACAGACCGCGCATCGGGTGTGCTCCCTTGCTTGCAAGCTAGGTGGCCGGCCCGCCCTGGCCAGCCGTGCTGCGCAACCGCCCCCGCCACCGGACATTTCCAGGACGGACGGCCGTGGGACAGCATTCAAAGCCGTCCGGCCGCCCTCCAGACGCGCCAGGGAAAGACTGACAGGTGACGGAAATGGCGGTCCGCAGGGGTACACGCCCGCAAGGGCCGCTGACAAATGGCGGACAGTCCGGCGAGCCTGCCTGGATGCCCGGCAGGGCACCCCCGGACGCCATGCCCGGTGCTAGCGTCCGGGCCCATGGCCAACGACTTCCATTTCGACGACGACGACTTCGCCAAGGAATCGGGCGCCGGCGCCGGCAGCCGTATCTTCAAGGAGTTCGACTGCCCCGGCTGCAACGCCAACAACCCCGTGGACGACACGTTCACCGACGGGGACGAGGTGCGCTGCAACTACTGTGGCTGCGAGTTCAAGGCGCTCGTCAACCAGGAGGGGCGGCTGCGGTTCCGCGAGCTGTGAGCGGGCTTCAGGCGCGCTCGCCGAAGATGGCGGTGCCCACGCGCACGACGGTGGCGCCTTCCAGGATGGCCTGCTCGAAGTCGTGCGTGGTGCCCATGGACAGGGCCGTCAGCGCATGGGCCCGCGCCAGCTCTCGCAGCCGGGCGAAGCCCTCGCGCATCCGCGCCACGTCGTCCGTGGGCGGCGGCAGCGCCATCAGCCCCACCACCTGGAGGTTCGGCAGCTCGCGCACCTGGGACAGGAAGCCGCCCAGCGCGTCCGGGGCGAGGCCGTGCTTGGTGTCCTCGCCGCCCAGGTTGAGCTCCACGTAGCAGGGCAGGGCAGGGGTGCCCGCCCTGCGCTTGGACAGCTCCGTGGCGACGTCCAGCCGCTCCAGCGCGTGGAAGGCGTGCGCGACGCGGGCCACGTACTTCACCTTGTTCGTCTGCAGCGACCCGATGGCGTGCCAGCGCAGGCCGTCCAGGTCCTTGAGCTCCTCGGCCTTGTCCCGCAGCTCCTGGGCGTAGTTCTCCCCGAAGTCGCGCTGTCCCGCGGCGTACGCCTCGCGGATGAGCGCCGCCGGCTTGAGCTTGGACACGGCCACCAGCGTCACCGACGACTCCGGCCGCCCCGCGCTCGCGCAGGCCTTCGCCACGCGCTCGCGCACCCGCGCCAGGTTGTCCGCCACGCTGCTCATGGCCGAGCCTCCGTCCAGGGCAGCGGCATGCCCACGCGCCCCAGCAGCGCCAGCGTCTCTCCCAGGGGCAGGCCCACGACGTTGGAGTGGCTGCCCTCGATGCCCTGCACCAGGAAGCCGCCCTTGCCCTGGATGGCGTAGGCGCCCGCCTTGTCCAGGGGCTCGCCGGTGTCCGCGTACCAGGCGATCTCCTCCGGAGAGAGCGCGCGGAAGGTCACCTGCGTGCGCACCACCTGGGCCTCCCGGGCGCGGCCCGCCACCGCGATGCCGGTGAAGACCTCGTGGACCCGGCCGGACAGCCGGGCGATCATCCGCCGCGCCTCCTCCGCGTCCCGGGGCTTGCCGAGCAGCTCCGACCCCAGGGCCACGGTGGTGTCCGCGGCCAGCACCCACGCGTCCGGGTGTCGGGTGGCGACCGTGCGGGCCTTCTCCACAGCCAGCCGGAGCACGTAGTCCGGCGCAATTTCTCCGGCCACCGGCGTTTCATCGATATCCGCCGCCGCCACGGTGAAGCGAAGGCCCAACTGGGCCAATAAATCCTTGCGCCGGGGCGATGCGGAGGCGAGAACGAAGCGAGCGGTTGGATCCATGGGCGGGTGCGGAAGGTTTCGCGCTCGCGGGCCTTAGCAGACTTGCGCTCCAGAGGGCACCTCGATGAACCCCGCGGACCTCCTGTCGGCCATGAAGCGGACAGTGGAGCAACTGGCCGCCTACAACGAGATGGCCAAGGCGCTGACCTCCACGCTGGAGCTGCGCGAAGTGCTCGCGCTGGTGATGCAGAAGGTCAGCGCGCTGCTCAAGCCGCGCAACTGGTCGCTCATCCTCCAGGACGAGCGCAGCGGAAAGCTCTACTTCGAAATCGCCGTGGGCGAGGGCGCGGAGGCGCTCAAGGCCCTCCAGCTCAACCCGGGCGAGGGCATCGCCGGGGCGGTGTTCTCCTCCGGCGTCGCGCGGCTCGTCCACGACGTGGCCGGAGACTCCAGCTTCGCGCCCCGCTTCGACGAGGCCTCCGCCTTCCACACCCGCTCGCTGCTCGCCGTACCCCTGGTGGCGCGCGAGCGCGTGCTGGGCGTGATTGAGCTGGTCAACGGGCCCGCGGAGCCCGGCTTCACGCATGACGACCTCACCGCCCTGTCCGCCATCGCGGACTACGCGGCCATCGCCATCGAGAACGCGCGCAACTTCCGCCGCGTCCAGGAGCTCACCATCACGGACGAGCACACCGGCTGCTTCAACGCGCGGCACCTGCGCGCGCAGTTGGAGCAGGAGGTGAAGCGCTCGGCGCGCTTCCGCCACCCGCTGTCGCTCGTGTTCCTGGACCTGGACCACTTCAAGTCCATCAACGACCGGCACGGGCACCTGGTGGGCAGCGCCACGCTCAAGGAGGTGGGGGACCTGCTCATCAGCCTGGGCCGCCACAACCTGGACGCCGTCTTCCGCTACGGCGGCGACGAGTTCGCGGTGATGTTGATTGAGACGGACACGGAGGGGGCCCAGGTCATCGCCCAGCGCATCTGCGAGGCGTTCCGCGCCCAGCGCTTCCTGCGCGAGCAGGGGCTGGACGTGGCGCTCACCGCGAGCGTCGGGGTGGCCTCCTTCCCAAGGCATGCCACCACCGCCACCGACCTCATCCGCGCGGCGGACTTCGCCATGTACGCGGCCAAGGGCCGGGGCCGGGACCGCATCGCGGTCGCCGAGGCCCCGTCGACGGAGGGGACCCCGCAGGAGGTCCCCTACGCCCGCTCCGGCGGGTGACTACCCCGCGGAGCCCAGCACCGAGTCGATGGCCTCGGTGTTGGTGACGACGTTGCCGCTCTTCTTGAGCGACTTGAGGAAGGACTCCGTCAACTCAATCTGCTTGGCCTGACGGGCCTGGGTGCGCAGCTCGTCCTTGCGCTTGTCGAAGCCCGCGGTGTCCGGCTTCTCGCGCTCCACCACCTGCGCGACGATGTTCGCCTCGCCCACGGTGAAGACCTCGCCCAGCACCGCCGGGCCGTTGGCCTCGAAGGTGGCCTTCACCAGGCCCGGCGCCGGACCCAGGTGCGGCACGGAGTCACCCTGCGCGGTGAAGCTGTCCGTCTCCACGGCCTCCGGCTTCGTCTCCGCCTCGAAGCGCAGCAGCGCGGGCTGCTGACCGGCGGGCACCGGGAACTGCTCCTTCAGGGACTTGCCGGCCTTCGCCGCCGCCAGGGCCTTCTCGGCCTCCGCCTTCGCCAGCCCCTTGGCCTCTTCCTGCTTGAAGAGGGTGGTGGCGATCTCGCCCTTCACGTCCTCCAGCTTCCGGGCCTGGGCCTCCTTCTTCTCCTCCACCTTCACCAGGTGCACGCCCAGCGCGGACTCCACCGGCTGCGTCACTTCCCCGGCCTTGAGCGCGAACGCCGCGTCGGCCAGCGCCGGGTCCCACGTGGTGCGCTCCACCCAGCCCAGCTCGCCGCCCTTGGCCTTGGTGGCGTCGTCGTCGCTGCTCGCGCGGGCCAGCGTGGCGAAGTCCTTGCCGCCCTCCAGCTCCTTGCGCAGGCCCTCCGCCTTCGCCTTCGCCTGGGCCTTCTGCTCGGGCGTGGCGTCCGGGGCAACCTTCACCAGGATCTGACGGGCGCGGATCCGCTCCGGCACGTTGTAGACGAAGCTGTTCGCCGCGTAATAGTCGGCGATCTCCTTCTCGTGCGTCTTCTGGAACTCCGCGAGCTTCGCGGGCGTGGGCGCGGGGACCTTGTCCGCGTACATCGTGGGCAGGAAGCGGGCGAACACCAGCTTCGCCTGGTTGCCTTCCTTCTCGTAGCGGGCGCGGACCTCGTCGTCCGACACCACGGCGCCCGTGCGCACCACGTCCAGCATCTTCTGGGCGGCCATCTGGCGGCGCAGCTCCTGCTCGTACTCCTGCGGCGTGCGGCGGTAGAAGTCGCGCAGCACCTGCTGGTAGCGGGCGAAGTCGAACGCGCCCTCCTTGGTGTGGAAGTCGGTGTTCTCGTGGATGACCTTGCGCAGCTCCTCGTCCGAGGGGGTGATGCCGTGGCGCTCCGCCGACTGGGCGAGCAGCTCCGCGTTCACCAGCCGGTCGAGCACCTGCTTGTCCAGGCCGAACTGGCGGGCCACCGATTCCGGAATGGGGTTGCCCTGCGAGCGCAGGAAGTTCATCTGCCGCGACCAGGCCATGCTGAAGTCGCGAACAGGGATCTCCTTGCCGTTCACCGTGGCGACCGCGCCGGCGGTGGGCGCCTGGCTGCCCGTGTCCGCGAACCCGTTGCTGCCAGGGCCGAACTGGAGCGTGAACACCACGGCGATGCCGATGATGAACAGGAGGGAGAAGACCTTCCGGGGATTCAAACCGTCCATTGTCGTCACTTCACGGTCGGAAGCGCCCGCGAATCACCTTGCGGAAGGTCTCGCGGCGCCGTGTTGTTGGTAGCCCGGCCGGTGGGGATGCATGAGTGTCAACACCCCCTCATCCGGGCCTTGACTGCCTAGGACAACAGACCGGAAAATGCAAGCGATTCAGCCAGCTTAGCCCGCCCCTCTCCCCCTTCCACCCGCGTCCTTCGCCCACCCCGGGAAAGCCCCCGTCCGTGCTGTCTCTTCTCAAGCGGTACCGCCGCTTCCTCCTCGTGGCCGCCCTCCTCTTGTACCCGCTCGGCGCCTTCCTGCTGGGCGGGCGGCGCGGCCGCGACCCGAACTTCGTCGACCGGGGCGTCATCGCGCTCACGGCCCCCGTGCAGCAGGGGCTCACCGCTGGCATCGACGGCGCCGTGGCCGCCGTGCGCAACTACCTGGATCTGCGCGGCGTCCGTCAGGACAATGACGCGTTGCGGCTGGAGAACCTGCAGCTCCGGGCGACGGTGCAGGCCCTGGGCGAGGCGCGCTCGGAGAACGGGCGGCTGCGCAAGCTGCTGGCGTACGCGGAGGCCGTGCCCGGGCCGGAGATTCCGGCGCGGGTGGTGGGCGTCAACCCGGTGGCGAAGCTCCTGTCGGTGCGGATCAGCAGCGGGGAGAAGGACGGCGTGTTCCGGGGCATGTCGGTGGTGACGCCGGACGGCATCGTCGGGCAGGTCATCCGGTCCACGGGCGGCTACGCGGACGTGGCGCTGGTGACGGATCCGCAGAGCCGGGTGGCGGTGCGGGTGCAGCGCTCGCGGGCGCGCGGCACGGCGGCGGGCGCGGGCAACGGCCCCCTGACGCTGGAGAACATGCTGCGCACGGAGGACGTGGAGGACGGCGACCTCATCATCACCTCCGGCACGGACGGCATCTATCCGCCGGGGCTGGTGGTGGGGCGGGTGACGCAGTTGGAGAAGAAGGAGCACGGCATGTTCCAGGGCGCGGACATCACGCCCGCGGTGGACACCAGCCGGCTGGAGGAGGTCCTGGTGGTGGGCAGTCCATACAGTGAGATGACCGCCACCGGCGGGGCCTCCGCGGAGGGCGCGCAGAAATGAAGTTCCTGGTGACCGTCATCCTGGCGTTGGTGCTGCTCACGCTGGAGTCCGTGTTCGTCCAGCAGGCGGGGCTGGTGCTGGGCCGCGTGGACGTCACAGTGGTGCTGGTGGCCTTCCTGGCGCTGCGCGCGAGCCTCACGGAAGGGGCGTGCTCCGCCTTCGCGGTGGGCTACCTCCTGGACCTGATGAGCGGCCAGCCCACGGGCCTCTTCACCTTCCTGGCGGTGTTCACCTTCCTGGTGGGCCGGCTGGTGGCGTCCTTCGTGGATGTCCGGGGGCCCGTGGCCTTCGCGCTGTTCGCCATGGGCGCGGACCTGGGGCACGGCCTCCTGTCCACGTTCTTCACCTGGCTCACGGTGAAGGACGGCTCCACGGCGCCGCTGCTCTCCGGAATGCCGGTGCAGTTGGCGCTCACGGGCGTGGCGGCGCTGCTGCTCTTCCCGGTGTTCAAGCGGTTTGAAGTGGCGCAGGAGCGCCCGGCGGGGTTGCTCCGTTGACGCCTCCGACCATTGGCAACACCACCCCGGGCCGGGACCTGAAGCGCCGCTTCCTGTGGCTGGGCCTGGCCATGTCGCTGGGCCTGGTGGCGCTGGCCATCCAGCTCTACCGGCTCCAGCTCATCCGCCATGAGGAGTACGCCGCCAAGAGCGTGGCGAACTTCGTCAAGGAGGTGCGCCTGCGCGCCGACCGCGGCGTCATCAAGGACGCGCGCGGCACCATCCTGGTGGACAGCCGCCCGTCTTTCGACGCCTTCGTCACGCCCGCCTTCTGCACGGACTGCTTCGAGCAGGTGATTCCGCGCCTGGGCGAGCTGCTCCAGTGGGACCCCGAGCAGCGCAAGAAGATTGAAGACCTGGTGCGCGCCAGCCGCCGCAACGCGCCCTTCCAGCCGGTGCCGGTGCGCGTGGACCTGACGCGCGACGAGTACGACCGGCTCAACGCCCGGCGCGACATCCTGGATGGCGTGGAGGTGGTGCCCGTGCCGCACCGCAACTACCGCGCGGACACGGTGCTGTCGCACGTGCTGGGCTACATGAACGAAATCACCCAGGAGGAGCTGGAGCGCCTCAACGGGGACGGCGCGAAGTACGCGCTGGGGGACTACATCGGCCGGCGCGGCCTGGAGCGCTACTTCGAGTCCAAGCTGCGCGGGCAGGACGGCGTGCGCAAGGAAGTGGTGAACGCGCGCGGCCAGACGATTGAGGAGCTCAACGACAAGCTGGGGGAGAACGCCGTCATCCCTCCCACGGCCGGCAGCAACGTGGTGCTCTCCATCGACATGCGCCTGCAGGAGGAGGCGGAGCGCGCGTTCCCGGGCGTGACGGGCGCGGTGGTGGCCATCGACGTGAACACCGGCTTCATCAAGGCGCTGGTGTCCCGCCCCGGCTTCGACCCCAACCTCCTCACGGGCCGCGTGACGCCGTCGCAGATGGCCACGCTGGCAAGAGATCCGCTCCACCCGATGATCAACCGCGTGGCCGCCGAGCACTACAGCCCGGGCTCCACATTCAAGGTCGTGACGCAGTTGGCGGCGTTCAAGTCCGGCGCGTTCCGGCCGGAGACGGTGGTGCACTGCTCCGGCGGCTACCGGCTGGGCGCGCGCGTGTGGCGCTGCCACAAGGACAGCGGCCACGGGCCGCTGGACGGCCGGGGCGCCATGAAGGCGTCGTGCGACGCGTGGTTCTACAAGGTGGCGGACACCATCGGCCTGGACCCCATCGCGGAGATGGGCAAGTCGCTGGGCCTGGGCCGCCCCACCGGCATCGGCGTGGTGGCGGAGGTGCCGGGCATCATGCCGTCCAGCGCGTACCACGACAAAGCCTCGCCGGGCGGCTACACCAAGGGCATGGCGCTCAACAGCGCCATCGGGCAGGGCGACGACAACGTGACGCCCCTGCAACTGGCGCTGGTGTACGCGGCCGTGGCCAACGGCGGGAAGCTCTACAAGCCGCAGATGGTGCAGCGGCTGGAGAACCTGGACGGGCAGGTGATGGAGGAGTTCAAGCCGGAGGTGGTGTCCAAGGTGGACATCAACCCCGCGCACCTGAAGGCCATCGTGGAGGGCCTGGAGGCGGTGGCGCAGGAGCCCGGCGGCACGGCGTACCGCGCGAAGCTCAAGTCGGGCCTGCCCGCGGACTTCCTGGTGGCGGCCAAGACGGGCACCGCGCAGGTGGCGCGCATTGGCACCGTGCGCCTGAAGACGCACCAGATGAGCTACTTCGAGCGCGACCACGCGTGGTTCGCCGGCTTCGCGCCCGCGGACAAGCCGGAGCTGGCCGTGGTGGTGCTCAACGAGCACGGCGGCCACGGCGGCGTGGACGCGGCGCCCACGGCGCTGGCCGTGATGAAGAAGTACTTCGAGTTGAAGGCGCAGGACGCCACGTCACCGCCGCCCCGCGCCAACCAGCCCTACACGCCTTCCCTGCCGCCGGCGCCCAGCCTGGATGAAGCGGCGCTCACCCGCGCCGTGGTGCCCCCGCCGCGCGTGAACCTGCCGGGAGAGCCCATCCAGCCGCCCTCGGAAACCGGAGACGACAGTGCAACTGCGGATTGAGCGCCGGATGATGCCCCACGTGCCGTGGGGGCTCATCGTGTGCGTGCTGGGCGTGTGCGCGCTGGGCATCTGGAACCTGGCGTCCGCGTCCCGCCCCCCCATGGCGCCGGTGTGGACCAGCCAGGCGCTCTACCTGGGCGTGGGCCTGGGCGCCGTCCTGATGGTGTGCCTGGTGGACTACCGCTGGATTCAGCGGATGGCCTTCCCCATCTACGTGCTCAACATCCTGGCGCTCCTGGCGCTGCGGCTGGTGGGGCACACGGCGAAGGGCGCGGAGAGCTGGTTCGTCATTGGCCCGTTCCGCCTGCAGCCCGCGGAGTTCATGAAGATTGGCGTGGTGCTGATGCTGGCCAAGGTCTACCACGACGACTTCCAGCCCAATCAGCCGTCCTACGGGCTCGTCCGGTTGTGGAAGCCGGTGCTGGTGGTGATGGTGCCCTTCACGCTGGTGCTGGTGCAGCCGGACCTGGGCACCGCGCTGATGATCTTCCTGTCCTCCGGCACCGTCATCCTCTTCGGCAAGGTGCGCTGGTACCTGGCCGCCACCATCGTGGCGGGCGTGCTGGTGGGCGGCCTCATCATCTGGAACGACTACGTCCGGGAGATGCCCGAGCCGCGCACCACCGTCGTGCGCCACTACCTGAAGAAACACCAGAGCCAGCGCATCTCCGGGTGGTTGGACCCGGAAGCGGACCTGCGCGGCAGCGGCTATCACGCCGCCCAATCCAAGATCGCCGTGGGCTCCGGGGGCCTCACCGGCAAGGGCTGGCGTGAGGGAACCCAGACAGGCCTGCGTTTCCTGCCGGAACAGCACACGGATTTCATCTTCTCCGTGTGGGCCGAGGAGCACGGCTTCTTCTCCTGTCTCCTGTTGCTCGTGCTCTACGGCGGCATCTTCATTCTCGGGTTGGGCGTGGGATTCAACGCACGAGACCGTTTTGGAGCGTTCGTTGCCGTAGGGGTGGTGGCCACACTTTTCTGGCAGGTGTTCGAAAACATCGGCATGGTCATTGGCCTGTTGCCGGTGACGGGCATCACGCTGCCCCTCATGAGCTACGGCGGCTCCTCGATGCTGTCGGTGATGTTGTGCATCGGGCTGCTGGTGAACATCAGCATGCGCCGTCACATGTTCTGACGGCCGCGGAGGCTTCCGATGGTGGTGCAGAGGAAGGGTGTGACGACGGGGAAGGCCGGCACGGCGGTCCGCGGGCCGGAGGACACGCAGGCACCCCGGCCGTTCGTTCCGCCGGTGGGCGCTTCGCGCGGCGTGCCCGTCCCCGCGCCCGGTGCCGCGCCCCGCATTGAAATGAACCAGGGGGAGCCGGAGCACCGGCACTTCCCGCGCGCGCAGTTGGCCACGCACTTCGACCTCTGGGTGGAGGACGGCGCGGGCGGGCGGCGCTTCTCCGCCGGGCTCACGTCCGTGAACGTGAGCGTCAGCGGGGCCTTCCTCGCGAGCACCTTCTTCCTGCCCATGGGCACGGTGGTGCGCACGCGCTTCGCGCTGGAGGAGGGCGCCTCCCCCGTGGAGGCTCGCGCGGAAATCGTGCGGGAGGAGCGGGGCCCGGAGGACCAGGGCCGCAGCGGGTTCGCCCTGCGCTTCCTGGACTTCTCCGGTCAGACGGAGGTGGCGCTCGCCCGGCTCTTCCTGGGCATGCGCCTGAGAGCCTTCACGGAGGACTACCTCAAGTCCCAGCGCGCCCGCTCCCTGCCCAATGAGCTGGAGCGGGTCATCGACGTGATGGCGGCCTGGGAGCTGCTCAAGGCCACCACGCCCGGAGACCCCTGGCGCGGCGAGTAGGGCCCCGGCGTGTGAAGCTCAGGCCGGCTTGCCGGTGGCGATCTGCCTGCGGCGCTCGGCCTGGTAGTGCGCGGAACACAGACCCTTGGAGCGCTGCTCGCGCGTGCAACCGCTCACCGTGCAGCGGCGGTCCATGGGCACCGGCCCGCCCGCCACCGTCTTGGGGGGACGGCCGCGGCGGCGACCCGCCATCACCGCGCCATTGCCCGGCGACGCCGCGACGGCGCCCATGCCCGGCATTCCCGTGTTCAGCGCGCGCAGCATGCCGCGGCCGATGGCATCACCCAGGGCCTCCGCCCATGACGTCAGGGCAGGGGTCAACGGTGCTTGCGAGGTCAATTCTTTGCGAAGGCGTGCCATGAAAACTCCTGTAGAAACTCGCCAATCAAGACAGGCGTGTACTCGCGACTTGTGTCTGTTGTGGCGAACTCTGTCAACAAGACATGTTGGGGTCGTGTTTGACTCGTAATGCAATTTCAATGTCTGTTGAACAAAACACGACGGGAGGATCGTCCGGCTGTCCCAGGAGGGCGTTTGTCTCAAGGGCAGAGAAACGTCTGCGTCAGGGCGCGTCCGTCCCCCGGTACGTGAAAGCCCTTACCGTTGCGGTGAGTTGTCTTTCTACAGACATATCGAACCGTTGGCCGTGTCACGCCCGGGTGTCTGGTTGGGAGCGCGGCCACGGCGTCCCCTCTCACCGGGCGCCAGTCCTGGCGGTGAAGGCCAGGGGCGCCACGGGTGGGAGGGGACGGCGGGGACGGTGGGTGAAGCGGGCCCGTCCCCGGGAACACACGGGCTCAGAGATTCTTCCGGACCACTTCCTCGATGCGCGACTTGGGCACCGCGCCGACAATCTGGTCCACGACCTTGCCGCCCTTGAAGAGCAACAGGGTGGGGATGGAGCGGATGCCATACTTCTGGGGCGTGTCCTGGTTCGCGTCGATGTCCATCTTCGCGAACGTCACCTGGCCCTTGTACTGGGCGGACAGCGCCTCGACGGAGGGCGCGATCGCGCGGCAGGGGGCGCACCAGGTGGCCCAGAAGTCCACGAGCACGGGTTGTTGCGAATCCAGGACCTGCTTCTGGAAGTCCGAATCACCGATGTTGATCACGTCGCCAGCCATGTCGTCACCTCGTGTCTGCTGCTTGAATGGGGTACGTCCTGAGCTTCGCGCCCGGCGGGCGCCCAAGGGGGCGGGAATGCCGGGCCGCTCTGGTGGAACGGATGCCGCATCTGCCCGGGGGTTGCACCCCATTTCCGGGCCCGCCGGGGATGAGGGTGGTGTAGGCTGCCCGGCGTGACGAAGCTCTTCCTGTCCCAGGCCCAGCTCGAGGAGTGGGCACTGGCGGACAAAGCAGACCTGCGCGAAGGCCGCCTGGTGGTCGCCGCCGAGGGTGGGAGCGCCTGGCCGCTCACACCCGCCGTCCACGTGGTGCAGTTGGTGTCCGGGGAGGACACGCACCAACTGGTATCCCGGGTGAAGACCGAGGAGCAGCTCGGCCGCCTGGGGGCTGAACAGATGGCCGACTCCATCCTGGTCGGGGACTCCGCCTACGAGGTGGTTCCGGGTTATGTCGCGGAGGTGGGGGCACCCGCCCCCGAGCGCAAGCCCAATTCGGAGACCGACCTGCTGGCGGCCTTCATTCTCAACAAGATGTAAAAAGGGCCGGGGCAGGAGTGAATGCCTCCTCGGCCGGGGTTATGAGCCTGCCGCCATGAGCCATACGCTCGTCTCGCTCGCCTGCCACGCCTACGGCCTGGCCGCGCTCGTCTACCTCGCCTTCCTGGTCCGCCAGTCCCAGGTGCTCGCCGTCACCGGCCGGGTGCTGGTGGGGGCCGGGCTGCTGATGCATTGCGTTGCGCTCATGCAGATGCTGGGCGCGCAGGGGGGCCGGCTGGTGGGCCCCGCGCAGGGCATGTCCACCTTCGCCTTCCTGCTGCTGGCGCTGTTCCTGGCGCTGGACGTGCGCTACCGCAAGCCCGTCATCGGCGCGTTCCTCACGCCGCTGGCGGTGGCGGTGCTGCTCATCGGCATGCTGCTGCACGGCGGGTCCACGCCGCTGCCGGAGGCGGTGCGCCAGCCGCTGTTGCCGGTGCACGTCACCATCGCGCTGCTCGGCCTGACGGCCTTCGGCGTCGCGGCGGGGGTGGGGGTGATGTACCTGCTGATGGAGCGGGAGGTGAAGGCCAAGCACTTCGGGCTGCTCTTCTCCCGGCTGCCGTCCCTGGAGTTCCTGGACACGCTCAACCGGCGGCTCGTGGTGTGGGGCTTCATCGCGCTGTCGCTCACGCTGGCGACCGGCGCCCTGTTCACCACCACCCTGCGGGGGCTCACCTGGGCGCTGGAAGCCAAGCACGTGGCGACGTTCGTCGCCTGGGGCGTCTTCGCCGCGCTCGTCAACGCGCGCATCTTCGCCGGCTGGCGCGGCCGGCGGGTGGCGCTGCTCACCATGGCCGGCTTCTGCCTGGTGCTGGTCTCCTTCCTGTCGTCCTACGACCTGTCCGCCGCTGGCCCGGGGATGCCGTAGCCATGGAATTCATCTGTATTGGCGTGTCACACCGCACCGCGCCCCTGGGGGTCCGGGAGCGGCTGGCATTGCCGGAAGCCCGGCAGACGGAAGTGTTGCAGCGGCTGGCGCAGGCGCCCGTGGAGGCGCTCTGGGTGTCCACGTGCAACCGCGTGGAGGTGTACCTGGCGGCCCCCAGCGCGGACCTGGCGCGGGAGCGCGCGCGGGAGGCGCTGCACTCGCTGGGCGGCGCGGAGGCGCTGGAGCACCTGTACGAGCACCAGGGCGAGGCGGCGCTCGTGCACCTGTTCCGCGTGGCGTCCAGCCTGGACTCCATGGTGCTGGGCGAGGCGCAGATATTGGGGCAGGTGAAGGACGCGTTCGAGCGCGGCCAGGGCGCGGGCGCGGTGCGCGGGGAATTGACGCGCGCGTGCGCGGCGGCGTTCGGCTGCGCCAAGCGCGTGCGCACGGAGACGGCGGTGGGGCGCGCGGCGACGTCCATGGCGTCCGCGGCCGTGCAGCTCGCGAGCAAGGTGTTCGACGGGCTCAAGGACAAGACCGTCCTGGTGGTCGGCGCGGGAGAGATGGGGGAATTGGCGGCGCGGCACCTGAAGAACGCGGGCGCCGGGAAGCTCCTCGTGACCAACCGCACGCTCGCCCGCGCGGAGGCACTGGTGGCGGAGGTGGGCGGCGTGGCGAAGCCCTTCGAGGAGCTCTTCACGCTGCTCGCTGGCGCGGACGTGGTGGTGACGAGCACCGCGTCGCCGGTGCCCCTCTTCACGCGCGACAACGTGGGGGCGCTGGGCAAGGCGCGCAAGGGACGGCCGCTGTTCATGGTGGACCTGGCGGTGCCGCGAGACATCGACCCGGCGGTGGGGACGCTGGACTGGGTGCACGCGTACGACGTGGATGACATCCAGAAGTTCGTCGCGGACAACACCGCCGCGCGCGCGGAGGAAGCGCACAAGGCGGGCGGGCTGGTGGCGCAGGAGGTGGCGCGCTTCGCCCGGGAGCGCGCGCTGCGCGACGGGATGCCCGTGCTGGCGCGCCTGCGTCAGCGCGCGGAGGCCATCGCCCGCGCGGAGGTGGAGCGCACGCTGCTGGGCCTGGGCGACGGGCTCACCGACAAGCAGAAGAAGAGCATTGAAGCCATGGGGCGAGCCATCGTGAACAAACTGTTGCATGAGCCCACCGCGCGCCTGCGCGCCGTGGGTCCCCAGGGCGAGGGCAACCGGCTGGCCGGCGCCGCCGCGGAGCTGTTCGGCCTCACGGAGGCGGAGGCCGCCGCCATCACTCCGGAGGACCCCGCCGCGCCCCCGCAGGAGGCGCGCAACACCGTGGTGGCCAACGGGAGCCGGCGATGAAGACGGTGCGCATCGCGACGCGGGAGAGCCCGCTGGCGCTGTGGCAGGCGAACCACGTGGCCTCGCTCCTCACCCGGCACCACCCCGGTCTGGAGGTCACCCTGGTGAAGATGACCACGGAGGGGGACCGCTTCCTGTCCGCGCCGCTGTCCCAGGTGGGCGGCAAGGGCCTGTTCGTGAAGGAGATAGAGCAGGCCCTGCTGGATGGCCGCGCGGACGTGGCGGTGCACAGCCTCAAGGACATGACGTCGGTGTTCCCGGACGGGCTCATCCTGGCGGCGGTGCCGGTGCGCGAGGACCCGCGCGACGCGTTCTGCAGCCCGGGTGGGCACACGCTGGCGATGCTGCCCGCGGGCGCGAGGGTGGGCACGTCGTCGCTCAGGCGAAGCTGCATCCTGCGCGCGCGCCGGCCGGACCTGGAGATCGTCTCCCTGCGCGGCAACGTGCAGACGCGCCTGCAGAAGACGCGCGACCTGGAGCTTTCGGGCGCCATGCTCGCGGCGGCGGGGCTCAAGCGCCTGGGCCTGGACCACCACATCACGCAGGTGGTGCCGGTGGCGGAGAGCCTGCCGGCGGTGGGGCAGGGCGTGCTGGCCATCCAGTGCCGCGAGGCGGACGCGGACGTGCGCGCGCTGCTTTCTCCCCTGGAGGACATCCCCACGCGCAACGCCGTGCGGGCCGAGCGCGCCTTCCTGGCGAAGCTGGAGGGCGGCTGCACCGTGCCGCTGGCCGGCCACGCCACGGTGGAGGACGGCCAGGTGTACCTGCGCGGCCTGGTGGGCCGGCCGGACGGTTCGCTGGTGGTGCGGGGCGAGGTGAAGGGCCCCGTACCGGAAGCGGAGCGGCTGGGCGAGGCGCTCGCGGACGAGCTGCTGTCGCGCGGGGCGGGAGACATCCTGCGCGATTTCGGCCGCCGCGAAGGCGCGCCCCGCGCCTAGAGTGCCGGCCCGTGGACCGGCGACTGGATGGCATCCGAATCTTGGTGACGCGCCCCCGTGAGCGGGCCGAGGAGCTGTGCTTCCTCCTGGAGGACGAGGGCGCGGACGTCCTCAGCCTGCCGCTGCTGGAGCTGCATCCGCCGGAGGACCCGCGCCCGCTCGCGTCCGCCGCGGAGCACGTGCAGCGCTACCACTGGGTGGTGTTCGCCAGCCCCTCCGCCGTGGAGGCCTTCCTGGAGGCCCTGCGGCTCGCGGGGACGCTGGACCGGCTGTCCCGCGTGAAGCTGGCCGCCGTGGGGCCGCGCACCGCGAGGGCCGTGGAGGGCTACGGCCTGAAGGTGGAGGCCGAACCCAACGAGGGCACCGGCGCGGCGCTCTTCACCGCCCTGCGCGACGTGCTGGGGCCGGAGGACGACGTGCTCCTGCCCGCGGCGGAGGAGGGGCGGCGGGAGCTGGAGGACGGCTTGCGCGACCTGGGCGTGCGCGTCACCCGCGTGACGGCCTACCGCAGCGCTCCGGCCGTCGTCGAACCGGAGGCGCTGGCCCAGTTGGCCGCGGCCCCGCCCCAGGTGGTGCTCTTCGCCTCGCCGCGCACCGCGGAGGCCTTCGTGGAGGGGGTGGGCCGCGAGCCGCTGGCCCAGGCGAAGGTGGTGGCCATTGGCCCCACCACGGCGACCGCGCTGACGCAGTTGGGCATCCCCGTGGCCGCCGTCGCGGAGCGCCCCACGCCCGAAGCGCTGGTGGATGCCACCGTTCGCGCCGTTCACGGGTAGAGTGTCCGCCCGGTGACGTCCGGGCGCCCAGGCGGAGCGCCCCGTGCGGACGTGACGTGACGAGGTGCGGGTGATGATGCGTGGGACGCAGCGGAGTGTCTTCCTCCTTGGGCTGCTGGCGCTGGCCACGACGGCCCACGCCCAGGGGGGCTACCAGTTCCTGGAACACTGGGTGCTCAACAACAGCCAGGACCCGTTCCCGTACTACGTGGACGCGCGCACCAACCAGCCCGCGGGCAATGACATCTCGCTGGTGGAGGACGCGGTGAAGAAGGCCTTCCAGGCCTGGCAGGACGTGGACTGCGCGTGGCCCGCCTTCACCTACAAGGGCCGCTCCACCATCGTCCCCATCCCGGACGTGAACGACCGGCTGGACGGCTTCAGCGTCGCCGCCATCTGGGTCACCGACCCGAACAGCACCGAATACAAGGACGTGCTCAACGCCGGCGCCAACGTGGCCGCCGCGGTGCCGCTGAGCCACGGCGGCAACGTCTACCAGTGCGACATCTTCCTGGACGGCGTGAGCCACCGCTTCACCACGTTCTCCCCCACGCCCGCCGGCTACGTGGACATCCAGACGGCGGTGATGCGCGAGGTGGGCCACTGCCTGGGCCTGGGCAGCACGTACGAGTACCCGGACGCGGTGATGTACTTCTCGCTGAACGCGGGCACGCAGCGGCGCACCCTGTCGTCCTACGACCGCGGCGCGTTCTGCCAGCGCTACCCCCAGACGGGCGCGGTGGGCTCGCCGTGTGACACCACCGCGTGCTCCGCGGGCCTCACCTGCGTCACCACCCAGTCCACCACCAGCGGCAACTCGATGAAGATCTGCTCCAAGGCGTGCCCGTCCGGTTCGCCCGGGGCCTGCCCGGACCCCTACCAGTGCCGCGCGTCCACCCTCATCGCCGGCTCGCAGTACGCCTGTCTGCCGGAGGCGATTGGCACGGGCACCAAGGTGGGCAACCCCTGCGCCAGCGCCTCCACGTGCGGCGCGCCGGAGTCGCGCTGCCTCACGGCCGCGGACAAGACCACGGCCTTCCCGGCGTGGACGGACGGCTACTGCACGGAGTCCTGCGTGGCCAACGCGGACTGCCCCACCGGCTCCACCTGCACGTCCGTGGGCTCCGTGGGCAAGCGCTGTCTGAAGAACTGCCGCCCGGGCAAGGGCGACTGCCGCGAGGGCTATACCTGCAACACGCTGCCCGACAACGGCGGCGACGTGTGCGTCGCCGACTGCGCCACCAACAGCGACTGCGGCTCCAACTACGCCTGCCGCTCCTGCGACCACGCCTGCGTGCAGCAGCTCACGGGCACGCGCAGCGTCGGCGACCCGTGCCTCCAGGATTCGGAGTGCGGCTTCAACCAGCAGTGCCTGAAGCTCAACGGCAACCCGCAGGGCGTGTGCGCGGAGCCGTGCTCGGTGTCCACCTGCACGTGCAGCCCCGGCAACACCTGCCGCCCGGCGGGCACCGGCGAGGACCGCTTCTGCTTCCGCGACTGCGGCGCGGGCACCTGCTCCTCGCCGCTCCAGTGCGTGCCGTTCCAGGAGGGGACCGCCTGCATCGCCCCCTGCCGCAGCAACCAGGACTGCCCCAACGGCCTGTACTGCGGCAACGGCGGCCAGTGCTACGACCCGTACGCGCAGACGGACGGCGGCACCTGCACCCTGTGCAGTGACGGTGGCACGCCGCCGCCCCCGCCGGTGGACGGCGGCACGGATGACACGACCAACGACCCCGGCGGCTGCGGCTGCCAGAGCGCGCCCTCCTCCGCGGCATTCCTCGTGGGGCTCGGGGTGTTGTTCCTGGCCACCCGCAGAAGGAGGAAGGTGTGACCCAGGCGGCTCCCCCCGGAAGCAGCGGCCCCTCGCGCGCGGCCACGGACTTCACCCTGGGCTTCCTCCTGGAGGCCCTGGTCGCCCAGCGCCTGCTGACCCCGCAGCAGGCGCAGGAGGTGCAGGCGCGGGAGCCCGCCGCGCGCGCCCGCGTCCTCAAGGCCCAGGGGGGGACGGGCAAGGACTCGGCCCGGTATGACGTGTCGCCCGTGGAGGTGGTCGCGGCCTTCCAGATTCCGGCGCCGGGGGGGCGGGGCGTGCTGGACGAGGACCGCGTCACGGAGGCCGCCGCGCGCGCCGCGGGGCTGGCCTACCGGAAGTTGGATCCGCTGAAGATGGACATGGCGCTGGCCACCCGCACGGTGTCCCGGCCCTACGCGCAGAAGCACGTGCTGCTGCCCCTGGAGCGCACCGAGCAGGGGCGGCTGCGCGTGGCGGTGGCCAACCCCTTCGACCGCGAACTCTTCGAGTCCTTCCACCGGCTCACCGGCGAGCCGGTGGAGCCCGTGCTGTCCGCGAAGACGGACATCCTGCGCTCCATCGCGGACATCTACGGCTTCAAGAACACGCTGGCCAAGGCCGCGGACGACTTCGGCGGCGCGAACGCGCAGATCGCCAACTTCGAGCAACTGGTGTCGCTCAGCGGCACGCAGGAGCTGGAGGCGTCCGACCGGCCGGTGGTGCAGGCGGTGGACTACCTCCTGCGCTACGCCTTCGACAATCGCGCGTCGGACATCCACATCGAGCCCAAGCGGGCCACCGCCGTGGTGCGCCTGCGCATCGACGGCGTGCTGCACCCCGTCTACACGCTGCCCGCGCAGGTGCACCCGCCCATCGTGTCGCGCGTGAAGATGCTCTCGCGCATCGACATCTCGGAGAAGCGCCGCCCCCAGGACGGCCGCATCAAGACGGAGCGCGATGGCCGCGAGGTGGAGCTGCGCGTCTCCACGCTGCCCACCGCCTTCGGTGAGAAGGTGGTCATCCGCATCTTCGACCCGGAGACGCTGGTGCAGGACATCGCCCAGTTGGGCTTCGACCCGGACGAGAAGGGCCACTTCGAGTCGTGGATTGACCAGCCCCACGGCCTCATCCTGGTGACGGGCCCCACGGGCAGCGGCAAGACGACGACGCTCTACTCCGCGCTCAAGGCGGTGGCGGGGCCGGACGTCAACGTCACCACGATTGAAGACCCCATCGAAATGGTGTGGGACACCTTCAACCAGGTGCAGGTGCAGCCCAAGGTGGGCCTGGACTTCGCGGGGGCGCTGCGCCACATCCTGCGCCAGGACCCGGACGTCATCATGGTGGGAGAGATCCGCGACGCGGAGACGGCGGAGAACGCCATCCAGGCCGCGCTCACCGGCCACCTGGTGCTCTCCACGCTGCACACCAACGACGCGCTGGGCGCGGTGGCGCGCATGAAGGACCTGGGCGTGCCGGCCTTCCTCCTGGCGCAGAGCCTGCTGGGCGTCATGGCCCAGCGCCTTTTGCGCCGCGTCTGCGTGCACTGCGCGGAGGAGGCGGTGCTCACGCCGGACGAGCTGCTCGCCCTGGAGGTGCCCCTGCCGCTCCTGCCCGGCGGCGTGAAGCTGTCCAGGGGGGCGGGGTGCGTGCGCTGCCGGGGCACCGGCTTCTCCGGCCGCACCGGCGTCTTCGAAATCGTCTCCACCAACCGCGAGGTGCGCGAACTCATCGCCCGCGAGGCGCCCCACGAGCACCTGGTGCAGGCGGCGCGGCGCGGGGGCATGCGCACGCTGCGCGAGGCCGCCGTGCGCAAGCTGGCGCAGGGCCTCACCGCCTTCGACGAGGTGGTGCGGATGACGTCCGCCTTCTAGAAACACGAAGGGCCCGCCGTGATGCACGGCGGGCCCCGCGAAGCTGCCCGGAGAGGGCAGGGCGGCTTCTAGAAGCGCGCCTGCAGCAGCGTGTTGAAGCCCAGCGCGTGCGGCTTCTCGAAGTTCGGCTGCGCGATGCCCGTCACGTCGTCCTCGAACGTGGTCCGGTTGGTGTCGTACGTGTAGTAGACCTCACCCACGGCCGCGACCGTCTCCGACAGGTCCCACCGGAAGGTGGCCTTGGCGGACCAGATGAGCTCCGCCTCGCAGGCGCTGGTGCCGCCGCAGGTGCTGGGCAGGATGCTCAACTGGTTGGCGTCACGCACCACCACCGTGCGCGTGCCCGTGAGGGCGGGGGGCGGGTTGCTGCCGCCCACGAGCGGAACCGGGCTGCGGAAGGACGCCGGCTGCTGCGCGCCGATGATGAAGCCCGGCGTCAGGTGCAGGTCCGCGATGTTGTAGTCCACGCCCACCGCGCCGAAGACCTCGGGCTTCAGCACCGTACCCGTGGGGAAGTCCTGGAACGGGGGGAAGCCCGGCACGTCGAACTGGATGAAGGACAGGCTGCGCACCAGCGCCAGCGCGTTGAAGCGGAAGCGGTTCAGCTTCGCGCGGCCCTGGAAGGCGAGCGCCACGGCGCCCTGGGGCTTGGTGGCGCCGAACTTGTCCGGGTCCTGCAGCGTCTGCGTGAGGTAGCTGCCCTCCAGCGACAGGGAGTAGGACAGGCCGCCCGGGTACGTCTCCGGCGCGAAGAAGCGCTGGTAGATTTCCGGGTCGTTCTTGTAGAGCCGGAAGTCCACGCTCGTGCCCACCGGCACGCCCACGTGGTAGACGACCTGCGCGGACACGCCGGCCGAGTTGACGCCCGCCTCGATGGACTGGTTCGCCAGGCCCGGGACGATGCCCTTCTGGAAGTAGCCGCCGCCGGCCTCCACGCGCAGCGTCTCCAGGATGTCCCAGCCCGCGCCCGCCATCACGCCGTAGAGCGTCTCCTGCTCCAGGATGAGGTCGTTGAGCACCAGCGCCGTCTTGCCGCCCACGTACGCGTACCAGCGGTCGCGCGTCACCTGGAACTTGGCGCCCGGCACACCCGACGCGGTGGCGCGGTTGGTGAAGATGGAACTGCCGCCCCAGGAGATGCGGTACGCATAGCCCAGACGGAAGCGGTCCGCGGACACCGGGAAGCCGGTGAGCGACAGGCCTTCCTTCTCACCCCAGCCCGGCGGCTGGTAGTTCAGGCGCACGTAGCTGGAGTTGTCGAAGATGTCGACACCGCCGGACGGGCGCTCCAGCACCAGCAGCGTGAGGGCCGCCTCCGTGGTGAGGCCCTCGAAGAACGCCGGCATGCGCTTGTAGAGCACGACGTTCGACAGCGACTCGAAGCCGGAGAACCGGGTGTTGAAGTTGTCGTAGAACTGCGTGTTCTGGTTGCCCGCGCCAAAGCGCGCGTTGGGGCTGTTGGGAGTCGTCTCTCCCGCGCCCGCCAGCACGTTGTCGTCCGCGAAGACGAACGACAAACGGGTGTCCACGAAGTCCCCGGCCCAAGCGGGCGCGGAAAGGGTTGTCAGGCCCGCCAGGGCCAGCGTCTGCAACGTTTTCAATGTCCCTCCAGGAAGCGGTCCGGGGGAGACCGCTCCTCCCTGCGCCCCGGCTTTCGGCCGGGGCGCGCAATGCGACTCGTCAAAGGTGAATGGCGACTACGGGCACGGCTTGATGGGCTTCGGGCACTCCATCCCGGGCCCGGGGTAGCAGCACAGGTCGTCCTGGTCTCTCGGCAGGACGTTCCAGCGCGGACGCGCCGGACCCACGTGCTTCAGGTGACCCACGACGTCGAAGGTGGCCGCCCGCAGTTGCTTGCACTGGAGCGCCTTCGCCGCGTCGGCGTCGTTCTCGTTGCAGTCCGGGTTCAGGTCCGGCACCGCGTCCTTGATCTGCAGGCTGATGCGCGAGCGCGTGTCCGGCGCGACCTTGCAGGCGGCGTTGGCCGTGGCGGCGGCGTCGCGCACCAGCGCGACCGTCACCTCGGAGCCCTTCAGGGTGTACTCGTAGCGGGTGTCCGCCGGGATGAGCGTGTCCGTCTGGTCCGCCGTCACGTTCACCGCGCCGAAGCGCGCGCGCACCGGCTGGGTGCAGATGATGTTCATCCGGTAGCCCGCGGGCAGCGCCTTGTCCGGCCGCACGGACGTGGTGCCCACGTTGACGTTCATGATGCGGCCGGGGACGGACTCGTCCATGCCCAGGGACGCCGGGCCGGTGGCGTTCATCTCCACCACGAACTGACCGAAGTTCGTGTACGTCGTCTTCTCCGCGCAGATGGTGCCGGCGTACTCGCCAATGCCCAGCGTGCAGTCGATGACGCACTTGCGCTCCGGCAGGTCCGGATCATCCGGCGGCTCCTCGAAGCAGTTCTGCCAGGTGCGCGACGCGCTGCTGCCCACCGGGCAGAACATGGGCATGTCGTTGTTGCCGTTGGCGTCGCAGTTGCGGAAGACCTTGGGGAACTTCACCCGGCGCAGCTTCACCAGGGAGGACTCCAGGCTCTCCATCTTGTAGTTCTTGTAGCTGTAGCCGCACAGGATGTCGTCCAGGTACGGCGAGTTGCTGTAGCCGCACAGCCGGCCGTTGACCTCCACGGGCGGCACCTGGTCCAGGTACTTGTTCCACTGGTCCTGCGGCAGGAGGCGCACGTTCTCCCGCAGCGTCCACGCGGGGAAGCTCATCTGCGTGGTGTTGGTGAACTCCGCCACCGTGCCGGACAGCGTCCAGAGCAGGTCGCCGGAGTCCAGCCCCTCCGGGAAGGAGTAGTTGTAGATGTAGATGCTGTTGAAGCGGCCGGGGTTGTAGCCGTCCGGCTCCGCCGTCTGGACGTTGGCGCCCGCGACGCTCTTCTCCAGCACGCGGCAGGCCGTCATGTCCGTGACGTAGAAGCCGCTGGAGTCCGTGCCCGTCACCAGCAGCATCATCTGCTTGCCGTTGTTCGGGTCGGACGGGTCGCAGTTCTGCGTCAGCGGCTCGCCGGACTCCGGGTTGCGGCCCACGCGCATGAACTGCTTGGTGAAGACGCTCGTCTCCGAGCCGCCCTCCGGCAGGTTGATGGTGGCGAGCGACGGCTCCTCGAAGCGGATGCCCGGGGACAGGCCGGTCGCGAGGGTGCGCGTGGCCGGCTCCTGGGGCAGTTGGGACAGGTCGCCCACGACGCCGCCGTCCGCGTAGAGCAGCTCCAGGTCCTGGTCCTGCACCCAGACGTGCGTCTCGCCGTACAGGTGGGCCACGCGCACGCTGCCGGTGCCCTTGCCGTTGGTGAGCTGCGCCCAGCGGTGGCGGTACTCACCGGTCAGGTCGCCCGGGATGATCCGGAAGGACACCGGCCCGTTGAAGGACGTCATCTCCCCGCCCAGGCCGTCCAGCGCGGTGATGGACAGGCCGATGTCCACGTCCCCGCGGGGCAGGGTGTAGGGGCAGTCCGCCGTGCCGCGCATCTCCGGCGGCACCGCCGCCTGGTCGTTGCCGTACTTCGCCGCGCAGGCGTTCACCACCGGCAGCAGCGTCCCGGGCGAGCCCGCGGTGGTGATGCTGGTCACCTCCACGCGGAAGGAGGTGAGCCCGGTGGGCGCCTCGGACTCCTTCGTGTAGCAGCCGGCCGCCAGGGCCAGCGTGGACAGCAGGAAGAGCCGCTTCATCACTTCACCCTCCGCCCGATGCGGCCATCCTCGATGGCGCTCGCGATGGGCATGGCTGTGGGCTTCTCACAGAACGAACGCAGTTGGCTGGTCACGTTGCCGCAGGTGGGGTTGCCGCCCACCAGCAGGTCCCGGCAGGTGCAGCGGCCGGTGTAGGGGCCCTGGGGCAGCGCGCACTGCTCCACGGCGGCCTGCTTCGTCATGTCCGGCAGGCCGCAGCGGGCCATGGCCGCCGGCTGCTCCTTCGGGTCGTCCGTCACCTTGAGCAGGTCCCGGCACGAGCAACTGCCCACGGTCCTGTCGAGCCCCTGCTCGAAGTCCTTGGACACCTTGCAGGAGTTCAGCGTCTTCTCGTCCACCGTCCACTTGCCGCCGACCAGCGACCCGCAGCGCGTGCCGTTGCTGGACGTCTCGCGGCCGTTGAGCAGGTCGTCGCAGTTGCAGAAGCCCTGCATGTAGCCGATGAGCGAGTCGCGCAGGCTGATGCCCGTCTCGATGCGCGTGGTGTTGCGCTTGAGCACCGTGAAGCCGGAGCCGCCCTTGGCGATGTAGTCGTTCACCGCGACCTTGTAGGTGCCGTTGGTGTCCAGCGGCTTGCCGTTGATCTCGATGTCGATGCCCGTGTGCGCCCAGCAGCGCGAACCGGCGGTGTCCTCCAGGCAGGTCCAGGGCGCGTGGCCCTCGCGGTTCTCCTGGGGGCAGTCCGTGGCCACCGTGGCCGGCGTGCACGCGATGCGCAGGTCGTTGAGCTGCACCTGGGCGCAGTCCATGGTGAAGCGGGCGCCGGAGATCTGCGCCTGGCTCACGCACCCGCGCTCCGCGGAGCGCTCGGTGACGAAGTCGAACATCTCCTGCATCTCCACGCCGGACAGGTACATGATGTTGATGGTGTTCTCGAAGGGGAACACGTTGAACATCGCCTCCTGCGTCACCACGCCCGCGTAGAGGTTGTCGCGGATGCCCAGGGAGTTGGTGAGCGCCATCTCCGCCTCCACGCGGTTGCGCTTGCGCATGGAGTCCGCGGCGATGTTGCCCAGCGGGCTGTCACCGCCGTTGGAGTTGTTGCGGCGCTGCACGTCCAGCGGCGCGTAGGAGAAGATGGAGGTGAGCTGCAGCTTCACGTCCATGCCCAGCAGGTACGGGATGAGCAGGTCCGTCGTCTGCGCGTCCTCCTGCTTGCCGCACTCCACCATGGCCTCGCGCACGCCCGGCGCGTTGATGAACTCGCCCGGGTCCCAGAAGATGTTGTCGTCGAAGCGGTACTTGCGCATCGCCTCGTTGCACCAGAGGCCGTCCACCGGGAACGCGTGGTAGTCCTGGCTGACGACCTCGGCGCCGTTCTCCTCGCCCCGCTGGTTCGGCATCTTCACGACCAGCTCCAGGCGGCCCACGTACTTGGCGAACGCGCCCGAGTGCGACAGCACGACCTTGCGTCCGGCGGGGTCCGTCACCAACTGCGGCGGGTTGAGCACCACGTGCAGGTGGCCGCCCAGGACCACGTCCATGCCGCTGACGCCCGCGATGTGCACGCGCACCACCGACTTGTCGTTGCCTTCCGGCCCGAACCACTCCAGCACCTTCCACGCGTCGTGCGCGCGGTTGATGAAGGGCTTGGCGCGGCCGTACTCATAGTAGGCCTCGTAGCCCTGGATGAGATCCTGGTCCTCGGTGAGGCCCAGGTGGCTGACGATGACAATCAGGTCCGTCACCGGACGCAGCAGCTCCACGTAGGAGCGCGCGGCCTCGTTCTGCTCCAGCGGCGTCACCTGCAGGCTGTTGCCGCCCTCCACGATGGAGTTGAGCGACGAGATGTTCGCCATGCCGATGATGCCCACCCGCAGGCCCTTCACCGTCCGGATGGTGTAGGGGTTGGTCACCATGGAGGCGCCGTTGGTGCCGGTCGTCTTCGGGTCGTCCCAGTAGTAGTTGGCGGCCAGCAGCGGGAAGTTGGCGAAGTTGCGCGCCTTCTGGACGAAGTTGAGCGCGCCCGCGTCGAACTCGTGGTTGCCCACCACGGCGGCGTCCAGACGGGACTCGGAGAGGAAGCGGAACTCCGCCTCGCCCGTGTTCACGTTGAAGATGGGCGCGCCCTGGAAGCAGTCACCGGAGTCCAGGTGCAGGACGCGGTCGCCCTTGGCGCGCTCGCGCTTGAGGATGGACGCGATGCGCGTGGCACCGCCGAACGGACCGGCCTCCGGGATGAGTTCCAGGTCCTGGTCTGTCTTCAGCGGCGTGAAGTCGTACGGGACGAGCCGCGAGTGGATGTCAGAGGTATGGAGGAGGGTAAGCCGCACCTCCTGACCTTCAAGGTGGTAATCCTGGCCTTCCAGCACAGGCATGCACGAGGCGAGGGCCAGGGCGCAGGCGCAGAAGAGGCCGAGCAGTGCGCGACACATTCGTGGCGGATCCGTGATTCGTAGGGAGTGACGACTTGAGGACGGCGCAACCTACGGGATCAAGGGTGCACGGGCAAGCAACGCCACCGTGGCACCTCCACCTACCAGGACACCAGGAGAGCAGGCAGACATGCGTCCCAGCAGTTCCAATGTGACTGACATCGAGATCATCGAGGATTTCTCCGCCACGGCGCGTTGTGACGAAGGTTTCCTCCGGGTGCGCCGGCTGCGCTGCCGCAACCGGCGCGCGGATGGCTCGTCGTCTCCGGTGTACCGGGTGGACGTGGTGGACCGGCCCCGGTTGGACGCGGTGTCGGTGCTCATCTACCGCCGCGCCCCGGATGGAAACGTGGAAGTCCTGACGCGCATGAATTTGCGGCCCGCGGCGTACTTCCGCCGCGAGCAGACCGCGTCCATGACCGTGCCTGACACGGTGAGCCATCTGCGCGTGGAGGAGATCGTCGCGGGCCTGCTGGAGCCCGCGGACAAGGGCGAGGAGGGGCTTCGCCGCCGCGCGGCGGAGGAGGTCAAGGAGGAGGCGGGCTACACGGTGCGGCCGGAGGACATCCAGCTCCTGGGCGGCGCGTTCTTCCTCGCGCCGGGCATCCTGTCGGAGAAGGTCTTCCCGGCCGCGGTGGACGTCACCGGCGTGGCGCAGGGTGAGGTGGAGGGAGACGGCTCTCCCCTGGAGGAGGGCATCCACCTGCAGTGGCGGCCGCTCCTGGCGGTGCTGGACGCGTGCCGCCGGGGTGACATCGCGGACGCGAAGACGGAGGTCTCCCTCACGCGGCTGCTCGCCCGGCTTTCCTGAAAGCCGCTTGCTGTTTCCGGGCCGAGGACGGACGGGGTAGGGTGCCGCCCCGTTCCGCTTCCTTTAGCAGGCGAGGTTCGTCGCATGTCGTCGCTGCCCCCGTGGCTGGCCCAGCTCCTCCCCATCGTCATCCTGCTCGGGGCCATTGGCCTGGTGCTCTCCCGGCTGCCGAAGGTGGAGCTGGGGCACACCGATGCGTTCCGCCGCCGCCGCTTCTTCAACTGGTTCCCGCTGGGCCTGACGTACGCGTTCCTCTACATGGGGCGCTACAACGTCAACGTGGCGACCAGCGCCATGGGCGCGCAGACGTCCAACGCGGACTTCGCCACCATCTTCTTCTGGGGGACGCTGACGTACGGCGTGGCCTTCCTGCTCAACGGCCCGCTGACGGACAAGCTGGGCGGCCGCTTCACCATCCTCCTGTCCGCGGGCGGCAGCGCGGCGGCGAACATCGCCATGGGCGGCCTGGTGTACGCGGTGCTGAAGAACGGCTGGGCCCCGCCGGGCGGCGTGGTCGCGTGGCTCGCGTTCCTCTACAGCGTGAACATGTACTTCCAGAGCTTCGGCGCGGTCTCCATCGTCAAGGTGAACGCGTCGTGGTTCCACGTGCGCGAGCGCGGCCAGTTGGGCGGCGTGTTCGGCATCCTCATCTCGCTGGGCCTGTACTTCGCGTTCGACTGGTGCCGCTTCATCGCGGACGCGGCGCCGGTGTGGTGGGTGTTCTTCGTGCCCGCGGCGCTGCTCCTGGCCTTCCTGGTGCTGGACTTCTTCGTCATCCGCGACACGCCGTCCCAGACGGGCCACCCGGACTTCGACACGGCGGACGCGTCCAGCGGTGAGACGGGCCCCGCGCTCAGCGTGCCGCAGTTGTTCGGCAAGCTCCTGAGCAACCGCGTCATCCTCATCATCCTGGGCGTGGAGTTCTGCAGCGGCTTCCTGCGCAACGCGGTGATGCAGTGGTTCCCCAAGTACGCCAAGGCGGTGGGGGAGTCCGGCGGCTTCGTGGCCTCCAACTGGGGCATGCTGTCGTGCGTCGCCGGCATCCTGGGCGGCATGTTCGCGGGCGTCATCAGCGACCGCCTCTTCGACTCGCGCCGGGGCCCCGTGTCCGCGGTGCTCTACGCGGGCCTGCTGCTGGGCGCGGTCGGCGCGGTGTTCCTGCTGGGCACGGTGGGCGCCGGCTGGTCCGTGGTGTTCATGTCCCTGTGCGTCATCGGCGTGCACGGCATGCTGTCCGGCACGGCCACCATGGACTTCGGCGGCAAGAAGAACGCGGGCATCGTGGTGGGCATCATCGACGGCGCGGTGTACGCGGGCACGGCCATCCACGCGCTCGTCTACGGGCGGATCCTCCCCACCGGCGACGCCATGAAGGACCCCGCCAACTGGAAGCCGTGGCCCCTGGCCATGCTGCCGCTGGCCGTCGTGGGCCTGGTGCTGGCGTCGCGCGTGTGGAACGCGAAGCCCCAGCCCAGGGCGGCGCCCCTGCCGGTGGGCGACGTCGTCCCGGGCGCCCTGCCGGGCGCGTCCTCTTCCCGTACGGGCACCAACGGTTGAAGCTCCACGGGAGCGCGTCCGGGTGTGTCGCCCCGGACGCTTGCCCATCCTTCGGTGAGGGTGGCTCCCGTGTGACAGGCCTGTGACATAGACTGGCGTCCGTGTCCCAGGCCCCTGAAGCACTCCACAGCCGGTTCGACGTCCACGACCGCAAGCAGTTCGAGATCAAGCTCGAGTACCAGCCCACGGGCGCGGACGAGACGCGCTACCTGGTGGAGGCCTACCTCTTCCTGCCGTCGAGCCTGAACATCGACGCGGAGACGTACCCGCGCGCGGACTTCTACGCGGACATCCACAACTACGTGCGCTTCAAGACGCCGGTGATGGGGCTGGGAGAGCTCCTGTCGTCGGAGGGCTCGCCGCTGGTGAAGCTGGAGGCGTGGCAGCGCACGGGCGTGGCGCCGGAGGCGGACGTCGTCTACCAGGCGAAGCTCTTCTCGTGCGTGCTGCGGGGCGCGCTGCGCCGGTTCGCCACCACGGTGGAGACGCGCTGTGACGCGAAGGTCGGCGAGGCGGGGAGGGTGGACCTTGAGGCGGTGGTGCGGCAGGCGGGGGACTCCGTGCCCGTGGTGCTGGAGCGCTTCCGGGCGTGGCTGCGCGCCACCGGCGAGGCGAAGCTCCAGGAGAAGACGCGCGCGTCGCTGCGGCTGGTGGACGAGTACGTCAGCCTGCTGGTGGAGCAGTTCTTCCGCCGCGCGGTGGCGGACATGGACGCGCTGCCGCGCACCGGCCCGTGGCTGCCCCTGCGCAAGGGGCTGATGGAGGCGGTGCTGCGCGAGGAGTCCTACCGCAAGGAGCACCGGCTGCGCTCCGTGTTGAGCCCCACCGGGGACAACGAGGAGTACATGCAGCGGCTGGGCTTCCTGAAGAAGTTCTGCATGAACGTGCTCTTCCTGTCCTCGCGCAGGCGCCAGCGGCGGCAGGGCTGGGAGGAGGTGCTGTTCGCCATCGCGGCGGGCGTGGCCATGGCCTTCGCCACGTCGGTGGCGCTCTGGGCGCAGGTGCGCTTCACGCAGGTGAGCCTCAACTTCTTCCTGGTGGCCGTGGTCGGCTACATGATGAAGGACCGCATCAAGGAAGGGCTGCGGCGCATGTTCAGCCGCGTGGCCGCCACGCACCTCTACGACCGCACCACGGACCTGGTGGACCCCGTCACGGCGCGCGCCATCGGCACGTGCGAGGAGCGCGTGGACTACGGCGCGGCGGTGAAGGTGCCGCAGGCGGTGTCGTCGCTGCGGCTGCAGGACGACTTCCTCACCGTGTCCCAGGGCGAGCTGTCCGAGGCCGTCATCCGCTACCAGAAGCGCATCGTGCTGGACGCGCGCCTGCTGCCCCGCTCCGAGCGCGGCCTCACGGGCGTCACGGACATCCTCCGGCTGAACGTGGGGCGCTTCCTGCGCGACATGGACGAGCCGGAGTTCGCGCTGGAATACGTGGACCTGGGGGACTTCTCCGTGGGCCACATCCGCGGCGCGAAGCGCTACCCGGTGGACCTGGTCTTCCGCTTCACGGTGATGGAAGACGGCGTGCGTCATGAATCCGCGCAACTGGTCCGCCTGGTGTTGGACCGCAACGGCATCCAGCGCATGCAGAACTTCGCCCGCGCCCCCGGAGTCCTTGCGGAGGGCACGGAGCCCGCGGGGTCGGTGCCCATCCAACCGGCCGCGTGGCGCCAGGGCGCGTGATTTGATGGGCCGCCCCGCGCCGGGGGCATGTATCTTCCGGCGTCCATGGCTTTTGAAGATCTCAAGCAGCGCGTGAAGCCGGACTGGCGCGAGGCCCTCCGGAACATCCTGGACAAGGCCCGCTCGCTCGGCCCCCAGGCGGTCCTGGCTTTCGACCTGGACTCCACCCTCTTCGACAACCGCCCCCGCCAGGCGCGCATCCTGCGCGAGTACGGCGACGCGCGGTCCCTGCACCTGCTCTCCGTGTGCGAGCCGCGCCACTGGGACACCGGCTGGGACATGCGCGCCGCCATGCGCGCGTGCGGCCTGGAGGACGCGGAGGTGGAGCAGCGCTACGCGGACGCGCGCGCCTTCTGGCAGGAGCGCTTCTTCACCAGCGCCTACTGCGTCTCCGACGAGGCCATTGATGGCGCGGCGGACTTCACCCAGGCGGTGGCCGCCACGGGCGCGCAGGTCGTCTACCTGACGGGCCGCCACGAGGCGATGCGCGAGGGCACCGTGGCCTGCCTCGCGCGCTGCGGGATGGTGACGCCCCCCGGCGCGGACGGGCGCGTGCACCTCATCATGAAGCCCACGCTCGCGGAGAACGACGACGCCTTCAAGCGCGACGCGCACGCGCGCCTGGGCCGCATGGGCACCGTCGTGGCGGCGTTCGACAATGAACCCACACACGCCAATGACTACCGCCACCGCTTCCCGGAGGCGACGGTCATCCACCTGGCCACGGACCACTCGGGACGGGCCGTGGAATTGATGGATGGCATCGTGTCGGTGCCCCATTTCTCCATGGAGGACGTGACGCAGCGCGCCTGAAAGAAAGGCGTGATGGACGACGGTTTCTGAAAGGCTTTGGAAGTCCCATGGCCGCGCGCTAAGAGGCGCACGGCGTTCGCCGCCCTTCCCCCTCGGGTCTTCAGGGGCGGCCCAGACGGAGGCATGCCGCGGTGGCCAGCGCGTACTCGAAGGACCTGTTGTTGACGATGTACCGGAAGATGTACCTCCTGCGCCGCTTCGAGGAGCGGGCCGGCCAGCAGTACACGCTGGGGAAGATCGCCGGCTTCTGCCACCTCTACATCGGCCAGGAGGCCGTGGCGGTGGGCTGCAACGAGGCCATCCGCCCGGATGACTACATGCTGTCCGCCTACCGCGACCACGGCCAGCCGCTGGCGCGTGGCAGCGACGCCGGGATGGTCATGGCGGAGCTGTTCGGCCGGGGCTCCGGCTACAGCAAGGGCAAGGGCGGCTCGATGCACATCTTCGACATCGAGCACCACTTCTACGGCGGCTACGGCATCGTCGGCGGGCAGATTCCGCTCGCGGCGGGCATGGCCTTCGCCAGCCGCTACCGCAACGAAGACCGCGTCACGGTGTGCTTCTTCGGCGACGCGGCCGCCAACCAGGGCTCGTTCCACGAGACCTTCAACATGGCGCAGAAGTGGAAGCTGCCGGTCATCTACATCTGCGAGAACAACCGCTACGGCATGGGCACGGCCATCGCGCGCACGTCCGCGGTGCCGGAGATCCACAAGCGCGCCTCCGCGTACGGCATGCGCGGTGAGGCCGTGGACGGCATGGACGTCCTCAAGATGTACGAGGCCGTGAAGGACGCCGCCGAGTACTGCCGCGCGGGCAAGGGCCCCGTGCTGATGGAGGCGAACACGTACCGCTTCCGCGGCCACTCCATGGCGGACCCCGCGAACTACCGCACCAAGCAGGAGGTGGAGGACGAGCGCAAGAACGACCCCATCCCGAAGCTGCGCGAGTTCGCGATGAAGCAGGGCCTTGGCCTGTCCGAGGCGGACTTCGAGGCCATTGAAGAGGAAGAGAAGCGCGCGGTGGACGCGGCGGTGAAGTTCGCCGACGAGTCGCCCGAGCCCAGCGTGGACGAGCTGTGGCGCGACACCATCGTGGAGCCGGGCGAGGAGGACGTGCGCCCGCGCGAGCGCGTGCTGGGCGTGAAGGTCACCAACTGGCCGAAGTACCCGTCGGGCCAGGAGCTGAAGGTGACCTGGGACCTGGAGCCCCGCGCCGAGGCCGAGCAGGCGGACAAGAAGGCGGGCCTGAGCCGCTAGCGCTCACGTTCCCTCCAAGCCACTACCCTTTCGAGATTCGAGTTCGGAGCCGACGATGCCCGAGTTGATGTATCGCGAAGCGTTGAACCAGGCGCTCGCCGAGGAGATGGAGCGCGACGCCAATGTGTTCCTCATTGGCGAGGAAGTGGGCCGCTACAACGGCGCGTTCAAGGTGTCCCAGGGCCTGCTGGACAGGTTTGGCAGCGCGCGCATCATCGACGCGCCCATCAGCGAGCTGGGCTTCACGGGCCTCTCCGTGGGCGCGGCGGCGGTGGGCCTGCGTCCGGTGGTGGAGATGATGACCTGGAACTTCGCCATCCTGGCGATGGACCAGATCGTCAACAACGCGGCCAAGCTGCGCCACATGAGCGGCGGCCAGTTGCGCTGCCCCATCGTGTTCCGCGGCCCGGGCGGCGCGGGCGGCCGGCTCTCCAGCCAGCACAGCCAGGCGCTGGAGGCCAACTACGCGCACTTCCCCGGCCTGAAGGTGATTGCCCCGGCGACCCCGGCGGACGCCAAGGGCATGCTCAAGAGCGCCATCCGGGACGAGAACCCGGTGGTCATGTTCGAGGGCGAGCGCCTCTACGCCATCAAGGGCGAGGTGCCGGAAGGCGAGCACATCGTCCCGCTGGGCAAGGCGGACGTGAAGCGTGAGGGCACGGACGTCACGCTGATCACCTGGAGCCGGATGTACTACTTCTGCATGGAGGCCGCGGAGGCCCTGGCGAAGGAAGGCATCAGCGTGGAGGTGCTGGACCTGCGCACCCTGCGCCCCTTGGACGAGGAGGCCATCCTCGCGAGCGTGCGCAAGACGAACCGCGCGGTCATCTGCGAAGAGGGCTGGGCGCTGGCCGGTGTGGGCGCGTCCGTGGTGGACCTCATCCAGTCCCAGGCGTTCGACGACCTGGACGCGCCGGTCGTGCGCGTCACCGGGTTGGATGTGAACATGTCCTATGCGGCGAACCTGGAGAACGCGACCCAGCCGGACGCGCCCAAGATCATCGCCGCCATCAAGAAGGTCCTGTACCGCGAGGGAGCCTGAACGCGTATGGCGACGCCCATCCAGATGCCCAGCCTCTCCCCGACGATGAAGGAGGGGAAGATCGTCAAATGGCTGAAGAAGGTGGGAGACAAGATCTCCTCCGGAGACGCCATCGCCGAGGTTGAGACGGACAAGTCCAACCTCGAGGTGGAGGCCTTCGACGACGGCTACCTCATTGAAATCGCCGTGCCCGAGGGCGAGGTCGCCACGGTGGGTTCGCCCATCGGCTTCCTCGGTGCCAAGGGTGAGAAGGCCACCGGTGGTGGTGCGCCTTCGGCCCCCGCGCCCCAGAAGGCGGAGGCCCCCAAGGCCGCCGCTCCCGCCGCCGCCCCGAAGCCTCCCGAGCAGGCCTCGGCTCCCGCCGCCAGCGGCGCGGGCGAGGGGATTGCCATCCTGATGCCCAGCCTCTCTCCGACGATGACGGAGGGGAAGATCGTCAAGTGGCTGAAGAAGGAAGGGGACAAGGTCTCCTCCGGGGACGCCATCGCCGAGGTGGAGACGGACAAGTCCAACCTCGAGGTGGAGGCGTACGACGACGGCACGCTCGCGCGCATCACGGTGCAGGCGGGTGACATGGCCAAGGTCGGCGCGCCCATCGCGTTCCTCGCGCCCAAGGGTGCCAGGGCCGGGGCCTCCGCTCCGGCGGCCGCGCCCCAGGCTCCGGCCGCCCCGAAGGCTTCCGCTCCCGCCGCCGCGGCTCCGTCCGCGCCCGCCGGGGGACAGGTCGTCCCGCTGCGCCGCGAGCCCCAGGCTCCGGCCTCCGGCGCTGGCGGCCGGCTGCGCGCAAGCCCCCTGGCGAAGCGCATGGCCCAGGAGCGCGGGCTGGACATCAGCCAGGTGCGCGGCACCGGCCCGCTGGGCCGCGTGGTGAAGCGCGACGTGGAGCAGGCGCTGGGCCAGGGCCTGGCGAAGGCTCCCGCGCAGGCGCCGGCGGCGAAGAAGGCCGCGCAGCCGGAGGTTCGCGCCTTCGGCACGCGTCCGGAGCCGCAGGCGGTGCCCATGTCCTCCATGCGCAAGGTCATTGGCCAGCGCATGTCGGAGGTGAAGCCCGGCGTGCCGCACTTCTACCTGACGGTGGAGGTGGAGATGGACGCCGCGGTGAAGATCCGTGAGGAGGCCAAGGCGCTGGACCTCAAGGTGTCCGTCAACGACATCATCGTGAAGGCGGCGGCCATCGCGCTGCGCCGTTCACCGAAGATGAACGTGTCGCTCCAGGGCGACCAGGTGCTGCACTACGGCACCGTGGACGTGGGCATCGCGGTCGCCATCGAGGACGGGCTCATCACCCCCATCATCCGCGACGCGGACCTCAAGGGCCTGCAGGCCATCTCCGCCGAGTCCCGCGACATGGCGGAGCGCGCCCGCAAGCGCGCCCTGAAGCCGGCCGAGTACAACGGCGGCTCGCTCACGGTGAGCAACCTGGGCATGTACGGCATCGACCAGTTCATCGCCGTCATCAACCCGCCCCAGTCCGCCATCATCGCGGTGGGCGCCGTGGCGGAGAAGGCCGTGGTGCGTGACGGCCAACTGGCGGTGCGCAAGATGATGACGGTGACGCTGTCGGGTGACCACCGCGTCATCGACGGGGCCACCGGCGCGGAGTACCTCCGCGAGCTGAAGGGGCTGTTGGAGCACCCCTCGCGGCTGCTGTTCTAGCGGTCGAGCGGTCCGCCGGCTTCCGCCCCCGTGTGACACGCACGGGGGCGGGGCCTGGCATGGGGCTACTCCCGCGTCGGCTCGTCCTTCTCGACGTCCTTCTCCAGCTTGCGCTGGGCCTCGGTGACGTCCGCCTGTTCCGCGCGGCGCGTGCCCGTCTCCAGCTCCTCCTCGTGCTCCTGGCTGCGGCCCTGGATGCCGGGCCACGGCTCCGGGCGCGTGGCCTCCACGTGCTTCACCGGCTTCACGTCCTCGTTCTTCGTGTTCGCCATGGTGCGTTACTCCTCCCCGGAGTCGGGGGTGTGGGTAGGACTTCCGTGGCGGTACGGTGGGATGCCCGCGCTGGTGTGGCCACCCGGTGGGATGGAGGGGCAGAGCGCCTGCCTGCCTGACTCCCTTCGGACGGCGAAAAAAGGTCGGCAGGCGGCGGGGTTCGCTGCTTAACTTCTCACTCAATGAACGACGACATGACTCGTGAGCGCCTGGGACTTGGACTGCGGGAGGTGGAGCCTTCAGAGGCCCCGCTGACCCCGGTGGTGTCCCTGGCGCACTCGCTGCAGCAGGCGCTGCGCGGCGCGGTGTATCCGCTGACCGCGGAGCAGTTGATCTGGGTGGCGCGCGAGAACGAAGCGCCCTCCCACGTGGTGTCGCTCCTGGGCACACTGCCGCGGGGCCGTTTCCCGTCGGTGGACACCGTGGCCCTCGCGCTCGGGAACGCCTCCGTCTGAGGCGGAGTGCTGTGCGCGACGTTCGCTTTCGGCCTGGGTACAAGGTACCCCCAGGCGCGCGGCCGGACGTGCGCGTTATCCTCGGCGCGACCAGCCTGTCTTCCGGATGAGGAAGCCACGGTCTGGAGGAGCTCCATGAACGCCTCGGACCTGCCCGCCGTGCTGTACGTGGACGACGACGCCCTCAACCTGAGGGTGTTCGACGCCAACTTCGGGCAGCGGTTTCGCATCTTCCGGTGCTCGTCCCCCAACGAGGCCCTGGCGCTCCTGGAGCAGCGGCGCTCGGAGATTGGCGTGGTGCTGTCCGACCAGCGCATGCCGGGGATGACGGGCGTGGAGCTGCTGGAGCGGGCCCGCACCATCGCGCCGGACGCCAAGCGCATGCTGGTGACGGCGTACGCGGACATGCAGGCCGTCATCGACGCGGTGAACCGCGGACAGGTGACGCGCTACTTCGTCAAGCCGTGGGACCGCGCGGAGCTGCTCGCGGCGCTGGAGGACTCGCTCAAGATTGCCCGGCTGGAGCTGCGCATCCGCGAGGTGGAGGGCCGGATGATGAAGTCCGAGCGTCTGGCCACGCTGGGGCAGGTGACGGCGGGCATCGCGCACGAGCTGATGGGCCCGGTGGGCTACCTCACGCAGAACGTGTCCTCGCTCCAGCGGGACATGGAGCGGGTGGTGCAGTACGTGTCGAAGCACCTGGCCACGGATCCGGACGCGGAGGTGTCCTCCACCATCGAGGACCTGCCGTCCCTCATCAAGGACCTGTCCGAGGGTGCCACCCACCTGCGCGGCGTGGCGCTGGGCCTGCGCGCGCAGGCGCGTGGCGAGGACATGGAGGCCACCGCGGAGGTGGCGGAGGTCGTCTCCTTCGCGGTGAAGCTGGCGCGAGCGGAGGTGCGCGACCGGGCGCGGCTCACCAGCAACGGCGAGCCCATCCGCATCGTCTTCGGGCCGGTGAAGCTGTGCCAGGTGCTGCTCAACCTCATCGTCAACGCGGCGCAGGCCATGGAGGGCACGGACCGTCCGGGCCGCATCGACGTGCGGTGGGCGGCGCGGGAAGAGGACGTGGTGCTGACCGTGTCGGACAACGGCTGCGGCATCCCCATGGCGCTCCAGGAGAAGGTGTTCCAGCCGCTGTTCACCACGAAGCCCGTGGGCATCGGCACGGGGCTGGGCCTGTCCATCTGCCGGGAGCTGGTGACGCAGTTCGGCGGTCAGCTCCGCCTGGCGTCCACGCCGGGCGAGGGCACCGAAATCGAGCTCACCTTCAAGCGAGCCCCGCTCCCTTGAGCCCGAAGGCGTTGTGCAGCAGCCGCCACACCCGGTAGAGGGTGTCGCTCTCCTGCGCCCGCACGTCCCGCACCAGGAGTGCGCGCCGGGGCGCGGCCTCCGGGCCGTACTCCACCACGAGTGCGTATCCGCCCTTCGGAGGCTGGACGATGTGCACCGCGCGCACATCGTCGAAGGGGAAGACCTCCGTGCGGGCCGCGCCCGGCGCCCACGCGAGCGTCTCCAGCCGCAGCGACTCCGTCTTGAAGTGCAGCACGAAGCGCCGCCGCCGCAGCCGCGCCTCCGTCACCAGCGCGCCGCCCACCAGTCCCCCCGCCAGCAGGAGCAGCAGCGTCGCGGGGCCCGGCGTCGGGGCGGTGTCCAGCACGAGCAGCAGCAAGCCCACCCCCGTGCATACGGCGGCCCCGGCCACGAGGAGCGTGGGCAACAGCCGCAGCGTCCAGGGCGGCGGCAGGGACTCCCCCACCAGCCGCCCCCCGTCGTAGAAAAGCCGCACGTCGCCCAGCCGCGGGGGCACCCGGTTCTCCCGCAGCGCGTCTTCGAAGCTCACCGGGAGAGCATAGTGGGCGCGCCTGTTTCCCACCCTCGAAGTTGGACGAGAGCTGTGCGATCCTCCCAATTCATGGATCTCCCGTTCGAGACCGGTGAAGGTGAAGGGGAAGGGCGGGGGACGCTCGCCTCGAAGGTGCTGCTGGTGGATGACGAGCCGGTGGTGCTCGACATCTGCGTGCGCCTGTTGGCGCGCGAAGCGGACCTCATCGTCTCCCCCGTGGGCAGCGCGGAGGAGGCGCTCGTCCTCTTGAAGGACCAGCGCTTCGACGTGCTGGTGACGGACAAGAACCTGCCCGGCATGGGCGGGGTGGAGCTCATCGCCGAGGCGCGGCGGATGCAGCCCGCGCTGGAGGCGGTGATGATCACCGCCTACGCCAGCTCCGAGTCCGTCATCGCCGCGTTCGCCGCCGGTGCCAGCGACTACATCGTGAAGCCCTTCGATGACCTGCGCGTGCTGCGGGCCAAGGTGCGCGCCGCGCTGGAGCGCCGCTCGGAGCGCGTGCGCACGCGGGACGGCGCCCGGGAGATGGCCCGGCAGGCGGCGGCGTTGCTGGACGCGGGCCGGGACGCGCCGGAGCCCGCGCACGAGGCGCTGGAGACGGAGCTGCGCAACTACGAGCAGGCGGTGCGCCTGGGCCACGGCGGCAACGTCGCGGTGGTGGGCAGCGCCGAGGCCGTGAAGGTGCTGCGGGACGCGTCCTTTGAAGTGGTGGAGCTGCCGCCGTACTCGCCCCAGTTGGAGAGCGCGGACGTGGTGGTGGTGGAGACCGGCGACCCCCAGTGGCACACGCTGGCGGAGCGCCTCCAGGGCCGCTCCCCGGACGTGGTGCTCCTGGCCAGCGCGGACGCCGACCTGAGCGACCTCCTGGATGCCATCACCCTGCGCATGGACCTGGTGGGCTACGGCCAGTCCAACGCCGCGCGCGTCCTGCCGGAGAAGGTGCGGATGCTGCTGATGCGCCGGGGCATCCAGCGCGCCCAGCAGCGGCTCACCGCCGCGCTGGACGCCTTCCGTCAGAGCATCGCGGCCCCGAACTGAAGCGGAGGAGCGCCCGGGCCACCGGGCCGCCGAGGCCCGCGTCCAGCCACCTGGACGCGAGGGCAGGGCAACATGGCCCATGGCCCGCAAAGCGAAACGCCCACCTTCGTTTCCGAAGGTGGGCGTCTCATTTGTGACCCTGCCGGGATTCGAACCCGAGTTTGAGCCGTGAGAGGGCTCCGTCCTAACCACTAGACGACAGGGCCGGCTTGCTTCCCTACAACCGCTTCGTTTCTGCTGCTGCTTCCTACATTCTCCGTTTTGCTTCGTCAACCGGAGATTTTCAGCTGGGGAACTAGGATTCGAACCTAGATAAGCAGAGTCAGAGTCTGCTGTCCTGCCGTTAGACGATTCCCCAAGGCGCTGCGTGCTGCGGGCTGCGTTGTTGCGGGCGCTTCTACTACCGACTTCTGCTGCTGACTTCAACTACTTCGTTTTCCTGACCGGCTTGCCTTCGTTCTTCTTCGCCGGCTTCGCCGCCCCCTGCAGCGGGACGACGTAGATGCGAACCTCTTCGTTCGCTTCGTAAATATTCAGCCCCTCGAAGTTCTTCCCGGAGGGGTTGGAGATGTGCACGGCCTTGACGCCCGGCTGGTTGACGATCGACCGCCTCGGGTAGCTCGAGGTCGGGTAGACGTTCTTGTAGTAGTCGAGCGTCGCTTCGAAGTCTCGCGAAGCCCGGTACCTGTTCTCGCCCACCTTCTGGGCACCATCCGGAATCTGCGCGCCGTTCACCAGCTCGGCGCCGGAAGCCGTTGCCCAGAGGGCCAACAGCACCGCCCCGAGCGGGCGCGCCTTATAGAAATGCGGTCTCAGGCTGTCAAGCGGTCGCGTCATCGCCGGCCAAGATAGGGCCCGGCGATGCCCGCGTCCACCGGCAATCTCACGTCCCGCGAGCGAGCGCCGCGTCGATGCGCTTGAGGGCTTCCTCGCGCCCCACGAGCAGCAGCGTCTCCCCGATGCCGGGGCTGGTGGTGTTGCCGGTGATGGCCACGCGGATGGGCTGGGCCACCTTGCCCATGCCCACCTGGGCGGCCTCGCTCACCGTCTTCACCACTCCGTCCAGCGGCTCCACCGTCCAGGCGGGCAGGGCGGCCAGCTTCTCCCGGGCCTGGCGCAGGAGGTTGAGCGAGTCCCCGCCCAGGTGCTTGGCGGCGGCCTTCTCATCCAGGGTGACGCCGCTCTTGAAGTAGATGGACGCGGTGTTCGCCATCTCCTCCAGGGTGCGCGAGCGCTCGCGCAGCGCGAGCACCAGCGGCTCCAGGCGCGCGTCCCCCTTCGCCTGGAAGCCGCGGGCCTCCAGGAAGGGGACGAGCCGCTCCGCGACCACGGCCGGGGGCAGGAGCTTGAACCACTGCTGGTTGAGCCACTGGAGCTTCTCCGGGTTCCACACGCCGGAGGTGCTGCCCACGCCGTCGAAGTCGAACCACTCCACCATCTGCTCGCGGCTGATGACCTCGTCGTTGCCGTGGCTCCAGCCCAGGCGGATGACGAAGTTGAGCAGGGCCTCCGGCATGATGCCCGTGCGCTTGTGCAGCATCACGTCCGCTTCCGGGTGCTTGCGCTTGGAGAGCTTCTCCCGGTCCGGCCCCAGGATGAGCGGCAGGTGCGCGAAGTCCGGCGGCGTCCACCCCAGCGCCTGGTAGAGCATCAACTGCGGGAAGGTGGAGTTGATGTGCTCCTGGCCGCGCGACACCAGGGTGATGTCCATCAGGTGGTCGTCGATGACGCAGCCGTAGTTGTAGAGCGGGATGCCGTCCGCCCGCATCATCACCCAGTCATCCAGGTCCGAGTACGGCTTGGTGATGGTGCCCAGCACCTTGTCGTTGAACGACACGGTGCCCTCGCCGGAGGGCATGCGGAAGCGGATGACGGCGTCCTCCAGCTTCTTGCCGGGGGGCGGGGCCTTCAGGTCGTGGCAGGTGCCCTCGTACTTGTACGACCCCGGGCCCTTCGCCTTCTCCACGGCCTCGCGGCGCTGGGTAATCTCCTCGCGGGTGCAGTAGCACCGGAACGCCTTGCCCTGGGAGATGAGCAGCTCGGCGTGCCGCCGGTACGTGTCCAACCGCTGGGTCTGGAAGTAGGGACCGTACTTCGGGTCCTCCTTGCCGGGGCCCTCATCCCAGTCCAGGCCCAGCCAGTCGAGGCCGTCCAGGATGGCCTGGACGGACTCGGGCGTGGAGCGCTCCTGGTCCGTATCTTCCATGCGCAGGATGAAGGTCCCGCCGTAGCGCTTCGCGTAGAGGTAGTTGAAGAGCGCGGTACGGGCGCCTCCGATGTGGAGGTATCCAGTAGGTGACGGAGCGAAGCGGACGCGGGGTTTTGACGGAGCCATGAGCAGGCGCGCGATAGCAGGACGGGTGCACGAGGGTCAACGCAAGCCGCCCGCTTGGGGTTAGGCTGCGCGGCCAAGGAGACTATCCATGTCGATTCGACACGCGGTTCGCACGGTGGTGCTGGCCACCCTGCTCGGAGGGCTGCCGGTGGGGGCCACCACGATGCTGCGGACGGACCTGCCGCAGATGGCGCAGACGTCGGACGCGGTGGTGCAGGGGGTCGTCCGGCGCGTGCAGAGCCGGTGGAGCGGAGACAACCGCCGCATCGTCACCGACGTGGAGATCCAGGTGACGGAGGCCCTCAAGGGGCAGCCCGGCGGCACGGTGGTCGTCACCCAGCCGGGAGGCCGGATGGGCGACATCGGCCAGGTGGTGAGCGGGCTCGCGTCCTTCTCCGAGGGCGAGGAGGTCGTCGTCTTCCTGGAGAAGCGCGGCGCGGCCGCGTTCCAGTTGTCCGGCATGGCGCAGGGCAAGTACCAGGTCCAGCGCGCCGGCCCGGGCGCGATGGCGGTGCCGGCGTCCACCGGGGACGCGGTGCTGATTGATCCGAAGACGCGCCAGGAGACGGTGTCGAACGCGAAGCCGGTGACGCTGGAGGAGCTGAAGGCCTCCGTGCGCGCGGCGGTCCAGGCGCAGCAGGCGGCGCCCGCGAAGAAGGGGGCGAAGTGATGGGCGCGCTCGCGTCATGGGTGGTGCTGGCGGCGGTGATGGGACAGAGCTCCGCGCCGTACGTGCGCAGCCGGGTGACCCCCGGGGACGAGGCCACGCAGTGCCTGTACTGGACGCAGTCCAAGGTCACCTGGCAGCAGAGCACCGTGGGCAACCCGAAGGTGACGAACCACACGGAGTTCGACGCCATCACCCGCTCGTTCCAGAGCTGGCAGGACATCTTCGCCTCCTGCGGCAACCTGACGCTGGCGGAGGGCGCGCGCGTGAACTCCCGGACGGTGGGCTACAGCCGCTCCGGCGGCAACATCAACCTCATCCTCTTCCGGGGCCGCGCCTGTCGCGAGGTCGTGGACGCCAACGACGCGTGCTTCACCCAGGACACGTGCGCGAACACGTACGACTGCTGGGATGACAGCGACGGCACCATCGCCATCACGCTCACCACGTACGACGAGAACACGGGCGTCGTCTACGACTCGGACATCTCCTTCAACGCCGCGCGCTTCAACTTCACCACCGGCAACGGCGGCCCGTGCGGCATCGTCGCCACGCCGGACTGCGTGGACACGGACGTGCAGAACACGGCCACCCATGAGGTGGGCCACTTCGTGGGCCTGGACCACACGCTGGCGACGGGCTCCACGATGAACCCCAGCGCCCCGCCGGGTGAGACGTCCAAGCGCAACATCGACTCCGGTTCGCGCAGCTTCGTGTGCGCCGCGTACCCCAAGGGCAGCGCGAGCCAGCCCTGCCTGCCGGTGAACGGCAATGGCAACGGCAATGGGAACGGCGACGGGGACGGCGGCGACGACGGCTGCACCGCGGCGGCCGGCGGACTGGCGGTGCTGCCGCTGCTGGCCGCGGCCTCGCTGCTGGCCCGCCGCCGGCGGGGTGGACGGTGAGCTGTCGCCTGCTGCTCCTGGGAGTGCTGCTGTGCGCGGGAGCGGCGGGCGCGCAGCAGGACTTCAAGCGCACGCTCGTGCCGGGCCGCCCGCTGTGCCTGGTGTGGCCGGGGCGTGACTACGTCTACCACCTGGACGCGGCCGGCAGCACGCGCACGCCCGGGGACACGGAGTTCGCCGCCATGGAGGCGGCCTTCGACGCGTGGCGGGCGCTGTCCGCGACGTGCAGCGACTTCCGCTTCATCCGGGGCGAGGACTGGTCGCGCTCCGTCGAAATCGGCTACGACCAGGAGCACCCCTTCGACAACTACAACGTCGTCACCTTCCGCGAGCGCAACTGCCAGGACGTGGCCCCGCCGGACGACGCGTGCTGGGGGGAGGAGACGTGCGGCAACGTCTACCGGTGCTGGGCGCACGGGGGCGCCACCATCGGGCTCACCACGTCGTCGTTCAGCTTCAAGGACGGCGCCGTGGTGGACTCGGACATCGAGCTCAACGCGGCGGAGACGGACTACGGGCCCAGCTTCCTGTTCACCACCGTGAATGGCCCGCCGTGCTCGGGCACGCCGTCCACCGACTGCGTCGCCTACGACGTGCAGAACACCATGACGCACGAGATTGGCCACGTCATCGGGCTGGACCACGTCTTCTCCGCGGGCTCCACCATGGAGGCCACGGCCTCCCAGGGAGAGACCTCCAAGCGCGTCATCGACGCGGGCTCCGCGGCCGGCTTCTGCTCGGCCTATCCGCGCGGCCTGCCGCCCACGCAGTGCCGCATCCCGGAGGACCCGGGCTTGAAGCTGGTGGCGGACGGGAAGGGCACCGGCTGCGGCGCCTCCGCGGGTGGGCCGGGCGTGGCCGCCGTGCTGCTCTGGGGCGTGGCGCTGCTGCGCAGGGGCAGGCGGTCAGCGGCCCCCCGGGCCGGCCCCCCTGGCGCTGCCCCGGGCGGAGCGCGCGGTTAGACTCTGGACGTGGCCGTCGCCTTCTTCGACCTGGACAGGACGCTGCTCGCCGCGAACTCCGCGTCGCTCTGGGTGCGCCGCGAGCTGGCGCTGGGCCACATCTCCCGCTGGGAGGCCCTGCGCGCCAGCCTGCTGCTCACCCGTTACCACCTGGGCTTCGTGGCCATGCAGGACGTGCTCCTGCGCGCCACGGCGCTGCTCACGGGCTCCGACGCGAAGGCCCTGGAGGCGCGCTCCGCGGACTTCTACGCGGAGGCCGTGCGCGGGCAGTACCGGCCCGGGGCCCTGCTGGCGCTGGAGGCCCACCGCGAGGCCGGGGACCGGCTGGTGCTCCTGACGTCGTCCTCGGGCTACCTGTCCGACCTGGTGGCGCGCGAGCTGTGCCTGGACGGCGTGCTGTGCAACCGCTTCGAGGTGGACGCGGCGGGGCTGCACACCGGGCGCCCGCTGGGAGCCGTGTGCTTCGGCGAGGGCAAGCGCTTCTACGCGGAGGCCGCCGCGAAGGACGCGGGGGTGCCGCTGTCCGCGTGCGCCTTCTACACGGACTCGTACTCAGACCTGCCGGTGCTGGAGGTGGTGGGGCGCCCGGTGGTGGTGAACCCGGACCACCGGCTGCGCCGCGAGGCCCGGCGGCGGGGCTGGCCGGTGGTGGACTGGGGCGTGCCTCCGGGAGGCGCCACCCCGTCCGTCCCTCCGTCGCCGCCGCTGGTGCCCTCCACCGGCCCCTGATGAGGAGGCGGGCGCGGTGGAGGCGCGTCGCCTTCTTCAGCGGCGCGGGGACACGAGCCGCATGGTGAACGTGTAGTCCACGTTCGCCGGGCGGCCCTGGTACTGGATGGGCTTGTAGACGCGGGACTGGAGCGAGTCGAGCACCGCCTTGTCCATGTGCTGCACCATCTTCAGGATGCGGCAGTTCTCCACGAGCCCCTTGGTGGTGATGGTGCAGCGCACCGCCACGAGCCCCTCCGCCTTGATGGCGAGCGCCTCGCGCGTGTAGGCGATGTCCCGGCCCTCCTCCAGCAGCACCGGCCGCTCCATGGCGTCGTTGAAGGGGATGACGGCGTTCGGGTTGACGGGGGCGAGCGCACCGGTCGTCAGCGACGGCACCGCCAGGCTGCCCGCCGCGCTGACCGGCGCCGCGGCGGAGGCGCCCAGCGCGCCCAGCGCCTTGTCCGACGTCGTGGCGGGGACCGCCGCCGGGGTGGCCGGGGCCGTGGCCTGCATCATCACCGGCGCCGCGAGCCCACCCGGCGTCGCTGGGGCCACGTTCTCGAAGTCCTCAGGGGTGGAGGCGCTGGCCAGGTCCACGCGGCTCGGGCGCTCGCCGCCGCCCCGGCGCTTGGTCAGCTTCTGGGACAGCACCACCTCACCGGAGCCGCCGGTGATGATGGTCTCCGTCTGGTAGCCCTCCAGCGCGAAGGTCAGCTCCGCGGTGATGCTGCCCTCGCTGCCCAGGGGCAGCTCCATCACGAAGGGCGTCACGCCCTTCTCCTTGCCCTTGTAGTAGACGCGCGCGCCGGACGGCTGGCTCATCAGCCGGAAGCGCACCTTGCCCGGCGCGGGCGCCGCCGTGGGGGCCTCCGCCACCGGGGCCTGCGCGGTGGGGGCCGTGGCCGGGGCCGCCGGCTGCGCGGGCCTCTCCTCGGGGCCGCTGCCGCGCAGGAGGAACAGCGTGATGCCCACCAGGCCCGCCACCATCACGCCACCCAGCGCGCCCATCATCAGCGTGCGCTGGCGGGCGCGCTGCACGTCCGCCGGCACCTCCACGCTGATGTCCACCGCGAGCCCGCCGTCCGCGGGCTCCGCGTTGCCCACGTTGGCGAACAGCGGGGACGCGTAGGGGCCCGTCGTCGGCGGCGAGGGGTAGGGGCCCGTCGTCGAGGCGCCGCCCAGCCGGCGGAACACGCCGCTGTTGCCGCCCGCGGCCATGTGCGCCTCGCGCAGGCCCTCCAGCAGCTCGTCCATCGTCTGGAAGCGCCGCGCCGGATCCTTCTCCAGGCAGCGGCGCACCACCATTTCAATCTCCGGCGGCACCGCGAGGTCCGGGCGCACGGACTGGAACGTGGGGGGCGGTTCCTTGTAGTGGGCGAAGATGAGCTCGATGTGGTCGCGCGCGATGAAGGGCGGCCGGCCCATCAGCATCTGGAACAGCATGATGCCCAGCGAGTACACGTCGCTGCGGGCGTCCGCGATGTTGCGCGCCTGCTCCGGCGCCATGTACTGGGGCGAGCCCAGGAACGTGCCGTTCTGGGTGATTTCGGGGCTGACGGGCCCCTCCTGCTGCGGCGCCACGGACTTCACGAGGCCGAAGTCCAGGACCTTCACCAGGTCCTGATCCGCCTCGTTGAGGATCATGATGTTCGCGGGCTTCAGGTCGCGGTGGACGATGCCCAGCGCGTGCGCCTCGCGCAGCGAGCGGCACACCTGCTGCGCCACCGACACCGCGCGCGCCCAGGGCAGGGGGCCCGCCTGGCCCAGCACCTGCTGGAGCGTACGACCCTCCAGGTACTCCATCGCGATGTAGTAGATGCCGTCGTCCGTCTGCCCGTAGTCGATGACGGTGACGGTGTTCGGGTGCCGCAGCTTCGACGTCAGCGACGCCTCGCGCAGGAAGCGCTTCTGGAAGCCGGGGTCGCGGCTGCTCGGGAAGTTGGGGTTGAGCACCTTGAGCGCGACGACCCGCTCCAGGGGGGCTTGCAGGGCGCGGTACACCTTGCCCATGCCACCCACGCCCAGGGGCTCCAGAATGCTGAAGCGGCCGTTCAACGTCCGGCCGATGAGCGGATCCGTTCCCGGCGCCTCTGGGCTCGGGGAATCGCTCTTGATCATTCGTGTCCCCTAGAAGCTGCGTGCAACATGGTTTCTCCGGCAAAAGCAGCGCACCTGCATCCAAGCACAACTCGCCGGTGCGGCGCACGCCAAGGGGGTCCGGAATCCACCACGTCGGGGCAAGCGCGACCCCGGTCGCAGGGGGGGATGTGAGTCGCGACCTTCGGGTAAGCCCGCATTGCGTTGGGCAGGGCTCCCGGATTACGGTTTTTGTTCCTGCCCGCCATGCGGTGGGCCGAGTTCTCCAGATGGCCGAAACCCCCAGAGTCCCCGTTGCTCCTCAAGCGCGCCGGATCTCCGTGCAACAGCGCCTGAGCGCGCTGGAGGCGGAGCAGAACCAGTTGCGCCAGGAGCTCGTCTCCCTGCAGGGCGAGGTCCGCCTGCCAGGCCTCTACCTGACCGTGGAAGCAGGCGACACGACCGCGCTCGTGCCCGCGAAGCAGGTGCAGGAGGTGGTGCGCCTGGTGGCGTTGGATCCGCTGCCTGGCGCGCCGGCGCACGTGTCCGGTTCCTTCGTCTACCGCGGCAGTCCGGCGGTGGTGGTGGACGTGGCGCGCCTGCTGGGCGTCCGGCGCACGCCGGATCTGGACTCGCTGCTGGTGGTGGTGGACGCGGGCCGGATGGTGGCGCTGCTGGTGGACCGGGTGAAGGACCTGGTGGAGACGCCGGTGCTGGTGGACGGCTCTCCCAACGGCGAGGAGAAGCTGCCCTGGGACGGCACCGGGCTGATGGCCGGGCTGTGCCGCACGCCGGAGGGGCTGCGCCCGCTCTTGCGCACGAGCGCGCTCCTGAACGGTACGGAGGGCCTGTGAGCGAAGGGCTTCTCGACGACGCCACGCTCGCGAAGGTCGAGGAGGTGCTCCAGGGCGCCTGCGGCCTGACGCTCGCGAGCAGCCTGCGTCGCTCGTTGGAGCCCGCGCTGTCCCGCGCGGCGCTGACGCGCCACATGTCCGAGGCGGCCTTCCTGCGCCAGTTGCTCATCCGCGAGCCGACGGCGGTGGAGGCGTTCATCGAGCACGCCGTCATCGGCGAGACCTACTTCTTCCGCCACCCGGAGCACCTGCGCGCGCTGGCCTCGCGGGCCCGGCTGCACCAGGGGGGCCCATTCCACGTCTGGAGCGCGGGCTGCGCGAGCGGCGAGGAGCCCTACAGCATCGCCATGGCGCTGATGGCCGCGGGGCTGGGCAACGGCGGGCGCTTCCGCGTGCTGGCGACGGACGTGTCCGGCCGGGCCCTGCAGCGCGCGAAGGCCGGCGTGTACAGCCCGTGGTCGCTGCGGCGCATCGAGCCGGACCTGGAGAAGCGCTTCCTGGTTGCGCACCCGGGCGCGGCGGGCAATGACGCGCAGCACACCGTCACCCCGGAGGTCGCGCGCACGGTGGACTTCCGCCGCCACAACCTGGCCACGGACGCGGTGCCGTCCCTGGGCTTCCACGCCATCTTCTGCCGCAACGTCCTCATCTACTTCACGCCGCAGTTGGTGCGCGCGGTGCTGAGCCGGCTGGTCAGCGCGCTCGCGCCGGGCGGGCTGCTCTTCGTGTCGCCCGCGGAGGTGCCGCTCACCAACGAGATGGGGCTGGAGACGCTGGACGTGGACGGCACCCCCGTGCTGCGCCTGCCGCTGGAGCAGCCGTGGACGGCGGGCGAGTCCGCCACCGTGGCCGCTCCGCGTCGCGACGCCCAGGCGGCCCTCGCCGCCGCGCTCCGCCGGGAGACGCCGGTGCCGGGCAGCCTGCGGCTCTCGCCCCGCGCCACGCCCGCGACCCTGCAGGCCTTCTCGGCGCGGCCGTCCAGCCCGGCGCCGGTGGCGGAGGCTCCGCGGTCCCAGGCCCCGGCCTCCACGCCGGCGGCTCGCGCGGCCCAGGACGCGGGCCTGCTGACGCGGGCGCTGGAGGCGGCGCACGCGGGCCAGTTCGACGAGGCGGAGGCGCTGGCGCGCGAGGCGGCGCGGGCGCTGTCCCCGGAGGCGTACCTGCTCCTGGCGATGGTGGCCGAGTCGCGCAACGACCTGGACGCGGCGGTGGAGGCGGTGCGAAAGGCGTTGTACCTGGAGCCGCAGTTGGCGCTGGGACATGCGACGCTGGTGGCGCTCTACAGCCGCCTGGACCGGCGCGAGGACGCGGAGCGCGCGCGGCAGAACGCGCTGCGTGCGTTGGATGGATTGGATGACGAGCACCCGCTGCGAGGCGTGGAGACGACGATGACGGCGGGGGGCCTGCGGCAGGCGCTGGCTCCCCGTTCTTCGCAGATGGGCTGGCAGGGCGCGCGCTGAAGGCCCGGGGCGCGCCGGTACACGTGAGGTGGGGACAACGTGGAAGCGAAAGGTTTGAAGATGGCGTCGCCTCAAGGGGCGGATTCGACCAGGCTCAGCCTGCGGACGAAGATCCTCGGGGGCACGGGCATCTTCGGCATCGTGCTGGTCGGCATCCTGACCTTCGCGTTCTGGATGCAGATGAGCGACGGTCTGCTGGATGAGCTCACCAAGCGCTCGCGCGCGGTGGGCATCGGCATGGCGTTCAGCGTGGCCGCGTCCGCGGCGGCGAACGACGCGGCCATGCTCCAACTGGGCACCGACGCGGCCCTCAAGAGCGTGCCGGACATCGCGTACATCGTCATCCGCGACGCGAGCGGCAAGGTGCTGGCGCGCTCCGCGGACGAGCACTTCGCGACCGCCGCCGCCGTGGAGCCCGCGGACGGCGACGGGGTGGTGGACCGCCTCTTGACGGCCGGCACGCTGCCCGTGGTGGAGACGACGGCGCCCATCCTCTTCGGCCCGCCGGGCGGCGCGCTCAAGCGCGTGGGCACCGTGCAACTGGCGCTGGACCGCGAGGCGCTGGCGGAGTCGCTGTCCTCCAGCACCTGGCGCACCGCGGGCCTGGGCCTGCTGGTGCTGGTGCTGGGCCTGCTGGCCGCGGCCGGCATGGCCAGCCTCTTCATCGTGCCGCTGGAGCGGCTGGCCCGCGCGGCGGTGGGAATCGCCGCGGGGGACCTGCGCCAGCAGATCGACACCACCGGCACGGACGAGATTGGCGAGCTGGCGCGCAGCTTCGCCACCATGGCGGACGCGCTGGTGCACCTGCTGCACGACCTGCGCGGCGCGGCCACGGACCTGGAGCACGAGGCCGCGGGCGTGCTGGCCACGTCCACGCAGCAGTCCGCGATGGCGCACCAGCAGGCGTCCGCCATCAACGAGACCAGCACCACGGTGGCGGAGATCGCCCAGACCTCCAAGCAGGCCACGTCCTACGCGGACGCCGTGATTGCCCAGACGCAGAAGTCGGAGTCGCTCAGCGCCCAGGGCCAGAAGGTCGTCACGGAGAGCGTGGAGGGCATGGAGAAGCTGGGCGAACAGGTGAAGGCCATTGCCCTGGCCATCACCGACCTGAACGAGCGCACGCTGCAGATCAGCGACATCATCGGTCAGGTGAAGGACGTGGCGGAGCAGTCCAACCTGCTGGCCCTCAACGCCTCCATCGAGGCGGCGAAGGCGGGCGAGCACGGGCGCGGCTTCGCCGTGGTGGCCACGGAGATGCGCACGCTGGCGGAGCAGTCCCGGATGGCCGCCGACCAGGTGCGCGTGCTCCTGGGCGAGGTGCAGAAGGGCACCCGCGTGGCCGTCACCACGACGGACGAGGGCAGCCGGCGCGCCCAGGCGGCGATGGAGCTTGCGCGCGGCGCGGGCTCCACCATCCTGGGCCTGTCGGAGGTCATCCGCGAGTCGTCCGGGGCGGCGCGGCAGATCGCGGGCAACACGCGGCAGCAGACCATTGGCGTGGAGCAGATCGCCACGGCGATGGGCGAGCTGACGTCCGCCATGAGTGATTCGGTGGAGGGCACCCGGCGCATCGAGCAGGTGGCCGGCAACCTCTCCATCTTGTCGAAGCGCTTCTCTGAACTTGTAGGCAGGTACCAGCTATGAACAGCAACGTGACGGGCGGGGCACGCAAGGCGGCCAAGGTGCTCATCGTGGAGGACACGAAGACCATCACCAACCTCCTGCAGGTCTATCTGATGGGGTGGGGGCTGGACTTCCTGGACGCGCCCAACGGCGCGGTGGGACTGAAGCGGGCGCGTGAGCAGAAGCCGGACCTCATCATCTCCGACGTGCAGATGCCGGAGATGGACGGCTTCGCGCTGTGCGCGGCCATCCGGGGCGACCCGAAGCTGCACGACACGCCCTTCATGCTGCTCACGTCGCTGAAGGACGACGCGAGCCGCCAGAAGGGCAAGCTCGTCGGCGCGAGCGCGTTCCTCAACAAGCCGGTGTCCGTGGACGACCTGCGCTCCAAGGTGCGGGACATCCTCAAGCTGCCGGCCACGAAGTACTGAGCCGCCCGCCCATGTCCAACGAAGACCGCAAGCTCCAGCCCATCGACTTCGAAGAGCTGAAGGCCTCGCTCGACGCCGCCCAGATGCTGCTGGAGGGCGCCACGGTGGTGAGCGCCCACAAGCGGCGCGAGGTGTTGCACCAGCGCGCGGTGGCGCTGGCCAACTCGCGCCACGAGACGCGCCAGGAGGTCGTCACGGTGCTCGCCTTCCACGTGGGCGGCGAGCGTTACGCGGTGAAGATCGACTACGTGGACCACGTGCTGGAGTCGCGCGGGATGTGCTCGCTTCCCGGGGCGCCGCGCCACGTGCTGGGGGCGCTGCTGTCGCGCTCGCGCATCGTGCCGGTGCTGGACCTGCGGCAGTTGTTGGGGTTGGAGGGCGGGGGCATGTCCGACCTGAGCAAGGTCGTGGTGGTGGAAGTGGAGGACGAGGCGTTCGGGCTGGCGGCGGAGGTCGTGGACGGACGGCTGGAGTTGCCGCGCGCGGAGCTGTCCCAGCCGCCGCCGGGGCCGTTCCTGTTCCTGACGTCGGACCGGCTCACGGTGCTGGACCTCACACAGCTGGGCAACCCGGCGGCCGCACGGCGCGGCTAGAGGGGACTGGGTTTCATGGATCCGCAGTTGCTGCGCAGCATCTGGCCGGTGTTCGCCGCGGAGACGCGCGAGCAGATTCAGGCCATCGGGTCGAAGGTGCTGGGGCTGGAGCAGCCCGCCAGCGCCCGCGACGCGGACCTGCTGCCGTCGCTCAAGCGCGTGGTGCACAGCCTCAAGGGCTCCGCGGCGAGCCTGGGGCTGGACGACATCGAACGCATCGTCCACGCCATCGAGGACGGGCTGTCCCACGTCGACGTGGATCAGCCCATCTCCCGGGGCGCCGTGGAGGCGATGCTGCGAGGCCTCTCCGCCATCGAGAACGCCCTCAACCGGGGCGACGCGGGCGAGCAGCCCGTGGTGGAGGGCGTGGCCGCGCTGCTCAAGGCCCTGGGCCACGAGGAGCCGGCCGCCCCCGGCTCAGACGACGCCGCCATCAACGGCCCGCTGGGCGAGGACGGACTCAAGGCGCTGGTGGCGCTGGAGAACGCGCTGAGCACGCTGGTGTCCCCCAAGGTGGAGGACCGGGCGGGCGCGGTGCGCGCGGCGGTGGACCAGGCGCACGCCCTGCGCCAGAGCGCGGAGGCCGTCCAGGCGGACGCGGTGGCCTCGCTGGCGGAGGCCGCGGCGCTGGGCTTCACGCGCATGGAGGAGGGCGGGGACGCGGCGGGCCAGGCGGCGTCGGAGGTGGCGGGCGCGCTGGTGGACCTGCGCATGGCGCTGAGCGTGGCGGAGGACGCGGGCGCGATCCCGGAGCCCGAGCCCGCGAAGCCGGCCCCGGCCCCCGCGGCGAAGCCCGTGGCGCGCGCGAACACCCCGGCCCCGGAGGGGCGCGCCGGGACGGTGGACCGCGCGGTGCGCGTGTCGGTGAGGACGCTGGACTCGCTGGCGCTCCAGGTGGAGCACCTGGTGTCCGGGCGCGCGCAGCAGGGCCGGCGCACGGAGGGCTTCCGGTCGCTGACGGATCAGGCGCACGAGGTCCTGCTGCACCTGGAGCGCGCCGCGTCGCAGTTGGCCATGGCCGGCGGCGGGTCCGCGCTGGAGCCGCTGCGCACGGGCGTGGGCCTGATGCGCACGATGCAGAAGCGCCTCCTGGAGCACGCGAAGGAGGCGCACCGCGACGGTGAGCAGCAGTCGCTGGTGGCGCAGGTCATCCGCGACGACCTGCGCGATCTGCGCATGGTGCCGGCCTCGCAGGTGCTGGAGCCGCTGCGGCGCACGGTGCGCGAGACGGCCTCGCGGCTGGACAAGGAGGTGGCGCTGGAGCTGGGCGGCACCGACGTGCGGCTCGACCGGCGCATCGTGGACGCGCTGAAGGATCCGCTGGTGCACCTGGTGCGCAACGCCATCGACCACGGGCTGGAGATGCCCGCGGCGCGCAAGGCGGTGGGCAAGCCGGAGACGGGCCGGCTGGTGGTGCGGGTGGAGGCGCGGGGCACGCGCATCGGCGTCATCGTGGAGGATGACGGCGCGGGCCTGGACCCGGTGCGCGTGCGCGCGACGGCGGTGCGCCGGGGCCTGATGAACCAGGAGGCGGCGGACAAGCTGTCGGACGCGCAGGCCGCGCGGCTCATCTTCCAGCCGGGCTTCTCCACGCGCGACGAGGTGACGTCCACGTCGGGCCGCGGCGTGGGCCTGGACGTGGTGCTGGCCACCGCGCAGCGGCTGCAGGGCAGCGTGGACGTGGAGTACACGCCCGGCAAGGGCACGCGCTTCATCGTGGACCTGCCGCTGACGCTGGCCGCGGCGCTGGGCCTGCTGGTGCGCACCGGCACCACCGTCACCGCCATCCCCTCCGACACCGTGAAGCGCGTGCTGCGGCTGGACGCGGACGACGTGGGCACGGTGGCCGGACGCGTGGTGGCGCGGCTGGACGGCGAGCAGCTCACGTTCCTGTCGCTCGCGGAGGCCATCGGGCTGCCGCGCATGCCGCTCGCGCTGGAGTCCGGCCGGCGGCAGACGGCGGTGCTCCTGTCCCTGGGCGAGGAGCGCGTGCTGTACGCCATCGACGAGGTGGTGGGGCAGCAGGAGCTGGTGGTCCGCTCGCTGGGCAAGCACCTGCGGGACGTGACGCACCTGGCGGGCGCGGCGGTGCTGGACGACGGCCGCGTGGTGCCGGTGCTCAACGCGCCGGAGCTCCTGCGCGCGGCCAAGCCGGACACGCGCACCTCCTCGGGCGAATCCAAGCTGCCGCGCATCCTGGTCTGCGACGACTCGCTCACCACGCGCTTCGCCATGAAGTCGCTGCTGGAGATCGCCGGCTACCCGGTGGTGACGGCGTCGGACGGCGAGGAGGCGTGGCAGGTGCTGGAGCGCGTGCACTGCCACCTGGTGGTCAGCGACTGGCAGATGCCCCGGCTGGACGGCGTGGGACTGGCCCGGCGCATCAAGGGCCACCCCATGTTCCGGCGCACGCCCATCATCCTGGTGACGTCGCTGGACAGCAACGAGGACCGCGCGGCTGGCCTGGAGGCGGGCGCGGACGGCTACCTCGTCAAGCGCGAGGTGGAGCGCGGCAAGCTCCTGGAGCTCGTGCGCCAACTGCTGCCGGGCTGAAGCAGGGCAGGCTGGCCTGGAACGACGACGCCCCGTCCTTCGCCTGAGCGCGAGGGACAGGGCGTCTGTTCTTTCCGGCGTCACCGCGCTTCAGCGCGGGCGGACCCACGCCTTGGGCCAGTCGTCGAACTCGGTGACCTCCTGGTCGTCGACGAGCAGCGTGTACATGGACTCCTCGGGGAAGTCGCCGATGCGCAGGCGCAGCTCCTTGCCCTCCGCCTTGGTGCGCAGCGGGTGGAGCGGGTCCGACGTCTTCACCCACTCCAGCTTCTGCTTCATCAGTTGATCAGCAGTCATAGCTTTGCCTGTGGCTTGGCGTAGATGTTGTCCACGGCCTGGTTGGTGCGCTGCGAGCTGTTGATGATCTTGTCGTACGCCTGCGCCTCGCTCAAGCCGCTCTTCTTGGCTTCGCCGACGAGCTGGTCGAACGAGGGGCCGTCCAGCCGGCCGTACTTGAAGAAGTCACGCGCCTTGAGCAGCGCGGATTCGAACGTGCCCATGAACTGGCGCGCGTCCACGCGGGCCTGATGGCGGATGGCGTGCGCGGCCTTGGCGCGGTCCTCCAGGGACGCGCCCTGCGCCGCCAGCTTCGCGTCGTTCGCGGGGATGCCGGCGACCTGCTGCTTGTACCAGGCGCGGATCTCGCTGTTCGTCGTCGGCTTCTTCGCGCCCACCTCCGTGCTGTTCACCCTCGCCGCCCCCTCGGGGTTGCGCGGGCGGTTGGCCGTCGGCGGTGCCGAGTTCGACCGGGTGGGCTTCGCCGGCGTCGAAGCCGGCGACGTCGTCGTCTGGGGCTTCGAGTCCATGGAGTTGCTTCGACGCGGCTGCGGCGTGGACAGCGCCGAGTCGGACTGCGTGGAACGCACGCTCGAGCTTCGGTTGAGCTTCATGGGGGAGGCTTTCGGGGGCAGGAAGGAAAACCGCTTTCCCTTTTATCGCACTTGCGAGTAGGCGAGTTGCGACCTCCACCCACCTTTCGCGCCCTGGCCCGACGTCTCCCGCTTTCTCATCCCTCAGCGTTGGGCGGGTACGGGAAAGGCGTCATCTCCAGGCAGTACCAGGGTGAGCTCCAGCCGGGGCTCCTCGGCCACGGCCAGCGTGCCTCCCACGCGCTCCGCGAGCTGCTGGAGCATGGCCCGCGTCCGCGCCGTCAGGGCCGCGCCGGGGCAGGCCCGGACGCGCAGCAGCCAATGAGAGGCTTCCTGGGCGGGGCCCAGGTGGACGTCCACGGCCACGGCGCCAGCGGTGCCCCGGGCCAGGGTGCGGGCGAGCAGCTCCCAGTCCGCCCGGGCGCCCCTCACCGGAACGGTCTGCTCCGCGGGCAGCTTCAGCGTGGGGGCGGCGCGGCTTCGCGTGGGCGCGAAGGCTCGCGTCAGCACGGGGCGCAGGTCCTCCAGGCCGGGAACGGGGGGCGCCAGGCGCCGGTCGATGAGCTCCTTCTGATCCGCGGCGACCTTGGCGATGCGCTCCAGGTAGCGCTGTGCCTGCGGGCCCAGCGGTCCCCCGGTGCCCTTGAGCAACATGTCCACGTAGCCCTTCATCACCATGAGCGGCGTGCGCAGGTCGTGCGCCGCGCGAGAGCGCCGCTTGTCCTGCGCCGCCACGGTGCGCTCCAGGCGCCGCTTCGCTTCCAGCAGCCGGGCCTGCCGCGCGCCCTGGGCCACCTCACGCGCGTGCGCCGCGAGCAGCGCCGGAGCGAACGCGCTGAAGCGCGCCACCACGCTCCGCTGAGACGTCGTCAGCGGCGCGGGCCAGGTCTCCAGGATGGAGGGTCGCTTCGAGTCGTTCGCGCGACGGGCGGGCACGTTGCCCACCTTCATCACGCACACGCGTCCTTCATAGAGGGCCGCGCCGGTCGCGCCGGTCAGCCGCAGGGACGCCTTCAGGAGAGCCTCCAGGCCCGCGCGCGTTCCTCCGCGCAGCGCCTGCTCGGCCACCGCCGTCAGCGTCGTTTCCATCCTGGCATCGAGGTCGTCCTCGATGCGCCGCCCCATCCAAGCCCCAGCCCGCACGCGCCAAGGAATGGTCATGCCCGCCGTGAGGCGCAACGGCTCCATCAGGGAGCAATTCCGTTCCGCACCCGGCAGCAATCCTTTACCCACGGTGAGCAGGTCGGGCGGACATTTTTACCGACGCAGGGGCATCCCCCTCACGCCAAACCCTTGCTCTTGCTGGGAAAAGGTTTTGGCCAGCCGCTTGCTAACACCTGCCCACGTCAGGCTGGGCGGGAAGGGGCGGATGGGTACTCTCGATTACTACGCGACGATGGCTCGGATGGCGCCGGGGGCGCTCGCGAAGAGCGCGGTCCGCCGGGTCCAGAAGGTCGCTCGGCAGGCGCTGTACCGCCGCCGGGAGCAGGTGGACGAGGCGCAGTTGCTGGAGTCCTTCGGCGCCACCCGCGCCGAGGAGCTGGTGACGCTGGCGCTGGATCACCGCACGTCGCGGGCCTGGTGTGAGCTGTCGCAGCGCGAGTCCGCTCGCGCCGCCATCCAGAAGCTGCCGGGCGCGAAGGCGCGCACGCTGGAGCGCGCCGGGAAGGCGCTCCGTCAGGAGTGGGACGTCTTCGGCACGCAGGTGGCCTTCGGTGAGGGCAAGCCGGTGGACTGGTCCCTGGAGCCGGTGAGCGGCCGGCGCTATCCGGTGGACCCCGTGGAGCGCATGCCGCTGCACGTGACGGGCATGGATCCGAAGTACCCGTGGGTGATGGCGCGGCTGGACAGCGCGCTGGCGCTGGCCCAGGGCGCGTGGGTGGCGGACACCGGAGCGGAGCGCTCGCGCTTCGCCACGGCCTTCGTCGCGCAGACGCTGGACTTCCTGCAGGCGAACCCCGTGGGCATGGGCGTCCACTGGACGTGCCCCATGGAGATCGCCCTGCGCGCGGCCAACCTCGCGCAGGCGCTGGCGATGTTCGCGGACGCGCCGGAAGTGCGCCGTCCGGAGTTCCTGGTGCCCGTGCTGGGCGCGCTCGCGGAGCACTGCGCCTGGGTGGAGGTCCACCTGGAGGACACCAGCGCGGTGCCCAACAACCACCTGGTCTCCAACTACGTGGGGCTCGCGGTGGTGGGGCTGCTCTTCCCGGAGCTGCCCGGCGCGCCCCGGCAGGTGGCGCTCGCGGCCAACGGCCTGCGCGCGCAGATGGAGGCGCAGGTCCACCCCGAGGGCACGTCCTTCGAGGGCTCCATTCCCTACCACCGCCTGTCGGTGGAGCTGTTCACGCTGGCCTTCCTCGTCGCTCGCGGCGCGGGGCTGTCGCTGGGGCCCGCGTACGAGGCGCGTCTGCGATTGATGTTCGTCGCGGCCCGCGCGTGGTCCTCCGAGCACGGCCTGGCGCCGCAGATTGGTGACAACGACAGCGGCCGCGTGTTCCCGTTCCAGGAGCGCGAGGACGGGGACCACGGCTACCTCGCGGGGCTGGGCGCGGCGCTCTTCAACGACGCGGGGCTGGGCGGCGGCGTGTTCCCGGACGAGGCGGCGTGGCTCCTGGGCGACGCGGGCCTCGTGCGCTTCAACGCGCTGCCCGTGGCTGCCGCGCCCGCGTCTGTAAGCTTTTCGGAAGGTGGCTTCCACATCTTGCGCGGTGAGGGTGTCGTGCTCACCGTCTCGGCCGGAAAACAGGGGCAGCGGGGCGTCGGAGGACACAGCCACAACGACAAGCTTTCCTTCGAGCTTCACCTCGCCGGCCGCCCCGTCATCGTCGATTCGGGCACGGGTTCGTACACGCGGGATCCGGCCCTGCGCAACGCGATGCGGAGCACCGCGGCGCACAACACGCTTCAGGTGGATGGGGCGGAGCAGGCCCCGTTGGATCCGGCGCGGCTGTTCGCGCTGCCGGAGGATGCCCGGGCTCGCGTCGTGGCCTTCCAGCCCGGCGCGAAGCATGACCGGCTGGTGGTGCGCCATGACGGCTACCGCCACCTGCCGGCCCCGGTAGGGATTGAGAGGACCTTCTTCCTCGACCGGCACGTGCGCGCGCTGGCCGTGGGGGACCGGCTCGTCGGAACGGGCCGTCATGAGGTGGTCGGACGTTTGCACCTGCCGGATGCGCAGGCGCGGTGGTGCCAGCCCGCGGCGGAAGTGGTGGCGCGGGCGGGGCGCGTGCAGGAGGGCCCGGAGGCCTTCGCCGCACGGGCCCTGGAGATTGGTCCGGCGGATGCACCCGCGGGTTGGGTGCTCTTCGGGCAGGGGTTGGAGACCCTGCTCGTGCCGTCTCGCTACTCGCCCGCGTATGGGCGCGTGGTGCCGGCGGTGTCGGTGGAGTTCCGGAGGCAGATGACGCCTCCGGCTTGGTTGGGGTGGGTGTTCGTCTTCAGGTGATTGGTGTGGGTCGGGACGTGTGAGCCGGCGAGGCCGCACGTCAACTGCTGGGGAGTAACGACAATGCGCGTGATGGTTGGCAACCCGTTGCTGGGTCGGATTCAGAATCGGGAAGCGAAGGTGGGCGTGGTGGGTCTCGGGTACGTCGGTCTTCCGCTGGGCATGGCCTTCGCGGAAGCGGGCTTCCCGGTCACGGGGCTGGACGTCGACCAGCGCAAGATCGACAAGATCGCCAAGGGTGAGAGCTACATCAAGCACATCCCCAGCGCGCCGCTGGCGGAGCTCACCCACGCCGGCAAGCTCAAGGCGACCAACGACTTCGCCAAGGCCCGCGAGCTGGACTGCGTGGTCATCTGCGTGCCCACGCCGCTGACCGCGTCGCGTGAGCCGGACATGACCTTCATCATCCAGACGGGCGAGGCCCTGGCGCCGTACGTGCGCCCCGGCCAGCTCTTCATCCTGGAGTCCACCACCTACCCGGGCACGACCGAGGAAGTGCTGAAGCCGCTGCTGGAGAAGAACGGCCTCAAGGCGGGCGTGGACTTCTTCCTGGCCTTCAGCCCCGAGCGCGAGGACCCGGGCAACAAGGGCTTCAACACCAAGACGATCCCGAAGGTCGTGGGCGGCTACTCGCCCGCGTGCCTGGAGGTGGCGGTCGCCCTCTACGGCAGCGCGCTGAAGGAAGTGGTGCCGGTGTCCTCCACGCGCGTGGCGGAGCTGGCCAAGCTGCTGGAGAACATCTACCGCTGCGTGAACATCGCCATGGTCAACGAGATGAAGATGCTCTGCGACCGCATGAACGTGGACGTGTGGGAGGTCATCCAGGCCGCCAGCACCAAGCCCTTCGGCTTCCAGCCGTTCTACCCGGGCCCCGGCCTGGGCGGGCACTGCATCCCCATCGATCCGTTCTACCTGACGTGGAAGGCGCGCGAGTTCGAGTTCCACACCAAGTTCATCGAGCTGGCCGGTGAGGTGAACTGGCAGATGCCCTACTACGTGGTGCAGCGCACGATGGAGGCGCTCAACCAGAACAAGAAGGTGCTCAACGGCGCGAAGGTCCTCTGCATCGGCGCGGCGTACAAGAAGGACATCGACGATCACCGCGAGTCCCCGTCGCTGCGCGTGATGACGCTCCTCAAGGAGAAGGGCGCGGAGATCGCCTACCACGACCCGTTCGTGAAGGAGCTGCACAAGGGCCACGGCTTCAACATGGAGATGAAGTCCGTCCCGCTCGACCCGGAGACGCTCAACCAGTACGACGCGGTGATGATCCTCACGGACCACTCGCACATCGACTACAACGAGCTGGTCCAGCGCTCGAACATCGTCGTGGACACGCGCAACGCGACCAAGAACGTCACCCAGGGCCGCGAGAAGATCGTCAAGGCTTAAGGCCGCTGACGGAGCATGCGGGCAGGAGGGTCCTCGCTTCACGCGAAGAGCGTGAGGGGAGGGCCCTTGCCGCGTTTCTGGCTACAGTGCGGGGCCGTGCCTGGCTCCTTTCGTCCCCTGTTCCCGCTGTTCCTGGCCGCGTCCTTCCTGATGGGCGCGGCACCCGCTCCCGACCCTCGCGCCCCGCTGCTGGACGCGATGAGCGCGGAGCTCCAGCGCAACCAGCAGCAGCTCAAGGTGAGCGGCCATGAGGCGCCGTACTTCCTCAGCTACGGCGTGAAGGACTACGAGTCGCGGTTGATCATCGCGCGCTACGGGGCGCTGTTCCAGGACGACGACTACCGCGAGCGCAAGCTGGGCGTGGACGTGCGCGTGGGCAGCTACGAGTACGACAGCTCCGTGGCGGACTCGCTCGACTTCGGCTTCAGCACCAGCAAGGGCTCCAGCTTCACCGCGCGCAAGGACGGGCCGCAGGACGACTCGCCGCTGGCGCTGCGCACGGCGCTGTGGCTGGTCACGGACGAGAAGTACAAGGCCGCCCTCTTCCAGTACCTCAAGAAGAAGGGCGAGGACGTCTACACGGTGGAGGACCCCAAGCGCCCCGCGTCCTTCTCCCGGGAGACGCCGGCCACCTACGTGCAGCCGCCGGTGCCGTTCCCGTTCGACCGTCCGAAGTGGCGCAAGCTGGCGCGCGACGTGTCCGCGCGCTTCAACGCGCACCCGGAGCTGTTCGATTCAGAGGTGCGCATCACCGCGGACAAGGTCACCCGGCTGTTCGTGTCCTCGGAGGGCACGCGCCTCATCACGGAGGACACGCTGTACGCGTTCCACGTCTCCGCGGTGACGCGCGCGCCGGACGGGCAGTTGCTGGACGACTCGCGCAGCTTCTACCTGCCCACGGAGGCGGGGATGCCGAGCGAGGCGCGCGTGCACGAGGCCGCGCAGAAGGTCATCGACGAGCTGCTCGCGCTGCGGCAGGCGCCGGCCATCACCCCGTACGCGGGCCCGGCCATCCTGGCGCCGGAGGCCGCGGGCGTGCTCTTCCACGAGACGCTGGGCCACCGGCTGGAGGCGGACCGGCAGGACGGCGACACCGACGGCAAGACGTTCAAGGGACAGGAGGGCAAGCAGATCCTCCCGGCGTTCCTGTCGCTGCGGGATGATCCGTCCCGGCGCGAGGTGAACGGCGAGCCGCTCAACGGCTACTACCTCTATGACGAAGAGGGCGTGAAGGGGCAGCCGGTGAGCCTGGTGGAGCAGGGCGTGCTCAAGGGCTACCTGATGAGCCGTCACCCGGTGGAGGGCTTCCCGAAGTCCAACGGCCACGGGCGCGGCCAGGGCACGCTCCAGCCGGTGGCGCGCATGGCGAACCTGATGGTGGACAGCACGAAGCAGGTGAGCGACGCGGAGCTGAAGAAGCTGCTCATCGCGGAGGCGAAGCGGCAGGGCAAGCCGTACGGGCTCATCATCCGCGACATCACCGGGGGCAACACCAACACGTCCAGCTACGGCTACCAGGCCTTCAAGGGCGTGCCGCGCATGGTGTACCGCGTGGACGTGAAGACGGGTGAAGAGACGCTGGTGCGCGGCGTGGAGATCGTGGGCACGCCGCTGTCGTCCGTGAACCGCATCCTCGCCACGGGGCAGCGGTTGGGCGTGTTCAACGGCTTCTGCGGCGCGGAGAGCGGCAACGTGCCCGTGTCCACCGTGGCGCCCGCGGTGCTGCTCCAGGAGCTGGAGCTGCAGCGCGCCATGGAGGGCAAGGATCGGCCGCCGCTGCTTTCCAGCCCGGCCGCCCTCCAGAAGGGGACGGCCGGACCGGAGACGAAGTAGGGCTAGCCGACCTTCTTCAGCACCACGTAGCCGGCGGCGGGGATGTTCACCGGGGTGTTCCCGCCGTTCAGCGTGGCGCCGTAGTTGCCGAAGTTGCCGCCGCCGTACACCGCGGCGTCGCTGTTCAGCACTTCCTTCCACTGGCCCGGGGGCAGCGGCAGCGCGTAGCCCTCCAGGTTCTTCTTGTTGAGGCTGCCCACCACGAGGAACTCCTCGTTGCCGGACTTGCGCGTGAAGGCCATCACGCTGTCGTCGTTGTGGGTGTAGACGCGCTTCACCTCCGCCGCCGCGCTGAAGGCGTTGCTGCTGTTCCTGAGGCCGATGGCGTCCTTGTAGAAGCTGAAGGACTGCCGGCGGGTGATGTCCAGCATCGCGTCCTTGCGCTCGGAGGCGGGCAGCGCGGCCACCTCCGCGAACAGCTTCTTGTCGTCCGCGGAGAAGGCCTTGTACGCGCTGTCCTTCGCGCGCGCGTCCGGGGAGAGGCTGAAGAGGCGCTCGTAGGTGGCCCTGGTGGTGTCGTTGAACGTCACCTTGCCGAAGTCCACGCCCTGGCCCACGTCCTGCCAGCTCCAGTCGCTGTCCCAGGTGGACGGGTTGCCCCAGCGGAAGTCGTTCTGGGCGCCGAACTCGTCACCCTGGAAGAACATGGGGATGCCGGGGCCGGCCATGCCGATGCCGGCGGCGAAGCGGGCGGCGCCGCGCGACCAGTTGTCCGGGAAGTCGGTGGCCTCCGCGCCCTCCGCGGTGTTCATGGTGCGCTCGGCGTTCCCCACCTCGTCGTGGTTGCTGATGATGGACAGCGCGTGCTTCCAGCCGTCCAGGCCGCGCGGGTTCGTCATCAGGTTCACGAACGCGTCCACGTCCGTCTTCATCCCGCGCGAGGCCGCCTGGATGAGGCCCGGCTTGCTGTTGTCACGCACCAGCCGGTGCTGGAACTCCGTGTACCACTGGGCGTCGAAGCCGCCGCCCGTGCCGTCCGACTTCGCCGGGCGCGAGATGTCCGGCTCGTAGTCGAACTGCTCCGCCACGGTCCACGCGTTGGGGTTGAGGAAGTGCACCTGGCGGTTGATCTCCCGGAGCATGTCCCAGCCGTCCTTGCCGCCCGTGCCCTTGATGGGCTCCGTGAAGTCGAAGCGCAGGCCGTCGAACTTCAGCTCGGCGATCTGCTGCACGGCGTGGTCCACGAAGAGCTGCTTCACCTGCGGCGTGTTGTACGCGGGCACGGCGCCCCACGGGGTGTCGCGCTGCTCGAACTGGCCGGGCTCCTTGGACCAGTTGAAGTAGGGGTTGCTGGGGCCGCCCACGTTCCACAGGCCGTTGTGGTCGCCGAAGACGTGGTTGTAGACGACGTCCGACACCACGTTCAGGCCCTTGCCGTGGGCCGCGTCGATGAAGCGCTTGAGGGCCTCGTCGCCCTCCACCCACTGGCCGTTCTCGTCCTCGAAGCCGAAGGAGCTCTCCGTGGCCAGGCTGTTGACGCCCAGGTAGCCCCAGTTGCGCGCGCCCTCCACCTCGTTGGTGGGCAGCAGCTCCAGCGTGGTGACGCCCAGCTCCTTGAAGTAATCCAGCTTCTTGATCAGGTCCTCCATGGTGGAGCGGTTGGCGTTGCCCGCCTCGCCCAGGAAGCTGCCCGGGTGGAGCTGGTACACCACCCACTTGGACGGATCCTTCTCACGCGGGACGTCGTCGTTCTTGAACTGGAACGTCGTGGGGTCGGTGAGGATGGAGCCGCGGAAGTCCACGCCGCTGCCCTTGGTGATGAGGTTGCTCCAGGGGTCGTTCTCCGCCGACGCCCGGCGCTCCACGTCGGACAGCTTGCCGTCGTTGTTCACGTCGTCGCGCAGGTGCAGCTTGCCCTGCGCGTCCTTGTCGAACACCTGGAACTCGTAGCGCAGGCCGGCCAGCTTCTCCGGATCATTGACGAGCGCGGTCCACGCGCCGGCCTGGTTCGTCATCTTGATGCGGCCGTCGTCGGTGACGTTGCGCGACCAGAAGTCGTTGAACTTCCCGCCGTGCAGCTTGTCGATGAGGGTGTCGTCGAACCGGCCCAGGCGCTCCTGGAGCTGCTGCTTGTTGAGCGGGTTGCCGTCGCCGTCCTTGAGGACGAGGTACGCGCTGTCCGCGTCCTCCGCGCTGTCGATGTCGAAGCGCATCAGGCCGGTGGCGCCGGGGAAGTAGCGGTCCACCTCCTTGCCGCGCTTGGGGTCCAGGTAGAGCCGGTCCAGGCCGCGCTGCTCGCCCATCATCCGGCGCGCGTAGGGGTCCGGCCGGTCGCTCACGGCGCCCGTGGAGTCCACCACCTCGTAGACGTAGGCCTTGCCCTCCATCTGCGCCCACGCGCCCCTGGCCTGCGTGGTCCAGTTGCCGCCCTCGTCGCGCGTCATGGGGATGCGCTGCTCGCGGCCTTCCTTGTCCGTCACCTTCACCTGCACCGCCCGCGCGTCCGGCGCCCAGAACTTGAAGTTCACGTCCTGGCCGGAGCGCTGCGCGCCCATCGTGTGGTACGTCGTGGGCGAGTAGGACGCGGTGGACTTGGACAGGTCCAGCTTGAGGTTGCCCTCGCCCATCACCGCCCACTGGTCCTTGCCGGACGGGCCGTCCACGCTGACGCCCCACTCCCAGTTGTGCGCCAGGCCGTCGTCCGCCACCTTCACCGTGGCCTCGTACTTGCCGTTGCCCAAGGGCTTCATGGGGATGCCGCCCGAGGACCACTGCGCGCTGTAGCGGCCGTCCGCGTCCCAGCTTCCCTTGAGCTTCGGGTTGGTGAGCGCCGCGTGCGGGCCCGCGTCGTACGTGAAGGTGATGGTGCGCGGGGTGGGGTTCGCCACCGTCGCGCCGTTCTTCACCGCGGACGTGGGCGCGGCGCCCAGCAGCGCGCTCGCGTTGGCGGAGCGGGCCAGGTTGCCGGTGCCGGCCACCGGAGCGCGCGTGCCCGTGGCCGGAGCGGACTCGAAGCCGGACAGGTTGCGCTTCGCGGCGGCGGCCTTCGCGGCGGCGGCCTTCTGGCGCTCCGCCAGCGTGGCGGCGTTGGGGGAGGTGCTACCCGTGGCGGGCGTCGAGGTGAGTTTCGGGCGGTTGATTTTCGAATCAGTCACGGGGCAATCCTCCGGCGGCCCACGCATAGCGGGCATGCTCAACTTGTCGGACTTGGGGCCTCCGGAGTTGTGTCCGGTGGCGCGGAAGTGGGCGAATGTGGGGCAGGTGACGCTGGGAGCTGTGGATTCCCAGGAACTCCGCGGACTTCCGGGCGCGGAGGGGGCGGTGGTGGGGCCAGCCGGCCCCCCTTGAAGCCGCGCAGGTACACGTAGCGGCGGAAGTCCCGGAGGAAGGCGTCCACGGGCAGGCCGATGGCCTCCAGGAAGCCGCCGGTGAAGTCCTGGCCTCCGCGCATGGCGGCGAGGACGCGGCGGACGCGCCTCTCGCCGTAGCGCTCCATGAGGAAGGTGAAGGCGTGGTGGGCGGCGCCGTAGACGGTGGCGTTCTCCGTCTCGTAGAGCGACTCGGCGCGGGCGAGCGGATCCGCCTGGGGGTGGTCGTGGAGGAAGCGGGACAGGTCCTCCAGGCTGGGGACGCGGTAGCCCTGGCCGGCGGTGTACGAGGCCATGCCCTCGCTGAACCACAGGGGGATGCCCTTCTTCGTCCAGTCCGACACGGTGGCGGAGGCCTGCCACATGAGGCTGTGGGTGAGCTCGTGCAGGAGCAGCTCGTCCACCTGCTTCTGGGTGGCGCCGGCGCGCGTCCAGGTGCGGGGGCTCTGGACCTCCACCTGCTCGTAGCGGGCCCAGGCGCGCAGGAAGTCGTAGCCGGAGCGGCGGGCGGCGCGCTCCAGGGCGGCGTGGTTCGGGTGGATGACCAGGGTGACGGGCTCCTGGAAGGTGCCCCAGCGGGCCAGGCGGGGAAAGGCGTTCTCCACCGCGCGGCGGACCATGTCCGCGGCCTGGGCGTCCCTGGCGGAGTGCTCGAAGCGGAACTCACCGCCGGGCAGCGCCAGCGTGGCGCTGGGCTCGGCGGCCTTCTTCGGCGCGGCGGCGCACGCGGACAAGAGCAGCGTCGTCCCGAGCAAGGAGAGCAGGGCGGGCAGCAGGCTCCTTCGTCCGGTACCGCCCACCCGCATCCGCACGTCCCTCTAGTTGGCCCCGAGCCAGCGCAGCACCGCGCGGCCCACGTCCGCGACGGTGGAGAACGACGCTACCTCCGGAGCGGAGGGGCCGAAGTAGAGCATGGGCACGGCGTGCACGGTGTGTCCTCGAACCGACAGGTCCTCCACGTTGCCGTGGTCGCTGCACACCAGCACGCGCGCGTCGTCTGGCCGGGTGGCCGCCACGGCGCGCAGGAAGGCGTCGAAGGTGTCGAGCGCCAGGCGGGCGGCCGTGAAGTCCCGGGCGTGGCCGGCCTCGTCGGCGAGGTAGTGCTCGAAGAAGGTGAAGTCCGCCCGCCCCGCGATGCGCCAGAAGAGGGCCGCGGCCTCGGCGGGCGTGCGGTAGGGCACGTCCAGGCCGTGCGCGCGCGCGGCGGCGCCGGTGATGTCGTGGGTGAGGCCGTCGCCGGCCCGCGCGTCGTCCAGCGTGCGCAGCGGCTCGGCTCCCGCGGCGAAGGCGAGCTTCGCGGCGGAGGGGCGCACCTTGCGCGCGGCGCGCTCCGGCAGGGTGAACTCCGGCGGGGACGTGGACGGGCGCCGGGGCACGCCGAGCGCGTCCAGGTAGGGCGCGGGGTACGCGTTGGCGAAGGTGGCGGTGCGGCCCGCGGCCTTGAGGCGCCGCACGATGGAGCGCTCCGCGAGCAGGTCCCTCAGGGCGGTGTTGGGGTAGCCCAGCACGTGGCCGCCCACGAGGACGGGGGCGGGGTCCCCGGTGAGGATGGCCGTCTGGTTGGAGGCGGACTGGGGCCGGCCGGGCACGCCGAAGGTGGGGTCCACCGGAAGGCCCACGCCGCCATGCGGCAGGACGGGGACGGGGGCGTCCTGGAACCAGGACAGCAGGTGGTCCCGGTCCGCGAGCGGGTTCACGGCGGGGTCCTTCCGCCCGATGCCCACCCCGTCGATGAACAGGACCGCGACGCGCACGGCCCGGGACTGTATCCTCGAATCCGACACGCATGGCCATCCACGGCGACCTCTTCAGCTACCCGCTCCCCGAGTTCCTTCAATGGCTGGACAGCTCCCGCAAGACGGGGACGCTCCAGTTGTCGTGGGAGGCAGGCGAGCGCAAGTTGTTCCTCCTGTCCGGCCAGGTGGGCGCCACCGCGAGCGAAGGCCTGCGCGGCCGGGTGGCCCGCCTGCTGTCGCTGCCGAAGCTGGCCGCGGGCACGCGCGTGCTGGCGGCGTTCGACGAGCTGGCGCGCACGCCGGACGTGGACGCGGCCTTCGACGCGCACGGCGTGCAGGCGCGGTGGGTGCGCGACCTGGGCCGCGAGGAGCTGTTCGCGGCGATGACGGACCTGACCATCGCGGGGCAGGGCACGTTCCACTGGACGGAGGACGCGGACCGCACCGGCGAGGACTGGGTGCCGTCCGACATGAGCATCCGCGAGCTGCTCTTTGAGTCCCTGCGCTGGGTGGACGAGCAGGGGGACGTGGACAAGGCGCTGCCCATCGACGCGCTGAGCGTGAGGGCGCTGTCGCCGCCCAGCCCCAGCCAGCCGCTGATGCACCGGATCATCCTGGCGCTGACGACGACGCCGCAGAACCTGGGGCGGCTGCGGCTGTCCATGGGCGTGTCGCGCTCGTCGGTGACGCGCCGGGTGCACGAGCTGCTCCGCGCGAAGCTGGTGGAGGTGGACGGCGCGCCGCAGGTGGAAGCCGACCCCGTGGCGGAGATGCTGGAGAAGGGCGCGGTGCTGATGCGCGAGGGCCAGTACGACGCGGCCGGCATCGTCTGCGCGTCGCTGCTGGCCAGCGACCCCGCGGACCGGCGCGTGCGCGAGTTCGCGCGCCTGGTGCAGCGCGAGCACGTGGCCGCGCTCTACGCGGACCTGCCGCCGCTGGTGGTGCCGCGGCTGATCCAATCCCCGCAGGCGATGGTGATGCTCAAGCCGGAGGAGCGGCAGATCGCCGGGCTCATCAGCGGGACGTGGGACGTGTCCACGCTGGTGCTGGCCAGCCCCGCGCGGGAGCTGGAGACGCTCAAGACGCTGGCCAAGCTGCACCGCATGGGGCTCCTGGAGCTCACGCTCCCGCGCTGAAGCCGGAGCGCCGTGGGCACCGGCTTGGTGCCGGGCCCCGGCGAATCACCCGGCGGTGGGCAGCCCCACGGCGTTGAGCCGCACGAAGACCTGCATCAGGACGTAGAGCGCGAACGCCGCGTCGTCCACGCGCAACTGCGGCAGCGTGGACAGCCCCTGCAGGCGCAGCAGGTCCGAGCCGTCCACGTGCAGCAGGAAGGCCTGCTGGGCCAGGGAGCCTTCGCCCGCGAACGCCATGGCGCGGCGGACGGCGTCGGTGCAGGCGGTGACGCAGGTGGTGTAGTCCCCGGCGGTGAAGGCGGCCTCCGCGGCCCGGGCGTGGTCGAAGAGGTCCCCCGGCGCCAGCGCGCTCGTGGGGCCCAGCAGCTTGCTGCCCGTGACCGGCGCCACGGCCACGGCGGGCACCGCGGCGGGCTCCACGCGCGGCGGGGCGGGCGCCGTCAGCGTGCGGGGCACGGGCGTGGTGGCGACGGCGGTGGCGCCCGTCTTGGGCGCGGCGGACGGCGGCGCGGCCGGGGGCTGGCGCTGGTGCAGGTGCTGGGAGAGCTGCGCCTCCAGGCCCGCGGGGGCCGTGGCCGCCGGGGCGGTGCGGGGCGGCGGGACGATGCGCTTGGCGCGCAGGTCCTTGATGACCAGCCGGGTGATGGTCTTGAGCGCGTCCATCACGCCGCGGCCGTTGGCGGCGGCCGTCTCGAAGTCGGGGACGCCGCGCGGGTTGAGCTCCCGGCGCAGCTCCTCCACGGAGAGGATGTTGTCCAGGTCCCGCTTGTTCCACTGCATCACCAGCGGGAAGTTCTCCAGGCGGATGCCGTTCTCCAGGAGGTTCTCCTCCAGGTTCGCCAGGGACTCGCGGTTGGCGTCCATGGCCTCCGCCTGCGAGTCCGCCACGAACACCACGCCGTCCGCGCCCTGGAGCACCAGCTTGCGGGTGGCGTTGTAGAAGACCTGCCCGGGCACGGTGTAGAGGGCCAGGCGCACGGAGCAGTCGCCCACGCGCTCCACCTTCACCGGCAGGAAGTCGAAGAAGAGCGTCCGGTCGCCTTCGGTGGCGATGGACATCATCTCGCCGCGGTGGGCCGGGCGAACGGTCTCGTAGACCTTTCGCAGGGTCGTCGTCTTCCCCGACAGGCCGGGGCCGTAGAAGACGATCTTCGCGGCCACTTCGCGGGCCATCAGGTTCACGCTGCTCACGGTGTCAGCTTACCTAGAACGACTCGGCGCCCGGCGCCAGTTGCCGGGCGAACATTCGCGGGCGTCCCGGCCCGGTGCTCCGCCGCGAGCAGGGCGAAGAGGGCCGCCTCCTTCGCCTCCTCGGGGAAGCCCAGCACGTCCAGCCGCTCCAGCGGCACCGGGGCCAGCCGCGCCCGCAGGTCCGCCATCAGCACCGGATTCCGGGTTCCGCCGCCGGAGACATACACCGCCTCCAGCCGGGGAAAGCGGGGCCGCACCCAGGTGTCGAAGGCGCGCGCGGTGGCCTCCACGGTGAAGGCCCGCGCGGTGGCCATCAAGTCGTGGGGCCGCTCCGGGGCCGCCGCCCAGAGCCGCTCCACCAGCGGTTCGCCGAAGCCCTCGCGGCCCGCGCTGCGCGGTGGCGGACGCGCGAGGAACGGGTGCGCGAGCAGATCCTCCAACAGCGCGGGGATGACCTGGCCCTGGGAGGACAGGCTCCCGTCGCGGTCGCACGCGAGCTGGCCCTTCGTCACCCGGCGCGCCAGGCCATCCAGCACCATGTTCGCGGGCCCGGTGTCGAAGGCGAGCGTGTCGTCCACGTGGTGGCCCACGACGCTGATGTTGGCGATGCCGCCCAGGTTGAGGAACGCGCGCGTGACGTCCGGCCGTTCGCGGTTCCGGAAGACGGCCCAGTCGAGGTACGGCACGAGCGGCGCGCCCTGGCCGCCCACCGCCATGTCGCGGGTGCGGAAGTCGCTGACGACGGGCAGGCCGGTGCGCTCGGCGATGACGGCCGCCTCGCCAATCTGGAGCGTGGAGGCGATGGCGGACAGGTCCGGGGGCAGGTGGGCCATCGTCTGGCCGTGCGAGCCGACGACGTGGACGTCCTCGCGCTTCACGCCCGCGCGCGCGATGACGGCCAGCACGGCCTCGGCGAAGCGCTCACCCAGCTCGAAGTTGAGCGCGCAGAGGCTCCGGGCGTCCTGGGGGCCCAGCACCCGCGCGACCAGGTCCGGCGTGAAGGGCTGGGAGACATGCGCGAGCAGTTGGAGCCTCACGTCCGCGCCGGTGCCGTCCACCCGGCACAGCGCCGCGTCCGCCGCGTCCACGCTGGTGCCGGACAGCACGCCCACGCACAGCCGGGGCGGCAGGGAGGGGGAGGGGGGCGTGGCGGGGCGCATGCGCCAAGTCTAAAGGCCTGCTCCCACGCCCGCCGGACCCCGGCCCGGAGGGCACCCCCGTGTGTCTGGGAGTGACGCCCTCGCTGTCGGATTCCGGAGGAAGTCCGCTCAGCGAGACGAGCGCCGGCCCGAAGCCGCTCGTACCGCCGCCGGGCGTTCGAGCCCTCGCAAGCCCGCGTCCTTCATCCGCCGCCGCGCCTGGGCCGCTGTCAGCCCCGTGAAGTGCATGGCCAGCGCCAGCTTCACGTGGTCACCCGCGGCCTGGAGCAGCGCCTCCGCCCTCGCCGGGGGCAGGTCCGTCAGCTCCGCGACCATCCGCGCCGCCCGGGCGCGCAGCTTCGTGTTCGTGGGGCGCACGTCCACCATGCGCCCCCGGTACACGTGGCCCAGCGACACGAAGGCCGCGGTGGTGATGGCGTTGAGCACCAGCTTCGTCGCCGTGCCCGCCTTCAGCCGCGTGGAGCCCGCCACCACCTCCGGCCCCGTGCGCGCCAGCACCACCGTGTCCGCGCGCATGGCCGGCCCGGGCGGGTTGCAGCACACCAGCACCGTGCGCGCCCCGCGCTCGCGGGCCGCGTCCAGCGCGCCCCGGACATAGGGCGTGGAGGCCGACGCGGTGATGCCGCACACCACGTCCCGCGCCGTCGCCCGGAAGGCGCGCACCGCCCGGGCCCCCGCGGCGACGTCGTCCTCGGCGCCCTCCACGGCGCGCGTCAGGGCCCGCCGGCCGCCCGCCATGGCCGCCTGGACCCGCGTCGCCGGGACACCGAAGGTGGGGGGACACTCGCTCGCGTCGAGCACGCCGAGCCGACCGCTGGTTCCCGCGCCCACGTAGAGCAGCCGGCCGCCAGCACGAAACGCTTCCGCCACGGCCCGGGCCGCCGCCGCGATGGACGGCAACGCCTCACGGACCGCGCGGAGCGCGATCTGGTCTTCTTGATGCAACCGTCGGACGACCGCCTCGACAGGGAGGAGGTCCAGGTCATCCGCGCGGGGATGGAGCCGTTCGGTGGGCGGAAGCGCGGACTTTCGAGCGCGCGTCATGCCCACCGGAAGGCTCCCGGACTTCAGGCGGCCTTGGTCACCTTGCCCGCCTTGATGCAGCGGGTGCAGGCCAGGACGCGCTCGATGCTGCCGCTCACGTTCGCGCGCACCTTCTGCAGGTTCGGCAGGGTCCGCTTCTTGGTCTTGTTGTTCGCGTGGCTGACGTTGTTACCCACCAGCGGACGCTTCCCACAGAGGTCGCACTTCCACGCCATGACTGCTAACTCCTTGAAAACTGGGGCGTTCGACAGCAGCCCATAAAAGAGCGGCGGACCCTACCAGAAACAGGCCGGAAATCCAGCCGGATCCGACCCGGGGCCTATCCCTTGAGCGGATCCTTCTTCTTCAACATGTCCTGCACCAGGCGCGCGGCCCGCATCCCCGCGAGCAGCTCGCCCTCCAGGCCCAGGCCGGGCAGCACCTCGCGGCCCGCCAGGATCACGTTCTTCGCGGGCGTGCGCTGCTTCAACCCCGTGACGCCCAGGAAGGCTTCCGTCTCGAAGCTGTAGAGCGGGTGGGGCATGAGCCGGCTGCCGCGCACCCCCCCGGCGTCCAGGTAGGGGACCGAGCGCAGCGCGCGGTGCTGCTTCGTGAAGGGCATCAGCCGGTCCAGGTGCTCGTCGATGCGCTTCGCCAGCGCCTGGAGGTGCTCCTCGCCCTCCTCGCGCGCGGAGGCCGGGACGAAGGCGCCGGCGCACACCACGCGCACGCCCTCCACGTCCTTCTGGCCCGAGGCCGCGGCCGTGCGCGCCGGGTGCTGCTGCACGAGCAGCGGGCCCAGCTCCGGGTCCTGCGTGTCCACCAGCACCAGCTCGCCCATGCCCCGTGGGAGCGCCGCCTCCGGTACCACCCAGTTCACGCTGAAGAGCAGCGACTTGATGTTGGACTGGTCCAGGTGCTCCAGCAGGCCGCGGTGGTGCTTCTTGTCCGTCACCAGCCGGCGCAGCGCCCCGGAGTCCGTGGCCGTCACCAGGCACGACGCGCGGTAGAGCGTGTCCGAGCGCACCAGCTTCACGCCGGAGAACTTGCTGCCGTCGAACGCGAGCTCCTCGACGATGAAGCCCGCCGGGTTGTCGCGGCCCAGCACGTCGCCGCCCAGCTCCGTCAGCCGCCGGGTGAGCACGTCGCGCAGGGCGTCCATGCCGCCGGGGTAGGTGGACGGCGCGGTGAGCACCTGGGACAGGGCCCGCGTCTGCGCCAGGGGCGCGGCGGGCTTCTCCAGGTGGACGAGGAAGGGCAGCAGGCCGCGCACCAGCGTCAGCGCCGGATCATCGCCCGCGAGCCGGGGCGTGGCCTCCAGCGCCGGGTGCTCTTTGATCTGCCCCTTGAGCTTCCAGCCCTCGAAGAAGCCGTCGGGCGGCAGTTGGGGCCCGGCCTTGAAGAAGGCGTCGGTGGCCTCGTGCTGCGCGGCGCTGCCGGTGAGCGCGCCCTGGATGCCCTCGCCGGCCTCGCCGAACTCGCGCGTCAGCTCCGCGCGGCGGCGGGCGGCGTCCGCGGTCAGGTCCACCCGGTTCCGGGGCAGCACGAGCTGGAGCTCCGGCGCGTGGGGCCGCAGCGCGCGGCCGATGGCGGTGGACAGCCCCAGCTCGTTGAGGGCCTCGTCCACGGCGGGCATCGCCTTGAGGGGCGGCGCGACGAAGGGGGCGTAGGGCAGCACGAAGCCGTCGTGCTCGTAGCCGGGCCCCATGCCGTCGTGCTCCACCAGCAACACGCGGTGGTTGCGCTTCGCCAGGAGCGCGGCGGCGAGCGCGCCTCCGACCTGGCTGCCCAGCACGATGACGTCGTACACGTGCCGGGACGGGCCCGAGGGGAGCTTGAGTTTGGCGGCGGACGTCGACATGGCCGCCGAACACTACACAACGTCACCGCGTCTGGCGCCCTTTTGGCGCCCCCAGGGCTCACCCGGGGTGGGGCGTATCCGCCCCTCAGGCCCTGGACTTGAAGAGGCGCGCGAGCAGCTCCGGGGGCAGCGTGTCGAAGTCCGGGGCGGTGTAGTGGGCCCCCGCGTTCTTCAGCGCCTCCGCGGTCGTGGTGGTGGTGATGCCCACGGTGACCATGCCGGCGGCGCGCGCGGACAGCACGCCGTTGATGGCGTCCTCGAAGGCCAGACACGACTCGGGGGGCACCTGGAGCGCCTTCGCCGCCGCGAGGAAGATGTCCGGCGCGGGCTTGCCGCGGGTCACCTGTTCGGCGCCGACGACACAGTCGAAGAGCGGACGCACGGCGAGCCCGTCCAGCACCAGCTCGCGGTTGCCGTGCGGCGCGGCGGTGGCCACGGCCAGGGGCAGGCTCGCGTCGCGCAGGCGGTGGAGGAAGCCCTCCGCGCCCCGGTGCAGCGCCAGGTAGGGGCGGTAGATGGCGCGGTAGTGGGATTCCTTCTCCTCCGCGAGCGCGTTCAGCTCCGCGACGGAGAGGGTGCGGCCCAGCAGTTGCGGGAGGATCTCCTCGTTCTTCTTTCCCGCGAACTCGTTCTGGAAACGTTCCGCCGTCAGGTCTTCCAGGCCGAGTTTCCGGGCGAGCGACACCCAGGCGCGGTTGTGGAAGTCCATGTTGTCGACGAGCGTGCCATCCATGTCGAAGACGGCGGCGAGCAGGGGGGCGGCTGCGGAAGTCATGTTCTCCCCAATACCGATTTCCGCCGCCATGTCACCCCTGAATCTCCCGTGCGAGCCCCTTCCGGGCTGATATCCCCCACGCCATGAGCGAGGACGTGCTGCTGGAGACTCGGGGGGCCGTGGGCCTGGTCACCCTCAACCGACCGAAGGCGCTCAACGCGCTCTCCCTGGAGATGTGCCGCGCGCTGCATCCCCGGTTGGACGCCTGGGCCGTGGATCCGTCCGTGAAGGCGGTGGTGATCCGCGGGGCCGGAGGCCGGGCCTTCTGCGCGGGAGGGGACGTGCGCGCGGTGGCTGGTTCGGTCGCACGGTCGGACACGTCGCTGTCGCGCGAGTTCTTCCGGGCGGAGTACGCGCTCAACCATCGGATCCACCACTTCCCCAAGCCGTTCATCGCGTGGGTGGACGGCATCTGCATGGGCGGCGGGTTGGGGCTGTCCGTGCACGGGGCCTTCCGGATCGTGACGGAGAAGCTGGTGCTCGCGATGCCGGAGACGGCCATCGGCATCTTCCCGGACGTGGGCGGAGGGTGGTTCCTGCCGCGCTTCCCCGGCGAGGCGGGGACGTACCTGGGGCTCACCGGCGCGCGGTGTGACGCGGCGGATGCGCTGTGGCTGGGCTACGCGACGCATCGGGTGGAGTCGTCGCGGATGGAGGACGTGTTGCGTGCGCTGGAGGCCGCGGACTGGAGTGGACCGGGGCGTGATGTGGTGGCGCGCGTGCTCCAGGGCTTCCATCAGGAGCCCGGTGCTTCGGGGCTCGCCGCGCGGGCGGACGTCATCGACCGGTGCTTCCAGGGGGACCGTGTGGAGGACATCCTCACGGCGCTGGAGCGCGAGGGGACGGCGTGGGCGGAGGAGACTCGCGCGGCGCTGCTGCGCATGTCGCCCACGAGCCTGCGGGTGACGCTGCGGCAACTGCGCATCGGGCGCGGCCAGGACTACGACGCGACGGCGCGCATGGAGTACCGGTTGAGCCAGGCGCTGACCGCGCGGCCGGACTTCCAGGAGGGGATCCGCGCGGTGCTGGTGGACAAGGATCAGAAGCCGCGCTGGAACCCGGCCACGCTCGCGGAGGTGGGCGACGCGGAGGTGGAGGCGTGCTTCGCGGCTCGGCCGGGTGACGAGCTGGAGTTGCCCTCGCTGGGCTGATCAACGCTCGCCGCGACGGAGTCACCTCCGGCGCGAGGTGGCTACAGATCTTCGTCGCTCACGACGGTGCGCCCGTCCGCGCGCAGCAGCGCGGTGGTGATGCCTTCACCGGGGCGCAGCACGCCTGTCTCGTAGACGCGCTGGCTGCCGCACGAGGGGCTCTTCTCCTTCAGGAGCGCCACCGTGACGTCGAATCGCCGGGCGGCGTCCAGGGCCTGCCGGGCGCCGTCCTGGAACGCGGCGGTGCGGTCCTCGCGCGTCTCCCGTGTGAGGGCCCGCGCACGGCCGGCCCAGACGTCCACGCCCGTGCCACCGGCGAGGTCCACGGGAGGCCGTGGAATGCCCAGGCCCGCGGCGGCCTCCGGGCAGATGGGGATGACGGCCTTGCCCTCCAGCGCCGCGAGCACGCGCTCCGAACGCTGCGAGCGCCCGTCGTAGCGGCAGGCTTCGCCCAGCAGGCACGCGCTGACCATCACCGTGGGGGCCGCGCGCAGGGCCTCTCGTCGTGCCTCACGTGCGGACGCTTCGCCTTCCTCCGAGGGCGCGTGCTCGGCCTTGGTCACCTCGGGGCACCCGGGCTGCGCAGCGCCATTCCGTCTCCGGTCACCCGCGCGGCCACCTTCGTGCGCGTCCCGTCCAGCGTCACCGCGCCCGTCACCGCCAGCCTCACCGCCAGCGGATACAGCCGGTGCTCCTCCGCGAGGATGCGCGCGCTCAGGCTCGCTTCGTCGTCCTCCGGGAGCACAGGCACCGCCGCCTGCGCGATGATGGGGCCCGTGTCCGTGCCCGCGTCCACGTAGTGCACCGTGCACCCGGCCACCTTCACGCCGCGCTCCAGCGCCTGCTTCTGCGCATGCAGGCCCGGGAACGCCGGCAGCAGGGAAGGGTGGATGTTGAGCACGCGCCCCGGGAAGCGCTTCAGGAAGTCCGCGCTCACCAGCCGCATGAAGCCCGCCAGGCACACCCACTCCACGCCCGCGTCCGCCAGCACGCCGAGCACCGCCGCCTCGAAGTCCGCCTTCGACCCGAAGCCCTTGTGGTCCACCACCTCCGCGCGCACGCCCGCCTTCCGGGCGCGCTCCAGCGCGAACGCCGTGGGCACGTTGGACAGCACGCACGCCACCTCGGCCGGGTAGTCCGCCTGCCCGGCCGCGTCGAGCAGCGCCTGCAGGTTGCTCCCGCCGCCGCTGACGAGCACCCCCAGCCGCGCCCGCCGCGCGCTCATGGGTCGATGACCGCCGTGGCCTCGCCCTGGCCCGCTTCCACCCGGCCCACCTCGGACGCCTCCACGCCCCGGGCGCGCAGCACCTCCAGCGCCTTCGCCACGTCCTCCTTCGCCACCACGACGATGAGGCCCAGGCCCATGTTGAACGTGCTGAACATCTCGTCGCGCGCCACGCCGCCCGTCTTCGCGATGAGGTCGAAGATGGCCGGCTTCTTCCACGTGGACTCGCTCAGCACCGCGCGCGTCCCGTCCGGCAGGCACCGGGGCAGGTTGCCCGGGATGCCGCTGCCGGTGATGTGCGCCATGCCCTTCACCTTCACGGCCTGGCACAGCGCGAGCGCGTCCTTCACGTAGATGCGCGTGGGCTCCAGCAGCGCGTCACCCAGCGGCCGGTCCAGCCCCGGCGGCGTCATGTCCAGCGGCAGCTTCGCGTCGTCCAGCAGCACCTTGCGCGCCAGCGAGTAGCCGTTGCTGTGCAGCCCCGACGACGTCAGCCCGATGAGCGCGTCCCCCGGCTTCACCGTCTTGCCGTCGATGATGGCGGACCGCTCCACCACGCCCACGCAGAAGCCCGCGACGTCGTACTCGCCCCGCGCGTAGAAGCCCGGCATCTCCGCCGTCTCCCCGCCCAGGAGCGCGCACCCCGCCTGCTCGCAGCCCAGGGCAATGCCCTTGACCACCTCCGCCGCGGCGTCCACCTCCAGCTTCCCCGTGGCGAAGTAGTCCAGGAAGAAGAGCGGCTCCGCGCCACAGGTGAGGATGTCGTTCACCGACATGGCGACCAGGTCGATGCCCACCGTGTCGTGCCGCCCCGCCAGGAAGGCCACCTTCAGCTTGGTGCCCACCCCGTCGGTGCCCGCCACCAGCACCGGCGCCTGGTACTTGCCGGGCGGCAGTGCGAACAGGCCGCCGAACCCACCCACCCCGCCCAACACTTCAGGGCGCGTGGTGCGCGCGGCATGGGGCTTGATCTTCTCGACGAACGCGTCGCCGGCCTCGATGTCTACTCCGGACTGCTTGTAGGTCGTTCCCACGGGCCGGCCTTGTACCCCTCCCCGGCGCCCCTGTCTCGGGCCTCGGAAGGGACGTGTCGGGTTTGCGGCGGCGCGCTGCCCTCGGGCGCCCGCACGATATCGGTCTGGGATATTTGACCGGTGGGGTGGGGGCTGATTGACTCGCGGGCCAGATGGGCGCCGAGGAAACCCTCTTTCAACGTTTTGGCAAGGAGTTCCCCAAGGGCACCGAGCTCTTCCGCGAGGGAGAGATCGGCAAGGAGATGTTCGTCATCCAGTCCGGGAAGATCGCCATCTCCAAGCGCGTGCGCGACGTGGAGAAGGTGCTCGCCGTGCTGGGCCCGGGCGAATTCTTCGGGGAGATGGCCATCATCTCCAACAAGCCCCGGAACGCCTCCGCCGTCGTGCATGACGACGCGAAGCTGCTCGTCATCGACCCCAAGACCTTCGAGGCGATGATCCGCGGCAACGCGGAGATCGCCGTCCGGATGATCAAGAAGCTGGCCGAGCGCCTGTCGGAGGCGGACGCCCAGATCGAGAACCTGCTCCACGGCGACCCCGCCAGCCGCGTCGTGCATCAGATCCTCCAGGCCTGCCAGACGCGCGGCCGGCCGCTGGAGGAGGGCGTGGAGGTGGACTTCGCCATCCGGGAGATGCCCCGGCAGATCGGCGTGGGCGAGCCCGCGGTGCGCAGCATGCTGGAGCGCCTAGAGCGCGCGGGCCTCATCGAGCGCAGCGGTGACAGGGTGACCGTGTATGACACGGCCCGGCTGCATGACTTCCTCAACTACCTCGAGATGAAGTGGAAGTTCGGAGACCTCTAGCGTGAAGCTGCAAGTCCTCGGGTGCCACGGCGGCGAGCTTCCCACGTGCAGGAGCACCTGCTTCCTCGTGGACGACGTGCTCGCGCTCGACGCGGGCGCACTCACCGGCACGCTCTCGCTGGATCAGCTCTGCAAGGTCGACGACATCCTCGTCGGCCACAGCCACTTCGACCACGTGAAGGACCTGCCGCTGCTGGCCGACCTGGTCATCGGCCGCCGGGACAAGCCCGTCACCATCCATGCCTCCCGCGAGTGCGCCAAGGCGCTGCGCGAGAACATGTTCAACAACGCGCTGTGGCCGGACTTCACGCGCATCCCCACGCGCCACAAGCCCGTCCTGGCCATCAAGACCTTCCGCGCCGGCAGCACCTTCCAGGTGGGCCCCTACACCGTGAAGAGCGTGCCGGTGAGCCACCCCGTGGAGTCGTGCGCCTTCATCATCAGCGACGGGAAGTCCGCGCTGGCCATGAGCGGCGACACCGGCCCCACGGACAAGCTGTGGAAGGCGCTCAACGCCACGAAGAACCTGAAGGCGCTGCTTTTGGAGACCAGCTTCCCCAACAGCCTCCAGGCCCTGGCGGACATCTCCGGCCACCTGACGCCCGCCACCGTGGGCTCGGAGCTGCGCAAGTTCGAGCGCAACGGCGCCCAGGTGATGCTCTACCACCTGAAGCCCGCCTTCGTGACCCAGCTCAAGAAGGAGCTGGCCCCGCTGCCCGTGAACGTCCTGGAGCTGGGCGAGACGTTCCAGTTCTAGGGGACGTGCCGCGGCGCGGCGTACGCGGGTATTGACGGCCAAAGGCGGGCGGATTAACCCCCGGGCCTCATGGCCTGGTTCTCCAAGAAGCCCCGCATCGCCGTCGACGAAGAGAAAGCCGCCGAGCCCCAGCCCTCCCGCATGCAGGGCCTCTGGGCCAAGTGCGAGCAGTGCGACGAGATCATCTACCGCCAGGAGCTCGAGAAGAACTGGATGGTGTGCATGCACTGTGAGCACCACCACGCGTGGACGGCTCGCGCGCGGCTGGCGGCCACGCTGGATCCGGACTCCTTCGAGGAGTTCGACAAGGAGCTGGAGCCCCAGGACCCGCTCGGCTTCACCGACTCCAAGAAGTACAAGGACCGGCTCAAGTCCACGCGCAAGAACCTGGAGGAGAACGACGCGTTCATCTCCGGCGTGGGCCGCATCGAGGGCCACCCCGTCTCCGTGGGCTGCTTCGTCTTCGAGTTCATGGGCGGCTCCATGGGCTCCGTGGTGGGGGAGAAGGTCACGCGCGTGTTCGAGCGCGCCTTCGAGCTCAAGTGCCCCGCGGTGGTGTTCTCCGCCTCCGGCGGCGCGCGCATGCAGGAGGGCATCTTCTCCCTGATGCAGATGGCGAAGACGTCCGCGGCCATCGCCCGCTTCCGCACCAGCGGCAAGCCGTACGTCTCCGTGATGCTCAACCCCACCACGGGCGGCGTGGCCGCGTCCTTCTCCTGGCTGGGCGACATCATCCTCGCGGAGCCCAAGGCCCTCATCGGCTTCGCCGGCCCGCGCGTGATCGAGCAGACCATCCGCCAGAAGCTGCCGGAGGGCTTCCAGCGCTCGGAGTTCCTGCTGGACCACGGGATGATCGACGCCATCGTCCACCGCAAGGACCTGCGCGCGAAGCTGGGGCAGATCCTCGGCATGCTGGGGTAGGGCGGCGGACCCTCCACGCATGGACGCGCCCCGCGCCGCCCCCCGGACTCCGGAAGAGGCCCTGCGCTTCTTCCAGGCGCTCAACCCCTCCGGCATCAAGCTGGGCCTGGAGCGGGTGCGGGACGCGCTCGCCGCGCTCGGCCATCCCGAGCGCGACTACCCGGCGCTGCACGTCGCCGGCACCAACGGCAAGGGCAGCACCTGCGCCTTCGTGGCGCGGGCGCTGGAGGCCGCCGGGCACCGCGTGGGGCTCTACACGTCCCCGCACCTGGTGCGCGTGAACGAACGGATCCGCGTGTCCGGCGCGGACATCCCGGACGCCGTCTTCGGCCAGCGCATCCTGGAGGTCCTGGAGCGCTACCCCTCCGCGCTGTCGGACCCGATGACGTACTTCGAGTTCGGCACCGTGGTCGCGCTCTGGCACTTCTCCCGCGAGCGCGTGGACGTGGCCGTGCTGGAGACGGGCCTGGGCGGCCGGCTGGACGCCACCACCGCCGCGGACCCCGTCGTCACCTGCGTCACCCCCGTGTCCTTCGACCACATGGAGTACCTGGGCCACACGCTCCGCGAGATCGCCGGGGAGAAGGCCGGCATCTTCAAGCCGGGCGTCCCGGTGGTGCTGTCCCGGCAGGAGCCGGAGGCCCTGGACGCGCTCCTGCGCCGCGCGGAGGCGCTGGCCGTGCCCGTCCAGGTGGAGGGCCGCGACTTCGGCATCGTCCCCGGGGCCGATGGGACGCTCTCGTATCGGGGACCCGGCTGGTCGCTGGAGGGTCTCACGCTCGCGCTGCGCGGGCCGTATCAGCGTCAGAACGCGGCCGTGGCCCTGGCCTGCCTGGAGGCCCTCCGGGCCCGGGGCGTGGCGGTGACGCCGGAGGCCGCGCGCGAGGGCCTGGCCACCGCGCGCTGGCCGGGGCGCCTGGAGGAGGTGGCCCAGGGCCCGACGGTGGTGGTGGACGGGGCCCACAACCCGGCGGGCGTGGCGGTGCTGCTGGAGGCCCTGCGCGCCCTCTACGCCGGGCGGCCGTTGCACCTGGTGTTCGGGGTGGTGGCGGACAAGGACCGGGGGCCGATGATGCGGGCGCTGTTCCCGCTGGCGGCCTCCGTGCACCTCACGCCGCTGGACACGCCGCGCTCGCTTGCCCCGGAGCGATACATGGCGGAAGCCGGGGCTTTGTGTTCACGGGTCGTCGCGCACGCCTCCCTGGAGGACGCACTTGCCGGAGCGAGGGCCGATGCAGTGGGTCGTCCAGATGGCGTCGTGCTCGCTACAGGCTCACTGTTCCTGGTAGGCGCCGTGAAGCGATGGGTTGACCGAAGCCTTGGCGCGATGCGGTAGCAGCAGTAACTTTGCGACATGCGCCTGCCGGACTGGAGATCAGCGCTTCCGGGACCTCCGATGCCCACCGTCGATGAGGTCGATTTCCGGGCGTTGTACTCCAAGACCAACTACGTGGTGGAGACGGCGGACGGCTGGTCGCTCGTCATCACGCGCTACCGGCCGGTGAAACAGGCGTTCGCGCAGCCGCTGTTCGGTGAGCCGCTGCTCCTGGTGCACGGCTTCTCCCAGAACCGGCACACGTGGACGAGCGGCCAGTTCGTCAAGAACCTGCTCTTCTTCGGCGTGGACATCCACATCCTGGAGCTGCGCGGGCACGGCAAGAGCTCCATCGCCTTCCAGAAGGAGCGCGCGGAGCGCTTCAAGCGCCCGCTGCCGCAGGACCTGGACTACGGCTGGGACCTGGACAGCTACTTCCTCTATGACCTGCCGGCGGCCGTCTCCGGCGTCAAGCGCATCACCCGGCGCGAGCGCGTCTTCTACTGCGGCCACTCCATGGGCGGCATGCTGGGCTACGGCTACGCCGGCATCCACGACGACTTCGAGGGGCTCATCACCATCGGGTCGCCCGCGGACCTGGGGCGCGGCTTCATGCTCCTGCGCATGCTGGCGCACGGCTCGCCGCTGCTCGCGGGCGCGGTGGACATGACGCTGGGCGGGCTGAACCTGAACCGCCGCGCGTCCTCGGTGGGCCGCTCGCTGCTGGCGAAGGGGGCGGGCGCCTTCAGCCCCGCGCTCCAGAAGCGCCTGGAGCCGGACGCGCCCAAGCCGCTCGTGTTCAACGCGGTGCCGGTGGACGTGGTGCTCAAGTGGGTGGAGCGCCAGTTGGCGCACGCGGATGAGTCCGCGCTGTATCAGCGCTTCACGCGCAAGCTGAACCGGCTCATCAACACGGAGCGTGTCAGCCGCGATGACATCCGGTGGCTCCTGCGCGAGGGCGGCGAGCGCGAGCCCCGCAAGGTGATTGAACAGTTCGCCCGGTGGATCCGCCGCGGCGAGATGGTCTGCTACCGCACGGACTACGACTTCAAGCGCGGCTTCGGGAAGATTGAGATCCCCATGGCCATCATCTTCGGGGACATGGATCCGCTGGCGTCCGTGGAGTCCACGCGCAGCGTGTACCGCGCCGCGAAGAGCGAGTACCTGCTGTGGCGCCCGGTGAAGGGCAACAGCCACGTCGAGCTCACCATGGGGCACGACATCCGGCAGATCTGCTACGACATCAAGAACCTCATCGAATACACCCGCACGCACCGCACGCGCTCGCCGTCCATGCCGCGCTTGCGTTGAAGCGCGGACGTTCCGGCCGGACTGAAAAGTTGGTGCCTCCCGGGTGCGTGATAATTTCGCGCGCGTCTGTCTTCTGACGCATGTCACGGGAGTGGTCGATGAAGGGCTTGGCGGTGTCACTGCTCGGGTTGTGGCTGGTGCCCCTGGTGGCGCTGGCTCAGCAGCCGGTGGACTTCAACACCATCACGTCCGTCACCGTGAGCGGCGGAACGGTGGAGATCACCGGCAGCAAGAAGGCGGACTTCAACAGCTTCACCATGACGGACCCGCCCCGGCTCGTCATCGACGTGTCCGGCGCCGTCTTCAAGGACGTGCCCGAGGAGCTGCCGGTGGGCAATGGCACCGTGACGGGCATCCGCACGCAGGCCTATGGCACGGAGTCCTCGTCCATCGCGCGCATCCTCATCGGCTATGAGCGCGAGGTGGAGACGGACATCCAGGCCTCCGGTAACAAGCTGGTGGTGAAGGTCCTGGGCGGCGGGGGCAACGCGGCCGTCGCGCAGCTCACCCCCGCGGAAGGGCAGGGCGCCCCCGCGCAGGGGACCGCCGCGGCCAACACCCAGGCCGGCTCCAACGCGCAGGACGCGGCCCGCGCCGCCGCGTCGGACCGGGAGGCGCAGGAGAAGGCCGTGAAGGCCGCCGCGGACGCCGCCCGGGCGGAGCGCGAGGCCCAGGAGAAGGCCGCCGCCGAGGCCGCCGCCCGCGCCAAGGCGGACGCGGACGCGGAGCGCAAGCGCCAGGAGGAGGCCCAGGCCGCCGCGAAGCGCCAGGATGAAGAGCGCCGCGCGTCGGAGCAGGCCGCCGCCGCGGAGCGCAAGCGTCAGGAGGAGGAGGCCCAGGCCGCCGCGAAGCGCGCCGAGGACGAACGCCGCGCCAGCGCGCAGGCCGCCGCCGACCAGAAGCGCCAGCGGGAAGAGGACGCGAAGGCCGCCGCCGACGAGAAGCGCGCCGCCGCCCAGGCCGCCGCGGAGGAGAAGCGCGCCGCCGCCCAGGCCGCCGCCGAGGAGCGCCAGGCCTCCGCGAAGACGGCCGCGGAGCAGAAGCGCGCCGCCGCGCAGGCCGCCGCCGAGGCGAAGCGCCAGAAGGATGAGGAGCGCCAGGCCGCCGCGCAGGCCCGCCGCGAGGAGCAGCAGTCGGCCCGCGAGGCCGCCGCCGAGGCGAAGCGCCAGCGCGCGGCGGAGGCCCGTGAGCGCCGCGAGCAGGCCGTGGCGGCCCGTGAGTCGCGCGCCCGCCCCAGCCAGGGCAGCGCCGCGTCCACGTCTCGCGAGAGCGGCGGGGGCGCGGTGTCGTTGCGGCGCAAGACGATGACGCAGATTGGCTTCCAGCAGCAGCCGGACAGCTCGCGCGTCTTCGTGCGCACCAACGAGCCGGTGCGCTACACGGTGAACGGCTCCGGCAACCAGGTGGTGCTGGAGCTGGAGAACACGCGCGTGGTGGAGTCCAACAACACGCTGCCCCTGGACACGCACTTCTTCCCGTCGGCCGTGTCTCGGGTGGAGGCGTTCTCCAACGCGGGCCAGTCGGTGCGCGTCGTCATCCAGCTCAAGCAGGGGGTTCGTTATGAGACACGCCAGGAAGGCGGCCTCATCACCCTCGACTTCCCGCGTCCGGGCCGGTAGGACGGGTCGGGCGCCGTTGCCGGCACGGCGCCCACCGCCCACGCCTCCCGCATGACCTTCCTTGCCCCGGTCGTCCTGACGCTCTGGGTGTCGGCCCAGATTCCGCTGGCCACGCAGGTGGAGCTGCCCACCGGCGAGGTCGTGGAGCTCGCGGCCGATTACGTCGTCTACGAGAACGACATCCTCACCGCCCGGGGCCACTGCGAGCTGCGCAGCGGCCCCAACGTGCTGCGCGCGGACGAGGTCACGTACAGCGAGGCCACGCAGGTGGCCACCGCCACCGGCAACGTGATGTTCGTCAGCGGCCTGATGGCCGCCATCGCGGACGACGTGCGCGTGGACCTGCGCTCCAACGAGGCCAACGTGAAGGGCGGCCTCTTCATGCAGAAGAAGGGCGTCACCCCCGAAGCGCTCCAGGCCGCCAAGACGCCGGACGAGCTGCGCAAGCTGGGGGAGACGCCCGTCCTCATGAGCGGCACGCGCATCCGCCGCACCGGCGAGACGGCCTTCTCCGTGGACGGCCTGGCCTTCACCCCGTGCCAGTGCGGCCCGGGCGAGCCGGGCTGGCGCGTGGAGGCGAAGGAGGCCAACGTGAAGATGGGCGAGCGCGCCATCCTCACCTGGCCCGTGGTGTACGTGCGCTCGGTGCCGGTGTTCGCGCTGCCGTGGCTGTACCTGCCCCTGGCCGAGCGCCGCACCGGCCTGCTCATCCCCCGTCCGTCCAACTCCGGCCTCAACGGCTTCGGGCTGGAGCAGCCCGTCTTCGTCACGCTGGGGGAGAGCTACGACCTGACGTTCACGCCGGGCATCTACACGGGCGGCGGCGACGTCACGAACGCGTTCTACACCCAGCGCGAGGGGCGGGAGATCCGCGAGCCCCGCACCAACGGCGTGAAGGGCCCCCGGCTGCTCACCGAGTTCCGCTACGTCCCCAGCGACCGCACGCGCGGCCGGGCCACGCTGGGCTTCCTCTACGACCTCCGCCCCCGGTTGAACCCCACGACCTACGACTTCCTCCGCGTCTACCGGGAGGTCGCTCCCGGCGTGCGCGACTACACGTCGGAGATCGTCGACGAGAAGCGGGGCCTGCGCGGCGAGGCGTCCTGGCAGCACACCCAGGACCTGGGTGACGGCTGGCACGACCGCGTGGACGCGTACTTCGTGTCGGACGGCTTCTACACGCGCGACCTCACCGCCGACCTGCTGGTGCAGAACACCAACTACCTGCGCAGCACCGCCATGGTGTACCAGCGCCGTGACGACCGCTACCTGGGGCTGGACGTGTCGCTGCGCCAGGACCTGCGCTACCCGTTCCGCTTCTTCCAGACGAACACCATCCCCGCCGTGGCCACGGCGGACAACGTCGCCACCAACCCCCACGGCCCCACGACGTTCCAGCGCCTGCCGGGCATCACCCTGGCGCTGCCCCAGCGGCCCCTCTTCGGCGGGCGGGTGATGGGCGGCATGCAGGTGGAGTACAGCCGGCTGGCGCCCCTGCGCAGCGGCGGCTTCGCGGACGACGGCTCCGACGGGCTCTTCTCCCTCAACGGCGCCTGGCGCCCCGAGGGCACGCCCCTGGAGAGCGGAGGCGTACCCGATGAGCTGGAGGGCAACGGCCGCCTGGACCCCACCGAGCGCGAGGGACGCGATCGCGTGTCGCTGGCCCCGCGCCTGTCCACGTCCTACGGGCTGGGCGACTGGGGCCGGCTGACGCCCTCCGTGGCGCTGCGCCAGGACGTGTCCGTGGGCGAGGTCTCCGGCCGCACCGCCGCGCGCGGCTATGCGCTGGCGGACCTGGTGCTGGACTCGCAACTGGCGCGCACCTTCGTGGACCGGGACACGCTCTACCGGCACACGGTGTCCCCGTCCGTGGCCCTGCGCTACGTGCCCGGCGGCTGGGGCCACGGGCTCACCGCCCTCAACGGCGGCGGCACCGGCACCGTGCCGCTCGTCTATGACGAATGGGACTCCGCCGTGCCGCTCCAGTCCGACGGCAGCGTGCGCGGCTTCCTCCACGCCGTGGTCGCCGTGGACCAGACGCTGCGCGTCCGCAAGGGGCCCTCCACCCGCGAACCGCTGCGCCTGCGCATCGGCCAGGGCTTTGACCTGTCTCGCATCTCGCCCGTCGCGGGCCGGGACAGCGTGCAGGGCAGCGTGCTGCGCGACACCTTCGCCCGCCTGTCCGCCAGCGCCGGGGTCCTCACCGCGGGCGGGCTCGTGCGCATGGATCCCACGACGCTCGACATCACCCAGTTGTCCGCCGACTTCACCATCGACAACGGCAAGGGCAACGCGCTGTACGCCCGCTACGACGACCTGCTGGCCGTGAAACAATTGTCAATTGATCGTGGGTTGGATCCCCTGGCACAGGGACCCGATTTCGTCCGTCGGGGAGTGGACATGCTGGTAGGAGACGCACCTCGTCCCCTGCCGTCCCACAATGACCAGGTCGACCCCTCTCCGACCGAGCGGGCGCAGGCACTCACTGTCGGTACGCGAATCAAGCTCGGATTCGGGCTCGGGTTGCGATACGAAGCGTTGGTGCAACCGCTTTATAAGGATCTGATTACCCAGGAAAGTCAGCCCCTTGCGCAGCAGACCTTTGGCGTGTCGTATGGACCCGCCTGTGACTGCTGGCGTATCGAGGGGGTGGTGATCCTGCGGCGCAACCAGTCGCCGGAGTTCGCCGGCGTGAACCTGAGTGTGGCCGGATTCGGATCCTTCGGGTCGGGTGGATAGGAATCACCCGCCGTACGCGAGCGTTGCACTCACCTCGGAAACATCCCCCCTAGAGGAGAAGTACTTCGTGTCGGATCTCGGAAAAAGAATTGGCCAGCGCATTCGCGAGCTTCGCACGCAGCGCCCGGAACGATGGACGCAGGAGGAGCTCGCGGAGCGAGCGCAGATCAGCGTGTCCTTCCTGTCGATGATCGAACGCGGCGAGCGCGTGCCCCACGTGGAGACCCTGGCGGCGCTGTCCAACGCCCTCAGCGTCAGCCTCGGTGAGCTCTTCACGGGCACCGAGCAGACGCCCGCCCAGACGGAGGACCTGCTGCGTCCCCTGTCTGACTTCGCCCGCGCCCGCGGCCTCAACGCGCGCGACGTGGACCGCCTGCTCGGCGTGGCCCGCGTGATGTTCAACGGCTCGGCGGCCTGAGTCCCCTCCTGGGGAGGGCCCTTCCCCGTGCGTGCCCCTTCCGCCCGCCTCCCCCTCGGGCGCGGCGGAGGGCCCCACGTAAGGATTGACCCCGGAGCCCCGCGTCCGTAGCGTGGCTGGCTGATTCTTGAATCAACCAGCCGTGGGAGGACGCGTGGGCCAGCAGAAGACGGCGCCGGAGAGCGGGACGCGGGAGAGCGAGCGCCGCCGCACCATCCTGCGGGCCGCCATCGACGTGTTCGCCCGCAAGGGCTACCACGGCTGCCGCATCGCGGACGTCGCCAAGGAGGCGGGCGTCGCGTACGGGCTCGTCTACCACTACTTCAAGAACAAGGATGAGCTGCTGGAGACCGTCTTCGAGACGGGCTGGAGCGGCTTCATCGCGCGTGCGCGCGCCGTCGCGGAGAGCGAGGGGCCGCTGGTGGAGAAGGTCCGCCGCATCGCGGACGTGGCCTTCGAGGCCTACCGCGTGGACCCCCGCGCGGTGAAGGTGCTCATCCTGGAGATTGCCCGTTCCCCGGCTGGCGCCCGCATCAACCGGCAGACGGCCTTCGTGGACGTCATCCGCCTGAGCGCGCAGATGTTCACCCGCGCGAAGGAGGCCGGGGAGCTGCGCCCGGACGTGGATCCGCTGCTCGCGTCCGCGCTGCTCTTCGGCTCCATCGAAATGGGGCTCACCGCCTTCGTGGTGGGGCTGGCGGACGCGCGCGACACGGCGATGCTCGAGCGCGCCAAGGCGCAGATCGCCGACTCGTTCCTCCACGGCGTGCTGCTGGGCGGCGCTTCCGCTTCCGCGGAGCCCGTGAAGCCCGAGCCCGCGAAGCACGAGCTCCCGAGGGGCGAGGACCCCCCGGACGTGGCCCCGCTGAAGCGGGAGAAGGCCGCGCCCAGGGCCCGGGCTCCCAAGCGCGGCTGAAAGCGGGCCGCGCGGCGCGCTACGGGTTGCCCAGGCCGGGCGCGTTGGTGGCCACGCCCGGCGCTTCCGGGGCGCCGGTGAAGTCCAGCTTGAGCAGCGTCTGGCCATCCACCCAGCGGTCATCCGCCTTCACGCCCCAGTGGAGGTGCGGGCCGGTGACGCGGCCGGTGCTGCCCACCAGGCCCAGCGGGTCTCCCTGCTTCACCTGCGCGCCGTCCTTCACGTCGATGCGCGACAGGTGGAAGTACGCGGTGTAGAGCCCCGCGCCGTGGTGCACGAGCACGGTGTTGCCGGACGCGTAGTTGTCGCGCGTCATCACCACCGTGCCGTCGTTGGCGGCGACCACCGGCGAGCCCGTGGCGCCGTCCAGGTCCACGCCGAAGTGCTGCGTCTGCAGCTTGCCGTTGAACGAGCGGCGGTCGCCGAACGGCGCCGTGACCGTGGCCTCGCGTGGCCAGGCGAAGTTCCGGCCGAACAGCGGCTTCTGGAAGGGCTGCGCGAACGCTGCGGCGAACGCCTTGCGGTCCGCCTCCATGCGCGCCTTCACCGCCTTGGGCGGCTTCACGTACTTGTTGGCCACGCGCAGCTCGCGCTCGCGGAAGCCCGGCGCGCCCACGTTGAGCACGCCGGACAGCAGCACGGGCAGGCCGCGCCCGGGGGCCGTGACGTCCACCGGCACGCTGCCCTCCACCTGCTCCACCGGCAGGCTGGAGAGGGCCGCGTAGCCGTTGTTCCACGCGAAGAAGCGCAGGGGCCGGCCCGCGAGCGTGCCCGTGGGCAGCGAGGACGCGCCGCTCACCGTCACCAGCACCGGGTCACCCGGCTTGGGGTTGGCGGGCTGGAGCGACAGGCGGGGCCCGTCCACGGGCGCCACCTTCAGCGGCGCCAGCTCTCCCTGGAGCACGGCGCCCGGCGTGGGCGCGCCCGGAGCGCGGAGGCCCGACGCGGTGGGCGTCGCCGCGGCGCCCGGCACGCTGCCTGTCACCACGGCGGGGGCCGTGGAGGCGGCGAGCACCGGAGACCCGGAGGCGAGCAGGGAGAGGACGAGGACTCGGGCGGCGGAAGGGTTCCGGGCGGGCATGGGCCGTTCTTTACACCACGCGCGCGCGGAACCTTCCCGGAGCGGCGACGGGCGTGTTGGCTGTCTGCTTCTCTGCTCGGAAGGGCCCGGCTGGATGCCTCCTGTGTGACGTCCGGCCGCCCGCCCTGGAGGCAGGCACCGGATGCGTGCCATTGCCGGTACTTGGGTGCCCCCAAAGGCGAAACAGTGTTCCTGGCCGGACGTGCGGCAGGCAGCCGTGCCAGTTCTCCCCGTGTCAAGGCGTTACGGACGGCGAGGGGCTCCCTAGCTTTCCCACATCAACGCAGCACATCAATTTCGAAAGGGAGGACGCGCATGCCTCGCTCCTACAGCTTCGACCACTTCCAGGTTCCCAAGACGCTCCCGCCGCAGAAGCGCAGCCTGCGTCAGCGCGACAAGGAGCACCTGTCCCAGTCCGCGCGCGTGTCGGTGGGCGAGCACGAGGGCGTCCACTACGGCAAGAGCCACGCGCAGACGGAGGAGATCCTCACCGCGCGCAAGATGGAGCTTCAGTTGGAGGAGCTGGCCCGGCCGGAGGCGGACGCCAAGTTCTCCCACGGGCCGGTGTCGCGCGTGAGCGGCGCCGCGAAGAAGCAGCGCAAGGCGGCTGCTTCGCCCGTCATCGGGACGACGGCGCCCATCGGCGCGCTGCCGCCCACCCAGGAGCGGCCGATGCAGCAGGGGCGGCTGCCGGACCTCATCGACGAGGCGCGCCGCCAGCTCAAGGCCATCCAGTCCGGCGTGGGCGACGTGGCGACGGCCATGCAGCGGCTGGCGGCGCTGCCCCTGGAGGCGGTGCGCCTGGCGGCCCGCCGCATCATCCCGGCTTGAAGGAGGGTGGACGACGCGTGGAGCTGACCCTGGTCTCCTACAACATCCACTCCGGCATCGGCGTGGACGGAGCGTTCGACCTGGAGCGCGTCGGCTCGGTGCTCCGCGAGGTGAACGCGGACATCGTCGCCCTGCAGGAGGTGGGGGACTTCCGGGGCAAGACGCCCCGGGAGGACCAGCCCGAACACCTGGCGGAGATGCTCGGGATGCACATGGCCTTCGGACCCAACGTGGTCCGCAACGGCCGCCGCTACGGCAACGCCATCCTCAGCCGGCTGCCGGTGCTCAAGTCGAAGAACTACGACCTGAGCGTGCCGCGCCGCGAGCCCCGGGGCGCGCTGAGATGCGACCTGGACCTGGGAGGAGGGCAGCAGTTGCACGTCTTCTGCCTCCACCTGGGCCTGTCCGTGAGCGAGCGGCGGCGCCAGGAGGCGCTCCTCCTGTCCGCCGACCTGCTCCGCGACGCGGCCCGCAAGGACCCCATGGTGGTGTGCGGGGACTTCAACTCCTGGGGCAACGGCCCGGTGTCGTCGCTGGTGCGCGAGGCCATCCACGACGCCGCGTTCGAGCTGGGCGCCGCCGCGCGCACGTACCCCACGCGGCTGCCCCTGTTCCGCCTGGACCGCATCTACGTGGACTCGGGGGTGCGGCCGGTGTCGGTGACGCCGCACCGCTCGCCGCTCAGCCGGGTGGCGTCGGACCACCTGCCGCTGGTGATGCGCTTCGAGGCGCCCATCGCGGTGCAGCCGCCCGTCGCGCCGCCGGTGCAGCTCATCGGCTAGGGGGGCTTGCGGTAGACTTGTTCGCGGATCCGGTGGTTTCTCGCGTTGAGTGGCCGACGCTGGCGAACGCCGGACAAATTCCTCGCGCCGTGGTTGTCGCGGGGAGGTGGGGTGCCTAGGTTGGCGCCCACGCGCACAGGGACGTGAGCGTCGGCCGGAGAGCGCATGCACGTGGGCAGTGAACAGACGGATCGCGGCGTCGCCGCGCTCGTCGGGCGCATGGCGGACGGCTTCAGTCGGTTGGTGACGCAGCACCTCCAGTTGGCGCGCGTGGAGCTGGCGGAGGACGCGAAGGCCATGGGCCTGGACGTGGCGAGCATCGCCGTGTTCGTGCCCTTCCTGCTCGTGGGGTACGCCTTCGTCTGCGGGGCGCTGGCGGCCGTGCTCGCTCCGTGGACGGGGTGGGCGGGGGCGCTGGCGCTCGTGGGCGCGGCCAACCTGGTGGGCGGCGGCCTGGGCATCCTGCGCGCGGTGAAGCGGATGAAGTCACGCCAGATGATGGATGACAGCGTGAGCGAGCTGTCGCGCAGCATGGCGGCGCTCACCACGGCGCAGCCGCGGGTGGCCCCGGCGCCCGGGGTGAACACGCTGAAGGACGCAACGGGAATGGCTTTCAAGGAGCCGCGGGATGGCCGCTAGCAATGGACACCTGCCGCGCACCAGCGCGGCGCTTCGCGAGGAAATCGAGCGCACCCGGGCCGACCTGGCCACGTCGGTGAGCGCGCTCCGGGTGGAGGTGGCGGAGGTCACGGACTGGCGGCAGTGGGTGCGCAAGCATCCCTACGCCTGCGTGGGGACCGCCTTCCTCGTCGGTTACCTGGTGGGCTCGCGGCGCTGAGGCTGCACCGGCGGGCCTGGATGCAGAAGCTTCAAGACGCAATCGGAAAACGAACGCACATCAGAGGGCTTCCATGGAAATCAATCCGCAGCAGATGGCAGACCGGGCACGGCAGATTCAGGACCAACTGCCGAACATGGACGAGGCGCGGCAGAACCTGGTGGACCTGAACAACCAGGTCGTCGGGTTCATCAAGGCCAACCCCGGCACGTGCCTCCTGGGCGCCATCGCCGTGGGTTTCATCGTGGGCCGCATCGCGTCCCGCTAACCGCTTGCCGGACCAAGGGAGCACGGACATGACGAACTACTCGGGCACGACGGGTAACGGCACGGCGCACGGCGAGGACGCGGGCTTCGGCCAGCGCGTGGATCAGCTCGGCTCGGACGCGCAGCAGTTCATCGACAACGCGCGCAGCGCGGTGGCGGACCTGGGGCAGACGCTGGACCTGAAGGGGCGCGTGGAGCGCAACCCCTATGGCACGCTGGCCATCGCCGTGGGCGTGGGCTACGTGCTGGGCGGCGGCCTCTTCACGCCGCTGACCGGTCGCATCCTCAAGCTGGGCGTGCGGCTGGCCGCGCTGCCCTTCGTGAAGGATGAGCTGCTGGGCATGGCGGAGTCCGCCTTCCAGGGCTATCAGACGGGCCGGGGCACGCCGCCCTCGGGCAGCGTCTAGGATTCAGTCGAAGCACCCCAGGTCTTTCCCCGAAGTCATTTCCCCGGAGTCGGACATGCTGAGCCTGAAGGACTTGAAGAAGCTGGACCGCGACGACGTGCTGGACCTCATCGGCCTGGAGACGCGCCGCACGACGGCGGAGACGGCGCTGCCGGCGCTGGGCATCTTCGCGGCGGGCGTGCTGGTGGGCGTCGGCGTCGGCCTGCTGCTCGCGGACAAGCCGGGCCAGCAGCTCCGCGGCGACCTGCGCCAGCGCATCCAGGGCGGCCAGGACAAGCTCGCCACGGCCATCAACAACGCGCGCGGCGCGGAAGGCCAGCAGGGCGCCGGCTCCACGGTGCCGCCGGGCCAGCGGACGACCTGATTCCAGGGCGCGCCGTCGAGTCACACCCGGGCCTCTTCCCGCTCAAGGCGGGGAGGGGCCTTCGTGTTTCCGGCTAGGATGCGAGCCGATGGGTACGAAGCCGCCCGGGGCCAAACCGCCACCGAGACATGACACGCCCGTGGATGTGCCCGCCGTGGACGAGTCCCCGGCGCTCCCCACGCGAAGCACAGACCTGCCGTGGGCCTCCGGCCCCGAGGGCGCGCTGGGGCCGTTGCGCGCGCTGGAGACGCTGGAGTCCGCGTACGACGCCTGGGAGGAGCTCAAGCGCGGTCACGCCGCCTCCGTCATCCAGTTCCGCGAGGAACAGGCCCGGCTCACGCAACAGGGCTCCTTCCTGCTGGGCGCGGTGCGCGCCGCGGGCATGGACGCCGGTTCGACAACTCCGGGCCTTCAGCCGCAGGGCGCCGCCAGCGACTTCCTGCGCGACGCGGAGGCGAAGCTCGCCAAGGCGCGCGACGCCGTCTCCCATCGCGAGGCCGAGAGCGAGGCCCGTTACCAGGCCGCGTTCACGGAGGTCCGCGCCACGCTGCTGGACCGCGTCCAGCGCTACCTCCAGCGCAGCCAGCCGCACCTCACGCTGCTGTTGCGCCGCGTGGGGGCGGAGCGCTCCATCCTCCACGTCGCGCGCGTGCAGCCGGACGAGGCCGTCCTGCTCTGCTACCTGCTCACGCAGCGGGTGCCGTCCCGCTACGGCTTCCTCTTCGACGACTCCACGGAGGACCTGTCGCTTCCGCCCGCGCCGCTCTACGCGGAGGAGTCCGTCGCCTCCGGCGCCGTGCGCCCGGACGCGCCGGGCCTGCTGCGCGTCATCGAGGCGAGCACGGACGTCGTGCCGCTCAAGGGCTTCATCCCCCTGCGCGTGCCCAGGGCCGGGGGAGGGGAGGACTTCTTCCGCCTCCTCCAGCGCGGCGCCGTGATGGAGGTGGAGATCGCGGACGGGCCGGACTTCCGCAGCATCCTCACCCGCGAAGAGTCGGAGCGCTTCGCGGGTCACCTCCTGCGCCTCAAGCTGGAGGGGCGCATCGGGCTGGACATCGAGGCGGGGTAGGCGCGCCTCCGCGCTCAGTTCGTCCGCACGATGCCCACTTCCGCGGTGCCCGCCAGGACGACGCTGCCCAGGAAGAGGTTGTCGGACTCCGGGCCGCCCATGCGCACGGCCTGGAAGATGACCAGGTAGGTCTGCTTCGGGTTCGGGAACGCGGTGGCGGGGATCGTCACGCGGGCCTCCCGGAACAGCGCCGGGGTCGCCGCCAACTGGAGGAACTCCACCGGCGACGTGGGCACGTTCGAATAGGTGGCCTGGCCCTTCTCCCCGTTCGAACCCAGCGGCACCACCGTCACGAAGCCCAGCGTGCGGTCCTGGTTCGCCGGAGGCGCCGGCCGGTCGAACGCGAACGCCGTGTTGGCGTTGATGCGCACGAAGCCCTCCGCCGGGTGGAACGCCGGGATGGCCTCCTTCGTCGGCGCGTCCTCCACCCGCGCCTCGTACTTCGTCCCGTTCTGCTCCGCGAAGAACGAGTAGGTGGCGCCGGACGCGTACGTCAGGTCGTCCGTGGAGTCGCTCGTCACGCCGTAGCTGCCGCCGCCCTGGCTGTTGAGCGTGACGCCCGCCGCGCTCCCGGCGTTCAGCGTCACCTTGGCCCCGCTCACGCCCTGCGGCTGCGCGTTCTCCCCCGACTTCGTCCCGAAGAACACGAACGCCGCCGTCTGCCCGGGGAAGCTCACCACGTCCCCGCCGTCCGGCCCGAAGGTCCCCGCGTCGTAGCCCGCCATCGCGGACGCGGACACGTCCACCTGCGGCGTCGCGAGCAGGGTGCCCACGATGACGTGGTCCGCCGTGAGCTGGTTCGTCGTCTTCTCCAGGTCACAGGCGAGCGGCGAAAGCAGGGACACGGTGGCCAGGGCGGACAGCAACAGGCGTTTCATGGGCACTCTCTTGAACGGGGCACGGTTGACGGCGGCCAACCATACCCCGCGTGTTGCCCATGGGCGCGAGGCTCCGGCGGAGTATCCTGTGCGCCGCTCGTGCAACGCCTCCGCATCCACTCCTCTGGCCGCCGCTTCCTCCACCGGCTCGGCTTCTCGCTCGCCATGGCGGCCCTGTTCGGCTGCCTGCTCGGCCTGCTCGTCTCCCACCGCGTCACGGGCCCCGTGCGGCCGGAGGACACGCCCGCGCCCCTGCTGTCGCCCTCGGGCTTCATCGATGGGCTCTCGCACTGGCTCGACGGCGGCGAGCGCGTCTTCTACGACTGGCGCATCCGCCAGCTCGGAGAGGTGTCCGAGCGCTCCGACCGGGTGGTGCTCGTCTCCATCGACGACGACACGCTCGCCGAAGCCCAGCAGGGCCCGCGCGCGGAGATCGCCGCGTACCCGTGGCCGCGCCAGGTCATGGGCGGCATGGTGCACCGCCTGGTGGAGGAGGGCGCCTCCGTGGTGATGCTGGACTTCACCTACCCGGAGCTCAGCCCCCGCGCCTGCGTCACCCCCACGCGCTCGGGGCGGGGCGCCCTGTCCCAGGACGACGACGCGCTCCGCGCCCTCCTGGACCAGGACCCCGGCCGCTCCGTGCTCGCCTTCCGCTGGGGCGCCGAGGGCACCCGCACGCTGCCTCCCACCGGCCGCCTGTGGCCCTACCGCGTCCGTCTGGGCAGCTACCCCAACGTCACCGAGGCCCGCGCCCGGGCGCAGTCCGTGCTCGCCCTCCAGCGCCCCGCGTTCCTCATCCCCGCCGGCAAGGCCCTGGAGGTCTGGGCCGGCGTCGCGGACGAGGGCGAGGGCCGCGGCCTGGGCGAGCAGTTGGGCACCGCCGCCGCGTCCATCCAGGAGCGCCGCGCCGCGGACGACGCCTTCCGCGTGGCCCCGTCGGACCTGTTCCTCGCCCTGGCCTCCGTGCAGGTGCAGGGGCTGGATCCGGAGAAGCTCCTGGAGGTGCGCCAGCTCCAGCACCCGGTGACGCCGCTGCTCGGTCAGGCCAGCGGCTACGGCGCCACCACGCTGCCCGCGGACCCCGACGGCGTGGTGCGCGGCGTGCCCCACCTCGTCGCGTACAGTCCTCGCGGGGGCGAGCGCTACGTGCTGCCCTCGCTGCCCCTGGCCGCCGCCATGCGGCTCGCGGGCACGCAGACGCTGCGGTACGCGGACGGGCGCCTCCACATCGGGGACAAGTACTCCGTGCCCATGGACGCGGCCGGCTACAGCCTGCTGCGCTGGGAGGCCCCGTCCGCCACCCGCGGCGCGCGCGGCCCGCTCGCCCGCTCCATCCGCGCGTGGAACGTGCTGCTCAACCTCTTCGACTCGCAGGAGGCCCGGCCCGTCCGCTTCGACCATGACCTGGAGGGCCGCGCCGTCATCCTCACCAACACCAGCAGCTACGCGCCCGAGCGCCGGGTGACGCCCATCGGGCCGGGCATCGCCAACGGCGCCGTGCTGGGCCAGGCGCTCGCGAACATCCTCGCGTCGGACGGCATCACCCGCGCGCCGCCGAGGGTGGACATGCTCGCCACCATGGGGCTCGCGTTCATCGGCGCGTTCCTGGCGCTGTCGTTCAGTTGGCTCCTGCGCTCCGTGGGCGGCGCCTTCCTCTTCGTCTGCGTGGCGGTGGCGGCCGGGGCGGGCTACGTGGGCGCGGCGGGCTACGTCTTCGTGCATGACCAGGTGTGGGTCGCCGTCGCGGGGCCGCTGTGGTCCGGCGGGCTCGCGTTCCTGGTGACGACCCTCTACGCCTTCCGCACGGAGCAGGACGTGCGCGAGTTCGTGCACAGCGCGCTGGGCCGCTACGTGAGCCCGGACGTGGCGCGGCTGGTGGCGCGCGACGTGAGCCTGATGAAGCCGGAGCGCCGGCAGATGACCGTGTACCTCTGCGACATCGAGGGCTTCACGCGCCTGTCGGAAGCGCTGCCGCCGGAGCAACTGGTGCCGCTGCTCAACACCTTCCTTACGGAGATGACCGCCGTGGTGCGCGCCACGGCGGGGCAGGTGGACAAGTACATGGGCGACTCCGTGATGGCCTTCTGGGGCGCGCCCGTGCGCACGGACCGCCACGCGCACCTGGCCTGCGAGGCGGCGCTGAAGCTCCAGGCGGCGCTCGCGCAGAAGCAGCCCCACTGGGAGAAGCAGTTCGGCCACCGGCTGTCGGTGCGCGCCGGCATCGACACGGGCGACCTGCTGGTGGGCGACATGGGCAGCGAGCTCAAGTCGAACTACACCGTCATGGGCGACGCGGTGGGCATGGCCGGCCGGCTGGAGGCGGCCAACAAGCAGTACGGCACCCAGGTGCTGGTGGGGCAGGCCACCGCGCAGCTCGCCAGCGACGCGTACGTCTTCCGCGAGGTGGACCGCGTGCTCCTGAGGGACCGTCCCCAGCCCGTGCGCGTGCACGAGCTGCTGGGCCGCCGGGGCGAGTTCTCCCCGGAGAAGCAGGCGGGCATCGCCCTCTACGAGAAGGCCCTCACCGCCTACTACGGCCGCGACTTCATCCTGGCCCAGGAGCTGTTCCGCCGCTGCGGCGTGGAGCACGGCGACCCGGTGGCCCGCGTCTACGTCGAGCGCTGCCAGCGCCTCATCCAGACGCCGCCGCCCGAGGACTGGGACGGCGTCATCCGCTGGGGCCGGCGCAGCACGGACTCGCGCTAGGCCGGGCGGCAGGCGTTCGTTGGCGAGTCCGGGGGGACGCACGGCGCGAGCGGGCCTGTCCGAGGTCCATGCCCGGGCGGGAGGCCCCCTCGGAAGACGAAGCGCTGAAACCTGTCCGACTGTCGGACAGGTTTCTCAAGGCCGTGCCCGGCGCGGCCCCTCGGTGCACGTCCCCGGACGCCAGGGACGCGAGGCCAACCGTCCGCGCCGCCTGCCGGGACAGCGCGGCCTCGGGCTTCGTGCGTCACGAACCTGTCCGACAGTCGGACAGGTTTGGCGCGGGCGCCCCCGGCGGGCGCCCAAGCACTCCGTCGCGCCCCATCGCCGCGCTCGCGAGACGCACGTCCTCGCGGAGGACTTCGGGTCGCGGATGGGGCAACGAACCTCTGGGGGCGTGCCTTGCCGCCTCAGGGGAGCGTGTCGACCCGGAGGGGCACACCGAAGCGCGAAGTAAAGAACTGGAGGAGGTGGGCGTGCTCGAACGCGATCTCCTCCGGGCGCTCCGTGAGGTGGGCGTGCTCGGGGACGATCATCAGCGACGCGTCCTGGCCACGGGCCCGGAGCGCGCGCACGAAGGCGCCCGCGTCGGACAGCGACACCTTGGGGTCCCTCGCGCCCAGCATCAGGGCGATGGGGCCCTCCACCCGGTCCACCCAGGTCATGGGGGAGATGGCGCGCAGCCGCTCCGCGTCCCGCTCCGGGTCTCCGTACTCCGCGGCCCGGGCACGGCGCAGCTCCGGCGTCGTCTGGGAGAGGAACGACGCCAGGTCCGTCTTGGCCGCGAGGGCAAAGCCCGCGTCGTAGCTGCCCGCGAAGCGCGTCATGCCCACCAGCGTCTGGTTGCCTCCGTAGCTCCACCCGAGGATGCCCAGCCTGGGGACCACGCCCTCGCGCGTGAAGCGCTGGCGCAGGCAGCGGCTGGCGGCCTCCAGGTCCGTGGCGGCGGCGACGCGCAACGGTCCGTCGTCCGCGCGGGCCCAGTCCTCGGAGCATTGGGTGCCCCGCACGGCGGGCTCCGCGTAGATGAAGCCCGCACGCAGGAAGAACTCCGGGCGCCAGTGGTAGCCCGGCCTGGGACAGCCCGTCGTGTAGAAGGCGAGCACCGGACACGCGCGCTCCGTGCACGCGGGCGGCACCCGCACCTGGATGCGGAAGCGGACGTCGCCGTTGTCACACGCCAGGTCCTCCACGGGCGCGGCGCTCCAGCGCAGGCGCTGCCCGGAGTCCGCGAGGATGCTCGCCAGGGTGGCCGTCAGCGCCGCATCGGGTTCGACGCGGGGATGGCGCCGCAGCAGCTCCTCGCGGGAGTCGCCGTCCCGCACGAGCGCCGCTCCCACGACGCGGGGGCTGTCCGCGTCCGCGTGCGCGCCGAGCACCCGCGCGGGCGCCGGGGCCACGGGGCGCGAACACGCGCCGAGCACCAGCAGGCCCACGAGGCCGGGCAGCAGGGGGGACACCCGGGACGCTCGACGCACGGCCCACCTCCTGGACTTCAGTCGTCGTCGCCGGAGTCCGGCTGCCCGAACAGCTCGCGCACCGGCGCGTCGTTCTGGATGTGCTCGTCCACCACGCGGCGCATCTTCTCCGCCGTCATCCCGGAGTAGTAGACCTCTCCAGGCCACCCCATGAGCTGGTAGTCCTCCGGGGACAGCGGGTCGCGCTTGCGGCCCGTGTCCTCGCGCACCACCACGTTGGGCCCCATGTGGCAGAAGCCGTAGCAGCCGCCCCGGTACAGCTCGCAGCGGGCCTGCAGGCCCTTGTCGGACAGCGCCTCGCGCGCCGCCACGTGCACCGCGTCCGAGCCGCCCGCGCGGCAGCTCGAACCCTTGCACACCGACATCCGGTAGCGCTTCACGGCGGGGCTCCCCGTGCCAGGCCGGCACCATGCGCATTGAAGAGGTGCAGCATCACCACATGCCCCCAGAAAAGGCTTCGGCCCGCCCTTCCCAGGACAGCGGGAAGGAGGCGGGCCGGGATGCGTGCGGAGGGGCGGCGCACGGCCGCCCCCCGCGGTGCGAAACACGGACTACTTGATGAACTTCGTCACCTGGATGGGACCCTGCTGCGTCACCACCGCGTGCCCGGCGCCCGCCTTGGCGGGGCCCGCGCCCAACTGCTTGGCGTGGCCGTGGCCGTGGTCCGCGTGTCCCTCGCCGATGCGCGTGTGCGCCTCCTTGTGGACGTGGTGCGGCTCCGAGGAGCTCTCCCGCTTGTTCCACGGGTCGGACGGGTGCGACACCGCCGGGCCCTTGAGCAGCTTCGGGATGTCGTAGACGAAGTTCTGCCGGTTGTACTCGGAAGGCGTGTGCATGTACGTGTCCATGCGGATGGCGTCCTTCGGGCACGCCTCCACGCACAGGCCGCACACGATGCAGCGCAGCTCGTCGATGACGAACTGGGTGGGGTACTTCTCGATGACCGCCGACTCGGAGTCGGTGCCCTCGCGCTCGTACTCACCCGCCTCGATGTAGATGCACTGCGCGGGGCAGATGGTCGCGCACATGTAGCAGGCCACGCAGCGCGGCTTGCCGTCCTCGCGCGGAACCAGCCGGTGCAGACCGCGGTAGCCCTCCGGGTAGATGGGCTTCTCTTCCGGGTACTCCACCGTGGTCATCAGGCTCGTGCCCGTGCGGTCCACCACCTGGGGGTTGGTGTCGCGCGTGCCGAACATGTTGCGGAAGAAGTGCTTGGTCGTGATGGCCAGACCGCGCAGCAGCTCCGGGATGTACATCCGCTCACGGAGGTCCGTGCGCGGATCCTGGGAGGCATTGAACGCCATGGTGACTTGTCTCGCTTCCGGACCGCGCTAGTGCGCGCCCGCCGGGGAATGGGAGTGAGCGTCCGCGTGCGCCGGCAGGCCGTGCGCATCGTGTCCGTGGCCATGCGCGTCGTGCCCGTGGCCGTGCGCCGCGTCGTGCGCGTCCGCCGCCTTCGCGCCCGTGGTCATCGTCAGGGCGACCACGAAGCCGATCTCCAGCAGGCCCACCACGCCCAGCGCGCGCAGGGACGGATCCCACAGCACCAGCGCGCCGCTGATGAACACGTTGGCCAGGCCCGCGGGCAGGAGGATCTTCCAGCCCAGGTTCTGGATCTGATCGTAGCGGAAGCGCGGGAAGGTCCAGCGAATCACGAGCTGCACCCAGATGAGCAGGATGACCTTGATCCAGAACACCGTGCCCAGCAGCGTGCCGTACACCCAGCCGTGCTCCTGGAAGAAGGGCTGCGCCGCCAGCCACTCGCCGCCGAAGGGCAGGTGGTGCCCGCCGAAGAAGAGCGACGCCGTCACGCCGGCCAGCACCACGACCTCCACGAACTCGGAGATCATGAACATGCCGAACTTCATGCCGGAGTACTCCACGAAGTAGCCGATGATCTCCGACTCGCCTTCCGGAGCGTCGAACGGGGCGCGCTTGGTCTCCGCGAAGGACGCCACGAAGAAGCCGATGAAGCCCAGGGGCTGGATGAAGATGCCCCACGCCGGCAGGCCCAGGTCGAAGGTGCCGTCCGTGCGCCACAGGTACTTCGCCTGCCCGGTGCCGGACACGAGCGCGTTGCCCACCTCACCCACCAGCGCGGGCAACTGCACGGAGGAGAAGGCCAGGAACAGGCCGACGAGCGACAGGCCCAGCGCCACCTCGTAGCTGATCATTTGCGCGGAGGCGCGCACGCCGCCCAGGAGCGCGAACTTGTTGTTGGAGGACCAGCCGGCCAGCGACGTGCCGTACACGGCGAGCGACGCGATGGCGAGCAGGTACAGCATGCCGAAGTCCGGCGTGGCGACGACCATGTCCACCGTCTTGCCGAACACGTTCACGGACGGCCCGGCCGGCACCACCGCGAACAGCGCGAACACCGGCGCGAAGGCGAGGATGGGGCCCAGGTTGAACAGGAAGCGGTTGGCCTGGCCAGGGACGAAGTCCTCCTTGGTCAGCATCTTCAGCACGTCGGTGATGATGTGCGGGATGCCGCCCAGGGAGCGGTTGGACAGGCCGGGGATGGCCAGGCGCGCGCGGTTGGGGCCCACGCGGTCCTGCATGAACGCGGACCACTTGCGCTCCGCCAGCGTGAGCAGCGTCGCGGTGATCATCACGAAGACGAGCATCAGGAAGAGGATGTTCGTCAGGCGGCTGGCACCCTCGAAGAGGTACTCCTCCGCCAGGTAGCCCACCAGATACGCCGAGGCCACTCCGCCGGCGACGGCGAAGATGATGAAGGCCATGGCGAACAGCATGGTCAGGATACGGCTCATGGTCAGATGCCCCTCACGCGCGGCGCGCCGAACTCACGGTAGCCCGGCGGACGGCCGTCGGCCCCCGACGGCAGCGGATTGATGCCCGGCTTCTCCCGGTCCGGCGGAGAGGCCTTGTCCCAGTTGAACTCGGCGAACTCGGACACCTGCCCGGAGAGCGCCCGCCACACGTCGCGCGCGGAAGCCGCGGCGGCCTCGCCGCCCAGCTCGCGCGTCAGCTCCGTGGCCCACTTCCAGTGCGGCACCGCGTCCCCCTTGGAGGGGTACGCCTTGCGGAAGCGCTGGGTGATGCCGTCCGCTTGCGTGAACGTGCCCTCGTCCTCGATGTGCGCGGAGGCCGGCAGGAGCACCGTGGCCTGCGCCGTCACCGGGGACTCGTTCTGCGCCTGGACGACGAAGACCTCCAGTGAGGCGGCGACCTCCGCGAACGCGGCCGCGTCCGTGGGGACCTCCGCGCCCAGCGCGTAGAGCGCCTTCACCTGGCCGGACTTGATGGCCGGGGTGAGCTCCTCGAAGCCCTTGAGCGACAGCCCCAGGCCCTTGGCGATGAGCGCCAGGCCCTGGCGGTTGGGGTTCTTGTCCGCCGTCATCAGGTAGTGGTCCGCCTTGCCCTGCGGCCGGCCACCGACGAACACGGACGTCACGCCCAGCACCGTCTTGGCGAACGTCAGGCCCGCGAGCAGGTCCTCGTTGGACGCGAGCGGCGAGGCCAGCACCGCGAGCTGCTTGGAGCCCGCGAGCGGCTTGAGCGCCTTGACCGCGCCGAGGGTGGCGTCCTTGCGGGTGAGCACCGGCTGCACCGTGCCGGGGGCCTGCAGGCCGCGGCCCACGCGGGCGGACAGCACGCGGCCCACGTTCAGGTCCTTGTACGACAGGCGGCCCTGGTCGCACATCCAGCTCTTGTTGATGGCCTCGTTCTCACGCGGGCGGTACCGGTAGGTGTCCTGGGACATCCAGTCCGCGGAGATGGTGCAGCCGCGCGAGCAGCCCGTGCAGACGGACGGCGTGGCGGACAGGAACCAGGAGCGCGCCTTGAAGCGGAAGTCGCGGGAGAGCAGCGCGCCCACCGGGCACACGTCCACGGTGTTCAGCGAGTAGTTGCTGTCCAGCTCGTTGCCCGGGAAGACGTCGATGCGCTCGTGGCTGCCACGGCCGAAGACGCCCAACTGGGGCTCCTTCGGGATTTCATTCATGAAGCGGACGCAGCGCGTGCAGATGATGCAGCGCTCCTGGTCCAGCACGACGCGGGGCCCCAGCACCTTGCGCTTGTGCTTGAGGGCCTTGGTGCCCTCCAGCCGCGAGGGCTTGTAGTCGTACTTCATGTAGTAGTCCTGCAGCTTGCACTCACCGGCCTGGTCGCAGATGGAGCAGTCAACCGGGTGGTTCAGCAGCAGGAACTCCATCACCGCGCGCTGCTGCTCCTTGACCTTGGGGGTCGTGGTCTTGATGACCTGACCCTCGGCCATGGGCGTCTGGCAGGCGGGGACGAGCTTGGGCGCGTTGGACGCCTCGATGAGGCAGATGCGGCAGTTGGCCGCGATGGAGAGGCGCGGGTGGTAGCAGTAGTAGGGGATCTCCGAGCCGACCGACTTGGCCGCCTCGATCATGTTGGTCCCCGGCTTCACCACGACTTCGCGCCCGTCGATGACCGCCGTCACGAAGCCCGGGTTCTTGGGCTGCGGCTTGGGCGGAGGGCCACCGGCCGGCGCCGCCGGCTTGGGCGGAGGCGTGCCGGTGGGGCCGCTGGCGGCCGCGGGCGGCGAGTCCAGCTTCGCGCCGGCGGGCGGGTTGGACGGCTCCGGGCCGACCTTGGCCGCGGGCGTGTCGGTGGGCGCGCCCTTGGGGGGCGTCTGCGCGTCACCGGTGGGCTTCTTCGTGTCGTTGTCGCTCACTGCTCGACCTCGCCGCCGATCATGTTGATGGTGTCAAAGGTGGGAACGAGGTCCGCGATCATCTTGCCCTGGATGATGTGCGGCAGCGCCGACAGCACCGGGAAGCCCGGGGCACGCACGTGGACCTTGTACGGACGGCCGCGGCCGTCGCTCACCAGGTACCAGCCCAGCTCGCCGTTGGACGCTTCCGTCGCGTCATACACTTCACCGGGGGGGACCTGGATGCCCTCCATCACCAGCTTGAAGTGGGCCATCACGCCTTCGATGGTGCCGTACACCTCGGGCTTGGGCGGCAGCGCGATGCGCCAGTCGTCCACGATGATGGGGCCCGCGGGGATGGTGTCCAGGGCCTGGCGGATGATCTTGATGGACTGCCGCATCTCCTCCAGGCGCACGAGGTAGCGGTCGTAGTTGTCGCCGTGCTGGCCCACCACCGACTCGAAGTCGAAGCGGTCGTAGACCCAGTAGGGCTGCACCTTACGCAGGTCGTGGTCCACGCCGCAGGCGCGCAGCGCGGGGCCCGTCCACCCGTAGTCGATGGCGTCCTCGGCGCTGATGACGCCGGTGCCCTTGGTGCGGTCCACGAAGATGCGGTTGCGCGTGAGCAGCCCGTCCATCTCCAGGAGCAGCTCTTCGGTGCGGTCCAGCGTCTTCTTGACCTTCTCCGACCAGCCCTCCGGCAGGTCGCGGTTCATGCCGCCCACGCGGCCGAAGCTGGTGGTGAGGCGCGCGCCGGTGAGCTCCGTGACGCGGTCCTGGATGAGCTCGCGGGCCTCCATGCCGTAGAGGAACGGCGCGAAGCCGCCCATCTCCAGGCCGGTGGCGCCCACGCACGTCAGGTGGTCGGTGAGCCGGTGCAGCTCGCTGCCGATGACGCGGATGTACTGGGCGCGCTCCGGGATCTCCAGGCCGATGAGCTTCTCCACGGCGTTGAGGAACCCGAAGTTGTTCATCATCGCGGACAGGTAGTTGAGCCGGTCCGTGTACGGCAGGCACTGCGTCCAGGTGACGTTCTCGCAGCTCTTCTGGAAGCCGCGGTGGAGGAAGCCGATCTCCGGGTCGATCTTGACGATGGTCTCACCCTCGAGCTCCACCTTCAGCCGCACGGTGCCGTGCGTGGCCGGGTGGGAGGGGCCCATGTTGATGACCATGTTCTTCGTCTGGAAGTGCGACTCCAGCTCCGACTCCTCATGGGCGAACCCATCGGTGTCGGGGTTGTGCGGCTTCTGCGCGTCGGTGTTGTGGCTGTCGGCCATGGTGGAGGTCTCGATCAGGCGATGCCGCTGGTGCCGGGGCCGCGGAAGATGTCCTTGATGGGGCGCTCGGGGATCAGCGGCTGGCGGTCACGCAGCGCGTAGTCCTTGCGCAGGGGGTGGCCCTGGAACTCCTCGTACAGGAGGATGCGGCGCAGGTCCGGGTGGTCCGTGAAGCGGATGCCGTAGAAGTCGAACACCAGCCGCTCCCACCAGTTGGCGCCGCGGTACAGCGGCGTGAGGGAGGGCAGCTCCGGGCGGGTCTCGGTCACGCGCACCTTGAGGCGCACGTGCTCCTTCCGCTTGAGCGAATAGAGGAAGTAGACGACCTCGAAGCGCGGATCACTCTCCGCCAGGTGCAGGCGATCCACGGCGTCCGCGGAGCCGAACAGCTTGAAGTCCAGCTCGGGGTCCATCTTCAGGAAGGTGGCGACCTTCGGAAGCCACTCGGCATGAATGACGGCCCAGGCTCCGCCAGCGCGGTCGACATAGCGCTCCGCGACCGCTTCGGGGAACTGGGCGGCGACCCGGTCCAACGCGAAAATGCTCAAGGGGGGCCTCGATCTACGACAGAGGAAACCGCGGCTTTATAAGGACCGTTCGCGGGGGGCGTCAACGTAAACCCTCAGCCGTGTAGGCCACTTAGGTGGTCCAGTAGCCCGCGTCGCGATCCACCCCCTGCCTGCCTGGGCGCGAGGGGGAAGGCTCAGGCCGCCACGTCCGGGCCCAGCCCCGGGGCGTCCTCGGAGGGCTGGGGGATGAAGGTCACCACCGGCTGGCTCTTGCCGGGCACGAGCGCGGTGGGGGCGGGGGCCCAGCGGAAGGCGTCACCCGCCCGCTCGCGGGTCGCCTGGGAGACGAGCACCGGCACCCCGAAGCCCTTGGTCAGCCGCTCGATGCGGTTGGCCAGGTTCACCGTGTCGCCGATGGCCGTGTACTCCAGGCGCCGGAACGGCGAGCCGATGTTGCCCAGCACCACCGGCCCGGAGTGCACGCCCACCCCCATGCGCAGGCCGGGCTCACCCCGGGCGGCGCGCTCGGCGTTGACGGCCTCCAACTCGCGCACCATGTCCAGCGCGCACCGGGTGGCGCTCCGGGCGTGGTGGGCGTCCGGCAGCGGGGCGCCGAAGTACACCATGAGTGCGTCCCCGATGAACTTGTCGAGCGTCCCGCCGTGGCGGAACACCACCTCCACCATGCGGCCGTAGTACTCGTTGAGGATGGTGACCACCTGCTCGGGGGGCAGCCGTTCGCTCAGGGCGGTGAAGTCGCGCACGTCCGCGAAGAGGACGGACACCTCGCGCAGCTCCGGGGTGGGGGAGTCGCGGTTTTGGAGGCGCTCGGCGACGGCGGGGGAGAAGTAGCGCCCCAGGCGGGCGCGCTGGAGCTCCTCCTGGGTGACCGCGGCGGACAGCAGGCGGATGCGCTGGAGGAGCCGCGAGGCGCCCGCGGCCGTCATGGCCAGCATCACGGCGGCGGCCACCTGCGCGCCCCCGCCGATGGAGGCCTGCCGCTGGAGCTCCACCTCCGCGAGGATGGCGATGACCGTGACGAGCAGGGTGACGGGCCGCCGCAGGCTCAGCGCGGACAGCAGCACCAGCGCCGCGAAGATGCCCAGCGTGAAGCCGGCCACGCCGCCCGGCGAGGGCGACACCGGCAGCGCCAGGTGCTGCAGCCAGTACACGGCGGGCACGTCCACGAACGCGACGGACAGCGACGCCCAGCGGGCGATGCGCGCGGAGGCCGTCACCGCCACGGCCACGACGGTGGTGCACACCAGGTACAGCGCGAAGGGCGCCAGGTAGACGTCCCAGTCGTGCAGCTCGCGCGCGCGGCCCAGGTACACGGCCATGGAGAACAGCGCGCCCACCGCGCCCAGCCGGACCCACGCCAGGTGCCGTCCATTGGACTGCCGTTCCATGTCGAGCGCGCGCCGGACGGACTCCTGCAGGCTGTCGCTGGGCGTGACGCTGGATGTCATGGTCGGTGCCCCCCGGGCCGAGGAGGGCGTCGGTTGGAAACAGTGAAGGCGCCATCTTGCACCGTCAGTGTGTGCCATGCACGTCAAGGGCACCCCGAAAGCCCGGTAGAACACAGAGTTGGCGCAAGAACGCCGGGACGGAGTAGAGGCTGGGGGCATGTCCGTGCGGTCCGTCGCCTCCTTCCTCCGTGCCGTTTCGGGGCGTCTGGCCCTAGGCGCCCTGCTGGGACTGCTGCTCTTCGCCGCCGAGACGGTCTGGCTGCTCAAGGCGGGCGTGGTGGGCGTGGACATCCCGCTGGACGGCCCCTACGCGGCGCTGGCGGCGGCCGTCCGGCCCCTGCTGCCCGGCGTCATCCTGCGCGTGGCCTCCGTGTACATGGTGGCGGGCGGTCTGCTGGGGCTCGCCGCGGCGGTGCTGGCCCGTGCCTGGACGCGGCGGGGTGGGTGGGTGGCGCTGGCGGTGATGGTGCCGCACTGGCTGGGGCTGCTGCTGTTCTGGGCCTGGGACCGGGCGCTCGCGAGGCCCGCGCTCTTTGACGACCTGCCGGCGGCGCGGCCGGTGCTGGCGTGGCTGGTGGATCACGGGGAGCCGTGGCAGGCGCGGGCGGCGGCCGGGGCGTGGGTGGCGGCCCATCTGGCCGTGCTGGCGTGGCGCGGCGCGCGGGGCCTGCGGCGGTCCGTGGCCGCTGGCGATCCAACGGCCCTCCGGGCGGAGCGCACCGCGTGGGCGGTGGTGGCGGGTGTCGTGGGGGTGCTGGCGGTGGCGCTGACGGTGCGCCGCGTGGAGCCTTCCGTGCGGCGGCCGCTGGTGGTGCTCATCGGCATCGACGCGTTCCGGCCGGACCGGCTGGGCGCGACGGGGCACGGGGTCGCGCCCCAGGTGGAGCGCTTCCTCCAGGACGCCACGCTCTTCACCCGGGCCTACACGCCGGTGGCGCAGACGGAGCCCGCGTGGCGCTCGCTGCTCACCGCGCGCTGGCCGTACCGCACGGGCGTGCGCTACCCGCTGACGCCCGACGCGCGGCTCGTGCTGGCGCCCACCTTCGCGCAGCGCTTCGCGGAGGCCGGGTGGCGCACGGTGTTCGCCACGGACTGCTCGCGCTTCCACTTCGAGGGCCCGGCCTCCGGCTTCGCCACGCGCTGGCAGCCTCCTCGCGGCGCCATCAACTTCGCGCTGGAGAAGCTGCGCTACCGGGCGCTGGGCCTGTTCGCGGACAACCCGGCCGGCGCCGCGTGGGTGCCCGAGTTCATCGACAACCGCGCGCTGGCCGGCATCCACGACCCCATGGGCTATGCCCGGCGGCTGTCGGACGGGCTGGTGGCGGAAGCAGGGGAGGGACCGCTGCTCTTCGCCTTCCACGCCACGGCGGCGCACTTCCCGGGCGACCCGGTGTACCCGTTCTACCGCCGCTACGTGTCCTCCTCCGAGCCGCTGGAGCGCCGGCTGCGCATGCACTTCGCGCCGGTGACGCCGGGGGCGAAGGGGGCGTGGAACCGCGCGGGCGCGGAGGGGCTCTACGACGAGCTGCTCGCGCAGGCGGACGCGCAGGTGGGGACGCTGCTGGACGCGCTCCGGGCCTCCGGGCGCTACGACGACGCGCTCATCGTGCTGATGTCCGACCACGGCGAGAGCTTCCACGCGGACCGGCCGGACCTGGCGGGCGCGACGTCCGTGCACGGCGCCCGGCTGGGTGAGGAGGAGAACCGCATCCTGCTCGCGGTGAAGCTGCCCGGCGGACGTGGCGCGGGCCCCGCGCAGGTGGATGACCTGGCCCGGCTGGTGGACGTGGGCCCCACGTTGCTGGAGCTGTCCGGCCTGTCCGCGCTGCCGGAGTCGGACGGGGCGTCGCTCGGGCCGCTCTTGCGCGGCGAGGGGCGTCCGCTCACGCCGCTGTACGCGGAGACGGGCTACACGCACGTGGTTCCGGAGGTGTTCGACCCGGGCCACTGGCCGGGCGCGCCGCGCACCTTCGACGCGTACCGCCTGCGCCCGGACGGCGTGGTGGAGATGGGCGACGAGGCGGGCACGGCGGTGCTGCGCGAGAAGGACACCGGCGCCTTCGACGGCCAGCGCTGGGTGGTGGACCGGCCGCAGGCCGACGGCACCGTGCGCCGCACCTGCACGGGCGACTGTGAAGGGGCGGACGCGCGAGCGCTGGCGGACTGGCTGGACGACGCGACGGAGCGCGCGCCGGAGGCCGCCTCACGTAGAGTCGCCGGCCATGTCGACGACCGAAACGACTCGCGGCCTCCAGGAAACGTACGCCCCCCACAACGCCTGCTTCGGGTGTGGCCCGGCCAACCCCAAGGGGCTGCGCATCCGCAGCCGCGTGGAGGGTGACCTCGTCGTCGCGGACTGGACGCCCGAGGAGCACCACCAGGCGTTCCCGGGCGTGCTCAACGGCGGCATCATCGGCGCGCTGCTGGACTGCCACTGCAACTGGACGGCGGCGTACCACCTGATGAAGGCGCAGGGCGCGGCCACCCCGCCGTGCACCGTCACCGCCGACTACGCCATCGTGCTCAAGCGCCCCACGCCCATGGGGCCCGTGCACCTGTCCGCGAAGCCCGTGTCCATCGAGGGCGACCGCGTCGTCGTGGAGGGCACCCTCACCGGGGAGAACGGCAAGGTCACGGCCACCTGCCGGGGCACCTTCGTCGCGGTGAAGGAAGGGCACCCCGCGTACCACCGCTGGTAGGCCGCGAAAACGCCTCGGGCCCCGTCACCTGCCTCTTCAAGAGAGAGGCGGCGCGGGGCCCGTGGGGGACAGCGAAAGCGGTGTGACTACTTGCCGGCGGCGAGCATGCGGTCGTGGTGCGCCGCGGTCTCGTTGGGCTGGCCGGGGTCGCGCAGCCGGTGCACCTGGTTGCCGATCTTGTCCTGCAGCAGCATCAGGCCGTCCAGCACCTGCTCCGGACGCGGCGGGCAGCCGGGGATGTAGACGTCCACCGGGATGATGCGGTCGATGCCCTGGAGCACCGCGTAGTTGTCGTAGAAGCCGCCGGAGGACGCGCACACGCCGAAGGACACGACCCACTTGGGCTCGGTCATCTGCTCGTAGACGCGCTTGAGGATGGGGGCCTGCTTCAGGTTGATGGTGCCCACCACCATCAGCAGGTCCGCCTGGCGCGGCGAGAAGCGCGGGAACTCCGCGCCGAAGCGCGAGATGTCGTGGCGGCTGGCGGCCACGGACATGTACTCCATGCCGCAGCACGCGGTGGCGTACGGGTAGGTGAACAGCGAGTACTTGCGGGCCCAGCCCAGGCCCTTGGACACCAGCTTCTGGAAGAAGCCCATGGCTTCGTCCCGGCGGGTGGTCATGATCGGCGCGATGTCGGTGTCAGCCATGGCGTAGTCTCAGCTCTCCCAGTCGAGAGCGCCCTTCTTCCAGACATAGATAAGGCCCACGACCAGGGTCGACGCGAAAACCAGCATCTCCACGTAGCCGAACCAGCCGAGCGCCTGGAAGTTCACCGCCCAGGGGTACAGGAACACCGCTTCCACGTCGAACACGATGAAGAGCAGCGCGATGACGTAGAACTTCACGGCGAAGCGCTGGCGAGCGGGACCGCTCGACTCGGAGCCTGCTTCGAAGGGGGCCGACTTGGTGCTGCTCGGGCGCTTGGGGCCCAGCCGGGTGGTGACCTGGGGGATGATCATCCCGAGGACGCCGGCCAGCAGGAGCACCACCGCCAGCGGCAGGTACGGTGCAAGGGGTGTAGTCATCGGGCGCGGACCCTAACGACACCGCTGGCGTCGTGTCAAAGGGAAACACCCCCACGCCGGGCGCGCCAACCCCCTGAGAATACGGCCGAAATGCCGGGCCCATCCGGCGCCCGGCTCCGCCGTGCCCCACGCCGCCCGGACGCCTGCCCCCGGACGGGCGGTGGATCAGCGGGCGCCCCGGGGCCGTCCCGCCGCCGGGCCTGGACCGCGGCCGGTTTGACGCTGTGGGGAGCCCACGCCTAGCGTCAGCGGGCTGTAGTCCTTCCGCTCATCGCCTGGGGAGTCGTCGACATGTGGGGCCGGCTGACCTTGCGGATGCAGGTGGCGATCGCGGTGCTGCTCCCGTGCCTCGCGGTGGTGTTCTTCACCGGGGTGTACTTCCCCGCGCGGCAGAAGGCGGCGGGCCTGGAGGTGCTGGCCGGCAGGGCCATGACGCTGGGGACGCTGGTGGTGCGGCACCCCTCGCTCGCGCTGCCGGAGACCGCGCCGGACGCCCGCGCGCGGCGCGACGAGGTCTTCAAGCAGGTGGAGTCCGGCGGCTTCACGCTGACGTTCCAGGAGCTGACCCGGAACGGCGCCGTGGTGGCCCTGCGCGGCCAGGTGCCGGAAGGCACCCCCGAGCCAAAGGAGCCCCAGCCGGGGACGTGCACGGTGGCGCGTGGCTCGGAGCAGGTCGTGGTGCGCTGCGAGAGCGACGGCCGCGTGTACCGCGCGGGCTTCGGCACCCACGAGGTGAAGGCGGCGCTGGCGGCGACGGAGGGCTATTCGCTCATGGGCTACCTGGGCGCCGCGGTGCTCGGCCTGGGGCTCGCCGTCATCATCAGCCGCGCCATCGCGGACCCCGTGTCGCGCGTCACGCAGGTGGCGCGGGAGGTGGCCCGGGGGGACGTGTTCCGGGGTGAGCTGGACGTGTCCGCCGCCGGCGAGGTGCGGCAGATGGCCACCTCCTTCAACGAGATGCTGGGCACGCTGCGCTCCACGGTGATGGAGCTCGTCACGCGCACCGAGCAACTGTCCAGCGCGTCGCGCGGCCTCATGGGCGCCTCCGCGGATCAGGAGCACGTCATCAGCCAGCAGGCCGCGTACGCGCAGCAGATCGCCGCCACGTTCGAGGAGCTCTCCCGCACCGCCGAGCAGATCTCCTCGTCCACGGAGGTGGTGGAGTCCAGCGCGCGGCGCACCCATGACGCGGTCGCGGAGGCCATGGCCGTGGTGGCGCAGGTGGTGGGCGGCATCAACGACATCCGCACGGAGTCCAAGGGCGTGGCGGACGCCATCGTGGGGCTGAACAAGGACCTGCAGCAGGTCTCCAAGATCGCCCAGGTCATCAACCAGGTGGCGGAGCGCAGCGACCTTTTGGCGCTCAACGCGGCGCTGGAGGGCACCAAGGCGGGCGACGTGGGCCGGGGCTTCTCGCTGGTGGCCGCGGAGATGCGCAAGCTGGCGGAGAACGTGTCCGTGTCCGCGCGCGACATCGCCCGCATCGTGGAGAAGGTGCAGGACTCCGGCGAGGAGGCCGCGTCCAAGGCCCGCGTGGGCATGGCGACGAGCGACCGGGGCGTGGAGGTGGCCGAGCAGGCCTCCGCCGTCTTCCTGCGCATCGTGGAGCTGGCGCGCGGCACCAGCGAGGCGGCGCGGCAGATCACCATCGCCACCCGCCAGCAGCGTCAGTCCAGCGAGCAGGCCGTGCAGGGCGCGCGCAACGTGGCGGACCTGGTGAAGCAGGGCGTGGACGCCACCGGGCGCACCACGCGCATCGCCCAGGACCTGCAGGCCGTGGCGGAGGGGCTCACCGCCGTGACGAGCCGCTTCAAGGCCCAGCCGCGCCCCTGAGTCAGACGGGCCGGGACGACGGCGCGCGGGCGCGCAGCTTCTGGAACAGCTCCGGGGGCATGGCCGCGACGCCCAGCCGGTGGTCGGGCGCCACCGCCTCGCCGTGGAAGTCGCTGCCGAAGGTGGGCACCAGGTCGAGCTCCGCCGCGAGCCCCAGGTACTTCTGCCGCACCGCGGGGTTGTGGTCCACGCTGAGGACCTCCAGGCCGGAGAGGCCCGCCTTCGCCAGCGCTTGGATTTCCGGGCGCTCCATCTTGGAGGAGCCGGGGTGGGCGAGCGTCGCGGTGCCCCCTGCGTTGCGGATGAGCCGGATGGCCTCCGCGCCGTCCAGCTTGAAGCGCTCCACCCACGCCGCGCGGCCCGTGCCCAGGAAGCGGTCGAAGGCGGCCTTCACGTCGATGCACCAGCCCTGATCCACCAGCACCCGCGCCAGGTGGGGACGCCCCAGTTGCGCGTCCCCGGCCACCTTGCGCACCTGCTCCATGCGCACCGGGAAGCCCAGCTCGCGCAGGCGGGCCACCATGGCCTCCATGCGGTGCGTGCGCTCGTCGCGGAGCCGGTCCGCGAAGCGCGCGAGGTCCGGGTCCTCCGGGCGCAGGAAGTGGCCCAGGATGTGGGCCTCCTTGCCGTACACGAAGGCGGACAGCTCGATGCCGGGCACCAGCTCCACCCCGTGCGCAGCGGCGGCCGCCTTCGCCTCCTGGAGCCCGGCCACCGTGTCGTGGTCCGTCACGGCCAGGACGGTGACGCCCGCGGCGGCGGCTCTGGCCACCAGCTCCGAGGGCGGGTACTGGCCGTCACTGGCGGTGGTGTGCGAATGCAGGTCGATCACGGCGGGGGACCCTCCGGGGGCGGCGAGGCGGGCACTCTTACGCCATGTCCCCATGGGAAGGGGCCGGAAGAGCGGGCCCTGTGTGAATCCGCACGGCGGACGGTTTGTTCCTGTCCGGTGGCGGCCCTTCGGGGCGGCTCGGGGAGGGGCGGGGTTGAAGGCGGGTCTCCCCTTGGCTGGCGGGCGGTGTTAGATCGCCGCGCCATGGCCAAGACCCCGACCCCGAAGAAGTCCACCCTTCGCGCCGCCTACGCGAACGCGCGCAAGGCGGATCCGCGCCCCATCACCGGCAAGGAGAAGCCGGCGGAGCTGCTCGCGCACGCGTTCAGCGCCTACGTGGGCCGGCAGGAGCGCACCGCGTTCGAGCTGATGCAGCAGTCCGTGCAGCAGGACGCGTCCATCTTCCTCACGCTGTCGGGCGCCATGACGCCCGCGGGCCTGCACCAGTCCTGCATCATCCCGCTGGTGGAGAAGGGCATCATCTCCGCCATCACCACCACGGGCGCCAACCTCTACCACGACGCCCACCGCATCATCGGCCACGGCATCCGCGAGGTGAACCCCAACGCGGGTGACCTCCAGTACCGCCTGGCGCGCATCATCCGCATCTACGACCTGGGCTTCTGGGAGGAGGCGCTGCTCGACACCGACCGCCTCTTCTCCGCCATCCTCCGGCAGCCGCAGTTCCAGCGGAAGATGACCACCCCGGAGTTCCACTACCTCCTGGGCAAGGCCATCCATGGCATCGAGAAGCAACTGGGCGTGAAGCAGCCGTCGCTGCTGTCCACCTGCTACAAGCACGGCGTGCCCATCTGGGTGGGCGCGGTGCAGGACGGCTCCATCTTCCTCAACGTCGTGAAGCTCAAGCGCCTGTTGGGCGACGAGTTCAAGTTCGAACTCGACATCAACGACGACGTCTATTCCATGGCCGCCATGCAGCACTACTGCCGCCACCACGGCAGCGGGAAGCTGGCCATCTGGATCCTGGGCGGCGGCGTGCCCAAGAACTACACGCTCCAGGGCGAGCCGCTGCTGGACCAGATCCTCAACGTCCCCACGTCCGGCTTCGACATCGACGTGCAGTTCTGCGTGGACCCGGTGGACAACGGCGCGCTGTCCAGTTGCCCGGCCGGTGAGGGCCACACCTGGGGCAAGGTGTCCGTGGAGGCGGTGGAGACGGGCTCCATGTACGTGCACTGCGACGTGACGGCGGTGTTCCCCTGGCTCACGCACGCGCTGTTCAGCGAGCCCAAGAACAAGCGCAAGCCCATGCGCCTGATGGACAAGATGGACGACGCGGTGAAGTTCCTGGACGCGGACGTCAAGAAGCGCAGCAAGTCGCTGATGAAGACGCTGGACTGGAGCGTCGAGGACGCCGAGCCCTCCTCCGAAGAGGATGCCAAGGCCCACGACAGCTTCGTGCGTTAGCGCGCAGTCCCTCCAACCAAGGCCCCAAGTCCCAAGGAGACGGTGATGAGTCAGCAGCCCGCGACGGGTGTGGTGATGTCCCTGGTGAGTGCCCCCCAACTGAAGACGCAGGTGACGCACGGCCCGTCCGGCGCGACGTTGCCCACGGAGGCGCCGAAGGACAACGGCGGCACCGGCGGCAGCTTCTCCCCCACGGACCTGGTGGCCACGGCGCTGGCGTCCTGTGTCGTGACGACCATGCACCTGGTGGCCGGCAAGGAGGGCATCACCCTGGGCGAGGTGCGCGCCACGGTGGAGAAGCGGATGACCCCGCCGCCGCGCAAGATTGGAGAGCTGGTGCTCTCCATCCTGATGCCGGCCGGTCTCACGCGTGAGCAGCGCACCACGCTGGAGAAGATCGCCCACGAGTGTCCCGTGGCGCGCAGCCTCCACCCGGACGTGAAGGTCACGGCTTCGTTCGGCTACCCGGACTGAAGCGGCCGTGAGGGGGCTCGGCAGGCCGTCCGCCTCCCGAGCCCACTCCGAGCCCCAACGGCGGCGTGCGGCGAGCGGCCGCCGTGCCCACCCTCCTGAGGTTCTCTGCTGCCTCGGGGGAGGGGCACTCGGCATGAACCTGAAGCGACTGGGCATCTACCTCAACGACCACCTGCTGGGCTCCACCGTGGGGCTGGACCTCGCGAAGCGCACGGAGCGCGAGAACCGCAGCAACCCGGTGGGCCAGTACCTGGCCACGCTCATCCCGCTCATCGAACAGGACCGCGCCACGCTGCTCACGGTGATGGCCGCCCTGGAGGTGCGGGTGGATCCGCTCAAGGTGGGCGGCGCGTGGCTGACGGAGAAGCTGTCGCGGCTGAAGCTCAACGGCTCCTGGCTGCGCTACTCGCCGCTGAGCCGGCTGGTGGAGCTGGAGGGGCTGTGCGTGGGCTCCCACGGACGCGTGTCCCTGTGGAGGAGCCTGGAGCGGGTGGCCGCGAAGGAGCCGCGCCTGGCGCGCTTCGACTTCGCGTTCCTCGCCGAGCGCGCCGACGGGCAACTGGAGACGCTCCAGACGCTGCGGCTGCGCTCGACGGATGCGGCGTTCAGCGACACGTCCGTCGAGACCGGCGAACAGGCACCGGTCCCGACGGAGGCCTAGGGACTTCAGGTCCCCGAGGGCGACACGGGCGCGCGCGTCCCGTTCTCGGGGCCGGGCAGCAGGCGCAACTGGCTGGCGGAGGTGAACGTCGCGTCCACCTCGCGCTCCAGGTACGTGTAGCCGGACAGGCCGTCCTCGTAGACGCGCAGCAGGTTGCGCGACTCGTCCAGGGTGATGCGCCCCTGGCGCAGCGCCAGCTCCGTGAACTTGCGCAGCTTCGCGACCAGGTCGTCCTTGTTGTAGCTCACGTAGTTGAGCACTTCCGTCACCGTGTCCCCGGCGACGACGTGGTCGATGAGGTAGCCGCCGCCCGGAGCGAGCGACACCTGCACCGTGTGCGTGTCCCCGAAGAGGTTGTGCAGGTCGCCCAAAATCTCCTGGTACGCGCCCACCAGGAAGATGCCCAGGTAGTAGTCGTCGCTGTTGAGCGCGTGCAGCTCCAGCGCGTCCTTCACCTCGCGCTTGTCGATGAAGTGCTCGATCTTCCCGTCCGAGTCGCAGGTGATGTCCGCCAGCGTCGCGCGCCGGGTCGGCTTCTCCGCCAGGCGGTGGATGGGCATCATCGGGAAGAGCTGATCAATGGCCCACGAGTCCGGCAGCGACTGGAACACGGAGAAGTTGCAGAAGTACGTGTCCGACAACTGCTTCTCCAGCGCCTCCAGCTCCTCCGGGATCTCTCCGGCCTCGCGCGCCACGCGCAGGATCTTGTGGCAGATGGCCCAGTAGAGGTTCTCCGCCGCCACGCGCTGCTCCAGCGACAGGTGGCCCAGGGAGAACAACTGGAGGCTCTCCTCCTTGGCGTCCTGCGCGTCGTGGAAGGCCTCGATGACGTTCTTGTTCGTGACCTCGCGGAAGGTCGAATAGAGGTTGCGCACCACGGAGGGCGCCTTCTCATCCACCTTGTCCGGCGTCTGGGACGGGTCGAACTCGCTGGTGCCCAGCACGTCCACCACCAGCACCGCGTGGTGCGCCACCACGGCGCGGCCGGACTCGGAGACGAGCGTGGGGTGCGGCACGCCCGCGCGGTCGCAGGCCTCCATCACGCCGAAGACGACGTCGTTGGCGTACTCCTCCGTCGTGTAGTTCATGGAGGAGGCGAAGTTCGTCTGGGAGCCGTCGTAGTCCACGCCCAGGCCGCCGCCCACGTCCAGGTACTTCAGCGGCGCGCCCTGGCGGGCCACCTCCACGTAGAAGCAGCCCACCTCGCGCAGCGCGTTCTTCACGTTGCGGATGTTGGAGATCTGGCTGCCCAGGTGGAAGTGCAGCAGCTCGAAGGAGGACAGCAGGCCCGCGTCCTTCATGAAGCCGATGCAGTTCATCAGCTCCGACGAGGACAGGCCGAACTTGGAGCGATCACCTCCGGACGCCTCCCACTTGCCGGCGCCGCGCGTGGACAGCTTCACGCGCATGCCCAGCCGCGGCGTGATGCCGGTGCGGCGCGCCACCTCCGCGATGAGGGGCAGCTCGCTGGGCTTCTCCACCACCAGGATGACGTTGCGGCCCAGGCGCGAGTAGAAGAGCGCCGTCTCGATGTACTCCTCGTCCTTGTAGCCGTTGCAGATGACGAGCGCGTCCTCGCTGTCCAGGAGCGCCATGACGGCGAGCAGCTCCGGCTTGCTGCCGGCCTCCAGGCCGTAGGTGTGCTCCTTGCCCGCCTCGATGATGGTCTCCACCACGTAGCGGTGCTGGTTCACCTTGATGGGGTACACGCCCCGGTACAGGCCCTTGTAGCCCTGATCCGCGATGGCCTTCTTGAACGCGTTGTTCAGGTGCACCACGCGGTGGCGCAGCACGTCCGTGAAGCGCAGGAGCAGCGGCAGGCCGATGCCCCGGCGGCGGACCTCGTCCACCAGCTCCTTGAGGTCCATGCTCGGAGCGGCGGGCCCGTCCGGGTGGACGCACACGTGGCCCTTGTCGTTGATGCCGAAGTAGGGCGAGCCCCAGTTGCGGATGCCGTACAGCTCGTGGGCATCGGCCAGGGTCCAGCGGTGCTGAGGGGAGGGAGCGGCCATCGTTGTTTCGTGCCTCCGGTGGAGCGCGCGGCGGGGGTGTGGAAACTCCCATGAACACGGGAGGGGGGCCGGACTATCGGAAACGCCCCATCCATTCAATAGCCGCCTGTTCCCAGGGCAGGCAGGCGGGCAGGGCCTCCATTCGGGACTCTGGCCCTGGTGGGCCGGTCAGCATCCAATTCCTACCCTTCCTTCCAGGCAGCACCGGGAGGCCGAGTGGAGAGAAGGGGAGGGTACATGGAGTCGTCCGCACGCAGGGAAGAGGCAGCGCCGCTGACCCCGCGGGAGATCTTCGAACGATTGGATCGCTACGTCATCGGCCAGGACGCCGCGAAGCGAGCGGTGGCCATCGCCGCCCACAACCACCTCAAGCGCATCCAGGCGCGGCGGATGCGCCGGCAGTCCCTCATCAAGAAGTCCAACATCCTGCTGATGGGCCCCACGGGCAGCGGCAAGACGCACATCGCGCGCAACCTGGCGGAGATCCTCCACGTCCCGTTCACCACCGTGGACGCCACCGAGTACACGGAGGCGGGCTACTACGGGAAGGACGTGGAGGTGATGGTGTCCGACCTGCTCTTCAAGGCGAACCACTCCGTGGAGGACACCCAGCGGGGCATCATCTTCATCGACGAGGTGGACAAGATCGCCCGCCGCACCCAGGGCGCCCGCAACGGCGCGGGCAGCCGCGACATCGGCGGTGAGGGCGTGCAGCAGTCGCTCCTGAAGCTGCTGGAGGGGCGCGAGGTGCACGTGCCCATGAACGTGACGCAGGCGTGGAACAAGAGCGACTTCGTGCAGGTGGACACGCGCGACATCCTCTTCATCTGCGCGGGCACGTTCAGCGACCTGCACGACTACGGCGACGAGGGCGGCCGGGCCATGGGCTTCGGCTCGGACGCGCTCACGGCGAAGCGCAAGGAGAAGCGCATCTCCACGAAGCAACTGGTGGACTTCGGGATGATGGCGGAGTTCCTGGGCCGCATGCCGGTAATGGTGCAGTTGGAGCGGCTGGGCGAGCCCGACCTTCTGCGCGTGCTCACCGAGCCGCCGGATGCCATCACCCGCGAGTTCAAGGAGCTGCTGTCGCTCGATGAAATCGAGCTGGAGTTCCCGGAGAGCGGCCTGCGGGAGGTGGTGCGCTACTCCATCGCGCGCGGGCTGGGGGCTCGCGGCCTGCGCTCCATCCTGGAGCACGTGATGTCGGACATCATGTTCGAGGCGCCGGAGCGCAAGCACCGTCAGGTGACGGTGGACGCGGAGTTCGTGAAGGCGCGGCTGGCGGCGCTGGACGACGTGGAGCTCAACGCCTAGCGGGCGTGGGCTTCTCCGAGGCCCGGGCGGCGGCGCCCAGCCGTGCCGCCGCCTGCGGATCCTGGATGAGCTGGAGGATGACGTCGTTGCGCAGGAGGGCCCGCGTGTCGCCGCGCTCCAGCGCGTCCTGCAGGTCCCGGTGCGACAGCGCGAGCTGGAAGCGCGGGTCCTTGCGCAGCGCCTTGTAGGCGGGGTCCTCCTGGAGCTTCTTCGCCTTCGCAGGGTCGTGCGTGGCCTGGGCCACCTGGACCAGGTCCTCCAGCGGGGCGAACTGGGTCAGCTCGAAGAGGTTGAAGCGGCGGGACAGGTCGAAGGCGACGGAGTCCTTGGGGGCCACGCCCATGCGCTTGCCGGCGACGATGACGTGCTGCTCCATGAACGTCAGCGCGCTCAGGCAGACCCAGAACAGCGCGGCCATCTTGCCGCCTCCGAGCACGAAGCCCAGGGTGCGGTCCAGGCCGCGCTCGTCGGGGTCCCTGCCGGAGAGGAAGCGCAGGAGCAGCGCGCCCAGGGCGTACCTGACGGTGAGCCACGTGACGACGAACAGGAGCACCGTGCCGAAGAGCGTTCCGATGAGCAGCGGTGAGCCCAGCGCGACGGCGAGCTTGGGGCCGGCGAGGGGCGCGAGCTTGCGCGAGACGAAGTAGCCCGCCGCGAGCCCCACGGAGTTGGCCACCTGCCGGGCGGCGCCGGAGAGCGCGCCGAGGATGCAGAAGAACAGCACCATGCCCAGGAGGATGAGGTCGATGACCATGGGTGGGGCTCCTGGGGGCCGCTAGCGGATCTTGAACGAGGAGTCGCCCTTGGACTTGTCCGCGGTCTGCTTCTGGGCTTCCGCGAGGGCTTCCTTGTAGCGGGCGTTGGAGGGCTCGTAGGTGAGCGCCATCTTGAGGTTGCGCTCCGCGGCGGAAGGGTTGCCGGACTCCAGGTCCTTCTGGGCCTGGGTGTAGAACTGACGGCCCTTGGGGTGGGTGCCGATCTGCTCTTCCTGCTCCTTCTTCGCGGCGGCCTTGGTCTCGGCCTCGGAGGCGTCGGTGAAGCGCAGCTTCTGCGCGCGGTCCGGGCCGGCGATGTCGGTGAGGTACTTCTTGCGCTTGGTGTCGTCGCGCAGGACGTAATAGGCCTCGGTGACGCGCTTGTAGAGTTCGTTCACCTGGTCCTTGAGGGCCTTGGACTCCAGGTGGAAGAAGCGGTCCGGGTGGTAGACGCGGCTCTCCTTGTAGAACGCCTTCTTGATGTCGCTGGGGGCGGCGGTGCGCTCCAGGCCGAGCAGCTCGAAGTAGTCCATCTGGTCGAGCTTCGCGCAGCGCGACTCCAGGTCCACGAGCTGCTCCGGGCTGAGGGCCGGGCCTCCCGCGGAGGCGGGCGGCGGCGGAGGCGTGCTGGCGGCGGGAGGACGCGGCGGGGCCACGGGCGGTGGCGTCAGCGGGCGGGGTGAACCGGCGGGCGCGAGCGCGGGCAGGGACGTGGTGGGGCGGTTGCCGGGGCGCGGCGGCGCGGGAGTCGCCGGAGCGATGGGCGGGGCGACCTGCCCGACGGCGAGCACCGGCGGCGGGGTGGGCGCGACGGTCGGTGGGCCCGGAGGCCTGGGAGCGACGGGAGGCGGCGTCAGCGGGCCCACGGTGGGGACGGGGCGCGCGGCGGGCGGGGCCCCCGCGGGGCTGATGGTGGGCACCGAAGGCGGACGGGCGGCGGGAGCCACGGGCGGAATCACCGGGCTCAGGGGCTGCATGGTCGGCACGGCAGAAGGACCGCGAGCCACGGGCGGCGGCGTCGGCATGGACGCGACGCCCGGCACCGCTGGAGGCATGGCGGGCGAAGCGCTCGCGGTGGGCGGAACGACCGGCGCGACGCGAGGCATCGACGCGGGAGCCACGGGAGGCGTCACCGCGCCCACGGCCGGTGTCGTGGCGGTCGGCCGGGCAACGGCGGGCGCCTGCGGCGGCGTCACGGCTCCCACGGCCGGTGTCGTCGCGGTCGGCCGGGCAGAGGCGGGGCCCTGAGGCGGAGTCACTGCGCCCACGGCCGGTGTCGCGGCGGTTGAGCGGGCAACGGGCGGAGTCACCGCGCCCACTGCCGGTGTCGTGGCGGTCGGCCGGGCAGCAGCGGGTGCCACGGGCGGAGTCACCGCGCCCACGGCCGGTGTCGCGGCGGTGGGACGCGCAGGGGTCTGCGGCGGCACTGCGCCGACGGCAGGCATCGCGGTGACGGTGGGGCGAGCGCCTGCGGGAGTCTGGGGCGGAGACACCGCGCCCACGGCAGGAATCGGGGTCACGGTCGCTCGAGGCGTAGCGGGCGTTGCTGGGGCCAGGGGCGGGGTCACCGCGCCGACAGCAGGCATCGCGGCCACGGTGGGCCGGGTCTGCGCGGTCGTCACCGGCGGCGCGGACGCGACACCCACGGACGGAACCCCTGACACCGTGGGGCGTGCTGCGGCAGGAGCACCCACCGGTGCGATGCCCGGCGGTGTCCCTCGGGGGGCCGCAGCCGGCGCGACCGAAGGCACCTGACCCGACGCAGGCCGCGCCGTCGCTGGGGCCACCGAAGGCACCTGACCCGAGGAGGGCCGAGCCGTCGCTGGAGCCACCGAGGGCACCTGACCTGACGCGGGCCGTGCCGTTCCTGGAACCCCGGGCGGAACGCTGCCCGTGGCCGGAGCCACCGAGGGCACCTGACCCGACGCGGGCTTCGCCGGAGGCACCGCTGGCACCTGACCTGAGGCGGGCCGGGCCGTCGCCGGAGCCTGCGGGGGCGCGACGGGGGGCGGCGTGGCGCGGGCGGTGGGGGCCGCCGTGGGGGGCCGGGGCGCCGCTGGCGCTACGGACGGCGGCATGGAGGCCGTCACCCGGGGCAGGGCGGGCGTCGCCGGACGCGCCGGGGCCGCGGGCGCGGCGGGCCCTGGCGGCGCGCCAGAGTTCGGATCGGAAGGCTCGGACATCGGCGGTGCCTAGTTGGCCACGGCGGGCAGGTCGCTGCTGTTGTGGCCCGCGAGCCGCGTGTTGCGGTTCGACTGGATCGACTGCTGGATGTCCGCCTCCGTCATGCCGGACGACAGCGTGATCGTCGTGGACGTCTTCTGGCCCGTCTCCACGTCGCACGCGGACACGTTCACCAGACCGTCCGTGTTGATCTCGAACGTCACCTCGATCTTCACCTCGCCGCGATACCCGATGCGGAAGCCCGAGAACTCGAACTCGCCCAGCATCTCGCACTCCTCGGCGCGGTTGGACTCACCCTGGTACACGCGGATCTTCACCTTCTCCTGCCCGTCGCGGCTGGTGGTGAAGGTCTTCGACCGGTCGATGGGCACCGGCGTGTTCTTGTCGATGATCTTCTCCGTGTACCCGCCCACCGTCCCAATCCGCAGCGTCAGCGGCGTGACGTCCACCAGGAACGTCTCCGTCTTGCTGTCCAGGAGCGCGTGCGACTGGAGCGCGGCGCCCATGGCCACGACCTGATCCGGGTTGATGCCCTCCAGCGGCTCCTTCTGGAAGTAGTGCTTCACCGAGTTGCGGATGATGGGCAGCCGCGTGGGCCCGCCCACCAGGATGACCGCGTCGATGTCCGCCGCCGTCAGCCGCGCGCTCTGCAAGGCCTCGTCGCAGACCTTGAACGTGCGCTGCACCAGGTCCATCACCATCCGGTTGAACTGGTCCTGGTTGAGCGTGTTGCGCAGGTCCATCACGTTGCCGTTGGCGTCCTGGCAGATGCCCTGGCAGAGGATGTCCGCGGTGCCGAACTGGCCCACGTCGATCTTCGCCTTCTCCGCCGCGTCCTTCAGCATCTGCAGGCAGTACTTGTTCTGCCGCAGGTCCAGCCGCGTGCGGGCGAGGAAGTCGTCCGCCATCCACGTCATGATGCGGTCGTCGAAGTCGTCGCCGCCCAGGTACGTGTCACCCGCCGTGGCCAGCACCTCGAAGACGTCCTTGCCGATCTCCAGGATGGACACGTCGAACGTGCCGCCGCCCAGGTCGTAGACGACGACGCGCTGGTTGACGTCCCGGCCAAAGCCATACGCGAGCGCCGCCGCCGTGGGCTCGTTGAGGATGCGAAGCACCTCCAGCCCCGCGATGCGGCCCGCGTCCTTCGTGGCCTGGCGCTGGTTGTCATTGAAGTACGCGGGGACGGTGATGACCGCCTTGTGCACCTCGCGGCCCAGGTACGTCTCCGCGACGGCCTTCATCTCCTTGAGCACCAGCGCGGAGATCTCCGGCAGCGAATAGCTGCGGTCCCGCACGCCGATGCGCACCGAGTTGTTGTCGCCCTCGACGATGCGGTAGGGCATCACCGCCTGCGCCTTCTTCACCTCGTCGGAGAAGTAGTACCGGCCGATGAGCCGCTTGGCCGAGTACACCGTGTTCTCGGGGCTGGTGATGATGTTCTTCTTCGCCGCGTTGCCCACCAGCACGGACCCTTCCTCCAGGAAGGACACGCACGAGGCATGCGTCGTCTCGCCCCACTCGTTGGGGATGACCGTGGGCTGGCCTTCATGGACGACCGACACGCATGAGTACGACGTGCCCAGGTCGATGCCGATTGCGATGTCGTCCGCCATTCCGTCTCCGGTGAAGACCTGCACCCCGATCCCTCTGGGGGGAGGGCCGTCGGGAAGCGCCCGGAGGTTAGGCTCCACGCTCCAGGGTGTCAATTCAATGGCTGATCAAATGCCAGCCATTTCAAGGGCTTAGCGCCAAGGCAGGGGAGCGGGTTCGCTGCGCTGAACCCCGGCCCCCTGGACCTTATCCCTAAGGGGGAAAGGGGGGAAATCACCATGTCCGCCATCCTCGCCGCCCTGTCGTCGGACCCCAACCTCCTCCGGTGCGAGCTGCACCGGCTGGCCGGGCAGGTCGTCCTCCGCCCGGAGGCGCACGCCAATGCCCTGGGGGTGGGCTCCTATGCCCAGGAGGAGGTCCTGCTGCGTCGCCTGGCGCCGGACCGCGAGCTCACGCTGGACGACCTGGGACCGCCGCATGAATCGGAGGCGGTGCTCTTCCACGCGAACCGCCTGCCGCCCGGCCTGTCCCCCGAGGACAACACGCAGCCCTTCCGGGCCCGCCACTGGCTGTTCGCCCACCAGGGGCCGTTGCCGGACTTCGAGCCCCTGCGTGCTCCGCTGCTGTCGCGCGTGCCGGAGCACCTCCAGCGGCTGGTGCGCGGCCCCACCGACAGCGAGGTCCTCTTCGCCCTGTTCCTCACGCGCCTGCGGGAGCTGGGCCGCACGGATGATCCGCGCCTGGAGCCGGCCGTCGCCGGTCGCGTGCTGCGTGACACGGTGCGCGAGGTGGAGGCCGAGCTCGTGCGGGTGGGGCAGCGGCGCACGCCCCCGCTCAACCTGGTGGCCACCAACGGCGCCGTGCTGGTCGCCACCCGCCGCGGCGAGGCCCCGCTGTCCTACACGCGCCTGGAGGGCAGCGCGGAGTGCGCGCACTGCGGCGTGACGGCCACGACGCCGGAGACGCACCCGGAGGTGGGCGCGCACCGCCGCCGCCGCACGGTGGTGGTGGCCAGCCACGTCACGCGCAGGCAGGGCTGGGTGGAGCTGCCGCAGGGCACGACGCTGACGGTGGGCGCGGACCTCCAGGTCCAGCACCTGCCGCCGGGCTGAGCGGGCCGCTACGGACCGCCGAAGAAGGAGACCTCCAGGAAGCGCACGTAGAGGTTGCAGGCGGCGTGGAAGAGGGAGCAGCCGACGATGGTGCCGGTGCGCTCGCGCATCCAGCCGAAGAGGAGGGCGGGGAAGAACACCGCCAGCCGCCACGTCTGGAAGATGGCCAGGTGGCCCAGCGCGAAGAGGAGCGCCGTCACCCAGAAGGCGCGCCCCAGCCGCGCGCCCAGCACCACACGCCCCTGGGGCCACGCGTCGCGCAGGCGGGCCTGGAGGTAGCCCCGGTAGAAGAACTCCTCCGGGAGGGCCACGACGAAGAGCTGATCAATCACCCACTCGCCGAAGCGCGGGGGCAGGCGCGGCTGGAAGTGGCCTTCGCCGATGATGGGCGTCAGGTGGCGCGCGAGCCCGGGCGGCAGGTGCGGCACCACCTGCACGAAGGCGGCGAAGCCCGCGAAGAACAGCGGCCCCACGATGGCGCACATCACCAGGAACAGCCGCGCGTCCTGCTTCCACGCGCGCAGGGTGAGGCCGTAGTCGCGGTAGTCCTCGTCGCGCCAGCGCATGGGGATGAGCGGCAGGTAGAGGAAGCCCACCGTGGCCACCAGCTTGGGCACGCTGGTGCCCCCGGCGACGAGGAACGCCGCGATGATGCCCAGGAAGCCCAGCGCCCAGAGGCCCATGGCCTCCTGCACCGCGCTCAACCTGAACGGGGGCCCCGAAGGCCGGCTCATGGCGCGTCCGCCGAGGCGAGCTGCGCCTTCACCGCGGTCAGGGGCAGGGCGCGGGCGCCACGGCCCCTGCGCTCGACGACGACGCCCACCAGCCGCCCGTCCCCGTCGTACAGCGGGCTGCCCGGCGCGAGCGTGAGGTCCACGTCGAAGAACGGCGCGGGGGCGGCCCTGGCCACCGCGGCCCTGGGCGTGTCCCGCTGGCCCTTCTTGCGCGCGGGCATCACGCCCACCACCCAGCGGCCCGCGAGCCCCTCCGGCACCAGCCGCACCGGCGCCGCGGGCCACGTGCCCTGGGGACCCGCCACCACCGCGACCTGGAGCTCCGCGCTGGAGAGCACCACGCGCGCCGTCAGCGCGTTGCCCGCGTGCACCACCTGGGCGGAGTCGGGCCCCACGAGCGACACGGCGGTGAGCACCTGTCCCTCCGCGCCCACGATGATGCCGGGGCCCGTGTGCTGCGGGCCGCGCACGCGCACGGACGAGCGGGTGTGCAGTTCCAGCACGCGCTGGAGGTCGGCGCGCGACGGACGGGCCTCCGCGCCGGCCCGCGAGGGCAGGGCCAGGAGGAGCCAGAGGAGGGCGGGGACGAGGAGGAGCGGGCGGAACATCTTCGCGCCCGGGAGCCTATCAGCGCTCCCGCAGGGCGGCGAGGAAGCTCTCCGCGGACCGGGTGTTGAGGATGTCCTGCTTGCGTGCCCAGCCCCGGCGCGCCGTGGCCACCGCGTAGGCCAGGTTCCTCAGGTCCTCCTGCCGGTGCGCGTCGCAGCTCACCACCAGCTTCACCCCGAGCCCCACGGCCTGCCGCACGTACTCGGACTTGATGTCCAGGCGCGCCGGCTTGCCGTTGATCTCCACCGCGACGCCGCGCTCCCGGGCGCGCTCCAGCACCTCCTCCATGCGCAGCGCGTACGGCTCGCGGCTCTGGATGAGGCGCCCGGTGGGGTGCCCCAGGATGTGCAGGTGCGGGTTGTCCAGCGCGGCCAGCACCCGGCGCGTCATCTGGTCCTCGTCCATGGAGTGGCGCACGTGGATGGACGCGATGACGACCTCCAGTTGCTCCAGCACGCTGTCCGCGTAGTCCAGCGCGCCCGACTCCAGGATGTCCACCTCGATGCCCTTGAGCAGCCGCACGCCGGGCACCGCCGCGTTCACGCGGTCGATCTCCTCCCACTGCCGCTTGAGGTCGTCCACCTTGAGGCCGCCCGCGTGGATGGCCGCCTCGCTGTGCTCGGTGATGGTGAGGTACTTGAGCCCCAGCGCCTGCGCCGCCCTCGCCATCTCCTCCAGTGTGTTGCGCCCGTCGGACCAGGTGCTGTGCGCGTGCACCGCGCCCTGCACGTCCTCCAGCGTCACCAGGTCCTCCGGCAGCTTCCCGGCCCGGGCGGCCTCCACCTCGCCGTTGTCCTCGCGCAGCTCCGGCGGCACCTCCTGCATGCCCAGGAGCCGGTACAGCGTCGCCTCGTCGGGGACGGGGACCTTGGTGCCGTCCTCGCGGTGCACGCCCCACTCGGAGATTTTCAGCCCCTTTTCATGGCCCAGGTTGCGCAGCCGGATGTGGTGCGCCTTGGAGCCGGTGAAGTGGTGCAGCGCGGTGGCGAAGTCCTCGTCCGGCAGCACGCGCAGGTCCACCTGGAGGTCGCCCTGCACCATGCGCACGGAGCACTTGCTGTCGCCCTTGCCCAGCACCGTGGCCACGCCCGGCGCGTTCGCGAGCGCGTCCAGCACCGGCCCCGCCTCCTGCGCGGAGGCGATGAGGTCCACGTCGGACACGGTCTCCGCGCGGCGGCGCACGCTGCCGCCCAGGCTGGCGCGCACCACGCCCGGGGCCTGGCGGATCCGCTCCAGCAGGCCCTCCGCGATGGGGAGCGCGTCACCCAGGAGCTTCCGCTCGCCGCGCGCGCGGCGGTACACGGCGATGCCGTCCAGGAGCTTCGCCTCGCTCTTGGGGCCAAAGCCCTTGAGCTCCCGCACGCGGCCGTCCTTGCAGGCGCGCTCCAGGTCCTCGACGCTGCCCACCTGGAGCTCGCTCCACAGGGCGGCCACCTTCTTCGGGCCCACGTCCGGCAGCTTCATCAGCTCCAGCAGGCCGGGGGGGAACCGGGCCTTCAGCTCCTCGAACGCCGTCATGCGGCCGGTCGTCACCAGCTCGGTGAGCTTCTCGGCGAGCCCCGGGCCGATGCCCTGGAGCTCCTGCAGGCGGCCCTCGGTGACGACGGCGCCCAGGTCCTGCGGCAGGTTCGCGATGCGGTCCGCGGCGATGTCGTAGGCGCGGACGCGAAAGCCGCTCTGCCCCTGGAGCTGGAGCAGGAGGGACATGTCCCGGAGGAGCTGGGCAACGGCCGCCTTGTCGGTGAGCACGGCGGTGGAGGGTGTCACGTCGGGAGTCACGGTCGGGAAATTAATGCCGGGGGAACGGGGGTGCAGGCCCGGACGGGTTGTGGGAAAAGGAACGCAATGACGAAGATCAAGCTGGGCCCCGCGGACTTCGCCGAGAGGGAGATGCGGGGGTACGAGATCGGCAAGCGCAACGTCTGCATCGCGAAGATCCATGGCCGCTACAAGGGCCTTGATGACTGGTGCAACCACGCGGGGTGTCTGCTGTCGGGTGGGCGCCTCGAGGACAACATGGTCGTGTGCCCCTGCCATGAGGTCGGCTTCGACATGGACACGGGGCAGAACGCGACCTCGCCCGGCGTCTGTGACGACCAGCCGACGGTGCAGCTCACGGTCGAGGACGGAACGCTCGTCGTCGACCTGCCCGACGTTTGAGCCTTCCTCCTTCAGGAGCGTCCAACATGGGACACGACGGACACGATCACGACCATGACCACGGTCATGGCCATCACCCCCACGGCCATTCGCATGACCACGGCCACGGGCATTCGCACGACCACGGCCACGGGCACTCGCACGACCACGGGCATGACCATGGACACGGCCACTCGCACGACCACGGGCATTCGCACGAGGGCTCGCCGGTGGCGGCGGAGCACAAGTCGCGCGCGCCGGTGCACGTCAGCGCGTACGTGGTGACGTGCTCGGACAGCCGGGACGAAGCGCACGACGGCAGCGGGAAGGACCTGCGCGAGGGACTGGCCGCCGCGGGGCACACCGTCGCCGGGCACACGGTGGTGAAGGATGATCCGGAGGCCATCCGGGGCGCGCTCGCGCAGGCTCAGGCGGCGGGGGCCCGCGCGGTGCTCTTCACGGGCGGCACGGGCATTGGCCGGCGCGACTGCACGGTGGAGACGCTGCGCGCGCTCTTCGAGAAGGAGCTGCCCGGCTTCGGCGAGCTGTTCCGGATGCTGTCGTTCCAGCGCATCGGCAGCCCCGCGATGATGTCGCGCGCCACGGCGGGCACGTACCAGGGGATGATCCTCTTCGCGCTGCCGGGCTCGCCGCAGGCGGTGCGGCTGGCGCTGGACGCGCTCATCCTCCCGGAGCTGGGCCACGCGGTGCGCGAGCTCACGCGTTAGGACTGGACGCGAGATGACGAAGCGCCGTGCCGCGCACACCGGCTTGAGCACCCAGGCGGCCGACCGCCTGCGCCCCCGCCTGGATGCCTTCCTGGCCTCCACGGACGCGAAGGCGCGCATCGGGTTCGACCCGGTGGAGTTCCCCCACCGCTACACGGATCCGCGCGACGTGGAGGTCAGCGCGCTGCTCGCGGCGGCGCTGGCCTACGGGCGCGCGGACCTGTTCCGCCCGAAGGTGGATGGGCTCCTCAAGCAGATGGGCCCGTCCCCCGCGGCCTTCGTGCGCGCGCTGGACGTGAAGGGCGCGAAGGCGCTGCTCACGGGCTTCGTGTACCGCTTCAACGTGGGCACCGACCTGGCGGTGCTGCTCCTGGGCATGGGCCGCGCGCTGCGCGAGCACGGCAGCCTGGAGGCCCTGTTCGTGCGGGGCTTCAAGGCGAGCGGCACGCTGCATGGGGGGCTCGCGGCCTTCACCGCCGCGCTGCGGGACGTGCCCATGGGCGCGCTGCGAAAGGCCATGGGCCCGGAGCGGGGACTGCACCACCTGCTGCCCTCGCCGCTGGGGCCGGGCGCGGCGAAGCGCCTCAACCTGTACCTGCGGTGGATGGTGCGCGGACCGGACGCGGTGGACTTCGGCATCTGGAAGCAGGTGCCCGCGTCCGCACTGCTGGTCCCATTGGACACGCACATCGGACGCATGGCGCTCCACCTGGGCCTCACGCAGCGCACGGACCTCACGTGGCGGACCGCCGAGGAGGTCACGGCCTCGCTGCGGGCGCTCGATCCCGAGGATCCCGTCCGCTACGACTTTGCTTTGTGCCACTACGGCATGAGTGGCGCATGCCCGGCGAAGACGCTGCCCCAGCACTGCGAGCGCTGCTCGCTCCTACCTTCCTGCAAGGTAGGCCCCGGCGTCATCGCGCGCGGTTCACTGCAATTCTGAGTCCCACCCGACCCGGAAATGGGCTACGGGCAGTCCGCGCGGCCCCGCGTTGACGGGTTGGCGCGGTCAAGGCTGCAATGCGGTCGGGCGACGCGGGTGGAATGATCCCGCGGGGCGCGAGGAGCGACGCGGTGCACGCAATGCTGGTGGCGGTCCCAGCCCCGGTGGCCCAGGACGTGGAGCGCGACCTTTGCGCCACGGCCGAAGGGCGTGCGTGCCGGGTGATCCGCGTGGAGTCCCCGCCGGAGCCGCTGCCCGAGGGGCTCCTCGTCCTGTGGGATCACGGCGGTCCGCTGGAGGCCGTGAAGGCGCGCTGCCAGTGGGCGCACGCGCGCCGGCTACCGACGCGGACCTGGCTGGTCGTGCTGACGAAGCGCGAGGGCGAGGAGGCGGAGGCGCTGGTGGCCGCGGGCGCGGACGAGTGCGTGGCGCCGCCCGGAACGCGCTGGGGCGCGAGGCTCGTGGCGCTGCGGCGCAGATCCGCGGACGGGGACGCGCAGGCGCTCCGGCGGGCCCGGGACATGTTCCAGGGCGCGCTGGACGCGGTGCCGGAGCCGCTGTTCATCAAGGACCGCGAGCACCGGCTGGTGGCGGTGAACAACGCCTACTGCCGCCTGCTGGATCAATCCGCCGACGCGCTGCGCGGCTCGCTCACCTCGGCGCAGATGCGGCCGGACGAGGCGGAGGCGTCCTGGCGCCAGGACGAGCGCGCCTTCACCACCGGGCAGACCGTGGAGGACGAGGGCTCCTTCACCGACGGCAAGGGCCGCTCGCGCGAGGTGCTCACGCTGCGGGCCGCGTACATGCTGCCCAACGGCGAGCGCTTCCTGGTGGGGCTCGTGCGCGACGTCACCGAGCGCTCGCGCCTGGAGACGCAGCGGCGGCTGGCGGAGCGGATGACGTCCGTGGGCACGCTGGCCGCGGGCGTCGCGCATGAAATCAACAACCCGCTCTCGTATGTGACCTCCAACCTGGCCTACCTCTGGGAGCGCGTGGCGCAGCCGGTGGTGCCGGCCGAGCAACTGGAGGAGCTGCGGCAGGTGGTGGCGGAGGCGCTGGAGGGCGCGGGGCGGGTGCGCTCCATCGTGCGCGACCTGCGGACGTTCTCCCGCACGGAGGAGGAGCAGCACGGGCCGGTGGACGTGCGCAGGGCGGTGGAGGGCGCGGTCAAGCTGATGCGCGACGCCATCCAGCACCGCGCGTGCATGGCGTGCGACCTGGAGCCGGTGCCCGCGGTGCACGGCAACGAGGGCCGGCTGGCGCAGGTCGTCACGGGCCTGCTGACGAACGCGCTCCAGGCCTTCGGCGACAGGCCCCCGGAAGAGAACCTGCTCAAGCTGCGCGTGCGTCCGGGCCGCGAGGGCCACGTCGTCATCGAGGTGGAGGACAACGGGCACGGGATGCCCGCGGAGGTGCGCCAGCGCATCTTCGATCCGTTCTTCACCACGCGCTCGCCCAAGGGGGGCACGGGCCTGGGCCTGTCCATCTGCCTCACGCTGGTGCACGCGATGGGCGGTCACATCGAGGTGGCCAGCGAGGAGGGGCAGGGCAGCCTCTTCCGCGTGGAGCTGCCGGCGCTCACCCTGCCGCCCGAAGCGCCCCGGCCCGCGCAGGCCGCCCTGGCCGTGACGGAGGCGCCCCTGACGCAGCCGGTGCGCGCGACGCGAGACCTGCGCCGGCTGCTGCTCATCGACGACGAGCCGGCGGTGGGCAGCGCGGTGAGCCGCCTCTTGCGCAACCTCTACGAGGTGCACGTCATCCAGGACGCGCGCGAGGCCCTGAGGCGCCTGTCGCACGGCGAGAAGTTCGACGCCATCCTCTGCGACCTGATGATGCCGGGCATGAGCGGCATGGACTTCCTGGTGGAGCTGGAGCGGCTGGCGCCGGAGCTGGCGCCGCGCACCGGCCTGATGACGGGCGGGGTGAACCCGCAGGCCCGTGAGTTCGTGGGCCGCCGCGCGCGGGAGCTGCTGGAGAAGCCCTTCGAGCGCGACCAGTTGTGCACCTTCGTCGAAACCCTGATGCAATGAAGCACCGGACGCGCTGGACGCTGGGGGCCGTGCTGGCGGCCCTGCTGCTCGCGGTCGTCTTCCTGCTGCCGCCCGAGCTGCGGGGGCTGTCCTTCGTGCTGCGCGCGGCGGGGCTCCACGGCGCCACGGCGGAGGCCCTGGCCCGCTACGGCACCGGGGCCTTCACCGTCACGGACCTGAGCGTGCCCACGCGCCACGGGCCGGTGCGCGGGCGGCTCTACCAACCGGACCGCCGCGAGGGCCGGCTCATCGTGCTCACGTCCGGCGTGCACGCGGCGGGCATCGACGAGCCCCGCCTGGTGAAGCTGGCGGAGGACCTGGCCATGGGCGGCCACCCGGTGCTCACGCCGGAGCCGCCGGACCTGCTGCGCTACGAAATCACCCCGCGCCTGCCGGACGTCATCGAGGACACGGCCCTGTGGGCGCTGGGGCCGGGAGCGCTGGCGCCGGAGGGGAAGGTGGACCTCTTCGGCATCAGCTTCTCCGGAGGGCTGTCCGTCGTCGCGGCGGGCCGGCCCGCGCTGCGCGACAGGGTGTCCGCGGTGCTGTCCTTCGGAGGGCACGGCGAGCTGTCCCGCGTGCTGTCCTTCCTATGCACCGGCGTGCAGGCGGACGGGGTGCGCCGCACGCCGCACGACTATGGCGTAGTCGTCATCCTGCTGAACGTCGCGGACCGGCTGGTGCCACCGGAGCAGGTGGAGGCGCTGCGCAAGGGCGTCCTGACGTTCATGCACGCGTCGCATCTGACGCTGGTGGACTCGCGGCGGGCGGAGGCCGCGTTCGCGGAGGCGCGAGCGATGGAGGCCACGCTGCCGGAGCCTGCGGCCACGCTGCTGCACCAGGTGAACACGCGCGACGTCGCCGCGCTGGGGCCCCGGCTGCTGCCGTTCGTGAAGGACTTCGCGGGAGACCCGTCGCTGTCGCCGGAGCGTTCCCCCGCGCCCCGGGCGCCGGTGTACCTGCTGCACGGGACGGACGACTCCGTCATCCCCGCCATCGAGTCCACGCTGCTGGCGCGCGCGCTGGAGCCGTACACGCGCGTGCACCTGCGGCCCACGCCGCTCATCACCCACGCGGAGATGGACCGGAAGGCCAGCGCGATGGAGGCGCTGAAGATGGTGCGCTTCTGGTCGGCCCTCCTCGACGAGTAGCGCGCCGCCACGCGACTTGACGGTGGAGCCCGGGAGCGGCTGCCATGGCGGGCATGTCCGTGTCCCTCGTGGTGTCTTTCGGGCTGGGGTGGCTGTTGACGGCCGCGCCCGCGCAGCCGGAGCGCATCGTCCCGTGTTCACCGGACTCCGCTGATGGGGAGGCGGCGCGGGAGGAACTGTCCGCGTTCGATGCGCGGATGGAGGCGCTCCCGGAGGACGGTGAGGTGGACGAGGCGCGGGCAGGCCTTCAATTGCTGCTCAGCCACCGCTGCTTCGGCATCGCGCGCGAGGAAGAGGGCCGGGAGCCCCTCACCTGGGATGAGGAGCACCCGGTGCCCGCGCTCGCGTTGCGGACGTGGTGGCGCGATGGGGGCAAGGCGTACCTCATGTCCCAACTGGAGCTGGGGCGCTCCGGAGCGCGGACCGTCGTGATTCCTCCGGACGTCCGCGACGTGCTGGCGCGCGAGACGTCACCGAAGCACCGGCTCTCCGCCCTGGTGTGCCCGGCGAAGGCCGGTGGGTGCGGCGCGGAGACCGAGGCCTGGCGCGAGCGGGCGGAGAAGGCCTTTCGTGCGGAGAACCGTCGCCCCGGCACGTTCGACGAGAAGCCGCCGCCTCCGCCGGACTGCATGAAGGAAGCCCGGGGGCAGCCTTCACGCAGCCGCTACAAGGCCTGGCGGATGTGTCTGGCGAACAGCCCGAGCGCGCGGAACGTCCAGACGGTGCTTCCGCTGGGCCGCATCCGCACGCCGATGGACGGCTGGCTGGTGATCCGCGGCCGGCGAGGCCATCACGCCTTCTGTGATCAGCTCGACGCCTACCACCTGGCGACGGGGACCGCGTACCGCTCGATGAGTTGCTCCGGCCTGGCGTTGATGCCTGACGGCAACGTGGACGGCGCGGCCACGAATGCGGCGCGGAGGTCCGGTGTGAAGGTGGGGCGCGTGTCGCCGGAGCGGCTCCACGAACTGACGTGGATGCTGCTGATGGTGCCGGAGGTGAAGGACCGCGTGCAGGTGGAGGCCGTGCGCATCCCGGTGCCGAAGGGCCTCCGCGTCGAATGGCCCGCGACCGATGACGGCATCCTGGGTGGGATCGTCGGAGGCGCCTTCGGCGGCTCCACGGCGCAGACGAGGCTGGGCTGGAAGTGGTTTCCTCCCGGGGGCGCGGAGCCCCTGTCGGGCGCGTTCACGTATCCCTATTCGTGGGCCCCCGGCGAGGACCACGCGAACGTGCTCATGAAAGAAGTCGAGGCGACGTTGCAGGAGGGCTGCCCGGGCCTGCCCGTCCCCGTCCGGGAGCTCGACTTCACGCGCGAGCCCGGCGTCAGCCGCGTCGACGCACCGGAGGGCGTGTCGCAGGTCCAGGACGCGCGCGTGGATGCGCTCGTGACCTGGAAGCCCCCACCGGGCTGCGCGCCGGGCAACAACGGCGGGTGAGCTTTCGCGTGCTGACGGTTGCAACACCAAGCATCATGAAGGGCAGGCATCCGGGCGTCACGCAGGCGACAGCGCCCTCGGGGGATGGTGGCGCGGCGGGGGCGCCGGTTAAAGCTCTGGCCCCATGAGCGTCCGTCTCCCCGACGTCCTCCCCCACGAAGACGTATTGGATTACGTGCAGCGCCTGAGCGGCGGCTTCAATGCGCGCCTGTATCAGCAGGTCCTGGGCGCGGCGAACGCGTTCAAGGAAGGCGACGAGGCCATCGGCGTCGCGGCGGCGGATGAAGCTTCGCGGCGCAACGCACGAACCCTCTTGTCGCGCACGCGGCTGGACGACCTGCACGCGCATCCTCCCTTCGAGGACCGGCTGTATGTCTTCAACCTGGAGGCGTGGGAGCCGGTGCGCTGGAGGCGCGTGGCGGACTGGACGTTGGGGCGGCTGAAGGACTTCCTGCTCACCGCGCCGGAGCCCCAGGTGCATGACGTGCTGGACGGGCTGCCCAGTGACGTCATCGCGTGCGTCGTGAAGCTGATGGACGACGCGGAGCTGAAGACCGTCGGTGGGCGCATCTTCCACCCGCTGCCGGGCAGCCGCGTGGGCGCGAAGGGCTACCTGGGCGCGCGCTTGCAGCCCAACTCGCCCACGGATCATCCGGAGGACATCCGCTGGCAGGTCTTCAACGGGTGGTCCTTCGCGGTGGGCGACGTGGTGCTGGGGACCAACCCGGTGTCATCGGACGTGGCGTCGGTGGCCGCGGTGGAGTCCGCGCTGCACGACGTGCTGGTGACGTTCGGGCTGGAGGAGGTGATGCCCCACTGCGTGCTCGCGCACATCGACGTGCAGGCGCAGGTGGAGGCGCAGCGGCCGGGCACCACGGGCATCTGGTTCCAGAGCCTCGGGGGGAACGAGGCCGCCAACCGCACCTTCGACGTGACGCTGGAGAAGATGGTGGCGCACGCGGCGGCGCGCACCGGGCGCTGGGGCCTGTACTTCGAGACGGGGCAGGGCGCGGACGCGACGAACGGGCACCACCACGGCACGGACATGCTCATCCACGAGTCGCGCAAGTACGGCTTCGCGCGAGCACTCAAGCGCCGGGTGGCCCTGGCGCAGGCGGGGGCGGGGCGCGACGCGGCGCCGTGGGTGCACGTCAACGACGTGGCGGGCTTCATTGGCCCGGAGGTCTTCCGCACGCGCGAGCAACTGGTGCGCTGCTGCCTGGAGGACATCGTGATGGGCAAGCTGCACGGCCTCACGCTGGGCCTGGACGTGTGCTCCACGCTGCACATGGACGTCACGCTGGATGACCTGGGCTGGTGCCAGGAGCAGCTCGCGGAGGCCGGGCCCGCGTACCTGATGGCGCTGCCCACGCGGAATGATCCGATGCTCAGCTACCTCACCACGTCCTTCCAGGACCACGTGCGGCTGCGCGAGCGGTACGGCCTGAAGGTGGACGACCGGATGTGGGCCTTCTTCCAGCGCCTGGGCGTCATCGACGCGGACGGCCGGCCCACGAAGCACTTCGGTGACCCTGCCCACGTCTACGTGCACTACCGCCGGGCCAGGGGCGACACGCGCACGGAGGCGGAGCTGCGCGCGGAGGCGGAAGCGAAGATGGCGGAGGTGCGCGCGCGGGGCGTGCCGCTGGCGGTGGGGCATGGCGAGGCGCCCTGGACGCCGGAGCCCGCGCTGGAGCGCGAGGTGCGCGGCCTCTACGACGACGGCAAGGTGGGGTTGTGGTCGGAGCTGTCCGACGCGGCGGTGGAGTCCATCCCTCGCGCGGCGCGGCTCAAGACGCGCTCCCTGGACCGCCGCGACTACATCCTGCACCCGCCGTCCGGTGAGTCATTGGACGAGGCCTCGGAGGCGACGGTGCGCGCGCTGCGCGACCAGCACGCGGGCCGGTATGACGCGCAGGTGGTCGTGTCGGATGGGTTGGATCCCCGGTCGCTGATGGACGAGGGCCACCTGGCACCGTTCCTGGCACGGCTGCGCGCGGAGCTGGAGGCGACGGGCTGGCGGGTGGCGCCGGAGGTGCTGGTGGTGAAGCACGGCCGGGTGCGCGCGGGCTATCAGGTGGGCCACCTGCTGTTCGGCGCGGAGGGGGATCCGCGTCCGCGCGCCCTGGTGCATGTGATTGGGGAGCGCCCCGGCTCCGGGCACCACGCGTTCTCCGCGTACCTCACCGCGCCGGACGCGGACACCTGGGCGAAGCCGGGCGCGGTGGACCACGACCGCACCCGGCTCATCGCTGGCATCTCGGACACCAGCGTCCGGCCGGAGGACGCCGCCGTGGAGTCGGCGCGCATCCTCGCGGAGGCGCGGACCTCGAACACCTCCGTGGTTTCGGGAGTGGCCTAGGTCCGGGGTCAACGGCTCGGCACTCCTGGGGCAGACACGGCTTCAGCGCGCCGAGGCGATGCTCGCGGCGGTGCGCACGCCCCCCACCGCGGTGGCCAGGGTGCTCTGCCCCGGGAACACGGAGTCCCCCACCAACCAGACGCCGCGCTGCGCCTGGAACGGCCCCAGGATGCGGTAGTTGTCCAACCCCGCGCGCCGGGGCACGCCTCCCACCGCGCCGGCCTCGCGGAGCGTGAAGCGTTGGAACGTGCGCGGCGAACCCGTCATGGCGTGCACGACGTTGGCCGTCCACCCTGGGAGCAGCGCGTCCAGGTTCTCTCGCATCCGCGCATGGAGCCCGGCGAAGTACGCCGCCTGCTCCTCGGGTGACATGCCCGCGACCTTCTTCAAGGGGACGTGCGTGGACACCGTCATCGTGCGCTGGCCCGGCCGTGCGCGGCCTTCATCCGAGGCCCCGCTGATGGACGCGAAGAGGTGGTTGCCTTCGACGAACGGCGCCTGCTCGTCGCGCACCAGCTCGAAGTGATGCGCGCCGCCGGAGTCACCTTCGGGCGGCCGCACGACGAGGTACAGCATCGCCGCGCCCCAGCCGTCGTCCACGCGCTCCGCGAGCGCATCCACGCGGGGAAGCTGTCCCACCGGCGCATCCAGCAGCGTGCGCAGCCCTTGCGGCAACACGTTGGCCACCACGTGCCGGGCGAGCAGCTCACCCCTGCGCGCCGTCACCCTCCAGCCTCCGTCCACCGGCGTCACCGCGCGCACCCGGTTCGCCAGCAGCACGTCGCCGCCCCGGTCGGAGATGGCCTTCGTCAGCGCCGTCGCCAGCTTCCCGATGCCGCCACGCACGTGCCCCGTGCCGCGCCAGTAGTAGTCCATCGCCGCGAACGCGAACGGCGCCTCCGCCTCCGCCGCGGGGCACTGCACGGTGATCTGACAGAGCGCATCCAGGTACGTGCGCAGCGGCGTGAAGCCCTCCAGCCCGTGATTCGCGAGCACGGCGCCCAGCGGGCGGCCCAGCCACCGCGCCAGCGGCGCGTACGACCATGCGCGCCCCGCGTGCCGCATCAGCGTCTGGAGGTTCAACGGCGGCAACAGGTCCGGGTCATCGAACAGCGGCCACAGCGCACCGGCCACCTGGGCCTGCAACTCGAAGAACCGCCGCACGCCCCGCACGGGCGCTCCGGGCAGCCCACAGAGTTCCGTGATGAGCCGCTCCCGGTCCCGGTGCACCGGCAACCGCATCCCCGGGGTCCGCAGCTCCACCAGGGGATCCAACCAGTCCACCGTCACGTCCAGCGCGTGCTCGCGGATCCACCGGCCGAAGAGCTGATGCTCACCGAAGCCGGAGAACAGCGTGGCGCCGGACTCGAAGGCGTAGCCGCCGCGCCGGAAGGTGCTCGCGCAGCCGCCCGGGTAGTTGAGCCCTTCGCACAGCGCCACCCGGGCGCCCCGGCGGCACAACTCCAACGCCGTACCCAGGCCGCCGAAGCCCGCACCCACCACCACCGCGTCGTACCAGGTATCCGCCATTGTTCGGGTAAAGGACCGGCACCGGGAGCGGGCCGGGGGAGACCCGCTCCTTCCGGTGCCGGTATCGCGCACATGGCCAGGCGCGACGGGAGTTTCCTAACGGGCCCGCACTCCCGCCGCGATTCTTTTCCCTTCCCGAAGGGGAGGCGGGCGTCCGGGCGCTTTCACTGGCGGACACCCGCCCCTGTTACCGGGGCATCTTCAGCCGGATGTTGAACGTGTACGACACGTTCACCGGACGGCCCTGGAACGTCAGCGGCTGATACCGGCGCGAGTAGAGCGACTCCAGCACCGCGTCATCCATGAACGGCAGGCCCTTGATGATGCGGCAGTCGCGCACATGGCCCTCCGAGGTGATGACGCACTTCGCGATGACCATCCCCTCCACGCCCGCGAGCGCCGCTTCCCGCGTGTAGCTGAACTGCGAGCCGCTCAGCATCCTCGGAGGCGTCATCCCACCCTGGAAGGGCAGCACCTCCGTGCCCGTGGGCGCGGTCGGCACGAGCCCCGCCACGCCGATGGCGCCGATGGGGCTGGTGCTGTTCGGGTCTCCGTCCGGGTCACCCACCGGCCCCGTCTCTCCCGTGCCCGTCGCGCCGGTGGTGGCCGCCGCGTCCGCGATCGTCGTCGGCTCCGGATCCGGCTTCGCCTCCGGCGGATCCGCGGGCAGCGGCTTCGGGTTCAGCGGGACGCGGTCCGTGCGCGGCCTGGGCTTGGGCTTCGGAGCGGCCGTCGCCGGCGCCGGCTGCGCGGCCTGCTTCACGCCCTTCTGGATGGCGGGCGGGTGGAAGACGATGGTCCGCTCGGGAGGCTCGACGGTCTCGGGCGGGCGGCCGGAGATGAAGAACACCAGGCCCAGGAGCCCCGCGTGCACGCCGATGGACACCCACGCGCCCGTGCCGAACCGTCCCGAGCGCACTCCCCGCCGTTCGATGACCGACTCAAACATCTGACCCGCCTCCTGTTCAGGACGGACGCTCCAGGCGTCCCGTCCCACAAGAGGCAAGGTACGAAGTCCCGTCCGCCGGAAGGCAGACGGGGCTCCATGTGTCGGTCATGATTTGGTCATGACGGCCCGCCGCTCGTGACCTCCATGCGGTAGCCCACGCCGCGCAGCGTGTGGATGGTGAAGCCGGACGTGCTCGTCCACCCGAGCTTCTTCTTCAGGTTCGACACGAAGTTGTCCACCGTGCGCGGATCCACCACCACGTCACGGCCCCACACCGCGTCCAGGATTTCGCCCCGGGGCAGGGCGCGGTCGCGGTGGCGCAGGAGGAACGCCAGCAGGTCGAACTCCGTGCGCGTCAGGTCCACCTCGCTGCCGTCCGAGCGCAGCACCGCGCGGCGGCCCAGGTCCAGCGTGAAGGCGCCAAAGGTCACCACCTGCGGCGGCGCCGTGCCCGCCCGGCGCACCAGCGCCTGCACGCGCGCGAGCAGCTCCCGCAGCCGGTAGGGCTTGGTGAGGTAGTCCTGCGCGCCGGCCTCGAAGCCGCGCACCAGGTCGTCCTCCAGCGAGCGCGCGGTGAGCATCAGCACCATGCTCTTCACGCCCTCCGCGCGCAGGCGGCGGCAGAAGCTGTAGCCGTCCTCGCCCGGCAGCATCACGTCCAGGATGAGCAGGTCGAACTCGCGCGACGCCAGGTGCGGCGCCGCGTCCTTCGCGGACGGGGCGTCCGTCACCTCGTAGCCCTCGTCGCGCAGGTTGTCGCGCAGGCCCATGCGCAGGTTGGCGTCGTCCTCGACGATGAGGATGGAGGGGCGGGTGGAGGAGGTCGGCGTCTGCGTCGTCATCGGCGCGTCTCGGGAAAGGTCAGGGCGAAGGTCGTGCCTTCGGGGCCGGAGGAGGCCACCTGGATGCTGCCCTGGTGCAGGCCCATGATTCTGCGGCACAGCGCCAGCCCCAGGCCACTTCCATGCACCTCCGGCCCGGGCGTTGTCAGACGGTAGAAGTCCTGGAACACGCGCTCCCATTCCTCCGGGGGAATGCCCACCCCGTTGTCGCTGAAGAGCACCGTGGCCCCGAAGCCCGGCTGCGGATAGGCGCGCACGGTGAGGACCACCGGGCTGCGCTGGTTGTAGAGGCAGGCGTTGCGGCCCAGGTTGGCGAAGAGCATCCGCACGAGCGACGCGTCCGCGTCCAGCTCCACGTCCCCCACGTCCGAGCGCAGCTCCACCGGCACGGTGACCGCGTCCATCAGGTCGTCGCGCAGGTTGCCCACCGCCTCCTCCAGCCGCATGCGCGCGGGCTTCAGCGCCCAGCGCCCCTTGTCGATGCGGTTGAAGGACAGGATGTTCTCCACCAGGAAGTGCAGCCCCTCCGCCGCGCGCACGATGCGGGTGGGGTAGTCCCCCGCCTCCGGGCTCTTGCCCAGCCGGCGCTCCAGCGTCTCGCCCAGCAGGCGGATGGACGCGAGCGGCGTGCGCAGCTCGTGGGACACGGTGGAGACGAAGTCGCTCTTGAGCTCCACGAAGCGGTACTTGCGCTGCTGGGCCACCACCGCCAGCGCCGCGATGGCCGACGCGAGCGCGCCGCACGCCGCGACGAGCAGTGTCTTCAGGCCGTACCGCGCCTCGATGTCCGCCTCCGCCGCGGCCCAGCCGGGCGTGGCCACCTCCAGCCCCGGGTGCTTCAGGGGCCGCGCCACGCCGCCGGGCCCCAGCCGCACCTGACCATCCCGGGGGATGAGGTTGCGCCCGCGCAGCTCCTGCGTCAGCTCCGACAGCAGCGCGCCCATGTCCACCGCCAGCCCGTGCACCTGCTCGGCCGCGGGCTCCACGTACCACTGCTCGGCCAGCAGGGTGGGGCCGTCCAGCGGCTCCGGCAGCACCAGCGCGCCCGCGCCGGCCTCCTGCACGCGCGCCACGAAGGCGTCGGACGGCTCCGACAGGGCGCGGCTCAGCGCCACGATGCGCGCCTGGAGGAAGTTGAAGTCCGGCTGCGTGAGCTGGGACCGGGCGCGCAGCAGGTTGCGCTGCAGGCCCGCGTCCCGCGCCATGCCGCCCAGCTCCTCCGGGAGGCCCTCGCGCACCAGCGCCCGGATGAGGGGCTGCGTGTCCTCGCCGCGTTGCAGGTACTCCACCATCAGCAGGGTGAAGGGCAGCTCCTGATCCGGCGGCAGCGGGTGCGCCGCGTGGTAGCGCAGCAGGGACTCCACCGCCGCGTCCTTGCGCGCCTCGCTGCCGGAGGCCAGGGCGGCCTGCGCCGCGCGCAGCCGGGCCAGCCGGTCCTGGTAGGGCGAGGGGGCCTGTCCGTCGTCCAGCGCGTGCGCCAGCATCGTGTAGTTGGCCTGCGCCGGCACGTCCGCGCCCTCGCGGGGCCAGTCCACGCGCGGCAGGAACTGGTGGTTGCGGAAGAGCAGGTAGTAGCCCTCGGCGGGCAGCAGCGGGTCACCCACGGCCGCGTTGAGGTTCGGCAGGTGGGTCTTCATCCTCTGCGCGAGCGCGGTGCGCAGTGACTCGGCCGCGAGCTGCTCCAGGGCGATGCGCCGCGAGCGCACCTGGGCGCGCGCGTCCTCACGCTCCTGGGTGAAGATGCGCTGGAGGCTCACCAGCCCCCATCCGAGGGCCAGCAGTCCACAACCCAGGGCGAGCAATGTGGGGAGGAGTCGGCGCAGCATTCGCGTCCCGCGGGACTGTAGCAGTGTCGACAGGTTTGCGGGCCTGGAGCCTCCAGGGTGAATAAAGTGGGGGCAGCCCGCGTCCCCTCGGGTGTCTGGAGATCGGAGACGGAGTCATGGGTTCTCGATGGTGGATGGGTTTGATTGTCGGCCTGGCGTCCCAGGGGGCGTTCGCGCAGACCTCGCCGGTCGCCGCGGATGACTGGGGCGATGATGACGGGTACGCCCAGCAGGCCAACGTGGAGGATTCCGGGCCCATCGCGCCCTCTCCGCCTCCCGACCTGCCCGCCGAGTCACCGACTCCCCGGCCCTATGCCGGCGCCATCTGGACGTCCGGGCACTGGTACTGGGACGGCGACAACTGGCAGTTCAAGTCCGGCGGCTGGGTGGAGCGCATGCCCGGCTACCAGTACATCAACGGCTACTGGGCGCAGGACGGCGACGTCTGGCGCTGGGTGTCCGGCGGCTGGGCCCCGGAGGGCTCCACCGAGGTGGAGATCCCCATCGAGGTCGCCAGCGAGGACGTGAGGGCCACCCAGGCGCCTCCGGCCCTGCGCGTGGAGACGCCGCCCCCCGCGCCGGCCGTGGGCTACACGTGGGCGCCGGGCTACTGGTACTGGGGCGCCAACGGCTACGAGTGGGTCTCCGGCACGTGGATGGAGCCGCCGCGTCCGGGCCTGGTGTTCGTGTCTCCGCACTGGGTGCGCCGCGGCCCGTCCTGGGTGTTCGTGGGTGGCGGCTGGGGCTGGAACGGCTCGGTGCGGGTCGTCGTCCCGGTCTACCGCCACGCGCACATCTCGTTCTCCTTCGGCCGTCCAAACCCGTTCCTGCGCACGTGGTACCGCTACCCGGGCGTGTCGTGGCGCTACTACGGCTACGGGTACGACCGCTACCGCCCGGGCCGCTACCACTACTCGCGTCCGGGGCCGTACCGGTACGGGCCGCGCGTGCATGACGCGTCGCCGGCCGGTCCTCGCTACGGCTCGTCGTACGGCCGGGGTGACAGCCGTCCCGGGCCCTACCGTCCGCAGGGCGGCGGCGTCCACTCGTCGAACAACGGCAACGGTGGCAACAGCGGCGGCTGGGGCGGCACGCGCAATCCGCCTCCCGGTGGGAACGGCACGCGCGGTGGCTCTCACGAGTCCAGCGGCGGCTGGGGTGGCGGCTCCAGCCCCGGTCGCCCGTCGCAGGGTGGCGGGGGACGCTCCTCGTCCGGCAACGGCGGCGGTTGGGGTGGCGGCTCCGTTCGCGTCCAGCAGACCGGCGGTGGGTCCTCCAGCAGCCACGGCGGCGGTTGGGGCGGCGGCAGCTCCGGCCGTGGCGGCGGGTCCCCCTCGCGCGGCTCCAGCGGCGGCGGTGGGTCTCACGGCTCCGGCCACGGTGGCGGCAATGGCGGCGGCTGGGGCGGTGGCCACGGCGGTGGTGGCCATCGCTGAGTGAAGCGACGGCGGAGGGGCCGGGTCAGACCTCGACCTGGCCCATCAGCCACGTCTCCAGCTCCGCCAGCTCGCGCTCCTGCGAGGGGTGGCGGGCGCGGACCTCGGAGACGGCCTGCCGCATGCCGTCGCGGCTGTGCGGCTTGCCGGTGAGCGCCGCCTGCAGGTCCTGCACGAGGTCCGGGTAGAGCGCATCCGAGAAGACCTGCGCGCGGGTGACGTGTCCGTTCTCCGCGTCGACGTGGACCTCGAAGAAGCCCCACGACAGGTACTCCACCATCTGGTGGCTGAAGCGGGGCGCGTTGCCGAAGCGCCAGTCCCACGACGCGTAGTGCTCGAAGGTGCGCTTGAGCGAAGGCTGGCCCTCCAGGAACGAGGGCTCCAGCAGCTCCGGCTCCGCGGTGGCCCCGTGGAAGTCGCAGAAGGCTCCAATCATCGCCTTCACCAGCGACTCATGGGAGGCCTCCGGCTGGAGGTCGCGGATGTTCATCACCCGCGAGCGCACGGACGCGCTGCCCTTGGACTCCAGCTTCTTCGGGTGCGGCGTGAGGTAGTTGGCCAGCCGCGATAGGTTGGCGTGGATGAGGAAGGTGCCGTGGTGGAAGGCGCGGTCCTTCGTCTCGCGGTACGCGCTGCCGCTGATCTTCCGGGGGCCGTCCTCCAGCGGAATCACCAGGTCGTTGCGCCCGGACGCCTGCGCCGTCACGCCCAGCCGCGACAGGGCGTCCAGCAGGATGCTGACGTTCGCCGTCTTGTTGTAGCCCTCCTTCGCGGACAGGAACGTGAAGCAGGTGTTGCCCAGGTCGTGGAACACCGCGCCGCCGCCGCTGGTGCGCCGCGCGAGGAAGACCTTGTCCTCCTCCATGCGCGTGAGGTTGCACTCGGACCACGGGTTCTGGTTCCGGCCGATGACGACCGTGTTGTCGTTGCGCCAGAGGAAGAGCGTCTGGGTGGAGGGGTCCAGCTCGCGGAAGATCCAGTCCTCGGTCGCGAGGTTGAACCAGGGGTTGTACGTCTCCGACAGCAGGATGCGGACGCGAGGAGCTTGAGACATGGGCGGGGAGCATAACCGCCCGCCACGTGGTTGCAGGGACTTGCGCCGTCCCCCGCAGGACATCCGCCCCGTCCCGGGGGCAATGGCCGCGGGGCACCCCCTCCGGAAGACTCAGGCGCATGTCGGGCGCGGAATGCGGTCGTGCGCCAGAGGGGCGGCCATGCGTGGAGTGTTTTCCCTGTCGCGTCCGCGTGCGGGCGGGCCGGTGGTGCTGTGGGGCGGGGCGCAGCCCTCCGGCAGCCTCAAGTACCTCACCTTCGCGCGCTACCTGGCCGCGATGCCGCCGGGCTCGCGCGGGCTGGTGGAGCTGTCCGGCGCGTCGAGCGCGCTGGCGCTGGACGTCCTGGGCCGCGAGCGGGGGCTGCCCACGGTGGCCCTGACGGACGCGGCGGGCGCGACGTACCTGCGCGCCCACGGCTTCCAGGGGCAGGTGCGCCAGGTGGACTCGATGGCGGACATGTTCCACCAGGCCCAGGCCCTGGAGCGCGAGGGCTGGAGCTGGCCCCGGCAGCTCACCAACCGGGCCATGGTGGCGTGCGTGGAGGCCTGGGCGACGGGCCTGCGCGCGCAGGTGCGCGAGCGCTTCCCCACGGTGCGGCACGTGGTGTGCGGCTTCGGCACGGGCGCGACGCTCGTGGGCCTGACGCGCGTCTTCATGGCCGGCGGCTTCACCGTCACCGGCCTGCAGCCCGCGCCCGGCAAGCCGGTGCCCGGCTGGCGCACGTGGGCGGCCCAGAACCTGGGAGCGGAGGACCTCTTCCACGAACACCAGCCGCGCATGCTCCTCTCCACGGCCGCCCCCGCGCCGGATGCCTTCAGCGCGCTCCTGGACTGGGCGCGCCGGCAGCCGCATCCCGAGCGGGTGCTCGTCATCGCGCACAACGCCCGGGAGCAGGACACCGCCCGGGCCTGAGTCGCCCGCCGTGCCTACCGGTGCACCGCCTGGAGCCGGGCCCGCACTGCGGCCACCGCGTCGCGCGGGTACGCGGGCACGTGGGACAGCTCTCGCTCGGCGAGCCGCAGGAGCGTGCGCGCGAGCCCCGGCGTGTCGCCCTCCAGGGCCCGCGCCAGCTCCCCGCCGGTCTCCGGATACACGCGCTCCACGCGCCGCAGCGGATCCAACCCGTCCAGCAGCGAAGCCTCGGGGGCGGGGACGTGGCGCGCGAGCAGCAGGCAGAACAGGCGCACCGCTTCGTGGAGCCGCGCGCACCCGCTGAGCCCTTCGCCGCGCGCGTGGCGCCCCACGCCCACCAGCACCTGCGTGAGCCACTGGCCGAACAGCCACGCGTCGTCCGGGGCCGTGCGCTGGAGCTCCACCGCCGTGTCCCGCGCGCGCGCGTCCATGCGCTCCGTCACGCCGCCCTTGTCCAGCAGCACGCGGTAGCGGTTGACGCGCGCGAACGACAGCTCCTCCAGGTCGAACACCGCGAACTCCAGCAGGTGCCCGTCGCGGTACACGACCTTGAGCCCGTGCGCCGTCTCGCGGAACGCCAGCGCCACGTCCTCCGCGCGGGGCAGCCAGCCGCGCTCCTGTCTCAATGTTTCAGCGTGTCCCGGCCACGCGATGACGAAGAAGTCGTGGTCGCTGAAGGCATCCGGCGCGTAGTCGCGCGCCGCCATCGAGCCCAGCGCCACCAGCCCCCGGGCACGACCGTCCGCGTCAATGCTGTGCGTCAATTCCGTGGTGAAGGCCTGATAGGCGGCGGTGTCCAAGTGCGTTCTTCTCTGGATGGGCCCGCATGCTGCCGTTTCGACGCGGAGCGTTGGAGTGATTGATGCGTTGCGTTGAATTGAAGGGGGCTGACCCGGAGCTGACACGCTTTCCAGTGAATTCTGAGGTTGGCTTGATTTTTATCAGTGTCTCGCCTTATGGGCTGATTCGCGGGTCAATCCCTTCGATGATCCGCCCTCCCCAATCAGGAGCCTGTATGCGAAACGCCGTCCGGACCCTCGTTCTGACTGTCGCGGTTCTTGCCCTCTGGGCGCAGCCCGCGCGCGCCGCGGATACGTACACGCAGACGAAGTACCCCATCGTGCTGGCGCACGGCATGGCGGGTTTCGATTCGCTGTTCGGGGTGCTCGACTACTTCTATGGCATCGAGTCGACGCTGAAGTCGGGCGGCGCGAGGGTCTACGTCACGCACGTTCCGCAGTTCAACACGAGCGAGGCGCGCGGCGAGGCGCTGCTGGCGCAGGTGCAGGACGTGCTCGCGCGTTCGGGCGCGGCGAAGGTGAACCTGATTGGCCACAGCCACGGCGGCCTGGACGTGCGCTACGTGGCGGCGGTGCGGCCGGACCTGGTGGCGTCCGTGACGACGGTGGGCTCGCCGCACAAGGGCGCGGACCTGGCGGACTACCTGCGCAACAACCTCAAGAACGGCTCGTTCACGGAGGGCGTGCTGGCCTACTTCGCCAACAGCCTGGGCACGGTGCTGGGCCTGCTGTCCGGCCACACGCAGCCGCAGGACGCGATTGGCGCGCTGGCGGCGCTGAGCAAGGCGGGCGGCGCCGCGTTCACCGCGAAGTTCCCCGCGGGCGTCCCCACCACGTCCTGCGGCAGCGGCGCGGCGACGGGCACCCAGGGCCAGCGCTACTACTCCTGGTCCGGCACGGACCCCTTCACCAACATCCTGGACGCGTCTGACTACGCGCTGAAGCTGTCGTCCTTCTTCTACAGCGAGTCCAACGACGGCCTCGTGGGCCGCTGCAGCTCGCACTTCGGCACGGTCATCCGCGACAACTACGACATGAACCACCTGGACGAGGTGAACCAGGTCCTGGGCCTCACCGCGTTCTTCACCGACCCGAAGTCCGTGTTCCGCACCCAGGCGAACCGCCTGAAGTCCGCGGGCCTGTAGTCCGCCGCAGGGAGCGCCCGCCATGAAGAGCCGCGCCGTCATTCTCGTGGTCGCGCTGTGCGCCCTCCTGGGTGCCGGCGTCTTCTCGTGGTGGAAGGTCCGGGCGGAGGATGCGCCCGGGCCCGCTGTCCCGCCGCCCGCGGCGCCCGTCGCGCAGGGGCTGCCGCGCGCGGCGTCTCCCGCCGTTTCCGGTGCCGCCGCGACGGCGAGCCCGGCTCCGTCGCGGGACGCGCCGCTGCCGCCGCTGCCCGGCTCGCTCCAGGACACGGAGGAGGACGGCGCGGTGGTGGTGGATGCGTCCGGGCACCTGGTGCCGAACGCGGACCTGCGCCGCTTCTTCAACTACTACCTGTCCGCCACGGGCGAGGAGCCCGCGTCGCTCATCCGCGAGCGCATCCTCACGGCCCTGCGGGCGAAGAAGCTGCCCGCCGCCGCCATGGACGAAGCGGTGCAGGTGCTGGACGACTACCTGGCCTACCTGGAGGCGGCGCGGGGGCTGGGGGCGAAGGGCTCCGCGGCCATGCCGGACGCGGCGGAGCGCCTGGAGGCCCTGCGCAAGCTGCGCCGGGAGCACCTGGGCCCGGGCGTGGCGGACGGCCTCTTCGGACACGAGGAGGCGGTGGACGCCGTCGCCGTGGAGCGGCTGAAGCTGATGAAGGACGCGTCGCTGACGAAGGAGGAGCGCGAGCAGCGCATGGCGGCCCTGGAGGAGCGGTTGCCCCCGGACGTGCGCGCCAGCCGCGAGGAGGCGGTGCGCCCGCTGCGGCAGCAGGCCGTGGAGCAAGAGCTGCTGGCGGCGGGAGCGACGGCGGAGGACCTGCACCAGCACCGGCTGTCCACCGTGGGGCCGGAGGCCACCGGGCGGCTGGAGGCGCTGGACGCGGAGCGCGCGCAGTGGAAGCAGCGGCTGGCGGACTTCCGCGCGAAGCGCGCGGCGCTGGGCCAGAGCGAACCGGACCCGGCCCGGCGTCAGGCCGCGGTGCAGCGGCTGCTGTTCGACTCGTTCACCCCGGAGGAGCGCCTCCGGGTGGAGGCCGCGGACACCATCGACGCGGCCTCCGGTTCCCCTGGCTCCGGCGGCGGGTGAGGCGCTTCAGGCGATCTTGAAGGGCTTCAGCTCGCTGACCTCTTCGAGCAGCAGCGGCTGCGCGTGGAGGTACGCGGTGGTGCGGCGCTTCTGGTCGATGTCGTCGTAGACGCGCTGGATCTGCTGCGGCGTGAGGCCCATCTCCGGCGCGACCTCTTCCGGCGCGACGCCGTGGTTCTTCGCCCAGAGGATGAGGTCCAACTGCGAGTAGTGCACGGAGAAGTAGAAGTCCTCCTGGGACTGCTCCAGGCTGAAGGTGTCCGTGGTGGGCTCGCGGTTGAGGATGCCGTCGATGACGCCCAGGTGCCGCGCGAGCTTGTAGGTCTGCGTCTTGTAGAGGCTGGCGATGGGCTTCACGTCCGCGGAGCCGTCGCCCAGCTTCACGAAGAAGCCCTGATCATACTCCAGGCGGTTGGGCGTGCCGGACGCGGCGAAGTTCAGCCGGTCCGCGTGGAAGTACTCCATCATCTTGCGCACGCGCTGCTTGAAGTTGGTGGCGGCGACAATCTGCACGTAGGCCTGGGGCGTGAGGCGGAAGCGCTGCTCCTGCCCGTCCACCTGCACCACCACGTAGAAGACGTTGAGGGCGTCCGTGTTGAGCCGGTCGCCGTGCATGACGATCTTCCACTTCATGTCCGGCTGGAACGCGGGGAACACGGAGCGCACCGCAGCGTCGCGCTGCGAGTAGCACCCGGCGGCCTCCAGCACGGGCGCGATGTCGTGCAGCGTGTACTGGATGCCCAGCTTCTCGCAGAGCTCGCGGCCCAGCTTGGAGGACAGGCCGCTGGAGTCGCGCTCCGGCAAGAGCAGGCCGAAGACGCGGTCCGGCCCCAGCGCGCGCACCGCCAGCGCCGCGACGCACGCGGAGTCGATGCCGCCGGAGACGGCGACCACCAGGCCGCGCTTGCGCAGCTTCTTGAGGACGGCCTCCTTGAGCCCGTCGGACAGCGACGCGGCCTTGGCCTCCCAGTCCAGTTCCAGCACCTGCTTGGAGAACTTCATCGTCACGGCGACCTCGGTTCAGGAGAAGAGAGTGAAGACAGCACGCGCGTGCGCAGGTCGGCCTTGAGCACCTTGCCGGTGGGCCCGCGGGGGAGCGCGTCGATGAACAGCACGTGGCGTGGCACCTTGTGGGCCGGGAGCGCCTCGCGGCAGAAGCGGCGCAGGTCGTCCTCTTGTGGGCTGGCGCCGGGCTGGAGCACCACGGCGGCGCACGCGGCCTCGCCGCCCAGGTCGTCCGGCACGCCCACCACGGCGACCTCCAGCACGGCCGGGTGGCGCGCGAGGACGTGCTCCATCTCCGCGGGACTCACCCGGTGGCCGCCGACCTTGAGGATCTCCTTCGCGCGGCCGACGAGGAAGAAGAAGCCGTCCGCGTCGCGCCACGCGAGGTCGCCGGTCCACAGCCAGCCGTCGTGGAGGATGGCGGCCGTGTCGTCAGGCGCGTTGAGATAGCCCGGCGTGACGTTGGCGCCCTTCGCCACGAGCTGGCCCACCTCGCCGTCGGGCAGGGGCGAGCCGTCGTCCGCGACCACGGCCAGCGTGACGCCGGGGATGCCCTGGCCGATGGAGCCCGCCTTGTCGGTGGCGCGCGAGGGCGGCAGGTAGGAGAGCCGCGCGGTGGCCTCCGTCTGGCCGTACATGACGAACAGCTCCGCCGGGTGGAAGGCCTCGCGCGTCCAGCGCACGGTGTCCGGGGACATGCCGCCGCCGGCCTGGGTGAGGTAGCGCAGCTTCAGGTTCGCGAGCGAGTCCGGGGCGGCCTGACGGCGCAGCAGCTCGAAGGTGAGGGGCACGCCCGCGAAGCCGGTGCAGGACTCGGTGGCCATGGCCTCCAGCACCACCCGTGGGTACATGAAGCGCGGATCCAGGAACACGGAGCCGCCCGCGAGCAGGTGCGTCTGGAGCACGCTCTTCCCGTAGCAGTAGTGCAGGGGAAGGATGAGCATGGCGCGGTCGCGGGGCGTGAGGCCCAGGTACTCCACGATGGAGCGCGTGTTCGCCGCGATGTTGGCGAACGTCTGCACGACGCCGCGGGGCGTGCCCGTGCTGCCGGACGTGTAGACGATGGAAGCGGGCGCATCCGGAGGCAGCGAGGGCAGGGCGGCCAGCGGCTCCGGGCGCACGTCCGGATCCACCGCGCCGTCCTCCTGAAGCCACGTGCACGAAGCGGGCTTCAGCAGCCCGAGCATGCGCTCCGGAGGACGGGAGCCGTGCACGACGAAGAAGTGGGTGAGCTGCGAGCGTCCCGTCCAGCGCCGCGCGTCCTGCCCGAAGATGACCGCGAGGCGGGCACCCGTCTGCGTGAGGATGCTGGCCAGGGAGTCCGCGCCCGTCTCACGGTCCAGCTCCACTGCGCAGGCACCCAGGGCCTGCACCGCGAGGCTCGCGACGGCGGCAGCGCAGCCCAGGGGCAGGGCGATGAGGACCCGAGCCCCGGGCTCCACACCTGCGGCGCGCAACTGTCCCGCGAGCGCGAGCATCCGCGCTTCCAACTGGGCGTAGGTGAGCCGCGCCCACGGCGAGTCCACCGCCGGAGCTTCCGGCGTCGCGGCCGCGTGGCCACGAACCCATGAAGGGGCGGTATCCGCGCTCACGCGGCCTCCAACCGCACGGCATCCACGTCCGCCTGGGGCACGGGCTTCGGCTTCAGGAAGTGGTGGGCCAGCAGTTGCGTGGACGCCACGGCGAACAGGGCCATGGTGTCCGCTTCGCTCTCCGCCGAGTTCGGCGCCCGCAGCTTCGCGACCAGCCGCTCCACCTTGCGCGCGTCGAACACGCCCGTCGCCGACACCGCCTCCGGGGCCAGCAGCTCGCGCGCCCAGGCGGGCGCATCCGGGCCCACCAGCGCCCCCGCGATGGGCGCGCGGTACGGGAACTTGCTGCGCTCCAGGATGGACGCCGGCACCCGGCCCTTCGCGAAGCGCTTGAGCAGGTGCTTCTCGTCCAGCCCCCGCAGCCGCAGCCGCTCCGGCACCCGCGCGGCGAACTCCATCACGCCCGTGTCCAGGAACGGGAAGCGCCCCTCCACCGCGTTGCCCAGCAGCATGCGGTCGCCCTGCGCGGACAGGAGGTAGCCCGACAGCAACGTGCGCGCCTCCAGGTACTGGGCCCGCGCCAGGGGCCGCCACTTCGCCACCGCGTCCGGCACCGTCGCGAGCACCGACGCCACCGGATCCTCGTCCGCCACCTTCGCGGCGAACTCCGGCGCGAGGAAGCGGAGGATGCGCCCGCTGTTGCCCCACCGCACCAGGTGCGAGAACCCCAGCGCGTCCGGCGTCTCCAGCCCCGTGCCGAAGAACTCGCGCAGCAGCTCCACGCTCTGCTGGCTCACCGACAGCGTCGGGTACAAACGGCGCAGGAGCAGCGGCCGGTACTTCGAGCCCGGCTGGCGCGCCCAGAACTGGCGCACCTTCGTCTCCTTGAAGAGGTCGTAGCCGAGGAACATCTCGTCCGACCCTTCACCCGTCAGCACCACCTTGATGCCCTGGTCGCGCACCCACCCGGACAGCCGCAGGAACGGCGCGGGCGCGGAGCGCATCATCGCCTGCTCCGCGTGGAAGATGACGCCCGGCACCAGCGCGCCAATGTCCCCGTCGCGCATCTCCACCACGCGGTGCTCGGTGTGCAGTTGCTCCGCCACCGTCGCCTGGTGCGTGCGCTCGTCGAACCGCGCGTGCGCGAAGCCCACGGAGAAGGTCCGCAGCGTCCCGCCCAACTGCTCCTGCGCCAGCGCGCACAGCAGGCTGGAGTCCAACCCGCCCGACAGATACGCCGCCACCGGCACGTCCGCGCGCAGCCGCAGGCGCACCGCCCGGTCCAGCACCGCGCCCAGCTCCTCCAGCAGCCGGGGCGCCTCCGCCGCGTCCGGCGTCACGCCGAAGTCCAGGTCCCAGTAGCGCTGGAGCGTCAGCGCCCCGTCGCGCCACTTCGCCACGTGCGCGGGCGGCAGCAGCGACACGCCCTCGAAGGACGTGCGCGGCGCCACCGGCGCCCAGAGCTGGAACGTCTGCTTGAGCCCCCGCGCGTCCAGCGCCGGCGTCACCAGGCCTCCGGCGAAGAGCGCCTTCGCCTCCGACGCGAACGCCAGGTGCCCTTGAGGGAGTTGCGCGTAGAACAGCGGGCAGATGCCCACGCGGTCGCGCGACATCCACAGCGTGCGGTCGCGCGGGTCCCACAGCGCGAAGGCCCACTGGCCCTCGAAGCGGCGCACGCAGTCGATGCCCCACGTGAGGAACGCCGCGAGGATGACCTCCGTGTCCGAGCGCGTGCGGAAGGCATACGCCCCCGACAACTGCTCGCGCAGCTCCACGTGGTTGAAGATCTCGCCGTTGAAGACGACGGTGAGGCCGGTGGCCTCGTCGCGCATGGGCTGGTGGCCGGAGGCCAGGTCGACGATGGACAGCCGCGCGTGCCCCAGCGCGGCGCCATCCAGGAGCAGGGCCCGCTGCGCGTCCGGCCCCCGGTGCTTGATGCTGGCGGTCATGCGGCGCAGGCGGTCGGCGTGCTGCGCCGTGCCCGAAGCGTCACCCGCCGGGAAGGTGAACCCCGCGATGCCGCACATGGGCGTCTCAGCTCGCCTTCGCCAGCGACTGCTTGCGGTCCACGAAGGCCACCACGCGCGACAGCGAGTCCAGGTTCTCCGGCACCAGCTCCTTGTCGTCCAGCTTGAGGTGGAACTCCGTCTCGATGAAGGCCACCAGCTCCATCATGCCCGTGGAGTCGATGAGGCCCTTGCGCAGGAACGAGTCGTCGTCCGCGAAGTCGTCCACGAAGAAGGTGTCGACGATGAAGGTGCGAAGCGTGTCACGCGTGCTCATGGGGTGGGTCCTGTCGTTGAGGCGAAGCGGTGGGGTGTGGAAGGGGATGCGGAAAAGAACGCGCCCGGCGCGTTTTGCTGAGCGCCGGGCGAAGCGCGTCAGGCCGCCCGTCAGGTGCCCGTGGCGTCGCGCGCCACCAGGTCCAGGCTCATGCTGCGCGCCGGGTTGCCCATGGCGAGCGAATCCGGAGGAACGTCCTGCGAAACGATGCTGCCGGCGGACACCACCGACCGCGCACCGATGCGCACGCCGGGGAGCAGGATGGCGCCGTGGGCCACCCAGACGTCGTCCTCGATGATGATGGGCGCGATGCGCTGGCCGTCCCGGTCACTCACGCGCACGTACGACGCGAACATGCACCGGTCGCCAATCTGCACCGACTCCCAGGCCTCCACGGACACGCCGTAGTTGAACTGGGTCTCCGAGCCCACCAGCAGCCGCGCGTGCTCGTAGCAGACCACCGACGTGGGCAGCATGCCGCCCAGGAACGTCAGCTTGTCGCCCAGCTCCGCGTGGCCGTCGTTGCGCGCGGCCACCGGGCCATACGCCGCCACGTCCCGGCCCATGCGGAAGCCGCGGAACAGCCAGCGCGCCCGCGCCACGGCCACCACGCGCTCGGCGCGCGGGAACACCTCCGTGCGCACCATCTGGAGGCCCGCGCGCGCCATCTGGAGCGTCTCGTCGCGGGAGGGGAGGGCGGGCTTCATCGCGTCACCTCGCGCCGCAGCACGCGGGCCGGAGAGCCGCCCACCGTCACGCCCGGGGGAATCCGGCGGGAGATGACCGTGCCGGAGGCCACGCTCGCGCCCTTCTGCAGGTGCGCGCCCGGCAGCAGGATGGAGCGGCTGCCCACCGTGACGCCCTCCTCCACCACCAGCGGCACCGACTGCGGCCGCTCGTGCCGGTTGCCCCGCACCGGGTGGTACATGTTGTCCATCAGCTTGCACCACATGCCCAGACGGCTGCGCGCGCCCAGCGTCACGCATGACTGCGCTTCGATGGAGCTGCCTCCCTCGATGGTCACGTCGTCTTCAATCACGATGCGTCCCCCCCGCTGCGCGTGCAGCTCGATGGGCGCCATCCGCGCGTCGAACACCACGCGGTCCCCCACCTGGATTTCACCCTCGCCATGAATCCAGACGCGCCCCCAGACGGTGGGGGTGGCGCCCACGGCTTCACAGCGGCGCAGCTTCAAGCGCGCCACGGTCGGCCCCAGGCCGAGCATCATCATCAACGGGACGCGCATGGCTCAGGGCCCGGCCTTCGCGGAGGCCGGGGACTCCGGCAGGGCCGCCAGGAACGTGACGAGCGCGGAGGCCACGCGCGCCTGCCCCTGCGCGTTGAGGTGCCCCCCGTCATCCGACCAGGCCGGCACCATCGCCGGATACGCGCGGCCGTTGACCTCGTACGTCTCACGGGTGCCGTCCGCCTGCGTCGACTCCAGCGCCGCCAGGTCGAACAGCGGCTCCTTGCCGCCGTAGGTCTGCCGCATCAGCGCGTTGAACGCCTCGCGCGACACGTTCTCCCCCACGCCGAACACGGGACGCCCCCGCAGCTCGTTGAACCACGCCTTCGCCCCGCGCTGCACCGTCGTCAGCGGCGCGGTGACGTGCACGAAGGTGACGCCCGGGTGGCGCGACTTCAGCCCCGCGAGCGTGGCGCGGTACTTCTCGAACAGCGACTTCGCGTCCGTGCTGGAGGTGAAGTCGATGTAGCAGAACTTCATCAGCGCCACGTCCACCTGCTTCGCGACGCCGCCGTCCAGGAGCTGCTCGAAGTGCGCGAGCTTCGTCTCCGGCCGCTCGTTCTGGCCCACGAACGCGTGCGCCAGCGTGCCCTGGGGAATCGTGGCGTTCGCGTCCTTCACCTCCACGATGGCCGGCGCCTTCGCGTCCGGCAGGCCGCGCACGCCGTCCAGGATGTTCCCGCCCACCGACTGGTGGCCGAAGAAGACCCGGCGGTGCGCCAGCCGCTCCAGGCCCGCGGCCGTCGTGTCTGGCTTCACCGGGGCCGAAGCCGCCGCGCTCTGGGGCAGGCCCATCCACAGCGCGCCGGGAAGGAGCAGCGCGCCCAATCGCGCGGGAAAGCCACGAATGTCTTGCATGTGTGAACCTTTAGACCTTTCAGGCTCCAAGCGTCAAAGGCCCTGGCGTCACGGCCGGATGCATGCCTCCCAGGCCGCCACGCTCTGCGTGAAAGCGGGTCGTGATTGCCCCGGACTCAGGTGAGGGAAAGCCGCTATTCGTGTGTGAGGCCGAAGAGCGCCCGCAGCCTTCCGAGGATGCGGCCCGCCTCGGGCGAGTGGTCCGGTCCGCCGCCCGAGGCCTGGGCCACGGCGCGCAGTTGGGTGCGGCGCTGGGCGAGGAGCGCGGAGAGCTGGCGGGCGAGGCCCGGATAGTCGGAGAACAGGCGCGCGAAGGTGGGCCGGTCCAGCTCCATCAGCACGGAGTCCTGGAGCGCCACCACCGTGGCGGCGCGGGGCTCGCCGGTGAGCAGGGACATCTCCCCGATGTACTGCCCCGGCCCCAGCCGCGTGATTTCGGACTGGAGCGTGCCGGCGCGCACGCTGACCTCGCCGGAGGCCACGACGTAGAAGGTCCCGCCCTCCTCGCCCTCCTGGATGATGCGCTCGTTGCGGCCGAAGCGGCGCACCACCACCTCGCAGCGCAGGCGCTCCAGCTCCTCCGGGCCCAGCGGCGCGAAGAGGTCCACCTGGCGCAGCAGGTCGCGCACGGTGTCGTCCGCCAGCTCGCGGCGGCGGTGCTTCGTCTCGCGGCGCAGCGTCACGGTGCGCTGCGCGTGGGGCAGCTCCAGGCCCTCGCGGCGCAGCCGGTACCACAGCCGCGTGTGCAGCTCCTCCCGCACGCCGTCCGACAGCGCGAAGTCGTTGAGGAACACGCGCACCATGTACTGCGCGTTGGAGTCCGTGAAGGCCACCGTGCGCGCGATGGGCGGCGGCTGCACCAGCACCTGGGGGATCTCCCGCGCCACGTCCAGGAGCGCCTGCTTCACCTGGTTGGGCGGCGCGTCCAGCGACACGCCCACCTGCATCTCGATGCCCACGGGCTCGCGGTGCTGGGTGAAGTTCTTCACGTGCTCCTTGCCCACCATGCTGTTGGGAAGGGTGATGACCTCGCGCCGGAAGTTGGCGATGCGGATGGAGCGCCACCCGATGTGCACCACCCGCCCGGTGTGCTCGCCGATGCGGATGAAGTCGCCCACCTCGAAGGGCCGGTCCAACTGCAGGGACAGGCCCGCGAAGAGGTTGCCCAGCGTCTCCTGGAGCGCCAGACCGATGACCACCGTCAGCACCGCGGTGGACGCGACCAGGCCCGCCAGGTCCAGGTTGAGCTGGCTCTGGAGGATGGGGACCGTGGCGAGCGCGTACAGCGTGAAGTCGATGACGTCGCGGAGGATCTTCGGCGTCGACACCGGCGAGCGCATCCTCGCCAGCTTCAGCGCGAACGCCACCGCGGCCCGGATGACGCCGTAGGCGAACGTGAGCATCCAGCCCACGTTCACGAACTTGCGCAGGCCCTCCGGCGTGGACGCCTCCGGCAGCAGGCGCGACACCAGCCGCAGCACCAGGAAGGCGAGCAGCATCCGCACCGCGCCGCGCAGGTCGTCGCGCAGGTCCGGGTCGCGGGTGGTCCGCTGGATGCCCAGAAGGAGCACCGTCAGGATGGAGCCCGCCAGCAGGGGGAGGTGGCCTTCGAGGAAGTTCAACACGCCGGACGAATCAGACCGGCGGCACGCGCACGGGTCAAGGTGGCGGTTGACGGGTGGGCCCCGAGCGGGGATACACGCCCCCCATGACGCTTGCCTCGGTGCAGGGACAGCCCCGCGCGATGGACGCGCTCCAATCCGCCCTGCGGTCCGGCTCGGTGCATCACGCCTACCTGTTCGCCGGGCCTGAAGGGGTGGGCAAGGAGCTGGCCGCGGTGGGGCTCGCCCAGGCCCTCACGTGCCCGGAGGCCCCGGAGGTGGGCTGCGGCAGGTGCGCGAGCTGCGTGCGCCTCGCCAAGGGGCTGCACCCGGACGTCACCTGGGTGATGCCGGACGACGAGCGCGTGTCGCGCGGGCTCGCGGGCCGCTCCGACTTCACCGGCACGCCCAGCCGCGAGCTGCGCGTGGAGCAGGTAAGGCAGCTCCAGGAGCGCCTGGCGCTGCGCGGCCTGGAGTCCAAGCGCAAGGTGGCCATCCTGGTCAGCGCGGAGCAGATGAACGTCCAGGCGCAGAACGCGTTCCTCAAGACGCTGGAGGAGCCGCCCGCGGAGACCACGCTCATCCTGGTGGCGAGCGCCATGGACCGCCTGCTGCCCACCATCCGCAGCCGGTGCAGCAAGGTGTACTTCGGTCCGCTGCCGGTGGACCTGGTCGCACGGCACGTGCAGCAGGAGCGCAAGCTGGACGCGGACACCGCCGCCCTGGCCGCGGTGATGTCCGGGGGCAGCCTGGGCCGCGCGCTCGCGCTGGACGTGGACGCGCTGAAGGAGCGCAAGGACGTCCTCACCGCCTTTGAGGGCCTGCGAGGCGATGACATCCCGGCCCTCCTGCGCTTCGCGGAGGCGCACGGCGGCTCGCGCGAGGACGCGGACACGGCGCTGGAGCTGCTCATCCTGTGGACGCGGGACGTGTCGCTCGCGAAGGCCGGGGCGCTGGAGGCGCTGGCGAACCGCGACCTGACGGCGCTGGCGCAAGAAGCGGCGAAGCGCACGTCGGAGGCCGCGCTGCACCGGCGGCATTCGCTGCTGGAGTCAGCGCGCACGGCCATCGGTTCGCGCAACGGCGCGCCCCGGTTGCAGTTGGAGCGGCTGCTCATCGAACTGTGCGTGGAGGGCCGGTGAGCGCGGACATGGACGAGGTGCTGGCGGAGGTGAAGGGCGGCAAGGTGTGGCCGCTGTACCTCCTGTGGGGCGAGGAGTTCCTGGTCAGGAAGGGCGCCGACGAGCTGGTGAAGACGCTGGTGCCGGACGCCGCCATGGGGCTGAACCTCGCGGTGCTGGACGCGGCCTCCCCGCGCGAGGTGGCGCAGGAGCTGGCCACGCTGCCGCTGTTCCCCGGGCGCAAGGTGGTGCTGGTGCGCGACCCGGAGTTCCTCGCGCCCAAGAAGGGCAAGGGCGACGCGCTGGCCAAGGCGCGCGACGCGTGGAAGGCGGGCAAGCGCAAGGAGGGCGCCCGGCGGCTGCTGGCGCTCGCGGGCCGCGCGGGCTGGGGCGTGGACCAGTTGGACCCCCGCGTGCCCGGCGCGCCCACGGTGGAGCAGTGGAAGGAAGAGCTCAACGTGGACCTGGCGGAGGCGGACCTCGCCTTCCTCCAGGAGGCGGCGGCCTTCTGCCGCGACGAGCGCATCAGCGCCCCGGAAGGGGACGCGTCCGCGCTCCTGGAGCTGCTCCAGAAGGGCGTGCCGCCGGGGCACGCGCTGGTGCTCGCGGCCACGGACGTGGACTCGCGCAGCCCGCTGCTCAAGTTCGCGCAGGACAAGGGCCGGCTCTTCGAGCGCAAGGTGGCCGCGCGCCACAAGGACCTGGACCTCAGTGAAATCTCCAGGGAGTTCCTCGCCCCCTTCAGGAAGAAGCTGGGGCCCGGCGCGCTGGAGGGCCTGAAGGAGCGCATCGGCGGCAACATCCGGCTGCTCCAGTCGGAGCTGGAGAAGCTGGCCGTCTACGCGGAGGGGCCCACCATCGAAGCGCAGCACGTGGCGCTGCTGGTGCACCACGCGCGCGAGGAGGAGTTCTTCGAGCTGACGGAGGCGCTGCAGAAGCGCGAGCTGCGCGACGCGCTCTCCTACGCCGAGGACGCGATGGGACAGGGCACGCACGCGCTGCAGCTCCTGGGCGCGGTGGCGTCCATCGTCCGCTCGCTGTTGGAGAACCACGCCTGGCTGGAGAAGTACGCGGGCGGCCAGCCACCGCGCACCGGCCGCGACGTGGAGGCGCGCATCCTCCCCAAGCTGGAGGCCGAGCTGAAGGCCTCCAAGCGCAAGACGCCCAACGCGTGGGCGCTCGCGTTCGGCATGCAGGCCGCTGCCCGCTACGAGCGCCGCGAGCTGCTCAACGCCCTGGTGGCGTGCGCGGACGCGGACCTGGCCCTGAAGTCCTCCGCCAGCGGGAAGCTCGTCATCGAGCGGCTGTTGTGGACGGTGTGCACCCGCGCCTGAAGGGGCCCGGGCTGAAGGAGCCGCCATGGCGGACAAGCGACGCTTCGACCTCTTCGCGGACCTGCTCGTCACGCGCTTCCCCCAGGCCCTGCGCGTCTATGACATCGCCGGCGGCATGGGGAAATTGAACGAGTCCCTCACCCAGCGCGGGCGCACCGTCACCACCTTCGACCTGCGCCACAAGCACCTGCCCGTGAAGTACGCGCAGCGGCTCTTCACGCTGGAGGAGCCCTGCGAGGCGGAGCTCGTCGTGGGCATGCACCCGGACGGCGCCACGCGGATCATCATCGAGTACGCCGCACGCCACGGGCTGGGCTTCGCCGTCGTCCCGTGCTGCTCCGACAACGGGATGCCCTACAAGCCGTGGATGCGGCACCTGGCCGACGTGGCCCGCGACGCCGGCTTCACCACGGTGGAAGAGGCCGCGCTCCCCATGGACGGACGCGCGCGGGTGCTGCTCGGCGTGTGGCGCTGACGCACACCGCGCGAATTCGCGGCGTTGCTTTGCGTAGCAAGAAAAAGCCGTCAGCCTGGGATTGTCCGAATAGAGGACGCACCCCGCGTGCGCTGTCATGGTTCAGGACAGCCGCCCGCTCGCCCCTGAATCCCGAGCAAGTCCGGGGGGTTGCGCCGGGGGTGTAACGAATGCTTCCACATTACAGAAGATTTACTGGGCGCGGATGTGCCAGCCGTTTTTCAGTGCCTTCCCGTACTCCGAAGCATTTCGCGGACTTAATGAGTTGGCCTGAAGAATGCTGAAGGGAGCGCTGCCCGGCGACCACCCCCTTTGCGCCGGGCAGGAGGCAGTACCTTGGTTCGCACCCGTTTCGTTTCAGCCCTGCTGGCGTTTCCCCTGATGGCTTGTGGTGTCGGGGACACGGACGCCAACACGCAGAATGAGCAGCAGAAGCCGGACGACGTCGCCGAAGTGCAGAACGCGCTGAGCGTCATCCCGGGCGCGCAGATTGTCGGCACCAACGCGGATGGGACGCCGCACACCATCCAGGGCCGCCTGGGCCAGGCGGACCGCCCGCTGACGGGCTTCGCGGCCGCGGACGTGCACACGGCCATCGCCGGGTCGCTGCCTTCCATCGCGTCGCTGTTCCGCCTGAACGCGAACGACCTGCAGGTCCGCCGCATCAGCGTGGACGACCAGGGCGTCTCGCACATCCGCTACGCGCAGACGATGAACGGTCTGCCGGTGGTGGGCGAGGAGCTGGTGGTGCACGTGGACCGCTCGGGCGCCATCTTCGGCGCGAACGGCTCCGCCCGCGCCGGTGGCACGGTGTCCGCGCGTCCGCTGGTCGCCGCGGAGGCGGCCCAGACGGCGGCGCTGCGCGACACGAAGGGCACGGGCCTGGCCGCGGAGGGCGCGCGCCTGGTGTACGTGAAGTCCGAGCAGGACGGCCGGCTGCGCCTGGCCTACGAGGTGAAGGTCACCGGTGAGACGGCCCAGATGCCGCTGCGCGACCGCGTCTACGTGGACGCGCTCAACGGCGCCACGCTGCTGCGCGTTCCGGAGATCCACACCGCGCTCAACCGCAAGCTCTACAGCGCGAACAACGGCACCACCACCCCGGGCACGCTCAAGCGCAGCGAGGGCCAGGCGGCCATCGGTGACTCCCATGTCGACATGAACTACGACATGCTGGGCTACACCTACGACTGCTACAAGACGAACTTCAACCGCGACTCGCTGAACAACGCGGGCCAGACGCTGATCAGCACGGTTCACTACAGCAAGAACTACGTGAACGCCTACTGGGACGGCACCCAGATGGTGTACGGCGACGGCGACGGCGTGAACTCCATCGAGCTGGGCAAGGACGCGGACGTCACCGTCCACGAGCTGACCCACGCGGTGACGGAGAACGAGTCCAACCTCACGTACTCCGGCCAGTCCGGCGGCCTCAACGAGGCCATGTCCGACACCTTCGGCGCCATCTGCGAGAGCTGGAAGTCCGGCACGTGGAGCACCGGGGCGGACATCTGGAAGGTGGGCGAGGACGTGTGGACCCCCGCCACGGCCGGTGACGCGCTCCGCTACATGGACGACCCGGCGAAGGACGGCGCGTCCATCGACTGGGCGCCGAACTACAGCGGCCAGGACGTGCACTACACCTCCGGCGTCCCGAACCTGGCGTTCGCGCTGCTCGCCAAGGGCGGCACGCACCCGCGCGGCCGCAGCTCCATCGTCGTGACGGGCATCGGCGTCCAGAAGGCGGCGCAGATCTGGTACTACGCCAACGCCAACCTCTACACGGCCAGCACCACCTACGAGCAGGCGAAGACGTGGACCATCCAGGCCGCCGCGGCCCTGGGCTACGACGCCGCCACGCAGGCTTCCGTGAAGGCGGCCTGGGAAGCGGTGGGCGTGGGCGTCCCCATCACCTGCACCGCGCTGACCAACGGCGTGGCGAAGACGGGCCTGTCCGGCGCCTCCGGCTCGCAGAACTACTACTGCATCGACCTGCCGGCCTCCAAGGCGTCCACGTACGTCATGAGCGGCGGCACGGGCGACGCGGACATGTACATCAAGTTCGGCTCCGCCCCGACGACGACCTCGTACGACTGCCGTCCGTACCTGTCCGGCAACAACGAGACGTGCAGCGCGGCGGCGAAGACCGCGTCGGGCAAGATGTACATCATGCTGCGCGGCTACTCGGCGTACAGCAGCGTGTCCCTCAAGGCCACGTACTAGTCCCTCGCGCGGGTCCGGCGTGAGTCCACGCCGGGCCTCGTGAAGGTCACCTTCCGCCTCCGGGGCTCCTGTCCCGGGGGCGGTCGTGTTTTGGGGGAGTGGCGCCACGGGGTAGGGTGGCCCGACTTCGCGAGCAGGAGGACGCATGCGGCGCTTGGGCCTGGTGTGGCTGACGGTGGTGGTGGCTTCGGGAGCCCTGTCGTGTCACCGGGACACGCGCGCCTCGCGCACCTGCGTGGTGCTGTCGGTGGGAGGCACCAAGGGGCTCGCGCACGTGGGCGCGCTGGATGCGCTGGTGGCCCGGGGCGTGCCCATCGACTGCGTGGTGGGCAACAGCATGGGCGCGGTGGTGGGCGGCCTCTACGCGTCCGCGCCCGGCGCCAACCTGCGCCAGCGCTACCACTCCTTCTTCACCGCCTATGAAGACGAGACGCGCAAGGCCGCCGCGAAGCGCGGCGCGGTGGGCGCGGCGGTGGGCCTGTTCGCGGTGCTGGTGTCGGGCGGTGCGCTGGGACCGGCGGTGGCGGCGGGCGCGCTGGGCGCGGCGGGGGGCGCGGCGACGGTGCCTCCCTTGAGCCATGAGCGCTTCACCCAGGTGCTGGATTCCTTCTACGCGGGCGCGCGCGTGGAGGAGCTCCCCGTGCCCTTCGCCACCTTCCACCAGGAGCCCTTCGCGGGCGGCATCCGGCTGGTGACCGTCACGCGCGGCCCGCTGGCGGAGGCCGTCGCCGCGAGCGCCGCCAACCCGCTCCTGTTCAAGGACGCGACGCTGGAGCGCATCGACCCGGGCGCGGACCGCGTGTCCGCGACGCCCGTCCATGACGCGTGTCAGTTGTTCCCGGGCGCGCGGCTCATCGCCATCAACGTCACCGGCGAGCCGGCCTTCTACCGCCCGGACCTGGGCTGCGACGTGCGGGAGGTCCGCGTGGACGTGGCCATGCCCCCGGTGGAGGCCTTCACCGGACGCGGGCCTGCCTTCGAAGCGACCTACGACGCGGGCCGCGACGCGGTGATGCGGGCGCGGCTGGACTGAGAACCAGCCGCTCAGGGCGCCGTGAGCAGCCCCGTCACGTCCCGCCACCCGCCCTGGCAGGGCGCGCTGTCCGTGGCCAGGTAGTGCCCCACGTGGCCGGGCCCCAGCGCGACGATGGCGGACGAGCGCGTCCCGTAGCCCTCCGTGTGGATGCACAGCGCCTGGAGCTGCTGGAGGAGGTCCGCGGGCAGGTCGTTCTCCGCGAGCGGCCCCGTCGCGGCTTCGCGGGGCGGCAGGGCATGGTCGGCCAGGGCCGCCTGGAGCCCCGTCACCAGCTCCGGCCACGGGCCCTTCGCCGCGCCCTCCGCCAGGGCATGCGCCCGCCGGACCTTGGGGAGGGCCAGGTTGTCCAGGCTGTCATTGGGGAGCACGTGCACGCCGTCCGGGACGTCCTCGTGCAGCAGGTGCTCGTGGCCCGGGCGCGCGTAGGCCACCCGCAGGGTGCTCGCGTCCCCGTAGAGCAGGTTGAAGGGCAGGAACTCCGGGGCGGGCAGGGTGCCGAGGTAGCGCTCGATGGTGTCCACCGACCCGGCCTGGAGGGCGCGCAGCACCACCTCGCCCCGGGAGCGGGGGGCCAGGCCCAGGCTCCGGGCGCCGCGCTGGTTCGTCAGGGCGACGATGACTCCCTCGTGGGTGACCCCCATCCACGTGCCGCCCCGCTCCACGTCCTGGCCGCCCACCACGCGGGGGGACTCGGAGAGGACCCTGGGCCCGTGGGCCGGACGCGCGTAGAGCTCATCCCGGTTGGCGGCGAGGACCAGCGGCCACTCGGGATGGGCGTTACGGAGGATGAGGACGGTGCACATGGCGTCCGCTCGATAACATCCCCCTTCGCGCCATGCAGCGTCCGGCCTGCATGTTGGCGATGACCTCGTTTCCCCGAGCGGCTATGGTCCGCCGCCCTCAGGAGAGTCCATGGCGGAGAGAATCCTCGTCACCAGCGCCCTTCCGTACGCGAACGGCGCCGTCCACCTCGGCCACGCCGTCGAGTACATCCAGACGGACATCTACGTCCGCTTCCTGCGCTCGTGCGGCCAGGACGTCGTCTATTTCTGCGCGGACGACACGCACGGCACGCCCATCGAAATCAACGCCGCGAAGCAGGGCATCCCGCCGGAGCAGTTCGTCGCGCGCTTCCACGACGAGCACCAGCGCGACTTCCGCGACTTCGACATCCGCTTCGACTACTTCCACTCCACCAACTCGCCGGAGAACCGCCACTACGCGGAGCTCATCTACGGGCGCTTGAAGGACGCGGGCGACATCGACCGCCGCGACATCGAGCAGACCTACTGCGAGAAGGACAAGCGCTTCCTGCCGGACCGCTTCATCCGGGGCACCTGTCCCAACTGCCGGTCCACGGATCAGTACGGCGACGCCTGCGAGAAGTGCGGCAAGACGTACAACCCCACGGACCTCATCGATCCGAAGTGCGCGCTGTGTGGCACTCCGCCGGTGCGCCGCAACTCCGTGCACCTGTTCTTCAAGCTGTCGCGGCACGCGGACTTCCTCCAGGAAGTGCTCAAGCGCCCCGGCTTCATCCACCCGGGCCTGGCCGCCCAGCTCCAGGGCTTCTTCGAGAAGGGCCTGGCGGACTGGGACATCAGCCGCGACGGGCCGTACTTCGGCTTCGCGATCCCGGGTGAGACGGACAAGTTCTTCTACGTCTGGCTGGACGCGCCCATCGGGTACATCGCCACGACGGAGAAGTGGGCCAAGGAGTCGGGCCGCGCTCCGGACGCGCTCGCGTACTGGGGCAAGGACGCGCCCACGCGCATCATCCACTTCATCGGCAAGGACATCGTCTACTTCCACGCGCTGTTCTGGCCCGCGGTGCTGAACGTCGCGGGGTTCCACATCCCCAACGAGATCAAGGTGCACGGGCACCTGACCGTGAACGGGGAGAAGATGAGCAAGAGCCGCGGCACCATGGTGGCCGCGCGCGACTACCTGGACCTGCTGGACCCCAGCTACCTGCGCTACTTCTACGCGGCCAACCTGGGCGCGGGCGTGGAGGACCTGGACCTCAACCTGAAGGACTTCCGCCTGCGGGTGAACGGCGAGCTCGTCAACAACGTGGGCAACCTGGCCAACCGCGCGCTGTCGCTCCTGGCCGGGCCGCTGGAGAAGAAGCTCGCGCCGGGCCGCGCGGAAGGGGCGGGGCGCAAGCTGGTGGAGGACGCGCTGGCGCGCGTGCCGGAGGTGCGCGAGGCGTTCGAGAAGCTGGAGTACCGCAACGCCATCCGGATCATCACGGAGATCGCCTCCACGGCGAACGCGTTCCTGCAGACGGCGGCGCCGTGGGCGCTGGTGAAGAAGGACGCGGAGGCCGCGCGCGCGGACCTGTCGGACGCGGCGGACGTGGCGTACCTGCTGGGCGCGCTCCTGGCGCCGGTGACGCCGCGCGTGTCGGAGAAGCTGTTCGCGCAGTTGGGGGCGGAGCCGCTGACGTTCCAGGCGCTCGCCACCGCGAAGTACCCGCTGCTCGACCGCACCCGTCCGCTGGGCACGCCGGAGCCGCTGCTGCCCCGGCTGGAGGAGGAGCGCGTCAACGCCATCATCAAGGTCCCCGCGGGGACGCCGGCCGCCGAGCCCGCGAAGGCAGGCGGCAAGGACAAGAAGACGGAGAAGAAGCCCGTGGAAGTGAAGACTCCCGAAGCGGCGCCCACCCCGCAGGCGTCCCCTGGCGCGGGGCCGGCGGAAGGCGCGCCCGCGGCCGACATCGAGTACGCGGACTTCGCCAAGGTGGTGCTGAAGGCGGGGCGCATCGTGGCCGCGGAGAAGGTGATGGGCGCGGACAAGCTGCTCAAGCTGGACGTGGACCTGGGCGAGGGCACGCCGCGCACCATCGTGTCCGGCATCGCGGAGGCGTACGCGCCGGAGGCGGTGGCGGGCCGGCGCGTGGTGGTGGTGGCGAACCTGAAGCCGCGCAAGCTCAAGGGCATCGAGTCGCGCGGCATGCTGCTGACGGCGGGCTCGGGCGGCAAGGACCTGTCCCTGCTGGATCCGGGCGACGTGCCGCCCGGCGCCGACGTGAAGTAGCGCGGGCGGTCGCTTCCGGTGCGGGTCGGAGCAGGGGAGGGCGTCGTCCAGAAGGCCCTCCCGCCCTGAATCCACGCGCCGCGGAGGTGGTTTCAGCTTCGGGTGGAGCGGCAGGAACTCCAAGGACGTACCGGGCATGGGAAGGCCCGGGCGCCAGAGAGGTGACGAGACGTGGCGGACTGGCGTGCCGAGCGGGACCGCGCCCTGTTGACCCTGGAGCGCGAGAAGCGGCCGGCGAGCCGGGCCGAGGCGGCGGACCTGTTGTTCCAACTGGCGTCGGAGGAGCCCGCGCACGCGGCGGAGTTCACGGACGTGCTCGTGCGGCTGCTCGCGGACGCGCAGCCGGAGGTGCGCCGCTCGGGCGTGAGCCTGGCGTCCGTCATCCTGCCGCCGGAGCAGCTCCCGGACATGCTCCTGCCGCGCTTGCGCGACGAGGACACCCGCGTGCGGCTGGAGGCCACCGGACGGCTCGCGGACCTGGCGCTGCCGCACGCGCGCGGCGCCCTGGCCGGCATGCTGGAGGACCCCACGCCCGAGGTCCGCTTCGAGGCCGCGCGAGGCATCGCCGCCCTCAAGCACCCCGCCGGCCTGGACGTACTCGTGGCCGCGCTGGACGTGGACACGCTGCGCTTCCGGGCGCTGGGCGCGCTGGCGGAGCTGGAGGACCCGCGGGCGCTGCCGGCGGTGAAGCGCCTCTTCGGCAAGTGGCTGCTGCCCGCGTTCGACAAGACGCAGGCCGCGGGCGTGCTGCTGAAGCTGGGCGACCCGGAGGGCGCGGACTGGCTGATGCAGCGCACGCGCAAGAAGTGGAGCGCGGACCGGGCGCTCGCGGTGGAGCTGTGCGGGGAGCTGAAGGTCCCGGGCGCGCTGGAGCGGTTGAAGGACATCCTCGCGGACGCGAAGGACCCGTGCCGTGGCGCCGCCGCGCGCGGGCTGGGCCGGCTGGGGGATGCGCGGGCGCTGCCCTGGCTGCTCGCGGTGCTGGAGGACCGGAGCGCGCCGGAGGATGACCGGCTGGACGCGGCGGACGGCGTGTGGCGCCTGGGCGTGGCGGAGGGCGTGGAGCGCCTGCGCGCCGCCGTGCCCACCTTCGCCTCGGAAGAGGCGCGGACGGAGCTGGAAGAGCTGTTTCAGGAGAAGCCATGAGACTGGTTGATGCGCACTGCCACCTGGAGCCGAAGGACTACGCGGACGTGGCGCCGGTGCTGGAGCGCGCCCGCGCCGCGGGGCTGGTGCACGCGGTGCTGGTGGGGCAGTTCCACGGCCCCGGTGACTGGGGCCACGCGCTGGAGGTCGCCGCCCGGCACCCGGACTTCCTGTCGCCCACGCTGGGCATCCACCCGCACGAGGCCGCCCGCGCCACCGAAGCGGACTTCGAGATGCTGGAGCGCACCTGCGCCCGCCCGGAGCTGCGCGCCGTGGGCGAGGCCGGGCTGGACTACTACTACGACCACTCGCCGCGCGAGGTTCAAGCCACCGTCTTCCGGCGCCAGTGCGCGCTCGCGAAGCGCCTGGCCAAGCCGCTGGTGGTGCACGTGCGCGACGCGCATGACGACTGCGACGCGGCCCTGGCGGCCGAGGACGTCACGAGCGGCGTCATCCACTGCTTCACCGGCGACACGGCCGCGGCCCGCAAGTACCTGGACCGGGGCTTCTTCCTGTCGCTGTCCGGCGTCGTCACCTACAAGAAGACGGAGGCCCTCCAGGACGCCGTGCGCTTCGCGCCGCTGGAGCGCCTGATGGTGGAGACGGACAGCCCCTACCTCGCGCCGGTGCCCCACCGCGGCCGCAAGAACGAGCCCGCGCACGTGCTGGAGACGGCGAAGAAGGTCGCGGAGCTGAAGGGCGTGTCGCTGGAGGAGGTGGCCCGCGTCACCACGGCGAACGCGGCCCGCCTCTTCAACCTCACGCTGGGGTGAGCGCGTTGGCCAGGGCCTCCAGGTCCTGGTCCAACTGCGGCATGTCCAGGAGCAGCGCGTCCGGGTCGTAGACGAAGTCCGCCTGCTTCAGCTTCAGCAGGGCCTGCAGCGCGGGTTCCCCCGCGTGGCCGCCGAACGCCGCGTGCACCACGCGGCCGCGCTCCAGGTGCAGCGAGCCCTCCAGCGTGTGGCTGCGCAACTGGAGCTTCCCGCTCTTCTTGCCGCCGCCCAGCGTGCGGAGCAGCTCCTTCGGGGGCAGTTCGTCGAAGCTGCCGCGCACCACCCGGCCCGGGCCGTTGTGCTGCACGCGGTCCTGGAAGAGGGTCAGCACCGTGCGCGCCACCTCCGCCTTGTCGCTGGGGGAGAGCACCGCCGTCGCGCCCGCCATGAGCAGCCGCTCGCGCGCCTGCGCATCCGGTTCGCCCACCACGGCGATGGGCAGGCCCGCGCTCTCCGGCGTGGAGCGCACGGCCTCCAGCAGGTCCATCACCTCCTGCTGGCCCAGGCGCAGGCTCACCACCAGCACGTCGCAGTCCTGCCGCGACAGGCCGTCCAGCGCGCCGTCCAGCGTGGACAGCGCGTGCGCCACCAGCTCCTGCTTGAGCACCGCCTCCAGCAGCTCGCCGCGCGTGGCCTCGTCCGGCTCCGCGATGAGCACCTGGCGGCCCTCGCTGGCCAGCCGGTGCACCAGCAGCGCGCCGCTCTGCAACTGCCCGACGATGTCCGCGACCACCGGATCGTAGAGCACGCCCGCGTGCTTCTTCAGGTGCTCCAGCGCCTGCTGCTTGGTGAAGACGCGGCCGTGCGCGTTGCCCGGGTTCTTGGTCAGCTCCAGGAAGCTGTCCACCGCCGCCAGGATGCGCGCGCCCAGGGTGATGTCCTCGCCCTTGGCGCCCTGGGGCGTGCCGGAGCCGTCCCAGGCCTCGTACAACTGCGCCAGGATGGTGTTCACCTGCGCGGGCAGGTGCACCGTCTCGAAGAGCTTCGTGGGCGCGCGGCAGCACGCCTTCGCCTGGGCCTTCCACTCCGGGTTGGCCGCGTTGCTCGCCAGCGAGAAGTGCCGCTCCGCGGGCTTGCCCAGGTCGTGCAGGTACGCCGCGATGGACAGCGCCGCCAGCTCCTTGTGCGGCATGCCCATGCGCTGGCCGACGATGCCCGCCTGCCGCGCGAGCTGCGCGGAGTGGCCCCGGTGCCGGGGCCGGTCCTGCTCCAGCAGGCCCACCATCAGGCTCAGCGTCTCCACGTAGTCCGTGTCGCTGATGAGCCCGCGCGGGCCGCCCGGCTCGCGACGCTGCGTGGAGACGCGCGCCACGTTGGTGCCGCTGCCTCCGCGCTGCAGCCGCATCCGCGCGTCCGTCTCCAGCCGCATGCTCAGGCTGGTGGCGCTGCTGCGTCCGGCGGAGCTCCCGCCGCGCCCGGGCTCCGCGCCCACGTGCGTGTTGGAGGGCGTGTCCGGACGGCGGGGGCCGTTGTTCGCGGAGGGGCCCTCCAGCAGCGTGGAGAACGCCGTGGGGTCGCCGTAGTAGTGCTTGCGGATGGCCGCGGAGATGGCGCTGCGCAGGCCGATGTACGCGTAGACCTCCGACATGCCGGTGACGAGGGCGATCTCGTCCAGCAGCGACTTGTTCTGCGGCTCGGCGGCCACCACCGAGAGCAGCTTGCGCTCCGGATCCACGGCCAGCGGGAGCACGTTCTGCGCCTCCGCCAGCCGCACCGGCAGCTTGTCCAACACCTTCGTGTCGATGCGGACCTTGGCCAGCTTGTCCGCGGTGACGAAGCGGGTCTGGAACTCGTTGGCCAGGAGCCGCAGCAGCGCGGCCTCCTGGAGCAGGCCCAGCTCCACCAGACAGTCCCCCAGCTTGTGGCCGGTGATCTTCTGGTGCTCCAGACCCTGCTCCACGGCCCCCGGCGTCACGAGGCCGGCCTCAATCAACCGCTCTCCCAGCCGCTTCGCCATGGACTTCAGCCCTCCGAGGAGCCACCACCCTCACCACCGGACTTCGGGGCCGGCGCCAGCGCGCTGAACGGCTTGAAGGTCAGCTCGCCGGGCAGGCTCTTGGGGTCGCGCGGCGGACGCTCCTCGCGGGGCGGACGGGCGGGGCGCTCCTCGCGGGGACCCCGGTCCTCGCGCGGCGGACGCTCGGCGCGAGGCTCGCGCGGAGGCCGAGGCGGACGCTCCGGACGGGCCTCCTGGGCCACGGGGGCCGCGGCGCCCTCGCCAGCCTGGGACGGCGGGCCCTTGTCGGCGCGCGCCTTGCGCTTCTCCTCGCGGTGCTTGCGCCGGCCACCCTCCACCGGAGCCCGGCCGCGGCCGGTGGGCACGAAGCCCTTCCAGAGCGAGCGCTCATACGCGCGCAGGTGGTCCGTCCAGCGCTCGTTCGGATCGCGCTGCATGGCCTCCACCCACGAGGAGATGCGCGCGTCGAGCGAGCTGAGCGTGTCGACGATCTGCGCCTCCAGCGTCACCGGCGCCTTCGCGCCGGGCGCGCCGGACGGCCCCGTCTGGGAGATCGCCAGGTGCGTCAGGTGCTGCTCCAGGAGCGGCGGGAAGCCGGGGATGCCCACGGTCTTCTCGCGGATCTTCTGCGCGGCCAGCACCGCGTGGCCCACCAGCCGGCCCTCGTCGGAGGTGTCGAAGCCCTTGTCGGACGCCCCGTCGCCGCCCTTCATCACGTCGTGCAGGAACGCGCCGGCCAGCAGCAGGTCGCGGTCTGCCATGGGGTAGTGGTCCGACACGCGCAGCGTCAGGCGCATCACCGACAGGACGTGCTCGGCCAGCCCGCCGCGCCACGCGTGATGCACGCCCTTGGCCGCAGGAGCCACCGGCAGCGCCGCGGACACCTGCGCGTCGTCCAGGAACGCCAGCAGCAACTGCTTCACGTAGGGGTCGTTGACGCGCTCGGTGATGAGCTCGCGGATCTGCCCCACCGCGCGCGGGCCACCGCCGCCCTCGTGGCGCTCGGGCTTGCCCTCGGCCTGCTTCGCTTCGCCGGACTTCGCTTCGCCAGACTTCGCTTCGCTGGCCTTGGCCTCGGACTTCGCTTCGCTGGTCTTGGCCTCGGACTTCGTCTCGGCGGGAGGGGCGGGGGGCGGCTCGAACTCCTTGGGGTCGAGCGGCTCCGGATCCAGCCGCTCCACGGCCTCCACGACGACCTGGGTGCGGCCGTGGAAGACGATGACGCTGCCCTGCACGAGGACGTAGTCACCGTTCTGGAACACGGGCTCGAGCGCGTCCACCTTGTCGAACACGCGCGCGTCCACCGTGCCGCTCTTGTCGGCCAGGGACAGCGACAGGAACACCTTGCCGCTGCGCGCGTTCACCTTCTCCTTCTTGGTGACGCGGAAGACGGTGTTGACCTGGTCCTTCTCGCGCAGGTCCGCCGCGTACACCTTGCGGACGGTCTCGACGGAAGCCTCCGGGGTGGAAGAGGTCGCGGCCTGGGACTCGTTTTCGGTAGTCATCGCGGCGCGGACACTAACACCGAGGAGGCCCGTCCAGGGCGAAACAACACGCCCCCCGCTTCAGCTCACCTCGAGCGCCACCGCCTCCAGGTACTCGGCCCCAGGGGAGCCGACCGGCGCGGGGTGGTCTGGCGGCAGTCCCATCCGTACCAGCCGGAATGCGATGCGCGCCTCCTGCTCGCAGGCCGTGGCCACGCACTCCGTGAACGAGCCCAGCGCCAGCGGTGGGTGATAACCGACCACGAGCAGCCGTCCGCCATGGCGGGTGCGCCGCAGGGCCAGCCGCACCTGTTCGATGAAGTCCTCCTCGGATGCCACCCCCAGCGTGTCGAGCAGCACCAGGTCGAAGGTGTCCTTGAGGGCCCGGAGCACGGCCAGCGGCTCGCCCTGTTCCACCGTCACCCGGCCGAGCAGCCCGTTGGCCTCCGCGTTCTCCCGCGCCAGGTCCGCCGCGTCCGCGTTGCCGTCGAACGCCAGTATCTGCTTCGCCCCGTGGCGCCCCGCGTGGACGAAGAGCCCGCCCACGTTGCAGGCCACGTCCAGGACGCGGTCCCCGTTGCCGGTGCGTCCCAGGAAGCGGCGCAGCTCGCGGTGGTCGTACGCGTACCCCGTGCCCCGGCCGTAGGTGAGGTCCACGGTGAAGCGCGCGCCCATCTCCAGCAGGCGGCACCAGCGCGGCGGCGTGCCGTACATCACGTGCGGGCGCTGCGCGGGCAGGCCCAGCGCCTTCCGGCGGAGCGTGTCGTTGCGCAGGAGCACGGAGGCCGCCCCCGTCACCTCTCCCAGCGTGCGGGTGATCTCCTCCTGCCGCGCGTCCATGGAGCGGGTGAGCGTCTGGACGACGAAGTGCTGATCATACCGGTCCACGATGAGGCCCGGCAGCCCGTCCCCGTCGTCGTTGACGATGCGGCAGAAGCGCGGGTCGTCCACCAGCCGGGCGCGGCGCTCGAAGGCGTGGCGCACGCGGCGGGGGATGAGCCCCTCCACGGACTCGTCCGGCAGGCCCAGGCGGCGCACGGCGTACGAGGCCTGGAGGTCCACGTCCGCGACGCCCAGGACCCGTCCGTCCTCGTCCTTGAGCTGCATGGGCGTGCCGGGCTCGGGCTCGCCCTCCATGGAGACGATGTCCTCGCGGCGCAGCCAGGGGGCGCCATGGCGAAGCTTGCGGGCGGCTTCTCGGGACAGGTAGGTGCTGAGCAAGGTGCGGTCCTCCTCCAGCGCGATGGCGGGCACCCCGCGGGGTGCCTTCCACCAAACATGGGCCGTGTGGGGCCTGCTGGCGGCGAGGGCCGTGCCGCTGCCCCGGAGGGCAGGGGAGGGAGCGTCGTCAGAGGACGGGCGGAGGCCGCTTGTAGGCCTTGAAGGTCACCCGGGTGAGCAAGCCGCTGACCACCAGGGCCAGCGCGATGCCCATCATCCGGATGTTCCAGTTCGTGCCGGTGAAGAGCAGCACCAGCGCGAGCAAGCCCGCCACCACCGCGCCCGCCACCGTGAGCGTCTGGGCGCGTCTGGCCGTATCCCGGGCATGGGGCTTCTTCGCCCGGGCCAGGACGGGCAGCGAGGACGCCTTGCGCCACTTCTCCGCGCCGTCCTCGCGCACCTCGTCGTCCGGGTCCACCAGGCCCTGCACGTAGGCGCGCTCGATGTCGCCCAGCGTGGGGAACATCAGCTCACCATCCGGAGTGCGCACGCGGTACGCCATGGGTTCTCCTCCCTCCCGGCCCACCCTGCCCGGAAGGGGGCGGGGACCTCAAGCCAGCTCCGTCGCAATCTGCTCAGCGGCGCGCAGTCCATCAATGGCGGAGGACACGATCCCGCCCGCGTAGCCGCAGCCCTCGCCCACGGGGTACAGGCCGCGCATGGACACGGACTGCAGGTCGTCACCCCGGGTGATGCGCACCGGCGAGGACGTCCGGCTCTCGATGCCGATGAGCTTCCCTTCGTCGCTGATGAAGCCCTTCATCTTCCGGTCGAACGTGCGCAGCGCCGCCTTGAGCGACTGCGTCAGCCGCTCCGGGAAGAGCTTGTTCAGGTCCGTGTGCGCCAGGCCCGGGCGGTAGCTGGTGTCACCCGGATCCTTCTTCACGCGGCCGGCCAGGTAGTCCGGAATCGTCTGCGCGGGCGCGAAGAAGCGGCCTCCGCCCAGCTTGTAGGCCTCGCCCTCCCAGTAGCGCTGGAACTCCAGGCCCGCGAGCGGCCCGTGGAAGCCCTCGCGCGCGAAGTCCGCGACGGACACGGACACGACGATGCCCGCGTTGGCGAACTTCGCGTTGCGCCGCGAGTTGCTCATGCCGTTGGTGCACTGCAGCCCCTCTTCCGTGGGCGTGGGCACCACGATGCCGCCGGGGCACATGCAGAACGAGTAGACGCCGCGCACCTCGCCGTCCACGTCCAGGTTCTCCGCCAGCTTGTAGTCCGCGGGCGGCAGCTTGGAGTGCTTCGCCGCGGCGCCGTACTGGATGCCGTTGATGAGCGACTGCGGGTGCTCCGCGCGGAAGCCCAGCGCGAAGGGCTTGGCCTCCACGCTCACCCGGCCGTCGGCGGCGAAGCGCTCGTACAGCTCGCGCGCGGAGTTGCCCGGCGCCAGGATGACGCGGTCGCTCTCCAGCGTGCGCCCGTCCGCCATCTTCACGCCCGCCACGCGGCCGTCGCGGTAGAGCAGGTCGTCCACGCGCTGCTCGAAGTGCACCTGGCAGCCGCCCGCGATGAGCTCGTCGCGCAGCTTCGCCACCGCGCCGGGCAGCAGGTCCGAGCCGATGTGCGGCTTGCCCTCGATGAGGATGTGATCCGGCGCGCCGTACTTCGCGAAGGCCTCAATCACCTTGCGCACCATGGGGTGGTTGATGCGCGTGGACAGCTTGCCGTCCGTGTACGCGCCCGCGCCGCCCTCGCCGAAGTTCATGTTGCTCTCGCGGTCGAGCGACCCGTCGCGCATGAGCTTCGCCACGTCCTTGCGGCGCGTCACCACCTCCTTGCCGCGCTCCAGCAGGATGCTGCGCACGCCGCGCTCCAGCAGGCCCAGCGCGCAGAACAACCCGGCGGGTCCGGTGCCGATGATGAGCGGCAGCTTCTCCGGCTCCTTCACGCGCGGCGGCAGCTCCGGCGGGGGCGGGGCCTCGCTCACGTCCGGCGGCAGCCGCGGCGCCTTGCGGCCCGGGGCCAGCTCCACCTCCAGCGTGTAGATGTAACGCGGGCTGCCCTTCTTGCGCGCATCCAGCACGGAGCGCACCACCCGCACGGAGGCGAGGTCGCTCCGGGTGACCCCCAGCTTCTCCGCGGCGCGCTGGCCGAGCAGCTCCTCCGGCTCGTCCAGCCACAGCCCGATGTTGTTCACCCGGTACGCCATTGTGTTCTGACTCCTCGGTGGGGGGCGCGTATGTGCTCCACCCCCCGGAGGGAATGCAAGCACTTGAAAACACGGGACGGCCCTTTGGGGCGACCTGGGGTGGGTGCGTACCCGGTGATGCACCCGGAACCGCGTTCCAGGCGGAGCGGACGTCCGGGTGCGTAACCCCCTTCGCACTCTCCACGTTCCGTGCCGTGCACTTCCAGGCTTCAACCCCCGAGGACTGCTGGGGAATCCGTTCGGAAGAGAACGGCTGGCACGGAGGTTGAAGACCGGATTCCCACGTAGACGCGGCGCCTGGAGACGTGGGCGCCGATTCCGGAGGCAATTCCCGTGAGCACCGACCAAAAGGGCACCCGCATCCTCGCGCGCACGTTCTTCAACCAACTGCGCGCAAGCGGTTACACGCCGCACCAGGTCATCGGCATCGCCACGGAGCTCCTGGAGCTGGTGACGACCGACCTGAAGGAAGGCGACAAGGCGGTCGCCGCCCAGTCGACGCAGGCCCCCGACGCCGGGGCGGGCTTTCAGCAGCGCGCGTAGTCGCTTAGAATCCAGCGCATCGACCCTCCGCGGGTGAGCGGGCTCCGGACTGGCTCCGGGCGCCCCACCCGCGAGGTGGCGGGAGCAGCCCCGCCGCACCGTCACCGGCGGGCCGTTCACCGGGCCCCGCGAGCGGACCGCCGGCTTCTCCCTCTGGAAACTCAAGGCAGAGGCTGTGTGACGCGCCGCGTTGTCTTCAGGCCCTGGGATGGCGCCTGCGCTCGCGGGCCGCCGCGGCGGCGATGACGAGCAGCGCGGCGGTGAGGGCGGTGAAGACGAGGCTCGCGGACGTGGGCGCCGTCAGCGCGAGCAGGCCCAGGGCCAGGAGGAACGCGAGCACGTCCACGGCGGCGGGCCTGGGCTGGGGCAGCACGAGCACCGTGGCGCAGCCGGCCAGCGGCAGCCCCAGCGCGACCTGCCGGAAGATGGCGTCGGTGCTGGTGCGCACGGTCTCCCAGTAGTTGATCAGGATGGCGGCGAAGATGACGACCGTGCCGCCCGCGAGCACGAGCACGCCCGCGGCCGCCGCGTCCTTGGTGAGCCGGGCCTTCTCGTCGAACTGCTGCACGGCCAGGTCCACCAACTGCTCCAGCGCGCTGTTCAGAATCTCCGCGAAGAAGATGAGCAGCACGCAGAAGATGAGCGTGACCTTCTCCGCGAGCCCCAGCGGGATGCCGCTGCCCACCAGCCCCACCAGGACACCGGAGATGAGGTGGATGCGCATGTTGCGCTGCCAGGCCACGGTGTGGATGAGCCCTGCCCACGCATGACCGAACGAGGCGAACAGCCCGTTGCTGCGGCGGGAGGGAAACTGGGGACGGGGAGGCGCAGGAACGGTCATCGGAAGGTGAAGGGGTGGGCAGGCTAGCACCCACGGGTCCGATTGAAGCGGGGGAGTGAACAGGTAAGGTCGGTCGCGTGATGCGAACGTCCCTTCCGTCCTGGTCGCGCTCGCTGGCGCTGACCCTGCTGTGCACCTCCGTCCTCGCCCGCGCGCAGGGCACCCCCGAAGCCTTCGAAGGCGACGACCTGGGGCTGGAGCCGCCGGGTGTTCAATACCTGCCAGCTCCGGCGCCCCGGCCGCACGAGCAGCGCCGCCTGTCGCCGGACGCGCCCGCCGTGGTGCGGCGTGAGACGCGGGCCGCGAAGTCCAACGTGAAGGCCGCGGGCGTGCCGCAGACGCGGCGGGGACAGGGCGCGCTGTCCGGCAAGGTCATCTACCTGAGCCCGGGCCACGGCTTCTACCGGGACAACGGCCTGAAGCGCTGGGCCACGCAGCGGCCCAACACCTGGGGCGTGGTGGAGGACTTCATCTCCGCGGAGGTGGTGTCGCAGGAGCTGCAGCCCCTGCTGATGGCGGCGGGCGCCACGGTGGTGTCCGTGCGTGAGACGGACCTGAACCCGCTGCTCGCCACCGTGGACAACGGCGGCACGGGCTACGTGGAGGAAGGGGACGCCGCGCGCTTCCACGCCTCCACGCAGAAGGGCTGGGCGCCTCCGCCCGTGCCCATGGGCAACGGCGTGGAGCCCTTCACGCTGGGCACCACGCGCACGCTGGACACGGCGGCCACCTCCACCGCGAAGGCGACGTGGACGCCGGACGTGCCGGCGGACGCGGCCTACAACGTCTACGTCTCCTACGGCTCCGACCCCACGCGCGCGACGGACGCGCACTACGTGGTGAAGCACGCGGGCGGGGAGAGCCACTTCCGGGTGAACCAGCAGCGCCACGGCGGGACGTGGGTGCTGCTCGGACGCTTCTACTTCAAGGCGGGCCAGCACCCGGAGTCCGGCGCGGTGGTGCTGGAGAACGACTCGGCGCAGGGCGCGGGCGCGACGCTGTCCGTGGACGCGGTGCGGCTGGGCGGCGGACGGGGCCTGCTGGGCGACGCGGCGCAGGGGCCGCTCTTGCGCCCGCGCTTCGAGGAGAGCGGGCGCTACCACGTGCAGTACAGCGGGGCGCCGTTCAGCGTGTACGCGCCGTCAGGGGCCAACGCGCTGTCCAACGAGCGCAACGCGGACGTGACGTCCCGGCCGCGCTTCGCCGCGTGGCTGCATGAAGAGGGCGAGGACGCCGTCTACGTCGCGTGGCACTCCAACGCGGGCTCGTCCGGCACGGTGCGGGGGACGGAGGCCTACGTCTACGGGCCGAACCCGGTGGACGGCACGCTCAACTTCACCGGCGTGAAGGGGGGCGACGTGCTGGGGCGCGCGCTCCTGTCCCAGCTCGAGACGGACCTGAAGCGCGAGGTGGATCCGAACTGGCGGGTGCGCGGCCTGCGCTCGGCGAACCTGGGCGAGGTGAACCCCACGCACAACCCGGAGATGCCCAGCGTGCTCCTGGAGATGGCGTACCACGACAACACGGCGGACGCGGCGAGCCTCAAGGAGGCCCGCTTCCGCCACGTGGCCGCGCGCTCCATCGTGCAGGGGCTCATCAAGTACTTCGCGACCCGCGACGGCGCGGCCGTGCACCTGCCGCCGGAGACGCCGGGAGCGGTGGTGGCGCGCAACGCGACGCCCGGCGCGGTGGAGGTGAAGTGGAGCGCGCCCCCGCAGGTCGCGTCGGAGGAGGGGCGGGACGCTCCCTCGGCCTACCGGCTCTATCAGAGCGCGGACGGCTTCGGCTGGGACGAGGGCACGGAGGTCCAGAGCACGTCGGCCACCGTCACGCTGTCGCCCGGCACGCTGCGCTACTTCCGCGTGGCGGCGGTGAACGCGGGCGGCGAGTCCTTCCCGTCCGCCACGGTGGGCGTGAGGGTGGGGGACACGGCGCCGGTGCTGCTGGTCAACGCGTACGAGCGGCTGGACGCCACGGTGGCGTGCGGCGAGGAGTTGGAGACGCCGTATGACCTGGAGGCCCCGCTGCGCGTCTACCTGGAGGCGATGAACGACGGCAGCTACCTGCGCCAGCACGGCGCGGCGTTCGCTGGGGCGGCGGTGGCCTTCGACAGCGCGACGGGCAACGCGGTGGCGGCGGGGCTGGTGTCGCCCACGGGCTACCGGCTGGTGGACTGGTCCACCGGGCGCGGCGGCGTGGGGGGCGCGGGCCTGACGCGGACGGAGCAGGACGCCCTGCGCGCGTTCGTCACCGGGGGCGGGAACCTGATGCTGTCGGGCAGCCGCACGGTGTTCACGCTTTCGCAGGGCAGCGCGGAGGACAAGGCCTTCCTCGCGGACATCCTCCGGGCTTCGTTCGGGGTGGGCTCGGCCCTCAACCGGGTGGAGGGCTTCGCGGGCGGCATCTTCGCGGACCTGCCGGCCACGCCGTTGGACGACGGGACGCTCGGGGCCTACCCGGTCGGGGTGACGGACATCCTGCTGCCCTCGAGCGGCGCCACCGGCGTGCTCCGCTACCCCAACACCGGCCTGGGCGCGGCGGTCCTGTCCGGGACGGCGCCCGCGGGCCAGGTGCTGGTGCTGGGCTTCCCGTTCGAGGGCCTTGCGTCCAATCGTGAGCGTTCGCGGCTGGTGGGCGCGTTCCTGGTGCGTTCGGGAATCGTCGCCCAGGCGCCGGCCCTGCCCGAGGCGGACGCGGTGCCCGCGGTCAGCCCCCGGCCGCTGTCGTCCTGCGTGGCGGTGCGGGAGGTGGATCCGCATCCGCCCGTGCAGCCGCCGCCACCGCCGCCGCCGCCGGAACCGACGGTGGTCCCGGCGCTCCCCAACGACTATTCCCCCAAGGGGGACAGCGGGTGCGGGTGCGGGGCGGGAGCGGGAACGGCCTCCGGGCTCTGGCTGTTGGTCGGGGTGATTGTTCAGCTCCGGCGTGCACGCGCGAAAGCGGCCCACGCGAAGCGTTGACTCGGCGGGGGCGCCTGCCTACGGTCGCCCGCCTTCTTTACGAGATTCATGACGGTGGGCCGCGAAGGCCCACTCCTTCAAGGAGACGGAAAACACCATGGCCATCAAGCTCGCCATCAACGGCTTCGGTCGTATCGGTCGCTGCATCCTGCGCGCCGCGCTCAGCCGCAAGGAAGACCTCGAGATCGTCGCCATCAACGACCTCGACAAGCCGGCGGCGCTGGCCCACCTGTTCAAGTACGACTCCGTGCACCGCACGTGGCCGGGCGAGGTCTCGCACACGGACAAGGGCATCGTGGTGAACGGCAAGGAGATCGCCGTCACCGCGGAGAAGGACCCGTCCGCGCTGCCCTGGAAGAACATGAACGTGGACGTGGTGATGGAGTGCACCGGCCGCTTCACGGCCCGTGACGCCGCCGCCAAGCACCTGGCCGCGGGCGCCAAGAAGGTCATCATCTCCGCGCCGGCCAAGGGCCCGGACCTGACCATCGCGTACGGCATCAACCACAACGAGTACGACCCGGCCAAGCACCACATCGTGTCCAACGCCTCGTGCACCACCAACTGCCTGGCGCCCATCGCCAAGGTGCTGGTGGACAACTTCGGCATCGAGAAGGGCCTGATGACGACGGTGCACAGCTACACCAACGACCAGCGCATCCTGGACCTCACCCACGACGACATGCGCCGCGCCCGCGCCGCCGCGCTGTCCATGATCCCCACCAGCACCGGCGCCGCGAAGGCCATCGGTGAGGTGCTCCCGTCGCTCAAGGGCAAGATGCACGGCCTGTCCGTCCGCGTCCCCACCCCGAACGTGTCCCTGGTGGACCTGACGGTGAACACCTCCAAGAAGGTCACCGCCGAAGAGGTCATCGCCGCGATGAAGGCCGCCGCCAACGGCCCGCTCAAGGGCGTGCTGGAGTTCAGCGACGCGCAGACGGTGTCCGTGGACTACAACGGCAACCCGCACTCGGCCATCTTCGACGCGACCAACTGCTACGTGATGGGCGACAACCTGCTCAAGGTCATGGCCTGGTACGACAACGAGTGGGGCTTCTCCAACCGCATGGTCGACACGGCGAAGTTCCTCGTGTCCAAGGGCGTGGCGTAGCGCCTCCCCGTCACATCAGGCCGACCGAGACAGGCACAAGGGACACCCAAGATGATCCGCTACATCGATGACCTGCAGTTGACCGGCAAGCGCGTCTTCATCCGCGTGGACTTCAACGTCCCGCTGGAGGGGCGCCGCGTCACCGACGACACCCGCATCCGCGAAGCGCTCCCCACCATCCGGCGCGCGCTGGAGATGGGCGGCAAGGTCATCCTGGCGTCCCACCTCGGTCGGCCCAAGGGGGCGGACCCCAAGCTGTCCACGGTGCTCGTCGCGGAGAAGCTGGCGGAGCTGCTGGGCGGCAAGCACGAGGTCATCCACGCGGACGACTGCGTGGGTGACAACGTGAAGAAGCAGGTGAACGACCTGAAGGCGGGGCAGGTGCTCCTCCTGGAGAACCTGCGCTTCCACAAGGAGGAGGAGGCGAACGACGAGGCCTTCGCGCGCGAGCTGGCGGCGCTGGCGGACGTCTACGTCAACGACGCGTTCGGCACGGCGCACCGCGCGCACGCGTCCACGGCCGGCATGGTGCCCTTCGTGAAGGAGAAGGCCGCCGGCCTCCTGATGCGCAAGGAGATCGAGTACCTGGGCGACAAGGTCCTGCGCAATCCGCAGAAGCCCTTCGTGGCCATCCTGGGCGGCTCCAAGGTGAGCGACAAGATCAAGGTCATCGAGAGCCTGCTGCCCAAGGTGGACGCGCTGCTCGTGGGCGGCGCCATGGCGTACACCTTCCTGAAGGCGCAGGGCATTGAGGTGGGCAAGAGCCGGGTGGAGGAGGGCGACAAGCTGGCGCTGGCGGCGAAGCTGCTGGACACGGCCAAGCGCCTGAAGACGCCGCTGGTGCTGCCCATCGACCACATCGTCTGCGCGGATCCGGACGGCAAGGGCCCGGTGCGGGAGACGCCTGATCAGGTGGTGCCGGCGGACATGATGGGCCTGGACATCGGCCCCAAGACGCGCGCCATGTACACGCAGCGCATCCGCGACGCGAAGACGGTGGTGTGGAACGGGCCCATGGGCCGCTTCGAGGTCGACAAGTTCGCGGAGGGCACGCGCTCGGTGGCCGCGGCGATGGCCATCAACAAGGACGCCGTCACGGTGATTGGCGGCGGCGACAGCGCGGCGGCGGTGGAGCAGATGGGCTACGCGGACAAGATGAGCCACGTGTCCACGGGCGGCGGCGCGTCGCTGGAGTTCCTGGAGGGCCAGCCGCTGCCTGGCATCAAGGCGCTGGAGACGAAGTAGGGCACCCACGCGGTACGCACCGGGGGAGACACCTCGATGGCTCGTCGGAAGATCGTCGCTGGCAACTGGAAGATGAACAAGACGGTGCCGGAAGCGCTGGCGCTGGTGCGGGAGCTTCGCGGCGCGGTGGCGGCGCTGGGCGACAAGGTGGAGGTGGCCATCGCGCCTCCGTTCGTGGCGTTGCAGCCCCTGCACGTCGCGCTGGAGGGGGCGCCCCTCCAGTTGGCGGCGCAGAACTGCCACTGGGAGTCCTCGGGCGCCTTCACGGGCGAAATCAGCGCGCCGATGCTGGCGGAGCTGGGGTGCGCCTACGTCATCGTGGGGCACTCGGAGCGCCGGCAGTTCTTCGGTGAGACGGACGCCACGGTGAACAAGCGGGCGAAGGCGGTGAAGGCCGCCGGGATGACGCCCATCGTCTGCGTGGGCGAGACGCTGGCCGAGCGCGAGTCGAACCAGACGCTCACGGTGGTGGAGCGCCAGGTGCGGGGCGCGCTGGAGGGCTTCTCCGGGGCGGACGTGGCGGCGTTCGTGCTGGCGTACGAGCCGGTGTGGGCGATTGGCACCGGCCGGACGGCGACGACGGCGCAGGCGCAGGAGGTCCACGCGGCCATCCGGGGCCTGCTGACCCGGATGTACGACGAGGGGACGGCCGAGCGGGTGCGCATCCAGTACGGCGGCAGCGTGAAGCCGGACAACGCGGCGGAATTGCTGGGTCAGCCGGACGTGGACGGGGCGCTCGTGGGGGGAGCGAGCCTCAAGGCGGCGGACTTCGTGGCCATCGTCAAGGCGGCTGGCTGAGGCCGTCCTCCCCGTTAGAAGTTGTCACCCGTTGACCACTTTGTGTAGGTTGCGCCCTCTTTTCACGGAGCGTTGGGAACACCCATGCTGACCTTCTTCACGATCGTGCACGTCCTGCTCTGCGTGTTCATGATCTTCGTCATCTTGCTGCAGCCGGGGAAGGACGCCGGCATGGGTTCCGCCCTCGGTGGCGGCGCCGCGACGAGCGCCTTCGGTGGCCGCGGCGCGGTGACCTTCTTGAGCAAGCTGACGGGCGTCTGCGCCGGCTTGTTCTTCCTGACCTCGCTGGGCCTGTCGTTCGTGGGCCTGCGCGGCTCGGTGGCCGCGGGGGGCTCCGTGGCGACGCCGCCGGCGAAGACGGCCCCGGCGACCCCGGGAGCCACGACGCCGGCGCCTGCTGCTCCGGGAGCGGTGGAGCAGGAGCGTTCCGCGACGCCGCCGGCGGAGGGCCAGCAGGCTCCCGCGCCGACGACGCCTGCGCCGTAGTCGTCAGGAAGCATCGGATTCACGCGACCGTTGAAATGGTTGTTGCGTGAATCCACGGGGTCCGGTACATGGACCCCGCCGAAACGCCCAGGTGGTGGAACTGGTAGACACACCATCTTGAGGGGGTGGCGCCGAAAGGTGTGCGGGTTCGAATCCCGCCCTGGGCACTCCGAACAAGAGCCTCCGAGTCGAAAGACTCGGGGGCTCTTGTCGTTTCAGGCTCTGGACTGTAGCTCTCGGGCCTCGTCCGAGGGCCGCGCGCTCCCTGCCAGCAGTGTCAACGGAGGCCGGAGTTCGACCTCGGCTTCGCCACCTCCGCACGGAGCGACTCTGCGGTGACCGTCGTGTAGAGGCTCACGAAGTCCCCATTCGGCCCGTGCGTGACCCAGGCGCTCTTGTCCCGGTCCGCTCCTTCCGCCAGTGCCAGTCTGATGAAGGTGCGGCGGGTGTCGTGGCCCCGTCTGCTTCGCATGCCGAGCAGCTTGAGGTCCTCCAGGAGCTGCCCGCGGACGACGGGGGCACGCCGGTGCTCTCCACGCCGGGAGGGAACGAGGATGCGTCGGTCCTCCGGGAGGCGCGTGTCCGAGATGAGAACCACCACCTCCTGCGGGCTGCCGTGGCGAGGACGTTGGGGCTGACGCGGGGGCGGGTGACACAGATCTTCGACCTATTCATGCTGGCGCCCCATCTCCAAGACCTCGTGTTGGCGCTAGAAGCCGTTGATGGCGCCGAGCTCATGGCCGAGCGCCCCCTCAATGCGGTGGCGCACGCCGGGAAAGTGAGCCGAGCAGCGGACGGTGTGGCGAGCGGACCCGAGAAGCACGACGGCCCGAGAACGCTGGGCCCCCGTACTCCCAGGTGTAACCTAGCGGCGGCTGGCAATGTCTGCCAACCGCTGCCCAGGTGGAGCCTGGTCCAAATGCCGGACGAGATTCTCACACTGCCCGGGGTCGCCCAGTTGCTGAAGGTCGCGGAGAAAACCGTCTACACGATGGCCCAAAGGGCGAGTTCCCTGCCTTCAAGATGCGCGGGCAGTGGTGGCTCAATCGCGACGACATCGACGCGTGGAACGAGCAGTAGAAGGTCGCGCTGCGGCTCGAGGACGGGCGCGATGACGGCTAGGGCTTCATCCACTTGCGCACGCATTCGCTCGACGGACGCCGAACATGACTTCTGATCACAACACCTTCGCGAACCTCATCTGGCAGATCGCCGACCTCCTGCGAGGCCCCTACCGCCCGCCGCAGTACGAGCGCGTGATGCTGCCGATGACGGTGCTACGTCGCTTCGACTGCGTGCTCGCTAAGACGAAGGCCAAGGTCGTTGCCGCGCACGAGAAGTACAAGGGCGGCAAGCTCGCGGGCGACGCGCTCGACACCACGCTGAACAAGGTCGCGGGCCAGCGCTTTCACAACCATTCGCCGCTCGACTTCGAGAAGCTCAAGGGTGACCCGGACAACATCAACAAGCACCTGGTCAGCTACATCAAGGGCTTCTCGGCGAACGTCCAGCGCATCTTCGAGTACTTCGAGTTCGAAGCCGAGATCGAGAAGATGCACGAGGCGAACATCCTCTACCTGGTGGTCTCGAAGTTCGCCGACGTCGACCTCCACCCGTCGAACGTGCCGAACGAAGAGATGGGGCGCATTTTCGAGAACCTCATCCGGCGGTTCAACGAACTCGCGAACGAGACAGCCGGTGACCACTTCACCCCCCGGGAAGTGATCACGCTGATGGTCCACCTCCTGTTCACGGACTCCGTCGGCGAGAGGTTTCTCTCCCAACCCGACGCCATCGCCCGACTGCTCGACCCGGCGTGCGGCACCGGCGGCATGCTCGCCGAGGCCAAGCGTTACATGGCCGCACACCATCGCGACGCGACGCTCTACGTCCACGGCCAGGACTACAACAAGCGCGCGTTCGCCACGGCGGCCTCCGACATGCTGATGAAGGAGGTGAACAAGGACGGTGGCGCGGATGACGTGCGCTTCGGCGACATTTTCACCGAGGACCAGTTCCAGAACGAGACCTTCGACTACTTCCTCAGCAACCCGCCCTTCGGCGTCGATTGGAAGAAACAGCAGAAGGAGATCCAGAAGGAGCACGAGAAGCGCGGCTTCGACGGCCGGTTCGGCGCGGGCCTGCCGCGCGTGAACGACGGCGCGCTGCTGTTCCTGCAGCACATGTGGAGCAAGCGCGAGGACGTGAAGCCGAAGGAGCACAAGGAGGGCTCGCGGCTCGCGATCGTCTTCTCCGGGTCGCCCATGTTCACTGGGGGCGCGGGCTCGGGCGAGAGCGAGATCCGCAGGTGGCTGCTTGAGAACGACTGGCTCGAGGCAATCGTCGCGCTGCCGGAGTCGATGTTCTACAACACCGGCATCGGCACCTACGTCTGGGTCGTCACCAACCGCAAGGAGAAGCGGCGCAAGGGCAAGGTGCAGTTGCTCGACGCGCGCGACGTGTGGACGGCGGGGGGCAGCGAGGACAGCAAACGCAGCCTCGGCGACAAGCGCCGGCACATGACGATCGCGCAGATCGACGAGATCGTGCGTGTGTACGGCAACTTCGAGGAAGGCCCGCGCTCGAAGATTTTCGACAACGCCGACTTTGGCTACACGCGCGTCACCGTCGAGCGCCCGCTGCGCCTGCGCTACCAGATGACGACCGACGACAAAGCGCGCTTCCTCGACGCCTGCCCGCACCTGCTCGACGACGTGCAGGCCATCGACAAGGCGCTCGGCCGCGAGCCGCGCCAGGACTGGCCGGCGACGTGGGACGAGATCGAGGCCCTCCTGAAGAAGCGCGGTAGCCGCTGGAAGACGGCCGAGCAGAAGCTGTTTCGCTCGGTGTTCACGCAGCGCGACGCGAAGGCCGAGCCCGTGCCGATGGGTGGTCGTGGCTCGGGCTTCGAGGCCGACGCCGACCTGCGCGACTTCGAGAACGTGCCGCTCACGGAGGACGTGGATGCGTACTTCGAGCGCGAGGTGAAGCCGCACGTGCCGGACGCTTGGCCGGACCGGAGCAAGGACAAGGTCGGCTACGAGATCAACTTCAACCGGCACTTCTACGTGTTCACGCCACCGCGCGGGCTTACCGAGATCGACGTCGAGCTCAAGGCCGCCGAGGACCAGATCGTGCGACTGCTGCGCGAGGTGACGACGTGACCTGGTTCGGTAGCGTTCCCACGCATTGGAGTACGCCGCCCGTGTACGCGAGGTACGAAGTTCAGCTCGGAAAGATGTTGGACGAGCGACAGATCACGAAGCGTTTTCTCGCGCCCTATCTGCGGAACACCGACGTCCAGTGGGATGGGATCAACGTCAATGATCTCCCCGAGATGGACTTCGATGACAGCGAGCAGGAGCTTTACGCGCTGCGTCCTGGTGACATCCTCATGTGCGAAGGTGGCGAGATCGGACGTTGCGCCATTTGGGACAGCGATCGACGGTGCTTTTACCAGAAGGCACTGCATCGTCTTCGCCCGACCACCAACAAGGACGACCCTCGGTACTTCGTTCTCGTGATGCGAGCGGCCGTTGAGGCAGGCCTCTTCTCGTCACGAGCGTCTGCCGCGACGATTCAACACCTCCCGGCTGAGAAGCTGCGAGTCGTCAGGTACCCCGCGCCACCGATTGAGGAGCAGCGCGCCATCGTCGACCGTGTGTCGAGGCAGACGGTACGGCTCGATGCGCTCGTCGCTGCCAAGCAGCGCCTGCTCGACCTGCTCGCCGAGAAGCGCAAAGCCATCATCGCTACGGCCGTCTCGCGCGGGCTCGACCCGAAGGTAAAGTTGCGCGACTCTGGCGTGCCGTGGCTGGGGGGACTCCCAGCTCATTGGGAAATCGAACGCGCGCGCTGGCTCTTTCGCGAGCGTGACGTGCGCTCGACGACCGGCGAAGAGGAGATGCTCACCGTCTCGCACCTCACAGGCGTCACGCCTCGGTCCGAGAAGGACGTCAACATGTTCGAGGCCGAGACGAACGAGGGCTACAAGCTCTGCGAGCCCGGCGACCTCGTGATCAACACGCTCTGGGCGTGGATGGGCGCGATGGGCATTGCTCCGGTGAAGGGTATCGTCAGCCCCGCCTACAACGTCTACGAGCCCGGCCCGCGCCTCGCGCCCGCCTATATAGATGCGCTCGTCCGCCTCCCGGTGTTCGCCCAGGAGGTGACCCGGTACTCGAAGGGCGTCTGGTCCTCGCGCCTTCGCCTCTACCCCGAGGGCTTCTTCGAGGTGTACCTGCCAGTGCCGCCTCAGGAGGAGCAGCGCGCCATCGTCGAGCACATCGCGCGCGAGACCGCGAAGCTCGACGCCGTTCGCGCCGCAACCGAGCGCACGATCGCGCTTCTACGGGAGCGCCGCTCCGCGCTCATTGCGGCCGCGGTGACCGGCCAGCTCGACGTGGGGGCGGCGACATGAAGGTCCGCGAGTTCACGGTCACGAACTTTCGTGGGTTCGCCGGAGAGCGGCGTTTCCAGTTGTCCGATCGCTTCACCGTGATCGCTGGAATCAATGGGCGCGGGAAGAGTTCGCTGCTCGACGGTCTGGCGCTACTGCTTGCGCGTCTCCTTCGCGCCCTTTCGCTGAGTGCCGGCAGTGGGCGGACGATCTCGGCGAACGACGTTCACGCGGGCCAGACGGAAGCCGCGCTCGCAATGCAGGTGTCGTGCGCCGGCATCCCGGTGAAGTACGACGTCGCCTTCAGTCCCAACTCGCAACGCGTGCGAGCGCACGGCCTGGCGAGCGCGGTGCGTGAGCAGATTCGAAAGAACTACGGTGACCCCACGCGCGAAGACGACCAGGCCCCGGTGGCCGTCTACTTCACCACCGATCGCGCAGGATATCGACTGCCTAGAACCCTGCCGACGGACCTGCCGACGGGCCAGCGCCTCGCCCATCACGGCGCGCTGTCCAACCGTATGGTCGACTACCGCGACTTCATGGCTCGCTACCGGCTGTGGGTCCGGCAGCAGAGCGCGGAGTTGGCTGCGTTCAACCGAGTGCTGAGCGAGTTCCTCGACGGCTTCTCTGAAGTAGCAGTCGAAGAGGATCCACTGCGGCTGACCGTGAAGAAGGCTGGTGCGCGTATCTCACTGCAGCAGCTCTCCGACGGCGAGCGTGCCTTCATCGCTTTGCTCGGCGACCTAGTGCGCCGCCTCGCGCTGGCGAACCCGGAGCTGGAAAACCCTCTTACGGGGCATGGCGTCGTTCTCATTGATGAGTTGGAGCTTCATCTCCACCCACGTTGGCAGCGAGAGGTCGTCGAGAAGCTGCGCACCAGCTTCCCGAACATCCAGTTCATCGCGACAACGCACTCGCCTTTCATCATTCAGTCGCTTCGATCGGGCGAGTTGATCACGCTCGACCCCGAGGAGTTCGGCGAATACGCGAACCGTAGCGTTGAGGACATCGCCGAGCATGTCATGGGGGTCGAAGTGCCGCAGAAGAGCGAGCGCTACCTCGAGATGATGGATGCCGCGGAGGAGTACTACCGGCTGCTGCGAGACGCGCCCGACCAAGCGCAGAAGGCGGAAGAGCGACTTGCCGAACTTGCCGTGCGTTTCAGCGACGACCCTGCTTACCAAGCGCAACTGAAGCTGGAGCGTGCAGCTCGGACGGGGGGCGACGATGCGACCGGTTGACAAGGGCACAGCCCCTGTCTCGACGTATACGAACTACGCTGAGGCCCTGCCCGATCTCGAACAGAGGCTTGGGCGCTATTGCAGCTACTGCGAGCGGTACATCGCGACGAACCTCGCTGTCGAGCACGTGCAGGCGAAGTCGCTTGTTCCCGCACTGGCGCTGATGTGGTCGAACTTCCTGCTCGCGTGCGTGAACTGCAACTCGTGCAAAGGCGACACGCCGGTCACTGTCAACGACTACCTTTGGCCCGATAGTGACAACACGCTTCGGGCGTTCGAATACCGCACGGGTGGGGTGGTCGCGCCGCACTCCGCGCTCGCGGCACCAGTTCGCGCCAAGGCTCAGGCATCCGCAGCGCTCGTCGGACTCGACCGCGTTCCCGGCGGGGCAGTTCCTCCGACGCAGAGAGACCTTCGATGGCTCAAGCGATTCGAAACCTGGCGCAAGGCGAACAACGCACACCGCAGACTCTCTCAGAACGACACGGTGGAACTGCGCGAGCAGATCGTGGACACCGCCCTTGCGACCGGGCTGTTCTCCATCTGGTGGACCGTCTTCGCGGCCGACGAAAACATGCGGTCACGACTGCGCGCGGCGTTCGTGGGCACCTGCCCCAACAGCTTCGACGCCAACGAGAACCTCCAAGCGCGACCCGGAGGGCAACTGTGACGGACCAGACCGCGCAGGAAGGAGAGCTGATCTTCTACCGCACCGCCGATGACGCCGTGCGCGTCGAGGTGCTCTACGAGTCCGAGACCTTCTGGCTCGACCAGCGACGCATGGCCGAGTTGTTCGGCGTCGACATCCGCACCGTCAGCTATCACCTGAAGGAGGTCTACGCCTCGGGGGAGCTGACCCCGGAGGCAACTCTCCGAAGAATTTGGAGAGTTCAACTCGAAGGAAATCGAGAGGTTAGGCGCGAGATCGAGTTCTACAACCTCGACGCGATCATCTCGGTCGGTTACCGGGTCAACAGCACTCAGGCCACCCAGTTCCGCATCTGGGCGACGCAGACCCTTCGCGAGTTCATCGTCAAGGGTTTCGTCCTCGACGACGAGCGACTCAAGCTGAACAAGCGCTTCGGCAAAGACTACTTCGACGAGCTGCTCGAACGGATCCGTGAGATCCGCGCCAGCGAGCGGCGCTTCTACCTGAAGATTACCGACATCTACGAGCAGTGCAGTATCGACTACGACAAGCACGCGGAGACGACGCAGACGTTTTTCAAGACCGTGCAGAACAAGCTGCACTGGGCGGTCACCGGCAAGACCGCCGCGGAGTTGATCGCCGAGCGCGCTGACGCGCAGAAGCCCTCGATGGGGCTCACCACCTGGAAGAACGCGCCCAAGGGGAAGATCCTCAAGAGCGATGTCGGCGTCGCCAAGAACTACATGATTGAGCGCGAGATCAAGGAACTTGAGCGCATCGTGTCGATGTACCTCGACTACGCCGAGAACCAGGCCGCGCGGCAAATCCCGATGAAGATGGCGCACTGGGTCGCGAAGCTCGACGCGTTCCTGCAGTTCAACGAGTACGAGGTGCTCGCGAACGCCGGCAAGGTTTCCGCGGAGGTGGCCAAGCGCCTCGCCGAGGAGCAGTACGCCAAGTTCCGCGTGTGGCAGGACCACGAGTTCGAGAGCGACTTCGAGGCTGAGGTGAAGCGCATCGATTCGAAGCGCCCCCGCAAGAGGAAGGAGGAACCGTGACAAGCACGCCCCGACACTCCGAGGCCGCGTTCGAGACGGTCATCGAGCACCACCTTCTTGGGCACGGCTACGTCACCATCTCGCGCGATGGCTTCGACCGCGAGCGCGCCATCTTCCCGTCCGTGGTCCTCGACTTCATCAAGGACACGCAGCCCAAGGAATGGGCGAAGCTCGAAGCGCTGCACGGGCTGAAGACGGGCGCGCAGATCCTCACCGACCTCTGCAAGTGGATGGACGCGAACGGCTCGCTCGCGACGCTGCGCCATGGCTTCAAGTGCTACGGGCGCACGCTCTTCGTCGCCTACTTCAAGGCGGCGCACGAGCTGAACCCGGAGCTCGAGGAGCGCTACGCCAAGAACCGCCTCGGCCTGACCCGTCAACTGCGCTTCTCGACGCGCTCGGAGAAGTCGCTCGACGTCACGCTCAGCGTGAACGGCATCCCCATCGCGACGCTCGAGCTGAAGAACGAGATGACCGGGCAGACCGTCGAGGACGCTCGACGGCAGTACAAACAGGACCGCGATCCGCGCGAGACCCTCTTCGAGTTCAAGAAGCGCACGCTCGTGCACTTTGCCGTCGACACCGACACGGTGCTCATGACGACGCGCCTCGCGGGCAATGCCACCCACTTCTTGCCCTTCAACAAGGGCGATGGCGGCGGCGCGGGCAACCCTTCCGACCCGCAAGGCCGGAGCTACCGCACCGCCTACCTCTGGGAAGAGGTGCTCGCGCGGGACAGCTTTCTGGATCTGCTGGCGCGCTTCCTCCATCTGCAGGTCGACGAGAAGCGCGACGACCAGGGCCGAAAGGTGAAGACCGAGCAGATGGTCTTCCCTCGCTACCACCAGCTCCAGGCGGTGCGCTTTCTCGTGGAGTCTGCCCGCACGGAAGGTCCGGGGCACAACTACCTCGTCGAGCACTCGGCCGGCAGCGGCAAGAGCAACACGATCGCTTGGCTCACGCACCGGCTCGCGTCGCTGCACGACGAAAGCAACCGGCGCGTCTTCGACAGCGTCATCGTAGTCACCGATCGCGTAGTTCTCGACCAGCAGCTCCAGGACAACATCTACCAGTTCGAGCACAAGCGCGGCGTCGTGCAGAAGATCGACGAGAGTTCACGCCAGCTCGCCGAGGCGCTCGAGAGCGCCGTGCCGATCATCATCACGACGCTGCAGAAGTTCCCCTTCGTTTCACGCCAACTGCTCAAGATGGCCGAGGAGCGCGGCGAGGCCGGCGAGGGGACGCTCCAGACCCGGCGCTGCGCAGTCGTCATCGACGAGGCGCACAGCTCCCAGGGCGGCGAGACCGCGACGGACCTGAAAGAGGTGCTAGGCGGCGAGGCGCTCCGCAAGGAGGCGCAGAGGCGGGCCGCCGAGGAAGGCAGCGAAGATCTTGAGGAGCTGTTCCGCAGCATGGCCAAGCGAGGCCGACAGGCGAACCTGAGCTTCTTCGCCTTCACGGCCACGCCGAAGCACAAGACGCTCGCGGTGTTCGGCCGCAGCGGCAAGCCCGCGCATCGGTACACCATGCGCCAGGCGATCGAAGAGGGATTCATCCTCGACGTGCTCAAGAGCTACACGACGTACGCGACTTACTTCCGGCTCCTGAAGTCGTGCGAGGATGATCCGAACGTCGAGCGCAAGAAGGCGGCTCGCGCGCTGGCCCGCTTCCTCAAGCTCCATCCGCACAACATCGCCCAGAAGACCGAGGTGATGGTCGAGCACTTCCACGCGGTGACGCGCCACAAGATCGGCGGGCGCGCGAAGGCGATGGTGGTGACCGGTTCACGGCTCGAAGCTGTTCGCTACAAGCAGAGCTTCGACAAGTACATCAAGGACAAGGGCTACCCGATCAAGTCGCTCGTGGCCTTCTCCGGCGCCGTGCAGGACGACAAGCTCGCCGACGTCTCGTACACCGAGGAGGCGATGAACGGCGGGCTCCGCGAGAAGGAGTTGCCCGAGCGCTTCACCTCGCCTGAGTACCAGGTGCTCCTTGTCGCGGAGAAGTACCAGACCGGCTTTGATCAGCCGCTCCTGCACACGATGTACGTCGACAAGCGGCTCGCCGGCATTCAGGCCGTGCAGACGCTCTCTCGGCTCAACCGCATCCACCCGCTCAAGGAGGACACCTTCGTCCTCGACTTCGTGAACGACCGCGACGAGATCCGCGAGGCGTTCAAGACCTACTACGAGGGTGCGGAGATCGGTGACGAGGTCGACCCGGCGCGGCTCTACGCGATCAAAGGCGAGCTTGACGAGGCGGGTATCTACCTCGACGAGGAGGTCGCGCGGTTCTGCGAGGTATACTTCAAGCCCAAGCAGAAGCAGAGCGCCCTTGACCACCAAGCGATGAACGCGGCGCTCGATCCCGCAGTCTCGCGCTTCAAGGCGCGCTCGGATGAGGGCCCCGACGAGGCAGAGCTGTGGCGCGGCAAGCTGCAATCGTTCCAGAACCTATACGGCTTCCTCAGCCAGGTAATCCCGTATCAGGACTCGGACCTCGAGCGCCTCTACGTGTTCTTGCGTCACTTCATGACAAAGCTCCCGCGTAGAGCCAGTGGAACGGGCTACCAGTTCGATGACGAGGTCAAGCTCGAGTACTACCGCCTGCAGAAGATCAGCGAGGGGTCGATCACCCTCAAGGACGGCGAGGCGCGGAAGCTCGATGGACCGGCAGAGGTGGGGAGCGGCGTGCTGCGTGAGCAGCCCGTGCCGCTCTCGCAGCTCATTGACGTCGTCAATGAACGATTCGGGACTGACTTCAATCAGGCCGATCAGCTCTTCTTCGATCAGATCGTCGAGGCCGCGATGGGCGACGGCGGCTTGCGTCGCGCGGCCGCGGTGAACCCGGGCGACAAGTTCGAGCTGCTCTTCAAGAACGTGCTCGAGCGGCTCTTCGTCGACCGCATGGACCAGAACGAGGACATCTTCGTTCGCTTCATGAACGACGTGCCCTTCCAGAAGGTGGTGACGTCCTGGATGGCGGAGGAGGCGTACCGCCGCCTTCGAGCCAGCGAGGGCTCGCTGCCGAGTGCCGCCCGGTCGAAGCTGCGGCTGGTCGATGGAGCCGCGGCGGACCGGTACGTGAAGTGTGTGCCGCTCGTGCCGCTCAAGGCGGCGGCCGGGGCGTTCAGCGGCCCGCAGCACGTCGCCGACGACGACTTCGAGTGGGTCGAGGTGGACAGCGAGCGTCGGCTGCGACCGGGTATGTTCGTCGCGCAGGTCATCGGGCGCTCGATGGAGCCTGGCATCGAGGACGGGTCGTACTGCCTCTTCGCAGCCCCGGTTACGGGTTCTCGGCAAGGTCGCACCGTCCTTGTCCAGCTTCGCGATGCCACCGACCCTGAGACGGGGCACCGCTACACGGTGAAGCGCTACGAGAGCGAAAAGGGCCGCGCCGGCGACTCGTGGCGACACACGAAGATCACGCTGAAGCCCACGAACCCAGCCTACGCGCCGATCGTGCTTGAGGTCGTCGAGGAGGACGCAGTCCAGGTGGTCGCGGAACTCATCGAGGTACTGGGCCAGACGCCGCCCCTGATCGGGAGCTGAAAGAGTTTTGCCTCCGGGAGAGTTCGCTTCGTTACGCGGCGAGATACCGTACCCCGCTCGGGGCAGCCCGGCCGGGAGACTGCCGGCGTAGGGGTGGGCAATGCGCGCTGAAGTCCTTCTGCTGGCCCTCACGGTGATAGGGACCGGTTGCGCCTCGGTTTCGCCCACACCTCGTCCAGGCGCGAGTCTGCGCTACACGGAGCGCCCATCCCCCGCGCCAGAGTGGACGCATTCGCCGCGTGAGGAGGTGCCTCCCACTCAGTCCTCGTCGCGGACCTCCCTCGCGACTTCCAGGGCGCGAGAGCGGATGGCGCGCCACCGGAACGTCAGGGAGAAAGCGGCGGGAGAGGGCTCGCGAGGAATCGCAGGGGCCGTGGGCGGCAGCCTTGCTCACCGGGACACGAGGCAAGACGCCTGGGAGAACCTCCTTGTGGGCGCAGGCCTGGATGATCAGGACGCGCGGCCCCTGGCGGTTGGGGGGATGACACCCACGCAGGCAGCGCGGCTCCTTGGGCAACTGATCCAGAAACCCGTGACCCTGGGAAACTTCCCGCCCCGCATGGCGGCGAGCTTCCTGCTGCGAGAGGTGATGGAGGGCGGCGAAGTCGCGCGACAGGAACTGCTGCGCCGGGTGGATCGCTTCTCCCAGGAGCGGGTGGCTGTCCTCCGACCGGATGGCTATCTCGCGTGGGCCCTCACTGGAAACACGCAGCAGAAGGTGGCACCGGTCGAATGGAAGGACGGCGCGTTTCGCGCGCATGGCTTCGAACTGGGGCGCTTCTACAGCGGCAAGGGCGGTGTCTTTCGACAGGTCGATGCCCAACTCCAGCCTTCGGACTGGCGGCCTCTGGCCGAGGTGTACAGCGACGCGGATGTCATTGGTCGCTCCCTGGATGGGGCACAGGATGCCTTCGTGGAGCTGTACCACGCACTGGGGCAGGCCCTCTCCCGCCCCATGGACAGCCTCATGGCGCTGAGCAACCTGCCGGCCGGCGTGGGGGCTCTCATCGCGTCGTCGCCCGCGTACTGGGAGCGCTTCCGGTACATGACGCAGGGCGAGCAGATCCGCGAGGTCTCGCGGTTGGCGACGAGTTTCATCGCGACCTGGGGCGCGGCCTCGGTCACGACGCGAACGTTGAAGGGAATGGCTGCCGGCGTGGAAGCCACGGTGCCGGTGCTCTCACTGTCAGTGCAGGGGGCGCTGGTCATCGAGCGCGTCTCGGTGCCGCTGGGGCGCGCGGTGTCAGTTTTGAGTGGAGGGCCCGGGGCGGCCATCATCCTTCAGCGGACCGGCGCGGGTTCGGGGCAGCCCTCGTCCCCGGGGGAGCAAGGCCCGGGGCGGTGGGAGACGGCCAGCGAAAGCATGAGCGAGGCATCTCGCAAGTATCAGGCCCAGGTCACCGAGGCGCCGACAGGGAAGGTCTACAAGGTCCAGGAGGTAAAGTTCGACGGCTTCAAGATGGGGGTGCTCCTTGAAACGAAGGGACCGGGCTATTCCAGGTTCCTCAAGGATGGGAGTTTCAGAACCTGGTTCCGAGGCGCTGACGGAATGCTTGAGCAAGCAAAGAGACAATTCAAGGCGGCCAAGGGTACGCCGATCCAGTGGCATTTCGCGGAGCGCGAAGTTGCTGATGCAGTCAGGGACCTGTTCAGGAACGAAGGGCTTGGCACCATCAAGGTCGTATTCACCCCGCCGGCTCCGTAGGTATCAGGCCAGATGATCGAGAAATATTACCTGGGGGCGTACTGGCCGGGTCGGGTTGAGCCAGTCGAGTCATATGTTCGACGTGCCGAAGTCTTCTTCCGCCTCCTGGCGCCCGCCGAACCTACGTTCAACCGATGGTTCGAGAAAGCCGGCTCTCGTGCTGATGCGCTCAGGCATCCACTTGTGCCGAGTGAGGAGTCGCTTCTCAAGCTCTTCAGGAAGAAGTACCGGAATGATGAGACTGGGGTTTCCTTCTCCGCCTGGAACGGAGAGCCCGATGGCGCAAGCACTGGCGTCAGGATCGCATGTGGCTCCACCTCGGAGCTCTTGGGGGATCTCTGCGTCATGGAACTCCCGACAGGAGGTGAAGCCAGGGAGCGGATCCTGACCGCTCCTGTCCTTTCACAGGCGCTTCGCGCAGCGGTTCTGGCTTGGGACCCCGAATGGGGTATCGCCACGTCCACGGCTCATCGAGACAGGGTGTCGGAGTTCGCGGTGCCGGGCACGTTCGTGGGATGGGTCACGTACCTGTCTCGCCGTTTGGGAACCGTGCCCCCGCTGCCCTCTCCGGTGCATGTCGAATTGATCGAGGACAGGGGGACGCTCATCGTCATGTGCCCCGAGCGCTTCACGGTAAGCAACCCGGCGCACATCGCGCTCGCCGAGCAGGTTCAAGACCAGTTGAACCGGGCGGGACTGTTGAAGCCGGTCCAGCCCCAAGGGTAGACGCATGAGGGCCGAGCAGCGGGTGGCTCGGCCCTCACCCCACGGTCCGCGGCTCAGCGCTCCACGTCAGGCGTGCTGAGCGGCCGGCGCTGGTGCTGTGCCTGGTGGCCCGGGAACATGGCGACGAAGAACTCCGACCAGCCGCCCATGCGCACCCGGAGCACGTCGTACTTCTCCGGGTCCTTCGACGCGTGCTCGAAGGTCTCCGGGTTGGCGCAGGTGATGGTCAGGATGTTCGAGCCCTGGCCCCGGGCGAACGCTTGCAGCACGCGCTCCAGCGAGCCCACGGGGAAGTCCTCGCGGATGTTGAAGTCCGTGGGCGCTCCGCTCGTGAAGCCCTCGGCTCCCGCTCCGGTGTAGCCGGACAGCGCTCGCACGAAGCCCTCCTCCTGATGATCCACCGGCTGATCCGCGATGCTCGGCGACGGGCTCAGGTCCGAGGCCAGCGTCTCCCCGAGCCTCCGCCCGTCCGCGGAGGCGCCGCAGGTCGCTCCGAACTCCAGGTAGTTCTCGAAGGTGCCCGCGCCGGGCTGAACCTGGAACCCGCCGAATGGCTTCTCCGGCGTCCCGAACCGCTTCGCCAGGTCCACCATCTTCTGGGCCGTGGGCTCGGCGGGCTCCGTGAAGACGCGCACCACCGTCTCCGCCACGCGCTGGATGAAGGCGTTGCCGAAACGGTCCACTTCCTCGTTGCCTCGGCCGTAGCGGGGCTGGGCCAGCGCCACCTGACGCAGGTCCCGGAAGCGCTGCGCCTTCGCCTCGATGCGCGCGGGACCCGCGAAGGTGCTGATGAAGGGCTCGTCCATCTTGTAGCCCCAGTCGCACAGCAGCGCCTCCACCAGCTCCGGCAGGGACGTCACCGCCGTGTCCTGCTCGAACACCATCTTCCGGATGGCGTACAGCGAGTTGATGACCGTGGAGAGGGCCGTGATGCACGGGGCCACCATGTTGTAGCGGGCACCCCCCCCGTACAGGTCCAACCCCTTGTCGATGCAGTCGTCCACGAACACCGACAGCAATGGCGACGGGCACACGGCGCTCATGGTTCCGAAGACGCCCACCAGGCCGTCCGCCTGCTTCGCGTACATCCAGCTCAGGTGCTGGAAGAACAGGTCCTGGAGCTGCTCGAACGACTGGATGGCCGAGGGCGGCGGCGACGTGAAGGACACGCGCTGGCCCCGGAAGTACATGGGGCCCGCCGTGCTCCAGCTCTTGCCCTGGTTGAGCGCGGCCTCCAGCGGCGACAGCGCCGTCATGCCTCCCAGCGTGAACCAGTTCTGCCCCACGATCTGCGGCTCGTAGCAGCCGTCGCAGGCGTAGTCCCGCGCCGCCTGGAGCACCACCTCGCTGCTCCACGCGCGGCCGGCCTTCTCGGCGACAGGCGTGGCCGCGGTGGGCTGCGTGCCCTGGCCCACGCCGTCGCCGCTGTGCAGCAGCCCGGGGATGATCTTCTCGTCGCTGAGCAGGATGGGGTGCGCGCCGCCGCTGAGGATCGCCAGCGCCGCCTCGTGCAGGTACTCGGGCGGGATGTCCTTGCGCACGCGCAATGACAGGCACGGCGCGTTGAGCGGCAGCCTCCGAGCCGCGCGCAGGCAGAGCAGGGTGATGCGGTTGTACGCGGGCCGGCCCTCTCCGGGCGTCTCGTCCGCGACCGTCCCTCCCACCGTCACCTGCTGGATCCACTGGTTGTTCGCGGCGCCCTGCGGGTAGTTGCCGCTCATCCCGCCCATGGCCAGGTTGCCGAAGGGCTGGTGGTCCTCCACGAACTGGCGGTTGAGCAGCACCTTCTCCCCCAGCTTCACCCAGAAGCAGTCGATGATCTCCTGCGCCTGCTCGTCGTCCAGCACGCCCGCCGCCACGTCGCGCTCGTAGAAGGGGAAGAGCATCTGATCCAACCGGCCCACCGCCGTGGGCTCGCCAATCAGGTGCAGGCCCGCGTGCAGCGTGAAGAGGAGCTGCGCGGCCTCGAGCATCGTCTGGGGCCGCTCCGTCGCCAGCCGCTGCATCCGCTCCTGGATCTTCAGCAGGTTGTCGCGCTCCGCGTGCTGCCCCAGGGACAGCTCCGCGGCCATCTTGCCCGCGAGCGCCGCGTAGGCCAGGCAGTGGTCTCGCACGCCCTCCAATGACAGCACGACGCCCCGGTAGAACTGACGTTTGCCTTCATCCTGGGTGGCGTCGTGCCGCGCCTGCACGTCCGCCATCAGCCCTCCCAGGCCCCGGTCCAGGGCGCGCTGGAAGCCCGGCACCAGGTGGCCCACGCCCGACGCGGAGCTCAGCCCCGCGAAGAAGTTGCCCAGCTCCTCGTCCTTGCGCGCGTAATCAATGACATACCGACCCTGGCCGAGCCCCAGGTTGGGCATGGCGCCGACGATGAGCTCCACGGGGTGGATGCGATAGGTGTCCGCGCCGTTGTACCAGTTGCCCTGCGCGTCCTGACGGCGGCCCCGGAAGCCATACGCGTCGCTGGCGAAGACCTGGCCCAGGCTGACCTTGATGGCCCAGCCCATCCGCTCCACCACGGAGAGCCCCATCACCTCTCGGGCCTTCGCGGGGCCGTACTGGCGCGCCACGTAGGCGCACAGGTGCTCCAGCTCCTGCTGCGACCGGTTGACGTACCAGTTGTCCTGCCAGCGGGAGAAGGCGTCCGACAGCAATTGCAGCACCCGGTTGGACGGGGGCTGGTGCGTCCGGCGCTTGTCCCCGGACATCGTCGCCATCTGGAACAGGTAGTTCTTGTGGTTGTAATGCATGTACCCGTTCGACGAGGCCACGTCGAAGTGCCGGTCCAGCCGGCTCCAGTCCACGCCGGGGAAGCGCTTCCAGTCCTGCTGCTCCGCGCTCTGGAGCTTCACCGGCTCCAGCCCCAGGTCCGCCTGGCTGGGGATGTAATAGAAGCCGCCCAGGTTGGAGCGGACCTCGGAGAGCAGCCGGTCCCGCATGAAGCCGCGCTGGTCGCCAATCTGCTGGTTCATGACCGCTTCGAGCGCGCGGACGCTCCGGGCGTAGCCCGCGAAGTAGATGCCCGCCTCGTCACGGAGGCTGGCCCCCTTGGCGCGCAGCTCGTTGTTGTGAACCGTGTTCGCCTGCCCGAAGGGCAGTCCCAGCCGGAGCACCTGCAGCGTGTTGCCCTGGGCGTCCTGCACGCGGGCGCTCTTGATGTGGCTGCGCTGGTCCTGGCTGGGGATGAGGATGTCCTCGGTGGTGCGCCCCACCAGGTCCTCTACCTGCTGGGGGCTCATGTCCAGCAGGTGCTCCCAGTTGATCTCGAAGCGCTGCGCGAGCACGAACGAGGCGCCCAGGTGCGCGGGGTCCTCGAAGCCGACCAGCGTCTGCTCCTGGATGGAGACCGGGTCGGACGGGTTGTTGAGGTTCTCCGAGAAGCGGCAGCCCAGCACCTTGCCGCCGCGCTTGTCGGGGCGCGTGGACTTGGTGGCCGCCTTCTGGTGGTCACTCGGTCCGGAGCGCACGCAGCGCGCCTGGTCCTGCAGCCGCGCGTGGATGAAGTCGAAGACCGCGTCGCAGTGGGACTCCTCGTCGGACTTGATGTGGAACCACAGGTCGCCCTGCGAGTCGACGAACGTCCCGTTCGAGCGGGAGAACACGCTGGAGCGCCAGTCCGGCGAGGACTCCTCCGGGAAGGCCAGCTTCATGCCTTCGGGCAGGTCGGTCCCGTCCTCGGCGCACCACTCCTGCCAGAGCCGGAAGCCCACTCCGACGATGGCCGTGGTGTTGGCGCTCCCGTAGCGGGTGTGGATCTCCTCGCGCACGTCCCGCATCAGCTTCTGGAGGAGCGCGCGGGTCAGCGGCTCGCCGGTGCCTTCCGGCGTGCGCCAGAACGTCGCGAACACGGCGTAGGGCGAGGGGTAGACCAGACCTCGCTGGACCAGCGACCACAGCTCATGGCTGAGCTGGTTTCCCTGGTGCGTGGACAAGGACTTCGCGGAATGGTGCTCGGATGCAAGGACTGACGGCGTGCGCATTCGACGTCTCCAAGGCTGGGCGAGAGAAGGGCTGTCTGGCCATGGCCCCCCGGGCGCGAGGGTCTATCAAATGCCGTCAATTCCTGTCATGCCCCGATAGGTCGAAAAACGATGTCAGGGAAAACCGCTAGCCCTTTCAGGCTGATGCGGTTTCCACTGACCCCGGGTGGGTCCATCACGTCCGGCCTCAATCAAAGACAAACATCCGCGCGGAGCCCACCCCGGGCGTCCGGGGGCGCTGGAGTCGCGCAATACGAGATTAATCTCCCGTGCCGGCCGTGAAACATGGGTGGGACGCCACAGACCCGGATCCTGGCCCCTGGGGGGCTTCGGATTCGTCAGGAGGATCGGTTACGATACTTTGCGACACGGCGGAATGGGACCGCCGGGCTGGGCCGGGGTGTTTCGTGGAAGAAGAGATCGTCTATCGCCACACGGTGGAGGGGGTGTTCCGCTCCATCGGGGATCGGCTCACTCCGGAGCTCCGGAAGAAGCTCAAGGACGTGGGCCTGGACCTGGACGCCCAGTCTCCGCACCACACCTCCCGGCCCATCTTCGCGGAGGCGCTTCGCGTCACCGTCGAGCACCTGTATCCCCAGCTCGACGCGGGCGAGGGCTACCGGCGCCTGGGCGTCGGCATCATCCAGGGGATGGAGCAGACCGTGCTCGGCAGGTCGCTCGTGTCCATGTGGCCCATCTTCGGGCCCGAGCGCGTCGTGGTCCGCATCCAGGAGAGCTTCTCCACCGTCAACAACTACATGCGGTCGGAGCTGCTCACCCAGGGCCCCGGGCACCACATCATCCGCGTCAACGAGTGCAACGGGAACCCGGGCTACCTGCGCGGTCTCATCGAAGCGGGCCTGGCCAAGGCCGGCGCCAGGAACCTGCGCGTCGAGCCCTTCGACTTCGACGGACACGCCTGCTCCTACCGCATCCGGTGGGGCGGCTGAGACGATAACCGGGGAGTTCCCTGGAGCCGCGTAACACCTGAATAGCTGCGCAGTTCCGGTGTCTGGGAAAGACAGACGGATTTGATTGAGGTTACGTGACGTCTGGCGGACGGTCGCGCGTTCGTGATGACATTGCCGTGAGCTGCCATCACGGCTGCGCGCAATTACATCCGACCCCCGGACGGATTCATGGCCGAGCAGGTTGTCTATCGTCACACGATTGAAGGGCTCTTTCGCTCCATTGGAGGGCGGCTCACTCCGGAGCTGAAGCGCCAGTTGAAGCAGGCCGGCCTGGACCTGGATGCGCCCATCCCCCGGAACACGCCTCGGGTCGTGTTCGCGGAGGCGCTCCGCATCACGGCTCGGGAGCTCTACCCGGACGTCGATACAGGCGAGGCCTACCGGCGCCTGGGCGCGGGGCTCATCCAGGGGGTGGAGCAGACGATGCTGGGCAAGGCGCTCGTCGCGATGTGGCCCATCTTCGGGCCGGAGCGCGTCGTCATCCGCATCCAGGAGAGCTTCGCCACCGTGAACAACTACCTCCAGACGGAGCTGGAGACCCAGGGGCTCGCGCACCATGTCCTCCGGGTGAGCGAGTGCAACGGGAACCCCGGCTACATGCGCGGCATCATCGAGGCGGGACTGGCCAGGGCCGGGGCCCGGAACCTCCGGGTGGAGCCGTTCGACTTCGACGGCCACGCCTGCTCCTACCGCATCCAGTGGGACCCGTGAGGCGGGCGGGGAGGGGGCCCCAGAAACGACAAGGCCCCCGGATCCACTCAGGGACCCGGGGGCCTTCTTCGTGCCCGGCGCATCAGGCCAGGTCGAACAGCAGGGCCTCCAGCGGCTCGGAGGCGGTGAGCACGAGGCTCGACTCGTCGGACACGGCGACTCCGTCACCGGCCTTCAGGGCCACGCCGTTGAGCGTGCCCGTGCCGCGGGCGATCTGCACCCAGGCGTGACGCCCCTTGGGCAGCGTGTACTCCGCCTTCTCTCCCGGGCTCAGCAGCGTGCTGTTGAGCAGCACGTCCTGGTGCACGGTGAGGCTGTCGTCGCGGGCGTCGGGGCTGGCCACCACGCGCCAGCGTCCCTGCCGGTCCTTCTCCGGGAAGAACTTCTGCTCATATTCAGGCTTCAGGCCCTTCTTCTCCGGGATGATCCAGATCTGCAGGAAGTGGACGTCCTCGTTGGAGCCGTTCATCTCGCTGTGCATCACGCCCGTGCCGGCCGTCATGCGCTGGACTTCACCGGCGCGCAGGAGCCCCTGGCCTCCCGTGCTGTCACGGTGCGCGATGGCGCCGCTCAGCGGGTAGGTGATGATCTCCATGTCCCGGTGCGGGTGCGTGTCGAAGCCCTCGCCGGCCTGCACGCGGTCCTCGTTGATGACGCGCAGGGCGCGGAAACCCATGTTGTCGGGGTCGAAGTAGCTCGCGAACGAGAAGGTGTGATGCGAGTCCAGCCAGCCGTGGTTGGCGTGACCGCGTGCTTCGGAGGGGCGAACGTTCATCATGGTGTGTGCTTCCTTTCGAGGCACAACATGCGCTTGCGAACGCCACCTGGCCAGACGCGAACCTCGGGACACATCGTTCCATCCGCGGAACGAAACGCCGGCACTGTCTCAGCGCTTCGCCCGCTTGAGTGCTTCGGGGTTCTGGGGCCAGTGCTCGCGCAGCACCTCCACGAAGGCCATCACCTTGGGCACATGGTGGCGCGTGGGCGGGTAGACGGCATGCACCGGCGCGCCCGTGGAGCTCCAGTCCGGCAGCACCCGCTGGAGCCTCCCGGACGCCAGGTCCTCGATGCATTGCTGGCCCGGGATGAGCGCCACCCCGGCGCCCAGTGTCGTCACCGCGCGCAGCATGTCCGGCTCGTTCACCACCAGCCGCCCGGAGACCTTCACGTCGACGGAGCGCCCGCCCGCGTGCAGCGTCCAGACGTTGCCCTGCACCGACTTGCCGAAGAAGAGGCAGTCGTGCTTCGCCAGGTCCGACGGCGTCTTCGGCGCGCCCCGCGCCTGGAGATACCCGGGTGAGGCCACCACGAGCCACTCGATGTCCCCCAGCCGCCGGGCCATCAGCGACGAGTCCGGCAGCCGGCCGGCGCGCACCGCCAGGTCGAAGCCCTCCTCCATCAGGTCCACCGCGCGGTCCGTGCACAGGAGCTCCACCTGCACGTCCGGGTACTGCTCCATGAAGCGCGCCACCAGCGGCGCGAGGAAGTGGACGGACAGGGGCGTCGTCACGCGCAGGAGGCCCTGGGGCCCCGCCTGCATGCGGGTCACCGCCAGCTCCGCCGCCTCCGCCTCCGCGACGATGCGCTCGCAGTGCGCGTAGTACGCGCGCCCCACCTCCGTCAGGTGCAGCGTGCGCGTGGTGCGCTGGAGCAACTGCGCGCCCACGCGCTCCTCCAGCTCGGAGACCTTGCGGCTCACGGTGGACTTGGGCATGCGCAGCGCCTTCGCCGCCGCCGTGAAGCTGCCCGCCTGGACCACCCGGGCGAAGACGAGGAGTTCGTTGAGGTCCATGGCCCTTCCCTCGCGCAGGCGCAGGACTGTTCCAGCCGTGGAACAGTGCATCCTGTGCGTCCCGTCTAATCCGGAACGTGGGGGGCCGCTACCTTACGCCTCGTTGAAACACACCGCCGCCAACGCGGCGCTCACGACAAGGAAGACGACCATGGCCACCACCACCTGGAACATCGACACCACGCACACGGGCATCCACTTCAGCGTCCGCCACATGGTCGTGGCGAAGGTGCGCGGCAACTTCACGAAGTTCAGCGGCACGCTCACGCTGGACGACGCGAACCTGGCTGCGTCCTCCGTGTCCGTCTCCATCGAGGCGGCGAGCATCCACACGGGCGTCGAGCAGCGCGACAACCACCTGCGCTCGCCGGACTTCTTCGACGTGGAGAAGTTCCCGGCGCTCACCTTCCAGAGCACGAAGGTGGAGCCCTCCGGCAAGCACCTGAAGGTGACGGGTCAGCTCACCATCCGCGGCATCAGCCGCGAGGTCGTCCTGGAGGCCGAGCAGTTGGGCATCGCCAAGGACCCGTGGGGCAACACCAAGGCCGCGTTCGAGGCCAAGACGTCCATCAACCGCAGCGACTTCGGCCTGACGTGGAACCAGGCCCTGGAGGCGGGCGGCGTGCTGGTGGGCGAGAAGATTGAAATCGCCCTGGAGGTCCAGGCCGCCCAGGCGCAGCCGGGCGAGAAGGCGGCCTGAACCCCGAAGTGGGACTACTCGACGTCGAAGGACGTGAGGACGAAGTTCACGTCGGACTGCGCGCCTGAGCCGACCGTCGCGGTCGCCGGGCGCGTGATGTCCGTGCTGAACGTCACGCCCTCGGGGCCGACCAGGTCCACCTGGTAGGTGCCGGGCAGCAGGTACTTGAAGTTCGCCACGTAGCGGGTCTCCGTGCTGGCGCTGAAGGCCAGCGTCTCGCGGCTGCCGTCGGCGTTGATGAGCACCGCGGAGAAGCCGGCCAACTGCGGGAAGCCCATGGGCAGGGTCACGCTCCCGGCCTCCAGCGTCACCTCCACGTTGCCGGAGAACTCCATGTCCGCGCCCTTGATGACGGGGCGCATGACCCACTGGCCGGAGCCGCCGGCCTCCTTGCCGAAGCTCTGCGCGACGTCGAAGTCCACCAGGATGACCTTCTGGTCGTCATCGCTGGTGATGGTGACGTCCGCGTCCTTGTCGAACTTCACCTTGAGGCCGGAGCTGCTGGCGCTCGGCATCTGCAGGTGGCCGTCCACCCGGGCGCCCTCGGGCAGCCCCTCGTAGTTGTCGGAGGTGGCGAAGATGCGGCTGACGCCGTCCTGGTTCACCTGGATGTAGCCGCCGGTGATGACGAAGCGCAGCTCCTTGTACGTGCCGGCCGGAACCTCCGCGTCCTTCACCAGGTCCGCGGTGTCGTTGGCCAGCGTGAGCAGGTCGGTGGTGACGGGCTCGCTCAGGAGCACCACGTCGCCCTTGCCGTCCTTGTCTCCCTCCACGCTGCCCTTCAGGTAGACCTTGGAGATGGTGACGACGGCCTTTTCAATGCCGTCGCCCGGGGCGTCCGTCAGCTTCAGGGTGACGTGGGACTTGCCGTCGCCGCAGGCCGCGAGGAACAGCAGGCCCGTGGCCATGAGCAGGGTGGAGGTCAGGTGTCGCAGGGTCTTCATGGGTCAACCTTTGTTGGAATCAGGGAAGAATGCGGGAGGAGACCCTCCCGCATCCGGACCGGCCACGGCGTTTGTCAGCCGATGACCGGCCAGCAACGGCCTTCCGTGCACGACAGCGAATCGCAGCAGCTCTCGCCCACTTCGACGGAGCACTCGTTGCCTTCGGGGATGCACTGGGGACCGGCGTCGATGCCGCCGCCCGAGCCACCGTCCGACGTGCCACCGTCCGGCTCGCTGGTGCCGCCATCCGTGGGCGGCTCACCTTCGTCGCCGCAGGGGCCCACCGTGTCGCCGTGGCGCAGGTGCGCGGGCACCGCGGGCACGCCGACCTTGATGGTGTGCGCGTTGGCGGGGTTGCCGGGCGGAATGTGGCAGAGGGTGAAGCCGCCTTGGCCTCCGGGCGACGTGCCGCCATCCGCGAGCGCCTCGCCGGGCGCACCCCCCAGGTTGTCATCGCCCGTGACGAGCGACGGATCCTCCGACTCCGTGGGGCCGCCGCAGCCAAGGGACAGCAGCGTCGCGCACAACATCATCCATTTCGCGGAAGAGCGAGCGGTCGGGATACGCATGGTCATCCTCCTGTGACACGAGGCGGTGGGGGGCCGCTTGGAGAGCGGAGTGCCTCGTTGTCAGGAAGACCCGGATGCTCCCGGAGTGGCCACAGCTTCAGACGGGCGGCGAAGTGTGAGGAGACGGACGGTCCGGATATGTGTGGCTTTACGGAAAGCTCTCTTCACAGCGGAAGCCATTGCAGGCCTGTGACGACGCGCAGTGGCTGTTTTCGAGGCATTCCACGCAGCCGCCCTCCAACGCGCAATGGCTGTCAGCGGCACAGCCCGTGCGCGCGCAGCCCTGCCCGGCGTACCCGGGTTCCGGGACGAGCTCCACGGTCAGCGCCGTCTGCTTGCCGGCTTCCACACAGCCCTGGAGGCTCGTGGCGATGAAGCCGGGCGCGGAGACGCTGACGCCATAGCAGCCCTCCGGCAGCGGCCCCAGGCGCCGGGGGGCCCTGTCGTTGAGCCCCGACGCTTCGATGGGGGTGCCGTCCACGACGGCCTTCGCCTCTGTCACCAGCAGGCGGCCCCGGGCGAGCAGCTTCACGAGGAAGCTCCCGGCGGTGCGCGGCGAGACGTCCGCGACGTCCACGGACTGGCCGCCCTGCACGGTGAGCGGCACCCGCGCGGCCTTGTCGTAGGTGGCCAGGACGAAGAGCTCCACCGGGCCCGCGGGCACGTCCTCCAGCGTGAAGCGGCCTTGCGCGTCCACGCCGCCGCGCACGCCGGGCGCGCCCAGCACGGACACCAGCGCGACGGCGGGGTCGAACTCCGTGAGCCGGCCTTGCACGGTGCCCGCGCGGAAGGGCTCGTTGTCCAGGCCTCCGCACGCGCCCAGGCCCAGGCCCAGGCCGAGCGACGACAGGGTCAGCAGCAGGGATTGGCGACGCATCAGAAGCGGTACCCCACGCCGGCGTTTCCGCCGATGAAGCCCACGGCCTGTCCCTGCCCGTCCACCACCACGTACGTCAGCATCCCCTGGCCCTGGACGGTGAGCTCCAGCCGCTCCCCCAGGCGCCACGCCAGTCCGCCGACGACACCGGGGCTGACGGTGAAGTAGCGCTGGCCTCCTGAAAAGGCCTCCACGGCGAAAGACCTGCCCAGGTACAGCGCGGCCACACGCGGGCCGGCGAATAGCGTCAGCCGCTCCCAGCGCCACAGGTACGGCACCGCCGCGCCCAGCGTGAGCGTGGTGTAGCGGAAGGGCACCTCGCTGCCGGGCGCCATCTGAAGCTTCTCGCGCCCGTGTCCCAGCCCCATGTCCAGCATCAGACCCAGGTCCTGGAGCGGCAGGTCCTCCAGCCGCAGCACCACGCCCACCTGGGGCGCGGCGGGCAGCAGCTCGCGCCGGCTCCTGCCATCCGCGAAGGACATCATCCCGCCCACGAGCGACAGCGCGCGGCGCGGGATGGCGTCCGACAGCAGGCGCTCCAGCGGCAGGCGCTCGCCCCGGGCCACGTCCACCTCGCGCCGCACGAGGACGGCGTCGCCCTTGGTGAGCTCCACGGTGCGCCGGCCCGGCCCCACCGCGGCGCCTCCGGGCAGCTCCAGGCGCGGCTCGCCGTCCACCTTGAGCAGGAAGCCGTCCAGGCGCGGGTTGTAGGAGAAGAGCTCCGGCTGGCCCGTGCGGTCGATGCGGCCGGCGAGGATGACCGGATCCGCGCCCACCTCCATGATCTCCGCGGACGGGCGCTGGCGGCCCTCCGTGAAGGCGAAGGTGCGGCGGCGCGCGTAGTCGTGCGCCTCCGTGGCGGTGACGGCGCCGTCCGCGTTGCGGTCCGCGAGCCCGCCCAGGCCCTCGATGAGGAAGTACGTGTAGATGTCGTTGCGCAGGCCCTCGTCCTCGCGCGCCGTCTCGCCCCAGTCGCTGGCGGCGAACACCATGGAGGCGCGGGACGACTCCTCCAGGGGGCGCGCGTAGAAGCCGGACTTGATGCCCGCGAGCTCCACCTCCAGCTCGCGCGGCAGCAGCGACTTGCCGCTGCCGCTGTGGCAGGTGGCCAGCACCAGCAGCCGCCGCCGGCTGGGCAGTTGTTCGAACTCCGCCTTCAGCGCGTCCATGGAGAGCGCCGTCTGCGGGATGGCGCGGTAGGACGCGTCGCGGGTGACGAGGTAGCGCGTGAGCTCGCCCCGGCCGTCGCGCGCGAGCGTGCCGTGCGCGGACAGGTACACCATCACCACGTCGTCGGGCCGGGTGGCTTCGCGCCGAAGCTGGCGCAGCGCCGCGAGGATGGCGTCGCGGGTCGTCTCCTCCGGGCGCGTGAGGACGCGCACCTGGTCGAAGTGGCCTCGCGCGGGGTCCGTCAGCGCCGCCGCCAGGTCGCTGGCGTCCTTGGCGGAGAAGCGCAGGGAGCGCCACTGCGGATCATCGAAGGAGGACACGCCCACGAGCAGCGCGAGCCGCCGGGGCGTGTACGCGCGCGACAGGTCCGCGGCGTCGAGCCGCAGCGGCACGAGCCCACCCTTGTCTCCGGCCGTGGCGGAAGGGCCCGCGCACGCGGAGAGGAGGACGAGCAGCAGGGGAAGGAGGCGCCTCACGGGGCCAGAGTTTGACCGGATTGGACCCGCACGTCGAACCTCACCACGGTTCCCGGGCGTGCATCCGGGCTTCCGTCCGCGGCGAGCGCGGCGAGTGCGTCCTGCTCCGAGGCGGGCTCACCGGGGGCGAAGGCCACCAGCGCCAGCGACAGCCGGCCTTCGTCCGACTCCAGGCTCACGCCCGCGAGCCCGTCAGGCCCCTCCAGGTCGTGGGTGCCCGCGGTCAGGGGGAAGCGGCCAAGCAGCTCCGGCGCCTGCTCCTCCCGCTGCTGGTAGAGCAACGCGACGCCGGACTCCGTGGCGTGGTAGCGCAGGAGCAGCACCTCGTCGCGGGTGACGTCCCCGCCGGAGTCCAGCCGGCGCAGCGCCCCGTCGGTGCTCCGCGCGACCACGGCCAGCTCCAGGGAGATGCGGCCCGGGCCCTTCTGGCCGTTCCACTCGCTGACGCCCCGGGGCCCCTTCACCAGCGGCACCAGCACCACCATCAGCACGGAGGCGGCGAGCGCGCCGGCCATCCAGCCCCAGTACCGTCCGGGCGGCGGGGCGAAGCGGCGGGCGCGGGGCGCGGAGCGCAGCGGGATGACCTCGGCTTCGGCCTTGCGCTCGGGCGCGAGCGCCAGGAGCAGCGCGTCCGTCCGCCCGTCGAGCGCGTCCGAGTGTGTGGCGAGGAACGTCTCACAGGCCTCGCAGGGCGAGGCCAGGTGCTCACGGAACCAGGCGACCGTGGCGGGGTCGCGCCTGGCGAGCTCGGCCATCGCGGTGGCGTCCAGGTGTCTCATGGCTTCAATCCCACCGTCCGGCGAGCACCCGCTGGAGGAGCTCGCGCTTGATGCGCCCGCGAAACCGCTCCAGCCGCATGGTGACCGTGCTCTTGCCCACGCCGAGCTGCTCGGCGATCTCCCGCGCGGAGAGCTGACCCTCGATGTAGAAGAGCTGCACGGTCTTCTTCTCCTCGCCTTCGGGCAGCTCCGCGATGAGCTGCCGCACCACCTCGATGTCCCGCTCCACCTGGAGCGTGGGCGGTAGGGCCGGCACTGTCTCCGGCGTCGGATCCGCCAGCTCCTCCTCCATCCGCTGGAGCAGGCTGCGGCGCTCCAGCCGCGTGCGCGCCCGGTTGCGCGCGATGGTCAACAACCACGGGGTGAAGGCCCCCACCGACTTCAGTTGGGCCAACCCCCGGAACGCCCGCACGTAGGACTCCTGGAGGACGTCCTCCGCCTCGTCGGGATCCAGTGTGCCGAAACCCGCGACCAGCCGGGCTACCAGAGGGCGGGTGCGACGGTACAGCTCGCTGAAGGCGGACGACTCCCCCCTCGTCGCGCGCCGAACCGCGTCCGTGACATCGTCCGTCTCACCCACCTGCGCAGAAGACCTCCTGTTGGGCGAATCGGCCACGGGCGCGGATTCTTCCACGGCTTTCGCGGTTAGAGTGAAGCCTTCTCCGTCCAGCGCGAAGGAGTGGCGCATGCGGCGCAATTGGATGATGGCGCTGGCCACGGCGGGCTGGCTGCTGGCGGCCTGTGGCCCCGCGGACGCTCCTCCGGTGGACACCCCTCCCGGGGATGACCCGCCGGGGGACGCGAAGGACCCGGCCGGGGACGACGAGCCCGGCACGGCGGAGCATGAGCTCACGCCGTGCCTGAGCCAGTGCTACGCGACCTGCGTGGGCAACACCCCGGAGGTCGTCGCGTGCCGGCAGGAGTGCCGGGACGCGTGCGCCGGCGGTTGAAGGCCGGCGCGAGGCCCGTCAGGTCGCGAGCTTCGCCTTCAGCGTGATGTTCACGCCCCCGAGCGCCTTGGAGACGGGGCAGCCCTTCTTGGTCTCCTCGGCGATCTTCTGGAACTGGGCGTCGTTGGCGCCGGGGATGGTGGCCTCGGTGGTGAGGTCGATGGTGGTGATGGCGAAGCCGTCACCCTGCTTGTCCAGGTGCACGTCCGCGTTCGTCTGGATGCGCGTGGGCTTCAGGCCCGCCTTCTCCAGCCCCACCGACAGGGCCATGGAGAAGCAGCCGGAGAGCGCCGCGCCGATGAGCTCCTCCGGGTTGCTGCCCTGCTGTCCCTCGAAGCGGGTGCCGAGCGAGAAGGGGACCTCCGCGGCGTGACCGGGCTTCATCGCGCCCTTGCCGTCCTTGAACCCGCCGTTCCACTGCGCACTGCCCTTGCTGATGCCCATGGCGTCCTGTCTCCCCATGCGCGGCGCGGCCCCATGCCGCGTCCGTTGCGTTCGCGCGGCGGAAGGGTAGGGCGCTCACCGGGGCGCGGCGGCCCTGTCGGCGGACGGGGGCCGGTGACTGCCGGGGAGTGGACGCTCTCGCGCGCGAAGGCCTGGGTTCTGGACGGTTGGGGCCTTCGGGGGCTCACAAAGGTGCTATTCAAAGTCCGCGCGGGCACGAAGCCGCCCCTGGCCGATCGATGTCGCTGCCGTGTCCCATTTTTCCATCTTCGCGTTGAAGGTCCGCGCGTTCATGCCGAGCAGCGCCGCAGCCTTTGCCCCGCTTCCCCCGACGGCATGGGCCGCGAGCAGGAGCCGCCGCTCCCATTCGTCGACCGCCGCCGGACCGGGGAGCACCGTCCCCGTGTCGCGAACCTCGCGCAAGTAGTCCTCGCAGCGCGCCACCGTCGGCAACTCGTCGACGAGCGACGTTGCAGGGCCCGCTCCGTGCTCCGCATCGATGCGCTCCTCTTTGCGAAGGCGGTCTAGCTCCGAGCGTACGAACTCGTCCTTCAACGAAAGGAAGCGCCCTTTCGCGAGCCCACCTACGAGGAGCCGTCGCGCGAGTTTCTCGAGATCCCTGAAGTTACCTGCGAGGCGCATCGTGCCAATAGCGCGCTCGACCTTGGCGTGATGGGGCTGGAACTCGGCGATGAGATCGTCGACACGCCCAGCACCAGTGCCGGTGCCGATCGCGCGCGCCGGATCGCGATGCACCAACTCCTCGCACGCGCGGCGCACGACGGATCTCCAGATGTCACCGAGATCCTCGCGGCAGTCACGCAGTTCTGGAATCTCGATGATGAGATCCGAGACGCGGTCGAGGAAGTCCGGCGTGAGCTTCTCGCGGAGGATGGTGCGCGGTTGGTTTGTCGCCGCGACGAGCCTGAATTTCGCTGGGATCGACTTATCTGCACCGATACGACGGATGCTCCCCTTGCGCTGAATCGCGACAAGCAATAGGCCCTGCGCTTGTGGGTCCATCCAGTGGATCTCGTCCAGGAACACGCAGTCGTCGGCCGCCTTCTCAAGGAGACCTGCTTCGTCCTTCATCGCCTGGCTGTGGGCCCCCTTCACGTGACCGAACAGCGCGCTCCGCAGCATGTTCGCGTCGCCTCGGAACTCAGCGCAGTTAAGATGGAAATCCCACTTCGACAGTGACTGCGCCGTCCACTCGCGAAACCCCTCACGCAGCCTGCGCGCGATCTCGGTCTTGCCGGTCCCCCGCGCGCCCATGATGAGCACAGGGAAGGGAACCCCGCAGTACTGATTCACGAGGGTGGAGACCTCGCGCAGCCTTGGAGAGCGCGCACGATCGAGACTCCAGTCGGTGGGCCTTGTGCCCGCGTCATCGACCTCGGTGGGCGTGGCCGCGAGTTCGGCGAGCAGGTTCCAGGGCACCGCTCGTACGAGGTCGTTCGACCCGCGTCGCTTGTCCCGAGGCGTGCTTTGGAACGCCCGGACATCGTCGCCTGCCAATCGCGCCTGTAGCGCGAGGAGCATCACGGTCTGGGCCGCGGGCGTACCAGGGCTGATGTTCACGACGATGTCGGCTCGCGGGTTCTCACGCCGAATTCTGGCCATCGCGCGGGCCGTGAAGAGGAAGAGCTCACGGTGGTCCGTCGGCGGCGCGTCGGTGTCCCACCACACGAACTCGACCTCCGGCGCGCCCTTCCGGCTCTCAATCGCTTTGGCCAGTTCGTCGGCGACGTCGGCCTCACGCGGATGCACGAGCCGTCCGCCCGTCTCGGGCGTCCTCGGGCGCCGCACGAGGACGTAGTGCTTCTTCACGCGGCTCGCGATGGGGGAGGCGGCGTTGAAGAGGAACTCCAGCGTAGGGCCCGGTGTCTTCTCGCCATCGGGTTCAAGATATCCGCCGTTCTTCGCGCGCTCGTAGGGGTCATTATTGACTGACACCCACGACACGCTGATTATGACCGTCATTGGATGTCAGCCTTTCGTTGCTGCATCTTCAGTTCCTCCGCGAGCGCCGACGCGAGCGCATCTGGCTCTTCCGCCGAACGAAGCGCCAAGCATTGGTCCTGCGGTAGCAGGTGATGAGGGCGCCATCGTCGCCCGCGACAATAATCCATCCTTCGGCGCGATCCGCCGCCTCGCTGTCCCGCAGGTCGAGGGGGAGGTCGCGCCGGACCAAGGTGATGTGCGTGGCCCCGGCTGCGCGCGTCTCTGTTCCCCACATCATGAGGAACTCCTCGACGTTGGAGCGGAGCGCCCGTTCGGCGGCGCGGGCCTTGTAGTGATGCGTGGAGCGACAATCGGCTTCGTAGGCGAGCATGGTGAACCTCCGCCGCCGGCTATCTCAAGGAGAGTGCCAGCCGACGAAGTCGCCGGAATCCAGCCACTTGCGGAATGAACGAGAGCCACGTCGGCTCTATACTGCCGCTATGTGAGCAAGAACATGCTGAATGCTGCCGTCGGCATGTTTCTGCTTTGTTGAGGGCAAACCACTGCTCGCTCACAGGGATGTGCGAGTGCGTTCTCCTGCAAAATCATGCACTTCTTTCATCAGGCCGTGCTTGGCACGTCCCATGCGATGGGTCCCATTGGCTACGTTGGTGTAGCCATTGACCCGCCATGATGACGAACACAAACGACATCCAGAGGATGGATAATGTGACTTGCCCCATCACCAGCACATGGGAACGGAGGGACCGATGAGCAAGCTCAAGGAATTCACCACCCAATCGCCGCGCCCGCTGCCAATTGTCGTACTCGCTGACGTGTCGGGCAGCATGGGCGTCGATGGTAAGATCCAGGCGCTCAACCTCGCCGTGCGCGAGATGATCGAGGCCTTCCAGGACGAGTCTGACCTCCGCGCCGAGATCCACGTCTCCGTCATCACGTTCGGAGGCCAGTCACGAGTTCACCTTCCACTCGGCCGCGCCCGCGACGCCGCCTGGACGGACCTCGGCGCGAACGGCGGCACTCCGATGGGCGCCGCTTTCGAACTCGCCCGCATGATGGTGGAGGACCGCAACGCGGTGCCGAGTCGTGCCTACCGGCCGACCCTCGTGCTCGTTTCCGACGGGCAGCCCACGGACGAGTGGAAGCAACCGCTCGAGTTGCTCCTCAAGAATGAGCGTGTCGGCAAGGCGTTCCGCATGGCGTTAGCGATAGGCGCGGACGCTGACCACACCGTCCTTCAGACCTTCATCGCCAATCCCGAGGAGCGTGTGTACCGCGCCGACGAGGCTCGTCAGATCCGCAAGTTCTTCCAACTCGTCACGATGAGCGTGTCTGCGCGTTCGCGTAGCGCGAATCCAAACGTCGCCCTGCCCGCGGGCGAGCCGAATGGCGGCTGGGACCTGTAGTGGTTCGCGTGGTCGGCACAAGCGTTCGTGGCCCGGCGCACATGCAGGAAGGGCTGCCTTGCCAGGATGCATGGCTGGCGGTCGCCGCGCCCCGGGCGAGCCTGGCGGTCGTCTGCGACGGGATGGGGAGCCGCCCTCGCTCAAGAGAGGGTTCCCGCGCCGCAACACTGGCGGTGCGCGACGCTTGGCGGCTCTGGCAGAGATCCCCCGTAGGCGTCGTCGAGGACATGATTCGGATTGTCGAGGCCGCCTGGCGGCTTCGTCTGGGGTGTGTCGCAGCGGACGAAGCGTCGACCACCTGCCTGTTCTACGCTGAGGATGGACATGGCCGGGCTGCCCAGGCCCAACTCGGCGACGGTCTCATGGCTCGGCTTAATGCGGACGGTGCCGTCGTGGTCCACCCGTCGCGCAATGAGGGCTTCGGGCTCACGCATGCGCTCGGGGCGCCGCACGCCCTCTCGGACTGGTCTTTCTCCTTCGTCGAGCCCCTGGCCCCACGGGAGCGGCTCGTGCTCGCCACTGACGGCGTGTCAGAGGATCTCGAACTCGGCCGCATTGGTGACCTCGCCACTTGGATCGCAGACGATCTTGGCAGCCTTCAGCACCCCGCTCGTGCGCTCGCTCGCGAGCTGCGTAACTGGCCCGTCCCGCACCATCGGGATGACAAGACCCTCCTCGTGATGTGGAAGCCATGACCCCGATCCAACAAGTCGTCGACGAGTCCGGCGCTGTGCATTCGCTCGCGAAGAAGATTGGCGCGGGCAGCCAGGGCGAGGTGTGGCTCACCAAGGGCGGTCGTCGCATCGTGAAGTTGCTCAACCCCAGTGCCGACGCAGAGGTGCTGCGTCGTCAGGTCGCCTTCGTCCGTCGGCTCGACCTCGCCGGGCTGCACGTCGCAAAGCCCATCGCAGTGCTCAAGAAGCCTTACGTCGGTTACGTCGCCGAGTTCCTCGGAGACATGCTGCCGATCAAGGCGCTGATCGAGGCCCCCGCCAAGGACCTTGTGCGCTGGCACATCGACACGGGCAGCCTGCGCCGGCGGCTGCGCCTCCTGGCTCATGCCGGAGAGGCGCTGCTCGGACTGCACGCCCGCGGTGTCGTCTACGCTGACGTGTCGCACAACAACGTGTTCGTCTCTCAGCCCATCAACGCCGTCGAGGCCTGGCTGATCGATCTCGACAATCTGACCCACGATTCAGACCCACGCCGAGCCATCTACACGCCGGGCTATGGAGCCCCCGAGGTTATCGCTGGAACCAGCGGTTGCACGTCGCTCTCCGACGCATGGGCGTTCGCCGTCCTCGTGTGGCACACGCTCACGCTGACCCACCCGTTCATCGGCGATCTCGTGAACGACGGCGACCCTGAAATCGAAGAAAAGGCCTTCGCTGCAGGCTTCCCGTGGGTTGGTCACTCCACCGACGAGAGCAATCGCTGCTCGACGGGACTTCCCGCCGAGCTTGTTCTCGCCGGGCGACTCTTGGAGCTTGCTCGGCGGACGTTCGAAGAGGGCGTGACCGATAGGAAGCGGCGAACAAGCGTCTCTGACTGGGTCGAGCGGTTGCACGTCGCCGCAGACCAGACGGTGGGGTGTTCAGGCTGCGGAGGAACCTACTTCGTCACATCGTCGGAGTGCCCTTGGTGCGAGGAGCCGCGTCCGTCGGTCACGCCGGTTCGGCTCGCTCGATGGCAGCCCGAGAAGGGCCTGGTCGAGGGCGCGGCGCGACTCTGGCAGCTTCCACTGACCAGCGAGGGCATGGTGCTCACTCGCCGGGTGACGGAGGGCCTGACGGGTGTCGCCGCGCGCGCGCCTCACGTCGAACTTACCCCAATCGAACGCGGCCTCTCCGTGCGCGCTCACGCGGGCTGTGCTGCGTGGGTCGCACCTGTCGGCAAGGCGCAGGACGAGCGCCACGAAGTTTCTGCGCGTGGGCGCATCATCCCGACGAATGGCTGGATGATCTTCTTCGAGGCGCCCGATAAGCCCCAGCGCGTCGCTGTGATCGGGAGGTCCGCATGAAGGCGGCAGAAGTCACCGGAGGTGTCCCCGCGACGTTGCGTGTGAAATCCACGACCGGGCCTCTCCAAGCGTTGCCTGCACGCGAGCAAGAGGTCTCGCTGGTGCGCTCGGGAGAGCAGACCCTCCTGCATTACGCGGATGTGGTTTGCGCCGTCGAGGGCGCGACACCGCCCGATACCACGCAGCTCCTCGACGTGGTGACAAGTGGATTCCCGATCGTCGCCTACGTCGCGCAAGCGAACGTCAACGCGCTCGTCCTGGAGACACGCCGCTTCACCGAAGAGCGTCGCGAGACGGCGCCGATGCAAATCGGGCTCGACGACAAGGTCATGGACGACGTGCGGAGCGGCCACAAGGTGGGGGGGACCGCACTCGATGTTGCTGCCTGGCTGGAGGATCGTCTGCTGCTTCCTCCCGCCCCTGGCGAACCTCCCGAGCTTCGGCGCTTCGTCTACTCAGGGGATGTCGATGCCTTCCGCATCTACGGACTCAAGGTCGCGGCCGACATTCGGCGTCGCGACAACAAGCTGCGCATCGAGCGCGTCGTGAAAGGCGGTAGAAACAACCAGCAGCGACTCAGGCTGCTCTACGCGCCGGTATCCATCGTGGACGCGACCCTCGCGGCCGAACTCCACGGAGCGGTGCGGACCACACTCTCCGAGGCAGTAGCGGGCAGTGACAGCTATCTACGCACTTGGCAGGAGTACCAGAAGATCGAGCGCGAAGGCGTCCTGCGGCGGGCTCGCACCTTCGGTTCAATTGAGTATCAGAACTCCGAGCGACGGCGGGATGGGGGGTGGCGCTTCCACCTAACGCCCAGTGAGGACCTCTCAGCGCGGCTCGCCTTGCTCGGTGACTCGGAGCGCTTCGAACTCGAGGCTGGCGACCGTGCGCCCGCGTTTGACGAAGGCTTGTCTGGTGTACCCCCGTCGACGAAGAAATCAGGGCAGATAGTGCGACGCCTCATCGCCCCTGTCACCGACGTGAACGAGTACAAGCGGTTCATCGATCTGGCTCCACCGGACGACGATGACGAGCAGCCCAGGCCCCCGAAGTCGGGGCACCTCTACCTATCGACGGACGGCGACGAAGCTCGACTCAGAAGACGCGAACGTGCCGAGGAGGCGCTGCGAACCGGCAGGTGTCCGATGCCGCAGCTCGGACTGTTGATGGAGGGGCGCCCCGCGCCCATGGCTCGACGGAACCGTATCAGCGTGGATGGGCCGAAACTCAAGCCGGTCCTTCGCGATGTGTTTGGGAAGAGCGGTCCGACCCAGCGCCAACGTGAGGCCATCGAGCACGCTCTCAACACGCCCGATGTGTGTTTGATCCAGGGGCCGCCAGGAACCGGCAAGACCAAGGTCATCACCGCCATCGAGCACTGCCTGGCCGTCCTCGCTGATGAAGGCGTTGAGCCCTCTCATCGCATCCTTGTCTGTGCCGCGCAGCATGATGCCGTGGAGAACGTCGCGCAGCGCACCGAGGTGTTCGGGCTGCCAACGATGAAGGTTGGGCGGCGGCGGCGCAGCGCCGACAGCGCCTTCGATCCGGCTCAGGCCTTCGTGGACGAGCGCGCGGAGCAACTTCGGGCTAGGACGCGAGTGCCGCCCGAAGCGGAGCGACTGTCACAAGCGCGCAACATCGTGCTCGCCTGCATGCGCACCCGCTCGCTGCCGACGGAGCAGGCGAACCGCATCCGGGACCTCGTGCATGTGCTCGACGGGCTTCTTCCACCCGATATTCGGGACAAGGCGCTCGAGCGTGCGTCGACTCTTGAACGCCCCGCTGGTCTCGGCGACCCGGAAGAGACCGAAATGCGGGTCAAGGCCGCGCGGGGTATTCGTGTGGACGAAGGCGCCTTCTCCGACGACGGCCCCGTGAAGGCGCGTGCCGCGCTCCAGCGGCTCGGGGCCGTGCTCACGTCGGACGAGCGAGCCTTTCTCGAACGTTGCGCCGCAGTGGAACTCGAGACGGTACCTCCGTGGCTCGCCGAAGGCAGGCCGTTGCGTGAAGCACTCATTGACCGGCTCACGCAGCCGCCACCCTCATTGGAGCCGCGCCTCGACGACGAGACCCAGCGGGGGCTGCTCGACATCCTCGACGCCGTCGAGCAGCGCCTCTCAACGACGCGAGCGGGCGAAGAAGCAGTGCTCGTCTCGTATCTGAACGATCTGGAGTCCGATCCCGAGGAGGTGCGAAGGGCGATCGAGCATTACACGGTGGTCCTCGCGTCAACGCTGCAGCAAGCCGCCAGCAACGAGATGCGCCGGGTCCGGGGGATTGACGAAGGCCAGACGACGTTCGAGTCGGTGATCGTCGACGAGGCCGCGCGTGCGAACCCGCTGGACCTGTTCATTCCCTTGAGCATGGCCAAACGCCGTGTTGTGCTCGTCGGAGACCACCGTCAGTTGCCGCACCTCCTAGAGCCCGACGTGGAGCGACAGCTCGCGGAGGGGGTGGAGCAGGGAACGGTCGAGAAGCAGACCCTCGACGCGGTCCAGGCCAGCCTGTTCGAGCGCATGTGGGTGCTGCTCCGGGCCCTGCAGCAGAAGGACGGGATCGACCGCACGGTGACACTGAACGCGCAGTACCGCATGCACCCTGTCCTTGGCGCCTACGTCAGTCGCGAGTTCTATGAGGTCCACGACGACGGAGTCATCGAGAGCCCGCGCGCGGCTACGGACTTTGTCCACGACTTGCCGGGCTACGTGAAGGACGGCGTTCCGCGCGTCGCCGCATGGCTTGATGTGCCCGCAGAGGGACGCACGGGACGCGAGGTGCGTGGCAATAGCAAGAGTCGCCCCATCGAAGCGCGGGCAATCGCCAAAGAGGTCCGGCGGCTCATTGAGCACGACCCGAAGTTTACCTTCGGCGTCATTGCGTTCTACAGCGCGCAGGTCGACGAAATCGGACGTGCGATGATCGAGACCGGCCTGACCGACAAGGCCACCAACGAGCGCGGATGGCGAGTAGCCGACGAGTGGGCGACCACCCTCAACTCAGAAGGGAAGACAGTCGAGCGCCTGCGCATCGGTACCGTCGACGCTTTCCAGGGCAAGGAGTTCGACGTGGTGTTCTTGTCGGTCACCCGCAGCAGCGAGCTTCCGGGGCGGACCGACGAGGAGCAGCGCAGGAAGTTCGGCCACCTGATGCTGGAGAACCGGCTCTGCGTCGCGATGAGCCGACAGCACCGGTTGCTCGTCGTGGTGGGCGACCTTGCCTTCGTACGGGCCGACGACGCGAGGAAGCCGCTGCGCGCCCTGCGCTCGTTCACCGACCTATGTGGAGGCGAGCATGGCATCGTTCGGTAGCTTCGGCCGCGTGTTCGACAAGGACACGCCGATCCTGCGACTCAATCATGGCAAGGATCCCAACGTGCGCTGGGTGCTCTGGGCTCTCTTCGCCTGGCGTGTCGTCGCGCCGGTGCCCAGAGAGCGCAAGCTCAACCTCTTCCAGCGCGCGGTCCTGGGGCTTGCGCGAGCCGGTGTCGTGCGAATCGACGAAGTGGGCGACCGCCTCCTCATCGCGCCGGACCTGGCCGGGTTGGTCGCGCTGGAACTCCAGCAAATGGCCTTGCTCGACTTTGCAGGTAAGCCCACCCAGCGTGGCCTCACGATGCTCGACGACATCGATGAGGAGCCCTCCGACGATGCACAAGTGGGACACGTCCTCTCCGACGCATTCACCGGCAAGCTGTGGCCTCGCTTCCTGACCGGCGATCTTCCGATCGCGAGCTTTGAGGCGAACGACAACGGTTGGCCGGTGCTGCTGAGCGGCAGCGCGGGCGCTCCGTGGACGGACAATACCTGCAGCATCCTCCCCACCGACCGCGACAGCGTGGTGATGACGCGTCCCTCCGCGCGAGATGTGCTTCGCGTCGCGAGGCTCCATCGACGCCAGCGACAGCGTGACTTCGAGGAAATCGATGATGCTCGCGATGTGCCGCGTCTCCAGCGAGTGTCTTTCGTCGACGACAGGCCTCAGCCCTATCTCATGGCACTGCGCGTGCGCCGCCACGACTCGGGTGATTGGATGGTCGATGATCCCTTCGGTCACGGCGAAGCCGTCGAACTCCGTGCCCGCTTGGAGGCGCGGCTGGACAGCGATCAGCGCCTTCGCGCATGGCTCGCGCCGCTCGTCGGGGCAGACCCGAACGCGCCGACGCTGAAGCATCTCCAGGCCGAAGCAGAGTGGAAGGTGGAGGAGCGACTGACCCTCGCGATCCGCCAGTACGAGCTGGCGAGAGACCGGATCATCGCGATGCAACGCGCTTTGCTCGAGGCCCAGAGCTACGACGCGCCGCTCGACAAGTGGGACGATGTCCTCGTCAAGGCGCAGCGTGCGGTCGAGCGCGCGCTGCACATCGTGTACGAGCGCTACCGCGACGCGCGCCCGCCGCTGTTCACGAAGCTGGCGCAGTCCGACCGGGAGTTCAACCGACGCCTCCTTGATGCGATGGCCGCCGACCTCCACTTCCAAAGTCCGTTGCCCAAGACCCTGTCGTCCGTGCGGAGAGGGAAGGTCCAGTCCGCCGAGCAGTACGGTAGCGGCAGTCTCCGACCGTTGGTCGTGCTCGGGCTGCTCTGCGCTGACCGGAACGGCGAGCATCCGCTGCGCCTCGCCGCTCGGACGTCACCCGATCTCCTCCATCGGCTCGATGACCTCGCGACGGCGCGGGATCGAGCTGCCCATGACGGAACTGCGACCTGGCCACAGAAAGTCCAGCAGCACGTCGACACGGCATATGCGGCCGTCGAAGCCCTTCTCCTTGCTCGCTGAATGAGACTTGCCGAATGAGTAAGAAAAAGAATCGTCAACATCAGAACCCGCCCACACCGCCGCCACCCCCCCCGAAACGGGAGCCCACGGCCGAGCAACTAACAAGGCTCGACACCGCTTCGACGCAGGCAGAGGCGCTCAACACCGACTATGGCCCGGCTCCTATCGACGGCGTGGTCGAGTCAGCAGGGCCGACCCTCGAGGAAAGCCTCAAGCGCGTCGAAGGGCTGCTTGGCAACGCGCGTGTACTCCTCGAGAAGGCGCGTTCGCAGGAAGGTGCCAACAAGGCCGAGGAGGCGCGCCTCGCCAACCTGAAGCGCGATCAGGAAGAGGCGCACCGGCAGAGGAAGAAGAACATCGACGAGGAGAGCGCTGCCGCGAAGAAGGAATCCGAGCAGAAGGCGCTCGATCTGCTCACCCGGATTGAGGCGGTCGACCAGCGGGAAGCTGCCGCACGCGCGAAAGAGGCCGAGATCGCCGAGCAGAGCGCGCGGCTGGCAGAGCGGGAGCTGAACGCGGAGCAGGGCTTCCTCACTGAAAAGGCGCGTGTCCTCAAGCCCGTCGAAGAGGAGGTCAAGCGGCTGAGAGGGGAGCGAGACAGCCTGGACATCCAGCTCGCCGCCGAGCGCGAGCGTGCCGAGGAAGAGCGGCGCGCGACGACCGCTGCGCGCGCAGCGAAATGGGCAGAGGAGAACGCCCAGCGCCGCGTTACCGAGGCCGAAGCGCGGCGCCGCCTTGATGAGGAGATTGATCGCGAAAGAGAGAAGAAGCTTGACGCGCTGCGTGTGCAGCTCGCGCTGAATCGCGAGCAGGCGGAAGCGGAGTGGCAGGCGGAACTCAAACGCCGCACCGATATCCTTGTCCAGCGTGAGGCCGACGCCGACGCGCGCGAGCGAAAGGTGACCGAGAAGCAGAAGGCCCAACGCGCCCTGGAACTCGATCTCCAGGTGTCAAAGGAACTCCACGATGAGGACCGAGCGGGCCTCGACCGCAAGGTTGAACGGTTGGTCGAGGAACGGACCGAGAAGCTGCGCCACGAGACCGAAACACTGAAGAAGCAACTGCATGACGCACGCAGCGATCGCGATGCGCACTGGAAGGCCCTTGAGGCGAGGGTAGAAACTGACCGCCGCATCGGAGACCGTTCGCTCGAAGATGTTCTCGCGGCGCTGACGTCCGCGGAGAAGGACCGCGACACGTTCGCCCAGCAGCTCCGGGAGCGTCCCGATGCTCGGGCCGCCGAGCGACTCGCCCAACTGGAGCGCGAGCGGTCCGCATGGCTGGAAGAACGCGCGGTGCTCCTTGGGGACCTGGCCAAGGCTCAAGGCGAGCTCGCGACCCGGCGATTGGCTGCGATCGAGCTTGAGTCGCTGCGCAAGCAGAAGGAGGTGCTCGAGGTCCACAAACAGCTCCTCGATGGGGAGGTCGACGAGCTCCGCGTACGCGTGGACGAACTCACGCGGAAGGAGGACCACCGCAACCCGATGACCGCGCTGACGAACCTCGACGAGAAAGAGGAACTCCAGGCGGAGGTGCGCACAACGACGCCTCTCGGCAAGGCGACGCCGACGCTCAAGGAGTTCGCCGTCGATCTGCGTCACCGCATCGCGACCGGCGTAGAAGGGCGAACGCTCTACTACTCCGATCGCGACGTGCGGGCCTTCCTCGGCGGTCTCGCCATGACCCGCATGATGTTGCTCCAAGGCATCTCGGGCACCGGCAAGACAAGCCTGCCACTCGCCTTCACGAGCGCCGTGAGTGGCGGAATCGAGGTCGTCGAGGTGCAGGCCGGCTGGCGCGACCGCCAGGATCTCGTTGGCTACTACAACGCCTTCCACCGTCACTACTACGCGACCAACTTCCTTCAGGCGCTCTACAAGGCCGGCACCCCAGCCTACCGCGATCGCCTGTTCATGATTGTTCTCGACGAGATCAACCTGTCTCGGCCGGAGCAGTTCTTCGCGGACTTCCTCTCGGCGCTTGAGCGGCCGGTGGCGGCGCGGCGGCTGACGCTCCTGACCGACCCTCTCACGAACGCCCCGCGCTTGATGATCGAGGGGCGCCACCTGCCGATCCCGCCCAACGTCTGGTTCATCGGCACGGCCAACCACGACGAGACCACCGCGGAGTTCGCCGACAAGACGTACGACCGCGCCCACATGATGGAGATGCCGCGCAAGACGGAGGTGGCGCACTTCAACGCGGAGGAGCGCGGCAAGCGCAACGCCATCTCCTACGAGAAGCTGCAGGCCACCTTCGCGGAGGCCGCTGTAGCCCAGGACGCAGCCGTGCAGAAGGCTACGCAATGGTTGCGCAAGGCGTCCTTCGCTGAGGACCTCCAGCAGCGGTTCCGCGTCGGATGGGGAAACCGTCTCGAGCACCAGCTCGCGCAATACCTGCCGGTCGTCGTCGAGTCAGGTGGCTCCGTTGGCGAGGCGATGGATCACCTCCTCGTCACCAAGGTGCTGCGAAAGCTTAAGGACCGACACGACGTGCGGGCAACAGCGCTCGAGGAATTGCGCGCCAAGCTGGAGGCGGCGTGGGACAGGCTTGATGGGAGCAGCCTGCCCGAGCGGTGCGTGAATCTCATCGATACGGAGATCGCCGCGAAGAAGGGCGAGGAGCTGGCGTGACAAGATTTGTCGCTCGCATCGACGGGACGGAACCTCCCTTCCCTCTGTCTGGCTTCTGCGACGCATGGCTGGCGGATGGACTGCGCTTTGGCGCTGAACTCGCTGGCTTCGACCCCAACGCAGTCCTTGGCCGATGGCCTGGGGATCTGGAGACGGACGCTGTCATGAGGCTCGCCGAGGTCGTCGGCGAGAACGCAAGCTGGGGCGCGTACGCGGATACACCACCGGTCGTGCAGAAGCTGGCGGAGCGCGCGCGACCGCAACCGCTCGATCTCGAAATCGCTCGACACCTTCAGCACCTGCAGCACGTCTGCCACCAGCCGCGCCTGCATCTCCGCGTGGAGGAAGAGCGCCTGCCGGTGTCCCGAGCGCGGCGCACTCCGGTTCGAGCTGTCGCTGAACTTGTATCGCACCCTGGTGATTGGGAGCACCGCACGTTGCGAAGCATTCAGCCCTCGCGTGTACTGGCTCGGCAGATCGAGGACGAGTGGAACCTGTACGAGAACCGCGTCGCGGTGCGCCTCGTTGATCATCTGCTCGCCTATCTGGCGAAGCGGCTTGAGGAGTTGCGGAAGATCAAGGAGGTCCTCGAAGCCAGCCGCGACTATGGGGAGGAGATCCGAGGAACATCGTTCAGGCGCGCGCACCGCATCTCTGAACTCTGGTCGACGACGTTGGAGTCGAAAACGGAAGAGGATCTTGCTCGCACCATGAGGCAGTTGGAGCGCGCTCAGCGAGACCTTCAGACACTCCTCGATGCTCCCCTGTATCTGCATGTTCCGCGTCGAGAAGTCGTGGCGCTCGCCCTCAAACCAACGAACATCCTCGTGAACGATCCGAACTACCGCAAGGTGGCGGCTCTCTGGCGCGCATGGGTGAAGTTCGGGCACAAGCGCCATGAGACGCACGCGCAGCGTGCGGAACGCATTCAGCGGGAGGCCGCTGCTTGGGACCGGTTCGTCCTGCACCTTGTAGTGCGCGGGTTCAAAGCGCTGGGCTGGTCCGCCTCCATGCGTGGGAACGGCTGGGAACTCAGAAGGCGCGGATGGCTGCCTGTACGAGTGCAGGCGGAGTCGCACGGACTTGTGCACCTCACCGGCGAGCGCGCTCTGCGCCTGCTGCCTCTTTGCGCTGACCTCACCACGGCCGATGCAGCGGCGACACTCGCGCAACTCGAAGCCCTTGATGACGCGCGCAATGAAGTCGTGGTGGTTCATGTCGGTCGTCCGGTAGCACTCGTCGATCCAGACCGGGCCTCGGGCTGGAGCATGGGGCAGCGAGCGGTGTTGTTCGCGTGCTCTCCGTGGGGGATCGACTCCGAAGAGCGCATGGCCCGCTTGCTTCATGGCTGGCTTGGCCGCGCCGCCGTCCCGTGCTACCCCGCGACGAAGACGGCCCGCGCGCTGCCTGAGTGGCCCGGGCGACGAGACTGGCTGCGGTATGAGGGCGACTGCCTCGTCGTCTTCCGCGCTCCCAATGACCGGGAGATGGAGGATGCCCGCGCATGGTCGGCGGCGAAGGCGAAGGACCTCGACGCCAGTGCGCAGCGCGCCAGGGCCGCCAAGCAAGCTTTCGCCACCGCGCCACGCGAGGCCATCACCTCCTTCCGAGCGTTCATCGAGGACGCCCGGCATCACTTGTCCGGGCTCGACGAGTGTCCCATCTGCGGCAGCCAGGGGCTCCTGGAGGCTCGCCCCGGCCAGCGGCCCGACGGCTCCGACGCGACGTGGTGGGCGACTTGCCCCTGCTGCAAGAGTGAGTGGGGGACGCGTCCGTGCACTGCTTGCGGATGCCGGTACCGGGCGCTCAAGGTCGGTCAACCCGGCCTGGATGTGGAAGCGGCGGCTCATACCACGCCGGCACCTGAGTGGCCGGATCGTGTGCTGGGATTCGATGTCTGGGCTCAACCCTGCGCCGAACGACCGCTGGATCAGTTCCGCTGTCCCGAGTGCGGCCGTTGTCCGAGCGCGTCGTGTGCGCGGTGTTCCTCTTGCTCAGGCGAGACACACGGGGCTCGCTGACTCTGGGCTCTCTCGGCAGCGCGAAGGCCTGGGTTCTGGACGGTTGGGGCCGCCGTCAGGGACTCACCGCGGGCCGCAGGAAGAGCAGGTAGTGGTCCGGCAGGTCGTTGTGCTCGGAGACGATGACGTAGCCCGCGGCCTGCGCGGCGGCGACGAGCGGGGGACGCATGGCCCTCAGGTGTGTCACCGCGATGCGCCCCTGCGGCGTGAGCGCGGGACGCAGCCGGGTGAGGTAGTCCACCCGGTCACCGAAGAAGTGATCCACCTCCGAGAGGAGGATCAAATCGTACGCGCCCGCTTCGAGCCCCGGCGCGTCCGGGGCCACCTTGCGCACCTCGATGTTCTTGCGTCCGAGCACCCGCGCGCGGAGCTGCCGGATGGCTTCTTCGTTGATGTCGGTGGCCACCACCTGGCCCGTGGGGCCCACCGCCTCCGCGAGCCGCTGCGTGAAGTACCCCAGGCCCGCACCGACGTCCGCGACCCGTTGCCCCGGGGAGAGCCCCAACGCGGTGATGAACCGGGCGGGCTGGCGGGAGCGGTCATACGCGGCATCCACGCCTTCGACGCCCCCCACACCATGCAGCTCCACGTGCGGCTCCGGCGCTTCGGCCTTGCTCTCGGAGCGGCAGGCGCCAGCCGTCGTGACCATGGCGAGACATAGACTCCACCGCGCCAGGAAAGGGAACGCTGTCAGCGGACGAAAGCGTGTCATCGCGGGCACCAGGGCGGGAAAGGAACAGCGAGGTCAAAGTCAAACGTCCCGGTCGCGCAGGATATCGCATGCTGCCGGACTGCGGGACGCGAGGCATTTCCGCCTCCGTCACCTGGAGCTTCCAGCATGTGAAACATTGTCCGTGGTTTGGTTTTGGCGACCTTCTCCGTGGGCCTCCTCTCCGCCTGCGGCCCGGCCTCGGAGCAGGACGCGTCGCAGCCGGCCGGTGAGGCCGCGCAGGTGGAGCAGGGCATTGGCAGGACGCCCGACTGTGCCATGGGCGAATACGTGGCGGATCAGGTCATCTGGTCGGAGACCTGCGGCGCGTGTCGCGAGGTGGGCGGCGACGGCAGTTGGCCGAATGGCTCCTACGGCCGCGGCGGCACGCTCTACCAGACGTGCTGCTGCGACAACGGCTGCGGTCAGTGGCAGGTCATCCGGCCGGCCTGCACCGGCTGCCAGGCACTGCCTCTCAGCGCTTCGCGGTCACCTTCCACAGCGTGTTGCTGGCCTCCGCCACCAGGACGTCGCCGTTGGGCAGCACGTAGGTCCAGCGCGGGTTGCGCAGGCCGTCCGCGTAGCGCGTCACCTCGAAGCCCTCCGGGGCCGTGGGGCGCTTGCCCTCCGGCCAGCCGATGACCGTGCTGTAGCGCTGCACCTTGAAGCCAGGGTCGGGCGCGGGCAGCGCGGGCGCGGTGTCGGAGGTGGAGCGGTGCGCGCAGCTCGTCAGCAGGAGCGCGGCGCCCACGCGGAAGGAGGCTCGGAGGATGAGGGGCATGTCCTCTCCTCTATGAGCCCCTTCGCGGACCCGCGATGACGGCGTGTCCCGCCCCTCGCGCGGGTGTTGAGTTGTGGGAAGGGTGGGGGACTGCTGCTCAAGAAGTGAACACGTTCCGCATGTAGCCATCCACCTTCTGTTTGAGGAACGCGTAGCCCTTCGGCGCGTCCTCCGAGGGAATCTCCCCGGTCTCCGCCAGGCTTTTGAAGCTGCGCAGCACCTTCGTCACCTGCATGGCGGGGACGCCGCGCATCCGCTTCGCCAGCGCCTCGCCCAGCACGCCTCCCGGGGGCGAGAAGGCCAGGTGCAACGTCACCTCCGTGCCCTCGTTCTCCGCCGCGGGCCGGAAGCGCGCCCACCCGCGTGTCTTCATCGGGCTGTCCTCCGTGGACTCCCAACTGTGGAACTCCGGCGGGCGTTCCTCCACGAGCCGCGAATCCCAGCTCACCTCGCGCCCCAGCGGCCCGTGGATCCGCCAGTGCCGGCCATCTCCGGCGGTGGGCGTGACCTCGGCGAAGTGCTCCATCAGGCGGCTCAGCGTGGAGGGCTCACGCCACAGGCGGTAGAGCTCCTCCACCGGACGTCCCACCGTGAGCGTGTGCTCCACCTCGATGAGCTGTGGGGGCCGCGCTTCCTCGCCTGTCAATGCGCGGCGGACCTTCCGGGCGACCTCGGAGAGCGCACGCCGCTGGGACTGCAGGCCCTGGTAGAGCAGGGCTCCGCCGGCCAGGGCCACCGCCGTGCCTCCGAGCGAGCGGCGCTTCATCCCGACGGACATCATCGTTCCCGCGACCACCACCGACGCGGTCAGCTTCCATTGGCCCGCCCGGAGCTCCTCCCGGGCCTCGGCTGCCTGGGAGCGGACTTCCCGCAGGGCCGTCGTTCGTGAACTCGCCATGGTTCCTCCTGGCCTGACGCACAGGAGGGTGCTGCGCGGGCGTCAGGCACTCCCCGCGAAGCTTTGGGCCGGGATGCGCCGGGACAACCGTGCCTGGAGCCGGAGCGGAGGAACCGGCGGTCCGGCGGTCCTCAGTGAAGGGGTGGAGCGGCCGGCGTGTGGATGTGCTCGGGACGGACGCCCAGGCCCACCAGTCGCGCGGGGATGCGGCGCAGCGCGGGGATGCGCCGCAGCATCTGGAGGGGCAGGGGCAGCCGGCCGGGGTTGAGCGCGTGCTCGAGGAGCGCGGGGGCCACCACGCGGTTCTGGATGAGCACCTGCGCTCGTTGGGTGAGGCGGGTGGGGAGCTCGCGGCGCTGCTGGACGCGGCGCAGGTCCTCGGTCGTGACGTGCCGGGCGAGCAGGGGGCCCGCGAGCAGGTTGGCGGCGGCCACGGCATCCTGTACCGCCAGGTTGATGCCCACGCCGCCCACGGGTGACATCGCGTGCGCGGCGTCGCCAATGCACAGCAGTCCGGGCTGGTACCAGGTGCGGAGCCGATCCACTCGCACGGTCAGCAGCTTCACGTCGTCCCAGCCTTGGATTTCACCCGCGCGGTCGGCGAGGAACGGCGCCTGCTTCACGAACTCGGCGCGGAAGGACTCCAGGCCGCGCGCCTGGACCGCCGCGATGCCGTCCTTGGGGATGACCCGGCCGCACTGCCACTGGTCACCCCGGTTGATGAGGAGGAAGAACTCTCCGCGGCCGAAGTGGCCCAGGGGCGGGTTGGGATCGTCCGGCCTGCGCGTCACCCGGAACCAGAGCACGTCCATGGGGGCGCCCAGATTCTGGACCTCCAGGCCGGACTGCTGACGCAGCGTGGACTTCCGGCCGTCCGCCGCCACCACCAGCGACGCGCGCACCTCCAGCGGGCCCTCGGGCGTGCGCGCACGGACCCCGACGACCTGGGCATGGTCGCGCACGAGGCCCGTTGCTTCCGTGCGGCGGAGCAACTGGAAGGACGGGTACATGGCGGCCTTGCGCGCGATGAAGTCCAGCAGGTCCCACTGCGGCATGAAGGCCAGGTAGCGCGCGTGCGTGGGGAGGTGGCGGAAGTCCCCCACGGTGATGACGTGCTCGCCAATCTGGAAGCGCAGGTCCTGGAGCTTCGAGTGGGGGAGGGCGAGCAGCTCGTCCAGCCAGCCCAGCTCGTGCATCAGCTCCAGCGTGGACGGGTGGATCGTGTCGCCCCGGAAGTCGCGGAGGAAGTCCGCGTGCTTCTCCAGCACCGTCACCTCCACGCCGGCCCGGGCGAGCAGGACCCCCAGCATCATGCCCGCCGGGCCTCCGCCCGCGATGCAGCACTGGGTGGTGAGCGTGGGGTCGGCCATGGTGGTTGCTCCTCAGTCGGAGGATCCATCCCGCCATGGGGCGCGGCACCTGGAGTCGCGGCCGATGCGGCGTGCGGTGACCGACACTCCAGCGCCCGCGTCAGGGCACTCCGCGCCCGCCGATTTCAGGGAAGCGCTCGTAGGCTTGTTTGAGCGCTTCCAGGTGGGCGGGGTCGTCCAGGTCGAGGGGCGCCTCGGTGAGTTGGACGAGCCACCCTGTCGCCGTGCGCCGGGACCGTGAGAGCAATTCGGAGTCGCGAGCAGGGGCCGGGAACCCGATGGCCCGTGCGGCGGCATCCGACCAGTAGTTCAGCCACCCGAGGTAGTAGGGGATTTCGGGCGAGCGGATGTGCTGGAAGAGCTTCAGGGCAGGCAGCCCCCGGCGTGGGGACGGCGGTCCTTCTCGGGTGGGGGCAATCTGATAGGCGATGTCCAACGCAGCGCCGTCCGGCGTTGCTTGCCCCCAGTATGCGCGTATGCCCTGGGTGACAGCCTCGAGCACGTCCGCTGCCGCTGTGACGACGGGCGCGTCCAGTGGCAGCTTCGCATGGACCTGGAACTGGGGTTGACCGCCCGCGCTCGCGCTGGCGAAGCGCCGCATCCCGGAAATGGTTACGGGGTAGCTCTCGTCGCCGTTACATAGCAACGGGAGCTTTCCGCGTGTGGCTGCCTCAGCGAGCCAGGCTTCGCGTTGCGGTACCTCAACAGGACGCCCTTCTTTGTCGATTTCCCACTCCAGGCGCAAACCGGGTAGCGCCAGCTCAAGACCTCGGACGACAGCGAGTGTCCGGCCGTCATTCTTCACGAGCGCGGGCGCGTAGACGTTCAGCTCAAGGCGTTTTCGTGTGGTCATCGTGTGCATCCCGTGACGACGATCTGGAGGCTGGAATCCAGTCGGAGCAGCGCTTCCTTGTGGGCGGCACTGCTCACCCCAACGACGAAGCGATATCCACATGCCTCCGCGATCTTCCGGTCCTCCTGGAACTCGTCCACCTGTTGGGCGACCACCCGTTCCCGCAGGTAGTCACTGTACGTATCGAATTGATACGTCTTGATTTCCCACAGCACAGGCACGCCGACTTGCAACGCATCGAAGCGCTTGCCGTTCACGAGTACGTCGTGCCCGGGATATCGGTTGGGCGGGAATTTGTCGGCGCATTCGTTGTGCGCGTGGTCCTCTCCCGCGTGCGGTACCGGAACCGGCTCACAACTGGCTCGGCGCGTCCGGTCCACGGGCACGGGCGGCACCGGGGGCCGCCTGCCCTGGCCGGCTGGCTCTGGTTGCAGCTTGGGCGCCGGCTTCGCTACATCATCTCGGACCGCGACCCTCGTTCCTCGTGAGGCCCCTGACTCCTCGGGATAGAGGTGGCGGAACTCATACGCATCCAGTGCTTCCTTGATGGCGGCGCCGACCACCACCACGCCCAGGACGATGACGGCTCCCACGGCGATTTCAGGGGCCGCCAGCACGCAGAACCCGAGTCCCAGGGTCGCGGCGGCAGTGGAGGCGACCGTGCAACTTCCCGTGGTGTCGTGGAACTCCACCCGGTCATGGTCGAGCGCCGGATAGCACCGCTCCACCAGCACGGGCCAGGGCCGGGTCGCTTCACGAACGACGCACCGCCCGCTGTCTTTCCAGGGCAGCGCCGCCGCGCGCTGGAGGTTGGCCATCCGTTGGCCGCGTGCCGCGGGCTCCTGCGCGATGGGCGCTGTCGAGGCACAGCCCGAAATGAACAGCAGGATTGCGATGCACGCGCGCGAACGCATGGCCACGGCCTCATCTCTAACGCGAGGCGCGCCTACCGCCCCACGAAGTCCAGCAGCACAGCGTAGTGCGTGGCGGCCGCGGCGACGACCATGACGTGGAACACCTCGTGGTAGCCGAACACGTGGGGGATGGGGTCCGGCCAGCGGCGCGCGTACACCACCGCGCCCACGGCGTAGAGCGCCGCCCCGAAGAAGAGCCAGCCCACGCGGCCCTGGCCCATCACCCCGGGCAGGTTCCAGAACACCGGGGCCGCCACGCAGCCCAGCGCCACGTAGAGCCCCGAGCGCAGGCCCCGCGACGCGGAGATGCCCGCGAGCGTCAACGTGGCGCCCGTCAGCGCCGCGCCCCACATCACCCAGAGCAGCCGCTGGCTCAGGCCCCCCATGGCGTCCAGCGTCGCCAGCGGCGTGAAGCTCCCCGCGATGAGGATGAAGATGGCCGCGTGGTCGAACCGGCGGATCCGCTGGTACGTCGCCGCGCTCCAGGTGGGCCAGTGATAGCCGCCGCTCACCCCGAACATCAGCACCAGGCTGCAGCCGAACACCAGGTTCGCCACGTACTGCGCGCCGTGCACCGGCAGCCGCGCCAGCCACACGCAGCCCACCAGCGCCGCCACGAACGCGATGACGTGGGACAGGCCTCGCAACCGGGGCTTCAAACTCTCTTCCATGGCGGTGCTCGTACTTCCCGCACGTCATGGTTTCGTCAGCGCCTGCTCGCCCGCGTGCCCCGGACGTCGCGTTCTCCACGCATCGCCCGCGGGGAGTGTCGCCCGGACGTCAGCGCGCGGCCCGGGACGGCACCCGGCACGCGGCGTGGCCCAGCACGACGTCCCCGTCGACGGTGCTCGTCGGCGTGGGCGTCCAGCCGGCGCGCAGCCGCGCGTCCAGCAGCTCATCCGCGGTAGGGCAGCGGTCCCACACGGAGACCGAAGTCACGCCGCCCAGTCAGGTGGTGTCGAAGACGAGGTAGCGCGTCTCCTCCCAGGGCAGCACCACGTCGTGGGTGAACTCGTCCTGGACCACCACCGCCGCCACGTCGCGCGGCGGCGTGCTCGCGAAGCCCCAGCGGACCACGTCCTGGAGCAGCGTGAGCGGCGCGAGCTGCCGCTCCAGGGCGGCTCTCCGCTCGGGGGACAGCCCGGAGTGGTCGGTCAGGGGCACCATGCCCGCAGTGTAGCCGGGCCGGCCCCGGGCTTCACGCCGCCGCGGGCTTCTGCTGGTCGTCCAGCGTGCCGGAGCGGAGCGCCTTGCTCGCGGCCCCCGACATGACCTCCGCCAGCGTCTGCACGGACTGGGTGACGGTGCGCGTCTCCTCCACGGCCTGGAGCGTGCGCTGCATCTGGCCGGACAGCTCCTGGATGGCCTGGGCAATCTGGTGCGTGCCCGAGTCCTGCTGCGCCACGGCCTGGGTGATCTGCCGCACGCTGCCCGTGGTGTCGCCGATGATGTTCGTCAGCTTCTGCAACTGCGCGCCGGAGCTGCGGACCGCGTCCAGGCTCACCTGCACGCGCGCCTCGCCCTGCTCGCTCATCTGCGCGGCCTCGCGCATGCTCATGCTCACGCCGTCGAGCACGTCGCGGATGCGCTCCGTGGCGCGGATGGACTGGTCCGCCAGCCGGCGCATCTCCTTGGCCACCACGCCAAAGCCCTTGCCGCTGTCGCCGTTGCGCACCGCCTCGATGGCGGCGTTGATGGCCAGCATGTTGGACTGATCCGCCAGCGTCTTCACGTCGTCGACGATGCTGGACACCTCGCGGGTGCGCTCGTCGAGCGCCAGGATGCGCGAGGCCATCCCCGACACCTCCGTGCGGATGGCGGCCAGGTCCGTCAGCGTGCGCTCCAGGGCGGCGCCGCCCTCGCGCCCCACCGCCTCCGCGCTCTCCGCGGACGCCGCGAGCACTCGCGCCTTGTCCGCCGTCAGGTGCGAGCCCTGGCGGATCTCCTCCACCGTCTGCTCCAGCTCACGCAGCGCGGAGGCCTGGCGGCTGATGCCCACGGTCTGCTCCTCGCTGGAGGTGTGCAACTGCTGCACGACGGCGGCGAGCTCGTCCGCGCCGCGGCCCATGCCCTCGGCCAGCAGGCGCACGTCCTTGCGGCGCGCGTCCAGTTGGTGCGTGTACTCCGCCAGCGAGCGCACCACCTCCGCGGAGCGCCGCGCCACGATGGCCACCAGCGACAGCGTGAGCGCGAAGAAGCCCCAGTGCACCTGGCTGTCGGTGGCCTCCATCACGCCCAGCATCGGCAGGGTGCTCAGCAGCAGCACGATGGTGAGGATGCCCAGGCCCGCGACGAAGATGCGCGCGTCCTTGTTGCCCTTCCAGGCCTCCACCACCGCGACCCCCACGCACACCAGCAGCCCGGGCAGCGAGTAGAGGATGAAGACGGACAGCAGCCGCCACGCGGAGCCCAGGTCCACGACCACGAGGACCGCCTGGAGGATGGCCGGCACGGTGACGACCGCCGCGCCCCGGCGGAACCAGCGCAGCTTGTCCGTGCCCACGGTATCGGAGATGAACCACGCCAGACCGGGCAGGATGGCGTACGAGCCCAGCAGGGTCAGCACGCTGCCGGTGGCCGGCTTTCCCCAGAGCGCCACGAACAGGCCGCTGGAGCCGAGCAGCAGCGCGCCCGAGCCCGCGGAGAACACCGTCAGGGCGGCGAGCATCCGCCACTGGCGGCGAAGGATCGCGGCGCACAGCGACACCACGCCAATGCCGAGCAGCAGCGTCCCCATGACGAAGGGCGCCAGCCCCATGCGCGTCATCTCCGCGAGCAGCTCCAGACGCGAGCCCACCTTCGCGTCGCGCGTGACGCCGATGGCGGGCCCATGGGCCTGGATGCGCAGGAGCACGCGATGGCCCATCGACGCGGGCGGCAGCGGCACCAGGTTCCAGCCCATGTTCTCCATGCGCTCCTGGCCGTCAGGGGCCAGCGTGCCGCTCACGTGGACGCGCTGGCCCTGGGCGTAGACCTCGAAGGCGTTGGCGACGTTGCCCAGGAAGAGGGCGGGCTCCAGCCACGGGCCCTGGGGCACGGGGATGCTCAGCCAGAGGAAGGTGTTCGTCTCCCGGCCCGGCGGCTCCTGGAGCGCGGTCATGGCCTGCCAGCCCGCCGCGTCCTCCGGCTCCGTCGCCCACGCGGGCACGCCGTCAGGCCCCAGCGGCGAGTCTCCCCAGCGGTAGCGCCACCCGTCGAGCGCGGGCCTGGCCGCCGGGCTCCCCGGGGCCTCCGCGTGGGCAGCGGGTGCGAACGCGAGGAGCATCAGCAGCACGGTCCCCACCGCCGCGAACCGCGGGGAGAGGGTCTTCCGGGGGCCGCGGAAGAGCGTGAGCTGGAGCTGGAGGTCGAGAGCGAAGACGCGGAAGCGACGCATTCGAGACACATGCTCCAGCGCGAGGGGGTCAAAAGTAAAATGGGTCCCTGATGCCTCCCCGCCGTGCCTGCGGCCTCCGCGTTTCACGCGCCGTCCACGACGCGGACGAATATGTCCAGACAGAGTCGTAAAACAAGAAATTGTTCTTGGGGGCGCCACGCTGTCGGTCCTGTCTCCGGTTCCTACCCCGAGGGTTCAGCTCCCCTCCGGGCAGGAGCCGCGAATTCCGGAGGGGGCAGGCCAGCGAGGGCCCGGCATGGCTTCTCCTGTGACAATGCGCGGAGTGAAAAACCGGGCTGACTGGACCGGGATCTCATGCGTGTTTTCAACACAAGAGCCGGCGCCCAATGACAGTCAGCCCCGGAGCGCATCCCAGCCTCCGGCGTCTCCCCGTGCGCCAGGGAGGCACGGCGCCTGGCCGGCCCTCCCGCGCGGGTGGGGCGAAGTGCCTCGGCTGGGGCATTTCGGGCGGAGGACTGCCCCCGCGTCTCCTCGGCGCGAGGCATGGCATGCCGGATGCTGAGTCTTCCCGGTCAGGGGAGAGCCGGCATGTCGAAGCTCCAGAGAGTCCTCACGACGGCGCTGCCGCTGCTGCTGCTGTGCGTGGCGGCGTATGTGCTGCACCGCGAGCTGTCGCATTTCCGCCGCGAGGACGTGGCCGCGGGGCTCGCGTCCGTGTCGTCGAGGCGCATCCTCCTGGCCCTGGCCGTGACGGTCGTGAACTACCTGGCGCTCACGCTGTACGACGTGCTGGCGCTGGGGCACGCGGGGCACCGGATTCCGTATCCGCGCGTGGGGCTCACGTCGTTCGTGGGTTACGCCTTCGGACACAACCTGGGCGCGTCGTTCCTGAGCGGCGGCTCGGTGCGCTACCGGCTGTATTCCGCGTGGGGGCTCACCGCGCTGGACGTCGCGCGCGTGTCCGCGTTCAACGCGCTCACCTTCTGGCTGGGCCTGGCCGCCGTCACCGGCGCGTCGTTGGTGGTGGAGGGCGGGGGCGGGGTGCTGTCCCTGTCCACGTCCGTGGCGCACGGCGTGGGCGCCGCGCTGGGGCTGCTGCTCGTGGGGTACTTCGTGGCGTGCGCCACCGTGCGCAAGCCGCTGCGGATCCGCGGCCTGGAGTGGACGCTGCCCACGCCCGCGCGGGCGCTGGCGCAACTGGTGGTGTCGTGCGGGGACTGGGTGCTGGCGGCGGCGGTGCTCTGGGTGCTGCTGCCGCCGGACAGCGTGTCGCTGCCGTCGCTCACGGCGCTGTTCGCGCTGGCGCAGTTGGCGGGCATCGCCAGCCAGGTGCCCGCGGGCCTGGGCGTCTTCGAGACGGTGATGCTCTCCGCGCTCACGCCCCACGTGCCCACGCCACGGGTCGTGGGCGTGCTGCTCGTGTACCGGTTCGTCTACTACCTGCTGCCCTTCACGGTGGCGGCGCTGCTGCTCGCGGGGCATGAGCTGCTCCAGCGCCGTCACCACCTCACGCGGCTGGCGAAGGTGGTGCACAGCTCGTTCGCGCCGGTGGTGCCGTGGGCCGCGTCGGCGGGGGCGTTCGTGGCGGGCACGGTGCTGCTGTTCTCCGGCGCGACGCCGGCCGTCGGCGAGCGGCTGGCGCTGCTCCGCCGGCTGGTGCCGCTGCCGCTTCTGGAGGTGTCACACCTGCTGGGCAGCCTGGTGGGCCTGTCGCTGCTCCTGCTCGCGCGCGGGCTCCAGCGGCGCCTGGACGCGGCCTATGTGCTGACGCAGGTGCTGCTGGTGGCGGGCGCGGTGTTCTCCCTGGTGAAGGGCGTGGACTACGAGGAGGCCACGCTGCTGCTCGTCCTGGCCCTGGCGCTGGCCCCGTTCCATCAGCAGTTCTACCGGCACACGTCGCTGTTCGCGGAGGCCTTCAGCCCCGGGTGGTTCCTGGCCACGGCGGCGGTGGTGGGTGCGTCGGTGTGGCTGGGCTTCTTCTCCTACCGGCACGTGGAGTACCGCAACGACCTCTGGTGGCACTTCGCCTTCTCCGGCGACGCGCCGCGCTTCCTGCGCGCCAGCGTGGGCGTGCTGGGGGCGACGGTCGTGGCGGGGCTGGCCGCGCTCCTGAGCCCGGCCGTTCCGCGCACGCACCCGCCGACGCCGGAGGAGCTGCGGCGGGTCCGTCCCCTGGTGGCGAGCGCACCGGAGTCCATGGCCTCGCTGGCGCTGGTGGGGGACAAGTCCCTGCTGCTCAACGACACGGGCACCGCGTTCCTCATGTACGGCGTGTCGGGGCGTGCGTGGGTGTCCATGGGCGATCCGGTGGGGCCGCCGGACGCGGCGACGGAGCTGGCGTGGCGCTTCCGCGAGCTGGCGGACCGGCACCACGGCTGGGCGTGCTTCTACCAGGTGGGGCCGGGCGCGCTGCCGCGCTACCTGGACATGGGCCTCACGCTGCTCAAGCTGGGCGAGGAGGCCACCGTGCCGCTCCAGCACTTCAGCCTGGAGGGGCCGGAGCGCAAGGGCCTGCGCCACGGCATGCGCCACATGGAGCGCGAGGGCTGGGCCTTCGAGGTCCAGCCGCGCGAGGCCGTGCCGGAGCTGCTGCCCCAACTGCGGGCCATCTCCGACGCGTGGCTGGCGGAGAAGCACACGCGGGAGAAGGGCTTCAGCCTGGGCTGGTTCTCCCCGCGCTACCTGGAGCAGGGGCCGGTGGCGCTGGTGCGCAAGAGCGGCGTGCTGATGGGCTTCGCCAACGTGTGGGCGCCGGACACGAAGGAGGAGCTGAGCGTGGACCTCATGCGCTACCAGCCGGGCAGCCCCCACGGGGCCATGGACTTCCTCTTCACGTCGCTGATGCTGTGGGGCCGCCAGCAGGGCTTCCAGCGCTTCAACCTGGGCATGGCGCCCTTCAGCGGCTTCGAGGCGCGCGCGCTCGCGCCCATGTGGAACCGGCTGGGCGCGCTCCTGTTCCGGCACGGCGAGCACTTCTACAACTTCCAGGGGCTGCGCCAGTACAAGGAGAAGTTCCGTCCGGACTGGGCGCCGCGCTACCTGGCCTCACCGGGCGGGCTCGCGCTGCCGGGCGTGCTCGCGGGCGTGGCCTCGCTGGTGTCGCGCGGGCTGGGCGGGGTGGTGGCGAGATGAGGAAGCGCGCCCGGTGGTTCGGCGTCGGGGCCGTGCTGGCGCTGGCGCTCGTCCTGGGGGCGCGCACGTGCGCGGCGCCCTCCGTCGCGCCGGCCCCGGTGGCGGTCTCCGAGCCCCAGCCTCCGGTGGCGCCGCGCGTGGAGACGCTGCACCCCGGAGGCCGCCTGGGCCACGTGACGGTGGTGACGCCCCCGGGGAGGCCCGGGACGGTGGTGCTCCTGCTGGCGGATGGGCCCGCGGAGCAGGGCAGGGCGCTGGAGCTGTCCCTGGCGCTGGCGTCGCACGGCGCGCTGGTGCTCGGGGTGGACGCCGGGGCCTACCTGCGGGCCCTGGAGAAGGGCACCCGGTGCGCGTATCCGGCGGGCGACCTGGAGGTCCTGAGCCAGGGCTACCAGCGGCACGCGGAGCTGCCCGAGTACCTGCACCCCGTCCTCGTGGGGGACGGCACGGGCGCGGCGCTGGCCTACGCGGCGCTGGCCCAGGCGCCGCCGGGCACGTTCCGGGGCGCGGTGAGCGTGGACTTCACGCCGGAGCTGACGACGTCCGCGGCCTTCTGCCCGGGCGCGGGGCTCGTGCGCTCGCGCGCGGACAAAGGCAGACGGGAGCGGCTCTCACCCGCGCGGGCGCTGAAGCAGCCGTGGGTGCTGCTCGGCGCGGAGAAGGATCCGGCCCATCCGGTGAAGGCGGCGCACGACTTCACCCGCGCCCTGACGACGGCCCGCGTGCTGACGGTGCCGGGGCCGGGGCTGGACCGCATGCCGGTGGACACGTGGCGGGGGGCGCTGCTGGCCGCGCATGACGCCGCCGCCGCGCCGCTCCCCTCGGAGTCGCTGCCGCCGCCGGACGCGGGCACCCCGGGGCTCTCCGGGGACACGTCGGTGGAGGGGCTGCCGCTGGTGGAGGTCCCCGCCACGCCGGAGCTCCCGGGCGACACGCTGGCGCTCTTCGTCACCGGCGATGGCGGCTGGGCCAGCCTGGACCAGTCCGTCTCCGAGTCGCTCGCGGCGCGGGGCATCCCCGTCGTGGGCTTCAACTCGCTGCGCTACTTCTGGAAGCGCCGCACGCCGGAGGAGACGTCCGCGGACGTGGCCCGCGCGCTGCGCCACTTCCTGGCCGCGTGGGGCAAGCAGCGCGTGGTGTTGCTGGGCTACTCGCGCGGCGCGGACGTGGTGCCGGCCATCGCCGCGCGCCTGCCGGAGGACCTGCGCGGGCGCGTGCGGCTGGCCGTGCTGCTCGCGCCCGGCAAGGAGGCGGAGTTCGAGGTGCACGTCACGGACATCTTCGGCGGCAAGGGCCGGCCCACGGCCGCTGTGCTCCCGGACGTGCGGGCGCTGAAGGGGACCCCGGTGCTCTGCGTCTACGGTGACGAGGAGCTGTCCGACAGCCTCTGTCCCACGCTGGCCGGCGTGCCCGGCGCCCGCGCCGTGCTGCTCAAGGGCGGACACCACTTCGACGGGGACTACGACGCCATCGCCCGGGTCGTCCTGCGGGAACTCGGTATGGCATTGCCCTGATGCTCCGGAGTCGGGGCCCGCGTCGGCTGGCGGACGGGTGATTGTCTTTGAAGGCCCATGCATTGACTTGCATGGACGGACCCTCTACTTCGCACCGGCCCGGCCCTGGCGCCGGGCCTCGTGGGGGGTTCCAAACATGGTCCAGCAGTCGGCTCCCGTCGTCAGCACCGTCGAAGGACAGCTCCAAGGCGTCGTCGAGGAAGGGGTGTATGCCTTCAAGGGCATCCCCTACGCCCAGCCTCCCGTGGGCGCGCTGCGGTGGCGTCCTCCCGCTCCGGTCATTCCCTGGAAGCACCTGCGGCAGGCGTCCACGTTCGGCAAGTCCTCGCTCCAGTCGCGTGAGGGCTGCATCGCGGGCGGCGGCGGCGACCCGTACCCGATGGGCGAGGACTGCCTCTACCTCAACGTCTGGACGCCTCGCGTGGACCCCCAGGCGAAGCTGCCCGTCATCGTGTGGATCCACGGCGGCGCGTATGTGATTGGCGCCAGCGGCCTGCCCCCGTACGACGGCGTGCCCCTGGCGTCCCGGGACGCCATCCTCGTCACGCTCAACTACCGCCTGGGCCACCTGGGCTTCCTGGCCCACCCGGCGCTCCTGAAGGAGCCGGGCGGCGGCGCGGCCAACTTCGGCCTGTTGGACCAGGTCGCAGCGCTCCAGTGGGTGAACCGCAACATCGCGAAGTTCGGCGGGGACGCGGCCAACGTCACCCTCGTCGGCCAGTCCGCGGGCGCCAAGAGCGTGCTGTCCCTCTTCTGCATGGAGGCCGCGAAGCCCCTGTTCCACCGGGGCGTGGCGATGAGCGTGTACGGCCTGGACGAGATGCCGCTGGAGAAGGCGCGGGCCAGGGGCGAGGCGCTGATCCGCGGCATGGGCGTGGCGGACGGCGACGCGACGCCGGAGCGCCTGCGCCAGTTGCCCGCGGAGTCCTTCTGGCAGCAGCCGCCGGAGCACTCGCTGGCGCCGGTGGCGGTGTGCGGCGACAAGGTGCTGCCCCAGTCCATCCTGTCCACGTTCAAGGCGCAGCAGCAGGCGCGCGTGCCGCTCATCCTGGGCAGCACCAGCGACGACGTGAGCGTGATGGAGGCCATGGGGCGCGACCCCATGGAGATCCTCCAGGCGCTCCGGGACAACAACGTGCCCATCGGGCTGCTCTACCCGGGCGTGACGCCGGACGAGGAGCTGGCGCGGCAGGTGTGCCGAGACATCGTCTTCACGCTCATCCCCCGGCAGATCGCGGACCTGCACCACAAGGTCTCCGACGCGTGGCGCTTCTACTTCGAGTACACCGCCACCGGGCTGCGCCCGGAGTTCCCCGACGGCGTCCCGCACGGCGCGGACATCCCGTACTTCCTGGACACGGTGGCCCGCTGCCCGCCCACCCAGGACGTGCTCACCGACGAGGACCGCGCGTACTCACGCCAGGTGAGCGGCTGGCTGCTCCAGTTCGCCCGCGCCGGAGCGCCCGCGCCCGCGACGGAGTGGCCCAGGCACCAGCAGGGGGAGGACCGCACCCTGCGCATGCAGCAGCCGCCGAAGGTGGAGCACAACTTCATGCAACTGCGCCTCAACGCCTTCCTGCTCGCCAGCGGCATCATCAACAGCCCGGAGAGCGGCGCGGGGAACAGGTCCGGCCCTCAGCGCAACGTCCGCCACACGGGGGCCACGCCCCAGAAGAAGAACCGGCCCGAAGGCACGCCGTAGCCCCTGGACGCAGAAGGGCCCGGACGCGAGCGTTCGCGGCCGGGCCCCTCCTGCCTTCCTGCGCGGACAGGCTAGCTGCTGAAGAGCACCAGCACGAAGGTGCTCGACTGGGGAAGCTGGAACACGGTGCCCTGGCGCAGCGAGCCCTTGAAGAAGGGCGCCGCGTCGTAGGCGGTGGCGCCCTTCAGCGCCTCCCGGGTGGCCGCCGGCAGCCACCCGCCGTCCTCCACCTTCACCGTCAGCCGCGTGGGCTTCAGCGCGGCCTGGAGCGCCTGGGCCTCCGCGACCGGGTACTCCAGCACCGCGAGGAGCTGCGTGTCCGTGGGGCCCAGCCCGCCGGGGATGCCGCGCGGAGACTGGCGCCACTGCACCGCCTGGGGGCGGCGCGGCAGCGTCACGGTCTTCTCCAGCGTCTCCAGGTCCGTTCCCGTCTTCGCCGCAGGCGCGGCCGTCTGTGTCGTCATGGTTGCACTCCCCCCTGAGGGCTTGTCGCAGGCCAGCGAAACACACCCTGTCAGCAGGGTGGTAGCCAGCGTGCGCCTAACGGCCACCGATGGGACGCGACGTCGCATTCTCGGGGCTCCCCTGGTCCCACGTCACGTGCCGCTGGAGCGTGCCGTAGTTGGTGTACTGGTGCCCCAGGCCCGTGCGCTCCAGCCGGCCGTTGGCCGCGTCCGGCGTGCCGGTGTTGATGTCCGCCTGGCCCGGGTTGAAGTTGTAGCGGTCCTCCGCGTGGAGCGTCATGTCCATCTCGAAGCGGGGCTTTCCGCCCGGCGTCTCCGGCGGATAGACCGTCACCGTCGCGCTGTTCCAGACGGAGTGGCCGCCAATCGCCTTCTGCCAGTTCTCCGTCTCCGGGTAGGGGAACTGCTCGCTGGAGCCCACGCCAATCTGCGAGCCGGTGATCTGGAACGTCACCGGCTTGCCCGCGAGCGACGGGTCCTGGGCGATCATCTGGTTGTAGGTCGCCTCCGCCGCCTGCTGCGTGTCGCGCGTGGAGTTGGTGAGCACCGCCTGGCCGGCGGGGTCCGTGCTGACGAAGCGCTCGTAGTCGAAGTGCCGGTCCGCCCCGTTGCCGTGCAGGAAGTGGTCGTACGTGTCCAGGCCGTCCGGGATGTCGTTGTGCGGCACGCCCGGGATGCCCTGGACGGCGCGCGCGGCGTTGAGCTTCAGCTCCCACTCGGCCCGCGCCGCGTAGTCACCCAGGCCCGGGCTCTCCGTGGGGATGGGGTTCGGGTCGTTGGGGTCGTTGGGGTTCTGCAGGAAGCCGTTGTCGTGGTGGATGTCCGGACGCCGGGGAGGACCCACCTGGTAGTCCGCCACCGTGGCGCCGTTCGTCTGCACCGCCGTGCCGGACGTGCCCACCGGGGTGGGCGTGGCCGCGGGCGCGGGCGTCCCCAGCGCGGGGCCTCCCCGCCGGGCGGCCGGAGCGGACTCGAACGTATCCGCGGGACGCCGCGCGACCGGCGCCGCCGGGGGCGGCGGGGTGGGGCGGACCTGCGGGGTCAGCGCCTGCTGCACTCGCGCGGCGATGGCGCCGCCAATCGACTCACCGATTCTGGACATGTCGGGTCTCCCCCTCGAACCACCGAGACGGTGGACGTTGATGGATTATCGACCCTCGCCGCCCGCAGTTGCGGCCTTTCCATGCCTACATCCACCCCCAGCGTGGGCCTCAGCGCCGGGTCCGGTAGCGGTCCACGGCGGCCAGGAGCACCTCCGTGCGCACCGGCTTGCCCAGCAGGCCCACCGTCCCCGGCGGGGCCGCCTGGAGGTCCGGGTCCGCGGTGAGCGCCAGCACCGGCAGCCGCGACGTGAGGCCCAGGGTGCGCAGCCGGGTGAGGAAGCGCTGGTCCTCCGGGTTGCGCAGCATCAGGCTCAAGAGCACCAGCGAGGGGATGTCCGGGAGCCGGGACAACACGTCCATCGCCTGCGGCGCCGTGGCCACGGACAACACCGTGTAGCCCTCCAGCACGAGCAGGGCCGCCAGCGCCTCGCGCAGGTCGTCATAGCTTTCGACCACCAGCACGGTCGAAGGTTTGTCCAGGGCAACCACCGTCAAACCATATACCGCCAGATCCCCGGGGCGTCCGCACCCCGGGGATTGGACCTGGGGACAGGGGTGGCCGCCTACGCGCGAGCCTTGGGGCTGAGCTGGGGCTTGAGGATGACCTTGGTGTAGCCGTCCTTGCGTGCGTCGAACTTCCTGTACGCGTCCGGCGCGTCGTGCAGCGGCAGGCGGTGGCTGACGATCATGCTCGGCCTGGCGCGGCCCGCGATGATGAGGTCCCTCAGGAAGTGGTTGTAGCGCTTCACCGGCGTCTGGCCGGTGCCCACGGTGATGCCCTTGTCGAACACCTGGGCCCAGGGCAGCGGGTAGATGCCCTGCCTGGCGTTCTCGTCCGGCGCGCCGGGGTCCGGGGCGATGTAGACGCCGATGACGCCGATGGAGCCCGTGGGGTTCACCAGCTCCACCAACTGCTCCAGCACCTGGGTGGGCTTCTCCCGGCCGCCGTGCGCGTCCGCGCCCCGGATGTCGCGAGACTGGTAGCCCACGGCGTCGATGCCGCACATCACGCCCAGGGCCTTCTCCTCACCGGGGCGCAGCGCGCCCATGATGAGCGGGTTGTTGCGGCGCAGGTCGACAATCTGCTTCACCGGGTCGCCCTTCGTGAAGTCGATGGGGATGGCGCCCATCTCCTTCACCTTGGCCAGGCGCTCCGGGACGCTGTCCACCACGTAGACCTCCGAGGCGCCGCGCAGGAGCGCGCAGTAGCCGGCGAGCAGGCCCACCGGCCCCGCGCCGAAGACGGCCACGGTGGCGCCCGGGCGCACGTTCGCGAGCTCGGTGCCGTGGTACGCGGTCGGGAACACGTCCGACAGGAGCAGGAAGTCGTCCTCCAGGTCGTCGCCCGGCTGTCCGGGGAGCTTCAGGCAGTTGAAGTCCGCCCAGGGCACCCGGAGCAGCTCCGCCTGCCCGCCCAGGTACGGGCCCATGCCCGCGTAGCCGTAGCCCGCGTGCGGGGCGTCCGGGTTGGCCACGAGGCACGCCTCCGTGCGGCCACGCACGCAGTCGAAGCAGGTGCCGCAGGCGATGTTGAAGGGCAGCACCACGCGGTCGCCCTTCTTGATGCTCCTGACGCCGGGGCCCACCTGCTCCACGACGCCCATGTTCTCGTGGCCGAACACCTGTCCGGCCTTGGACGCGGTGCGGCCCTCGTACATGTGCAGATCACTTCCACAGATGCCGGCGGAGGTGACGCGGATGACGCAGTCGGTGGGAGACTCCAGCTTCGGATCCTCGACCTCCTCCACCTTCACCTGGTTGTTCTCTTTGTAGACGACGGCGAGCATGGGCCTCTCCCGGGTTGGGCTGTGACGCGGCCCACCAAAAGTGGGATGCGCCGCGTCCAGCGGAAGGGGCCGGGGAGGGAGCGCGCCCGGCCGCCCCGTGCAGGCGTGCAGGGCGGGCGCGCGTCCAAGCCCTCTTCAGTGCGCCATCACCACCGGCGCCTCCGCCGGGGACACCAGCGACTGGCGCTCCCACGCGCGGCTGCGCCAGCGCAGCCACATGGCCAGGCCGCGCGTCCATTCATCCGCGGCCACCGCCAGCCACACGCCCGCGAGCCCCAGGTGCAGGTGGAACACCAGGTAGTAGCCCAGGGGCAGGCTCATACAGACCATGGAGATCATCGCCATGATGACCGGGAAGGTGGCGTCGCCCGCGGCGCGCAGCGCGTTCACCAGCACCAGGTTGAACGAGCGGCCCGTCTCCAGCAGCAGGCTCAGGACGAGCACCTGCGAGGTGAGCCGCAGGATGTCGCCGTCCTGCGTGAAGAGGCGGATGAGCGGCTCGCGCAGCAGGATGGCCGTCACGTCCACCGCCACCGTGATGCCGATGCTCCACTTGAGGCTCTTGAGCACGCGCGCGTACGCGTCCTGCGACCGCTTCGCGCCCACGAGCCGCCCCACGAGGATGGACGTGCCCATGCCGATGGCCAGGCTGCACAGGAACACGTACTGGGACATGGCGTTGGCGTACTGCCGCGACGCCAGCGCCACCGGGCCCAGGTACGTCACGTAGTACAGGAACACCGTCTGGCACGCGTGGTACGTCATCTGCTCCACTGCGGACGGCACGCCCACGCGCAGGATCTTCCGCGCGTACTCGCGCGTCAGCGCCACGAAGTGCCCGGGCCGCATCTTCACGTCCATCACCCGCCAGAGCATCCACGCGAAGACGCCCACCGCCGCCGCGCGGCTGAAGACGGTGGACATGGCCGCGCCCGCCACGCCGTGCGCCGGCATGCCGAAGTGCCCGAAGATGAGCACCCAGTTGCCCGCCACGTGCACCACGTTCATGCCCAGGGCCACGTACATGGACTGCCGCGTGAAGCCGTACGTGCGGATGAGGCTGGAGAAGACGTTGATGAGCGCCTGGAGGAACAGGAAGCCGCCCGCGATGTGCCAGTAGGTGCTCGCGTACGCCAGCGTCCGGGGCTCCAGGTTCATCCGCCCCAGGATGGCGTCCGCGGACAGCAGCAGCCCGCCGCTCACGGCCAGGCCCAGCAGGAAGTTCATCGTGATGGCCTGCGCCGCGATGCGCGCCGCCTCCGCGCTCCGCTTCGCGCCAAGGTACTGCGACACGACGATGGACGCGCCGTGGCTCACCACCTCCATCACCAGGATGCAGATGAAGACGTACTGGTTGACGACGCCCACCGCGGACACGGCGGCGTCCGACACGCCGCTGAGCATCAGCGTGTCCGCCGTGCCCATCAGCATGAAGAGGAAGATTTCGAAGAAGATGGGCCAGGTCAGGCGGAACAGGCCCGGCTCCCGGGAGGGCGTCGGCTCGACTTCAGTGGGCATGGAGGCGTCGCGTCAGGTGGACCCACTGTGCGCGCGCGATCCCTTGATTTCAACCGGAAGCACCCGCGCCGGCTGCCTGCCCGCCGCGGGTGCTTTGAGCTGAAAGCGTGAGAGCGGCACCTACGGCGCGGTCAGCCGCTCCACGGTGTCGACCAGGTCCCTGAGGGAGAAGGGCTTCTTGAGGAAGCCGGCCCACTGCTGTTCCTCCATCTTGGCCCTGGGCGGCTGGATGGCGCTCATGACGAGGATGGGGAAGCGGTGGGTGCCGTCCTTGCGGATGGCGTCGATGGTCTCGTAGCCGTTCATCACCGGCATCATCACGTCGATGATGGCCAGGTCGGGCGTCTCCTCCTTGAGCCGGGCCAGCGCCTCGCGGCCGTTGCCGCAGATGACGACGCGCAGTTGTTCCTCTTCCAGGATGGCCTGGATGGCTTCGGCGATGTCCAGCTCATCGTCCACGACGAGCACGGTCTTCATGAACGCCTCCGCCGGGACGTGCCCGCCGGAGCCTTCTTCGCGGCCGGCTTCTTCTTCGCGGGCGCCTTGGGGCCCTGCTTCTTCTTCGCGCCCAGGGGTGCCTTCACGCGGCTCGGCTGGGCGGCCGCTCCGGCGGACAGGCGCGCGTGGCCGGTGAGGATGCTCTCCGCGCTCTCGAAGGTGCCCGCGACCTCGATGCCCTGCTCGCTGATGGAGAACTCGCGGATGCCGCTGTCGTAGGCGCTCTCCCGCATCTTCATGATGGAGAGCAGCCGGTAGAGCTGCGAGCGCAGCTCCACGTAGCGCACCAGGATGACGTTCTCCACGGTGGACGCGGCCTCCGGCTGGGGCATGTCCACGCCGGGGCTGAAGAGGGGCGTCTCATCCGAGTACAGCGTGGTGACGTCCATCATCCGCAACTGGTGCGTGAGCGCGGAGAAGAAGCGGCCCAGGCGGTCCGGGTACACCGCCGCGGAGCGGAAGCCGGACACGCCGTCGATGAACAGGCGCAGCCGGTCCACCTTCCGCTCCTCGATGCGCTCCAGGAGCTTCTCCGCCAGCGAGTCCATGTTGTGCTCCAGCGGCGGCTGCCACTGGATTTCGATGAGGCCCTCGTCCACGTACTTCTGGAGGTCCCCCATGCCGGTGCCCTCCGCCTTCTCGATGAGGCGGGGGGGCGTCTCGAAGAAGCCGAAGTAGACGCCCGGCTGGCCCTCGCGCGCGCCCTGGAGGAGGAAGTGCAGGCCCAGCAGCGTCTTGCCCGTGCCGGGCGCGCCCAGCAGCAGGGTGGTGGAGCCGGACAGCAGGCCGCCCCGGAGCGCGTCGTCCAGGCGGGGGATGCCGAAGGACATGCGGATGCGGTCCTCGCGCCCCTCCGCCGCGGGGTGCGCGAACTGCACCTCCGTGCGCGGGTGGATGACCATGCCCTGGTTGCTGATCTCCACCTCGTGGCGGCCCAGCAGGGACGGTCCGCCGCGGAACTTGATGGCGATGAGCTCGCGCACCGCGCGGGGGCCGTGCAGCCACAGCGACAGCTCGAAGATGCCGTCCACCGCGGTGTTCTCCGGGTGGATCTCCCCTTCATGGTGCGGGGAGAGCAGCAGCGTGGTGCAGCCCAGGATGCTGCTGAAGGTCTGCAGGTCCTGCAGGAAGCGCTTGAAGGAGAGGTCCGAGCGGGCGAACTCCTTCGCCGCGTCCATGCCGTCGATGATGAGCAGCGTGGTGCCGTGGGCCTGGGCGTTCTTGCGCAGGAGCTCCAGCAGGCCCTTGAGCCCGTCGCGCTCCAGGTCGCGGTAGCCGCTCAGGTACTGGAGCCGGTCCGGGATGACGCTGTCGTCGTAGAACGTCATCTGCGACAGGTTCTCCAGCATGCGCCCGTGCGACTCCGACAGCAGCGTCACGTAGAGCGCCTTGCCGCCGTTCTTCACGTGCTGGAAGGCAATCTGGTTGGCCAGCACCGTCTTGCCGGAGCCCGGCGGCCCGATGATGGCGTAGGACGAGCCCAGGATGAGGCCGCCCTTGGTGATGAAGTCCAGCCGGGGCACGCCGGTGATGAGCCGCTTCGCCGGGCTCTTGCCTTCGCCGGACCTTTTGCTCCCGTCCGCGTCTTCGTTGTTCGACACGAATCCTTCTCCTCTTGCGACGTCAGTACCGCTGGGTGCGATGCAGTGGGAGCCTCAGCTCGAAACACGCGCCCTGGCCCAGGGCGCTCTTCACGGTCAACGTGCCGTCGTGCGCGGCGGCGATCTCCTGGGCCAGGTAGAGCCCCAGCCCCAGCCCGTCGAAGCGGCCGCCGGAGGGCACGCGCTCGAAGCGGCGGAAGATTCGCGCCTGGTCCTCCGGGGCAATGCCCACGCCGTGGTCCTCCACGGCGAGCACCGCGTGGTCCTCCTGCGTGGACAGGCGGACCTTCGCGGGCCGGTCCTCGCCGAACTTGATGGCGTTGGACAACAGGTGACCCACGGCCTGCTCCAGCATGCGGCGGTCGCCGAAGAGCAGGACGGGCGCGTCCGGCAGCTCCGCCGTCAGCGCCACGTTCGCGCTGCGGGCCGGGGCCTGGAAGCGCTCCACCTGCTCGCGCACCATCTGGGAGAAGTCCACGGTGTCCACCACCAGGGCCACGTCCTGCGTGGACAGGCGCGACACGTCCGCCAGGCTGTCCACCAGGCCCTGGAGCCGGGTGAGCTGGCGCACCGCGGGGGCCAGGCGCTTCCGCATCAGGTCGCCCGTGTTCGCGTCCCCCCGCACCATCTCCACCGCGCGCTCCAGGTTGAGGCGCAGCACGGTGAGGGGCGTCCTCAGCTCGTGGCCGGCGACGCGGAGGAACCGGTCTCTCGCGCGCACGGCGTCCCGGGCGCGGGCCTGCAGGCGCAGGAGCGCCTCGATGTTCGCGAGCAGCTCGTCCTCCGCCAGGGGCCGCGTCCAGTACGCGTCCGCGCCCTGGGCCAGGCCCCGCACGCGGTCCTCGCGCTTGACGGAGACGGACGACAGGTGGGCGATGAGCAGGTCGTGCGTGGCCTCGTCCGCGCGCAGGCGGCGGCACACCTCGTAGCCGTCGATGTCCGGCATGTGCACGTCCAGCAGCACCAGGTCGGGCAGCCCCTGGGCCAGCCGGAGCGCCTCGCGTCCTCCCGTGGCCTCGAGGACCTGGTAGCCACCCTGCTTCAGGGTGAGGCTCAGCAGGTACAGCGTCGCCGGGTCGTCATTGACGTTGAGGACCGTGACAGCAGTGCGACCGGTGTGGGCGTTGTTGGCGTCGGAGGAGTTCACGGGCGGTGCACCGGAAACAGTGGGGGCGCGGGCGGCGAATGGAACCACCCGCATCGAAAAAGATTGGCGCGAGTGCGCTGTGCGCCCCGCCGGGTGTTGCCCGCAGGACGGATCCGGCGCTGGAGACGTCCGCCTTTCCCCAGGCGGGCCTGCGGGAACGGGGTGGCGGACACACCGCGGGGCCGTGAAGGCGGCCATGGGCTCGCTGCTCCGGTTCGACCCCGCCGCCGCCGACGGTGCGCTGATCAGGGCACGGCTTCCAGGCGGAACTGCTGGCAGTCGTTGTTGGACCAGACCCACTGCTGGACGGTGGCCCCGTCGCCGCTGCTCCAGCAGTTGCTCACGTCCAGCACCTTGCCGCTGTGGCGGGCCTCGAAGCGGGTGTAGCCGCCGCTGGTGGCCACCGGCTTGAACTGCTGGTTCGCGCCGCCCGCCCAGGACCACTGCTGCACGCGCGCGCCGTCCGCCTGGCCCGCGTCCGCCACGTCCACCGCCTTGCCGCTGTAGCGCGACACCAGCCGCGAGTAGCCGCTGTCCGTGGCCACCAGCGACCACTGCTGGCTGGCGCCGGTGTGGCACGTCCACTGGTGCAGCCCGGCGCCGTCCGCCGTGGACGGGCCCACGATGTCCACGCACCTGCCGGTGGCCTTGTTGACCAGCCGGTACCAGGGCCCCTGCGGGCTGGACGTCCCGCCCCACTGGAAGGACGCCACCGAGCGCGGAGGCAGCGTGTACTCGAAGGCCTGGCCGTTCCAGCGGACCTTGAAGGACAGCGTGGCGCCGTCATTCGAGTTCAGCGCGATGAGTGCGCGCGAGCCGTCCGGGTTGCGGAAGGCGAGCGTCTCGATGTTGTTGTTGCCCAGCGACGTGGCGCCCACGCGCACCGCGCCCGGCCGCACCACCTTCGCCAGGTGCGCCCACGCGTAGTACTCCTCGTTGCGCGTGTACGTGCCGTTGGCGTTGTCCACGGTGAACATGCCCCGGCAGTCCGCGCAGCCGCCCACGCGCGGCCCGTGGTTCGGATCCAACGCCAGGTTCCAGTAGAAGGACGTGCGCGACCAGTGGCGCAGCGGCCCGAAGAGGTTGTTCCGCAGCGCCCACTCCAGGTTCGCCGCGGCGTTGGTGGCCCAGAAGCCGCCGGTGCACTCCGTGAAGTGCACCTCCCTGGCGGGGTACGCGTCGTGGAAGGCGGACTGGACGCTGTAGCTGCCCTCGGGGCTCTCGTAGCAGTGGTAGGCCACGCCCGCGACGGCGCCCTGCGCCTGACCGCCGTTGTAGGCCATCACCTCGTGCGGGTAGCCCGCGGGGCCGGAGCCGTCGTACCAGTTGTGGTCCCACGCCAGCAGCTTCACGCCGCTGAAGCCCGCGGCGTTGAGCGCGGGGCGCAGGTGCTGCGCCGCGAAGACGGACTGATCGTTGGACTCCATCTGCATGGTCGCGTAGCCGCCGTTGGCGTTGTGCGGCTCGTTCTGGAGGCTCAGCGCGTGGATGGGCACGCCGTTCGCCTGGTAGGCCTGCACGAAGCGCACGAAGTAGCTCGCGTAGGTGCCGTACAAATCGTTGCGCAGGTATCCGCCGCCGGTGAGCGAGTTGTTGAACTTCATCCACGCGGGCGCGCTCCACGGCACCGCGAACACCTTCACCTCCGGGTTGATGGCGCGCGCCTGCTTGAGCAGCGGCAGGATGTACGCCGTGTCGTGGCCCACGGAGAAGTCGTTCAGGTCACAGCAGGTGTCGTCGTAGGTGTAGTTGGCGCGAGCGAAGTCGGACGCGCCCATGGGCAGGCGGATGGCGCTCTGGCCCGCGCCCGCGCTCACGCTGAACAGGTCGTTCATGATGGCCGTGCGCTGCGGCGAGTTGAAGATGAGCCACGCGGACGAATCCGTGAGCGCGCCGCCGAACCCGTCCAGGGTCTGGTACGTGACGCCGTCGTTCACGTCGATGGCCGTCGCGCTGCCCGTCTCCGGGCCGAACGCCTTGTCCGCCTCCGCGTTGAGCTTCTTCGCCAGCGCGCTGCCTGACGTCGTCGTCAGCCACACCCGCACGGTCTCGTTCGCCGCGCTCGCGGCGGGCGGCAGGAGGGCGGAGGCGGCCAGCAGCAGGCCCTGCAGGGGGACACGAGACAACCAGGAGGACATGGGGGCTCCAGACACCAAGGGGGGAGCCCCGCAGTCTATCCAGATTGTTCTGTCATGACTTGGTAATCATGGATGTCTGGGCCTGGGGCGGAGCCTCGGGAAGGGCCTCCAGGCGGCGGACGGCGGCGGTGTGGAGCACGGTGATCTGGCGCGCCAGCCGCTCCAACTGGGACTGGAGCAGGGGCGCCTCGGCGGCCATCGCCGCGCCGGCCGCGTCCGGGGTGGGGACGTTCCAGCCGATGAGGACGTCGAAGGCGGGCAGGGGGCTGGGGCGGCGCCCATGGTGCACCGCGTCCGCCAGGTCCTCCATGCTCGCGTCCATGGCGCGCGCGTAGCGTGACAGGGCCTCCTGCACCGCCGGGGTGGAGGGCACGGAGCGCCGCGAGGCGAGCAGGGTGCAGACGGCGGCGAACCGGCGGGTGAACGCGAGCAGCGTCATCAGCGGCTCCACCGTCTCCGTGCGCCAGCGCGGCTCATTGAGCAGGCGCTGGAAGGACGTCTCCGCGTTGATGGTGGCCAGCCCCAGCTTGCGGCGCGCCTCCGCGAGCGCGGTCGGGTCCGGCGGCCCGCCCTGCTGCCACGCGCGGGCCAGCACGGCGAAGAACTCACGGTCCGCGCGCAGCGCGTCCGCCAACTGCGCCGGGAAGCGCTGCTCCTCCGAGCGCTGCCACAGGAAGAAGGTGCCCGCGAGCGCCAGCCCGCCGCCGATGAGCGTGTTGACGATGCGCACGGTCGCCAGCGTCCAGTCCCCGCTGCCCAGCTCCGCCAGCAGCACGAAGGTGAGCGTGGCGAAGATGGTGAACAGCCCGTAGTTGAGCGGGATGAGGCTCACGCACAGGGCCGCGGTGCAGAAGAGCAGGCCCATCATCGCGCGCGGGTCCTGGAGCCAGGACGCGACGGCGATGGCCAGCAGGCCGCCCACCACCGTCCCCAGCACCCGTTGCAGCGCCTTGAGGAAGGTGGGCCCGGTGTACGGCTGCATGATGGTGAGCACGGTGAGGGTCACCCAGTAGCCGTGGTTCGGACGGAACACGCTGGCGATGTAGACCGCCGCCGTGGTGGTGATGCCCACGCGCAGCGCGTGCCGCAGCACCTCCGAGTCCAGCGTGAGGTGCGCGCGCACGGGGTCCCCCAGGGACACGTGCGACTCCTCGGCCAGCGCGCGTGCGGGAGGCGGGGCCTGGGGGAAGGGGCCGGGCAGCCGGCACGCGGTGTCCAGCGCCACGTCCGCGCGCTCGCGCATCTCCGTGAGCAGCCGCGCGATGTCCGTCAGCCGCGCCCGCTCCAGCCGCGTGACGAGCCCGCGCGCGTCCAGGTCCCCGACCGCGTCCTTCAGCGCGCGTCCGTCCCACTCCGGCTGGGGCCTGCGGCTGCGGCCCTCCTGCTCCACCAGCCGCACCAGGTCCCGGGCCGTGTTGGCGCAGTCCAGCAGCGCCACCGCCACCGCCGCGCGCGGGTCTCCCACGGGGCCGCTCACCGGCGGGCCCAGGCTCTCCAACTGCTCGCCCAGGGCGATGAGCCCCATGAACATCGCGTCCGCGGACTCCAGCAGCACCAGCAGCCGCTCGCCCCGGCCGCGCTCACCCCGGCCCTGGCGCGTGGCCGCGAGCGTGGTGCGCGCCACCTCCAGCGTCTCGCGGATGCGCCCGTGCTGCTGTTGGATGAGCGCCTGCCACGCGTCCTCGCGCGCGCCCTGGACCGCGCGCGACAGCCCCTCCGCGTAGTCCGCCACCGCGTCGAAGCACGCCGCCACCGCCTTGCGCGCGGGCCGGTAGGGGCGGATGGGCCAGAGCACCAGCGACAGCAGCATGGCCCACGCGGAGCCGCCCAGCACCGCCACGCCGGACTCCAGCGCGTGCAGGGCGGTGGGCGCCGGCAGGCCCAGCGCGATGACGAAGGTGGTGGCGGCGATGTTGCCGGTGAGGTTCGCCGCGGCGCCGTACACGCCCGCGAAGCTCCACGCCGTCACCCACAGCAGGGTGGCGGGGATGGCCAGGGCCGGGTGCATTCCCGCCAGGCCCCCCATCACCGCGGACACCGCCGCCGCCAGCGCCGTGCCGCCCATGGCGCGGAAGCGGGCGTGGTAGGAGCCGCCCTTGTCCACGAAGGACGTGTTGAAGCCGCCCACCGCCAGCCACAGGGCGCCGGGGAGGTGCAGCGCGGTGCCCACCACGGTGGGGACGAAGAACGCGAGCGCGGCGCGCAGGCCCGACTTCACCGCGGGCCGCACGGGCGCGAAGCGGGCCACGGCCTTCGCATGGTCCAGGAGCTGACGGTGGAGCACGCCTCCCCCTTAGAGCAACGCCCCAGGCCGGGCCACCGGAATCCGGGACCGGTGCCGTGGGGGCGTCACTCGCGCGCCCGGCTCAGTGCGGGGCGGGGGCGGGCTCGCGCGTGGGCGGACGCGCCGTGGCCCGGGGCTCCACGCCCAGGCCGTGGCGCCGGGCCGCGGTGTCCACGATGCGCTGCACGAGCGCCTCGTAGCCCAGGCCGCGCTCCTTCGCCCCCATGGCCACCTCGCACTGGGTCTCCAGGTAGGGGTTGGGGTTCACCTCCAGGAGGTAGGGTTCGTTGGTGCGGGCGGACACGCGGAAGTCGATGCGCGCGTAGTCGCGCAGCTTGAGCGCGCGGAACGCCGTGACGGCCGCGCGCTCCATGCGGCCGCGCAGCTCGTCGGACAGGTCCGTGGGCAGCACCAGGTGCGGGCTGCCCGGCGTCTCCGGGCCGAACTTCACCTCGCGGTTGGCGATCTTCATCCGCTTGCGGTTCCACCGCGAGCCGAAGTCCAGCTCCACCACCGGCAGCACCTCGGGCGCCGCCGTGTCCCCCACCACGCCCACGTACAGCTCGCGGCCCTCGATGTACTCCTCCGCCAGCGCCTCGTCGTCGTACTCCTGGCGGATCTTCTTCACCCGCCGGGCCAGCCCCTCCACGTCCTTCTCCACCCCCAGGCCCATGGAGGCATCCGAGCGCGCGGGCTTCACCACGTCGTAGAGGCGGTAGGCGTAGTTGAACGCGCGGCCTGCCTCGTCTTGAAGGAGATGCCCTTCGCCTCCAGCTCCGCGTGGAGCTGCGCGATGTAGCGCTCCAGGGGCGTGCCGCCCAGCCGCAGGGACAGGTCCTTGATGCGCGCCTGGAGCAGCGCCTCGCGCCGGGGCGACAGCCGGCCCCGCTCCGCGCCCTCGGTGGGATGCTTCTCGCGCAGGACGCGGGACTCGGCCTGGGGGGAGGTCATCATCCCCTCCAAGGTGGGACCGGGACCCGGCGGAGGACAGCCCGCCCGCTGCCCCACGGCAGGCGGCCGGCCGGGCGCCCGCGCGGATGCAGGAGGCCCGCTTCACCGCCTGAAACACGAAGGGGACCCGGGCTTGCGTGCCCCGGATCCCCTCGTGTGTCAGCTCAGCTCAGGTGCCGCTCACTGGACGGTGAACACCAGGTCGTCGCGGTCGTTGTACTCGCCGGAGATGCACGCGCTGGTCGGGGTGCCGGTGCCGTAGCGGAACTGCGCGCGCACGGCCTGGTTGGTGCCGGAGGGCAGCGTGTACGTGGCGGAGAGGGTTTGCAGGTTCGCGGCCGACGGCGTGACGGAGGTGATCAGCGTCCAGGTGGGCGTCGTCGCGCTGGCGTTGGCCGTGTAGTACAGGTCCAGCCGGTCCGACGCGGGGTTGGCGTAGGCCCAGAGGGTGGCCTCCACCTTCACCTGCTTGCCCGCGGCGAAGTTGGAGCCGTCCACGGTGGACACCTTCAGGGCCTCCAGGGACTCGTCGCTCTTGTAGGTGCCGGTGCTGCCGTCCTTGCACGTGGCGCGCAGCGTGTTGGGGGTGTTCAGCTCCGGCCCGCGGGTGCCGCGGCCGTTGAAGAGCGTGCCGCTGTCGCAGGTGGCCGCCGCCGCGCTGCAACGCACGGTCATGAACGTGGCGTCGTAGGTGCCGGACGTGGACACGTTGGCCACCGTCACCGTGCGCGCCGCCGTGACGGTGTTGTTGCCCGCGCTGTCATACGCCTTCGCCGCCACCGTGTGGCTGCCGTTGGCCACCGTGCGGCTGTCCCACGCGTAGCTGTACGGCGACGCGAAGGACGTGCCCTTCACCGCGCCGTCCACCAGGAACTCCACCCGGCTGACGCCCACGTTGTCGCTGGCCGAAGCGGTGAGGCTGGTGGTGCCGTTCACCGTCGCGCCGCTCGCCGGAGCGGTGAGCGACACGGTGGGAGGCGTGGTGTCCGTGGGCATGCCCGGGATGGAGCCCTTGCCCAGCTCCGCCAGGTACGCGGCGCCGATGCGCGCGAACTTCAGCGCGTGGTTGGCGGTGCCCCCGGTGGTGCCGTCCGTGCTGTTGGCCAGCGTGTCGTTGGCCGTGTGGATGTAGGGGTTCTCCTGGTTCAGATCGTACCGCGCCTCGAACGGCATGGACGCCGGGTAGCCCTGGGCGTGCCACGACGCGTGGTCCGAGCACCCGTAGCCGCACGTGATGTTGGCGCGCGTGTAGCCCGTGTACGTGTCGATGAGGCTGCCCAGGAACGCGTTCTGCGCCGCGTTGGTGTTGTCCGTGACGAGCGAAATATCCACCGTGGAGCCGCGGTAGTTCGTCATGTCCAACTGGAGCACGCCCACCACGTTGGTGTTCGCGCTCTTGTGCGCCTGCGCGATGGCCTGCGAGCCGTAGAGGCCCACCTCCTCCGCCGCGTACGCCATGAACTTCACCGTGCGCGCCGGCTTGTAGCCCTTGGCCATGGCCACGCGGAACACCTCCGACAGCGTGGCGACACCGGAGGCGTCGTCATCCGCGCCCGGCGCCGTCGCCGTGGGGCGGCTGGAGGAGCCCACGGTGATGTTGATGGAGTCCAGGTGGCCGCCAATCACCACCACCTCGTCCGGGTAGACGGTGCCGGTGATGGTGGCGATGACGGACGGCTGCGTCCAGCCGGAGTGCGTGTACAACTGCACGCTCACGTCGCTGCGCCCGCTGGCGTAGGACTCCCACGTCGTCTTCAGCCAGTCGGCCGCCTGCGTGCCGCCCGTGGAGTTGTTGTAGTAGCGGTTCGTGTAGCTGGAGAGCTGGGTGATGGCGCTCCGGATGCTGGCCTCCTGGAGGCCGGAGAAGAGCGAGTTGACCACCGCCGCGTTGTCCAGCGTGTAGCTGACCAGCGGCTGCGCCGGCTGCGCGGGCGTGAGCTGGGCGAGCGCCTCCTCCTGCGTGTCGTGCGCCATGTAGCCCGCGCAGCGGTGATACTGGGCATGCATGACGGCGGACACGTCGCCCAACTGCGACTCGGTGAGCTTGAGCACGCTCACCCCGTTCGCCTCGCGCACCAGCGTGGGCGTGCCCACGCCGCGGAACGACGAGCGCACCGTGCCCGCCGCGTCCGAACCGATGGTGATGAAGACCTCCCGGTCACGCGGCGCTTCGGCGGAGGCGGTGGCGCAACACAGCGACACGACGACGGGGACCACTCTCTTCAAACGCATGTTCCGCTCCGATTCCAGGCGAGGGGCGCACTGACGGGGGGCACGACCAAGGACCCCCCACGCTCAAGTCCGGGCCGTCTGGCCAGACCTCGTGGGTTGGGAGCGCATCCTGTGGAATTCAAGACACTGCCGTCAAGGCGGAGAGCAGCGTGAAACAGGATGAGACAGGTTTTTCCGCCAACGATGACGCACGCGGGCCACGGCCGGACGCGCCGCGGAAGGGCTCACGCGGGTGTCACGACGGATGATTGGAAATTGGGAAACGGAGAGGGGGAGACCGCGGGGGCGGGCGGCCTTCAGGTCTGCAGGTTCATGGACAGCGAGCGGCCGGCCGCGAACCGGGGCTCCGCCTGGAGCTTCTCCAGGACGCGGTCCGTGGCGATGAGCGTCACCTGGGGCAGGAGGCCCGGCTCGCTCATCCACTTCACCGCGCCCAGCAGGTGCTGGGCCTTGATGAACTCCAGGACGGAGGTGTGGAAGGCCTTGCCCTCTTCACGCCACTCCTGGGCCAGCTCCGCCCGGCCGCGCCGCTCCTGCGCCAGGGGCGCCCGGGCGGCCTTCGGCGTACGCCGCTTCGGGGACTGCTCTTCACGGGGCAGGACGATGATTTCGATGAACATCGCGGCACCCTCCTGAAGGCAAGAACAGCGAAGTGGCGCGGACTATCGCACGAACCTGCGTCGTCCTGACGCCGCGCGCCCGCGCTTTTGTGGAAGTCGCTGCCGCTTTCACGACTTCCCGGGCGCAGCCGCCTTGACATACGTGAATTGCCGCTCTGATGGTCGCGGGAGCGCGAGGTGTTGAACGACACCCGACACGCCCATCACGGGAGGCAGACCATGGAACTGCACCACGGCCGCATGTTCGACCACGTCCACCTCCAGGTCCGGGACCTGGAGGCAAGCAAGCGCTTCTACCGCGCGGTGCTGGAGGTGATGGGCATCCCCGTTTTCAACGAGAGCGAGCGGCACCTGGCCGCGGACGAGCTCTTCCTCAGCAACGACCGCGAGCCCACCGCGCGCGTGCACCTGGCCTTCCAGGCGAAGGACCGGGAGATGGTGCACCGCTTCCACCAGGCGGCGCTGGCCGCGGGCGGCCGTGACAACGGGGCGCCGGGGGAGCGCTCCTACCACCCGGGGTACTACGCGGCCTTCGTGCTGGATCCGGACGGCAACAACATCGAGATGGTCCACCACGGGCCCGCGAAGCGCTCGGCGCCGTCCGTCGTCTACACCTGGTGACGGGGCGCGAAAAGGCACGGGGGCCCCCGGCGTGGACCGGGAGCCCCCATGTCACGGCCCTCTGGCCGCGCGCGTCTTGACTAGCGCGCCGTCAGGGCCCGGCCCCGCACCTGCTTCGCGGACGGGGCGGAGGGGCTGGCGGCCACCGGGGACACGACGTTGAAGACCAGGTCGTCGCGGTCGTTGTACGAACCGGACACGCACGCGCTGGTCGGCGTGCTGCTGAAGCGGAACTGCGCGCGCACGGCGTGGTTGCCGGTGGTGCTGCCCACGGTGACGGGGAAGGAGAACGTCTTCAGCCCCACCGCGGTGCAGGCCTGGGCCGTGGTGATGGCGGTCCACGACGGCGTGGTGGTGTTCGTCGTGTAGTACAGGTCCAACTGGTCGCTGGTCCCGTAGCACCACACCGTCACGTCCACCGTGAGCTGCTTGCCCGGGGTGATGGTGCCCTGGTCCACCGTCTTGAGCACGATGCGGTCGATGCTCTCATCCGCGTGGTAGCTGCCGCTGGAGCCGTCCGCGCAGGTGCCGCCCAGGGTGTTGGGCTGGTTGGGCTCCACGCCGCCGGACACCGTGCCGCGCCCGTTGACGAGCGTGGGGCCGGTGTCGCAGCCGCACACGGAGCCGCAGGCCGGGGTGCGCAGGGTGGCGTTGTACGTGGCCACGGTGGGCGTGCACACGTTGGTGGTGGTGAAGCTGAAGGCGGCGCTGTAGGGGCTCGCGCCGCAGCTATCGGTGGCCCGCGCGCGCCAGTAGTACGCCGTGAGGTTGGACAGGCCCGGCGTCACGTTCCACGCGCTGGAGGACAGGCCGGTGGCGCTGCGCACCACGTTGGTGAACGCGCTGTCGGTGGCCACCTGCACGTCATACGCGGAGGCGCTCGTCACGTCGGACCAGTCCAGCGCCGGCGTCAGCGCGACGCCCGTGGCGGCGTTGGCGGGGGCCGTCAGGGTGGGGGCCGCCAGGGTGACGCAGCCGCGCGTGGTGAAGCTGCGCGTCGCGCTCCAGGAGCTGGTGCCGCCGCACGAGTTGAGCGCCCGCACGCGCCAGTAGTAGGCGGTGCTCGCCGTCAGGCCCGGGGACACCGTCCAGGCGCTGGCCACGAGCGAGTTGGCGCTGCGCACCACGTTGGTGAACGCGCTGTCGGTGGCCACCTGGACCTCGTAGCCGGACACGCCCGTCACGTCCGCCCAGTCCAGCGCCGCGAGCAGCTCCACGCCGGTGGCGCCGGAGGCGGGGGTGGACAGCGTGGGGGCGCCGGGCGCGGCGCAGGTGGGCGTGGTGCAGGTGCAGGCGGACGCCTGGCCGAAGCACGCGTTGCTGCTCGCGGGCACGACGGAGTAGCAGTACTGGCGGCCGTTGGCGACCTCCGGGTCCGTGTAGCTGGTGCCCGTGACGGTGGCCACGCGCGCCTTGCCGAAGTCACAGCCCGCGAAGCCCTCCGTCTTCATCACCCAGTACTGGTTGGCGCCCGCGGAGGCCGTCCAAGACAGGCTCACCTGGCTGTCGCCCGGGGTGGCCGTGGTGGTGGGGGCCGCCGTGGGGCCGGCCGCGCAGCCGCCGTTGGTGGGCGCGGGCGTGGAGCAGGCGATGTTGTGGCGGTTGTACGCGGCGTAGATGGCCGTCATGTGCGGCGTGCCGTCCGCCAGGTTGCCGTTGTCGTCGTCCGCGGCCAGCCACTGCATGTAGCCGTTCGTCGCGCCGCAGCCGTCGGACGTGCCGGCGGTGCAGTTGCAGGCGTGCCACGTGCCGATGTTGCCGGAGCCCTGGTAGAAGAGCTTGTTGCCCAGCAGGAACGCGTCGTTGGAGTTGTAGTTGAAGGGCGCGGCCGTGAGGTCGCGCGTCACCAGGTCCCACGCGGCCTGGCGCACGGGGGACGCGGCGCAGTGCACCTGCTTGCTGCACGGGCCGGAGCCGGACGAGCACATCTTGCAGGTGAAGTTCTGCGGGGTGGCCGGGATGTTCGGCGCGCTCGCCGCCCAGTCCGCGTCACGCACGCCGGAGCAGCGCAGGTTGCACCAGGACTGGCCCGCCACCTGCGACTCCTGCTGGTTGTAGCCCGTGCCGTCCGGCGTGAGGCCGCAGCCCGTGTCCGTCGTCTGGAAGAAGCCGTAGCCCACGCAGGACGTCTGCAGGCGCAGGATGCCCGCGATGTCCGCGTAGCCCTCGCTGGAGTTGGACAGGGAGCCGTTGGCGTCGAAGTTGTCCATGCCGTGGCCCCACTCGTGGTCGAACACCGCGCCAATCTCACCGGTGTTCCGGCAGCCGCCACCGGACTTGTAGAAGTTCACGGTGCTGCCGTTCCAGAAGGCGTTGCAGGTGCTGGACAGGTTCACGTTGGACGTGAGCTGGCCCTGCAGCCAGGTGTTGGCAGGCAGCCAGCCGCGGGCCACCTCCTTGATCTTGTTCAGCTCGTAGAAGCTGGAGCGCGCCGCCGGCGTATTGCCCGCGGACGTGCCCGCGGGCACCGTGCAGTCGTGGTCGTTGTTCACGCCGCCCAGGTCCAGGCTGCCCGTGGCGGAGCTCACGTTGATGGCGCCGCAACTGTCGGCGATCTTCACGTACTTGCCGGCGAGCGTCGTGTTGAGGGTGCCGGCGCTGTAGTTGTAGACGCCCGCGCCGTCCGTGAAGTTGTTGGGCGACGCGAAGCCCGTGTTCGCCCACGGCATGGGCGTGTTGGGCTGCATGGTGCCGCACGTCTCCTTGGACGTGCACGTGCCGATGTTGGTGGACGGGTACACGCCGCCCTTCACCTGCGCGTCGAAGTAGTGGTTGTCATCCTCCACGGAGAGCACCTCGCCGGAGTTGGCGTCCACCGTCACCTTCCAGCGCTCGTGCTCACCGGGGTTGGAGAAGCCGTAGCTCCACACCAGCGCGTGGCCATAGCCCTGGCCAAAGGCCGCGCCCGTGCGCGCGTAGGGGGTCACCTCCAGCGTGGGCGGCTGCCACAGGCTGGTGGGCGACAGCGTCTGGCCCAGGAACGTGCTGCCCGCGGCGAGCGCCTGGTTCGCGCTGAAGCGGGGCTTCGTGTCGATGCCCACGTTGGCCCACGCCTCCGTGCCCAGGAGGATGAGGTTGCCGTGGCTGATGGTGGCCGCCAGCCGGCCGTGGCGCACCGGCACGCCGTTCACCACCTGCGGGATGTGCACCTGCCACAGCGTGTCCGACACCTGCGTCACGCGCGGCGAGCCCAGTTGCAGCAGGTCCACGCCAATCGCGTCCTGGTGGTCCGCGACGAACTTGAAGACGAGCTCTCCCACCACGGACTCGTCCACGCTGCCCACCGAGCGGCCCAGCCCCTGGCGCACGGACTCGAGCGTGACGCTGTTGCGGAAGCCGTCACCCGGGATGAGCGGGAAGCTGCCCTGGATGCCCGTGGGCATGCCGGACAGCGGATCCAGGTACACCTGCACGTTGCCGCCAAAGCGGGTGATGAACCCCGCCCACCGGTCCGCGCCCGCGCGCGGCATCAGCGACCGCGCCTTCTCCAGCGGCACGTTCTGGATGGGCAGGTAGAGGTCCGGCTTGAAGAAGGCCTTCTTCGCCACCGCGCCCTGCTGCTCGGGTGGGGCGGGTTGGAAGGCGTATGTCGTGGACGACACCAGGAGGGCAAGACAACACAACGCGGACCGCAGGGGGCGCATGACGTCTCCTCGGGTGATGCCGCCGGACGGGTCCGGCGGGCTCCGGGGCGGAGCGCCTCCTGCTTAGGTCATTCGCTTTTTAAAAATGAATTGCGGTTATTCCTGAGTATCTGTGAATTTATGGAAAATAAGTAAATTCATGGGTTTGCAATGTTCACTGGGGGATTCTTCACTCGCGGAGCGTTTCGGTCCGCTCGCAGTATTCCACCCGGGCCCCCGCTCAGGGTTGGGGCCAGAGCCGGACGCGGTCGTCCTGGATGAGCTTGCCGTTCACCGCGTCGGTGGTGCCGCTGGCCATGAAGCGGCGGGGCGTCTGCCGCGTGGCGACGAGCGCGGCCTCTACCCACACGAGCAGCAGCAGCGCCCCCGCGAGCGCGGGAAGCCTCCGGGCCACCGCCGCGTGGCGTTCGCCCAGCACCTTCAGCGGCAGCACCAGCAGCGGCAGGAGCGCGGGGAAGACGACGAGCAGGCCGCGCGCGTAGCCGAAGAAGGCGAGCGTGACGAGCACCCGGTGCAGCACCACCAGCGACAGCAGCCGGAAGGGCGCGTGCGCGGGCTTGAGCGACAGCAGCATCCCGGCGAGCAGCAGCGCCGCCAGCGGCCACTTGAGCCACGCGGCGTCGGGGACGAACACGTCCACCGGGGCGCGCTCGCCGGTGAGGCCTCCGGGCACGTCCGACACGCCGACGCCCAGGCTCAGGCCGTCCAGCCACAGGTCCAGCTTCGCCCCGAGCAGCCGGGCCGCGTCCGCGGGCGAGGCCACCATCCAGCGCAGCCCCTGCGCGTAGCCGTGCAGGAGCAGGCGCCGGTGCTCCGGGCGGGAGGGATCCAACTGGCCGTTGCTGCCGCCCTGGTTGATCAACGCCGGGGTGAAGCCCCCGGTGGCGCCCGCGTGGTTGGCCATGGCGAAGTTGAGCGGCCCGTACACGGTGACGGGCACCCACTCCGGCAGCGGCTCCAGGTGCGGCGCCCGCGCGTTCAGCTCGCGCATCGTGTCCAGGTTGCGCAGCGCGGAGGGCACCAGCAGGAGCAGGGACACGCCCACCGCCGCGCCCCAGCGCAGGGCCCAGGGCCTCCAGGGCCCCCGCTCGCGCGCGGTCCACGCATACGTCAGCAGGAAGGGCCACAGCCCCAGGTGCTCCGCGCGGGTGAGGGTGCCCCAGCCCATCACCGCCCCCAACCCCAGCACCGCGGGCCAGGACGGCGCCGCGCCGCCCACGCGCGACGCCAGCGCACAGGTGAAACACAGCCACAGCGCGGACAGCGTCTCGTTGCTGTACGAGGTGGACAGCACCAGCCACCCGAAGCTCGTGGCATACAGGCCCGCCGCCACCAGGCTCCACGGCGTCCCCAGCAGGCGCCGCCAGAAGCCCTGGCAGAAGGCCACCGTGGCCGCGCCCAGACAGGCGAGCGCCAGCTTGTACGGCAGCGCGCTGCCCTGGGGCTCGCCCAGCACCCGGTACAGGAGCCCCAGCAGCGCGGGGAACAGGGGCGGGTGGTAGGGCAGGGCGATGGGGCCCTCGCGGCCCCGCGCCAGGTCCAGCGCGGCGGTGTGGAAGAAGCGCGCGTCGCCCGCGAAGAAGACGGAGAAGGGCCAGTCCCGGTCCGGCGAGCCCGCCAGGTACAGCCCGCGCAGCAGCAGGCTGGCGGCGAACGTGGCCGCCATGCTCCAGGCCGCCGGGTGCCGCCGGACGGCGTCTGGCAGGGAAAGCGAGGCCACGGGCTCCTCCGGGACGGAAAGGCGCCGCACTCTACATTGGCCCGCGCGCGCGGGCCCGGGGCTGGGATATGGACGGGGTGCGTCAAAACGGGAGGACGTACATGAGCCGGGTGCTGGATGAGCTGTTGGGGCTCCTGAAGCTGGAGCCCATCGAGGAGAACCTGTTCCGTGGCGCGAGCCAGGACCTGGGCTTCCGGCAGCTCTTCGGAGGGCAGGTGCTGGGGCAGTCCCTGTCCGCCGCCAGCCAGACGGTGGCGGAGAAGCGCACCGTGCACTCGCTGCACGGCTACTTCCTGCGCCCCGGGGACGCGGGCCTGCCCGTCGTCTACACCGTGGACCGCGTGCGCGACGGCGGCAGCTTCACCACCCGCCGCGTGGTGGCCATCCAGAAGGGGCAGCCCATCTTCACGCTGATGGCGTCCTTCCAGGGGGAGGAGCCGGGCTTCACGCACCAGGCCACCATGCCGGACGTGCCGCCGCCGGAGTCGCTGCCCACGGACCTGGAGCTGCTGGGGCGCCACGCGGGCCGCATGTCGGAGCGGCACCGGGAGAAGTTCCTCTCCGCCAAGCCCATCGAGATGCGCCCCGTCACGTACGTGGACCCCTTCGAGCCCAAGGCAGAGGCGCCCGTGAAGCACGTCTGGTTCCGCGCCGACGGCGCCTTGCCCGACGAGCCCCAGGTGCACCGCTACGTGCTCGCGTACGCCAGCGACTTCAACCTGCTGGGCACCGCGCTCCAGCCGCACGCCCAGACGTTCCTCCAGCCGGGCTTCCAGATGGCCAGCCTGGACCACGCGCTGTGGTTCCACGGCGACCTGAAGGTCAACGACTGGCTGCTCTACACGATGGAGAGCCCCTGGGCCGGCAACGCCCGGGGCCTGGCGCGCGGGCACGTCTTCACCCGCGACGGGCGGCTCGTGGCCTCCGTGGCCCAGGAGGGCCTGCTGCGCCAGCGCACGGACGCGCGCTAGCGGGACGTCAGAAGCCCAGGTTCGAGGTCAGCCGGGGCGTCGGGCCCAGGTCGATGACGCCGCGGTCGTCCGGGTCCGAGCCGGTGGTGGGCTCGAAGAACATGCTCGCCACCACCAGCGACCCGAGCACCACCGCGCCGATGGTGCCCGTCAACAGCAGCGTCTTGCCCAGGCTGAACTCGCGCAGCCGGGCGTGGTCCACCTCCGACAGGGGGACGACGATGGGGGGCGCGGCGGTGCTGGAGGTGGAGCCCTCCAGCGGCACGCCCCGGAAGCGGTCCCCGTCCACGCCCACCTCGATGAAGCGCTGGAACTCCGCGTCCGCCCGGGCGGAGACCCGCGCCAGCGCCAGCGGCGTGTCGGAGGTGAAGGGGTGCGGCTGGCCCTCCACGTCCCGCAGCACGCGCTTGCGCTCCGTGGCGCGGTTGAGCATCACGTCGCCCAGCTCCCGCATCAGCGCCGCGTTGTCGTCCCGGAAGCCATCCAGCCGCGCGAGCTCCGGCTTGGGGATGGCGTAGGTCGTGGTGCAGGACGCCAGCAGGGACAAGGCGGTCAGCGCGGCGCACAGACGCAAGGGGGCACTCCTGGGGATGGGCTCGTGAAAGCCTATCCCGGAGCGTGCCCCGGCGCCTACCGGGGCACGCGGCCGGTGTCTCACTTCAGCTTGTAGTTGGCATCCAGCACGTCCGCCTGCGTCCGGCCCATCACCCAGCCGTCGTGGTAGACGACGCCCACCGGCGCGATGGTGTCGTTCCGGTACAGGCCAATCTTCAGGTAGTTGAGCTGCCCGGAGTACTGCGTCGCGATGTAGCGCTTGGGCAGCACGAGCTGGCCGTTGTAGTACAGCTCCACGAAGCCCACGGTGGCGTTGGGGGACCACTTCACGTGGAAGATGAAGTCGTGCCACGCGTTGCGCACCAGCGGCGTGCGCCAGACGATGATGCCCGGGGACCCGCCGATGTTGAGCCGCATCTCCTCGCCGTAGACGTAGAACTCCACCGGCGGCGAGCCGCAGCACCCGTCGTGGTGCCACTGGGTGAAGAGCTGCCAGGTGTTCACGCTGGGGAAGTCCGGCGCGAAGCGCGTGCTCCAGCGGTACCAGTACTCGGAGCCCGACGGCTCCTTCGTCAGCTTGAAGATTTCATTGCGGTTGCCGCTGGAGTTGATGGGGTCGTCGCCCTGCTTCACCGTGGCCTTGAGCGCGTAGCCGCCCTCGCGCACCGGCGACGGAATCACCTGCAGCCGGTCCGCGGACATCATCTGCGTGCCGTCCCACTGGCCTCGGTCGCCGGACTCGAAGTCGCCCCGCCACACGATGCCGCCCGGCGAGGTGGGCGGCGGCGTCGTCGTGGTGCCGGCGCAGGGGCGCGCCTCCGCGATGCTGGCCCAGTCATTGAGGGTGTTGCCCTGCACCGTGACGCGCACCCGGCGCGCGCTCACCGGCGTGAAGGTGTACGTCTCCGCCGCGGTGGTCGTGCCCTTGCTCTTGCCGCTGTACACCTGCGTATAGGTGTAGCCATCCGGCGACACGGAGACGGTGAAGGTGTTCACCCGCGTGTTGCCCTGGTGCCAGGCCACCGCCATCGCGCCCACGCTCCTGGTGGCGCCCAGGTCGTAGTCGATCCACTGGCCCTTGCCCAGGCTGCTCCAGCGGGTGGTGAGCTGATCATCCAGCGTGTTCGTGGCGACGCTGCCGGTGCCGTCGTCGCCGCTGGCCTTCACGCTTGTGGGCGTGAGCTGCGTGCAGCCGGTGGTGGTGAGGTCCTCACCGGCGGTCTCGAGCGACGGCTGGCGCTCTTCCGCCGGAAGGGAACCATCCGGAGCGCCACAGCCGGCGGCGCCCAGGACGAACAACGTTTCAACCAGGAGGAGGGTTTTCTTCAAGGGGTTGGCCCAGGGGGAAAGGACAGGCAGTGAAAGGCCATGCTCCAACGACAGGAGACCGGGGCACGGCTGGGGGATGTCTGGCTTTACGGCGGGGCAATCCCCTCTCGTGCTCCCGGACCTGTTCGACAGGGCCGCGTCGACGGGAGGAGAAAGACAACGTGACGGGGGTTCGGTGCTCCATCCGGCAGCGTTCGAAAGCCTGCCGTTTCCAAGGTGATAAACCGAATAGCGAAGTTTTATTTCGAACACAAGCGACGTTGAGCCCGCCTGCACGCCGGGCAGGTTCGAAACCGAAAGACAGACATCAATTTCAGACGGCCGGGTTGGAATCCTTCAACACACCGGAAGGAGCGATACGGCCCGTCGCGTGGGATGCGTACCCCCGGAGCACGGCTGTTTCGCGCCGCGGGTTGTGGTGCGGTGTGGGGGGAGCGGCCTCCGTGTTCCAGGCAGGGTGGTTTGGACCCGTGTCCACTTGTGACGTGCCGGAGAGACACCCCTTTGCCGCCGACTTGCGATGCCGGGAGAATCAGGCAGAAACCCCCGCTGAAATGTCCGTGTTTTTCCAGGAAGCCCGCCGCGCGGCGGCCATGAGGCCGGTCGAGTGACGCACCCCATGTCGCGCTCCGCGTCCGAGCAGGTGCCCCGGAGCGAGCGCAAGCCCCTGTACGTGAAGGTGGTGACGCAGCCGGCGTTGCACGGCTGCTGGTCCGTCAACATCAGCGAGACGGGCATCGGGCTCATCGCCACGCCGCGCCGGCCTTCGGAGGGCCCGCACGAGAACGAGCCGGTGGAGATGGCCTTCTCGCTGCCGGACACGGGCGCCCACGTGCGGGTGCACGGCACGGTGCGCTGGCGCCACGACACGGCGGGGGGCGGGGGCACCGTCGCGGCGCTGGGCATCAGCTTCGGCGCCTTCGACGCGGCGGACGGCGTGAAGCTGGCGCGCTACCTGGCCACGTCCCACCTGCAGGTGGTGGCCGCCTTCGCCTCGGAGGACGAGTCACGCGCGGTGCGCCAGGCCCTGGACGGCGTGGCCACGCCGCACTTCGCCGCCACGTCGGAGGACGTGCAGGCGCTGCTCACGCGCGGGGACATGGCGGTGCTGCTGGTGTGCGGCCAGGACGAGTCGCGGGCGCTCGCGCTGGTGGAGTCCCTGGCGGAGCTGCGCGCGGAGGTGGACCCCACGGGGGCGGGGCCGCCCAGCGACCTGGCCTCGCGCATCGTCTACTGCGCCCCGGCGGCCCCGGAGCGGCTGGTGGCGCTCTTCAACACCGGCCGCATCTACCGGGCGCTGGGGGCGTGGCCGGACCCGGACTCCATGCGCGAGGCGGTGCTCCAGGCGGGGCGCGAGCACGGCTTCCGCACGGAGCAGTGGCGCATGGCGCTGGAGCTGGAGCGCAACCTGCTGCGCGAGCGCGCGCTGGCCCAGACGCCGGTGGTGGGCGTGGGGCGCCACGGGGAGGACGTGGGCTTTCGCAGCCCGCCCATGCAGCGGGTGATGGAGATGGTGCGCCTGGTGGCCCCCCACCGGGTGGCGGTGCTGCTGCAGGGCGAGACGGGCACCGGCAAGGAGGTGCTGGCGCGCATCCTCCACCGGCTCTCCGGCCGGGGGGACCTGCCGCTCGTCGTCCAGGACTGCGGCGCGCTCACGGAGACGCTGCTGGAGAGCGAGCTGTTCGGCCACGTGAAGGGGGCCTTCACCGGCGCGGTGTCGGACCACCCGGGCCTCTTCGTGCTCGCCAACGGCGGCACCATCTTCCTGGACGAGATTGAAAACACCACGCCCAACCTCCAGGCGAAGCTGCTGCGCGTGCTGGAGACGGGCGACATCCGCCCGGTGGGCGGCACCCAGGTGCGCCACGTGGACGTGCGCGTGGTGGCCGCGAGCAACCGGGACCTGGGCGAGGAGGTGCGCGCCGGCCGCTTCCGCGCGGACCTCTTCTACCGGCTCAACAGCTTCACCATCGACATCCCGCCCCTGCGCGAGCGCCCGGAGGACATCCCGGAGCTGGCGCGCACCTTCGTGGAGCAGTTCAACCGCACCCTCAAGCGCTCCGCCACGGGCGTGGCCCCGGACGCGGACGAGGTGCTGCACGGCTACGGCTGGCCGGGCAACGTGCGCGAGTTGCGCAACGTGGTGGAGCGGGCGGTGCTCCTGTCCCGGCCCGGGGAGATGCTCACCCGGCGCCTGCTGCCGCCCGCGCTCCTCAACAACACGCTGCCCCGGGCGGACCCCACCGGGGACGGCTCGCTCCGGGCCCGGCTCCAGCAGGTGGAGCGCGACCTCATCCGCGAGGCCCTGGAGCGCCACGGCGGCGTCCTGCGCCGCGCCGCCGTGGCCCTGGGCATGGACCCCGTGACGCTGGGCCGCCGGGCCCGGCGCCACGGGCTGTGGAAGGCGGAGTAGCCCCCGCCCTCCATGTCCCGGGGCGCGCCGTCAGTGCGCCCGCATCCACTGGAGGATGGGCTGCCACACGCGCACGCGCGCGTCCCGGGCGAGGAACAGGTCCGCGTGGCCGAAGTCCAGCGCGCGCTCGCCCTCGGCGCGGTTGCGCACGATGTGGTGGGTGACGTCCGTGCTGCCCAGCAGGCGCGTGGAGTACTCCCCGTAGCGGCCCACGCCGCCCGCCGCGCCCACGTACAGCACCGGCACCTTCACGTCCTTCAGGTGGTCGTCATAGGGCACGTCCAGGCCGCACAACTGCTTCTCCGTCTCCACCACCTCGTTGAGGCTCTGGTAGGGCACCGCCAGTTGGAGGTAGTCGAACAGGGTGGGCTCCGCCGTGAAGGCCGTCGTGTCCGGGAGGCCGGCGGTGTCCGGCACGCTGCCCGCCAGGTGGTAGCCCGGGGTGATGGGCTGGAGCGGCGCCAGCAGCGCCCCGGTCCGCCCCGCGGCGATGACGGCGAACTTCCGGTTGGTGGGCCTGACCGGCCCCGCGAAGCCCGCCGGGGCCAGCGGGGAGGGCTCGTCGGGAGCCTGGTCCGCCAGCTCCCCGATGGTCTTCACCGGCATGCCCGGCGCGGGCCCCAAGAGGCCCCCTTCCGTGCGGCCCTCGTCGCGGGCGGCCTGGAGCGCCTCGTACCGCTGGCACGCCCACTGGCGCTGCTCGGCCGCGTCCGGCCCGTAGCGAATCACCATGTCCATGGGCACGAAGCCGTCCACCCGGCGCAGGGCGCGCGGACGCTGCGACTCCCCGTCCAGGTACGCGTACCCGATGGTCGCGCCCCGGCTCCAGCCCAGCAGGAACATCCGGTCGTCCTTGCCGCCGTTGCCGGACAGCCGCCGCACCACGTCCGCCAGCGCCAGGCCCGTGCCCACGTCCTTCACGTGCGTCTGCAGGGTCCAGCCCTCCATGAACTGGAAGTCCGTCTCCGACTCGGGCACGCCCACCCAGCGCAGGTCCAGGCCCCACACGTCCACGTCCTGGCTCGCCAGGAACGCCGCCAGGGAGCGGTTCTCCGGCATCGTCGTCACGCAACTGCTGGTGAGGAACGCGGGCATGAAGCCCCACAGGTCCCCGTGCACCATGAACACCGCCCGGCTGCTGCGCGCCGGGACCCACGGGTGCGCCTCTCGCACCACGCGGTGCACGGTGATGGCGTCGTACCTCCCCCCGCCCACCCGCACCTTCCAGGTGTAGTGCGCCAGCCCACCGCCCAGCGACTCGCGCTTCGTGGGGGAGGCCACCAGGCCCGCCGCCACCAGCGACCGCTTCCATTCTTCCGCCTGGATCGCTGCCTCGTGCGCGTCCCCCGGATTCGCGCGCAGCGCCACGAACAACACCAGCATCACCCACAGGCTCCACGTCCTACGCATACCGACCTCGACTCGCATGAGGGTCCCCCACGCAGACAAGCGCCAGGCTCTGACACCCGGCGCCTCCTGATGCAGGCCTTCCCAGAGCACCTTCCGCGCCAGGGTCCAAGTCATTGATTTCATTGGTGTTGCCCCGCAGGGCAAGCTTCACCGGTGAAGGCCGCCGGACGCCTGTCCCGGCATCCCCCGAGTGAAGAAACACAGGACGGCGAGTCCTTCAAACTTGAGACATGCGCACCACGGATGGCGCGGACGCCCGGGGACTGAACGGACGCCCCCTCCGGCCCCCCAGGGTGTGTTTGTTCATTCAATCCAACACATACATCTGAAACAGGCAAGTCCTGGATGGTTGGGGAAGACGGCGGGGCAATCGCATGGGGGTGGTGGGCCGGGAGACAACAGCGGGTCTCACCCTGACTCCCCTCGGAGGGGGAGGACCCATGCCCGAGACCGTCTTCGTCGACAACATCTGGAACGACTTCGCGCACAGCTACGATCAGATGATCCCCGAGCTGCCGTGCTACCAGCGGCAGCGCGAGAAGATCCTCCGCGACACCCGGGAGCGCTCCTACGTCATCGACGCGGGGTGTGGCACGGGGCTCGTGAGCGAGCCCCTGGTGCGCCGGGGGCAGCGCGTGGTCGGCTTCGACAACAACCAGGCCATGCTGGCGCTGGCGGTGCGCCGCCGCGCGAAGGAGCCGGAGGCGGTGCGCGCCCGCTGGACGCTGTTGCCCGGGGACGTGACGCAGTTCCCGCTGGAGGTGGAGGGGGCCGCGGACGCGGTGGTGATGAACAACGTCCTCTTCTACGTGAGGGACCCGGAGGCCGTGCTGCGCGAGGCCTGGACGCACCTGAAGCCCGGCGGCGTCCTGTGCATGACGAGCAACAAGCGGCCCCGGCCCGACCTGGAGCTGGTGCTGAAGAACTCCATCCGGGAGTGGGAGGCCCAGGGGCGGTGGACGGAGAGCCTCCAGCGCGCGGTGAACCACCACCGCACCTGCGCCCAGAAGCTCACCACGGACCCCAACGAGATGGTCACCTTCCTGGACACGGACCAGGCGGTGAAGCTCCTGGAGAAGGTGGGCTTCAGCGAGGCGCTGGTGGCCGACGGCGACGACTACTACGGCGAGAACTTCTACGTCTGCATGCGCAAGTAGGGAGGCCTTCCATGACGAACGTGAACCCCCGTTTCCAGCGCAACCTGGGCGTCCTCCACCCGCAGACCATGGACAAGCTCGCCAGCACCCACGTGCTCGTCGCCGGCGTGGGCGGCGCCGGAGGCCAGTGCGCGGTGGACCTGGCGCGCCTGGGCTTCGGCTGCCTGACGCTCGCGGACTTCGACGTCTACGAGCGCCACAACATCAACCGGCAGATCGGCTGCTTCGAGAGCACCCTGGGCCAGCACAAGGTGGACGTGGTGGAGCGCATGTGCCGGGACATCCACCCGGACCTGCGCGTGCAGAAGGTGAAGGAGGGCATCACCGACGACAACGTGGCGGACGTGCTCAAGGGCCTGGGCGGCCTGCCGCCGGTGGACTACGTGGTGGAGGTCATCGACATCGCGGGGGCCCGCGCCAAGGAGTCGCTCCACCAGACGTGCCGGCGGATGGGCATCCCCATCATGACCGGGCTGATGCTGGGCTTCGGCGCCGCGCTCCACGTCTTCCAGCCGGACGCGCCGCTCTACGAGGAACTCTTCATCCTCCCGGACGGCCGCATCGACCTGCCGAAGATCATCCCGCACCTGGGCAGCTACATGCTCCAGGAGTACATGGATGCCTGCTACCAGGGAAAGGGCCACGCGCCCACGTGCGTGATTGGCGCCACCACCGCCGCGGGGCTGATGGTGAGTGAAATCATGCGAGGGGTGATGCTGGGGGCTCGCGCGATGGTGTCCTGGCCCGAGTACCTCTACGTGGACCTCTTCGACCACCGCTACGTGCGCGGCTCCGTCGGCGCCGCCCGTCCGGCCCGTCCGGTGGGGCAGGGCGCGAGGGGCTGAAGGCCGCCCGCCGGGCAGGCTTCTCTCGCTTCCGGGGCCGGGGGCCCTCGAAAAGGGCCCCCGAATCCCCCCGGGGACTACATCACCACGCCGCGCGACCGCGCTTCGTTCACCACCTGCGAGCCGTCCACCCCCAGCCGCCGGGCGATGAAGCCCGCCGCGCCGTCCGCGTTCTTGTGCACGCGGATGAACTGATCGTCATACGTCCGCGTGACGATGAGCATCCCCGACACGATGACGCGCTGGAGGTTGTGCTGCAGCTCGTTGCCTTCGATGATGACGTGGATCTCGGAGAACAGCGACCGCGCGTCCGACAGCATGTTGGACAGGTGCCGCCGCTGCTCGCTGTTGGGGACCGCGGACTTCGCTCCCGCGATCGTCACCAGCACCAGCGGCTGCTGCTGGTGCTGCTGGTAGGCGGCCTGCATCTTCTGGAACACGGCCTGAATCTCTTCCGGCGTCGGTGGAGCGTCCCAGCGCAGGAAGAACACCTTGTCGATGACGTCTGTCTTGTAGACCGGAAGTGCCATGGCGTTCGCGACTCCTTCGTGTCGGGCCCAGCGGCCGTCCCGGTCGGTACCCGTCCGGGCTTTCTCCCTGGGCCTGGGGGACATCCTGCGCTTCAGCCGCGGTCAAGAAACTAGCCCTGGAGGCTGACATTGCCGGGACGACACATCCTCGCAATCCTGACGGCGTCACGAACTGTGTGATTGCCTCGGAGGCCCCCTGGGGTGTCCGCTAACGGATGCTGAACCCAGACGCCAGGGCCGCCCACCCTGTCTGTCTATTCCGTTCCATGTGACAAGTTTCAACGGCGACTCCCCATGAAAACAAGAAGGCCCCGGGAGCGCGGTGGCTCCCGGGGCCTTCAAGAGGCTTCAGGCCGTCAGACGGGAGCGGCTACCCGCCGGAGACGGTGGTCTCCACCAGGTTCGCGTCGCCGTTGATCTGCGCGTCCGTGAACAGGATGGGGCGCCACTGCTTCTGGGAGTACAGCACCGTCTGGTCCGCGTAGTTCGGGGACTTGGGGTCGCCGGACTGGCTGTAGGTCAGCACGGCGTTGGCGTTGGGGCCCGCGTCGGTGAACTGGAGCGCCATGATGAAGGAGCTGCCGTTGTTGATGGGGTAGCCCTCCTTGGCCAGCAGGGTGGCGCTGTTGTACGTGGCGGAGTGGGGCTGGGCGAAGTCGAACACCGTGGTGCGGGCGGCGCCGAAGGACATCACGTTGGTGACGCCCTCGCGGTGCATGCCGCCGTGCAGCGGGATGGGGCTGCCGGAGCGGGTGGTGAACTGCACCTGGCCCAGCGTCTTGTCCAGCGCGTTGCCGGAGCGGTTGATGGTGAAGACGGCCTGCGCCAGCTTCACCAGCACCGGGTCGTCACCCGTGGCGGGCGCGGGCGTCAGGGTGTTGGGCGTGGCGATGGGGTTGGCCGGGTCGAAGGGCACGTCGAACAGCGGCCCCTTGTTGACCAACTGCGCGCCGGTGTACGCGCCCAGGAACTCGCGGAAGATGAACGCGCCCTTCTGGTCCAGGTCGTAGCGGCCGTTCCAGCCGGCCAGCAGCGCGCAGGCCTGGCTGATGTCCACGGCGGTGCCGTTGTAGGTCGCCGTCGTCTTGCCCGTGCAGCGCTCCACGACGGCCGCGCGCAGCAGCTCCTCCATGGAGCTGCGGTTGCTGAACACCGCCGTCTTCAGCTCGTCGAAGCTGAACTTGCCGTCCGCGCCGGAGGCGCCGGTGGCGGAGACCTCCGTGAGGACCTTGGCGTTCATGCGCGTGCGCGGCGACTGGGGGACGCTCTCGAAGCCGTGCAGCGGGGAGAAGCCGGTGAGCGGCGCGGCCGGGTTGGCCAGCCAGTAGCTGTCGTTCGCGTTGAAGACGAAGTCCTTGCGGTCCAACTGCGGCACCTTCGCGAAGGGCACCAGGCCGGGGCTGCGCGAGCCCGGCTCCACCTGCCACTCATTGGCCGGATCGCTGCCGTTGAGCACCACGAAGCCCAGGGCCTGGAAGATGCCGTAGGTGACGTTGAGGGCGGGCGTGTTCGCCTCGGTGGCCCACTTCGTGTACGCGTCCTTCGTGAGGTTGGGCGTGGGCGTGGCGTCCGTGTACCAGGCGTTGCCGTCCTTGTCGGCGAACATGGTGTTCACCCAGGGCAGGCCCTGCTCGGTGGCGTAGACGCTCTTGAACTCGGTGAGCGTCTTGGCCTTGTTCATGCCGTGGAACTGGTCCAGGAACTTGGTGTTGTCGATGTTCGCGTCACGCAGCGTGAGCGCCGTCTGGCTGTTCCAGCCCAGCGCGCCCGGGGGGAAGCCCGCCGGGGCGGCCGAGTCCGGGAAGGCGATCATCGGGCCGTAGTGGCTGAACCACACGGTCTGCGAGTAGTTCGTCAGCGAGCCCTCCGCCAGCTTCACCAGGATGGTGAAGGTCTTGGAGGTCATCTGGCGCTCTTCGTTGCCGTACTTGTAGACGGTCGGCTTCCCCGGCACGAGCTGCAACTGGTAGATGGTCGCGCGCTGGCCGGCGGAGAACGTGTGCGTCCAGGCCAGGTTGTCATTGAAGCCGATGAGCACCGCCGGCACGCCCATGAGGCCCACGCCGTAGACGTTCATCTGGCCCGGCACGGTGAGCTGGCTCTCCCACAGGCGCAGCTCGCCCTCCCAGGGGAAGTGCGGGTTGGCCATCACCATGCCCTTGCCGTTGTCGGTGCGCTCACCGCCAAGGGCCCAGCCGTTGCTGCCGAAGTCCGCCAGCTTCAGCCGCTGCAGCTCCTGCAGCGACGGCGCCTGCGGGCGCAGCGCGGCCTGCTTCGGGTCCACCGTCTGCGCGCTCACGGCGGGCGGCGTGGCGGACGGGATGGTGAGCGCCAGCGCGTTGATGCCCGCCAGCAGCGTCAGGTCCGTGTTGTACGCCAGCAGGTCCACCGGGGTGATGGGCTTGACCCAGGCCGCGTTGGCGCACTCGGCGGGACGCGCGTCCGCGGGCACGTCCTCCAGGTACTTGTTGTAGCCGGCCGCGTAGCCGGTGACCATGTCCTGCATCTCCTGGGACAGGGTGGGGAAGGCCGCCTCCGCGCGCCCCATCAGGTCCATGGCCAGGTACGCCAGGTCGCTGCCCACGAACTTGTTGCCCGCGCCCTGGCCCAGGTAGCGCGCGCGCTCGCCGCGCACCTTGAGGATCTGGTCCGCCAGCGTACAGACGTGGTCCTGCGCGAAGGCATAGCCCTGGCCGAAGCCCAGGCTGCCGTAGTTGTCCGCGGTGATGTGCGGGATGCCGTAGGACGTGCGCTTGATCTTCGCCGTGTACTTCGGCGTGGTCGGCGTCGGAGTCGGGTCGACCGGCTCCTTTTCGTCGTCACAGCCGGTGCTGAACGCGGCGAGCGCCAGGGAAGCGATGAGGGAGAAAGAAAGACGGCGGGTCCGGACAGAACGGAACCCTCCGCGAGGAGGAAGAGTATCGGGGGTGTGCTCGGGCATGGCGGCCCGGAGACTAGGAAGGTGGAGATTCGCCGGTCAATGTTTCTGGGATTTGACTTTTCCCCGGAGATGAAACGCGCGGATGCATTGCGTCGTGGGTTTGGGAAAGCCGGAAAGACGGTGTGTGTTACACGGGGGCCATGACGTCCGAGCCCTCGTCGCCGCCCGCGGCCCGCCGCCCGCGCCGCCACTTCTCCATGATTCGCACCTTCGTGCTGGCGGACTTCGTCACGCTCGGCAACGGCTTCTCCGGCGCCGGGGCCATCCTGGCGGCCATGCAGTCGCTGGCCACGGGCAACCCCCGCTGGCTGTGGGTGGCGTTCTGCCTGATGCCGGTGGCGCTGGTGATGGACGTGGCGGACGGGCGCATCGCGCGGTGGCGCTTCCGCAAGTCGCCGCTGGGCGCGGACCTGGACTCGCTGGCGGACGTCATCTCCTTTGGCATGGCGCCCGCGGCGCTGGCGTTCGCGGTGGGGCTGCGCGGCAACCTGGACGTGGCGGCGCTGCTCTACTTCGTCGCGTGCGGCATCAGCCGCCTGGCGCGCTTCAACGTCACGTCCGCGGAGCTGTCCGACGGCACCGGCAAGGTGAAGTACTTCGAGGGCACCCCCATCCCCACCAGCCTGCTGCTGGTGATGGTGCTGGCGGCGGCCACCTGGCAGGGCCGCATTGGCGACGCGCTGTGGGGCGGGGTGTGGAACCTGGGACCGCTCCAGTTGCACCCGCTGGCGCTGCTCTACGTGGCCAGCGGCAGCGCGATGATCAGCAAGACGTTGCGGATTCCGAAATTCTGAAGTCTTCCGCCGGGGTGGGCACGGGGGTGCCATCCAGTGGACGTTCTGGAGGGCAGTTCCCCTGTTTTTCCCACGGTGAGGCGGTTGGCAGTCCCGGGGTGGGTGCCTAGCTTCGCCACCTGATCCGCGAGGACCCCACCCGGACGGTGGGGTCGCTGGCGCGGCTTCAAGGCTTTTGGGCGAGGCGGGAGGGACGGGTGGGTGCCATGACGGGGCGCTGGGGCCTGCTGGGGTTGGTGGTGGTGGGACTGCTGTCGGGCTGCGCGGACCGGGAGCGTTCATCGCTCGCGGACGGCCGGCTGACGGCGACGCCGGGCGGCGTCGACTTCGCGCGGGTGGCGGTCTTCGACGCTCGCGAATCCACGGTGACGCTGCGCAACGTGGGCCGCGCGCGCATCACGGTGGACGAGGCCTGGGTGGAGGGGCCGGAGGGCGCCTACAAGGCGGAGTTCACCCACGAGGGGCCCCACAGCCTGGTGCCGGGCAGCGAGTGCACGCTGAAGGTGCGCTTCGCGCCGCTGGCGCAGGGCGGCCTGCCCGCGGTGCTGGTGGTGCGCTCGGACACGCGCATCGAGCCGCTGATGCGCATCCCGCTCAACGGCGCCGGCGTGGACGCGTGGGCGCGGGTGACGCCGCGCGCGCTGGACTTCGGCCGCATCGAGGCGGACTCCACCAAGACGCTGGGCGTGACGCTGGACAACCCCACCGAGCTGCCGGTGATGGTGACGCCCAAGCTGGTGGGCGCGGACAAGGACGAGTTCGTCGCGGCGCCGGTGACGGTGAACCCGGGCGAGCGCGTGGAGCTGCCCCTCACCTTCAACCCCGTGCGGGTGGGCAGGAAGCAGATCGCCCTGGCCATCTCCCCCTGCCACGGGTGCGCGGACGTGCCGGTGACGGTGACGGCGGAGTCGCTGGAGCGCGCGGTGGTGGCGGAGCCGGAGGTGGTGGACTTCGGCGCGGTGCCGGTGGACCGCGACGCCATCAAGGCCTCCAGCCTGCGCAACATCAGCACGGAGCCGGTGACGGTGACGTCGCTGATGCTGGACGGCACGGACGCGTCCTTCAGCCAGAACAACACGGGCCTGCCGCTGGTGCTCCAGCCGGGCGAGGTGCGCGCCTTTGAAATCCGCTACAGCCCCGGCCACATGGGCCCGGCCACGGACCGCGCCGTCTACACCGTGGTGAGCAAGCGCCACCCCACGCTGCCCGTGCCGCTGCGCGGCTTCGGCGGCGCGTCCGAGCTGTGCGTGTCGCCGATGATGCACGACTTCGGCGAGCAGCCGCTGGGCTCCAAGGTGCGCGTGGTGGTGAACGTGAAGAACTGCGGCACGGACAACGCGGGGCCGCTGACCATCAACACGCTGGACTGGACGCCGGACGCGACGGGCGCCCAGCTCCAGTTCAACCACAAGCCGGTGACGCTGCCGTTCACCCTGCCGGCCAATGGCGAGCTGAACCTGGAGGTCTTCTACGAGCCCATGCGCGAGGGCAGCGCGTCCGGCGCGCTGGTGATGACGACGAGCGCGTTCTCCGCGGCCACCGTGCAACTGGACTTCTTCGGCAACGCGAAGGCGCACGCGCCGTGTGATTTGACCGTCACCCCGGAGCTGGTGGACTTCGGCACCCTGCCGCCGGGCCGCGGCGCGGTGCTGGGCGTGAAGCTGGAGAACAAGGGCGCGGACCTGTGCCCGGTGAAGAACATCCGCATCGCGAATGACGGCGGCGGCGTGTTCAAGATGCCGGGCGGCGAGCTCTTCGGCGGCATCATCTACCCGGGGGACTGGTTCAGCTTCCAGGTGGCCTTCCAGGCGCCCTTCACCGGCGGCAGCTTCGCGGGGGAGCTGCAGGTGGAGCAGTACAACCCGGTGACGCCGGTGCGGCAGGTGCCGCTGCTGGCGAACTCGCAGGAGACGTGCCTGGTGGCGTCGCCCTGGTACCTGGACTTCGGCCTGGGCCGCAAGGACTGCCGCCCGGCGCCGCGCGAGGTGAACTACCTCAATGCGTGCACCACGCCCGTCACCATCTCCAACGTCTTCATCGGGCCGGGCACGACGGACGCGGAGTTCGAGCTGTTGGACCACCCGGCGCCGCCCGCGTTCCAGCTCCAGCCGGGCGAGTCCTTCACGGTGGGCGTGGACTACCTGGCGCAGGTGACGGGCATGAACCTGTCGCCGCTCTACGTGGACTCCAGCGACCTGCCCATCCCGCTGATGGTGCCGCTCATCGGTGAGTCGTCGAAGAAGACGGACAAGACGGACACCTTCGTGCAGCAGGACGTGAGCAAGGTGGACGTGCTCTTCGTCGTGGACAACACGGCGTCCATGGTGGAGGAGCACCCGAAGCTCGTGTCCGCCATCCCCTCGTTCGTGGACGCCGCGCGCAACAAGGCGGTGGACGTGAACATGGCGGTGACGACGACGGGCATCTCCGCGGTCTCCGGCGCGTGCCCGGGCGGCGCGCTGGGTGGCGAGGCGGGCCGCTTCTTCCCGGCGGACAACAGCCGCCAGCGCATCCTCACGCTGGGCACGCCCGACGTGACGCAGGTGCTCCAGCAGAACGTGCAGGTGGGCCAGTGCGCCCAGGTGGAGCAGGGCTTCGAGGCGATGCGCCGCGCGCTCACGTCCCCCCTGGTGAACAACGTGGATGATCCGCGCACGGCGCTGCCCAACGACGGCAACGCGGGCTTCCTGCGCGACTCCGCGGCGCTGGTGGTGGTGTTCGTGGGCGACGAGGACGACCACTCGCCGGACGCGGTCTCCACGTACGTGCAGTGGGCGCAGCAGCGCAAGGGTGAGAACCAGCCGCAGCGGGCCACGTTCTTCGCCATCGCGCCCACCAAGACGTCCTGCGCCACGGCGGGCGGCACCGGCACCCGGTACGCGGACGCGGCGGCGCAGACGGGCGGCGAGGTGCTCAACGTCTGCGCGGCGGACTACGCGCCGCTGCTGCGCCAGGTGGCCAACAAGGCGTTCAGCGCGCAGGACCGCTTCCCGCTGAGCGAGGAGCCCGACGCGGGCACGGTGGTGGTGAGCGTCAACGGCACCCCCACCACCAGCGGCTGGACCTACGACGCCGCGTCCAACAGCGTGGTGTTCACCGCGGTGCCGCCGCCGGGCTCCAAGGTGGCCATCACCTACCGCCGCGCCTGCGCCAACGACTGAACGGTGGGCGACCCGTGGTTGTGGACCCCGTGACGGGCCGGCCATCCGGCCTCGAACGGGGGTGTCAGACCCCGGTGCTACAGCACTGCATCTGCCTGTGCGGATGACCAGAAAATTGGAGGCGCTCCCTCGGTGTGTACCCTGCGGAGCGTCTGCACGCTGTTGCCCTGGAGGCGCTGTGAGTACCTGGACCCCTGATGAGCCCTTGAAGTCCCCTCCGCGCGCGGGTGTGCCGGGGCTGCGGGTCATCCGTGGCGGGGGGCAGCGCAAGCAGGAGGCGCTCGCGGACCGCAACGCGGTGGCGCGGGTGCTGATGGAGGCGGGGGCGGACCTGCTCCTCAAGCGCATCAGCCCGGTGAGGGCGCAGGAGATCGAGCGCAAGGTGGACCGGGTGCTGGACCTGTTCGACCGGGTGGACGCGGCGCCGGTGCTGATGCCGGTGCTCAAGCGGCACCTGGACGAACTGGAGGCCCTGATGCGGGAGACCCGCGAGGTCCGGGCCGCCCGGCGCTAGGGCGCACGCCCGGTGGAGCCGGGAAAAAGCCCAGGGGGATTCGATGTTTGATTCCCCTGGCCCGGCCGCTTACGCTTGGGGTTCGCCTCCTCGCGTCCGGCCGTGTCCATCGAAACCTACGGCAGCTACCAGCTCCTGAAGCGCCTCGCCACGGGCGGCATGGCGCAGATCTACCTCGCGCGCCGGCCGGGTTCGGATGCTCCGGACAAGCTGCTGGTGTTGAAGCGGATCCTCCCGCACCTGTCGGAGAACGACGAGTTCGTCCGGATGTTCCTGGACGAGGCGCGGATCGCGGCCCGGCTCGCGCACCCCAACGTGGTGCAGATCTACGACCTGGGGGCGGAGGGGGACACCTTCTTCATCGCCATGGAGTACATCCATGGCGTGGACGCGCGCCGGCTCTGGAAGCGCGCGGAGACGGCGGGGCGTCCGCTGCCGGTGCCGCTGGTGTGCCGCATCCTCCTGGAGGCGTGCGCGGGGCTGGACTACGCGCACAAGAAGACGGACGCGGCGGGGCGCCCGCTGGGCATCGTTCACCGGGACGTGTCCCCGCAGAACATCCTGGTGACGTTCGACGGCGGCGTGAAGGTGGTGGACTTCGGCATCGCGAAGGCGGCGGATCAGGCCACCGTGACGCGCTCCGGGGTGCTCAAGGGCAAGTACTCGTACATGTCGCCGGAGCAGGCCTCCGGGCAGCGCGTGGACCGGCGCTCGGACGTGTTCGCGCTGGGCGTGGTGCTGCATGAGCTCCTGACCGGGGGGCGCCTCTTCAAGCGCCATAGCGACATGCTGACCCTGTCGGCGGTGGCGGAGTGCAACGTGCCGGTGCCTTCGCAGGTGGCGCCCCGGGTGCCGGTGGAGCTGGACGCCATCGTGCTCAAGGCGCTCGCGAAGGAGCCGGACGCGCGCTACCAGCACGCGCAGGAATTGCAGCGGGCGCTGGAAGGGTGGCTCGCGTCGCAGCCGCAGCCGTGCGGCACGCCCGCGGACCTGGCCGGGTTCATGCGGGAGCTGTACGCGGACCGGCTGACGGAGGAGGCGCGCTCCGGCGAGGTGCAGGTGACGGACGAGGAGGCGGGGGTGGCTCCGCCGTCCGCGCCGAAGCGTTCGGTGCTGCGGCCCGCGAATGCGCCCGCGCGCACGGAGAACGAGCCCACCACCACGCTGCGCCCGAACCGGCCGAGCCGTCCCAGCGGCAAGGTGGAGGCGCGCCGCGAGGACGCGGAGGCGGACGGGGCGCGCTCGGAGGTCCGGGGCCCGGACACGCGTCCGGAGGGGCGCAACGCGGAGGCGCGGGTGGAGGCCCGGAACGCGGAGGCGCGCGGGGTCGACGCCCGGCCGGAGCCCCGCTCGGAGGTCCGCAACGCCGACCCGAGGGTGGTGGAGCCCCGCCCGGAGGTCCGCGGCGCCGAGCCGCGAGTGGATGCGCGCGCCGTCGATGCGCGGCCGGAGCCCCGCTCCGAGGTCCGCAACGCCGAGCCGCGCGCCGAGGCGCCCCGGGGCATGACGGGCTCGCGGCGGGCGCTGGAGTCACCGCCCTCTCGGAGCATCCGGCCGGTGCGCCTGGAGGAGCCCTCCCTCCCGACGGTGACGCAGGACGAGGACGGTCCCACGCTCGCCATGGTGGACACGCAGCGGAAGCTGTCCGGCGGGTTCCAGGTGGAGGAGGACGGCCCCACGCTCGCGATGGTGGACACGCAGGGGAAGCTCTCCGGCGGGTTCCAGGTGGAGGAGGACGGCCCCACGCTCGCGATGGTGGACACGCAGGGGAAGCTGTCCGGCAGGTTCCAGGTGGAGGAGGACGGTCCCACGCTGGATCATCGCTCCCTGACGGCGACGCTGACCCAGGATGACGAGGACGACTCGACCCTGGACATGCGCGCCGTCTCCCGCGCCGACCTGGACGAGGGCCCCACGCAGGACCTGCGCGCCGTGCCGCGCTCCGAGATTCCCGTTCCCCGCACGGGCACTCCGGCGCCGTCCGGCGAACACCGCGGCCACCGGCTGCCCGCGCCCCACGCGACCATCGAGGAGATGACCGCGTCCACCGCGCCGCGCTCCGCGTCCCGCGCGCCCATGCCCAACGCGTGGGCGCCACCGGCCCGCACCGGCACGCTCACCGAGCAGTCCGCCGTGGAATCACCGAAGCGCCGGGGGCTCCTGTACGGCGCCATCGTGCTGGTCGCGATCCTGGTGGGCGTGGGCCTCGTGTGGAGCCTGGGCCCGGGCGCCGGCGGCGTGCACGTGTCGTCCGACCCCGCTGGCGCGCGCGTCGTGTTCGAGGACCGGGTGCTCCCGGAGCGCACGCCGCTGACGCTGCCGGCGGTGAAGCCCGGCCGCTACTGGGTCGTGCTGATCAAGGAAGGCTACCGCGAGCTGCGCACGCAGATCGTCATCCCGCCGTCCGGCCGGCTGGACGTGGGGCCGCTGAAGCTCATGCCGATGGCGTCGCCCGGAAAGCCCGGCACGGAGCCGCCCGCGCCGGCGCCTCCGGCTCCAACGACCCCGGAGCCCGGCGTGGGACCTTCCGGCGTGGCCGCTCCCCGTGAACAGGACGCCGTGGTCCCCGAAGTGAAGCAGGCCCAGGAGTCCCCTGGCGCCCAGGCTCCCGCGCCCGTGGCGAAGGCCGCCGTCACCCCGGTGGCCACGGTGTTGCCCGCGGCCGAGGTGCGTGACGCCGCGCGCGCGGTGGAGCGGGCCGCGCCGGTGAGCTTCGTGGTGACGCCCTGGGCGGAGGTGTCGTGCAACGGCCGCAAGCTGGGGGAGACCCCGTTCCAGCCGGTGGAGCTGCGGGTGGGCACCTATGACTGCAAGTTCACCAACCCCGAACTGAAGCGCACCGTCAGCCGCCGCATCGAGGTGCGTCCCATCGACCTCAACGTGGTGACGGTCAAGTTCGAGTAGGTGTGGCCTTGGACCCTTCCGTGACGCTCGAGGCAGGCACCCACGTCGGCAAGTACGTCGTGCGCCGCAAGCTCGCTGAAGGGGGCATGGCGGAGATCTTCCTGTGCACCGCGCGCGGGCCGGAGGGCTTCGAGAAGGAGGTCGTCATCAAGCGGGTGCGGTCGTTCCTCGCGAGCGACCCGGACTTCGTGCAGATGTTCATCGCGGAGGCGCGGCTGGCCTCGCGGCTCAACCACGCCAACGTGGTGCAGATCTTCGACTTCGACAAGCACGAGGACACCTACTACCTGGCGATGGAGTACGTGCGCGGCTGCTCGCTGTGGGAGCTGCGCAAGCGGAGCAAGGAGGCGATGACGCCGATGCCGCCCGTGCTGGTGGCGCACATCGGCGCGGAGGTCGCGCGCGGCCTGCACTACGCCCACCGCCTGCGGGTGAACGGCGAGCTCTTGAACCTGGTGCACCGGGACGTCACGCCGCACAACGTGCTCGTGTCCTACGACGGCGCGGTGAAGCTGACCGACTTCGGCATCGCGAAGGCGGGCAACAAGCTGACCAACCCCGGCGTGCTCAAGGGCAAGTTCGCGTACATGTCGCCCGAGCAGGCCCGGGGCGAGAGCGTGGACGTGCGCACGGACGTCTTCGCGTTGGGCGTGGTGCTGTGGGAGCTGCTCACGGGAGGGCGGCTGTTCCAGGGGGACTCGGAGATCGCCGTCCTGCGCGCGGTGCAGGAGAGCACCATCGTGCCGCCCGCGCGCCTCAACCCGGACGTGCCGCCGGACCTGGACGCCGCCATCTGCCGCGCGCTGGAGCGAGACCTGTCCAAGCGCTTCCAGACGGCGGGGGAGCTGGAGCGCGCGCTGGCGCAGTGCGTGCTGAACCACGCCCGCTCCGTGGATGACACCGACGTGGGTGCGTTCGTGCGGCCGCTGTTCCCCATCGCGGCCAGCAACCAGGCGCTGCCCGCGCTCCCGGAGCGCACGGCGCTGGAGGATGGAGCGCTGCCCGCCGCCGGAGCGCCGCCCCGCGAACCCACGGCGGTGATGCCGTCGCGCGAGCACGCCTCGGGAGCGAAGCGGAGCGTCTCGCCGGACGAGGACCGCCACGGGACGACCCTGGTGCTGTCGAGAGACGACGAGGCGCGCAGCGGCCGTCCTCCGCAGCCCACGCCGCAGATGCCGTTGCAGTCCATGGGAAGGGAAGCGCCGCTGGCCCGGCGCAGCGAGTCCCGCGAGGTCCCCGCCGCCAGGGCCGGGTCCCCGAGCGACGAGGACTCCATGGCCTGGACCGGCTCCGCCGATGAGGACACCGGTGCGCCCGCGGACCGTCCCGAGGATGGAGGCTCGCGGTCATCCGCCTCCGAGCGCCGAGCCGGTTCCTCCGGCAGGCCTGACACTGCCTCCGAGCGCCGAGCCGGTTCCTCCGGCAGGCCTGACACTGCCTCCGAGCGCCGAGCCGGTTCCGCCGGCAAGCCTGACACCGCCTCCGCGCACCGGGGCGCGTTCGCCGCCGACGAACTCTCCGGCTCCGACGACCGCGAACTCGACACGGTCTCCGCCACCGAGCCGGGTCCTCCCGTCCCTCCGGGCCGCAAGCGCGCCCTGTGGGCCGGAGCCGCCGCGCTGGGGCTCGCGGGCCTCGTGGGCGTCATCGCCGTGGCCCGCTCGAACACCGGTGCGCCGGACGCGGGGCAGGGGAGCCCTCCCGCCCAGGCCACGGCCCCGGCCGCGACCCCTCCGCCCACGACGGCCCCCGCCGCGAACCCGCCTCCCGCCACCGCCACGGTGCCTGCGGCCGAGCCCGCCCGCGCGCCTTCCTCGGACACCGTCGACGCGGAGCTGGAAGGGCAGCGGCGCGAAGCCGCCCTGGCTCAGCCCCCGGGCACCGAGCCGGCCGCCCCCGCCGCGACGCCCACGGCGGACCCCGCCACGGCGCCGCCCGCCGCGGACACGGCGAAGGCCATGGGCACGCTCCAGGTGAAGGCCACCCCCTACGCCACCGTCTTCCTGGGCTCGAAGCGGCTCGGAGACGTGCAGGGCCGCGCGACCTACAAGGTGCCGGCCGGCACGTACTCCGTCACCTTCCAGCATCCGACCAGCAAGAAGACGTTCACCGTCGTCGTCCCCGCCGACGGCACCGTGATGCAGGAGTTCCGCGCGCCTCGCGGCCGCTGAGCGGAAAGCCCCCCTCCCGTCCCTCCATCCCCTGAAGCCCCCGGCAGCCGGCGCGCAGCGTCGGCCGGACGACGTCCGTCCGCGCGCCTGCTCGTCCTCCTTGACGAATGACGCGCGAATCTGGCACCTATGGCGTCCATTCAGTAGCCTCTATTCAATGGAATCAATGGACCTGCTCGCGCCCGATGAACTCGAGCGCATCGAGCGCGAGAACGCGGGAGGTCTGCCCGCGAACGCGATCCTGGAAATCTTCCGGCCCCGGGGTGTGAGGCTCTCGGAGGCGACGTTCCGGAAGTACGTCCAGGCCGGTCTGCTCCCCCGCAGCCGCCGTGTGGGCCGCAAGGGGAAGCACCAGGGCAGCCTGGGCCTCTACCCGGTGGAAGCGGTGCGGCGCATCAACGTCATCAAGAAGATGATGGCCGAAGGACACACCCTGGAGGACATCCGTCGCTCCTTCGTGTTCCACCGCAACCACATCGACCAGCTCCAGCGGGACCTGTCGGAGGTGCTGGACGGGTTCCAGGAGGAGCTGGGAGGACGGGCCCTGGGAGGAGAACGCAGGAGGTCACTCGAAGCCCAGTTGGCAACGCTCAGGCAACGGGCGCAGGATCTGGTCCGCGATGTCGCCCGGTTGGGCAGCGCCGTCACGGCGCGTGAAGACGAAACGCTCCGGCCACAATAGGATGCCCCCCAGGGTCCTGTTGAACCGGATAGACTCCACGCATCTGGAGGACGACACATGTCGGAAGTGAAGCAGCTGCAGGAGGGCGAGGGGGGGAATGAGGAGGAGCAGCCCGCGGAACGCCGGCGCTCCAAGACGATGTCGCGCAAGGAGATGGCGCGCGACCTGCGCCGGCGCAGGCTCGCCGGTCAGTTGGACCCGGAGGAGGCGGAGACGCTCAAGCTCGTGGACGAGCAGCGGCCGCGCACCCGCGCGGACTGCATCAACGGCCCGCGCCCGTGCCTCTTCGTGTCCTGCAAGCACAACCTCTACCTGGACGTGAACCCGGAGACGGGCTCCATCAAGCTCAACTTCCCGGACAAGGAAATCACGGAGCTGGAGCACACCTGCGCCCTGGACGTGGCGGAGAAGGGCGGCATCACCCTGGAGGAGGTGGGGGAGATCATGAACCTCACCCGCGAGCGCATCCGCCAGGTGGAGACGCGCGGCCTGATGAAGCTGCGCGAGGCCACGGAGGCAGAGCCTCCCGTGTCCGCTCGCAAGCCCTGAGGGCAGGGCACTGGTCCGCTTCCGGGCCTGGGGTGACGTGTTGCGTTGACACCCCAGGGGGTGGTTGCTAGGACCCGCGCCACCCCCACCCATTGCGAGGCGCACACGTGCTGGCTCTCCTGAGCGTTTCCGACAAGCGCGGTCTGGTCCCCTTTGCCCAGGGCCTGGTGCGGCTGGGCTACCGGCTGCTCTCCACGGGCGGCACCCTGGAGGCCCTGAAGGCCGCGGGCATCCCCGCCACCCAGGTGTCCGAGCACACGCAGAGCCCCGAAATCCTCGGCGGCCGCGTGAAGACGCTCCACCCCCGCATCCACGGCGGCATCCTCGGCCGGCCCGACCTTGAGAGTGACAAGGCGGAGATGGCGGCCAACAAAATCGAGCCCATCTCGCTGGTGGTGGTGAACCTCTACCCGTTCCGCCAGACGGTGGCGTCCGGCGCGGGCGAGGACGACGTCATCGAGAACATCGACATCGGCGGGCCGGCGATGGTCCGCGCGTCCGCGAAGAACTTCAAGCACGTGGCCATCGTGGTGGACCCGGACGACTACGCGCCGGTGCTCGCGGAGATCGAGGGCCAGAAGGGCGTGGGGCTGGAGACGCGGCGCCGGCTGATGCGCAAGGCGTTCGCGCACACGGCGGCCTACGACGCGTCCATCTCCGGGTGGCTGTCCGGCGAGGCCCAGGAGCCCTTCCCGGAGGAGCTGTCGCTCGCGTTCCGCAAGGTGCAGGGGCTGCGCTACGGGGAGAACCCGCACCAGCGCGGCGCCTTCTACCAGGAGTACGCCGCGCCGAAGGAGCCGTCCGTCGCCTTCGCGAAGGTGCTCCAGGGCAAGGAACTCTCGTACAACAACATCCTGGACCTGGACGCGGCGCTGGGACTGGTCCTGGAGTTCCCGGAGAAGCCCTGCGCGGTGGTCATCAAGCACAACACCCCGTGCGGCGTGGCGGTGGATGACGTGCTGGAGAAGGCCTACCGCACCGCCCGCGCGGTGGACGAGGTGAGCGCCTTCGGCGGCATCGTCGCCTTCAACCGCGAGGTGGACGAGGCCACGGCGAGGGCCATGGCGGAGACGTTCCTGGAGGCGGTCATCGCGCCGTCGTACTCGGCGGTGGCGCTCCAGGTGCTGGCGGGGAAGAAGAACCTGCGCCTCCTGGAGGCGGGCCCCGCGCTGGCGTCCCCCACGGCGGCGCCCCGGGCCCAGGTGGACGCGCGCAGCGTGTCCGGGGGCATGTTGCTGATGGACCGGGACGCGGTGGAGCCGCCCCTGGAGTGGAAGGTGGTGTCCAAGCGCGCCCCCACGCCGGAGGAGGAGCGCGCCCTGCGCTTCGCCTGGAAGGTGTGCAAGCACGTGAAGAGCAACGCCATCGTCTTCGCGGCGCCGGCGCGGCTCCTGGCCCAGGGCGGCGGGCAGACGAACCGGGTGGACTCCGTGCGCATCGCGATGACGCGGGGTGGCGAGGCCCTCAAGGGCAGCGCCGTGGCCTCGGATGCCTTCTTCCCCTTCCGGGACGGGCTGGACGAGGCGGCCCGGGCGGGGGCGACGGCGGTCATCCAGCCGGGCGGGTCCGTCCGGGACGCGGAGGTGATCGCCGCCGCGGATGAACATGGGATGGCCATGGTGGTGACGGGAGTGCGACACTTCCGCCACTAACTTCATGCGCATCGTCTGCCAGAAATGCGCGGCGGCCTACGCGATCGACGATCGGTTGATCACGCCCAAGGGTGTCCGCGCGCAGTGTCCCCGCTGCCGTCACCTCCAGCTCGTGAAGCGGGAGGCCTCGGCCGCGTCCGCGACGGCTCCCGCTGAAGGGGCCGTGCCCGCCGCCGCCGAGCCGAAGCCGCTCGCGCGCGAGCCCCGGAGCAATCCCGCCGCCGCGGCCAGACCGCAGGAGGCCCCGGCCGCACCGAAGGCGGCTCCGAAGTCGGACCTCTTCGGGGACTTCGGCGAGATGCCGGAGCTGGGGCCGCCGGGGAGCGTGGACCCGTTCGCGGACCTGGGGCCGCCCGCGTCGCAGGTCTCCGGAGGGCTGCCCTCGGACCCGTTCGCGAACCCGGGCCCCTCCGCTGCCAGGGCCGCTCCCGCCGCAAGCCCGGGCCCGTCCGCTGCGAGGGCGGCGCCCGTTGCGAGCCCGGGCCCATCGGCTCCTCCGTCCGCTGCCAGGGCCGCGCCCGCCGCGAACTCGGGCCCATCGGCTCCTCCGGCAGCTCCCAGGCCCGCGCCCGCCGCGAAGGCCGGACCGCCGGTGCCCGACGCGCCCGCGACGCCCGCGTCCGCGGCGGATCCGCTGCTCGACTTCCTGGGCCCGCCGCCCGGAGGCCTGGAGCCGGAAGCCGCGCCCGCGTCCGGACGGGCCTCCTCGCCTCCCTCCGGAGCGGCATCGCTGGGCCGCCTGTCCCGCGCGCCCGCGCCGGTCCTCCCGAAGCCGGAGTCGCACACGAACTGCCGCTCGTGCGGCAAGGACCTGACGGACCCCTTCGACCAGGCCCTGGGCATCTGTGAGGACTGCAAGCAGCGGGAGGCCTCGTTCCCCCGGGAGTCCACGGTGCTGGTGGCGCCCGAGGTGGCGCCGCCTCCGTCCGACGGCGGCCTGGTGGAGCTGCCCGTGATGAGCGGCCTGGACTCCGCCGCGTCTGGAGACGAACCCCGGTCCGAGGGCGCCACGGCGCTGGCGACGGACTCGCGCGTGAGCTCGGTGAAGCCCGCGCGCACGTCGCACATCACGGCCGCTCCGGTCCGCAGCGCGCAGCGTGGTGGCGGCGGAAGCCGTGCGGGAGTCTTCGGCCTGCTGGCGCTGGCGGTCCTGGGGGCCGGTGGCGCGGGCTACTACTTCCTCGTGCACAAGCCGAAGCAGGAGCAGTTGGCCCGGGCCGCGCAGCCCCCCGCTCCGGCGGCCGTGCCGCAGGAGGTGCTGGCCGCGGTGGGCCGGTGGAAGCTCCAGTTCCTGGAGCTGGAGGGCACCAGCGCGGAGCACCTGGCCGCCGGCCGGAAGCAACTGGAGCTGGACCAGCGCGTCGCCTACGCGGAGGCCGAGGAGTCCTTCCAGCAGGCGCTGCTGCTCGACCCCCACAGCGCGGACGCCATCGCCGGGTACGTGCAGGCGCTGGCGCTCGGGCGCGGTCCGGGCATGGACGACAACTCCTTCCAGGAGGCGCGCGAGCTCATCCAGGCCGCGAAGGGCATGGCCGGGGAGACGCCCGCGCTGCTCGTCGCGCACGCGAACCTGCTGCTGGCGCGCTCGCGTCAGCCCGGCAACCTGGAGGAGGCGGCGCGGCTGGCGACGGAGGTGCTGTCCCAGCCGGAGGCCGCGGACGCCTACAAGGCGGAGGCGCACCTGGTGCTGGGCCGCTCCCACGTGGCCACGTCGCGCGAGCTGGCGAACCAGGAGTTCGACGCCGCGCGGAAGCTGGCGCCGAAGCTCCAGCGCGTGGACTACTACAGCGCGCTCGCGCACGAGCAGGCCGGCCAGTACGGGCTGGCGCTCAAGCAACTGCGCCAGCGGATGGAGCTGGATCCCCAGGACTGGAACAGCCTGGAGGCCGCCGCCCGCATCTACGTGGAGGTGGGGGAGACCGCCCGCGCGCGCAAGCTGTACGAGGACCGGCTGAAGGCGAAGGCGGGCGACGTGCGCGCCTCCCTGGCGCTGGCGGTGCTGCGCTACCAGGCGGAGGGCAACGCGCGCGAGGCCGTGCGCGCCCTGAAGGACCTGACGAAGAACGCGTCCCGCTACGGCCCGCGCGACGCCTCCGAAATCTGGAGCCATCTGGCCGCGGCGGAGCGCACGGCGGGCAATGACGCCGGCGCGGCGACCGCGGCGGCGGCGGCCCTGAAGGTGGTGCCGGCGATGCCGGAGGCCCACCTGCAGTGGTTCATGGTGGCGCTGGCGCAGAAGGACGCGGCCCTGGCCCGCGAGCACCTGAAGGGCTTCCAGGGCCGGCTGCAGGACGCCGCGCTGGAGAAGGTGCTGGAAGGGCGCGTGCACCTCTTGGAAGGGGACGTCGCCGGAGCCCAGGAGCGCTTCCAGCAGGCGGTGCGGCTGGACGAGCGCCGCATGGACGCGAAGCTGCTGGAGGCCGTGGCGGCGGCGAGCGCGAAGAAGCGCGACGAGGCCTTCCGCCTGTTCTACCCGGTGCTGGAGGCGCGCGAGTGGGACCCGCTGCGGCTGGCCCCCCGGCCCGCGCTGTCGCGCTTCTGGCTGCGGCCGGGCGACACGCTGGTGGGCGTGGAGAACGTGGTGAAGTCCCTGGGCGACCGTCCGGAGGACGTGCAGCCGCTGCTCTACGAGGCCCTGGTGCGCTTCCATCAGGGAGACCGGCAGAGCGCGGAGCGGCTGCTGCACTCCGTGGTGGACGTGAACGAGAACAACGGCGGCGCGCAGGCGTACCTGGCGCTCATCGCGCTGGAGGCGAAGGGCTCGCAGGCCCGGGGCCTGGCGGAGCGCGCGGTGCGGGTCGAGCGCGGGCTGCCGGTGGCGCGCCTGTCGCTGGGGCTCGCGCAGGCGTCGGCCGGGGACGTGGCGAGCGCGATGCGCACGTTGCAGTCCGCGTTGGACGTCGCGCCGAAGATGCTGTCCGCCCAGACGAAGCTGGCGGAGCTGCTGATGACGTCGAAGCCGAAGGAAGCGCGCGCGGTGCTGGAGAAGGTGGTGGGGCTGGACCCGGCCTACTTCCCGGCGAAGAAGCTGCTCTTCAAACTGGACGAGCGAGGTTGACGTGAAGGTCCTGTTGCTGGGGTCGGGCGGCCGCGAGCACGCGCTCGCGTGGAAGCTGGCCCAGAGTCCCCGTCTCTCGCGGCTCCTCGTCGGTCCGGGCAACCCGGGCACGGCGCGCTGGGGCACCAACGTGCCCTTGCAGGCGGACTCGCCGGAGGCGGTGGTGTCGCTGGCGCGCCGCGAGCGCGTGGACCTGGTGGTGGTGGGCCCGGAGGCGCCGCTCGTCGCGGGCGTCGCGGACGCGCTGGCGCAGGTGGACATCCCGTGCTTCGGCCCCGTCGCGGCGGCCGCGCGCATCGAGGGCTCCAAGGCCTTCGCCAAGGAGGTCATGGCGGAGGCGGGCGTGCCCACCGCGGCCTTCCGCGTCTTCACGGACGCGGCGGAGGCGGAGGCGTACGCCCTGGCGCAGGGCCGCATCGTGGTGAAGGCGGACGGCCTGGCCGCGGGCAAGGGCGTCATCGTCGCGCCGGACGCGACGGCCGCGCGCGACGCCGTGCGCGCCGTGGCCCAGATGGGGCAGGCCGGCCAGCGGATGGTGCTGGAGGAGCTGCTGGAGGGCGAGGAGGTCTCGCTCATGGCCCTGTGCGACGGCGAGCGCTACGTGCTGCTGCCGCTGTCGCAGGACCACAAGCGCGTGGGCGAGGGCGACACGGGCCCCAACACCGGCGGCATGGGCGCGTACTGCCCGGCGCCGTTCCTCACGCCGGAGCAGTTGGCGAAGGTGGGCGAGCAGGTCATCGCGCCCACGCTGGCGGTGCTCAAGAAGCGCGGCACGCCGCTGCGCGGGGTGCTGTACGCGGGGCTGATGCTCACGGCGTCCGGCCCGAAGGTGCTGGAGTTCAACGCGCGCTTCGGCGACCCGGAGACGCAGGTCCTGATGATGCAGGTGGACGAGGACCTGCTGCCGCTGATGGAGGCGTGCGCGAAGGGGACGCTGGAGCCCCGGACGCTGAAGCAGTTCCCGGGCGCGTCGGTGGGCGTGGTGCTGGCGGCGGAGGGCTACCCGGAGGCGCCGAAGAAGGGCGCGCGCATTGAAGGCCTGGACGCGGTGGCGTCGAACGCGCCCGTGTTCCTGGCGGGCGTGGCGAAGCAGGACGGCGCGCTGGTGACGGCGGGCGGCCGGGTGCTGACGGTGTGCGCCCGGGGCGACAGCCTGGCGACGGCGCGCGAGCGGGCCCTGGAGTCGGCGGACGCCGTGCGCTTCGAGGGCAAGCACTTCCGCCGTGATATCGGCGCGCGGGGGCTGCGGGCGCGGCCGTGAAGCTGCTGGCGCGCTACCTGCTCAAGGAGCTGCTCGTCCCCCTGGGTGTGTGGGTGGCGTTCATGTTCCTGCTGCTGTTCGTGATGCAGTTCCTGCGGGGCACGGACGTGCTCCTGGGCTCGGCGGTGACGCTGGTCGACCTGGGCCGGCTCATCGCGTACCTGGCGCCGCACTTCCTGGTGATGGCGCTGCCCATCGCGTTCCTGCTGGCCATCCTGCTGGGCCTGGGGCGGCTGGGCGAGGACCGGGAGCTCACGTCGCTGCAGGCCCTGGGCATCAGCCCCATCCAACTGCTGGCGGCGCCGCTGGGCGTGGGCATCGCGCTGAGCGCGTTCATGGTGCTGCTCACGTCCACGGTGGAGCCGTGGGGGCTCACGGGCGTGAAGGACCTGGTGGGCGAGGTCATCCAGAAGAACGTCGCGGGCGACGTGAAGTCCGGCGTCTTCTACGAGGACCTGAGCGACCTGACGCTGTACGCGCAGAAGGTGGCGCCCAAGGGCGGCGGGTGGACGAACGTGCTGCTGCACGACGACCGCGACCCCAGCTCGCCGCTGCTGGTGCTGGCGCACAAGGGCAGCGTGGGCACGTCCGAGCGGGGCGAGGCGCTGCGGATTGAGTTGAAGGAAGGCGAGGTGCACCGCGCCAACCGCTCCTCGGTGGACGCGAGCGTCGTCGCCTTCGAGAAGGCGGAGATCAACGTGGGGCTGGGCGGGTCGCTGTCTCGGCGCAACCGGTTCCGCTCGCCGAAGGAGGAGCTGACTCCGGCGGAGCTGCTGGCGGCGGCGAAGGACGCGGAGGAGCGGCGCGAGGACGCGCGGCCCTTCCTGATGGCGTTGCACAGCCGCATGGGCAACGCGGTGGCGCCGGTGGCGTTCGCGCTGCTGGGCACGCCGCTGGCGATTGGCCGCAGGCAGGCGGGCCGCGCGTGGGGCTACCTGCTGACGCTGGGCGGCTACGTCCTCTACTACCTGCTGAGCCGCGCCTTCGAGCAGATGGGGCAGAAGGGCCAACTGCCGGTGTTCGTCGCGGGGCAGTTGGCGAACGTGCTCTTCATGGCGGTGGGGGCGTTCGCGCTGTACCGCGTGACGCGTTCGGGGACGGTGCGATGAAGGGCACCCTCTTCCGGTACGTGGTGGGCGCGTACGTGCGCTACACGCTGGGCATCCTGGCGGGCGTGGTGGCGGTGTTCCTGGTGGTGGACTTCGTGGACCGCGCGAAGGCCTATGGCGGCGAGGGCTGGGTGTGGGACGTGCTCAAGCTCTACGGCTACAAGGCGCTGGTGACGGTGCAGCAGTTGGGGCCGGCGGCGCTGCTGCTGGCGGCGGGCACCACGGTGTCGGCGCTGCGCAAGAAGGGCGAGGTGACAGCGCTCCGGGCGCTCACCTTCGGGCCGGCGGCGCTGTACCTGCCGGTGGGCGTGTGCGCGCTGGTGGCGTGCGTGGGGCTGGTGGCGTTCGACGAGACGGTGGCCGCGCGGGCGGGCCGGCGCGTGGATGAAATCACCACGCAGCGCTTCAACCGGTGGGGCGACTGGCGGATGTACTACACGCCGAAGCAGTGGTTCCGGCGGGGGGATTCCATCTTCTTCCTGCGAGGCGGCAACCCGCAGGAGGGCTTCGAGAACGTCTCCATCTTCACGCTGACGCCGGAGTTCAAGCTGCGCCGCCGCGTGGACGCGGGGCGGATGCGCTCGGTGGAGGGCAACCTCTGGGAGTTGACGGACGTGGTGGAGCGCACGTTCACGGAGGACGGGCGTACGTCCGTGACGCAGTTGCCCACCGCGGAGTACGAGCTGGGCGTGGGCGCGACGACGTTTCGCATCCGGCCGGGCCGCCCGGAGCAGATGCGCCTGGGAGAGCTGGGCGAGCAGATCGTCGCGCGAGCGGAGGTGGGGCTCGCGACGAAGGCCTTCCAGCTCGCGTGGCACAACCGTTTCGCATACCCGCTGGCGGGGCTGCCCGCGGCGCTACTGGCCGTGGGCCTGGCGCTGCGGACGAACCGCAGAGGCCACCTGACGGCGGCGGTGGTGGAGGGGCTGCTCATCGCCGTGGCGATGTGGGGCCTGATGGTGGTGTCCCGCACGTTGGTGCTCACCGAGCGGCTGGCGCCCGCCGTCGCGGCCTGGCTGCCCACGACGCTGCTGACCCTGGTGGCGGCGGCCCTGTGGCTGCGCCGCGAAGGGCTGCTGCACCTGCCGCGCCGTAACGCCACGCGGCAGGCCTGAGCCTGGAGGCACCCGCGCGGGCCCGGACCGCTCAAAACCTGTCCGACAGTCGGACAGGTTCGCGCAGGCCGCCGCGCAGGTCCCCGGAGCGGCCGAGACGTCCCAGAACCTGTAGGACAGTCGGACAGGTTTCCGCGACCCGGACGTCGCGCGGGTCCCCAAGGCGGCCGAGACGTCCCAAAACCTGTCCGACAGTCGGACAGGTTCGCGCAGGCCGCCGCGCGCCGAGACGTCCCAAAACCTGTCGGACAATCGGACAGGCTTCCGCGACCCGGACGCCGCGCGGGTCCCCATGGCGGCCGAGACGTCCCAAAACCTGTCCGACAGTCGGACAGGTTTCCGCGACCCGGCTCACCGACGGAGGGGCCTGCGGGGTTCTCATTTCCCAGCAGGCTGAGCGGGGCTCAGCCCCGGAGGGGCAGGGGCTTCAACCGTGGAGGAGCCGGCGCGTGTGGCGGGCGAGCTGAACCTCCTCATCGCTTGGCAGCACGCGCACCGGACACGATGACGCATCGGTGGTGATGACCTCCCCGCTCGCTTCGTTTCGCCCCGCATCCAACTGGATGCCCAGGTAGCCCAGCCTCGCGCATACGCCCTCGCGGATCCGCGCGCTGTTCTCCCCGATGCCGCCGGTGAAGACGAGCAGGTCCAGCCCGCCGAGCACCGCCGCGTAGGCGCCCACTGTCTTCGCGATGCCGCGCGTGAAGACGTCCACCGCCAATGCCGCCGCTGCGTTGCCCGCCGCCGCGTCGCGCGTGAGGGCCTGCATATCGCTGGTTCCGTCTGACAAACCCCTGAGCCCTGCGTCGTGGTTCACCAGCGTCTCCAGCGCCTGCGCGTTCATTCCGTCCGTGCGCATCAGGAACAGCAGCACGCCCGGATCCAGGTCGCCCGTGCGCGTGCCACTGGGAATTCCGCCGGTGGGCGTGAAGCCCATAGAGGTATCCACGGAGCGCCCGCGCTCGAGCGCCACGAGGCTCGCGCCGTTGCCCAGGTGGGCCACCACGGTGCGGGTGGGCACCTCGGGCATGAGCCTCGCGACGATGGACTCATACGACAGGCCGTGGAAGCCGTACCGCTGCACACCCTGTTCGCGCACGGAACGGGGCAGGGGGAGCGTCGAGGCGACCTCGGGCATCGTGGCGTGGAAGGCCGTGTCGAAGCAGACGAACTGTGGCACGCCCGGGTAGTGCCGCTCGGTGGCCCGGATGAGCCGCAGCGCCGGAGGGATGTGCAGCGGCGCGAAGTGCGTCGCCTCCTCCAGCGCCTTCATCACCTCCGGCGTCAGGGCCTGGTGCTCGCGCAGGCGGGGGCCGCCATGCACCACGCGGTGCCCGATGGCGCGGGGCCGCTCTCCGCCCAGCTCCTCCAGGTGCCGCACGGCCTCTCGGAACGCGTCTTCCTGTGACGGGTGCCGCACGTCCACCGCGCGCACCTGCTTCCCGGTGCCGTCCTTCACCACCAGCCGGCCGTGCTCCGAGCCGATGCGGGTCGCGCTGCCCTTGAAGCGCGCCACCTCCTGGCCGCGCTGCTCGGCGTAGAGGCCGAACTTCAGCGACGACGAGCCGCTGTTGATGACCAGCACCGCGCCCGGGTCGCTCATCGCGCGGTCCACTTCCAGTCGGCCACCTCCGGCATGTCCTCGCCGTGCTCGGACACGTAGAGCTTGTGCCGCTGGCGCACCTCGGAGAAGCGCTGCTCCGCGTCGTCCAGCCGGTGCCGCGCGGCCTTCGAGTGCCGGATGGCATCCAGCGCCAGGGTGAAGCGGTCCATGTCGTTGAGCACCGTCATGTCGAACGGCGTGGTCGTGGTGCCCTCCTCCTTGAACCCGTGCACGTGGATGTTGCCGTGGTTGGCCCGGTTGTACGTGAGCTTGTGCACGAGCGTGGGGTAGCCGTGGAACGCGAACACCACGGGCTTGTCCGTGGTGAACAGGCGGTTGAAGTCCTCCTCGTTGAGGCCGTGCGGGTGGACGTGCACGGGCGCGAGCGTGAAGACATCCACCACGTTCACCACGCGCACCTTGAGCTCCGGGGCCCACTCTCGCAGCAGCGTCACCGCGGCCAGCGTCTCCAGGGTGGGCACGTCGCCCGCGCAGGCCATCACCACGTCCGGGTCGCCGTCGTCATTGCCGGCCCATTCCCACGCGCCGATGCCCGCCGCGCAGTGGCGCACGGCGCTCGCCATGTCCAGCCACACCGGCGAGAGCTGCTTCCCCGCGATGATGAGGTTCACGTAGTTCTTCGAGCGCAGGCAGTGGTCCGCCACCGACAGGAGCGTGTTCGCGTCCGGCGGCAGGTAGATGCGCACCGTGTCCGCCTTCTTGTTGGCCACGTGGTCGATGAAGCCCGGGTCCTGGTGGGAGAACCCGTTGTGGTCCTGCCGCCACACGTGCGAGCTGAGCAGGTAGTTCAGCGACGCGATGGGCTTGCGCCACGGCAACTCCTTCGCGCTCTTGATCCACTTGGCGTGCTGGTTGAACATCGAATCGATGATGTGGATGAACGCCTCGTAGCAGGAGAAGAAGCCGTGGCGTCCGGTGAGCAGGTACCCCTCCAGCCAGCCCTGGCAGAGGTGCTCGCTCAGCACCTCCATCACGCGGCCGTCGACGGAGAGGTGCTCGTCCGTGGGCTCCAGCTTCGCGTCCCAGCTCTTGCCGCTGACGGCGTAGACGTCCTGGAGCCGGTTGGACGCGTTCTCGTCCGGGGCGAACATGCGGAAGTTCTTCGTCGCCAGGTTGTGGCGCATCACGTCCCGCAGGTATCCGCCCAGCACCCGCGTGGCGCTGACCTGCCTGGCGCCCGGCGCGCCCGGGTCGATCGCGTAGTCGCGGAAGGCCGGTAGCACGAGCGGCACCAGCAACTGGCCGCCGTTCGAGTGCACGTTGACGCCCATGCGCAGCCGGCCCTTGGGCGCGATGTCCGCCAGCTCCTCGCGGAAGGTGCCGTTCGCGTCGAACAGCTCGCGGGGCCGGTAGCTGTGGAGCCACGCCTCCAGGATCTTCAGGTGCTCGGGGTTGTCGCGCACCTCGGCCAGCGGCACCTGGTGCGCGCGCCAGGTGCCCTCCACGGGCTTGCCGTCCACGAACTTCGGGCCCGTCCACCCCTTGGGGGTGCGCAGCACGAGCATGGGCCAGCGCGGACGCGTGGGGTCGTTCTTCTCGCGGGCGTGGCGCTGGATGCGGATGATTTCGGCGTAGAGGGTGTCCAGCACCTGCGCCATCCGCTGGTGCATGTCCCTGGGGTCGTCGCCCTCCAGGAAGTAGGGCGTGTAGCCGTAGCCCTTGAAGAGGGCTTCCAGCTCGTCCGCGTCGATGCGGGCGAGCACCGTGGGGTTGGCGATCTTGTACCCGTTGAGGTGCAGGATGGGCAGGACGGCGCCGTCCGAGATGGGGTTGATGAACTTGTTGGAGTGCCAGCTCGCGGCGAGCGCGCCCGTCTCCGCCTCGCCGTCGCCGACGACGCACGGGACGATGAGGTCCGGGTTGTCCAGCACCGCGCCGTACGCGTGGAGGAGCGCGTAGCCCAGCTCGCCGCCTTCGCTGATGGAGCCGGGGACCTCGGGCGCGTCATGGCTGGGCACGCCGTAGGGCCAGGAGAACTGGCGGAAGAGGCGCTTCATGCCGTCGCGGTTGCGCTCGATGTTGGGATACAGCTCCGTGTAGGAGCCTTCGAGGAACGTGTTGGCGATGATGCCGGGCGCGCCGTGGCCCGGGCCAATGAGATACATCATGTTGGCCCGGTGGTTCCGGATGATGCGGTTCAGGTGGACGTAGATGAAGTTGAGGCCGGGCGTGGTGCCGAAGTGGCCCAACAGGCGCGGCTTGATGTCCTCGCGGGTGAGGGGCCGCTCTAGCAGCGGATTGTCCTTGAGGTAGATCTGCCCGACGGACAGGTAGTTCGCCGCGCGCCAGTAGGCGTCGATCTTCCCCAGCTCCTCGTCACTCAGCGGACCCGCCATCTTTCATCTCCCGAGGTGAAGGCCATGCATCCCGGGAGGACCAGACTCCAGGCCCCGCATGTCACGCAATGACCCTGGCGCAAAAAGACAGACGCGTCGGTTTTCCGACAGCGGCGGTGGGCCCGGGTGAGCGTTGGGTTCGCCACACGGCCGAGCGCCTCCAGGACGCATTGGCGGCCACCGGTCCGCGTCCCACTGTCCCGTGCTTTTGGCTGACAAGGAGTCGGACCATGCGTTTGCGATTCGGATGGTTGCTGGCGGGGCTGGCGTTCGTGGGCTGCGGCGGAGCGCAGGAGCTGGACGGGGCCGTGACGGAGGACCGGCAGGTCCAGGCCCAGGCCTGCACGCCCGCGCTGGCGGCCACCAAGGTGAAGGACATCCTCCCCCCGGACGCGCCGCTGCCTTCACCGTTCCGGCCGATCCCGACGGGGCTGACGAACGTGCAGGGCACGCTGTTCTTCTCCGCGGATCCCTACCAGGGGCCGGCGGCCCTGTGGCGCAGTAACGGCACCCCCGCGGGCACCGTGCCGTTCGTGGAGCTCCCCTCCGACGGGCTGACCTTCCGCGAGTTCGCCTCCTTCACCGCCGTAGGCGCGCGCCTCTTCTTCACGATGAACGACCCGGTGGTCGGCAGGGAGCTGTGGGTGACGGACGGGACGGCGGCGGGCACGCGGCTGGTGAAGGACATCACGCCGGGCATCGAGAGCTCCTCCCTGTCGAACTTCAACTCCCTGGGCGGCGCGCTGAGCTTCTTCCGCACGACGGCGAGCGGGATGGAGCTGTGGCGCTCGAACGGGACGACGGCGGGGACCTTCCGGGTGGTCTCCTTCGGACCGGAGGAGTCCATGGCCTATCCCACGGTGCGGACGCATGGCGCGCTGCTGTTCTTCCTCCAGGACGCGGTCCACGGTACGCGGCTGTGGCGGACGGACGGCACCGCGGTGGGGACCCGCGTCGTCAAGCGTCTGGACGCGGGCCAGCCGCCCGTGACGTCGGCGCGGCTGAGCTACACGGGCCTGGGGCTGTTCACCTTGGAGGACACCTCCGGGACGGAGGTGTGGCGGACGGACGGCACGGCGGCGGGCACGGTTCGCCTGGACACCTTCGGCAATCCGGTGACGTTGCTGGGCTCGGTGGGGCCGTACGTCGTCGTGGCCGGGCGCACCGCGGACAACGAGCACTTGAAGCTGTCCCGCCTGTTGCTGACAGGGGACGGGAAGGCGACGGTGACGACGCTGCCCAACCCCTTCGAGGGCCAGCCCTCCATCGAGCCCTACATCCAGGATTCGCAGGAGGCGGGCGGGAAGCTCTACTTCTCCGAGGCGATCAGCTCGCCAGGGCCCGCGGCTCGACAGGTCAGCCTGTGGGTGACGAACGGCACGGCGGGAGGGACGCGGCAGCTCAGCGTGCGGCTCACCACGTCGGATGTGCGCAGCTCGCCCCTGTTCGACACGGGCGCCGGCACGCTGCTCTTCAGCTCGGGCGATGGTGACATGGGCCTGCTGCCCCAGGTCACCAACGGCACGCCCGCGGGCACGGGCCGCGTCACCACCACCAGCCCGGGAGCCAACACCCCCGAGGAGTTCACCCGCGTGGGCAACACCATCTTCTTCCGGGGGTACTCCGGCGTCCACGGGGACGCGCTGTGGTCCGTGCCCGCCAACGTGATGTGCACGCCGCTGAGCGCAAGCGCGGAGTGACAAGGCCGGTGAACGTGAGGCGTGCCGCCGGCTTCCAGGAGGGCCCCACCTCCTGGAACCCGGCGGTCAGTGGGAGGCGGTGACGTCGGACATGTTCACCGGAGTGGTGGCGCGCTTCACCTTGGGGAAGAACAGGCCCGCGGTGAACGCGGCGAGCATCGCCGAGCACATGATCCAGAAGTTGATGGACAGGCCGGTGTTCAGCGCGCCGCCAAGCGTCTCCAGGATGGCGGGAGCCAGGCCGCGCCCGTGCTCGGGGCCGAGCAGCTCCGTGGCGGCGCTGACGGGGACGTTGGGGTCCTTCATGAGCTGCGACACCAGCACGCCGCCCATCACGCCCACGCCCAGCGAGCCGCCGATGGTGCGGAAGAACATGCTGCTCGCGGTGGCCACGCCGCGCAGCTCCCAGCCCACGGTCGTCTGCACGGCGACCATCGTGGCCATGGCCGCGAAGCCCAGGCCAATGCCGAACAGGCCCATGGCGATCTGCGGTACCAGCATGGAGGCGCCCGGCTTGAGCAGCAGCGCCATGAGCACGGTCCCGATGGAGGCCAGACCCAACCCACCGACGATGAGCGGACGGAAGCCCGTGCGCACCATCACCTTGCCGCCGATGAGGCTCGCGAGCGGCCAGCCGACAATCATGGGGGTGATCATCCCGCCCGCCATGGTGGCCGAACCGCCGAGCACGCCCTGCACGTACAGGGGCACATAGGTGGTCGCGCCGAACTGGGCGGCGGAGAAGAGGGCGCCGGCCAGGTTGGAGATGGCGATGGTGGGGATCTTGAAGATGCTCATCGGGATGATGGGCTCGGCGGCGCGCAGCTCCACGAACACGAACGCGGTGAGGAGCAGCGCGGCGACGGGGAGGGCGAGCAGCGTCGCCCCGGAGCCCTGCACCCCGAACAGCAGCGCCACGACGCCCGAGGACAGCAGCGCCGCGCCCGCGTAGTCGAGCCGTGCGCGCTCCTTGCGCTGGAGCTGCTCGTGGAAGAACAGGACGAGCAGCACCATGGACGCGATGCCGATGGGGATGTTGATGAAGAAGATCCAGTGCCACGTGAGGTACTTCACGATGAGGCCGCCGGTGAGGGGGCCCGCGAGTCCGGCGATGCCCCACACGGCGCTGAACGCGCCCTGGACCTTCCCGCGCTGCTCCAGCGTGTAGATGTCCCCGATGATGGTGAGCGCGATGGGCTGCATGGCGCCGGCGCCCAGTCCCTGGAGCACGCGGAACGCGATGAGCATGTTCATGGACGTGGAGAACCCGCACGCCAGGGACGACAGCAGGAACAGGGTGGAGCCGAAGAGGATGATGGGCTTGCGGCCGTAGAGGTCGGCGAGCTTCCCGTAGATGGGGACGGTGATGGTGGAGGACAGCATGTACGCGGTGAAGACCCACGCGTAGTGCTGGATGCCGCCCAGGTCGCTGACCACCGTGGGCATGGCGGTGGAGACGACGGTCATCTCCAGCGCGGCCACGAAGAGGCACAGCGCCAGAGCCAGGGTGGTGAACGGTCGATGGGTGGTGCGCATGTCGGAAGAGGGACCCGGGAAAGGACCCTGGGTAACGCGTGCCCGTCCGGAGCGCCAACGTCAAGCGCGTGAAAAGGGATGACGGGGCCCCTCGCCGGAGATTCCGGGGCCAGTCGGTCAGGGCAGGGCAGCACGAGGTGGGTTAGGGTCCAGCGGCCTCGCGGGTTCGAGGCGCACGGCATGGGCACGGAAACGAAGACGGTCGAGTCAGGGCGCTGGAGGACGGCGGTCGCCGCGGTGTTGGGGCTCTACGCGGTGGGGCTGGTGCTGGCGGAGGCGGTGCTCCAGGCCGGAGCCATCCTGGCCACGGCGCTGGCCCTGGCGCTGGCGGCAACGAAGCGGCTGCGCTTGGAGAAGGACGTCAGGGCGTTCGTGCTGGCGAGCGTCGCCCTGAGCGTCTGGCAGCTCCTGTCCCCGGCGGTGGCGCTGCTGACGGGAGCCGCGACGAAGTGGCCCCGAGGCGCGAGGTACGGCCAGGCGCTGGACACGGTGGCGGGAGCCGCGGTCGCGTGCATCGGGACGTTGGGAGTCCCGTGGCTGATGCTGGGGAGCCTCGTCGCGGGAGGCTGGCTGTTGGCGGCGGCGCTGGGCTTCTTCCAGCACCGGGTGCCATGGCCCTGGGAGCCGCCGAAGTTCACGAAGCTGAACCTGGCGCGCCTGCACGAGAACTTCGGGACGGAGGAGAACCCGAGGTACGCGGCGGGGGGCTTCTTCTTCCACCGGCTGCGGTTCGCGCACGGGGCCATCGCGGTGCTGGGCCCGGCGCTGGCGGTGATGGGCCGCTCGAAGGTGACGCGGCGGCGGGTGCTGGCCGGAGTGATGGTGCTGGGGCTGCTGCTCTCCATCTACGGCGCGTTCGCGAGAGCGGCGCTGGGAGCGGCGCTGGGCGTGTGCGTGCTGGCGCTGCTGCTGTTGCTGCGGGGCACGGCGAGGAAGGCCGGGCTGGGCGTGGCGGTGGCGCTGGTGGCCCTGGTGCTGCTGACGCCCGCGTGGAGGGAGCGGTTCGGCAAGGCGGTGGACAACCTCTTCGGGAGCGGAGAGCGCTCGCTGGCGATGTCCGTGGGCTGGAGGCTGGTGCGGGAGCACCCCTGGGTGGGCGTGGGCTTCGGCAATCACAAATCCGCGGCCCTGGCGACGCAGGCGGAGACGGGCATCACGGACCTCTTGGCTACGGACTCCCACAACCTCTGGCTGACGACGTGGGCGGAGACAGGGCTCGTGGGACTGGTGCTGCTGGCGACGATGCACTTCCTGCTGGCGAAGGCGCTGGTGCGAAGGCACCGGGCGGGTTCGATTCCAGCCACGGGAGCGTTGTTGTCCTTCGTGGGCTTCCACGTCCTGGCCCTGGTGCACTACCTGCCGTTCCACCCCAGCGTGCACCTGTCGTTCATGTTTGTCTGGGGACTGGGGCTGTGCGCGTTCAGTACGCCGCTGCGGCATGAACCTGATTGAGCATTCAAGCTGACGGGGGGGCGTGTGATGGAATCCGTCGCGGTCACGGAGATCGGGCAGTTCGATACCGGGTTGCAGGAGCTGTTCTGTGACTACGTGCCCCAGGTGTTCCGCCGCGCGGACTTCCGTCGTTGGCGCACATGGGGTGAGTGGAACGACGCCTATCGCGCGTTCTCGCTGCTGGAGGCCGGCCGCGTGGTGGCCAATGCCTCCGTGATGCGGATGCGTCTGGTGCTGGAAGGGCGCGAGGTGACGGCCTACCAGTTCGGGGCCGTGGGCTGCCTGCCGTCGCATCGTGGGAGGGGACTGGCACGGGTGGTCATGAACGCAGCGCTGGATGCGTGCGGGGATGTACCCGTGCTGCTCTTCGCCAACCCCAAGGTGCGCCAGTTCTATCCGCGCTTCGGGTTCCAGCCCCAGATGCAGACGCTGTTCGCCGCCAGCCACGAAGCCGCGCCTGAAGGCCCACCCGCGCCCACGCTGTCACTGGAGGACGCGGCCGTGCGCGCTGGACTCGCCAGGCTTTCCAGCGAGGGACTGCCTTCCACGGAGCGCTTCGGTGCGCGGGGCTACGCGACGGTGGCGAGCTGGCCCGTGGCCAATGGCTTCGCGAGGCCCCTGCGTCAGTTGGGAACGGACGCCTGGGCGTTCGCGGGAGTCGAAGGCGAGACGCTGTACCTCGACGACGTCTTCGCCCGCGAGCCCTTCGACCTGCGAGCCTGGATCCCCCGCCTGATTGACCGGCCCATCCGGACCATCCGCTTCGGCTTCACTCCGGAGCGGTACTGGCCCGGTGCCGTGGAGGCCGGTGAGGACATGGAGGCCGACCTGTTCGTGCGGAACCTCCGGCTCTCACCCGAGGCCCACCGGTTCCCGATCATGGCCCACACGTGAATCTGTCCCCATGCCAATCCATGAGGATAGAAGTGAGACTCACTGGCAGCGCTTCTCGACCGACTTGATCCGCACAACACCGTCGACGTTCGCGTCGTTGGTCTGGTCTCCGATGGCGATGGTGCCGTTCGTCGAACTCATACGGAGACCTGGAGCTTCGCGAGGCCCCATCAGCATCCAAGCTCCACGCTGAGGCGTCAGCGCAGGGCTTCGGCCAGGTAGTCGACGAACACCCTGACGCGCGCGGGCAGGTTGGCGCCGCCGACAAAGACGGCGTGAATGTTCTCCACGTCGCCTGGATTGTATTGCTCCAGCAGCGGAACCAGGCGGCCCGAGCGGAGCTCTTCCGCGACGCTGAATGCGCCCACCCGCGTCACCCCCACGCCGGCCGCGGCCAGTTGGCCCAGGGTCTCTCCGTTATTGGCTTCGATGCAGCCCTTCACGGACAGACTGTATTCGTGCCCGTCGCGCACGAAGGGCCAGACCGCTTCGGCCCGACGAAAATTGAAGTTCAGGCAGTTATGGTGATGCAGGTCTTCTGGAACCCTCGGTGTCCCGCGCCGGGCCAGGTAGTCGGGTGATGCCACGATCACACGCGGACTCTCGCCAAGCTTGCGCGCGGTCAAACCGCTGTCCGCGAGCGGGCCGAAGCGGATGGCGACGTCCGTCTCACCCGCCGCGATGTCGACCACCCTGTCTGTCAGGTTGATGTCCACCAGGATGTGTGGGTATCGCGCCGTGAAGTCGCCCAGCAGAGGCACCACGCACAGGCGCCCATGAGACTGGGCGGCGCTCACCCTCAGCCGCCCGCGCGGCGCGCCCAGATCCGCGATGGCCTGCTCCGCGTCGTCCAGCTCCGCCAGGATGCGCCGCGCCGCGCGCAGATAGGCGTGTCCCTCGGGCGTCAGGGTCAGGGCCCGGGTCGTGCGCAGCATCAGGCGTACCCCCAGCCGTGCCTCAATGCGGTCGAGGGTCCGGCTGACCGCTGACGGGCTCAGGTCCAGCTCACGCCCGGCCGCCGAGAAGCTACCGGTCGCCACCACGGCCGAGAAGACGGCCATCTCATGCGCCCGATCCGCGCCGCCCGGCTGCACCTTTGCGTTCATCTCAAGAATCCTTGGCTTTCAAGGGCTCTAACGCGCGTGCGGCCTCCCAGCCATCTTTGCGCGCACAGAACAACGCACCCCGTCGCGCACCGTCGCCGCGGGGGAGAGAAAGGTTCCCGCGGATGAAGCCCAATGCTCCTCTTCTTGCTCTGGCGGTCGGCGCTTTCGGCATCGGCGTCACGGAGTTCGCGCCCATGGGCATGCTGCCTGTGATCGCCACGGACCTCGGCGTCTCCATTCCGGCGGCGGGCCTGTTGGTCAGCGCCTACGCCTTCGGGGTCCTGGTCGGCGCGCCGGTGATGACCTTGACGACCGGCCGGGTGCCGCGCCGGACCCTGCTGGTCGGCCTGATGGGCATCTTCACCCTGGGCAATCTGCTGTCCGCGCTCGCGCCGGAGTACTGGACCCTGATGGCGGCCCGGGTGGTGACGTCGTTCAACCACGGCGCCTTCTTCGGGGTGGGCTCCATCGTCGCGGCCAGCGTGGTCGCGCCCAACAGACGGGCCGGCGCTGTCGCGGCCATGTTCATGGGCCTGACGGTCGCCAACATCACCGGCGTTCCCCTGGCAGCATGGGCCGGGGAGAGCCTGGGCTGGCGCGCCTCCTTCTGGGGCATCGCGGGTCTGGGCGCCCTGGCGATGATCGCGCTGCGCTTGACCCTGCCTCACGGCCAGGTCGAGCGCTCGTCCGACAGCGGTGCGATGAAGGCCGAACTGGCGGTGCTCCGGCGCGGCCCTGTCCTGTCCGCCCTGGCCCTGACGGTCATCGGCTCCAGCGCCATGTTCACCGTCTTCACCTACATCGCTCCAATCCTGAAGGAGCAGACCCGGGCCTCGGCCGGTTTCGTCACCGCCATGCTGGTGACCTATGGACTGGGACTGACGCTCGGCAACTGGCTGGGGGGCCGCTTCGCCGACAGGTCGGTGGACCGGACCTTGATTGTCACCCTGGCGGGCCTCGCCATGCTGCTGGTGGTCTTCGCTGGGATCATGCCGTGGCAGGTGCCCGCCGCCGCGGTGATCTTCCTCTGGGGCGTGGCGAGCTTCGCGCTGGTGCCACCGCTGCAGATGCGGGTGATGACCGCCGCCAGCGACGCGCCGAACCTGGCTTCGGCCATGAACATCGGGGCCTTCAACCTGGGTAACGCCATGGGCGCGGCCCTCGGTGGGGCGGTGATTGGCCTCGACCTCGGCTATCCGGCCGTGGCTCTGGCCGGGGCGGCGATGGCGGGAGCAGGCCTCATCCTGGTCTTGTTGCTGGCGCGCCGCGAGGCCCGCGTGAGCGTCACGCTCCCGGCGCACTGCTGAACCGACAGTCTTTAAAGTCCCAGCTCCAATCCGATGCCCGGAGCCACGGACCAGAGCGACTTCCGGCCCTCTGTGCTCGGGTACCACTCGCCGACCAGTTGGGCACGGAGGAACTCCAGGAAGGTGATGCCCACGAGCCCCTGGACCACCGGCCGTGAGCATGCGGTCACGTAGCTGGCGCCTCCCGCCGGGCAGTTGCTCGTGCCGTAATGGTCATTCGAGCTGAACAACCATCCCGCGCGAAGGGCCAAGCGGCTCTGTGAGAGGAAGGTTTGTCCTGAGCGGGGCTGGAACTCGAGCCCTCCCGTCAGCGCCACGCCAAACGGATCGCCGCTGTTGCCAGAGGACAGGACATCCTCAAGCCCACGGAAGCCAAGCACACCCGCGAACCGGAGCCCGGAGGACAGCGGCATCTCGGAGGCTCCGACGCTCAGGCCGACCTCGCTCGCGGTGGGGCCCATCGTGATGTGCAGCGACATGCGCTGGGGCTCGTAGCTGATGCTGTCCACCGCGAGCTTGCTGGCGAACCGGACCGTGGGCTTGTCCGCGGCGGGTTGCACCGCCGCGAGCCGGTGGGCGGCAGTCCCGAGCGCATGGCGGATGCGGAGGACAGCCTGATCCCCTTGCCCCTTCGGGACGCCCAGGTCCTGGAACCCGAAGTCATACGCCCCGAGCAGTCGCATCGAATACGCCAACTCCGACTCGTCCTTGCTCTGCTTCCAGTCCGGCCATTCATTGAGCTGGAGACCCGGGACATGGGGCGGAGCCTGGCCCGCGATGGCGCGGTCACAGTGCGCATTGCGCCAGGTGCCCGGTGGCACGGTGCCGGCGGACTTGCTGCATGCGTCGTAGAGCTGGTCCAGGGACATCTGTAGCAGCGCCCGGAAATCTGCCAGCGCTTCGCCTTGGCACGCCTGCTCCGCGCTCGGCAGGGAGTCATAGACGGCGCTCAGGCAGGCGAAGGGCTGCCATCCTCCAATGCCATCCATCGCCGCAGCTTGGGGCCGCTCTGTCTTCGTCCGGCCTTCCCGGAACGCGTCATCCATCATCCGCCGGGCGTCATACATGCCCAGGTAGAAGTCGAAGACACGGAAGCTCTTTTCGAAGAAGCCCAGGAACGCGAAGAGGGGCGCACCGGCCGCGGGAAAGTGTCGGCGGGGGAGGGTGAGGCGTTTGGCGATTTCCGGCTCCTCCTCCAGCAGCATGGCCAGTTCCTTGGAACGTGCCGTGTCCACGAAGGCCGCAAGGAGCTCCGCGAGTGTCCCCGGTAGCGAGACGGGCCTGATGCCCTCCTGAGGAGTCGCGATGGGGTACTCCGTCGCGTCCGGGTCGATGAAGGCGAACGCGATACCGGGAGGCGTCGTGCGCGTGTCGGGCTGTGGAATCGGACGCCACTCCAGCTTGCCGCCCGTGGTTTCGCGAAGACCATCACGGGCGAGCCCCACGGCCAGACGCAGGGGCGTGTTGTCGAAGACGCCACCATCGATGAACAGCTCGCGCCTCGCCTCCGAAGGCAGGCAGACCCCAGGCTTCGCGGAAGCTTTTGGTGCGCAGGTTCGTAGAGGCTGGGGCGGGAACGCGATGGGGAAGGACATGGACGCGAGCAGCAATTCGCGCAGGTTCGCGAAGGGGATTTCTCCCTGCTCGTCTGTTTCGAGCAGCAACTCCAAGCGCCGGCCCTCGCGAGTGGTGTAATTGGTTGCGCGAGGAGTTCGTCCCTGCCCACGTCCCTGGATGCGAATGGCGAACTTCTCTTCAAGCCTGGGAAGGTCGAGCCGCCCGTTCGCGGCCTGAAGGGCACGAGGCGAAAGACGCGTCGTTGAAACTCCGAGCACCATGTCGCATGAGCGATCCAGGCCTCGATTCCAGGCCTGTTCAATATGGGAGGCGCGGCGTTCCAGCGCCTCCCGGGAGAAGACACCGAGCGGGGTCGTCGATGTCGGGATGAACAGGTCGTTGAACCCGATGGGAACCCAGATGTCCCAGAACAGCGATTGGGCCGGCGTGGTGGCATCCACGCCACAGGTCGCCATGACTGCCAGCAACGCGTTAAGGCTCCCCGCTGAGGCGCCCGTTACGAGCCGCAGGTCCACGGCGCGCTCTCCCTGTGACGATGTCCCCGAGTAATACAGGAACCCCGCCTCATACGTCCCCAGGGATACGCCTCCACTCACGGTGAGCGACACTGCCTTCGGGGATGCAAATTGGGACGAGTCCAGGAGCTGGGCGCTCACGTTCGAAGTGGCGAGGAACAGCATGAATGCGAGAGCGCGAGGCATTGAGGAACAGAAGGTTTTGCGTGCCGGAGATCTAAGCCTGATTTCCGCCGAGGCGATCCTGTTTAATATAAATGGCAAGATGCTTGAGTTTCGCTGTCAGTTGCTGTCTCCGCGGGGTGGGAGGATTACTCCTCCGTTCTCTCGATACATCCGCAGAACCTGGCTGATCGTTGCCTATCCAATGTTAAACAGGTGCGGAGTCTGCCTGTATGCCGAGCCCTCTTATGGAAGGCTCGGATGATGGCCTACTGCGGCTTCTTGGGAGAGTCTATTGCTTGTCCCCCATGGACGTCAGACTCCGTGACCACGCCAACCGCATCCTGGAGTAGACGGCTTATGCGCAGACGCTTATGACGTGCGCCGCCATCTCGGCGAATTTGCTGCGGAGCAAGGCGATCTGCTCCACTTGATTTGCGGCCCAACTTCTTCTGTCTTGCAGGCTTACGACCTGTTCGAATTTGTCAAGCCTGCCAATTGGGACGTTTAGCCAGAGGCTGTTTTGAATCAGGACATTTGCATCTTCGGTGTCTCCGATTCGGTAATTATCGGGAACGCTTTGTGCTATTGGATTGAATCCCTGAATGTTCTTGGTCAGTGAGCCGACAAGGTCATCTCGGATTGCGGTGGCGACACGATCATGCATGGTCCGGTCTGCTTGGACCATTTGCTTGTCGCCAGTCGGCAATCCAATGTTGATTTCTTCCTTGGTTCTCCGTCGCCGAGCGGTGTCAAAACCATTGAACACCCAGCCTGCGAAAACTGGCTTTCCTAGCGTGTCAAAGTCGTGGAAATGTGGATTGGTCGCCTTGAACCTATTCAAGCCTATTTGCCAGTCACCCACAAATGCTGGCACCATCTGTCCAATTAGTCCCACGCAATAAACGCTAAAGTTGTCCGAGGTGCACGGGACGATGTAGTAGTCTGAAGAGTAGAATGATGCTCGAACGAGAGCGCCGAACGAAGGGGGTAGGTCAACAAGGACGTAGTCGAAATCGGTCTTTGCTGCCTCGGTCGCTTTGGCCACAATTCGTCGCAAGGCTACGTATCTGGTTAGTCCTGTGCCAGTTAGCAGGTCGGCACCGACATTGAGGGAGTCTGCGTAGACGTTTAGCCAGAAGTCGCCAGCTATGAGGTGAACGTTTTTGCTTGTATGTGGTCCCTTGTGTAGGGAAATTGATTCGCCACCAGTGTTTTGCAAGAATCGCTGCAGGAATGAACGGATGGTCGTTCCGTAGGGGGCGTTTTGAGTTGGTAGTGTTTTGACGAAGGTTGTTTCGCCAAGCATTGCTATTGAGAGATTGCACTGCGGATCGAAATCAATCAGCAGGACTTTCTTCCCCTCTTGTCCAAGGGCGTCCGCAAGATTCCAGCAGATCGTGGACTTCCCGACTCCTCCCTTGTTGTTGAAGATGGAGATGATTTTCGGGGTTGGTGATTTTGATTTTGAGGTTTTCATAGTGAGGGGCTGTGTTTTTTTGGTTGATTTGGCTTGTTTCTGTGGCCATGGAGTCGGAGCTATCGAAGGGCGCGTCTAAATACTCCTAGCGTTTGTAGAGAGCAGGCCTCCCAGTTGAAACGTGCTGCGCGCTGCCTGCCTAGGTCCTTTAGTTCTTGGCGGAGATTACCATCCCTCAGAATTCGTAGAGTAGCCTCCCGCCATAAATTTGAGTCGTCAGGCGCTAGTCGTATCGCAGCACCACCTACAACTTCTGGCAACGCTGATGTGTCTGCCGCGATTACCGGGCATCCGGACGCCATGGCTTCAAGTGCAGGCAGTCCAAAGCCTTCGTACTTCGACGGCAAAAGCAGCGCCGTGGCGGCGCCGTAGAACAACGGCATCTCCGACTCGGGCAGTTGCTCCAGATCGATGACGTTCTCGTGGAGCCCCGTCTCGTGCGCCACCGCACCCTTGCCCGCGAGTAGCACCAGCGGCACCGGCAGGTCCGGCGCGAACTTGCCCAGCATCGCCAGGTTCTTGAACGGCTTCGCGTTGCCCACCACCGCGATGTACCGCTCCGGCAACTCGTGCCGCTCCCGGAACGCCTTCGCCGCACTCGCAGTAGGCGGCTCGAACCGCGAATCCACGCCGTTGTGGATCACCTGGAACCGGTACGGCGACATCTTCAGGTACTTCCCCAGCTCCTCACGGGAGAAGTCAGACACGGTAATGAGAGCAGTCGCCAGCCGCGCCCGCGGGCCCACCACGGCCTTGTAATAGATGGCCTGCACCGGCGTGTACTGGTCCGCCAGCGCCAGGTGGTTCGCGTCATGCAACGTGGCCACCAACCTTCCCGGCCAGAACAGCGGCAACGAGAACGACGTCGCGTGGAACAGGTCCGGCTTCAGCTTCGTCAGCTCATACGCCAGCAGCGGCTGCTCTGTCGGGGACAGGTAGCCGGCCCTGGAGCGGTGCAGCGGAATCCTTGGCGTCAGCTCGCCCAGGTCGTCTGGCAGGCCCTTCGCCGGCACCAGCGCGGAGAACTCCAGGTCCGGGGCCAGAGCGGGCAGCCGGCGCGCCAGCTCCAGCGCGTACCTCGCGATGCCGTGGAGCTGACCGCGCACCATTCTCAAGTCGAGCAGGACAGAAGGCACGCTCCCTGGCCTACCACACGCTGGCTCGCCCCCGCACCGCCGCGCCAGTGCTAGAAGGCCCTCCCGTGAAGGTCGCCCTCGTCCACGACTGGCTCGTCACCCACCGCGGCGGAGAACGCGTCCTCGACGCCCTCTGCGAGTTGTTCCCCTCCGCGGACCTCTACACCCTCATCCACCAGCCGGGCAGCCAGTCCCCGCGCATCGAGGACCGGCGCATCACCACGTCGTTCCTCCAGCACATCCCCGGCATCCACTCGCGTTACCGGCACTTCCTGCCGCTGTTCCCCCGCGCCATCGAAGCCCTGCGCATCACCGGCGACTACGACCTCGTCCTGTCCTCCAGCCACTGCGTCGCCAAGGGCATCCACGCGCCTGCCGGCGTGCCCCACCTGAGCTACGTCCACGCGCCCATGCGGTACATGTGGGACCTGTTCGACGAGTACTTCGGCCCCGGACGCGCCCGCCTCCCCGTGCGCGCCGCCGCCCTCGCCGTGCGCCCCTACCTCCAGCACTGGGACCGCACCTCCACCCAGCGCGTGGACCGCATCGTCGCCAACTCCCGCCACATCGCCGGGAAGATCCGCCGCTTCTGGGACCGCGACGCCTCTGTCGTCCCGCCTCCCGTGGAGCTCGAGCGCTTCACCCAGGTGCCGCTCGAAGGGGGAGGGCAGGGCGGCTACTTTCTGTGGCTCGGCGCCTTCGCCCCCTACAAGCGCCTGGACGTCGCCCTGGAGGCCTTCCGCACCCTGGACACCCCGCTGTGGGTCGTGGGCACCGGGCAGGAGGCCTCGCGCCTCACCTCCGGGCCGCTCCCGCCCCACATCCGGTTCCTCGGCAACGTGCCGGACAGCGCGCTCCCCGCCCTCTACCGCGACGCCCGCGCGCTCCTCTTCACCCCCGAGGAGGACTTCGGCATCACCCCCCTGGAGGCCCAGGCCACCGGCCGCCCCGTCATCGCCTTCGGCAAGGGCGGCGCCCTGGAGACCGTCACCTCGAAGACGGGCCTCTTCTTCCCGGAGCAGACCCCCGCGTCCCTCGCCGCCGCCGTGCGCCAGTTCGACGCCTGGGAGCCGTCCTTCCGCCCGGAGGACGCCCGCGCCCAGGCCGAGCGCTTCAGCCGCGCCCGCTTCCAGCAGGCCATCCAGGCGGAGGTCGAGGCCCTGCTGCGCCTGCCCCCGTCCTCCCCAGCGGTGTGACAGCGCTGTCCGCGCCGTCCCCAGTTTCCCGAGGCCTGCCTGCCAGGCGTGTCGGAGGGTGTCCGCTGCCCTGCGGTGCAACCCCTTGGTTTCACGGAAAAACCCGTGGTAGGACGCCGCGCCGGGGGAGGCGCCTGGGGGCTTGAGGGCTCCCGGGGCCCAGGGTGCGTGTCTTGCATCCGACGGACGGTCCTCGTCCCCCATCAGGAGTCATCGCGGTGTTCGGTCGCCTGCAGCGCTTCTACACGTCCATCAAGGTCGCCGCCGACGCGGGGATGCTCGCGGTGGCGTTCGTGCTCGCGTACTTCACCCGCTTCAGCGGCGTGTTCCCCATCACCGAGGGCATCCCGCCCCCGGCCGAGACGTTCGTCTCCCTGGTGATGGTGCTGGTCATCTTCCCGATGACGTTCCAGCGGGCGCGGCTGTACGCGACCAACCGCGCGCGCTCGCACATGGGGGAGCTGTTCGAGCTCTTCAAGGCCACCATCACCGCGACGCTCGTGCTGGTGGCGGTGACGTACTTCATCCGCGAGCGCTACTCGCGCCTCACGCTGGCCATCTTCGTCGTCTACGCCTTCACGCTCATCGCGCTGTCGCGCATGGTCATGCGCCACCTGCTCAGCGAGGTGCGCCGGCGCGGCTACAACCTCAAGTCCATCCTCGTCATCGGCGAGGAGGAGCTGGGGCTGCGCACCATCGAGACGGTGGAGAGCCACCGCGAGCTGGGCTTCCGCGTGACGGGCGTCCTGTCGCTGAAGGAGGAGAAGGTCGGCCAGTGGGTGGGCGGCGTGCGCGTGGTGGGGCACGTGGGCGAGGTGGAGGCCTACCTGGATGCCCACCCGGTGGATCAGGTCATCATCGCCGTGCCGCTGGAGGACCAGGCGCGGGTGAAGCCGCTGATGGAGCAACTGGCGCTGCGCACCGTGGACGTCAAGGTGGTGCCGGACCTGTACCAGTACATCACCCTGTACGGCGGCCTGGAGGAGTTCGGCGGCCTGCCCATCATCAGCCTCCAGGGCGACCCCATGGACGGCTGGAGCCGCGTGGCCAAGCGCGTGTTCGACGTGCTCTTCTCGCTGGTGGCCATCGCCGTGAGCGCGCCGCTGATGGTGCTCACCGCGCTGCTGGTGCGCCTCAGCAGCAAGGGCCCCATCCTCTACCGCCAGGAGCGGATGGGCATGGACGGGCGGACCTTCCACATCCTCAAGTTCCGCACCATGCGTGTGGACGCGGAGGCCCAGGGCGCCACCATGGCCAGCGCGGTGGACGCTCGCCGCACGCCGGTGGGGACGTTCCTGCGCAAGTACTCGCTGGATGAGCTGCCCCAGTTCTTCAACGTGCTCCGGGGCGACATGAGCCTCGTGGGCCCGCGCCCGGAGCGGCCCGTCTTCATCGAGGAGTTCAAGCGCCAGATTCCGCGCTACCACCTGCGCCACAAGGTGAAGGCGGGCATCACCGGCTGGGCGCAGATCAACGGCCTGCGCGGCCAGACGTCCATCCAGAAGCGCATCGAGTACGACCTGTACTACATCGAGAACTGGTCGCTCCTGATGGACCTGAAGATCCTCCTGCGCACCGCGCTGGGCGGCTTCCTGTCGAAGAACGCGTACTGAGCCGGGCGCCACCGGCCAGGCAGGCAGGACGGGTGCGCAGGTCGTATTCGTGCGCACCCTCTCATTGGCACCGCGAAGCCGTCTAGACTGCGGGCCGACATGGGCGACAAGCTGGGATTGACGCTGGTCCGCAAGGGCCTCCTGACGCAGGCGCAGCTCGACCAGGGCATGAGCGCGCAGCTCGTGCACGGAGGCCGGTTGGGCTCCCGGCTGGTGGAGCTGGGGTTCCTGGACATCGAGACGGTGGGCATGGTGCTGGGGGAGCTGTCCCGGCTGCCCGTCGCGATGGAGGCGGACTTCGACGCCGTCACCGAGGCGACGCTGAAGCTGCTCACGGCGGACCAGGCGGAGAAGCACCAGGCGTTCCCGCTCGCGGTGGAGGGCCGGCGGCTGAAGGTCGCGCTGACCAACCCGCTGGACCTGCAGACCACGGATGCGCTCGGGTTCATCACGGGGATGCGCATCGTCCCGTACGTGGTGCCGGAGCTGCGGCTGTTCCACTACCTGAACCTGCGCTACGGCATCGACCGGCCGACGCGCCCGTTGAAGCCGGCCATTCCGTTGCCCGCGCGCCGCTCGATGTCCGTGGCGGCGGTGGCGCCGGTGTCCATGGCGGCGCCGGTGGTCGTGCCGCCGCCGGCCATGCCGCCTCCGCCCGCGCCCGTGCGCGCGGAGCCGGAGGTCGCGGGGATGTTCGGCGGGCTCGCGCCGGGACAGTTCCTCAGTGATGACTCGGAGGATCAGGAGTCCGACGCGGACATCGCGGACGCGGCCATCGTCGGCGAGGAGCTCCCGGACATCGTGATGGGCGAGCCGGTGCGTGCTCCGCCGGTCATCGAGATGGCCCGGCCTGGGAGTCCACCGGTTGCGCCGCCTCGGCTGGCGCCCCAGCCTCCGGGGATGGTGTCCCGGCAGGGGGCGGCGGGCGGGCTTCCGTCCGCGGCTCCGGGGATGCCGGCCGGTGGGCCGGTGGCGATGGCCCCGGGAGTGCCTTCGGCTGGGGGCACGCCGATGGGTGTGGCGGCTGGGGCGGTTCCGCCGGGGGCCGCGCCGGTGGGAATGGCGGCTGGGGCGGTTCCGCCGGGGGCTGCGCCGATGGGAATGGCGGCTGGGGCGGTTCCGCCGGGTGCCGCACCGTTGGCTTCGGGAGGGCTTCCTCCTGGAGCCGGAATGCCTCCGCGTGCGGCGCCTCCGCCGGGAGCGCAGCCTCCCGGGATGCTCGGGCGAGCTGGTCCCGTGCCTCCGGCGGTTCGGCCTTCTGGGACGGGGATCCCCGTCGTGCAGAAGACTCCGCCTCCGGGCATGCGTCCCGCCGCTCCAGGTGCACAGGCACCGCGACCGGTGGGGCCTCCGGGCGCACCGATGCCTCCGGGCATGGTTCGGGCCGGGCCTCCACCAGGAGTTCCGGGCATGCCTCCGGGAGCGGCGCCTAGGCCCCCTCCGGGTACGTCCGCTCCGGTGATGATGACTCCAGGCGGCGCGGGGCCTGTTCCTCCGGGACAGCGGCCTCCGACCGCGCCTGGGGTTCCCGGCGTCGGAGCTCCTCCGGGTGCGCGCCCGATGGGACCTCCGGTCGCCGTGCCGCCGAACGCCATGCAGGGACGTCCTGTCGGCGCGGGTGGCCAGCCGCTTCCTCCGGGTGCGCCTCCGCGGCAAGGGCCTCCATCGGGGGCCGTGCCTGCGATTGCCGCTGGCGCACCGGGGGCCGCCATGCCGCCTCCCGGCGCTCCGGTGGCTCGTCCAGGTGCTCCGGGGCCTGCCGCCGTGCCTCCGTCGGGGACCCCGGTCGCGGTGTCCCAGGGCGCTACACCTGTGCCGCCCGGAAGCCTGTCGTCCTCAACGGCTCCAGGGATGGCTGGCCTGCCGAATGCTGCCCCCGCGAGCGCGCCGCCCGTAGTGGCGCAAGGTCTGTCTGGGACCGCGAATGCTTCTCAAGGCCCCGTGCCGTCCATCGCGCCTCAAGGTTCGTCTGGGGCCGCGAATGCCTCTCAAGGCACCGTGCCGGCCATCGCGCCTCAAGGCGTGTCTGGGGCCGCGAGTGCCACAGTCGGCCTCGCTCCGGACAACGTGCAAACGGCTGAGGCTTCCCCAGCGGATGCTGCGCTGGCAGGGATTGCCCGGGACGTGGCGGGTGCCTCAACTCCTGGCGTGGACCTGTCTTCCACCGGATCGCAGTCTCCAGCGGCTCGGCGTCCATCCGGAGTGAACCGAGCCATCGTCGTGGATGCCCCGGCAGCCAGTGACTCGGTGCCGGACCTCGGAGGCGAGTGGGGGGATGCATTCGCGGATGCCTCTTCCGCGAAGCCGGTGGCGTCGGATGTCGCGGATGCGCCGTTGAAGGCGAAGGCCGACACCACCAGTTCGTCGTTGTCCGAGCTGGTATTGGACGCCGAGCTTTTCGTCGACGCCGACGTCAGTCCGGCTGCCGAGCCGCTCGACGCCGCACCTGCCGCAGCCGCCCCCGAGAAGGCGCCAGAGCCCGCTGCGGTCCTGACCGGGGATGACCTCTCCGACGACGACATCTTCGAAGACGTGGAAGCCGTCTCCGCGGAAACGCCCGTCGCGGATGTCCTCGACGTCGACGACATGATGTCCGCGGAGCCGCACGAGGCCCCAGCCGCCGAAGCCGGGGACGTCCTCGACGTCGACGACGTGATCTCCGCGAAGCCGCATGAGGCCCCAGCCGCCGAAGCCGGGGACGTCCTCGACGTCGACGACGTGATCTCCGCGAAGCCGCATGAGGCCCCGGCCGCCGAAGCCGCGAACGTCCTCGACGTCGACAACGTGATCTCCGCGAAGCCGCACGAAGTCCCGGCCGCCGAAGCCGCGGACGTCGACGACGTGATGTCCGTGGAGCCGCACGAGGCCCCGGCTGCCGAAGCCGCGGACATTCTCGATGTGGAAGACGTGGTTTCCGCTGCGCCGCATGAGGCCCCGGCCGCCGAAGCCGCGGACATCCTCGACGTCGAGGACGTGATGTCCGCCGCGCCTCAGGGGGCCCAGCCCATTCCCCAGGCGGAAACTGTCTTGGATGCCGCGCTCGACGCAGCCTCGGTTGGCGCGCGGGAACCCGTCGCCGCCGCTGACGCGCCGAAGGATGGCGGGCTGTTGGATGCGACGGAGCTCAAGGCCGCTCTGGAAGCGCCGGTCGCCATCGAAGCCTCGAAGGCGGAGCCCGTCTCCACGGAGCCTTCACGTGATGCGGAGGCACCGGAAGCGTCTATCATTGCCGCCCCCGCCGCACAGGACGCCGAAGCAGACGCGCTCGAATTCAGCCTGGCGGGAGACTCGCCGAAGCCCTCCGCTTCCCCGGAAGCCGAGTCCTGGCAGGTCGCCGCCGCACCGAAGTCCGACGCCGTGAGCTCCGCGCCCTCCGAGGAGCACAAGGCCGAAGTCCCCCCGGAGTTCGACGTCGCCCTCGTCTCTCCCTCGGAAGCATCCCCCTCGCCCGAACCCTCGGCCCCGCAGGCGGAATCCCCCAGCTCCGAGGAGCCCGTGGCCCTGCCGAAGCCGCGCCTCGTGGTCGCGCCCCCGGCGCCCGTCCGCGACCGGACCCCCATCTCTCTCGACGACCTGCCCATCTCCACCGAGGAGCCCATGCAGCTCGCCTCCACGTGGGAGTTCGTGGGCTGGCACGGCGGTGGGGAAGGGGAGGGCGCCGTGGGCCACAGCGCGGAGACCACCTGGGCGGACCGCGTCGTGGACCTGGACGTCCCCGCCGCCGCGCCCGCGGTCTCCGAGGACGGCGTGGCCCTGGCCTCCGCGTGGGAGTTCATGCAGCAGCCGTGGCAGCCGCAGGCCGCCGCGCAGGTCGACCCCGCCCAGGCCCTGCTCGCCGCCGCCAGCGCGTCCACCGACACTCCGGTGGACGGTCCCGCCGTCACCGCCGAACAGGTCCTCTCCGCGCTCGACACCGCGGACTCGCAGGGCATGGTCGGCAAGGTGCTGCTGGCCTACAGCGCGGGCCGCTTCCGCCGGGCGTTCCTCCTGGGGGACAGCTTCGGGCTCGCGCGCGTGGGCCGTGCCTGGGGCCCGGGCAGTGACCGTCCGGAGGTCACCGCCCTCAAGGTGGACCTGGACACGCCGTCCCTCTTCACCTCCGCGCTCAACGGTCCCAGCCCCAGCGTCTTCAGCGCCCCGCAGGTCCCCCAGGACGAGGCCATCTTCTCCGCGCTCTGCGGCGAGTCCGAGTCCCACCTGCTCGTCTTCCCGCTGCACTCGCGAGGCCAGCCCGTGGCCTTCTTCGTCGCCGAGCACGGACCCGCGCCCCTGGAGGTCGCCCTGCTGGAGGAACTGGGCCGCATCGCGGACCGGGCCGTGGAGATCTGCACCCGCCTCCACCGGTTCCCCTGAAGCACGAAGGGCCCCTGAAACGCGAAGGGCTCCGGAGCCGAAAAGCCCCGGAGCCCTTTTTCACGTCACCTCACGGCCGCGCTTCAACTGCACCCCGTCGTCGTGCCGCAGTTCGTGCACTTGTAGCAGGCGCCGCTGCGCACGGTGATGGCGCCGCACTGGTGGCAGGGCGGGGCGTCCGCCTGGTTCAGGTACGTGCTGCGCGAGTTCATCGCGGACAACTGCAGCGTCCCCACCTGGGCCGGCACCGCCGCCTGCGTCATCGGCTCCGGACGGGCCTCCTCCACCGGCGTCACCTCCACGTCGTCCGCGCAGGGCTCCGTGGGCAGGAACTTCAGCGACAGCCACCGGAAGATGTAGTCCGTGATGGACTTGGCGATGGGGATGGCCGGGTTGCCCGTGAAGCCGCTCGGCTCGTAGCGGGTGTGGCAGAACTTGTCCGCCAGCACCTGGAGCGGCACGCCGTACTGGAGCGCCAGCGACACGCTGGTCGCGAAGCTGTCCATCAGGCCGCTCACCACCGAGCCCTCCTTCGCCATGACGACGAAGAGCTCGCCCGGCTTGCCGTCCTCGTACATGCCCACCGTCAGGTAGCCCTCGTGGCCGCCGATGGAGAACTTGTGCGTGATGGACTGCCGCTCGTCCGGCAGCCGGCGGCGCAGCGCCTTGGGCTCGGGAGTCACGGCGGGGGCGGGCTCCGCCACCACGCGCTTCGCCTCCGGGGCCTTGTCCTGCGACGTGTTGAGCGGCTGCGTGCGCTTGCACCCGTCGCGGTACACGGCGACGGCCTTCAGGCCGCTGCGCCACGCCTCGATGTACGCCTTCTCGATGTCCTCCACCGTGGCGTCGTTCGGCAGGTTCACCGTCTTGGAGATGGCGCCGGAGAGGAACGGCTGCGCCGCGGCCATCATCTCGATGTGGCCCATCCAGTGGATGCTGCGCTGGCCCTTGGACGGCTTGAACGCGCAGTCGAACACCGGCAGGTGCTCCGGCTTCAGGTGCGGAGCGCCCTCGATGGTGTCGTGCTTGTCCAGGTACGCGATGATGTCCTGCGCCTGCGTCTGCGGGTAGCCCAGCTTCTCCAGCGCCAGCGGCACCGTCTGGTTGACGATCTTCAGCATGCCGCCGCCCACCAGCTTCTTGTACTTGATGAGCGCGATGTCCGGCTCGATGCCCGTGGTGTCGCAGTCCATCATGAAGCCGATGGTCCCCGTGGGCGCCAGCACCGTCACCTGGCTGTTGCGGTAGCCGTGCTCCGTGCCGCGCGCCAGCGCGTCGTCCCACGCCTCCTTCTGCGCCGCGTGCAGCTCCTCGCTGACCCCCACCACCGGCAACTGGTACGCCGCCTTGCGGTGCTTGCGGATGACGCCGAGCATGGGCTCCGCGTTGTTTCCGTAGCCCGCGAACGCGCCCTGCCGCTCCGCGATGCGCGCGCTCATCGCGTACGCCTCGCCGCACATGAGCGACGTGATCGCCCCCGCCAGGTTGCGGCCGGCAGGGGAGTCGTACGGCAGGCCGGACGCCATCAGCAGCGCGCCCAGGTTCGCATAGCCCAGGCCCAGCGGACGGTAGTCGTGGCTGTTCTTCGCGATGCGCTCGGTGGGGTAGCGGCTGAAGCCGACGATGATCTCCTGCGCCAGCAGCACCACGTCCACCGCGTGCTTGAAGGCGGCCACGTCGAAGCCACCCTCCAGCGTGCGGAAGTGCATCAGGTTCAGCGACGCCAGGTTGCAGGCCGAGTCATCCAGGAACATGTACTCGGAGCAGGGGTTGGACGCGTTGATGCGCGCCGTGCCGGAGCACGTGTGCCACGCGTTCACCGTGGTGTCGTACTGGAGGCCCGGGTCACCGCACAGGTGCGCCGCCTCCGCGATCTCGCGGAACAGCTCACGGGCCTTGTAGGTCTCCATCACCTGGCCGTCGCGCACCGCGCGCGTCTGCCACGGGCCGTCGTTCACCACCGCCTTCATGAAGTCGTCGGTGACGCGCACGGAGTTGTTGGAGTTCTGGAAGAACACCGACCCGTAGGCCTCGCCGTTGAAGGACGGGTCGTAGCCCGCCTCAATCAGCGCCCAGGCCTTCTTCTCCTCGTTCGACTTGCAGCGGATGAACTCGAGGATGTCCGGGTGCTCGGCGTTGAGGATGACCATCTTCGCCGCGCGCCGCGTCTTGCCGCCGCTCTTGATGACGCCCGCGAACGCGTCGAAGCCGCGCATGAACGACACCGGGCCGGACGCCGTGCCGCCGCCCGCCAGCAGCTCCTTGCTGCCGCGGATGGAGGACAGGTTGGAGCCCGTGCCGCTGCCGTACTTGAAGAGCATCCCTTCCGTGCGCGCCAGCCCCAGGATGGACTCCATGTTGTCGTCCACGCTGTTGATGAAGCACGCCGAACACTGCGGGTGCTCCTCCACGCCCACGTTGAACCAGACGGGCGAGTTGAACGCCGCCTTCTGGCGCAGCAGCAGGTGCGTCAGCTCCGCGTGGAACGCCTCGCGGTCCACCGCCGACGCGAAGTAGTGCCCCTGCTCACCCCAGCGGGTGAGGGTGTCCACCACGCGCGCCACCAGCTTGCGCACGCTCGTCTCACGCTCGGGCGTGCCGGGCGTGCCCCGGAAGTACTTCGACGCCACGACGTTCGTCGCCAGCATCGACCAGGACTTGGGGACCTCGATGTCCTTCTGATCGAAGACGACCTTGCCGTCCTCGCCCTTGATGCTCGCGCTGCGGTACTCCCACGCCAGCTCGTCCGCCGGATCCACCCCGGGCGTCGTGAAGAAGCGCTCCACCGTCAGCCCCGTGGAGGCCGTCGCCGCCTTGCCCTTCGCACGGCCACCGCGCCGCGACTCCTTGCCTCCCACCACCGGCTTCCCACTCAGTTCCTTCTCCATGACGCCCGCCTCCAGATTCACTGAGAGTGCTGATGCAAAGTTTGCAAAATCGCCAACGCCGCGAGATCCCAGGGGATCCGATGATCACTTCCAGGCACGGGGACAGCCGCGTTGGGATGGTCCGGGACGGGCAGAAGCCAGCGGGCCCCCCGCTGGAATCCGGGCCCGGGCCTGACTGCCCACCCGCCGGGCGGGCGGATCCATATGATCGCTGGGGGGGTCCGTCAACATCCCCTGCTCCCCTATACCTAGTGTCAGGGCGCCTCTTACACACTTCATTTGGTAGGCATTCCGAGGTGCTCTGATCTGCGTCCAAGGCTGATCTAATAACCCCGGCCCCAGTGGCAACGGCTGCCGTGGCTGGCAATGTATGGCCATGGCCATGCAAAATCGGACAGGAAGGGAAGGGCGCCTGTCCAAGCGCTCGTGATCACTGACGGATGTTTGCTGTCAGTCCGTGCGCCGAGCGTAGGAGGGCCCCAGCGCCCCCGCGACAAAGGGGCCGGGTGGGGCGGGCCTGGACGGTCGCCTGCTGAACGGGGGCATCGATTTCGACGCCCGGCCGCGTTAGGAGGCGAACCATGCCGCCTCCCTTCGAACGTCACGTCTTCGTCTGCACCAACCGCCGTCCGGACGGCCACCCCAAGGGGTGCTGCGCCACCAAGGGAGGCGAGGAGGTGCGGGCCGCCTTCAAGGAGGAGCTCGACAAGCGCGGGCTCAAGCGCAGCATGCGCGCCAACGCGGCGGGCTGCGTGGACACGTGCGCCTTCGGCGTCTCCGTGGTCGTCTACCCGGAGGGCACCTGGTACGGCGGCGTGAAGGTGGAGGACGTGCCCACCATCGTGGAGGAGCACCTGGTGCAGGGCCGCCCCGTGGAGCGGCTGCTGATGCCCTTCAACAAGAAGGCGGAGCGCTGAAGGCGGTCTCCCGCCTCGCGCCCCGCCCTTGGGGAACCGCGTTGAACCCTGGGACTAGTCGCGGCGGTTGCCCAGCAGGCGCAGCAGCGACAGGAACAGGTTGATGAAGTCCAGGTAGAGGGTGAGCGCGCCCACGATGCTCACCGCGGTCGCGCTCTTGAAGCCCGTGCCCGCGTGGTAGTCGCGCAGCTTCTGCACGTCATAGGCGGTGAGGCCCGCGAACACGAGCACGCCCGCGCAGGCCGTCACGAACGACACGGCGCTGCTCTTGACGAACATGTTCACCAGGCCGGCGATGACGATGCCGATGAGCCCCATGAAGAGGAACGTGCCCCAACTGCTCAGGTCCTTCTTCGTGACGGTGCCGTAGACGGCCATCGCGCCGTAGGTCGCGGCGGTGATGAAGAACACCTGGCCGATGGAGCCGGCCGTGTAGATGAGGAAGATGACCGACATCGTCACGCCGGTGAGCGCCGCGTAGCCCGCGAACATCACCGCGGCCACCGGGCCGGACAGCCGGGGCGCCAGGATGGACAGGCCGAACACCACGCCGAGCTGCACCAGGAACAGCGCCATCCGGTTCTGCACCGCCATGCGGAGCAGCGTCTCATTGGCCAGCGTCACCATCGCCATCACGCCGGTGAGCGCCAGGCCCGCGAACATCCAGCCGTGCACGCGCGACATGAACGCGCGCTGCGACTCCTGCACCAGGACGTCGTCCACCGAGCCTGCCTGCCCGCCCTGCCAGCCACCTGAAGATTCCCACGCCATGTGTTTCTTTTCCTTTCGGGCCGGGGACCGCTTCAGTCCCAGCCCTTCTCTAACGATGACCCCTGGAGGACGCCTTAAAGGGCCTTCCAGGCCAGCAAAAGCTTCGAAGCGACTTCCGTCGTGATGAGGGGCAGCACGCCACCGCCACCCACGATGTTGACGATCTCCGACATGGACCCACGGCACACCCCGCCCCACGCGGGCTGCTTCGCGAGCCCAACAGACGCATACGCCGAGTAATCCACGAAGAAGGACGTGGGCAGCACCTGGTTCGTGCCGCAGAGCAGGTGCTCCTCCGGCTGCGTGTCCACCACCTCCTGCACCACGAAGCCGCCGCCCTGCGTGTCCGTCGCGGCGCGCTCGCACAGCGCCTCCCACGTCTTGGATTCGCCGTAGGCGCCCTTGACGCGCTCCTCGTAGGGCAGGGTGCCCACGGAGCGGCCGAGGAAGACGGCCTTGCCGCCGTAGTCCCACGCGCGCTTGAGCACGAACCTCGCGGGCTCCCGGGCCACGCGGGCCACGATGTCGTCCACCTTCGCGCCGTCCGGACCCACGCCGGGCCCGTGGCGGAAGGGGCGCGTCCACGGCACCGACTCGCGCACCGCCTCCAGCTCCTCCGGCGCGAGGCCCGCGGTCCGCGCGAGCGCCTCGTCCGTCACCGCCTGCGACAGGAGCGCGAACGTCGTCTTCACCTCCACCTGCGACGCGGGCGGGTTGAGGAACACGGCCTTCCTGCCCGGGACGACGGAGAGAAAGTCCTCCACCCAGGGGGCGGGGTTCTGCTCCAGCCGGCGCACGAAGAGGTGGCGATAGACGAGGTCGTACTTCTTTCCGTTCACCGTGAAGGCGTCTTCGCCGGACACGTCCTCCGGGTGCACGATGTCCGCGTCCGCGCCGAACTCGCGGAAGCGCTCGCACAGCCAGCGCAGCTCCGTGATCTGCGCGTCGTTCTTGCGGCACAACAGCGCCACCGTGTCCGGCATCTGGCCGTTGCGTTCGGCCGCGTAGCCGTCCAGCAGCGAGCGGTAGAGCGCCAGCGCGTTGTTGCCGTTGAGCGTGAGCAGCGCGGGGATGGCCTTCTCCGGATAGCGCAGGTGCCGCGCCACCACTTCGATGAAGGTGCGCGCCGCGATGTCCGAATAGCCCTGCATGGCCGGGATGGTGGCGTTCACCTCCAGCGCCCAGGGCCGGCCTCCGGACACGAAGTAGTCCACGCGCGTGGTGGCGAGCTTGCGGCTGGCCTCCCAGGTGGCCAGCGCCAGGCGGCGCTCCAGCGGCGACAGCGCGCCCAACAGCAGCTCCGCGTCCGGGCCGCCGAGGATGGCGCGCGTCATCTTCATCGTGGCGGAGGCCAGCTTCGCGGACAGGAGCGAGCGGCGCTTGATCTCCTCCGCGTCCAGGATGACCGGCGTGGCGGTGATGGGGATGGGCTGGGTGCTGCCATCCAGCTTCGTCACCGCGAGGCCGCGCTGGTAGGCGGTCTTCGCCAGCTCCGGTCCGAAATAGTGTGCCTGCCTGCGCAGGACATCCATGAGCTCGTGCACGCGCGGAACCTACGACCCCAGGGGCTCGTGGGTCCACAACCCGCGGGCCCGCCGCGGCGCTCCGTGTCCGCCACCTCGCCCTCCGGCCCGGGGCCAGGGCGTCCCGGCTTGCACCGGGCGGGGAGGTCGCTTAAAACAACTCAGTTGCTTTTCGAGACCGAGTGGACGTGAGCCGCCTCCGACGCCAGCCCAGCACGAGCCGCTCCCTGCCGCGCCTGTTGGCGCTGCCGTGGGTGCTCGTGTGCGTGCTGGTGTATGTGGGCAGCGTGCTCCACTTCGCGCTCGTGCAGCACACCACGTGCCTGGAGCACGGGGACGTGATGCACGTGAGCGAGGCGTCTTCCCACGACGGCCCGTTGGAGGAGGCGCTCTCCTTCGACGACGCGCGCGTGGCCCGGGCGCCGGTGTCGAAGGCCACGCCCCACGGCGGTGAGGCCCACTGCCACCACGCCTTCCTGCGCCGCGAGGCACCGCCTCCGGCCGGGTCCGCGCCCGTCATGGCCGCGGTCTCCACGCGCTCCAGTCCGGCGCTGGCGGTGTTCCGCTTCCACGCGGCGCCCGTCGCGCTGTTGAGGCTCGCGCCCAAGTCGTCGCCGCCGCGCGCCTAGTCTCCGCCGCCGTCGCCCGCCGTCCTGGCCCCCCGTGTCTTCGTGGGCCGGGGTGCGCCGTGGTCACCGGAGTCCAGGTCCAGGGTTCGCGCGTCCCCGTTCGCTGAACGGATCCGCCGCGCGCGCATGGAGCCTCCGGCCACGCGCACGGATGCGCGCTTCGTGCGGCGGTCCCTCCTTCCAGTCCCGCTCCGGTCCTTCGCGGTCGCTCCTGCTTTCGGGGCGGTGCGCGTGCGGCCCGCGCGGCTGGAGTTCCCGCAGTCCCCCCGTGTCCCTGGAGTCCCCAACATGAAGAAGAAGCTTCTGTCCGCCCTGCTGCTGTCCACCGCCCTCCTCGCCGCCGGCTGCGGGGGTAACGACGAAGAGGAGGCCCACGTCGACGAGGAGGGCTGTGAGCACCTGCAGAAGGGCCCCGCCGTCGCCGTCACCGCCGCCGTCAGCGGCACGGGCCCGGCCGTGAGCAACGACCACACGCGCTACGACATCGCCCTGGTGGACGTCGCCGGAGGCAAGGGCGGCGCGGTGTCCTTCGCCGTCTCCGAGGCCACGGACTACGTCCTCTACACGAGCGCCACGGTGCCGGTGAAGGTCACCAACGGCAGCGGCGCGACGGTGGAGTTCGAGGAGAGCGCCACCAGCTCCTCGCTCTGCACGGACATCCAGGGCCGCTACGTCGTGCCGCTCACCGTGGGCACGCACACGCTCACCTTCGGCCCCTCGACCCTGTCCTCGGTGTCGCTCGTCATCGAGGAGTCGGGCGAGCACGACCACGACCACTAGCCACCTCTTTCCCGTCTCAGGAGTTCCCCATGGGTACCTTCCAGCAGTTCCTCGACAGTCAGAAGATCTCCCCCGCGGTGTTGCTGCGCCGCTCGCGCCAGCTTGAGGCGCACACGGAGGAGGACCGCGTCCTGAAGCGCAAGCGCTCCACGCGCCGCCGCGACAAGGAGCAGCAGCAGAAGCCGTACGCGGAGCTGGGCCTGGGCAAGCCGCGCAGCGGCCGGGGTCTGAGCGAGCATCAGCTCAATGCCGCGCGCGAGGACAAGCCGCTGTCCCCGCGCGTGCGCTCCAAGCTGGTGCGCGCCGTCAACGCGCTGCTCACCAAGGCGGGCGCCACGGCCGTGGACGCGAAGGCGCTCTTCGGCGACGTGCCCGCGCGCGTGGGTCCCACCGTGAAGAAGGCCGCTTCGTAGCGGCCCCGGAGGCGCCCCATGTCCAAGGTCTCTTGTGGCAGTGCCGGTTCCCTGCTTCCCTGCGACGTGCGCCGCGACGGCGACCGTCTGTTCGACGTGGCCATGTGGTGCCTGGGCCAGGACGTGCGTTGCCCGGACGGCAACGTGCTGCTGCGGCACGGGCTGGTGCGTGAGGCGCGTCCGCCGGGCGTGGAGGGACAGAGCGCGTACCAGGGGCGGCTCCTGGACGGGGGGCGCCTCACGCTGTGGGGCTTCGGCGCGCTGTGCGAGTCCTGCGGCGCCGCCATCTTCGTGCCGCGCGACGGCTTCGTGCCCCGGTGGGTGGAGGACGCGCGCGGCCCGGCCTTCCGGGTGGAGGACGTGGGCGTCCGGCGCGACGCGGCCACCGGGCCGGAGCGCAGGGCGGCGCGGGCGGGGCTCGCGCGGCTGGCGGACTGGCTCGCGGAGTACGAGGCGTGGGTGGCCCGCGACGTGGGCCTGGCCTGGCGGCGCGAGTGCCTGGCGGCGCGGCGCAAGGCGTCCCCCATCCCGGCCGAGGAGCTGGCCACCGCCTGGAGGAGGCTGGCCGTGCGCGTGCGCGCGACCGACGCCTCCGTCAACACGCTGTCGCTCCGATGACCGGAGCGTGAGGAGGACACCATGCTGGCACGTCTGTTCCGAGCCGATGCCCCGTCGGTCCACTCCCACGTCGCGTGGGAGGACCTGCCGGACGAAGCCCTTCCCACGCCGCCGCTCCTGGACGGGCTGGGAGACGCGCACCTCCAGGTGACGACGCAGGTCCCCCTGGCGCAGGCGTACTTCGATCAGGGACTGCGCCTGCTGCACCTGGGCTGGGCGCTGGAGGCCCGGCGCGCCTTCGCGGAGGCCGCGCGGAAGGACCCGTCCCTCGCCATTGCGTGGTGGGGGCTCGCGCTCGCCCGGGGCGTGGGGCAGCGCTTCACGGCGGACCGCGCGGAGGCCATCCGCAAGGCGCTGACCCTGGCGGAGGGCACCACCGACCTGGAGCAGCGGCTGGTCGTCGCGGCCAGCCTGCTCGCGGACAAGGGGCCCGCCAATGGCAGACATGCCTTCGTGCGGGAGATGGAGTGCCTCATCGACCGCTACCCCCAGGAGCCCGAGCCGCGCCTGCTGCTCGCGGGCTTCCTGCTGGACGGGTACGAATCCGACGGGCGCCCCGGGCAGGGACAGCCCTACGCGCAGTTCCTCCTGCGCGACCTGCTGCGCACGCACCCGGCTCACGCGGGCGTGCACGTGGCCTGGGTGCAGGCGTGGCTGCCCAGCGCCCGGCCGGAGACGGCGTTGGAGAGCGCGGAGTTGCTCCCGTCGCTCGTGCCCTCGGGGAGCCCCGCGCTGCTCGCCGCCGGACGCCTGCTGCTGCGCGTGGGCAAGGCAGTGGACGCGAACCGCGTCCTGGAGGCCGCGGTGACGGCGGACGACGCGTACCTCGCGCGCGAGTCGCTGCCCCTGGACGTGGCGCCGAGCGCGGACACCGCCCTGCGCCTGCTCAGCGAAGGCTGCGTGGAGGTGGGGCAGTACCGGGGCGCGCAGGCCTGGGCGCGCAAGCTGCGGCAGCGCGTGGAGGCTTCAGGAGGCCAGCCGCAGGCGGTGCTCTTCGCCGCCACCACGCTCGTCGCCGCGCACCTGCGCTTCGGCTTCAGCCGGGCGGCCGCGGAGGTCCCCATGGAGCTGGGAGACGCCGCCACCGTCGCGGAGGCCGGGCTGCGCGACGCCGTGCGCCTGTACGCGAAGGGCGTCTGTGCCCTGGAGACGGGACGGCTGGGCGACGTGGAGCGCGCGTGCGGCGCCCTGGACGCGCTGGTCCTCACCCTGGCGGAAGCGCCGCGCTCCGAGGGCCGCGCCCTGTGTGCCCGCGACGTGGCGCGCACGGTGGAGGTCGCGGCGCAGGAACTGCGAGGCACGCTGGATGCGCGCCGCGGAGACTCCGGCCGGGCGGAGGCCGCGCTCACGCGGGCGCTGCGCCTGGAGCGCCGCCTGCGCCCCGTGGGCCCCGCGCTCTTCTGCCGGCCGCCCCGGGAGACGCTGGCCCGCATCCGCCTGCGCTCCGGCCGCGAGGAGAAGGCCCTGGAGCTGGCGCTGGAGCGGGCAGGGGAGCGGCCCGGCTGCGGCCACTGCATGCTGCTGGTCGCGGAGGCCCACGTCGCCTGCGAGTGCATGTCCGAGGCGGCGCACGACTTCGCCGTGGTGCTGGACCTGTGGCGCGACGCGGATCCGCACCTGCCGGGCCTGCAACGCGCCCGGGGCTTCGCGGCCCGGGGCCACCGGGGCCGTACCGCACTCCGCCGGGTGCCGGACGCGGCCTCGGTGGACACCGCGCCCGTCCCCCGGGGCGGTGAAGCGCCCTGGACCGTTCACGGCGCCTGAGCCCGCGCGCCGCCGCGCTTGACGCAGGCGCGGCCTTCGCGTCACTAGGGACATCCTCCAAGGAGCCGCCCCATGCCGTCGTTCCGCCTGAAGCCCGAGCAGGCCGCGCTGCTCGTCGTCGACATCCAGGAGCGCCTGTGCGCCGCGATGGACCGCGACGCCCTGGACCGCATGCTCGCGCGCACGGGCGCCGCCGTGGAGGGGGCGCGGGCCCTGGGCCTGCCCGTCATCGTCACGGAGCAGTACCCGCAGGGGCTGGGCCGCACGCACTCGCTGCTCAAGCTGCGCCTGGGGGAGTTCAAGCCGCTGGAGAAGCTGGAGTTCTCCGCCGCCACGCCGGACGTGCTCTCCGTGCTGGGGGACCGCAAGCAGGTGCTCATCACCGGCATGGAGACGCACATCTGCGTCTTCCAGACGGCGCGCGACCTGGCGGACAGCGGCCGGGAGCCGTGCCTGCTCGCGGACGCGGTGCTGTCGCGCTCGGAGGAGGACCGCCGCGTGGGCCTGGAGCTGTGCCGCGACGCGGGCGCGCGCATCCTCACCGTGGAGTCGGCCCTGTTCGACATGCTGGGCCGCGCGGGCACGCCCGAGTTCAAGAAGGTGTCCGCCGCCGTCCGCTGAAGCCAGGGACGACGGCGGCCTCCCGCTCACGCCCGGCGCTTGAAGGGCACGCGCACCAGGCGCACGAGCATCATCATCAGCACCAGCACCCCGGACAGGACGGTTTGAGAGCCGCCCACCGGGAAGTCGTAGAAGTACGCGAACAGGTATCCGCCCGCGCCCGCGATGCCGCCCAGCACGGTCGCCGTGAAGAAGGTCCACGGCAGCCGCAGGTCCAGCACCAGCGCGGCGATGGCCGACAGCGTGGAGAACGCGAAGACGGGCAGGGCGCCCAGGGCCCGCGCGCACACGCCCACCATGATGCCGATGGACACCATCAACACCGTGTCCAGCAGCTTCACCGGCAGCCCCTGCACGGTGGCGCCGATGCGGTCGAAGCTGACGAAGGCGATGCCCCGGAACCACCACAGGTGCAGCACCATCAGCACCGCGCCGGCCACCGCCACCGCCTGGAGTTGATCCGGCGTCACCAGCACCGCGGTGCCGAAGAGGATGCCCTGGATGTCGTGCGCCTCCTGCGCGATGCGGTCGCCCACCAGGATGGCCGCGCCGCCCGCGAAGGCGAACGCGCACCCCAGCAGGCTCTCCCGCGACAGCCGCAGCCGCGCGGGTTCAATCATCAGCAGCAGCGTGGCCGCGACGGACAGCACCACCGCGCCCACCAGCGGATCCACGTGCACGCCCAGGTGGATCTCCGCGAAGAAGGCCAGCGCCACGCCCAGGCCCGCGGTGTTCGTCACCGCCGCGCTGACGAACACCATGCGCCGCAGCACCACGTAGACGCTGAGGAAGCCCAGCACGCACCCGGCGATGAGCGCGCAGAGGATGGGGTCGCGGAACAGCTCCCAGCCCGCCTGGAACTGTTCCCACTTCGAGGGCTCAAGCAGGGTTGTTTCCACGGTGGGGTCCCTGGGGCGCGCTGTGGCAGTAGTCGTCGCCGTACTGGCGGCGGAAGGCGGGGTGACAGAACACGGTGCGCGCATCGCCCATGACGAAGCAGCGGTGCTCGCGGTCCACGAAGAGGATGACGTCGGCGTGCTCGGCGGCGACGGACAGGTCGTGGCTCACCACCACCACGCCCAGGCCCCGGTCATGCGCGAGCGCGCACAGCCGCAGCATCGTCTGCTTCTCCGCCACCGCGTCCATCGCGGCGGTGGGCTCATCCAGCAGCACCACGTCCGCCTCGGTGGCGATGACCCGCGCCAGCAGCGCGCGCTGCTTCTCGCCGCCGGACAGGTCGCGGAAGGGCCGCTTCGCGATGCCGCGCGCGCCCGCGGTGTCGAGCGCCGCCTCCACCTTCTGCCGGTCCGTCTTGCTGGGGAAGGGCCGCAGGAAGTTCCACCCGGACAGCCGTCCCCAACTGGTGAGCTCCCGCGTGTGCACGGGCAGCAGCGAGTCGATGGCGGACATCTGCGGCACGTACGCGCTGCGGATGTGCGGCGCGCCCAGGGTGATGCGGCCGGACACCGGGGGAATCAGCCCCAGGAGCGTCTTGAACCAGGTGCTCTTGCCGGAGCCGTTGCGGCCCACCACCGCCACGAACTGGTGGCGGCGCACCACCAGGTCCATGGGCGGCAGGATGTCCTTGCCCCCGTAGCCGATGACCAACTGCTCGCACTTGAGCAGCGGCTCGCCAGGCTCCGGCACCGCGGCGCGGTGGCCCCGGTCCAGCTCCGTCTCGTGCTCACCGTGCGCCACGGCTCACCTCCGCGGTGGGGCTCAGCGCCGCCACCTTCTCCAGGAGCGCGGCGCGCACCGCCGCGTTCTCGGGCGCGTCCAGGTCCACCACGCCGTCGGTGCCCGGCTTCGCGGCGGACCAGTCCACCGCGTCGAAGAGGGCCGGCGTCACTTCCAGCTTCAGGCCCAGCTCGACGCGCGGCGCGTTCTCCCGGTCGGACGGCACGTCCAGGTCGCCGGTGAGCACCGCCACCGGCGTGGCCTCCGCGCCCGTCACCGTCGCGGTGAAGCGGAAGGGCAGGGCGCCCGCGAAGCGCGCCGGCACGCGGCCATCCCGCACGCTGCCCGTCATCCGCAGGCCCGTGACGGCCCAGCGCCCCCGGGACAGCGTCGTCTTGCCCAGCGCGCAGGCGGGCTCGCAGGTGAGGCCGCGGGCCGCGGGCGCCAGCAGGTCCAGCTCCGCGTCCACCGGCAGGTTGGCCACGGTGACGGTGGTGCTGCCACCGCCGCCCAGCTCCGCCTGGATGTCCTCGTAGTCCACGAGCGCCCCGGAGTCGCTGTGGCAGTGCCCGTTGTGGCACAGCGAGTAGCCCGGCGGCGGAGAGGACGGGTCGAACGTCGTGCTGCCTCCGCCCCCGGAGCTGGCCAGCAGGTCGATGCTGCCCAGGCTCACCGCGCCGGTGTCCATGCGCAACTGGAAGTCGGACGCGAGCGCCTGGTAGCCGTCGCCCGCGTCGCGGCCGGACACCGGCGTGTACGCGGCCTGGACGGAGGGCTCCAGCACCGCGAAGCCCTCGCCCGCGTCGAACGCGCACCCGGACACGAGCGCGACGGGAAGCAACCACGCCTTGATGGGAAAGCGCTTCATGGCGTCATTCCCCCTTCCCGGCGAGGCCCTGCTCCAGCCGGCCCACCATCAGCTCCAGGCGCTGCACGTACGTCTGGCCGGAGCGGAAGTCGGTGCCGCCCGGCAACGTGACGAGCGCGGCGGGGATCTTCGACGCCACGAGCTTCGCGATGTTGTCCGGGTAGTAGTCCTCCTTGAGCACCAGCTTCACCTTGTTGGCCTTGCCCTGCCCCAGCACCTGCGCGACATGGGACGGGTTCGGCGGGATGCCCGGCTTTGGCTCCAGGAAGGCGATGGTCTTGAAGCCCAGCCAGTCCTGCAGGTACGCCGTCGTGCGGTGGTACGCGATGACGGGCACGCCCTTGAACCCCGCGAGCCGCTTCTCCCAGCCCGCCTGCGCCGCCTGCAGCTCCTGCGTGAACTTCGCGAGGTTGGCCTTGTAGGCCGCGGCGTTCTTCGCATCCAACTGCGACATGCGCGCTTCGATGGCCGCCGCCACCTTGAGGGCCTGCCGCGGATCATAGAGGTAGTGCGGGTTGCCGCCGGGGTGCACGTCGCCCTGGCTGCGGTCCACCTGCCCGGCGGGGACCTCCTGGAGGCTCACGAACCGCGACGCGTCCAGGTAGCCCGGGTTGCCGGACTGGATGCGGCTGTTGCGCGCGCCCAACTGGAGCGTGGGCAGCCAGCCGATCTCCAGGTCCAGTCCCGCGGCGATGAGCAGGTCCGCGCGGTTGAGCGCGAGCGCCAGGTTCGGCTTGGCGTCCACGAAGTGCGGGTCCTGCGTGGGCAGCGCGAGCGCGGTGACGTCCACCTTGTCCCCGCCCACGGCCCTGGCCAGCGCGGCCAGGTCCGGGAGGGTGGCGACGACCTTCAGGTCCGCGCGAGCGGGGACGGCGGTGAGGCTGACGACGGCGGCGCACAGGGCCGCGAACAGGCGAAGGGAACGCATGGAAGGGCTCCGGAAGAAGGGGTCAGAACGCATGGGCACCGTGGGCGCCGGTCACGACTTCAAGGGCGAGGAAGGCCGAGTAGTCCGGCGACTCGCGCCAGCCCACGCGGTCCGTGGCGGCCTGCAGGCGCAGGCGGGAGAACTCCGTGGGCCAGAACGTCACCGACGCGGTGATGCGCTGGCGGTCGGAAGTCCACTCGGGGTCGAGCGGATCATTCGCCACGCGGCCCTCCAGCGTCTTCGCGGCCGAGCCGAACTCGTAGCGCAGGCCCGTGGCCCAGCGGTTGGAGAAGCGCCACACCGTCTGCGCGTAGCCGCCCCAGTCGGACAGCACGTCGTCCGGCACCTGCCTGCGGCGGTAGAGCACCTCCGCCTGGAGCACCAGTTGCTGCGAACTCTGGGACGTGATGGGCCGGAACTTCAGGTACACGTCCGTGCCGTAGATGCTGGTGTGGTTGCGGTAGCCCGTGGCGTTGGGGCCCGTGGCGGCGGACAGGCCCCAGAGCAGCGACAGGTCGTCCGACAGGGGGAAGAACTGCTTCACCGCGCCGGTGAGCTGGAAGTCCAGCGGGGACAGCACGCGCTCGGCGGCGGCGCCGAAGAAGCTGCGCGCGGTGGCCTCGCCCGTCGCGTCGGTGGCGCTGCCAATCACCTCCACGTACCAGGGCAGCGGCGTGAGCCACGAGCCCTCCACGCCCAGGCCGCGGTTGCCCTCCGCGCCGAAGTAGCGGCTCATGATGAAGGGCTGATCCACGAAGTCCCACGCGTGCGGGTGCGTGGCGTTGATCCGCCCGAAGCGGGTGAGGAACTGGCCCGCGCGCACCTGGAGGTTGGCGGGCAGGTCCAACGTGGTGACGTACGCCTCTTCAATCTCCACGCCGAACTGGCTGAAGACGAGGTTGCTGTCGAAGCGGAAGTACGGGTCCACCACGGAGCCGATGGACAGCTCCAACTGCTGGAGGTTGAAGCCGTTCTTCGTCGGGTCGTGCGCGCCGCCCTGCAGGGGCTCCTTGTTGGAGAAGGCCGCCAGGGCCATGTCCAGGATGAAGCTCAGGTTGAGGAAGTTGGTGCCACCGGAGATGGCGTTGGGCAGCTTCAGCGGCGTCACGCCGGAGTCGTTCGTCGCGGTGGGCGACGCCGGGGACGTGTCGCCGGACGGACGCGCGCGCGTGCTCGTGTCCGTGCCCAGCGCCTTCTCAATCTCCTCCATCTCCTCCGGGCTCAGCGCCGGAGTGTCCTCAGAAGCGGGCGGGGACTCGGTTGCGGGTGGGGACTGCTGGGCCCACGTGGCGCTCGCGGACAACTGCGCGGCGAGCACGACGGCGAGGGCGCGGGGATTCCTGCGCGGAAGGGGGGACACGGATGTTTGCTCCTCGGAACCGGCCGGCCGTGGAGCACGCGCGTGCGCGCCCCACGACGAGCTGTCGACCTGATGACCTGCTTCACGGACACGACACGCGGGACTACGCGTGCGTCGGAGGCGAGGCCTTGGGCGCGGTGTCGAGGACGGCGAGCGGCGCGAAGGAGCGGGGCGGCGCGGTGGCCGGGTGGTTGCTCTCCACGCACGCCGAAGCGGCGGGGACGTCCGAGCCCGCGAGGGCCCCCACCTGCGGGGCGGCCGTGAGCAGCGGGCACGTCTCGTGGTTGAGGCCCGTCGCGTCCGCCACGGCGGGCGGGACGGAGGCGACGACGGGCGCGCGCTCGGAGAAGCGGGACAGCGCGGGGTTCGCGCGCCGCGCGTCTTCCTCAAACGTCTGGTGCTGCGGACAGAACCGGTGCGCGTGCTGCTCCACGTGCAGCGCCAGACCCAGCGGCTGGGCACCCCAGAGCGCGACGAGCAGCATCGCGGTGAGGCGGGCAAGGGTGTGGGCGCGCGAGAGCATCTGAGGGTCCCGGCTGGCTTACTGTCGGCCCCCGGGAGTGTCAAGGCAGGCAGAGCATCCATCCGTCTCCCGGTGCTCCCGGGCACGGACGGATGGAGCGGTGCGGCGATTCAACGCCGCGGGCGAGCCCCGCCACGACACGATGACCAGGGAACGTTGTTTTCATTCCGGACGTCCCTCCTGGCCGCATCGGTTAGGTTGGGTGGACCACCGCCACGCCCCATCGCGCCAGGAGTCGCGCCGCCCGTGCCTTCCTCCCGTTCCCGTCGCCGCGCCCCCGCCGCCAAGGCCCCGGCCCCTCGCGCCGTGCGCCCCGACCCCGTCGCCATGGCCCGGGCGGTCCGCGACTTCCTCACCGCCGCGGGGCTCGACCTCCAGGACGTGAACCTGGTGGACACGCCCACGCGCGTGGCCGACGTGTGGGCGAACGGCTTCCTCGACGGCTACGGCCGCACCCCGGAGGAGGCGCTCGGGAAGACCTACCCCGCGCCCTCGGACTCCTCCGGCGAGCTGGTCGTGGTGACGGACCTGCGCTTCCACTCCATGTGCCCGCACCACCTCCTGCCCTTCACCGGCCGCGCCCACGTGGCCTACGTGCCGGGTTCGCGCGTGGTGGGCTTCGGGCGCATCGGCGCGCTGGTGGACCTCTTCGCCCACCGGCTCATCCTCCAGGAGGACCTGGCCCGGCAGGTGGCGCGCTCGCTCGCCCGCGTGCTCGGCAGCCCCGCCACCGCCTGCATCCTGGAGGCGGAGCAGGCGTGCCTGCGGCTGAGGGCCGACCACCAGCGCGACGCCGTCACCCACGCGGAGGCCTATGAAGGGCGCCTGCGCCGCGACGGCCCCCTGCGCCGCGAGCTGTGGGCCCGCCTGGGCGCCCGTCCGGGGACAGGCCGATGAACCCCGCCGCCCAGACCTTCGAGCGGGTGGCGCCCGAGCGCGTGGCGAAGGTGCTGGAGGCCCTGGCGGACGTGCTCTCCCAGGGCCAGGTGAAGCGCGACGAGGCCACGCTCGACGCCTACGCGCGCGACGAGTCCGACAGCGGCGTCTACCGGCCGGACGCCGTCCTCCTGCCGGAGTCCACCGCGCAGGTGTCCGCCATCTTCAAGGCGTGCCAGGCGCACGGCGTGCCTTTCACCCCCTGCGGCGCGCGCAGCGGCAAGAGCGGCGGCTCGCTGCCCCTCAAGGGCGGCATGGCGGTGAGCCTGGAGCGCATGAACCGCATCCGCTCCATCTCCCGCGAGGACCTCACCGCGGTGGTGGAGCCCGGCGTGGTGACGGGCGACCTGATGAAGGCGGTGGAGGCGCAAGGGCTCTTCTACCCGCCGGATCCGAACTCCTGGGAGTTCTGCACGCTGGGCGGCAACGTGGCGGAGAACGCCGGCGGCCCGCGCGCCCTGAAGTACGGCGTCACGCGCGACTACGTCATCGGTCTGGAGTGGGTGATGCCGGACGGCGAGGTGCTGCGCGTGGGCCGGCGCACCATCAAGGGCGTGGCCGGCTACGACCTGGTGGGCCTCTTCGTGGGCTCCGAGGGCACGCTCGGCGTGGCCACCGAAATCACGGTGCAACTCATTCCATTGCCGCGTCAGGTGATGACCGCGCTGGTGGTGTTCCCGTCCGTGCTGGACGCGGCGAAGGGCGTCTCCGCGGTGCTCGCCGCGGGCCTGCTGCCGCGCTGCCTGGAGCTCATCGACGAGGTCGCCGTCCAGGCCATCGTGCACCGGGGCAGCTTCCAGTTCCCCCCGGGCGCGGGCGCGGCCCTCATCGCCGAGGTCGACGGCAACACCTCCGAGGGCGTGCTCGCGGAGCTCCAACTGTTGGGGGACCTCTGCGAGCGCCACGGGGCCACCCAGACCCTGGTGGCCCAGGACGACAGCCAGCGCGAGAAGCTGTGGGCGGCGCGGCGGGTGATCTCGCCAGCGCTGCGCGCGCTCAAGCCGGCGAAGATCTCCGAGGACATCGTGGTCCCCCGCTCGAAAATTCCCGAGATCATCGAGCGGCTGAAGAAGATGGGCGAGGAGCTGGGGCTCACCGTGGCCACCTACGGCCACGCGGGCGACGGCAACCTGCACGCCAACATCCTGTACGAACGTCCCAGCCAGCGCCCCCTCGTCGATGAGGCGCTGCGCCGCATGTTGATGCTCACCGTGGAGCTGGGCGGCACCATCACCGGCGAGCACGGAGTGGGGCACGCGAAGCGGGAATATCTGGCGCTGGAGCAGGCGCCCGCGCTGCTGGAGCTGCAGCGGCGCCTGAAGGCCTTTTTCGATCCATCAGGCCTGCTCAATCCCGAGAAAATCTTCCCCGCGCTCAAGCGTTGAAGACTTCGTGACCGGAAACGTAGGTGCTGTCCCACCCGTCGCGTCGCGCGCCTCCAAGGGCCCGGAAGTGCGAGCGCGTGATGGGCTTTTGACAAGGGTAAGAGGGGGAAATGCCCTTCTTGGAAGGAATGAGAAACCCTTTCCGCCGTTGCGCGTCCTAGTGACAGGTGGACGCGGTTCGTCGGGGGATTCATCGCGTCCGGCAGTTACGAACGGAAGGACGGGAAATCATGGCCAACTCGACGAAGTACGCGGCAGAGGGCCTTTCGCATTACCTGCGTCACCTGGGCGGGCACCAGCAGCTCACGCGTGAGCAGGAGTACGAGCTGGCCCGCCAGGCCCGCAAGGGTGACGAGAGCGCCCGACAGACGCTCGCCAGCTCCAACCTCGCTTTCGTGGTCGCCGTGGCGAAGAAGTTCGCCAACCGCGGGGCCCGCCTGGACGACCTCATCCAGGAAGGCAACGTCGGCCTCATGAAGGCCATCGAGCACTTCGACCCGAAGAAGAACGTGCGCTTCGCCACCTATGCCGTGTGGTGGATCCGCGCCTACATCACCCGCTACCTGAAGGACAATCGCAGCCAGGTGCGCGGCGGCGAGGCGGAGCGCGGCAGCATGGTGGACTTCTCGCTGGACGCGACCATCGACGAGGAGGGCGAGACGACCTTCCTCGACCGGCTGGAGGACGGCGGTCCCTCCCCGCAGGAGTCGTTCCTCTCCCGCGAGCAGGACACCGAAATCCAGGACGCGCTGGCCAAGGTGCGCAAGCGCATTGGCGACCTGGGCTGGGACATCCTCCAGGAGCGCCTCACGCAGGACAAGCCGCTGACGCTGGAGGAGCTGGGCCAGCGCTGGGGCGTGTCGCGCGAGCGCGTGCGCCAGGTGGAGCTGAAGACGAAGAACTTCCTGGAGCGCTACCTCATCGCCTTCAACGAGAACGAGGAGCACACCGCCACGGCCGACGCGGCCTGAAGCGGACGGGCGCAAGCAGCTTCTGTCGCATCGCTGACGGGACCTGGCGGGGTGTTCGCACCTTGCCGGTCCCGTCTTCTTTTTTGCCGCGCTGCGTCTGGCGCGTTCGGTTGATGGTAGGCGAGCGTGCATGCTAAGGCTTTTCGATGCGCTTGAAATTGCTTGCCCTTTGGGTGCTTTGGGCCGTCCCGGCACACGCCGCGGATCCCGCGCTGCTCGACCAACTCGACGCGTTGTACGCGAAGCGCAATGAGGCCGAGTCCGTCAAGGCGCTGGACACGCAGGTGTCCGAGGCGCTCAAGGCCGCGCCGGACGACTTCGACCTGGCGTGGCGCAAGGCCCGCATCCTCCAGTGGCAGGCGGACGGCGCCACGGAGAAGAAGCTGAAGATGGTCCTGGGCAAGCAGACCTGGGAGGCCGGCGACAAGGCGGCGAAGCTCCAGCCGGCGCGCGTGGAGGGGTACTACTTCGCCGCTTGTGGCATCGGCTCCTACTCGCAGGCCGTGGGCATCATGAAGGCGCTGGGCGACGGGCTGGAGGGCAAGTTCAACGAGCGCCTGGACACCGCGCTGAAGCTCGACGCCACGTACGAGTACGGCGGTCCCTGGGTCGTGAAGGGGCGTTATTTCTATGAGTTGCCCTGGCCCAAGCGGGACCTGGGCAAGTCCGCCGAGTACTACCAGAAGGCCATCGCCAAGTTTCCGCAGTCGCTGCGCGCGCACTACTACCTGGCCGAGACGTTGCTGAAGGACGGCAAGGCGAAGGAGGCGAGCGCGGCCATCGAGAAGGTCAAGCAGGGAAGCACCGCGTACAACCCCGCGGAGGGGCAGCGCGTGCAGCAGTGGGCCAAGAAGGTGGATGCCGACATCCAGGAGGAGCTCAAGTGAGGGCAGAGAGTCAGGTCACGACGGCTCCCGCGGCGGGCGGGACGCAGGAGCAGAACCTCGTCCAGTTGCTCGTTCAGCGGGCCCAGAACGCCTCCAAGGTAGGCGTGACGCACAAGAAGGACGGGCGCTGGCAGGACGTCACGTTCGCGCAGGTGCTGGAGGACGTGAAGGCGCAGGCGGCGGGCCTCATCGCCCAGGGCGTCCAGCCCGGGGACCGGGTCGCCATCTTCGCCAACACCAGCTTGCAGTGGATCATCGCGGACCTGGCCATCAGCGCGGCCCAGGCCATCACGGTGCCCATCTATGGCTCCAACACGCCGGATGAGTGCCGCTACGTCCTGAACCACTCGGAGACGAAGCTGCTGCTCGTCGACAACGACGAGAAGGACGCCAAGCAGGCGGGCCGCCTGTCGCGCGTGCGCTCCAAGCTGGGGGACATCCCCTCGCTGCAGAAGATCGTCGTCTTCGAGGGCCCGGTCTCCGGCGACAAGGAGATGTCGCTCGCGGACATGGTGGCCTCCGGCAAGGGGCAGCCCCAGGCCGCCGAGTCCGCGTTCGCCGAGCGCGTGGCGCAGGTGAAGTCGGACGACACGAACCTGCTCGTCTACACCTCCGGCACCACGGGCGACCCCAAGGGCGTCATCCTCACCCACGGCAACTGGGCCTATGAAGCGAAGGCCACCCAGGCCATGGGCATGATGAAGCCGGAGGACTCCGTCATGCTGTTCCTGCCCCTGGCGCACGTGTTCGCCCAGGTGGTGAAGGCCGCGTGGCTGTCCATGGGCTTCCGGCTGATCATCGCGGAGTCGGTGGACAAGCTGCTCGCGAACCTGGCGGAGACGCGCCCCACGGTGCTGCCGTCAGTGCCGCGCGTGTTCGAGAAGGTCTACAACAACGTCGTGGCCAACGGCTCCGCCGCGCCCGGCGTGAAGGGCAAGCTCTTCAAGTGGGCCTTCGGCCTCTTCGACGAGTACGCCGAGGCCAAGGGCCAGGGGCGCGAGTACGACACGCTGATGTTCAGCCTGGCGAAGAAGCTCGTGTTCTCCAAGGTGCGAAAGACGCTCGACGAGAAGCTGGGCGGCAACATGCGCATCTTCATCTCCGGCGGCGCGCCGCTGTCCCGGAAGATCGCCTACTTCTTCGACCTGCTGGAGCTCAAGGTCCTGGAGGGCTACGGCCTCACGGAGACGAGCGCTCCGTGCAACGCCAACCGGGTGGAGAAGATCAAGATCGGCACCGTGGGCCCGCCGGTCCCGGGCACGGAGATCAAGATCGCCGCGGACGGTGAGATCCTGGTGCGTGGCCCCTGCGTGATGAAGGGCTACTACAAGAACCCCGCCGCCACCGCGGAGGTGCTGGAGCCGGACGGCTGGTTCCACACCGGCGACATCGGCGAGGTGGACTCCGACAACTACCTGCGCATCACCGACCGCAAGAAGGACATCATCGTCACCGCGGGCGGCAAGAACGTGGCGCCGCAGAACATCGAGAACACGCTCAAGACCTTCCCGCTCATCAGCCAGGCCATGGTGTACGGCGACAAGCGCCCGTTCCTCGTGGCGCTGATCACCGTCTCCGAGGAGCCGGCGCGCAAGCTGCTGGAGGAGAAGGGCATCGCGGTGGGCACCTACGCGCAGAACTCCCAGCGGCCGGAGATCAAGGTGGCCGTCGAGGAGATCATCAAGAAGGTGAACGCGGAGATCCCCCCGTACTCCAGCATCAAGAAGATCGCGGTGATGGACGCGGACTTCACGCAGGAGACCGGTGAGCTCACGCCCACCCTCAAGGTGAAGCGCAAGGTCGCCAGCCAGAAGTACATCAAGACCATCGACGCCATGTACGAAGGCGCCAAGGTCATGGACTGACGCACCAAAGCCCGACGCCCGTCCCTGGCCGCTTGCGAGCGAGCAGGGTACGGGCGTCACGGGTGAACGTTCAGGGATGTTGTGACGTCAGGGGCGGGGCCTTCCCGGGCCCACCCGGACGGACCCGCTACTCAGGCGTGGGAGCTGGGCGACTTCGCGGCGACGTCCTTGTCCACGGTGGTGGACGCGGACAGCGTGCCGGGCTTCTTCTCGGAAGCGTCGTCCTTGTCCTCGTCGCTGGAGAAGCCGCGCTTGAAGTTGCGGAGCGCGCTGCCCAGGGACGAGCCGAGCTGCGGCAACCGCGAGCCGCCGAACAGCAGCAGCAGCGCCGCGAAAATCAGAAGAATCTCAGGAAGCTTCAATCCCATGGCTTCGCTCCTCACGAAATGCGCGGGGGAGCATACCGGTGGGAGGTGGGTCGCGCTAGCAACTCCAGCGGCCGGGGCTCATGCCTGCCAGCCCGCTGGCTGCCCGAGTTCCTCTGGCAGCGATAAGGGCAGCGTGAGGAAGAGGGTGGTGCCGCCCGCGTCCACCCGGCCACCCACCTGGCCACCATGGGCCTCCACCTCCTGCCGGGCCAGGAAGACGCGCAGCGGATCCTCCAGCTTTCGCTCGCGGAAGGCCCGCGCCTCGCACTGGAAGACAGCGTCGATGTCCTCTTCCGGAACGGCCGCGCCCTCGCGGCGCACCTCCACCCGCACCTGGGGCCCCAGGCGCTCGGCGCGCACGTGGAGCGCCTCGCCCGGCTGCGCGCGCGCCAGCAGGTGGTGCACGAAGGCCTCCACCGCGTGCTGGATGCGGCCCGCGTCCACCGTCACGTCGGGCAGCTCCGGCAGCGCGTCCAGCACCAGCCCCACGTTGGCGGCGGACGCCGCGGCGCGCGTGCGCTCCACCGCGGCATCCAGGATGGGCAGCAGCGGCTGCCGCTCCCGCTCACACGCGAGCGCGCCCAGGTCCGCGCGGCTGGAGTCGAAGAAGTCCTGGGCGAAGGAGAGCGCCCGGTCCGCGTTGCGCAGGATGGTCTCCAGCCCGCGCTGCGCCTTGGGCTCCAGCGGGATGCGCCCGTTGAGCAGCAGGGCCGCGTACGAGCGGATGTTGGCCAGCGACCCGCGCAGGTCGTGCGACGCGAGCGACAGGAAGCGCACGCGGTCCGCCACGCGCTCGCCCGGCGGTGAAGCCTGGGACACCTGGGGTGAACCCTGCTCCAGGCTCCAGGGCACCGGCAGCGCCCAGACCAGGCGCCCGCCGTCCTCCAGCGGCTCCTCGCCCACCAGCAGGATGCGCTCCTGGCGCTCCCACAGGTTGCGCTCGCCGTCCTTGCGGCGGAAGCCCGCGGCGGCCATCAGCCCGTCGATGCCCGTCGCGGCGGGCGCGGGGGGCAGGGCCTCCAGCCCCAGGTAGTCCAGGAGCAGGGGGCCGAGCAGGCGGGGTGTCCCCTGCCGCGGCAGCAGCGCGAGCCCCGGCGCGGCTTCGTTGCCTCCAGGCGTCTCCCCCATCCACGTCACGCGGGCCTCCCTGGCCGTGCCTCGAATCAACGGAAGGGTGGGCAGTGACTGTCGGTTTTGCAACGGGCTCCGGCTCCGTCCGCGGGCCCCTTGATTTCTTGCACCCGGGGGGCCAGTGATGGTGGAAGATCGACCTCCGGTAGCGGCATCGAGGAGACACCTCTGACCTCGCTCAACGCACAGCATGCTGATGCACCCGTGGTGCTCGTCGTGGACGACGATCCCGACATCCTTGAAGCGCTCTCGGAGATCCTGGAGGCCGAGGGCTTCGAGATCCGCCGTGCCCGCAACGGCAAGGAGGCCCTGGAGCGCCTGGAACCGGACCCTCCGCACCTCATCCTCCTGGACCTGATGATGCCGGTGATGGACGGCTGGGAGTTCGCCCAGCGCATGCGCCAGAAGCCGGCCTTCGCGGGCATCCCCATCATCGTCCTCAGCGCGGACCGCAACGTCGGCAGCAAGGCGAAGGACATCGGCGCCATGGGCCACCTGGCCAAGCCCTTCGAGCTCAACGACCTGCTGTCGATGGTGCGACAGTCCCTCGGCCCCTCGGCGGACACGTCGCGCGTCTGAGCACGCCCCCCGTGGCCGTGCTTGACCGGGGCCGTGGCGCGCCACTACGGTCCGCGCAGGCTTGATTCACCAATCAACGCTAAAAAGGAGCGAGTCATGGCGAGCGCGAAGGACATCATCGAGACGCAGATTCCCGAGAAGCTTCAGGCGAAGCCGGAGCTGGCGAAGGACATCAACGCCATCATCCACTTCGACGTCTCCGGTGAGGGCGGCGGCAAGTGGACGCTGGACACCACCAAGCCGGACGGCTGGGTGTCCGAGGGTCTCAACGGCGCGTCGAAGATGACGGTCACCGTCAGCAACGACGACTTCGTGAAGATCCGCGAGGGCAAGCTGAACCCGCAGATGGCCGCCATGCAGGGCAAGCTCAAGTTCAAGCCGATGGACATGGGCCTCGCCATGAAGCTGGCGAAGCTGCTGGCCTGAGCCTCTGAGTCTCGTGTCGTACCGACGGCGCGTCACCCCTGGCGGGGACGCGCCGTCTGCATGTCTCCACCTCCCCCCTGGAGCCCCGTTTTCATGCCTGAGCCGTCTGCCCCCCTCGCGGGCCTGCGGGTGCTGGACCTGTCACGCCTGCTGCCCGGCCCGTACGCGACGCTGGTGCTCGCGGACCTGGGCGCCACCGTGGACACGGTGGAGGACCCGGACGTGGGGGACGCCACCCGCCACATGCCGCCGCACCGCGACGGAGAGGGCGCGCTCTACTACGGGCTGCACCGCAACAAGCGCTCGCTCGCGCTGAACCTCAAGACGCCCGAGGGGCGTGACGCGCTCCTGCGCCTCGTGGCCCACTACGACGTGCTGGTGGAGAGCTTCCGCCCCGGCGTCATGGACAAGCTGGGCGTGGGCGAGGCGGTGCTGCGCCAGAAGAACCCGCGGCTCATCTACTGCGCCATCTCCGGCTACGGCCAGACGGGGCCGGACCGGCTCAAGGCGGGGCACGACCTCAACTACGTGGCCCGCGCGGGCCTGCTGGGCTACGGCGGCGAAGCCGGCGGCGCGCCCGCGTTCCCGGGCGTGCAGATGGCGGACATCGGCGGGGGCAGCCTCTTCGCGCTGGTGGGCATCCTGGCCGCGCTGCACGAGCGCCAGCGCACCGGCGTGGGCCGCTTCGTGGACGTGTCCATGACGGACGGCGCGCTGGCCTTCCTCCACCTGCACCTGGCCTCGCGCCTGTTCATGGGGCAGGAGGGCACGCCGCTCCAGCGAGGGAGCGAGCCGCTCAACGGCGGCTACCCCAGCTATGGCCTGTACCGCACCGCGGACGACCGCTGGCTCGCGGTGGGCGCGCTGGAGCCCAAGTTCTTCGGCGCACTCTGCGCGAAGCTGGGCCGCCCGGAGCTGCTGGATGACGCGTACTCAGGGGGCGAGGACGGCGCGCGCGTGAAGGCGGAGCTCGCCCGCATCCTCGCGAGCCAGCCCCTGGCGCACTGGCGTGAGCAGCTCTCCGGCCCGGAGTTCTGCGTGGAGCCGGTGGCGGAGGGCGACGAGGTGCTCGCGGATCCGCAGTTGCGCGCGCGCGGCCTCTTCGTGGACGCGGACGATGCGCAGCGCGGCATCCGCGTGACACACCTGCTCACGCCGCTGCGCATGGGCGACGTCGCACTGCGTCCACCGCCCACGCTGGGACAACACTCACGCGTCATCCTGGAAGACGCGGGTTTCACGGCCGAGGAAATCTCGCGCCTGCTTGCATGAACAACGCGTGAAACGAACCCAGGAGGGCGGGTTCGCACGCGGATCCAAAGTGACCCGTTGCTGATTGACAGCTCCGGGGCCACAGTTAGATCTTTCCTGTTTTCTGACTGGAAAATCGACTTTCAAGCCCTGGGAAGGAAGGTCCCCCGTGCCCGACGCGCAGGAGCTCGAGTCATACATCCGCCGGAAGTTCGCAGAAAACGTGGGTCTCACGGAGGAGGAGTTGTTCGCCGAGGATCTCTCGCTCGCGGCGCTGATCACGCGCTCCGAGCGCATGACCAACAGCGTGGACCTGATGGAGGCCTTTGCCCGCACGTCCAACGGGCTGCGCAAGGATTTTGGACTGCGGGTCCGCCTGCCGGCACTGTCCCTGGATACACCGGTGTCGCAGGTCCTGGCGGTCTTCATGGGTGAAGTCACGGACCCGGAGCGGAAGTCGGCATGAGCGTCCTGGCGCGCAGCCTCGAACACGAAGAAGCGACTGGCGTCCCCTCCAAGGCTCCTCCGGGCGAAGGCCGCCCGGCCATCCTGGCGGAGCTGTACGAAGCGCTCACCCAGCGGGGCATGTCGCTGGTGGACGTCACCTGGGAGCAGCAGCGCCTGCACGAGTCGCGGCGCTGGAGCGTGGTGGAGATGCTCTCCCACGTGGACTCCACACAGGTGGGTGAAGCCGACCGGCACCTGGTGTGGAACGCGGGGCGGGCGGAGCTGACGACGAAGCCGGGCGCGGACCGGCTGGAGCGGCTGGCGGACGGAGAGTGCCGCCGGTGGCAGGAGAAGAACCCCACCGTCGCCGCCATCATGCAGGCGTGCGGCACGTGGAGCCGCTACTGGAACGAGGAGGAGGCGCACCACGAGACGGCGTTCAACCGCCTGTCCTCGGTGCTGAAGCTGGAGCCCGTCAGCGACGCCACCTTCATCGAGTTCCGCAAGGTCTTCCCCGACGACGACATGCTGCGCACGCTCACGCTGCTGGCCATCTCCGAGGTGGTGGCGGCGGTGGACTACGGCCAGTGCTCGCAGAGGGTCCAGGACCCGGGCCTGCGCGCGCTGTTCAAGCAGGTGGCCGCGGACGAAGTGCAGCACATGAACTACTTCATCGCCTTCGCCAAGGCGCTGGTGGACAGCGGCGCCTACAAGGCCAAGGAGGCGTTCGCGGTGGCGCACCTGTTCCTGCGCGACGGCGGCGAGGTGCACGGCAGCAAGCGCGAGCGCGTGGAGAGCCGCGACACCCACGTCAACTGGTGGGATCAGTTGGAGCACCGCGAGGGCTTCTACGCGCCGGACGCGCTGCGCAAGAAGGAGCAGCTCATCTTCCACGCCCTCAAGCGCATCACCGGCATCACGGTGGCGTCGCGCGAGGAGGTGGAGGACACCTGGATGGACCTCGTCGGGTGCTGATGGGCCTGGGCCACGACCTCCAGGCCATCTCGGAGCTGGAGGCCGCGCGGGCCCTGCGGGAGCCGGACGTCTTCTTCACCGCCGCGGAGCTCGCCCACTTCGAGCGCGCGGCGGATCCGCTGCAGAGCCTGGCGGCGGGCTTCAGCGCGAAGGAGGCCCTCTTCAAGGCGCTGCCCGCGGTCGCCGGCTGGTTCTGGACGGACGCGGAGCTCGTCCACGACGCCCGGCACGCGCCGCGCTTCCGGTTTCACGGCACGCTCGCGGCGCACCTGGCGCGCGAGGCCCTGCAGGTCGCTGTCTCGCTGTCACATAGCGGAGGGTTCGTCTCGACGGTGGTCATCGTGACGCGCGCTCCGTCTCCCTGAAGTCGCTGTCCCCCCCGGCAGCCAGAAGGACATCCCCCCGTGCACTTCGAAGAGTCGTCCCTGACGCTGCGCGTGCGCCCCAACGACCTGGACACCCTGGGGCACGTGAACAACGCCACCACGCTGGAGTACCTGGAGGCCGGCCGTTGGGCCTGGCTGGAGCGGCAGGGGCTGACGCGCGGGGGGACGGTGGTGGCCGTGGTGTCGCGCGTGGAGGTGGACTACCGCCGCGAGATTCCCCCGGGCGACGTGGTGGTGCACACGGAGCTGGAGTCACCCGCGGCGGACGAGCTGGAGGAGGACGGCCTCAACTACCGCGCGCGCTTCCGGCAGCGCGTGTTCCTGGCGGCGGACGGGCCGGTGGCGGTGGAGGCGCTGGTGAGCGTGGCCTTCCTGGACGCGCGGGAGCGGTCGCTCGCGTCGCTGCAGCAGTTCCTGGCCGCCGCGCGCGCCCCGGCGGCCCCCGTGGAGGATCCGCGCCCATGAGCACGAACGCGAAGCCGGAGCTCGCGTCCCTGGAGTTCTGGGTGCCCACGTCCCAGGAGCACGCGCTGCACGTCGTGGAGGCGCGCCTGTCCGGGACACGGGACTCCGCGCCCGGCGTGCTCTTCGTGCCGGGGCTGTTCTCCGACGGCCGCTTCTTCCTGGGCGCGCAGGGTGACGGGGCCGCGCGCACGTTCGTGGACGCGGGCTGCGTGGCCTACGTCGCGTCCCTGCGCGGGCACGGCAAGAGCCGCTGGCCCGCGAAGCGCGCGTACGACTGGAGCTTCGACACGTACGTGCGCCACGACATCCCGGACCTGGTGCGGGCCGTGCGCGCGCGGCACACCGGGCCGCTGTTCCTGCTGGCCCACAGCATGGCGGGCTACGCGGCGCTGGCGGCCCTGGGGGTGGACCCCTCGCTCCAGGCCGCGGTGTCTGGCGTGTGCACGCTGTCCTCGGCGGTGAACGACTACAGCGACGGCGGGTTCAAGAAGCGCTTCCAACTGGGCTTCTCGGCCGCGCTGGCGGGGCTGCTGGGGCGCTTCCCGGCGAAGGCGCTGAAGCAGGGGCCCTGGGACGAACCGGCGGGCGTGATGCGGCAGTTCACGGACTGGGCGCCCACGGGCGCGTTCCGCAGCGCGGACGGCGCGACGAACTACTGGAGCGCGCTGCGCGACGTGACGCTGCCGGTGTTCGCGGGCGTGGGCGCGGCGGACCTGTTCCATGCGTCACCGATGCGCGTGGAGAAGCTGGTGGCCCACCTGGGCGGCACCCGCAAGGAGCTGGCCGTGCTGGGGCGCGCGCAGGGGCTGAGCTGGGACGCGGGCCACTTCGACGTGGTGCGCGGAGAGCGCGCCCGCGCGGAGGTGCTGCCCCGTGTGCTCGCGTGGATGCGCCAGGTGGCGCCCGCGCACTGAAGAACCCGGAGGGGAGGCTTTTCACATGCTCGACATCATCCAGCGGTTGGAGGCGGTGGACCCGCGGCGCGGCCTGTTTCTCTACGACGACTTCGTCGGGCCGCCGGAGTTCGTGCCCTACCGGGAGTTCGCCTCCCGGGTGGCCGGGGCGGCGGAGCACTTCCGCGCGCGCGGCGTGGCGCCGGGCACGCGCGTGGTGCTGCCCTTCGAGACCTCCTCGTCCGTCATCTTCGCCTTCCTGGCGCTGATGGAGCTGGGCGCGGTGCCCCTGTCCGTGAAGCCGTACATCCTGAGCACGCCGAAGGGGCCCTACCGGGAGTTCCTCGGGCGCATCCGCGAGCGCTACGGCGCGCAGCTCGTGCTGGACGTGCCCAGCCTGGCCGGCCTGGAGCTGCCCCTGGAGCGCCTGCCGCCGCCGCCCGCGGGCGCGAAGCGTCCGGGAGCGAAGCTGCGCGAGGTGGCGCCGGAGGAGCTGGCGTTCGTGCAGTTCTCGTCGGGGTCCACGTCGTTCCCCAAGGGCGTGCCCATCACCCACGAGAACCTGGCCGCGAACCTGCGGATGATCATCCGGCACGACGGCCGCACGGCCGAGGACCGGGTGACGAGCTGGCTGCCGCTCTACCACGACATGGGGCTCATCGGCGGGCTGCTCACCTGCATCACGGTGGGCAATGACCTGCTGCTGTCCCAGCCCGCGTCGTTCCTGATGGACCCGCTGGGCTGGCTGGAGCTCATCTCCTCCGAGAAGGTGATGGGCTCCGTCATCCCCAACTTCGCCATCGACTACGCGCTCAAGTCGCTCAAGTCGGCGGACGCGGAAGATTTGAAGCGGCTGGACCTGTCGCGCGTGCAGAGCATCTACCTGGGCAGCGAGCCCATCAACATCCCCAACCTGGAGCAGTTCCTGGAGATCCTCGCCCCGTGCGGCCTGCGGCGCGACGTGTTCATGCCCTGCTACGGCATGGCGGAGACGGTGCTGATGGTCGCGAGCGTGCCGCCGCGCCAGACGGTGCGCGTCATCACCGCGCCCAACGGCCAGCCGGCCATCTCCGTGGGCCGCCCGCTGACGGAGTTCGAGGTGCGGCTGCGCGCCGAGGACGGCCGGCCGTGCGGCGAGGGCGAGATGGGCGAAATCGAGCTGCGCGGCGGCAGCCTGGCGCCGTCGTACTTCCTGGATGACCGGCCCCTGCGCGGCGAGGACGGCTTCTACGCCACGGGCGACCTGGGCTTCCAGAAGGAGGGCGAGCTCTTCATCACCGGGCGCATCAACGACCGCATCAAGGTGAACGGCCAGAGCTTCTTCTCCGCGGACTTCGAGCAGGCCGTGGAGCGGCTGGCCTTCATCCGCCCGGGGCGCACCGCCGTCATCCAGGTGAAGGGGCGCCTCGTGGTGCTGGCGGAGGTGAACCACCCGTCCGCGCTGGAGCGCCTGGAGGCCAGCCGCAAGCAGGTCTGTCAGTCGGTGCTGGAGACGGTGGGCGTGACGCTCGCGCAGGAGGACGTCCTCTTCATCCGCTACGGCCAGCTCCAGAAGACGAGCAGCGGCAAGCTCCAGCGCCGCGCCATCACGGAGGCCTACGAGCAGGGCCGCATCCGCACCGTGACGCCCATGGAGCTGAGGGCGGACCTGCTCCAGATGCGCGCGCAGCGGCTCGTGCTGGGCTCCGTGATGGTCGCGCGGCAGCGGGGCCGGCGGTGGATGGCCTCCGGGAAGGCGGCGCTCACCGCGGGCCTCCAGCGGCTCAAGCCGGGGGGCCGGCGTCAGGACGGGCCCTGAGCCCGGGGCTCAACGGGCCTTCGTGGAGGCCCACAGGTCCCACCCGCGCGCCGCGTGGCACGCATCGCCCACCAGGTCCAGGGCGAGCTGGGGCTGCGTCCTGGCCAGCGCCTCCGTGTCGCGGAAGGCGCCCGTGGCCTCCAGCCTCAGCGTGGCGTGCTCCAGCGCGGCCTTCGCCTCCGCCACCGCCCGGGCCTGCGCGGGCGTGGGCTTCCAGCCCGTCTCGTCCCGGTAGCGCCCCAGCGCCTCCAGGAAGTGGCCGTGGAACTTCACCATCTGCACCAGCACCGGGACGCGGTACGCGGGCGCGGCGGTGAGGGCGGCCTCGTACTGCTTCGCCTCCGAGCCCTGCCGGTACACCAGCACGTCCACCTGCGCGTCCAGCCGCGCGCCCCAGGCCTTGCGCACGGCGGGGAAGCGCGCCCAGCCCGCGACGGCCTGGAAGAAGTGGAGCCCGCCACACGGGTGCGCGTAGATGCCCTGCTTGTTCTTGGGCACCTGGGGGAGGCCCGCCTTCATGCCCCGCCTCAGCTCCGCGTTCGCGGACTCCAGCGTGGCGAGCGCGGCGTCCATCACCGCGTCCATGCGCACCGTCTCACCCGCGCCGTTGACGAACGCGCCCCCGGGCTCCAGCACGTGGGACAGCGCGTCCAGCGCCCACGCTCCGTCCGGCGAAGTGGCGAGCGCGGGGCGGAAGTCGTGCTGGAGCGACGCCACCAGCTCCCGCAGCGTCACCTTTCCCCACGCGGCGGGGAACGCCTGCGAGCGCGGGTAGCCCGCGAGCAGGAACGTCTTCACCTGGAGCGCCGGGTGGGGCTCCACGGGCGTGCCGTCCGGGGTGAAGGCGTCGAAGAAGTAGCGGGCCGCGCCCCCCGCGTCCGGGGCGTCGCGGCGCAGGAACCCCGCGACGATGGCGTCCGAGGCCGGGCGGCCGTCCCGCGCGCGGAACGCCTTCCCGTCCAGGTCCATGCCGTGCGCGAGCGCCCAGGGCCTGGAGGGATCCGCCGCGTGCGCGCGGCACTGCGTATGGAGCACCGCGGGCGCGGAAGGAGGGGAGGGCGGGGGCGCGGCGCTCAGGCCGAGCCCGAGCAGGGCCACGAAGGAGGGGAGCATGGGCGCGGGCAGTGTCGCAGCCCGCGCCCGTCCACGCACCTGGGAGACGTCCTCAGCGCGGCGGGGCGCTGGCCTTCATGCGGGCGAGCATCCGCTCGATGATGCCGAACAGCGCCTCGCGGTCCTCCTCGGGAAGCAGGCCCATCAACCGGCGGATGCCCGCGTCCGTCATCAACTGGATGACCTTGTAGATTTCACAGCCCCGGTCGGTGAGCTTCGCGGTGACGGCGCGGCGGTCCTCCGCGTCCCGGCCGCGCTCCACCATGCCCATGTCCTCCAGGCGGTCCACCACGCCGGTGATGGTCTTCTTGGTGATGCCGATGCGCTGGGCCAGCACCCCGACCTGGGTGGGGCCGTCCATGCCCAGCCACCCCAGCGCGTGCACCTGGGTGGGGGTCAGCCGCATGTCGTCGCAGAGGCTCGCCAGCGGGTCCCTCAGGGAGCGGAAGTGGGCCAGCTCCCGGATGAGCCCCATGAAGCGGCGCGAGTCCGGCGTGGACTGGTCCCCCTCCTGGAGCAGGCGCTCCATCATGGCCTTCTCGTCGGCGGCTTCGTCCTTCCCCTCGGAGCGCGCGTCCGGCTCCGAGGGCGGCATGATGGAGGTGGGGCGGCGCATCAGGCCGTCTCCACCCGGGCCGCGGCCGCCGCGGCCTCCCGCTCACGGTCCTGGTTGACCGGACCGTGCGCCGTGCCGGAGCCACCCGCGAAGCCGGGGTCGCTGCCCTTGTTGCGCTTGAAGCGCGCGGCGAGCTGATCCAGCAGCGAGTACACCACCGGCACCACGCCCAGCGTGAGGAACGTGGAGGTGATGAGGCCGCCGATGATGGTGATGGCCATGGGCGCGCGCGTCTCCGCGCCGTCGCCCTTGGCGATGGCCACCGGGATCATGCCGGCGATCATCGCGATGGTCGTCATCAGGATGGGGCGCAGACGCACCGGGGCGGCCTCCAGGAGCGCCTCGTGCGCCGTGCGGCCCTTCTCACGGACCTGCAGCGTGAAGTCCACCAGGAGGATGCCGTTCTTCACCACCAGGCCCATGAGCATGATGACGCCGATGAGGGCGAACATGGACATGTACTGGCCGGTGATCAGCAGGCCGCCAATGGCCCCGATGAAGGCGAAGGGCAAGGACAGCATGATCGTGAACGGGTGGATGAGGCTTTCGAACTGCGCCGCGAGGATCATGTAGATGAGGATGATGCCCAGGAGCAGCGCCGTGCCGAACGCGGCCACCGACTTGCCCAGCTCCTTCGCGTTGCCTTCCAGCTCGCCCGTGACGCTCTTGGGCAGCTCCGTGGCGGCGTAGCCCTGCATGTAGGTGATGGCGTCGGAGAGCGCGTAGCCCTCCTTCAGGTTCGCCAGCATGGTGATCTGCCGCCGCTGCGCCTGCCGGTCGATCTGCACCGGACCCTCCGCGGGGACGATGCGGGCCAGGTTGCGCAGCTCCACCAGTTGCCCCGTGGGGGAGCGCACGGACAACTGACCGAGCGCGTCCGCGGAGGCCAGCGTCTCCGGCGGCAGGCGCAGCTTCACCTCGTACGTCTCGCCGCCCTCGCGGTAGTCCAGCACCTTGTCGCGGCCCAGGTAGGCGCGCAGCGTCTGGCCCAGGGCCGCGGCCGGCACGCCCAGCGTGGCCGCGCGGTCGCGGTCCACCTGCACGTCGTACTGCGGCTTGCCGGAGCGGTACGTCATGTCCACGTCGGTGAGGCCCGGGTTCTTGAGCATCGCCTGGCGCATCTTCTCCGCGGACTCCGTCAGCTCCTTCCAGTTGTCGCCGCGCAGGTTGAACTGCACCTGCTGCGACTTCGCGCCGCCGCCCGACACCGCGGCCACGTCCTGCACGGCCACCACGATGCCCGGGGGGGCCTTGAGGGTCTGGCGCAGGTAGGCCTTCAGCTCGCTCTGCTTGAAGGCGCGCTCGCTCACCGGCTTCAGGTTGATGAGGACCTCGCCCTTGTGGACCTCCTCCTGCACGCCGCCGCCCGCGGTGGTGAACGTGGAGGCGATGCCCGGCAGCGCCTGGACCTGCGCCGCGTAGGTGTCCAACTGCGCCTGGGTCTCCTGGATGGTGGACCCGATGGGCAGCTCCACCGTGAGCTTGATGTTGCCGTTGTCCTGCTCCGGGATGAACGTGAACTTGAGGAAGCGGGCCAGGCCGAAGGTCGCGAAGAGCACCACCACCGCGACGATCATCGTGAGCGCGCGGTGACGGAGGATGCCGCCCAGGACCTTCCGGTAGCCGTTCTCCATGCCCACCAGCACCTTCTCCACCGAGGCGGAGATGCCCGTCGGGTGGCCGTGCTCACGCAGCAGGCGCGAGGACAGCATCGGCGTGAGCGTCATGGACACCACGTAGGAGATGAGCGTGGCCACCGCCACCGTGACGCCGAACTGGTAGAAGAACTTGCCGATCATGCCGTCCATGAAGGCCACCGGGATGAACACCGCCACGATGGCCAGCGTCACCGCGAGCACCGCGAGGGCAATCTGTCCGGCGCCCTCCAGCGCGGCCTGCATGGGCGAGGCGCCCTCTTCCATGTGACGGACGATGTTCTCGATGACCACGATGGCGTCGTCGATGAGCAGACCGATGGACAGGGTCAGCGCCAGCATCGTGATCATGTTGAAGGTGAAGCCCAGCGCCGCCATCACCGCGAACGTGCCCACCACGGACACCGGCAGCGCGATGGCCGCCACGATGGTGGAGCGCAGGTTGCGCAGGAACACCAACACGATGAGGACGGCGAGCACGCCGCCCAGGATGAGGTCCTCCTGCACCGCGTGGATGGACGAACGGATGAAGCGCGAGTTGTCCGTCACCGTCTCCACCTGGACGCCCGCGGGCAGCGACTTGTTGATCTCCGCCAGCGACTCCTTCACCAGGTCCGCCACCTGCACCGTGTTGGAGCCGGACTGCTTGCGCACCACCAGCGCCACCGCGCTGCGCTCGCCGCTCTTCGCGCCCGAGCGCTGCTCCGCGGGGCCGTCCACCACCTCCGCGATGTCGCGCACGCGGATGGGCGAGCCGCCCGCGCTGGTGATGATGATGTTGCGGATGTCCTCCACGCTCTTCGCCTCGGACGTGAGGCGCACGATGCGCTCACGGCCGCTGTCCATGCTGCGGCCACCCGGGACGTCCAGGCTCTGGGCCTTGAGCGCCTGGCTGACGTCGCTGACGGCCAGGCCGAAGCCGCGCAGCCGCTGCGGGTCCACCACGAGCTGGATCTCCCGCTCACGGCCACCGACGATGTCGATGCTGCCCACGCCCTGCTGGCGCTGGAGGGCCGGCTTCACGATGTCATCCGCCACGCGCGTCAGCTCCTCCACCGGCAGGGCGCCCGCGAGCGCCAGCGTGATGATGGGGGCCGCGCCGATGTCGAACTTCTCCACGACGGGCGTCTCCACCTCGTCCGGCAGCTTGCTCAGCGTGGCCTGCACGCGGTCGCGCACGTCCTGCGCCGCGATGTCCACCTTGGTGGACAGCTTGAACTGCACGACGATCTGCGAAACGCTTTCGACGTTGATGGACTTGAGCGTGTCCACGCCGTTGAGCGTGTTGAGCGCCTCCTCCAGCGGGTCGGAGACGTTCTTCTCGATGGTCTCCGGGTCCGCGCCCGGGAGGATGGTCGTCACGGTGACGACGGGGAAGTCGACGTCGGGGAACTGGTCCACGCCGATCTTCGGATAGGCGAACAGGCCGAACACCACCACCGCCAGCATCAGCATGGCGGTGAAGATGGGCCGTGAAATGAAGGTCTTGAGCATTCAGGTACCCAGGAAAGAAGAGGGGAGGGCAGGGACCGCTACTGCGCGACGCGCACGGCGGTCCCCTCCTTGACGTCCAGCGAGGCGTCGGCGAGCACGCGCTCCTCCGCCGTCAGGCCCTGCAGCACCTTCACGTAGCCCGGCAGCACGCGCTGCACGCGCACGTCGCGCTTGCGCACGGTGCCGTCCTGCACCACCCACACGAAGCCGTCCTGGCCCTTGCTGCTCACGGCCTGCGCCGGCAGGAACAGGCCGTTGCCCGCGTCACCCGCGGCCTTGGAGAAGTCCATCTCCACCAGCGCGCCGGGGCGCAGCGGGTGGTCCGTCTTGCCCGTCACGTCCGCCAGCACCTCCACGGTGCGGCTCTGCGCGTCGATGACGGCGCCCACGTTGGCCACCTTCGCCTCGAAGCGCATGCCGCTGGGGTTCACGGTGCCCGGCGTCACGGTGCCCGGCGTCACGTTGTCGATGACGGACTCCGGCACCATCATCCGGATCTCCAGCCCGTCCGTGTCCACGATGGAGAACACCGGCGTGGAGGGCGTCATCGCCACGGAGTCACCCACGTTCTTGTTGCGCGCGGTGATGATGCCGTTGAAGGGCGCCACGATGTTGTGGTCGCGCAGGTTCTCCAGCGCCAGCCGGTAGGCCGCGCCCGCCTGGGCCGCCTGGGCCGCGGCCTGCTTCTGGCCAATCTCCACCTGCTCCAGCGCGTTGGCCGCCACGCCGCCGGACTCGGCGACCTTGCGGGTGCGCTCCAGGTTGCTGGTGGCCAACTGCAGCGCGGCCTCCGCCATGTCCTTGGCCGCCTTCGCCTGGTCCACCGCGATGGCCACGTTGGACGTGTCCAACTGCGCCAGCACGTCGCCCTTCTTCACCTTGTCGCCCACCCGGACGTTCACCTTCGCGAGCGTGCCCGTCGCCTGGGGACCCAGGACGGCCTCCTGCTTGGAGCGGACCTGCCCCGTCACGCGCGTCACGTTCTGCTCCAGCTCCGTGGCCGGGGTGATGGCCTTGACGCCCAGCGCGTTGGAGCCTTCCTGCTGCGCCGGAAGCTGCGCCTTCTCCGCGCCCGCCTTCGAGCACCCCGCCGTCGACACCGCCACGGCCACCACGGCAGCCAAGATTCGCTGATTCACGCGTCCGAACTCCTGCCGGGTCGCCGGCGGGACACCCGCCCTGGCACCTGCTCCGGCTAATTCTTTGTGGGCTAGAAATTACCGACGCTCGATTATCTGTCAAGAGGATACTCCGGAGTGCGGACTATCCACTCCCCAGTCATCCTGCGGGGTTGGCTGCTTGCCCTGCCGAGCTTCAGACTTCTTCACAACACCGGTGCCGGCGCGCTGCGTCACCAGGAAGGCGGGCGCCGGGCGGGGTGGGGACGGGGCGCGTCGCTTGTGGCTGACGCCGGGGGCCTGTTATTGACTCGCGAATCAACCCACAGCGGGACAACCCCCGAGGACTCGCGATGCTCAACCCGTTCACCGAGGACCACGAAGCGTTTCGCAGGTCGGTGCGCGCCTTCGTGGAGAAGGAGATGGCGCCCTACGGTCTGGAGTGGGACCGGGCGGGCATCTTCCCGAAGGAGCTGTTCAAGAAGTGCGGCGAGCTGGGCTTTTTGGGCATCAACCACGACCCGAAGTTCGGCGGCAGCGGCCTGGACTACTGGTACGTGACGGCGTTCGCGGAGGAGCTGTCGCGCAGCCGCAACGCGGGCGTGAACATGGCGCTGCTGGTGCAGAGCCAGATGGCCACGCCCATCATCAACGAAATCGGCACGGACGAGCAGAAGCGCGAGTTCCTGGAGCCCGCGCTCAAGGGCGAGCGCATCGCGGCGCTGGGCGTGAGCGAGCCGGGGTGCGGCTCCGACGTGGCGAGCATCAAGACGACGGCGCGCCGGGACGGCGACGACTACGTCATCAACGGCTCCAAGATGTGGATCACCAACGGCACGCGCGCGGACTTCATCACGCTGGCGGTGCGCACGGGGGAGCAGGGCTACGGCGGCATCTCGCTGGTGACGTTCCCCACGGACGTGAAGGGGTTCGGCGTCTCCAAGAAGCTGGACAAGATTGGAAACCTGTCCTCGGACACGGCCATCCTCTACTTCGAGGACTGCCGCATCCCCGCGCGCTACGTGCTGGGCGAGGAGAACGCGGGCTTCTACCACATCATGACCAACTTCCAGGGTGAGCGCCTGGTGGGCGCCATCACCACGGTGGGCGGCATGGACCGGATGCTGGAGGACGCGCTCCAGTACGGCAACGAGCGCGAGGCGTTCGGCCGGCCGCTCATCAAGTTCCAGGTGTGGCGCCACAAGTTCGTGGAGCACCTGACGGCGGTGGAGGCGGCGCGGCGGCTCAACTACTACGCGGTGGACCTCTACGACCGGAAGGAGAACCCGGTGAAGGAGATCTCCATGGCGAAGCTGTTCGCCGGAGACCTGGCCCAGCGCGTGGCCTACGACTGCCAGCAGTTCTTCGGCGGCATGGGCTACATCGAGGAGACGCCCATCGCGCGCATGTGGCGCGACGTGCGGCTCATCACCATCGGTGGCGGCACGTCCGAGGTGATGAAGGAGATCATCTCCAAGCTGTACGGCTTCTAGCTACTTCCTGCCGAAGAGGGCCTCCGTGGCGCTGAGCATCGCGTCGCGGGAGTCCTTCGGGTGCAGGCCGCCTTCGCCCAACTGGAAGAGCTCGCAGAAGTTGGCCTCGTCCTTGTCGCGGGGCACCTCCGCGAAGGGCTCCTTGCAGGCCTTGGCCACGGACTCGTCGAAGTGCCGGCAGTTGCGGCACGAGCGCAGGTCCTCCTCGCAGCCGGGACACGTGTCGCGGCGGCCCACCTGGTTGGCGATGATGTCGAGCGTGCGTCCGCAGTGCGCGCAGCCGGGCATGGCGGTCCTCCCCGTCAGACGGTGACGGAGGGCATCCTGCCAGAGTCCCGGCTAACGCTGGACGCTGGGCGCGAACGCCGGGGCGGGCAGGGAGGAGGCCTCCTGGGGCCGGCGCAGCTCGCCGGTGGCGTCCAGGAGCTGATCATCCAGCCGCTTGAGGAGGAAGAGGACGTAGGCGGACAGGGCGGACAGGACGGCGGCCATGATGCCCAGCAGCATGCCGCGCTGCCAGCGGTGGGCCTGCTCCATCACCCCACGGCGCTCCTTGAAGGTCTTCAACTGGGCGTCCACGGAGCTGCCGTCCAGCTTCTGGGCGAAGTCGGAGGCCTGGGCGCTGCCCCGGGCCATCAGCCAGCGCCCCTCCGCCTGCAGGGCCTCGGCGCGTGCGTAGCAGAACGCCGCCCCACCCGCGAAGAGCAGGGAGATGCACAAGGCCGCTGTCACGCTCCGGGTGCCCATGCCACCAACCCTCCGGCGAAGTCCGTGGGCGCGGCCAGCCGACAGGCCGCGACTGCTCCGGCTTTCCGAAGACAGTAGCGGATGCTAGGGACGGCTTCTGACATGGGCAAGCCCTACCGTCCTAAAGACCACTATTTCCAGAAAGCCAAGCAAGAGGGACTGCGAGCGCGTTCCGCGTTCAAGGTTGATGAGATCCTCAAGCGCTTCCCCGGGTCCGTGAAGAAGGGCGCGGCGGTGCTGGATCTGGGCGCGGCGCCGGGCGGGTTCCTCCAGATATTGGCGGACGCGGTGGGGATGAATGGGCGCGTCATCGGCGTGGACATCGTCGCCATCCGGCCGTTCACCCAGAAGTGGGTGACGACGGCGGTGCTGGACGTGCTCGCGGACGACTTCGACGCGAAGCTGGCCGCGATGTACGACGGTCCCTTCGACGCGGTCATCTCCGACATGGCGCCCAAGACGTCCGGCATCAAGGGCACGGACGAGGCGCGCAGCCTGCGGCTCGCGGGCAAGGCGCTGGAGGTGGCCGCCACGCGCGGCAGGCCCGGCGGCACGTTCGTGGCCAAGGTCTTCATGGGCGGCGACTTCGAGGCCTTCCGTGACGAGGTGCGCCAGCACTTCGAGGAGGTGAAGATCGTCCGTCCGGAGGCCACGCGCGGCGCCAGCATGGAGGTCTACGTGGTGGGGCTGCGGCGCCGGGCTCCGGCGCCAGCGGCGTCCTGAAACAGCGAAGGGAACGCCAGGGACGCGGGCGGCGTCTAGAGTGCCGCCCCTATGGCTTCTCCACCACGCTCGCGTCCCGCCGCCGTCGTCCTGTGTCTGCTGTCCCTCGCGCTGTCCTCCGTGTCCGTGGCCGCCCCCGCGAAGGGGCCCCCGACGTGGAAGGCCATCGACGCGCTCGTCGAGGACGACAAGGTGGAGTCCGCCGCGCAGGGGGCCGAGGCCCGGCTCGCCGCGGCGAAGGCCCAGGGTGACGCCGACGAGTGGACGCGCGCGCTGGTGCGCACGGTGCAACTGCGCACGCGGCTGCATGGCTATGAGACGGCGGTGCGCTTCCTGCGTGAACAGCCCTGGCCGGAGGGGCTGCGGCAGCAGGCCACGCTCCACCTGTTCTACGCGGCGGTGCTCGCGAACTACCAGCAGTCGTACAGCTATGAGATTGGCCAGCGCGAGCAGGTGGTGTCCTCCGGGCCGGTGGACCTGAAGGCGTGGACGAAGGATCAGCTTTCAGCGGAGATCCAGCGCACGTACGCCGCCGTCTGGGAGTCGCGGCAGAAGTTCGGCACGGAGCCCGTGAAGGGGCTGTCCGAGTACATCCAGCCCAACACGTATCCGGACGGCATCCGCTCCACGGTGCGCGACGCGGTGACGTACCTGTGGGTGGACTCGCTGGACGACACGGACCTGTGGCGCCCGGAGCAGGAGCAGGGCGTGTACCGGCTGGACCTGGGCGCGCTGCTGGAGGGCACGCCGAAGGTGGAGCTGAAGGACCCGTCCGTGCATCCGCTGCTGAAGGTGGCGGCGGTGCTGGGGGACCTGGAGGCGTGGCACCTGGCGGCGGGCCGGCGCGAGGCGGCGCTGGAGGCGCGGCTGCGGCGCTACGCGGCGATGGAGGTGTCGTTCACCGAGGCCGCGGACAAGCGGCGCATCCGTGAGCACCTGGCCGCGCACCTGAAGGGCTTCCGGGACGTGCCGTGGTGGTCCAAGGGGCAGTTCGAACTGGCGGCGCTGGAGCAGCAGGCGGGCCGCGCCATCACCGCGCATGCCCTGGCGAAGGCCGGCGCGGAGGCGTGGCCGAAGTCGGTGGGCGGCATGCAGTGCGCGGCGCTGGTGGGGAGCCTGGAGGCGCCGGAGCTGTACGCGACCGGGATGCAGGTGGACGGGCCGGGCAAGCGCTCCATCCTGGTGGGCCACCGCAACGTGGGCACGGTGTACTTCCGGGCGTACGCGCTGGACGTGGAGGCGCGGCTCGCGAAGCCCGACGAGGACCTGTCGCTGTTCCCCTCCACCGCGGAGATGCTGCGCATGGTGGCGTCGCGCAAGCCGGACGCCGCGTGGAGCACGGCGCTGCCGCCCACGCCGGACTTCCAGCGGCACCAGACGTTCGTGACCCCGCCCGCGCTCAAGCCGGGCGCGTACGTCATCGCCCTGTCCACGCGCGAGGACTTCTCGAAGAAGAACAGCCGGATCCTCTCCCTGCCGATGTCCGTGTCGCCCTGGGCGGTGACGGTGCGCAAGGCGAACCCCAACCAGGCGGAGGTCCACGTGGTGGACGGGGCCACGGGGGCGGGCGCCGCGAACGTGGAGGTGCGGCTGGTGACGTCGGACTACCGCACCCGCCGCTTCGGGGTCACCAGCCGCCGCACGGACGCGAACGGCGACCTGCTGGTCACGGGCTCGGACGCCAACCGCTACGAGGACATGCAGTTGGTGGTGGGCCGGGGCAAGGGCGTGATGGTGGTCCCGGGGTCGATGTACCTGTCCTCCGCCCATGAGCCGTCCCTGGATGACCAGACGCTCATCTACACGGACCGCGCCGTCTACCGTCCCATGCAGAAGCTGCTGTGGAAGGTGGTGGCCTACCGTCCGGAGGTGGCGTCGAAGCGCTACCGCGTCCTGCCGGACTCGCCGGTGACGGTGACGCTCGTGGACCCCAACGGCCAGGAGGTGTCCAAGCGCGAGGCCCGCACCAACACGTTCGGGTCGGTGGCGGGTGAGTTCGACATCCCCTCGGGGCGGCCGCTGGGCCAGTGGACGGTGCGCACCCGCCCCAACGGCTACGCGAACGTGCGAGTGGAGGAGTACAAGCGGCCCACCTTCGAGGTGACGCTGAAGGACGCGCCGGAGGCCCTGCGGCTCAACCGGCGCGCGACGTTCAAGGGCGAGGCCCGCTACTACTTCGGCCTGCCGGTGACGCGCGGCGCGGTGAAGTGGCGCGTGTCGCGCGAGCCGGTGCTGCCGCGCTGGTGGTTCTGGGAGCGCATCCCGGCCACCACGGACCTGGTGGCCTCCGGGACGGCCACGGTGGGGGAGGACGGCGGCTTCACCGTGGCGTTCACCCCGGAGGCGGACGAGCGGCTCGCGAAGGCGCAGGGCATGTCGTGGCGCTACCGCGTGGAGGCGGACTTGACGGACGAGGGCGGTGAGACGCGCTCCGCGACCCGCGCCTTCCGCCTGGGCTTCGTGTCGGTGGAGGGCCGCGTGGACTCCGACGTGGGCTTCGTCCGCGAGGACTTCCCGTCGGAGGTGCGGCTCGTCCGCTCGAACCTGGATGGCGCGCCGCAGGCCGGACCGGGCCGCTGGCGGCTCATCGCCCTGAAGGCTCCGGGCCGGCCGCTGATGCCGTCGGAGGTCCCGGTGGACAGGCCCAAGCCCCTGGACGCGGACGCGCAGTCGCTCAAGGAGACCTCCCCCACGCCGGGGGATTCGCTCAAGGCGCGCTGGGACACGAGCTACGACGTGGAGCAGACGCTGCAGCGCTGGGACGACGGCGCGGAGGTGGCGCAGGCGGCGGTGACGCATGGCGCGGACGGGGTGGCCACCGTGAAGCTGCCAGCGCTGCGCGCGGGGGCGTACCGCCTGCGCTACGAGACGACGGATCCGTTTGGTCAGAAGGCCACCGCGCAGCGGGACTTCGTGGTGGCGGGAGCCCGGGCTCCGGCGGGGCTGCCCGCGGTGCTGGCGGCGGAGCGCGCCTCCGTGCGCGTGGGCGAGGTGGCCCGGCTGATGGTGGCCTCCGGCTTCGAGGGCCAGCCGCTGATGCTGGACGTGTACCAGGGGCGCCAGCGCGTCGAGCACCGCCAGTTGACGGCGGGGCAGGGGCGCGCGGTGGTGGAGCTGCCGGTGACGGAGTCCCTGCGCGGCGGCTTCACGGTGGTGCTCACGATGGTGCGCGACTGGCAGTCGCTGAGCTTCCAGCAGACGGTGGCCGTGCCCTTCGACGACAAGGAGCTGAGCCTGGAGTTCGCCACGTTCCGGGACACGCTGCGGCCCGGCGCGAAGGAGACCTTCCGCGTGACGGTGAAGGGGCCCCAGGGCGCGAAGCTGGAGGCGGGGGCCGCGGAGCTGCTCGCGTACATGTACGATCAGTCGCTGAACGTCTTCGGCCCGCACACGCCGCCGCAGGTGGCGCAGTTGTATCCGCAGCAGACCGTCTACGTGGACATCCGGGCGTCCGGTGGTGTCTTCGGCGCGGACTGGCTCTCCGACGATCTGGTCCGGGACGGACCCGACGCGCCGGACCTCAGCGCCGACACGCTGAGGTTCGGGGAGGGCTACGGGCTGGGCGGTCCGGGCTACCGCAACTACTACGGCGGAGTGGGCCGCCGCATGCGCGCCACGGCCGCGAAGCCCGGAGGCATCCAGCCGGAGGCGGACGCCGCGCCGCCACCTCCTCCGCCCGCGCCCGCGCCGTCCATGGCCTCCGCGCCGAAGGAGGGCCGGGTGCTGGAGCAGAAGCGGCGTGAGATCATCCAGATCATCAAGGGGGCGCCCGGCGCACCGGAGCCGGGGGAAGGGTCGGAGGAGCCGCTGCGCTCGAACTTCGCGGAGACGGCGTTCTGGATTCCGCAACTGCTCACCGGGCCGGACGGGGCCGCGGTGCTGGAGTTCACGGTGCCGGACTCGGTGACGGCGTGGGACGTCTGGGTGCACGCGCTCACGCGGGATCTGCGCGGGGGCTCCACGCAGCGCGCCACCCGCAGCGTGAAGGAGCTGATGGTGCGCCCCTACCTGCCGCGCTTCCTGCGCGAGGGCGACCGCGCGGAGCTGGAGGTCGTGGTGAACAACGCGGGGACCCAGCCGCAGCAGGGCCAGCTCACGCTCGACATCGTGGATCCGGACACGCAGAAGAGCCTGCTCGCGGACTTCGGCGTGAAGACGGCCTCTCAGGCCTTCACGGTGGCGGCGGGGAAGGGCACGCACCTGCGCTTCCCCATCACCACGCTCGCGCGGGTGGGGCCGGTGGCCTTCCGCGTGGTCGCGAAGACGGGCGCGTTCAGCGACGGCGAGCTGCGGCCCCTGCCGGTGCTGCCCGGCCGCATGCACCTGTCGCAGTCGCGCTTCGCCATGCTGAACAACCAGGACCGCCGGACGCTGACGTTCGAGGACCTGAAGAAGTCGGACGACCCCACCCGCGTGAACGAGCAGCTCGTCGTGACGGTGGACGCGCAGCTCTTCTACTCCGTGCTCCAGGCGCTGCCGTACCTGGTGGACTACCCCTATGAGTGCACGGAGCAGACCCTCAACCGCTTCGTGTCCACGGGCATCGTCTCCAGCCTCTTCGACAAGTATCCGGCCGTGGCGAAGGTGGCGAAGGACCTGAGCCAGCGGACCACGCGCTTCGAGACCTTCGACGACGCGGACCCCAACCGGAAGATGGCGCTGGAGGAGACGCCCTGGCTCAACGAGGCGAAGGGCGGGACGGGCAACGACGAGGCGCTCCTGCGCGTGCTGGATCCGAAGGTGGCCCAGGCCCAGCGCATGTCGTCGCAGCAGAAGCTGCGCAAGGCACAGAACGCGGACGGCGGCTTCCCCTGGTGGCCGGGCGGCCCGTCGTCGCCGTACATGACGCTCTACATCCTGCACGGCCTGTCGCGCGCCATGGAGCACGGCGTGGAGGTGTCGCCCTCCATGACGGAGCCCGCGTGGGGCTACCTGGCGAAGCACTTCCGGGACGACTACGCGAACCGGCTGATGAAGAAGGACCTGGGCTGGGAGTTCCTCACGTTCCTCAACTTCGTGGCGTCCGCGTACCCGGACGCGCGCTACACGGGCGAGGCGCTCACCGCGGCCGAGCGGCAGCGGATGCTCGAGTTCTCCTTCAAGCACTGGAAGCAACACTCGCCGTACCTCAAGGGGTACCTGGCGCTCACGCTGAACCGGTCGAAGCGCACGAAGGACGCGCAGAAGGTCTGGGACAGCGTGATGGACTCCGCGAAGACGTCACAGGACCTGGGCACGTACTGGGCGCCGGAGGACCGCGGCTGGCTCTGGTACAACGACTCCACGGAGACGCACGCCTTCGCGCTGCGCACGCTGTCGGAGCTGCGCCCGAAGGACCCCCGCCGCGCGGGCCTGGTGCAGTACCTGCTGCTCGACAAGAAGGTGAACCACTGGAAGTCCACCCGCGCCACGGCGGAGGCGCTCTACGCGCTGGTGAACTACATGGAGGCGGAGGGCTCGCTGGCCGCGCGCGAGGAGCTGAAGGTGACGGTGGGCTCCAAGGCGGTGGCCCTGAGCTTCTCGCCGGACGTGTACACGGGGAAGAAGAACCAGATCGTCGTCCCCGGCCCGGAGGTGAACGCGAGCACGGCGACCACGGTGGTGGAGAAGACGACGCCGGGCTTCGCCATCGCGTCCGCCACGTGGCACTTCTCCACGGAGCAGCTTCCCAAGGAGGAGCGCGGCGACTTCTTCCAGGTGTCGCGCCGCTACTTCGTGCGCCTCCGCGAAGGCAACCAGACGCTGCTGCGCCCCCTGTCGGACGGCGCGAGGCTGCGGCCCGGCGACGAGGTGGAGGTGCAGTTGTCGCTGCGCACGAAGCACGCCGCCGAGTACGTGCACCTGAGGGACCCCCGCGCCGCGGGCCTGGAGCCGGAGAACGCGCAGTCCCGCCACAAGTGGGACCTGGGCATCGTCTGGTACGAGGAGACGCGCGACTCGGGGACGAACTTCTTCTTCGAGTCGCTGCCGGCCGGTGAGTACACCTTCAAGTACCGGCTGCGCGCGAACATGGCGGGGACGTTCCGCGTGGGCCCGGCGACGGTGCAGTCCGTGTACGCGCCGGAGTTCACCGCCTACTCCACGGGCGCGGTGCTCACCGTGGACAAGGCACAGTAGGCCCCGGCGGGGCAGGGGACCGGCGTCCTTCGTGGCGCCGGTCCGCTGCTACTCCGCGCAGGTGGCGGCTTCGTCGGTGGGGTGCAGCGTGGCGATGCCGTAGGTGCCGTTGCGCGTGCCGCACCAGATGCGCCAGTTGCCGCCGCCCACGTCCGGCGCCGAGTACACGCCGCCCTCCTTCTTCGCCCCGCCGCGCGCACAGCAGCGCGCGAACGCCCGGGTCCCGATGGCGGCGATGGAGACCGCGTCCTGCGACGTGGAGAAGCCGCCCGTGCGCTTCACGCCGCAGGACCACGGGGACAGCCCCTTGAAGCGGATGAGGTACTGCTCGCCGCGCACGGCGTCCTCGCCCCGGGCCGGGCCCTGGTAGCAGACCTTGCCTTCCGCCTCGAGCTGCGCGTAGCGGGGCAGGAAGTGCAGGCCGCCAATCGGGCCGCGCTGCCAGTCATCCCCGCAGAAGACGTGCGTGAACGCGTTGCGCGGGCCGGTGCTCACCCACAGGCTCGTGAGCCATTCGATGTTCGCCTGCCGCGAGCCGGGACGCCCCGCCGCGGACAGCGCGCGCTGCACCCGCGCGTCGTCGTAGTGCTTCGCGAAGAAGCGCTGCACGTCCCCGGCGCTCACGCTCGCGTCGGGGCGCGCGGGGCACAGGTCCAGCACCTCGCGGTCCAGCGCGGACAGCGCCGGGGCCTTGGCGAAGAGGGGCGGTTGATCACACGTGCTCGCGCAGGCCGCCGCGTCGCCCGGAGCCGCGGCGCGACTCGCCGGTGCGCGCACCGCCACGGTGACCTCTTCCGTGTCGTCCGGCTCCGCAGGGGGCGCACCCGCACCGGCTCCGCTCCCGATGGGCTTCGCCTCCGCGAGGGCCCCGCCGCCTCGCGACACCTGCTGCTGGCGCGTGTTCGCATGGTCCGCGCGCACGAGCGCGTCCGTGTCCGGCGCCTTCTGGACGGCCTCCGTGGGCGTGCCATCGCAGAGCACCCAGCCCTCGGCCCCGGGCCCCTGGAGCTTGCACCACGCGCGGTCGGGGCCGCCCTTCTTCACGAGCGGATAGGACACGCCCGGCTGCACGGAGAAGACGACCTTGGAGGACTGGGGCTGGTCCACCGCGTCCATGGCCTCTTCGGTGACGAAGACGCCGCTCCCCGCGAAGGCGACGGGGGCGGTGGAGAGGGCCAGGAAGAAGCAGGCGAGCGACCCGGAGAGGCGCATGGTGGGCCGGACTCTAACAGGGGCGCCCCAAGCCCGCTGTTCCCCGGTTGCGCCCGGCGCCGCGCCGCGAAATAAACGCGCCCGATATGAAACCGATGAATTTCCGAGGCCGCTGGGTGCTCATTACCGGCGCGTCGTCCGGCCTGGGGCTGGAGATGGCCCGCCTGCTCGCGAAGGAGCACGGCGCCCACATCATCGCCGTGGCCCGCCGCGAGGACCGGCTCGCCGCGCTGAAGGCGGAGCTGGAGTCCGCGCACGGCGTGCAGGTGCTGCCCCTCTCCGCGGACCTCACGAAGCCCGGCGACGCCGAGCGCGTCTTCGAGACCGCCACGTCCGGCCGCACCGTCGACGGCGTCATCCTCAACGCGGGCGTCACCTACTTCGGCCACGCGCTGGAGCAGCAGCCCGAGTCCTTCGACGCGCTGCTCGCCACCAACATCACCAGCGTGGTGCGCATGTCCCAGCGCTTCGGCGCGCACTTCGCGAAGCGGGGCGGGGGCGGGGCGCTGATGCTCGTCGCCAGCACCGCGGGCTTCGCGCCGCTGCCGTACCAGACGGCCTACGCCGCGTCGAAGTCGTTCGTCATCAGCTACGGGCGGGGCCTGGCCTACGAGCTGCGCAAGGCGGGCGTGTCCGTCACCGTCTTCGCGCCCGGCGGCATCGCCACGGAGATGCTGTCGGTGTCCGGCCTGGACCGGAAGTTCAAGGCGGGCGACGTGGGCATCATGTCCGCGGAGGCCTGCGCGCGCATCGCCGTGGAGGCGTTCGTGCACCGCCGCGAGCTCTGCGTGCCCGGCGTCCTCAACCGCTTCCTCGCGGCGATGATGAAGCTGCTGCCCCACGGCTTCATGATGGGGCGCTCGGCCGCGCTGTACGAAGGCGCGCTGCCGAAGGAGCCGCCCGCGCCCTGAAGCAGGCCCGGGCGGCGTCCGTCACGTCAGGACAGCTTCACCCGCGTGACCTTCAGCTTGCCCACCTGCACGGTGTACTCGCCGGCCCCCAGCTCCGCCTTGGGGTCGGTGACCTTCTCACCGTTCACCTTCACGCCGCCCTGGCCCATCATCTTGCGCGCCTCGGTGGCGGAGGCGACGAACTTCGTCTCCGGCAGCAGCTTGGTGACGAGCAGCTTCTCCGCGCCGCCAAGCGACACCTCCACGAGCGGCAGGTCCTCCGTGGACAGCTCCTTCTTGGCGAAGCGCTTCTCGAAGTCCTCCGCCGCCTTGCGGCCGGCCTCCTCACCCTGGAAGCGCGCGGCCATCTCCTGCGCGAAGGCGACCTTCGCGGCCTTGGGGTGCGCCGCGCCGGACTTCGTCTGCTCCTCCAGCTCCAGCACCTGCTTGAGCGGCATGGCGGAGAGCAGCTTGTAGTACCGCCACATCAGGTCGTCCGTGATGCTCATCAACTTGCCGAAGATGCTGTCCGCCGGCTCGTCGATGCCCACGTAGTTGTCCAGGCTCTTGGACATCTTGTTGCCGGTGATGACGCCGTCCACCAGCTTCGCGTCCAGGCCCTCCAGGATGGGGCCGGTCATGATGACCTGCGGCTCCATGCCCTCTTCCTTCATCAACTGGCGGCCGACGAGCAGGTTGAAGAGCTGATCCGTCGCGCCCAGCTCCACGTCCGCCTTCAGCGCCACGGAGTCGTAGCCCTGCAGGAGCGGGTAGAGGAACTCGTGGATGGCGATGGAGGTGTTCTCCCGGTAGCGCTTCTTGAAGTCGTCGCGCTCGAGCATGCGCTGCACGGAGTAGCGCGCGGCCAGGCGGATCATCCCCTCGGTGCCCAGCGCGTCGAGCCACTCCGAGTTGAACTTCACCACCGTCTTGTCCGGGTCCAGGACCTTGAAGACCTGCTGCTTGTACGTCTCCGAGTTGACCTTCACCTGCTCGCGCGTGAGCGGAGGCCGGGCGGCGTTCTTGCCGGACGGGTCCCCGATGAGCGCGGTGAAGTCACCGATGAGGAAGACCACCGTGTGGCCGAACTCCTGGAAGCGCCGCATGCGCGTGAGCAGCAGCGTGTGGCCCAGGTGCAGGTCGGGACGGCTGGGGTCGAAGCCCGCCTTGATGATGAGGGGCTTGCCCTTGTCATACGAGCGCTGGAGCTTCTTCTTCAGGTCCTCCGGCACGTGGAGGTCCACGGTGCCGCGAGTGACTTCTTCGAACTGCTCTTCGGGGGTTGCCTTGCGCAGTGCGTCCGGGTTCATGGCGCCGCGGACACTAGCCCAAAAAAGGCGACGGGCAGGGCGGGACTTCCGTGTCCGCCCCACCCGTGGCTGTCACCCTGACTGTCGTCCTACGGCTCGGGGGCCGTCAGGTGTCTTCAGGTGTCCAGGAAGTCGAAGCTGCGGTAGAGGCCGCGCAGCGTCTGGCTCTCCGTGACGATCTGGTCCATGTCCACGTCGTCGCTCGTGGTGGGCAGCGCCTGGACGATCTGGTCGTTGAACGCGAGCCCCACGCGGCGGCTGCGCGGGCTGGCCGCCTTCAGGGTGGCGTCGTAGTAGCCACCGCCGCGCCCCAGCCGCTTGCCGTCCGGGCTGAAGCCCAGTCCGGGCACCACGAACAGGTCGATCTGATCCACCGGAATCAGGTCCGAGGAGTTCGTGGGCTCGCGGACGCCCAGGCGCCCCGGCTCCAGTTCGCTCTCCGACTTGATGGCCCGGAAGGCCAGGATGCGCCCGTGCACGTGGGACAGCGGGTAGCAGACGATCTTCTCGTCCTGCAACGCCGCGATGAGGATGTCCCGGGTGGGCACTTCGCCCCGGATGGGGGCGTAGAGCGCCACCGTCCGCGCCTTGTCGTAATAGGGCGATGCCAGGAATCGAGACTGGACCTTGAGGCCCCGCTCGTCGATGAGGTCGTTGGTCATCGCCTTGCGGCGCGCCGTCAGTTCCTCACGAAGCGTTACCTTCTTCTCCGCCGCCGCCGCCGTATCCACCGCCGTCTCGCTCACCGCCGCCGCTCCAAAGAAAGAGTCCCCCGCCGAGCCGTGTGTCCAGCGTCCATTGAACCCTTAGAAGCCAGGTGGGGACCGAAATCATGTCACCGCAGGCTTCCCTCATCCCCCGTGAAGGGGGAGGGCTTGCACATGGCGACCGAAACGGACCCCGGAATGGACGTATCGGTTCGAATTTCTGCTGGGCATCACGCACCCCGCAGGGAACAGACCTTTTACCACTCAAATCGTGCTGCAAGTCCTTAGAATTACTGGGAAAATCCCAGGGCGTTCTGGGAAAATGATAAGGATGGAGAAGCGTGCGGTCAAGCCGTCCTCGCGCGTTTACAAGCCGCCCCGTGGACTTCTATGATGCCCGGGTCCCCGACATGTCGCTCCCGACCCCAACATTGGCTCTCGCGGCGGTAGCCTGCCTCGCCTCCGGATTCGCCTGGGCGGGTCCGCAGCTCAACAGTACCTATCAGGCAGATGCCTTCGGCCCCATCGAGTTGCGCTCGGACGGGGAGCACCTGGTCGGCACGGCGCCGGCCGGGGGGCCCTGCCAGCGCCCGGCCGCCGAGCCGATATTGACGGGGGACTTCCAGGGAAACGTCTTCCTGGGGGAGCTCACGCTCTGTCAGACGGGGGACACCTGCACCCCGTCCCGCAGCTTCCCGGTGATGCTCGTCTACAACGTGGAGGAGCGGGCGCTGGGCGGCGTGGTGAAGCTGGAGGACGACTGCGAGTCCCCGGCGCTGCCCAAGAACCGGATGCTGGTGCTCCGCGCGACGGAGCAGGGCGCGGCGCTGACGCCGGCGACGGCGCAGGCCCCCGAGCAGCGCCAGGTGCAGGCGCCCGTGCCTCCTCCGCCGTCCGGTGGGGCCGCGCAGGTGGCGGCGCAGCGCCGGCTGGAGCCCCTGGACGTGGCGGCCACCCTGAAGCTGGGGCAGTCGCTGCTGCCCAACAACCCCTTCGGGGCGTCGCAGCAGTTCCAGTTGGTGCTGTCCCAGGAGAAGGAGAAGAACAACGCCTGGGCGCTGACGGGCATGGGCGTGGCGTACCACCTGCGCAAGCAGCAGCCGGAGGCGCTCAAGTACCTGGATCAGGCGCGCAGCGTGGGCAGCGGCGCGGCGCGGGCGGAGGCCTTCTTCTGGACCGCGTGCGTGAAGCGGGCCGCGCAGGAGTCCGCGTTCGCCCAGGCCGCGCTGAAGCGGGCGCTGCAGGAAGGCTGGTCTCCTCCGGAGGGCAACGCGCTGGTGGAGCGCGAGCTCCAGCAGTTCGCCAATGAGGGAACGTTGTACGAGGCGCTGGTGAAGCAGGCCCGCGGTCGCAAGCAGCGGGTCCAGGGCCGTGATCCACAAGGAGCTGGAAGCTCCAGCCCGTGAACGCGCCGACTCCCGTGTCGAAGCCCATCCGCGTCTTCGGCAACTACGAAATCCAATCGCTCCTGGGCAAGGGCGGTATGGCCGAGGTGTACCGCGCGCGCGTGCGCTCCGGTCCCCATGAAGGCTGGACCGTGGCGCTCAAGCGGCTGTTGCCCGCGCTCACCCGCGACCCGGCGTCGGTGGACCTCTTCCGCCGCGAGGCGCAGTTGTCCCGCCAGTTGGACCACCCGAACATCGTGAAGGTGCTGGACGCCGGGATGCTGGACGACGTGTCCTTCCTGGTGATGGACCTGGTGGACGGGCGCGACCTGGGCCACATCCTGCGCCGCTGCAAGGCGCGCGGGATTCCGCTCCCCGTCGACTTCGCGGTGTACCTGGCGAAGGTGCTGCTGGAGGCGCTCGCGTACGCGCACACCGCCACCGGCCCGGACGGCAAGCCGCTGGGCATCGTCCACTGCGACGTGTCCCCGTCCAACCTGTTCATCTCCCGCGTGGGGGAGATCAAGCTGGGCGACTTCGGCGTGTCGCGCGTGCTGGTGGACGGCAAGCTCCAGGGCGGCGAGGTGCTGGGCAAGCCGTACTACCTGTCCCCGGAGTCGCTGCAGGGCGCCGTGACGCCGGAGGCGGACCTGTGGGCCGCGAGCGTGGTGCTCTACGAGCTGCTCACGCTGGGCCGGCCCTTCGTGGGCACGACGCCGGAGGAGGTCTTCGCGGGCATCCTGTCGCGCAAGTACCGGCTCCTGCGCTCGGTGCGTCCGGACATCCCGCAGGCGCTGGACGACGTGCTGGCGCGCGCGTTCGCGGAGAACCCCGAGGACCGCTTCCCGTCCGCGGAGGAGTACGCGAAGGCGCTGTCGCCGCACTTCGACGAGCGCGTGGGGACGCCGCTGGCCATCGCGGCGGTGGTGCGCGGCCTGTTCGGCACCACGGACGAGATGCCCGCGTACCGCAGCTCGCCGTCCAACGGCCCCTCCGACGACAACGGGTAGCCGGGCAGTCAGGGCCCTGGCGTGTGGGCCCCCAGCCGGTGGGGCCCGCTGCGGCGCCTGCCCCGGATGATGACCTTTCCTCCCGCGAACACGCACCGGGAGGAATTCATGGCGACCGAGCGAAAGCAGCAGCAGCAGCCCGAGCAGCAGCAGCCCACCCGCGAGACGCGGCACGGCGACGAGCGGCTTCCGCCCAAGCCCGACGAGGCCAAGGAGGGGATGCCCGGCTACGGACAGCCCGACCCGGAGGTCCGCGAGAAGAACCTGCCCGACCAGAAGTGGTGAGCGGCCCCGCGCGGCGCGGGCCTCAGCCTCCGAGCGCGCGCACCCGGGGCACGTGCGTGCACAGCGCGTCCACGACGCGAGCGACCTCCGTGCCGGTGGTGCCGGGGCCCAGGCTGAAGCGCAGGCTCGCGCGCGCGTCGGCGGGGGAGAGGCCCATGGCGCGCAGCACGTGGGACGGGGACAGCGTGCCGGACGCGCAGGCCGCTCCCGACGAGACGCGGATGTCCTCCAGGTCCAGCGCCATCAGCAGCGCTTCCCCCTCCACGCCGTCGAAGCGCAGGTTGCTGGTGTTGGGCACCCGGGGCGCGCCCGCGCCGTTCACCGTGACGCCGGGCAGCCGCTGGAGCACCTGCTCCTCGAAGGTGTCGCGCAGGGCGGCGACCCTCGCGGCGGTGCCGGGCTGCTCCTCGGTGGCCAGCTCCAGGGCCAGGGCCAGGGCCTCGGCGTAGGGCACGTTCTGCGTGCCTCCGCGCCGGCCTCCCTCCTGGTGCCCGGGCGTCAGCGCCCGCACGTCCACGCCCTTGCGCACCACCAGCACGCCCACGCCCTGGGGGCCTCCGAACTTGTGCGCGGAGAGGGAGAGGAGGTCCGCGTCCACTTCGCGCAAGGTGAGCGGCACCTTGCCCGCGGCCTGCACGGCGTCCGTGTGGAAGAGGATGCCTCGTTGACGGCACGCGCGCGCGGCCTCCGCCACCGGCTGCAGCACGCCCGTCTCGTTGTTGGCCCACATCAGCGAACACAGCGCGGTGTCCGGCGTGAGCGCCTCCAGCACGGCCTCCAGCGGGACACGGCCGTTGGCGTCGGGGGACAGCCGCACCACCTGGGCGCCGTCCTTCTCCAACTGCGTGAGCCCGCCCAGCGCGGACGGGTGCTCCACCGTGGTGGACACCACGCGGCGGCGGTCCTTCACCGGGCGGGCCGCGTACGCTCCCACCAGCGCGAGCGCGTCCGCCTCGCTGCCCGACGCGGTGAAGGTGATCTCCTTCGGCTCGCAGCCCAGGACGCGCGCCACCTTCGCTCGCGCCGCGTCCAGCCGGGCCCGGGCCTCGCGCCCGCCGCCGTGCACGCTGGACGCGTTGCCGAAGCCTCCTTGTGTGAAGGCGCGGGCGAGCAGGGCGCCCACCTCCGCGCGCACCGGCGCGGCGGCGTTGTGGTCCCAGTAGATCACGTGTCCTGCGCGGACAGCAGCGACACCGGCCGCTCCTCGGAGACACCAAAGGCTTCGAGGAAGCGCGACACCACCTCGCGCTTGAGCGCCTTGCGCTTGTTCGCGCTGCCGGACAGGGGCAGCCGCGCGCCAGCCATGCTGCCGTGGCCGCCGGACGAGCCGCCCAGGTCCTCGCACAGCTCGCGGATGAGGCGGCCCGCGTTCATGCGCCGGTCCTTCACCCGCAGGCTCAGGAAGAGCTGGTTGCGGAACGTCCCGTACGCCAGGGACCACTTCATCCCCTCCAGGTACATCATCCGCTCGGCGACCTCCGCCACCAGGTCCGGGGAGTAGACCTCCTCCAGGTCGGTGATGATGGCGGTGCCGTAGACCTTCGCCTTCTCGATGGACGTGTGGAAGAGCTGGAAGAAGCGCGCCGGCAGCTCCGGGTGCTCAATCTGTCCCAGGAGCTGCTTGTCACAGCGGGGGAACAGCCACAGGTAGCTGTCCACGTCCGTCTGGGTCGTCTCACGGCCCAGGTCCCGCGTGTCCGCCTTGATGCCGTAGAAGAGCGCGGTGGCGATCTCCACGGACGGCTCCAGCCGGGCGGCCCGCAGGTACTCCACCAGCATGGTGGAGGTGGCGCCGAAGTCGCCGCCCACGTCCGCGAAGGGGGCCAGCAGGCTCTCCTCGCGCAGCGGGTGGTGGTCCACCACCAGGTCCGCGCGGTAGCGCGCCGGCAGCGAGTGGTTCCTCACCGGCGGCTGCGTGTCCACCAGACCGAAGAGGTCGTACTGGCTGAAGTCGATCTGCGACACGTGCGACACCGGCAGCCGCAGCACGCGCACGAAGGCGACGTTCTCCGCCCGGCCGATGATGCCGCCGTAGCCCACGTGGGCCTCGATGCCGGCCTTGCGCTCCAGCAGGTGGGCGAGCGACACCGCCGCCGCCATGGAGTCCGGGTCCGGGTTGTCGTGCGTGAGGATGAGTGCCCGGCGGTGCCCCTTGGCCACCTGGAGCAGGCGGGCCAGCTTGTCGGTGGCGGGCAGCTTGGCCAACCGCGCTGGCGGAGGCTCCGTGAGCTCGCTCCCGGCAGGCAACTGGGCGCGGCGGCTTTGGAGGGATGGGGTGACAGGCATGGGGACTCTTCTTTTACTTCCTCCGGCACAGGGATTCGAGAAGTCGGATGTTCTCCCCGTAACGTTCCGGAAAGGGTGTTTCCAACACCCCAATGGTGTCGACGTGCCGCGCGTTCTTCACGCCGCGGCGGAGGACGGGCGGGACGCCTGCCTTCTCGCCAGTCCTCCGGGAGCACGCCGCCCCGGACCGCGCTACTCCACCGTCTTGTACTTGCGGCCGAGGTCGCGGAAGTACTTCACGCCGTTGTCCAGCGAGTTCTCCATGGCGTCCATCAGCACCGTGCGGAACGTGGCCACGGGCGCGCGGAAGGACTCGTAGTAGCGCTGCCGGTCGATGGAGTGGATGACCGCGGGCATGTAGCCGTTGCGCAGCAGGATGAGGTTGCTGCACATGCGCCCCACCTTCCCGCTGTGCTCGGTGAAGGGGAAGATCTGCAGGAACTCGTGCTGCACCACCGCCGCCTGCTTGATGGGGTGGAACTCGCGGAACTCCGCGCTGGCGGTGTGGTCCACGAGCTTCTCCAGCCGGGCCTGGATCTTCGCGGGCTGGGTGATGTCGTGGAAGTAGGTGCGGTGCAGGGGCATGTCCTTGCGCAGCCCCGCGCGGTCGCGCTCCTTGGCCAGCTCCTTCTCCGTGCGCTCGCGGCGCTCCATGCGCGCACGCTCGGCCAGCGCTTCCGGCGTGTTGCCCAGGAAGAGGTCGTGCATCCGCTTGATGGTGGTGAGCGTGAGCGCGGACTGCTTCTTCGCGCCCGCCGCCTCCTCGCGGATGTAGTCCGCCACGGCCTTGTGGTTGCGGATCTCCAGCACCACCGGGATCATGGAGGCTTCGGCCGCGGTGCGCTCCGGGAAGAGCGCGGCCATCAGCTCCTGGTGCGTGTACACGACGCCTTCGAGCGCGGCGTCGTGGTAGATCCACGACATCTCGAAGCGGTCGAGGTACTCACGCGCAGGCGGCTTGCCCTTGTAGATCTCAAGGTACTCGCGCAGCTGCTCGTTCTTCTCGTCGATGTCCTGGTAGCGTTCCTTCACGGACTGCGGCTCCTTCTCGCCCCGGCCCGCCCCGGGCGCTGGTTCCCAGAGGCTGCGCCGGGAGGTACAACGGCACGTAGAGTCTAGAAATTCCGCGCGGTTGGAACAAATAAAACCTGACTACAGATTCACCAGGAACACCTCGCAGGCCTGGTCCAGCAGATCTTTTGAAAGGGCTGGCGGGATTTGCCGGTATCGGGCGGCGTCCCGGATGAGCGACACGAGGTCGCGGGGGTGGCAGGAGCGCATCTCCATGCTGCGCGGCTTGTAGTAGTGCTCCACCAGGTAGGTGATGGCCTGGTCCACGTAGGGGATGCCCGCCGCTTCGCACACCCGGCGGAAGATCTCCCGGTAGGACTCCTCATCCGGGTTGCCCACTTCGATCTTGTACTTGATGCGGCGCAGGAAGGCCTCGTCCACCAGCTCCTTGGGGTCCAGGTTGGTGGAGAAGACGAGGAGCTGATCGAACGGAATCTCGAACTTCTTGCCGGTGTGCAGGGTGAGGAAGTCCACCCGCTTCTCCAGGGGGACGATCCACCGGTTGAGCAGGTCCGTGGGGTGGACCTTCTGGCGGCCGAAATCGTCGATGAGGAGCATGCCGCCGTTGGCCTTCACCTGGAACGGCGCCTCGTAGAAGCGGGTGCTTTCCGAGTAGATGAGGTCCAACGTCTCCAGCGTCAGCTCGCCGCCCACCACCACCGCGGGGCGCCGGCAGAGCGACCAGCGCTTGTCCATTTCGAAGGTCTGCCGGCGGCCGTTGGCGTCGCGGCCCGCCTCCAGCGACACGGGCGTGTGGATGATGCGGTCGAAGACCTTGATGATCTGGTTGTCGATTTCCAGGCAGTGCGGGACGAAGACCTCGCCGCCGAACATGTGGGAGATCGCCTCCGCCAGGCTCGTCTTGCCGTTGCCCGGCGGGCCGTAGAGGAAGAGGGAGCGGCCGGAGTTCACCGCCGGGCCCAGCTTGTCCATCAGCTCCGCGGAGACGGTGAGGTGCCCCAGGGCGGCGACCAGGTCCTCCTGGCCCACGACGGGCGTCTCCTCCGTCTGGCTGCTGATGAGCGCGTTGTACTGCTCGATGGGCACGGGGGCCGGGCCCACGTAGGTGGAGCGGGTGAGGGCGTCGCGCGCGTACTCGCGGCCCTTCTCCGTGAGGGCGAACTCCACGGACGCGCGGCCAAAGCCCTTGCCGCCGCGCAGGTCCACGAGCTTCTCCGCGGCGAGGAAATCCACCACGTGCTCCACCACGCCGGACCAGGGCAGGCACATGCTTTCGGCGATGGCCACGCCCGTGCCGGTGCCGGCGTAGTAGAGGAACTTGAGGCCCAGGTCCGCGAGCAGACCCATCCTCAGGCCCGTGTCCTCCAGCGACTTCGGCTCACCCGGAGCGATGTCGAGGACGGACGGGTTCTCCAGCTTGAAGGGATTGTCTTCGTACGCGTAGCCGGCGGGAGGCATCGGGTACGGGTTCTACCCGATTCCCCCGGCCGCCGGGACTTCGCGTCCGCGGACTGTCCTCAAACGTAGGTCAGCCAGTCCGCATAGCGGGCTTCCTGGCCCCGCACGACGCGGAAGTACATGTCCTGGACGAACTTGCTGATGGGGCCGGGCTTGCCGTCGCCAATCTGCCGGTTGTCCACCTCGCGCACGGGGGTGATCTCCGCGGCGGTGCCGGTGAAGAAGACCTCGTTGGCGATGTAGAGGGCGTCACGGGTGACGGTGACCTCCTCGATGGTGGTGTGGCCGGCGTCGCGCAAGAGCTTCAGCACCGTGTCGCGGGTGATGCCGTCCAGCACGGGGGAGGAGAGGGGCGGGGTCTTGATGACGCCCTTCTTGTTCACCATGAAGATGTTCTCGCCGGAGGCCTCGGCGACGAAGCCGCTGATGTCCAGGAGGATGGCCTCGTCGTAGCCGGCGAGCACCGCCTCGCGCTTGGCGAGGATGGAGTTCACGTACTGGCCGGTGATCTTCCCGCGCACCATGTTCACGTTCACGTGGTTGCGCGTGAAGGAGCTGACCTTGGCGCGGATGCCTTCCTTGATGCCCTTGTCGCCCAGGTACGCGCCCCAGTCCCAGGCGGTGATGCCCACGCGGGTGGGGTTCACCGCGCCCAGGCCCATGGCGCCGTCGCCCATGAAGGCGACCGGGCGCAGGTAGGCCCCGTTGGCGAACTGCGCCTTCTGCTTGCGCAACAGCTCCAGCGTGGCCTCCACCAGCTCGTCCTCGGTGTAGGGCATCTGCAGCATGATGATGTGCGCGGAGTCGAGCAGGCGGCGGATGTGCTCGCGCAGGCGGAAGACGGCGAGCCGGCCATCGTGGGTCTTGTAGGCGCGGATGCCCTCGAAGACGCCGAGGCCGTAGTGGAGGGCGTGCGTCATCACGTGCACGTTGCCCTCGTCCCATTTCATCAGCTTCCCATCGAGCCAGATGTGTTCGGCGCGCAGCACGGTGGATGAGGTCGAGCTCATCGGGAAGTTCCTCTCGGGCTAGGGTGGGACGGCTTGGGCCTTGTACCCAGGCACCCTGGGGACGCAAAGCGTGAAACGCCAACGATCGGCGTTCCACGGTCCTTCCCTCGCAGCGCCCTGCGTCAGGCCTGGGCGATGGTGGGCAGGTTGGCGCGGGCCTTCTCGATGTCGCCCTCGTATTTGAGGACGAGGTTGAGCGTGGCGGCGACGACGTCCGCGCTGAGCGCTTCCGCGTTGAGCAGCGCCAGGCTCTGCGCCCAGTCCAGCGTCTCGCTGATGGACGGGGCCTTCTTCAAGTCCAGCGCGCGGATGGCGGCGACGGCCTCCACCACCTGCTCGGCCAGCACCTGGGGGAGCTCCGGGAGGCGCGCCCGGACGATTCGCAGCTCGCGCTCGCGGTCCGGGAAGTCGATGTGCAGGTGCAGGCAGCGGCGCTTGAGCGCGTCCGACAGCTCGCGGGCGTTGTTGCTGGTGAGGATGACGCGCGGGATGTGCTTCGCCCGGATGGTGCCCAGCTCCGGCACCGTGACGGCGTTGTCAGACAGGACCTCCAGCAGGAAGGCCTCGAACTCCGGATCCGCCTTGTCGATTTCGTCCACCAGCAGCAGGGCGGGCGTGTCCGAGAGCTGGGCCTGGAGGATGGGGCGGGGGAGCAGGAAGCGTTCGGAGAAGAACACCGCGTCCCCGGACGCGAGCCGGTCCGCGGCCTCCGCCAGCGTGGACGTGCCCTGGGTCAGCTCGCCAATCTTGTCCTTGAGCAACTGCGTGTAGAGCAGTTGCTTGGCGTACTCCCACTCGTAGAGGGCCTTGGCCTCGTCCAGGCCCTCGTAGCACTGGAGCCGGAGGAAGGTCCGGTCCAGCGCCTGGGCCAGGGCCTTGGCCAGCTCCGTCTTGCCCACGCCGGCCGGGCCCTCCACCAGGATGGGCTTGCCCATCCGGTCCGCCAGGAACACGGCGGTGGCGATTTCAGGGGACGACAGGTAGCCCACCGCCTCCAGGCGACGCGCCGCGTCCTCCACGCTGGTGAACGAGCGGATCTCCGAGGTCAGTTGAGGGGGGCTCACGCGCGTCAACTTAACCGACGGTTCCGTCCCCACTGCGGCAAAAATGCCAGGGTTGTGGGGGCGCCGTCCGCACTCTTGAGGGCCGTGGGAGCCGTAACCCTGCGGAATCAGGGTGCGTAATTATTTTCGCACCCTGGGCACGCACCGTGCATCCAAGTGGGCGTATCTCAGGACGACGAGGTCGCGGGTCATGTGGGCGTGGCTGAAGCTGGCGATGGCGGTGCTGGTGGTGGTGATGCCGGGGGGCTTCCCCCTCGTGCTGGCGTACATCGCGACGCGGACGTTGTTGGAGCGCTGGCGGGTGGCGCAGGCGCAGGCCCGGGAAGAGGGCCGTCCGGTGTCCGTGGTGCGGGACGTGGTGGGCGCGCTGCACTTCCGGGACCTCATCCGTGAGGCGAAGGCGGCCACGGCGCTGTAACCGCTCGGCGCGGGGACGGTCTTGAGATGGACGAAGGGCCCGGCACTCCAGGGAGTGCGCGGGCCCTTGTCGTTTCCAGCGGAGGGGAAGGCTACTTGTCGAGCTCGTCGACGAGCGCCGTCCAGTCGTCCTCACCGGCTTCGGGGGCGGTGGGCAACTGCATCACCATGGTGCGCTCCGGGGCCTCCTCGTCCACGGGGACGGGGGTGGGCGCCGCCTTCTTCGCGGCCGGCTTTGCGGCGGCCTTGGCCGGAGGCTTGGCGGCTGCCGGGATGACCGGGTTGGCCTGGACGGTGGCGGCCAGGTGCTCGTCCTCGGGGGCCTTGGCGCCGGCCTTCGCGGCGGGGGCGGCGGCCGCGGCGGGGGCCTTGGTCTTGTAGCGGGCCAGCTCCAGCTCGGCGACCTTGAGCGCCTTGCTCTTCTCCTGGACGGACGTCTGGAGGCGGGCGACCTCCTGGGCCTTGATGGCCTCGCGGCGCTCGAGCTCCGCCTTCTGCTTGGCGTTGAGGTCCTCCAGCTCCTTGGCCTGACGGGCCTCCAGGTCCTTGCGCTCCTTCTGCGCCGTGGCGAGCCTGGCGGCCGCCTCGTTGGCCTTGGTCTCCGCCGCGGCGACGCGGGCGTTGAGGTCCTTCTCCGCGCGGGCGCGGGTGCTCTGGGCGTTCTCCAGCGCCAGCTCCAGGTCCTGGGCCTTCTTGGTGCGGGCCTGCAACTGGGCCTGGGCGTCCTTGAGCTTCGCCTCCGTGTCGGCGGCGAACTTCTGGGCCTCCTGGGCGAGCTGGGCGATGCGCTGCTCGGCCTTGGCGAGCTTCGCGGCCAGGTCGTCCGACTGCTTCTTCGCCTCGGCGGCGGCGGCCTGCGCCTGCTGGGCCTGCTGTTGGGCCTGGGCCTGGGCCTGCTGGAGCTGTCCGGCCAGCCCGTCGCGCTCGCTGGTGAGCTTCTTCTGCTGGTTCGCGGCCTGCTGGAGCTGTCCGTCGCGGTCCGCGATGGCCTTGCGCGCGCCGTCCAGCTCGCCGGAGACGTTGGAGAGCTGCTGGTGGAGCGCGTCCGCCTGCTTCTTCGCCTCGGCGGCCTGGTGCTCCAACTGGCCTTCCAGTTGCTTCACCTGCTCCGTGCGGGTGGAGACCTCGCGGTTGAGCACCTCCGCCTGACGCATCTTCTCCTGCGTCACGTGCGTGAGCTTGCGGAGCGTGTCCGACAGCTCCTTGCCCTTGGTGTCGACCTCGTTCTGGAGGAGCTCCTCACGGCGCTGCGACTCGTGGGTGAGCGTCTGGAGGCGGTCCTCCAGGTGGTGCCGCGCGTCCTCCGTCTGCGCGAGCGTGGAGGACAGTTGCGTGACTTCCGACACGCGCGTGCCCAGCTCGTGCTTGGTGACGATGAGCTGCTCGGCCAGGTCCTCGCCGTTGGCCTGGGCCTCGGTGAGCTGGCGCGTGAGCTCCGCCTGGGCGCTGGCGGCGGCCTCGCGGGACTGCGCGTGGGCCTGCTCCTCGCGGGCGAGCGCGTCCTGGGTGCTGGCGAGCTGGCCCTGCGTGTCGGCCAACTGCCGCGAGGTGGCGTTCAGCTCCGCGAACAGGTTGTCGCGCTCGCCGGTGAGGGCGTTGATGCGCGCGGTGGTCTCCTCCGCGAGCGCCGCGTGGGCGGTGCGCTCCGCGTCGTAGAGCCCCTGCGTCTCCGACAGGTCCGCGCGCAACTGGCCAATCTGGCCGGTGAGGTCCTGCTCCAGCGCGTCCTTCGCCGTGTTGAGCGCCGCCAGCTCCGCGATGCGCGCGTCGCGCTCCTCGGTGGTGCGGGCGAGGAGGCCGTTGGTCTCCTGGAGGATGTCGCGCGTCTCGTTGAGCTCCGCGTCCAGCTCGTCGCGGTGCGAGGTGACCTTCGCCAGGTCGGCGCGCGTCGACTCCAGGGTCTCCTGGGTCTGCGTCAACGTCTGGCTGGTGGCCTCCAGCTCACCGCGCGTCTCCGCCAGCGTGCCCTCGGTGCTGGAGAGCGTCGCCTGCGTCTCGGAGAGCGTGGCCTCCGTGCGCGCCAGCGTGTCCTGCGTCTGGGCGAGCGTGGACTCGGTGGTGGCCAGCGTCTGGCTGGTGGCCTCCAGCTCGCCCTGGGTGGACGCGAGCGTCCCTTCCGTCTGCGCGAGCCTGGCCTGCGTTTCCGTCAGCGTCTGGCTGGTGGCCTCCAGCTCGCCGCGGGTCTCCGCGAGCGTGCCCTCCGTGCTGGTGAGCGTGGCCTGCGTGTCGGAGAGGCTCTGGCTGGTGGCCTCCAGCTCACCGCTCGTGGTGGAGAGCGTCTCCTCCGTCTGCGCGAGCTTGGACTGGGTGTCCGCCAGGGTCTGGCTGGTGGCCTCCAGCTCGCCGCGCGTCTCCGCGAGCGTGCCCTCGGTGCTGGAGAGCGTCGCCTGCGTCTCGGAGAGCGTGGCCTCCGTGCGCGCCAGCGTGTCCTGCGTCTGGGCGAGCGTGGACTCGGTGGTGGCCAGCGTCTGGCTGGTGGCCTCCAGCTCGCCGCGCGTGGTGGAGAGCGTCTCCTCCGTCTGCGCCAGGCGCGTCTGCGTCTCGGAGAGCTGCTGGCTGGTGGCCTCCAGCTCGCCGCGCGTCTCGGAGAGGGTGGCCTCCGTGTTGGAGAGCGTGCCCTGCGTCTCGGAGAGCTGCTGGCTCGTCGCCTCCAGCTCGCCGCGCGTCTCCGCGAGCGTGGCCTCCGTGCTGGAGAGCGTGTTCTGCGTCTCGGAGAGCTGCTGGCTCGTGGCCTCCAGGTTGCCGGTCAGCTCGGCGATGCGGGCGTCGCGGTCGGAGACGTCGGTCTGCAGGCCCTCGATGGTGCCGTCGCGCTGGGCGACGGTGTCCTCGAGCGAGGCCACGCGCGCGGAGAGCTGCTCGCCCTGGCGCTGGGACGCGTCGAGCTGCTCGGTGAGCGCTTGAATCTGGCCGTTGAGGTCCGCCTCCAGGGCGTCCTTCGCCGCGCGCAGGTCCTCCAACTGGCTGGTGAGGTCCTGCTCCAGCGCGTCCTTGGCCTGCTGCAGCGCCTGGAGCTCCGCGGTCAGCTCGTTCTCGCGGTCCTCCAGGTGCGTCTTGACGGCCTCGACTTCGCCTTCCAGCTCACCGATGCGCTCGCGGTGCTGCTGGATGGTGGCGTTGAGCTCCGCCTCGCTGTTCTCGTTGCGGGCGATGGTCTCCTGCAGCTCGCGGTCGAGCGCGGAGATCTTCGCGTCCCGCTCCTCCAGGCGCTGCGTGAGGTCCGCCTCCAGGGCGTCCTTGTCCAGCCGGAGCTGGTCGCGCTCGCCGGTGACGCGCGCGATGTCGGACTCCAGGTCCGCCACCTGCTGCGTGAGGCGCTGCTCCAGGGCGGCGCGCTCGGCGTTGAGGCGCTCAATCTCCGCGTCCGAGCGGCTGGCGTGCTCCTCCGCCGTGGTGGCCCGGGCCTCCAGGCCGCGCACGGTGGCGTCGCGCTCCTGCTCCGTCTGGGTCAGCCGCTCCTGGAGGGCCTGCAGCTCGCCGTCCAGCTCGGCGTAGCGCTGGTCGCGCTCGCTGACGGTGCGGGCCAGCTCGGACTCGAACTGATCGCCGCGCTCGCGCAACTGGAGGATGTCCGCCTCGTTGGCGCGGACGGTGTCCTGGAGCTTCTGCTCCTTGACCTCGAACTCCAGCGTGACGACGCCGAGGTGCTTCTCCAGCTTGTCGAACTCGTTGCGCCAGCTCTCCAGGTCCGCGCCGCGCCGGGCCAGCTCCTCGTCGCGGAGGTTGACCTCCTTGCGCAGGACGTTGATGTCCTTCTCCTTGGAGGCGACGACCTCGATGAGGTCCTTCTCCGAGGAGAACTTCTGGAGGAGCAGGTCGTCGACGGTGGCGCCGTGCTCGCGCTCCTTCTGGACGATGGACTGCTGCGCGTCGTTGAAGCGCCGCAGCAGGTCGTCCACCTGCATCTTCAGGCCCTGCAGCTCCACGTCCTTCTCGTGGAGGCGGTCCTCGACGGAGAGCAGCTCGCGCTCGCGGACGCTCCAGATCTCCGACAGGCGCGCGAGCTGGGCTTCACGCGTCTTCAGCTCGTCCCGGAGGATTTGAATCTTGCCCTCGGGCGTGCCCATCAGCTCGCGGCGCGGGGGCGGGCGCTTGAGCTGACGCGACTCCGCCAGCAGCTCCGCCTTGCGGTCCGCGATGGACGAGAAGGCCCGGTCCATGAAGGCCTTGTCCTCATCCGTCATGGCGCTGCGGCGCTCGCGCTTGGGCAGCTTGGGCGGGGCGCCCGTGCGCACGCCGGGCATGGGCGGCGGGGCTTCACGCGGCTGGCCGGAGAGCGCGGCGTCCAGGTCCGCGTCGGACTCGTCGGAGCCGGGCGGCACGATGCCCGCGCTCATGGAGGCCAGCTCGCCCATCTCGAACGGGATGACGAGGTAGCCGTCCGCGGCGGCCGGCGTCTCACGGTGTTTGTTCAGACCCTCCACACCGGAGTCGGAGGAGAGCAGGAGGACCTTCAGGTTCTGGCCCCACTTGCCCTTCTTGATCTGCCCACAGAGGGCGAAGCCGGACTGGTCCGGCAGCTCCGCGCGCACGACGACGAGGTCGGGTCGGCGCTTCTCCAGCTCCCGCTGCGCGTCTGACGCAGTGGTGGCCATGGCCGTGTTGTAGCCCGCGCTCTTGAGCACGGAGGCCATGCTGAGTGCGAAGTCGTTCTGGCTTTCGACGATGAGGACGCGACGCTCCATGAAGCCCTTCACCCAGCAAAAAGTGCAGTGAAAACCGCCACATCCTATCGGGCGGGCGCAAGGCTTGGGAAGTTTCCGAGCAGCGCTCGGTCGGCTGCCTCACGAGTTCTTGCCGCGAACCGCTCCCTGGCCGACAGGCGGGACCGACCCGGGGGACTCGCCTGCTTCCGGATCCCGCCCGGGGAAGTTGGTGGGCGGGGTGTGCCGGGCGAAGCGGGCGCCCTCGGGGGGACAGTACCCGTGCGCGAGCTGGGCGAACCACGGGTTGAGGGTGGAGTCGGGGGGCGCGGGCGGGGGCCCCGGGTCCTCGGCGTCCGCGGCCTCCACGTCGAGCGAGTCCGCGTCCTGGACCTCGTCGGCGGCGATCTCCTCCGCCTCTTCCAGCGCCGCGCTGGCGGTGGAGGGCGTGTTCCCGGCGTCGTCGTCCAGGGACAGGGCCTCGTCGGCGGCGATCTCCTCCGGCTCATCGTCCGGGTGCGCGGCCGAGGGCTTCAGCACGGGGGGCGTGGGGATCAGCCGGGGCGGCGGTCCCTGGCGCGGAACGGGCGGCGGCGCGGCGGCGCGGGGCGGTAGCTGCGGCGGGCGGTCCGCGTCGGAGACGGAGCCACCACGGATGGGCGGCTTGTCGGACTCCGTGAGCACGGGGGGGCGGGAGGCGGGCCGGCCTGGATCCGCGGCGAGGCCGCCACGGATGGGCGGTTTGTCCGCGTCGGCCATGGGAGAGGGAGTGGGGAAGAGACGCGGAGGCTCAGAGGGGACCGGATCCGCTGGCCGCTGCGCACGGCCGGCGCCCGTGCTTCGCGCCCCGTTCTGCAGCGAGCGCATGGGCACGATGGGCGTGGGCGCGGGAGGCTCCTCTTCCTCACGCATGACCCCGGCCCGGCGCACGACCGGGGTGGGGGCCCGCTCCTCGTCCTCCGAGAGGGAGGGGGGACGGCGCACGATGGGCGTGGGCGCGGGAGGCTCTTCCTCGGAGGCCGGCCTGCGCACGATGGGCGTGGGCGCGGGAGCTTCCTCCTCGGAGGCCGGCCTGCGCACGACGGGCGTGGGTGCGCGTTCTTCGTCCTCGGAGACCGGCTTGCGCACGACGGGCGTGGGCGCGGGAGGCTCTTCCTCGGAGGCGGGCCAGCGCACGACAGGCGAGGGAGGGCGTTCATCGTCCTCGGAGACCGGCCTGCGCACGACGGGCGTGGGGGCCGGCGTGCTCGTGTCGTCGTCCGCCACAGGCCGGCGCACCACGGCCGTCGCTCCGGAGGAGACATCCTCGGAGTCCCCGGCGTCGTCCCCACCGGCATCCTTCAAGCCCAGGGCCTTCACCAGGGGGCTCGTCACCATCTCCGTGGGGGGAGCCGGCTCCGCGCCACGGCCTCCCAGCGGTTCCGGCTCCTCGGCCTTCGCGGGGGCGGAGGGCAGCGCCGTCTTCGCGGTGTCGTCGGTCGTCCTGGAGGCGGAGGCGGCCACGGGCTCCGGCGGGGGCGTGGCTTCCCGGCTCGCGGGGGCCGGATCGGACTTGCCTGACTCGCGCAGTGGCAGGCCCATGACCATGGGCACTTCGTCCGGCCGCATGTCCGGCTCGGTCTTGACGAGCCGGGTGTCCATCCCGTCGTCCAGGGCCATGCCCATCACCACGGGCGGGTCCTCCGCCGGGACCTCCTTCGCGGGCGGCGGGGCGGCTTCGTCGGCCCCGGCCTGAGGCGCCGGCTTCGAGGGCGGCCTGGGCGCCGCGGGCTGGGACGCCTCCGGCATGCCCAGGCTCGCGAGCCGGTTCGTGGGCGTGCCCGTCATCGTGACGTCGGGCGGCTCGCTGGCGGCTTCGACCGGGACGTGGCCGCGCTTCTCCAGCAGCGAGTCATAGAGGTCCAGCAACTGGCCCCGGATGAGCCCCGCGTCCAACACCTTCTCCGCGAACGCGCGCCCGGCCTTGCCCAGCGCCACGCGGCGGGGCACGTCGCGCGCCAGGTCCAGGATGCGCTCGGAGAGGGCGCGGCTGTCGCCCGGAGGGAAGAAGACGGCCGCGTCCTTTGGAAGCAGCTCGCGGGTGACGGGCAGGTCCGCGGCGATGACCGGCCGGCCAGCGGCCAGGTACTCGGAGACCTTGGCCAGCGGTCCGCCCTGGAGCCGGTTGCGCTCCGAGTCGTCCAGCGGCAGCACGCCCACGTCCGCCAGCGCCAGCACCTTGACCAGGTCGTCGTGCGCGACGGGCGGCTGGAAGTCGACCTTCTCCTTGATGCCCAGGTCGTTGACCAGGTCCTCCAGGTGGGGCTTCCAGTCCGGATGGTGCGCGCCCACCAGCGTCAGGCGCACGTCCACCTGCTGGGACGCGAGCGCGGTGGCGCGCAGGAGGGTGGGCAGGCCCTGCCAGCCCACGTGGCTGCCCAGGTACATCATGCGCAGGGGCGAGCCGTCCGGGGCGCCGAGCACCTCCGGGTCGTACGGCTTCAGGTCCACGGGCGCGCGGATCGTGCGCAGTTGGTCCTCCGCCGCGCCCAGCCCCTGGATGTACGCGCGCGTCGTCTGCGAGCCGGTGACGACGAGGTCCGCGTTCATCAGGCAGAACAGCTCCTGGCGGCGGATCTTCGACAGGAAGCGGCGGTCCCCGTCCGTCTGCGGATGGGTGTAGCGCAGCTCCTGGGAGGGGAAGGTCTGCGCCTCATAGATGAGGCGGTAGCCGTAGTCCGCCTTCAGCTCGCAGAGCGCGTAGCCCCCAAAGGGGTCCGTGAAGTGGGCGAGCGCGTAGTCCTCGCTCTCCAACTGGCGGCGCACGGCCCGCTCAAAGGACTGGATGCGCGACGCCAGGTCCCCGGAGCCTACCGGGACGCGGAGCAGCCGGGCGCCCTGGTACTTCTCGATATGGGAGTGGTCGGGCGTCTTCGCCGACAGCACCACCACGGAGAAGCGATCAGGCAACGCCTTCAGATACTCGGTCAGTCGGCGTGAGGAGCCAGACGGGCCGGGGATGACGTCGAAGCTGCACAGGAGAAGTCTGGGCAGGTCACTCAAGCGGTCGCAGGATACTTGGACAGGGGTGAGGTGTCATCGGGCGTGACGGATGAAGTAGGGGGTCGGCGGAACAACACATCCCGTGACGGATGCGTTGACCCCCTGTATGCCGCGTCATAACGAGGCGAGGTGTCCATGGATGAGCGGAAGGGCGTCACCGTGAGCTACCTGCGGCAGCTAGCCCGGAAATTTCTCCGGGAGGGAGCTGGCGCGTCCCGCGGGCGGGAGCTGGTCTCCACGCTGGCCGAGCGCATTCCCGCCCTGGGGCGGCTCGCGCGCATGGCCGGGCTGGCGACGTCCCGGCGCGGCTCCGGTGCCGTGCCCGGCGAGGAGCGCTCGCTGGACTCCGGCCGGGCGGACTCCCGCTCCGCGAGGAGCCCGACGCCCGAGTCCGTGCCCCTGCCTCCGTCCGAGGGTGCCGCCGCGCCGCAGGCACGAGAACTTTCCGAGGAGCCCATCACGGAGCCCAGCGGTGGCCCCAGGACGCGGCCCGCGCGCGTGGTGACGTTCCCCGCCCGCGCGAAGACGCGCCGCGACCCGGACGACGAGGACACGCAGTCCCTGGGGCCGGAGACGGCGACGCCGCGCCCGTCAGGTTCGCCCAAGGGCGAGGTGCCCGCCTCCGCGACGCCCGCGCCCGTGAGCGAGCCGCCGCATGCCGCCGAGCCCCTGGTGGAGGGGTTCTTCGTGACGAAGATGGCGGGGGAGAAGGAGGCGCGCCGCCATCACCTCCTGGAGGAGCAGGCGCCGCGCCTTCCTCCGGCGGACGCGTCGCCCGAGCGCAACGAGCACCTGGCCATGCTGCCCCTGGACTACCAGGACGACGCGATGGTGCTGCTCGCGAGGGATCCGCACACGCTCTTCGTCTTCTGGGACTTCAGCGCCGCGAGCCGGAGCCGGGCGCTGGACGGCCTGCCGGTGCCGCGCGCGGTGCTGAAGGTGTTCGACGGCGAGGGCGTGTCGCGCGAGGTGGACTTCGCGCTGGAGTCGCGCAGCTTCTATCTGCAGGGCATGACGCCCGGGCGCACGTACCGGGTGGAGGCGCACTTCGTCGGTTCGGATGGCCGGTCGCGCCGCATCGGACATTCGTCCAATCGGGCCACACTGCCGCCCGCGGGGCCGTCCGCGGACACGTCCATCCGGTTCCTGCGCATGCCGCCTCCGCCGGTGGTGGACCGGCTGCGCGAAGCCGTCCCCGCGGCGGCGTCCGCGCGAGTTCCCCGGGTGGAGGAGCGCGAATACGTCACCTGGCGCCGGGTGCGGTTGCCGGGGAGCGCCGGGGTGGTGGACGAGCCGGAGGTCCACCGCGAGCGCATCGAGGACTATGTCGATGCGCCGCGCGTCCCCGGGGCCTCGGACCAGCGCTATGTGGAGGAGGAGTATCTGGAGAGCGCGCCGCGAGCGCCCGGGGCGTCGGACCAGCAGTACGCGCGCGTGGGGGAGGCGACGCTCGGTGAGGGCGCGGTGCTGGCCCCGTCTCGCGCACCCGGGGCGTCGGATCAGCGCTACCTGGCCGTGGAGCTGGCTCCGGGGGCTTCGGACCAGCGCTACGGTGGAGAGGTTGCGGGGGCCCCGTATCTGGAGGTGCCGCGCGCGCCGGGGGCTTCGGACCAGCGCTACGGTGGAGAGGTCGCGGGAGCCCCGTATCTGGAGGTGCCGCGCACGCCGGGTGCTTCGGATCAGCGGTACGGACAGATGCTGCTGCCGGGCGGCGTTTCGGAGTACCGCTATCTGGAGGTGCCGCGTGCCCCGGGCGCTTCGGACCAGCGGTACGTGGCGGGAGGGCAGGGGACCCTGGAGGCGCCACGCGCGCCGGGGACTTCGGACCAGCGCTACTTGAGCGTGCCCCGTGCCGCGGGCGCTTCGGATCAGCGGTACCTCACCGTGCCGCGTGCGCCGGGCGCTTCGGACCAGCAGTACCTGAGCATGCCTCGCGTCGAGGGCGCTTCGGACCAGCAGTACCTCACCGTGCCGCGTGCGGCGGGGGCCTCGGACCAGCGCTATCTGTCCGTGGACCGCGCGACGGGTGCTTCGGACCAGCAGTACCTCACCGTGCCGCGCGCGGCGGGCGCTTCGGATCAACGCTACCTGTCCGTGGATCGCGCCACGGGTGCGTCGGATCAGCAGTACGTGACGGCGCCTCGGGCGGCGGGCGCTTGGGATCAGCGCTCCCCGTCCGCGGATCGTGCCGCGGGTGTGCCGGATCAAACCGAGGCGTCACTTGCGGCCGGGGGCTCGGATGCCTGGTCTCCGGAGGGGCCGCGCTCACGGGGTGACGTGCTCGAAGCGCGTGAACTCTCGTCGTCTCGTCCCGCCGCGACCTCGGCTCCGGCGGGGTCCGGTCCATCAACGCAGGGCGCGGCCTCCACGGATTCGTGGCGGCCCACGGAGCCCGAGCCTCCCAGGGACCCATGGGCCTTGAGCGTGGCGCGCGGCCCCTCCGCGTCCGAACAGCGTGCACTCGACAAGGCCCGCGAGGCCGCCGAGGCCACGCGACGTGCCGCACCGGCCGCCGCGCCCACGAGCCCCGAGCCCGCGAAGACGGACACCGTGACGTCCCCGCCCGCCGCGCCCACGAAGGCGGCCCAGAACCCACCGGACCCCAAGCCCTCGGGCTCCAAGTCCTCCAAGTCCCGGCCCTCGCGCCGTGGACGGAAGTGAACCCGCACGGCCTCTCCGACCGACCTATGAGCCTGGGCTCCCTCGCGCTGGTCCTTCACGCGCACCTGCCGTTCGTCCGCCACCCCGAGTACGAAGACTTCCTCGAGGAGGACTGGCTCTACGAAGCCATCTCCGAGACGTACCTGCCGCTGTTGCGCGTGTTCGACAAGCTGGTCGAGGACCGCGTCCCCTTCCGGGTGACGATGACGCTCTCGCCCACGCTCGTGTCGATGCTCAACGACGACCTGCTGCGCGAGCGCTACGCCCGGCGGCTGGATTCGCTCTGCGAACTGGGCGCCCGCGAGGTGCACCGCACCCGGGACGACCCCACCTTCCACCCGCTGGCCGTCTTCCACCGCGACCACTTCGAATCGCTGCGGCTCGCGTACCACAACCACTACCGGCGCGACCTGGTGGCCGCGTTCCGCAGGCTCCAGGACTCCGGCCACCTGGACATCCTCACCTGCAACGCGACCCACGGCTTCCTGCCGCTCATGCAGCAGACGCCGGAGGCCGTGCGCGCCCAGGTGACGGTCGCGGCGAACCACTACCGCCAGAACTTCGGCCGCGACCCCGCCGGCATCTGGCTGGCCGAGTGCGGCTACTACCCGGGCCTGGAGCGCATCCTCTCCGCCGAGCGCATCCGCTACTTCTTCGTGGACACGCACGCGCTCACGGACGCCACGCCCCGCCCGCTGCACGGCCCCTACGCGCCCATCTTCACCGAGCCCGGCGTGGCCGCCTTCGCGCGCGACCCGGAGAGCAGCCAGCAGGTCTGGAGCACCGAGCACGGCTACCCCGGCGACCCCGTCTACCGCGAGTTCTACCGGGACATCGGCTGGGACCTGGACCTGGACTACATCCGGCCCTTCATCCAGCCCACCGGCGACCGCAAGAACACCGGCTTCAAGTACTTCCGCATCACCGGCAAGACGAACGACAAGCAGCCCTACGACCCGGCCGCCGCCCGCGAGCGCGCCTGGGTCCACGCGGGCAACTTCCTCTTCAACCGCGAGCGCCAGTTCGAATACCTCGCGTCCCGCATGGGCGGCCGCAAGCCCGTGGTCGTCGCGCCCTATGACGCGGAGCTCTTCGGCCACTGGTGGTTCGAGGGCCCCCACTTCATCGACGCGCTCATCCGCCAGGCCGCGCGCAACCCCAGCCGCTTCACGCTCATCAGCCCGCTGGACGACCTGCGTGAGCACCCGGAGAACCAGGTGGCGACGCCGCCCCTGTCCTCGTGGGGCGCGGGCGGCTACGCGAACATGTGGCTGGATGGCACCAACGACTGGATCTACCGGCACCTCACCCACGCGGCGCGGCAGATGGTGGAGCTGGCCCGGGACTTCCCGGACGCGCCGTCCCTCAAGCGCCGGGCGCTGAACCAGGCCGCGCGCGAGCTGCTGCTGGCGCAGGCCTCCGATTGGGCCTTCATCATGAAGACCGGCACCATGGTGGACTACGCCGTGCGCCGCACGAAGGAGCACCTGCAGCGCTTCCTGCGCCTGCACGACCAGGTGCGCGCCGGCACCGTTGACGAGTCCTGGCTGTCCCACGTCGAAGACCGCGACAACCTGTTCCCCGAGCTGGACTACCGCGTCTACCGGCCCGGTTGAGCGGTCCGGGAACAGGCGGCCGGGCCGGGGGTTCACCTTCCGTCACCGGCCCCTGTCGTTCCGGTTGCGGGGCTTCGTTTCCGCTTTAGGTTGAGGAAATCCATGACCCACACGCTCCCTCCGTTCCGTCGCAAGCTCGTGGCCGCCGTGCTGGTGCTGGCGTCGCCCACGCTCGCCCTCGCGCAGGCGCCCGCTCCCAAGCCGCCCGCGCCCCAGACGCAGCAGGCGGTCTCCGGTCAGGCCGGCAACCTCCAGCCCGCCACGCGTGAGGCCCAGTCGCTGGCCTCGCTGGCGCCCCTGGTGGAGTCGGTGAAGTCCGCGGTGGTGAACGTGGACGTGCAGGCCCGTCCCGAGATGCCGGAGGGCATGGAGGACAACCCGCTCTTCGACCGGTTCTTCGGCGGCAACGGGCGGGACCGCCGCCGCAGCGAGCGCGAGCAGATCCGCCAGGGCGCCGGGTCCGGCTTCATCATCGACCCCAAGGGCCTGGTGCTCACCAACAACCACGTCATCGAGGACGCGGTCACCATCACCATCCGCCTGGATGACGGCCGTTCGTTCACGGGCGAGGTGGTGGGCCGCGACCCGCTCACCGACGTGGCCGTGGTGAAGATCAAGGAGAAGGTGGATCAGCTCCCCTCCGTGAAGCTGGGCGACTCCGACGCCGTGCGCGTGGGGGACTGGGTGCTGGCCATTGGCAACCCGTTCGGCCTGGCCTCCAGCGTGAGCGTGGGCATCCTGTCCGCCCGCGCCCGGGAGATTGGCGCCAGCGTGTACGACGACTTCCTGCAGACGGACGCGGCCATCAACCCCGGCAACTCCGGTGGCCCGCTCTTCAACATGAAGGGCGAGGTGGTGGGCATCAACACCGCCATCGTCGGCGGCGGCACCGGCATCGGCTTCTCCGTGCCCAGCAACCTCATCAAGGCGCTGCTGCCGCAGTTGGAGAAGGAGGGCGCCGTCACGCGCGGCTGGCTGGGCGTGGGCATCCAGCCCCTCACGCGCGAGCTGGGCCAGGCGCTGAAGCTGTCGGTGAGCGAGGGCGCCATCCTCACGCAGATCACCCCCGACTCCCCTGCGGCGAAGGCCGGGCTCAAGCCGGACGACGTGGTGGTGGCCGTGGACGGCAAGCCGGTGCGCTCCGACAGCGAGCTCACCCGCACCGTGGCGCTCAAGAAGCCCAACAGCGTCGCCACGCTGACCCTCTACCGCGACGGCAAGAAGCAGGACGTCAAGGTGACCATGGGCACCCGGCCGGACCTGGAGGGCCTGTCCAAGAAGAAGCCGTCGGCCAACGACGAGCAGGACAGCTCGCGCCGCGTGGGCGTGTCCCTGCAGGACCTGGACGCCCGCACGGCGTCCCAGGCCGGCTTCACCGAGCGCGCCGGAGCACTGATCACCGACATCGTCCCGGGCTCGCCCGCGGACCGCGCGCAGTTGACGCCGGGCATGCTGGTGGTGGAGGCGAACAAGAAGCCCATCGCGAGCGCGAAGGAGCTGGCCTCGGCCATCCGCGCCGCGCCCAAGGGCAGCACGCTGCTGTTGCGCGTGGCCGGCCCCGGCGGCGGGCGCCTGCTGCGCGCGCTGACCGTGCCCTGAGCCGGCGCGGCGGGGCCCGGGGATTCACGTCAACGGCTTGCACACGGGGGTGGACGAACGTCGATGAGCGTCAACTACGTCTCGTTGGGTGACAGCACGGCGGTGGGGGTGGGGGCGTCGCAGGGCGGGGGCTATCCCGACCGGCTCGCCTCCCGCCTCCGGAAGGACGGCCTCCCCGTGGGCCATACCAACCTGGGGCAGAGCGGCGCGCGCGTGCGCGACGTCGTCAACAACGCCCTCAAGCGCGTCATCGCGTCGCAGCCCACGCTCATCACCCTCGGCGTGGGCACCAACGACATCTGGCGCGGCACCGAGGTGGCCGAGTTCCAGGACGACCTGGACCGCATCGCCCGGCGGCTGAAGCAGACCGGCGCGTCCATGGTGGTGGTGAACATCGCGGACATGGCGCTCGCGCCCGTCGCGAAGATGGTGCCCAGCGCGCTGTACGAAGGGCGCATCGAGCCGTTCAACGACGCCATCGCCTCCGTGGCCCGCGCGCACGGGCTCCACCTGGTGGACCTGTTCACCGCCAGCCGGGAGATGATCCCCCGGCGCCCGGACTTCTTCTGCGGCGATGGCTTCCACCCGTCCGCGGAGGGCTACGAGGAGTGGGCGGACCTGATGCTCCCCGTGGTCCGCACCCTCGTGCGGCGGTAGGCCCCGGCTCGGCGGCGCAGGGCAGGGCGCCCCGCGCTCAGGCCTTCGCGATGCCCGAGGGCGGGGGCGGCGTGGAGGGGGCGTCCGCGGGCGGCGCGCCGATGCTGCGCTCGCGGCCCGGGTGGACCTCCATGCCGGGCTCGAACGCCGTCACGCGGTTGCGGCCCGTGCGCTTGCTGCAATAGAGCGCCGAGTCCGCGCAGTCCACCAGCGTGTCCTGCGACGTCGCGTCCGTGGGGAAGTGCGCGACGCCGATGGACACCGTGACGTGGCCCCCGGGCAGCCCCGGACGGCTGAGCGTGACGGCGTCCGCCACCGCGCGGCGCAGCGTCTCCGCCACCTCCACCGCCGTGGCCTTGGACACCTGCGGCAGGAGCAGCACGAACTCCTCGCCGCCGTAGCGCCCCAGCGTGTCCACCTTGCGCGCGCGGGTGCGCAACACGTCGGAGACCCGGCGCAGCGTCTCGTCCCCGGCGCGGTGTCCGGCCAGGTCGTTGAGCCGCTTGAAGTGGTCCACGTCCACCATCAGCAGCGCCAACGGCACGCCGAAGCGCTGGGCCCGCGCCAGCTCCAGGTCCAACCGCTGGAAGAGGTGGCGGCGGTTGGGCACGCCCGTGAGCGCGTCCGTCAGCGTGAGCTTCACCGTCTCCGCGTGCAGGCGCGCGTTCGTCACCGCCGTCGCGGCCTGGTCCGCCACCGCGGTGAAGAGCTCGATCTCCTCCGCGGAGATGCTCGCCGTCTGGGGGCGCTGGAAGTTGATGACGCCCAGGAGCGTGTCCGCGTGCACCATGGGCACCGCCAGCAGCGAGCCCTGCTCCGAGCCGCCGCGCAGCCCGCGCCGCGCGAAGATGCTGGTGCTGTCCGTGAGGTCCGGCAGGTACACCGCCTTGCGCGCCTGGGCGGCCCGGCCGCACGCGCCCTCGCCCATGGCGAAGGTGTGGCCCTCCAGGCCCCGGCCCTGCGGCCACGCGTGCTTCACCTCCAGCAGGCCCTCCTCGTTGAGGAGCATGATGGAGAAGTCCGGGATGTGCAGCCGCTCCACCACCATGCGGGTGATGCGCGAGAGCAGCTCGTCCAGCTCCAGCGTGGTGTTGAGCGAGCGGGCCACGTCGAACAGCAGCGACAGCTCCGTCAGGCGCTCCTCCAACTCGTCCTTCAGCGCCAGCTTCTCCTTCACCAGTTGCAGGTCGCGGTGCGTGTCGATCTCCTCCACCTTCATGGAGGTGAGCCGCGCGAGCATCCCGTTGAAGGCCGCGCCCAGCCGCGAGATTTCATCCGTGCCCCGGGCCTCCGCGCGCACCAGCAGGTCGCCGTCCGCGGCGCGGCCCATGGCCTCGCTCAGCCGCTTGAGCGGCGCGGTGAGCACGAAGCGCAGGGACAGCCAGGTGACGAGCCCCAGGATGCCCACGAAGAGCACCATGGCGCCCAGCGCGTCCTGGAACACCGTCTGGAGCTGGCGCGTCAGCGCGGGCTCGCCCAGGCGCACCTGGAGGACGCCCATGCGCTGCGCGGCCTCGCCGGTGTGGCAGCCGGAGCACTCCGGACCGCCCAGGGGCCGCACCACCTCCGTGCCGTGCTCGCTGGAGCGCGCCGTCTCCGGCCCCGTCGCGGACAGCCGCGCGGCCTCCGGGTGCGGGTGGCCCTGCTCGGCCGGCCGCCGGCTCCAGCGGATGCGCCCGTCCGGCGTCAGGACGCGCACGTCCTCCACGGAGCGGAACAGCCGCGTGTCCGACGCCAGCACGTCCGCGACCGCGCCATGCGGTGCCGCGCCCGGCGCCTGCGGCAGCGTGAAGGTGGAGGCGACGGCCTCCGCCAGCGCGAGCGCCTCCAGGTGGGTGCCTTCCCGCACCGCCTGCCGCGCCTCGCGCGAGAAGTGCCCCACGCCCAGGAGCGCCACCACCAACCCGGGCAGCGCGATGCTCCACAAGAGCTTCCTGCCAATCGTCTCGGAACCGAGGGCCATGTGCGGGGCGCAGTGTGCTTCGTGCTCTCGCGTTCTGTCCGCGAGTCACGGAGTGTTGAAAATTGTCAGGTGCGTGACACGCCCTGTCAAACGTACCGGCGTCGAAATATTGAAACGGGGGTGTTGTTCCCCGGCATGTTCCTGTTTTCACGGGCTGTACCCGTGGCACGGTGTGGGTACTCCCGAAGCCGCCTCCCGAAAGAGGAGTTCCGCCCATGAGCCCGCCCGTGTTCCTCACCTCCGCGCTGCTGCCGGTGCCGCACGGCTTCGCCACGCGCGCGGGTGGGGTGTCCGAAGGGCCCTACGCGTCGCTGAACCTGGGCTTCTCCGTGGGGGACGAGCGCCCCCGCGTGGAGGAGAACCACCGCCGGCTGGCCCAGGCCGCGGGCGGGCGCCTGGGCGCGCTCTGCCGGGTGTCGCAGGTGCACGGCGACACGGTGCTGGAGGCGCGCGGCGAGGCCGACGACGTGCTGCGCCCGACGCTGGGCGAGGCGGACGCGCTGTGGACGGAAGGGGAGGGGAGCTGGGTGGCGGTGGGCACCGCGGACTGCGTGCCGGTGCTGATCGTGGACCCTCGAGCCCGGCGCGTGGCGGCGGCGCACTCCGGCTGGAAGGGCACGGACCTGGAGATCAGCGCCCGCACGGTGGAGGCGCTGGTGGCGAAGGGCAGCCGGCCGGAGGACCTGGTGGCGGCGGTGGGCCCCTGCATCCAGGCGTGCTGCTACGAGGTCTCCCCGGAGCTGGGTGACCGCTTCCGCGCGCGCTTCGGTCCGGACGTCGTCCGCGCGGGGACGAGGCCCCACCTGGACCTGCCACGCGCGGTGAGGGCGTCCCTGCGGAAGGCGGGCCTCGGGCCGGAGCGCGTGGACGTGCTACAGGCCTGTACGGCGTGTGATCCGGACCGGTTCTTCTCCCACCGCCGGGACGCGGGCCGCACCGGGCGTCACCTCAACTACGTGCTGCACCGCTTCTAGCGGAGGGCCCGTGGGGTCGTTTTCTTGACGGTCTCCGACCGGCCTTCCTATCCTCGACGTGGAATTCCCTCCGTCCAGGCTCGTGCCGGTGCGTCCCTTCCTCTTCCGCCTGTTTGCCGCCGTCGCGCTGTCCGCGCCGACCGCCTGCGCCACCACCGCTGCCTCGCAGACGGAAGTGGGCCGGCTGGAGGCGGAGGTGCGCACGCTGCGCGCGTCCCAGGCGTCGCTGCTGGAGCGCCTGGAGCGCCTGGAGAACCGCGACGCCGTCGCCCGCGCCCGGAGCGCCGCCCCGGCCCCCGCCGCGAAACCCGCCGCCCCCGCCAGCGCGAAGCCGGAGGCCGCCTCGGCGGAGCCGGGCGAGGCGCTGAGCCTGGCGCCGGCGGAGCTGACGGTGGTGCGGCTCAAGCCGAAGAAGGAGCCCGCGCCGCGCATCAACACGGCCGTGGCGGTGGTGGAGCCGGACGCGGACCAGATGGAGATGTTCATCTCCCCGGTGGAGGGCTCGTCGGGCACCGGCTCGGTCGGCTCGCCCAGCGCCTCGACCGCCGCCCGCATGGAGCCGCCGGAGAAGGATCCGGACATCCTCGACGCCGAGTACGAGCGCGCGGTGGCCATGCTGCGCACCGGCAACGTGGAGGGCGGCGTGGAGCAGCTCACGCGCTTCGCGGCGGAGAACCCGCGCCACCCCCGCGCCGACAACGCCCTGTACTTCAGCGGCCTGGGCCAGATGGGCCTCCAGGATCCGACGGGCGCGGCGAAGACGTTCGAACGGCTCATCAAGACCTACCCCGCCGGGGACGCCGTCCAGGACGGCATGCTCCGGCTCGCGGAGTGCCGGGTGCGGCTGAACCAGGCCGTGGATGCCCGTGCCCTCTATACCCGCGTCGTCACCCAGTTCCCGGGGACGGCCGCCGCCACGCAGGCGGAGCAGCGGCTCGCCGCGCTCTCGCCGTAAGCCCTTTTTGTGAAAGGACGTCGTCCGATGCGCTCCCGGATCCTCGCCTCCCTGCTCGTGCCCCTCACCGTCGCGCCGGCATGGACGGCTTTCGCCCAGGACGCGCAGGAGGAGGAGTCCCAGCCGTCCTCCGAGACGGAGGGGCAGGACATCTCCGACGACGTGGAGCAGCGCCCCACCTCCGTCACGCTGCCGCCCGGCGCCCCGCAGGGCCGTGAGAGCGCGCCCGGCCAGGTGCACACCGTGGAGACGGGCGACACGCTGTGGGACCTGTCCCAGCGCTACCTGGGCAGCCCCTGGTACTGGCCCAAGGTCTGGTCCTACAACCCGCAGATCGCCAACCCGCACTGGATCTACCCGGGCAACAACGTGAAGTTCTTCGCCGGCGGCGAGGAGGTCCCCGCGCGCGTGGAGGGCGGCGACCTGCCCTCGGATGACGTGGCGGCGCCCACGGACGTGAGCGGCGGCAGCCTGGTGTCGGTGGTCGGGAAGATCGGCTTCGACCCGTCCAAGTCCAGCCCGGTGACGACCAAGGGCTTCGTGACGACGCGCGAGCTGGACGAGGCGGGCCGCATCGAGGGCTCGACCTCCGAGGCGCTGATGCTCTCCGCCCCGGAGAAGGTCTACCTGCGCTTCAAGAAGCGCGGCGCCGCCAAGATTGGCGACCGCTACGTCATCTTCCACACCGTGGAAGAGGTGAAGCACCCCATCACCAACGCGCGCACGGGCTACCTCACGGAGCTGCTGGGCACGGTGCAGGTCGTCTCCATCCACAACGACGTGGTCACCGCGCGCATCACGGAGACGTGGGACCCCATCGCCCGCGGCGACCTGGTGGGCCCCTCCAGCGAGAAGCTGACGGAGCGCGTCGCCCCCAAGCCCAACAGCAAGGAGATCCCCGGCTACGTGCTCACGCCGATGACGCCGGGCCAGACGCTGCTGGGCGAGCACAACTTCGTCGTGGTGGACCGCGGCACCGCGGACGGCGTGCAGGTGGGCAACACCTTCACCATCGAGCGCCGCGGCGACCCCAGCAAGGACGTGCTGGGCCGCGGCGACTACAAGATGGGCGACGCGGGCAAGGAGCAGAAGGCCTACCCCTGGGAGGCCGTGGCCCAGTGCATGGTCACGGAAGTGCGCGAGCGCACCTCCAACTGCCTGATGGTCCGCTCCCTGGTGGAGGTCTCCGCTGGCGACCGCGCCACCATGCGCAAGGACGGGACGCCCACCGCCAGCCGCTGAACGAAGGCGCTGAACCGGCAGGAATGCTGCATTCCGACCCGCCCGGGAAGGGCGGGTCGCTTGACCCCCGAAGAACCGGTGTTATGTGTCACGCCCCTCCCGGGACCACCTCTATATAGGTGGGAAACAGGCGGGGACGGCATGGCGGACACGAACACGGACACACACCTCCACTGGGACGAGCAGCGCGCCACCCTGGCGCTCTGGGCCATTGCCGGCCTGGGGCCCCGGACGTTGGACGCCGTGCGCACGTTCGCCGGTGGGGCGCTGTCCCGGCTCGCGGCCGCGCCCGTGCGGGACTGGGTGGTGGACGTCCCCGTGCCCGCGACCGTCCGCCAGCGGCTGGCCACCGTCGCATCGCTGGACGCCCTGGCGTCCCGGACGGAGGAGGCCTGTGCCCGGGCGGGCCTCCAGGTGGCCTTCGCGGGCTCGCCGGCCTATCCCGCCCGGCTGGTGGGGCTGGAGGACGCGCCCCCGCTGCTCTTCTACCTGGGCACCCCCGGGCCTCCCCGGCGCAGGCTGGCCATGGTGGGCAGCCGCCATCCGGACCAGGGCTTCCTGCCGTTCGCGCGCACGTTCGCCCGGAAGGTGGCGGAGGCCGGGCTGGGGGTGGTGTCCGGCGCGGCGGAGGGCGTGGACCGGGCCTGTCATTGGGGCGCCATGGACGTGGGCGCGGAGACGTGGGCCTTCCTGGGCTCCGCGCTGGACGCGCTGGACCCCGCGCAGGCCCGCCTGCTGCCGCACTTCCTGGAGCGGGGCGGGGTGTACTTCAGCGAGCTGCCGCCTGGGGTCCGGGCGAGCACGACGACCTTCCCCCGGCGCAACCGGCTCATCGCTGGCGCGTCGGACGCGGTGCTGGTGATGCGGGCGGGGGAGGGGTCCGGGGCCCTGTACACGGCGGAGGCGGCCCGGGCACAGGGCCGGCCGGTGTTCGCCCTGCCCGGGGACGTGTGGCAGCCGGCCGCGGCGGGTGGCAACGCCCTGCTGGCGGACGGGCGGGCCCGCGCATGCACGTCCGCGGAATCGATTTGTGCGGTGGTGGGCGTTCACCCGGTCCGTGCGGTGCCCGCGGGGCGGGACGGTGGGTGGTGGGAGGCGCTGTCGGTGGAAGCGCGCGGGGCCTATGGGCTGTTGGACCGGGTTCCCCGTTCGTTCGACGAGGTGCTCGCCGCAAGCCCGCTGTCACCCGCGGCGCTCACGAGCGCCCTGGTGGAGTTGGAATTGTCGGGGCTGGTGGTCCAGCACCCGGGTAAACGGTACGAGAAGGTCTAGAGGCAGTTCGAGGTAGGAGAGCCATGGCCACGCGGAAGAAGACACAGGCGGCGCAGACGGAGGCGGCGGCGGAGGAGACGCCCAAGAAGGCGGCTGCGAAGAAGCCGGCGGCCAAGAAGGCGGCCAAGAAGAAGACGGCGGCCAAGAAGGTCACCGCCAAGAAGAAGACGGCGGCCCGCCGCCGTGGCGCGGACGCCGACGAGCTCCCCACCGTGGACGCGGACGCGGACGCCGAAGAAGAGGTGCCCGAGCGCCGTGGCAAGGGCCCGCACTACCTGGTGGTCGTGGAGTCGCCCGCCAAGGCGAAGACCATCAAGAAGTACCTGGGCTCCGGCTACACGGTGAAGGCCTCCGTGGGCCACGTGAAGGACCTGCCCAAGAGCAAGATCGGCGTCGACGTGGAGGACGACTTCAAGCCCGAGTACACGGTCATCAAGGGCAAGGAGAAGGTCCTCAACGAGCTGAAGAAGATGGCCAAGACGGTGGACCGCGTCTTCCTGGCGACGGACCCCGACCGCGAGGGCGAGGCCATCGCCTGGCACATCAAGGAGGAGCTGGGCCACCCGGACTCCCTGCGGGTGACCTTCAACGAGATCACCAAGCGCGCCGTGCAGGACGCCATCGCGCAGCCGCGGGAGCTCAACCAGGACAACTACGACTCGCAGCAGACCCGCCGCATCCTCGACCGGCTCGTCGGCTATCAAATCTCGCCGCTGCTCTGGAAGAAGATCCGCCGGGGCCTGTCCGCCGGCCGCGTGCAGTCCGTGGCGGTGCGCCTGATTGTGGAGCGCGAGGCGGAGATCAAGGCCTTCCAGCCCGAGGAGTACTGGACGCTGGACGCGCTGGTGCAGGGCCCGCAGGGGCCGCCGCCCTTCAAGGCGAAGCTGTCCCGCGTGGACGGCAAGAAGGTGGAGCTCAAGGACCGCGCCACCACGGACGGGCTCGTCGCGGAGCTGAAGGACGCCCCCTTCACCGTGACGAAGGTGGACCGCAAGGAGCGCCGCCGCAACGCGCCCGCGCCCTTCATCACCTCCAAGCTCCAGCAGGAGGCGGCGAACCGGCTGCACTTCACCGCCAAGAAGACGATGACGCTGGCGCAGAAGCTGTACGAAGGCGTGCCGCTGGGCGAGGAGGGCCAGACGGCGCTCATCACGTACATGCGTACGGACTCCACGCGTCTGTCCGACGACGCCGTGACGCAGGTGCGCGAGTTCATCGGGCAGAAGTACGGCGCGGACTACCTGCCGCCCGAGCCCATGGTCTACAAGAGCCGCAAGAGCGCCCAGGACGCGCACGAGGCCATCCGCCCCACGTCCCTGGAGTACCCGCCCGAGCGCGTGAAGGCCTTCTTCGAGGCCATGGACGAGCTGGACATGTTCCGGCTCTACGAGCTCATCTGGAACCGCTTCGTCGCGTGCCAGATGAAGCCCGCCGTCTACGATCAGACGGCCGCGGACATCACCGCGGGCCGCGCCACCTTCCGCGCGTCCGGCAGCACGCTGAAGTTCCCCGGCTACCTGGGCGTCTACGGCGCCGGCCTCACGCCGGAGGAAGAGGCCGCGGCGGAGAAGGCCAAGGCCGCCGGTGAGGAGGGCGCCGAGGACGTGGTGGGCGAGCTGCCCCCGCTCAACGAGGGCGAGGTCCTCACGCTGGACAAGCTGCTCAACGAGCAGCACTTCACCCAGCCGCCCCCGCGCTTCAGCGAGGCCACGCTGGTGAAGGAGCTGGAGGAGCGCGGCATCGGGCGTCCGTCCACGTACGCGGCCATCCTCTCCAACATCCAGGACAAGAAGTACGTGGAGAAGCTGGAGAGCCGCTTCCGTCCCACCGACCTGGGGCAGATGACCAACGAGCTGCTGGTGAAGCACTTCCCCCATGAGCTGGACGTGTCGTTCACGGCCAGCATGGAGGAGAAGCTGGACCAGATCTCCGACGGCGGCGCGTCCTGGAAGACGGTGCTGCACGACTTCTACGGCCCCTTCAAGGAGACCCTGGAGAAGGCCGAAGCGGAGATGCGCGACGTCAAGCGCGAGGAGATCAAGACCGACATCGCCTGCGAGAAGTGCGGCAACCCGTTCGTCATCAAGTTCGGGAAGATGGGCCACTTCCTCGCCTGCTCGAACTACCCCGACTGCAAGAACACCAAGGACTTCAAGCGGGACGCCGAGGGCAAGATCGTCATCGTGGAGGAGGAGACCACGGACGAGAAGTGCGAGAAGTGCGGCAAGCCCATGGTGATCAAACGCGGCCGGTTCGGGCGCTTCATGGCGTGCTCGGGCTACCCGGACTGCAAGACGTCCAAGCCCATCTCCATCGGCGTCAACTGCCCGGAGTGCAAGGTGGGCTACCTCACCGAGCGCCGCAGCGGCCGCGGGAAGATCTTCTTCGGCTGCAACCGGTATCCGGAGTGCAAGTTCGCCGCGTGGGACCGGCCGCTGGCGGAGCAGTGCCCCCAGTGCGCGTCGCCCTACCTGCTGCAGAAGTTCTCCAAGCGGGACGGCGCCTACATCGCCTGCCCCAACAAGGAGTGCGACTACCGCCGCGAGGTGGTGGAGCCCGCCATTCCGGGGGCTTCCGCGGAGGCCGCGCCCGCTCCCACGCCCAGCGTGGAAGCCTGAGCGCAAAAGCCCAGTCATTCCAGGGGGGTAGGCTCCGCCCCCTGGCTTGACACCCTCGCGGGCGAAGTCCTAGAAGTCCGGATTGCTCCCGGCCCACCCGCATTCCCCCTGCCCGTTTCGCGGCAGGGGTGCGCGCGGGGGCAGCGAAAGGACGCGGTCCGCGATGATTCCCTCCATGAACGAGTTGCTGCGTGTGGTGGTGGCCGAGGCCGCTCCCGCCGCGGCGGGCCATGCCTCTTCGGGAGGCCTGGGGGACTTCATCGTCGGCGCGTTCAAGGCCGGCGGTCCGTTCATGTTCGTGAACCTGTTCTGGCTGGCGGCGTCGCTGGCGGTGATTGGCGAGCGCGCGGTGACGCTGCTCTACCGCTACCGCCTCAACGCGACGGCGTTCATCGAGCAGGTCCACAAGATGGTCCGCAGCGGCAACCTGGACCGCGCGGTGAAGTTCTGCGGCATGGCGCCGCGCTCGCCCCTGGCCCGCGTCATCCGCGCGGGGCTCATCAACGCGAACCGGGGGGAGCTGGAGGTGGCCAAGGCGGTGGAGGAGGCGCTGGCGGAGTACACGCCGCACGTGTCGCGCCGGGTGCAGTGGCTGTGGTCGCTCGCGAACATCGCGACGCTGGTGGGCCTGGTGGGCACCATCGTGGGCCTCATCGGCACCTTCCGCGCGCTGGGCAACGTGCCGGCGGAGCAGAAGCAGGCGCTGCTCTCCAACGGCATCTCGGAGGCCATGTACAACACGGGCTTCGGCCTCTCCATCGCGGTGCTGTGCATCGTGTCGCACCTGTTCTTCAGCAACTACGCCAAGAACATGGTGGAGCTGGTGGAGCTCAACGCGCTGAAGCTGGAGAACCTCCTGTCGCGCCGGGGCTCGCTGGAAGTCGTCCCCGCGGACTCCGACGTCCGCGCCGCGTCTTGAACCGCGCTGCACGGGCCACGGACACGCCATGGCGTTCCACTACTCGCGCCGAAAGCTGAAGCCGAGGGAAGAGGAGGAGGCGGGCGAGCTGAACATCGTCCCGTACCTCGACATCCTCATGAACCTCATCATCTTCATGCTGCTGTCGATCACCGGCCTCACCGCCTTCGGCGCGCTCAACGTGAACGCGCCCAGCTATGGCGCCACCGCGGGGGCGGGCGGTGACGCGGACGCGCCCAAGCTGAACCTGTCCGTGCTCATCTCCCAGAAGGGGCTCACCGTCCGGGGCAACAGCGAGGTCATCCCCGTCACGCAAGGGGGCGCGCCCACGCTGCCCCTGCGAGCGGACGGCACGCAGGACTTCGCCGCGCTCAACGCCCAGATGGTGAAGCTCAAGGCCGCCTTCCCCACGGAGACGAAGGTCATCGTCGCGGCGGAGGGGAACGTCCCCTACGAGTCGCTGATCCAGACGATGGACGCCCTGCGTGAGACGACGGGCACCGCCGCCGAGCGCAAGCTGCTCTTCCCCGACGTCACCCTGGGCGCCCTCTAGCCATGTCCGAACCCGCGCCCCTGTCCGCCGAGGAAGCCGACCAGCTCGCGCGCATGCGCTACCGCCGGGCGCTCGCGCGCAAGAAGCGCAAGGAGCGCGAGGCCGCCAGCGAGGTGAAGGAGCTCAACATCACCGCGATGATGGACATGATGACCATCATCCTGGTGTTCCTCCTGAAGTCCTTCGCGTCGTCCTCCGCGGCCATCACCGCGTCCGAGGACGTCCGGCCGCCGGTGTCCTCCACGCGCGCCACGCCCAAGGACACGGTGGCCGTCACCATCACCCCCCGCTTCATCCTGGTGGGGGACAAAGAGGTCGTGCGGCTGGAGAACGGCGTCATCCCGAAGGAGCAGCGCTCGGGGGACCCGCGGCAGGGGCGCCTGGTGCTGGGGTTGGATCAGCGTCTGAAGAAGGAAGTGGAGAAGCTCAAGCTGATCGCCGCGCGCAACCCGGCGGCGCCCTTCACGCACGAGCTGTCGGTCATCGCGGACAAGATGGTCCCGTATGATCTGCTGCTCGACGTGCTCTACACGGCGGGCGAGAACGAGCTGCAGAACTACCGCTTCATCGTGCTCCAGCGCGACGCGGAGTAGCCGCCGGACACACGACTCCCCCGCGCGGGATGGACGCACGGGGGAGGGCTGGACGGCTTCGCTAGAGGGACAGGCTGCCCACGTGGCGCGCGGCCTCTCGCGTCTCCTGCTCGTGCACGGCGGCGTCCTCTTCACAGCGGATGGCGAAGGGCATGGCCTCCAGCCGGTCCAGGGAGATCTCGTTGCCGCAGTCCACGCACTCACCGAACACGTCGTTGTCCATGCGGCTCAGCGCGGCGTCGATGAGCATGATCTCCCGGCGCTGCGCTTCAATCAGCGTGCTGAGCGTGTAGTCCGCCAGCTCCGCCTGCGCCTGCTCCTCGTACTCGGGATCACGCTCCTGATCCTTCAGGGCGGCCAGCTCGCGGCGCGCGCCCGCCTGGGCGGTCTCGGTCGTCCTGCGGCGCTCCTGCAACAGGCCCCGGATCTTCAACAAGTCGTCGGCTCGGCTCATGGCTGCGTCACTCCCATCCCAGATTCGCGGTTGAAGGGCGCTCGCCCGGACGCTTCCCGTCCCGAGCGAAGACCGCGAGAAACCTAGGGTTGGATCCGAGGTGGGGAAACCTCACCTCCCATTCCGCACGAATGGCGGGACGCAGGGCAGGCGGGCGGACGTGAAAGGGCGTGGCCTCTCTGCTAACAGGGCCCTTTGGGGCCCCGGTGCGGGGGCCCGGAGGCACGCATGTCGGACGTGAAGCAGCAGCGGGTGACGGTGATTGGTGGGGGCCTGGCGGGGACGGAGTGCGCGTATCAACTGGCGCGGCGCGGCGTGCCGGTGGTGCTGCGGGAGATGAAGCCGCACAAGCGCTCTCCGGCGCACAAGTCGGACACGCTCGCGGAGCTGGTGTGCAGCAACTCGCTGCGCTCGGACAACCCGGAGAGCGCCATTGGCCTCTTGCACGCGGAGCTGCGCGCGCTGGGGTCGCTGGTGCTCTCCAGCGCGGACCTGCACCGCGTGCCCGCGGGCGACGCGCTGGCGGTGGAGCGCGAGGGCTTCTCGCGCGAAATCACCACCCGGCTCGTCTCCGGCGCGGGCGTGGAGCTGGTGGGCGGTGAGGTGGAGCGGCTGCCGGAGGACGGCGTGGTGGTGGTGGCCACGGGGCCGCTGACGTCGGAGGCGCTCACGGCGGACCTGGAGCGCCACGTGGGCACGAAGCTCTACTTCTACGACTCCATCGCGCCCATCCTGTCCGGTGACTCCATCGACATGGACATCGCCTTCCGCCAGAGCCGCTACGGCAAGGGCGGCGGGGATGACTACCTCAACCTGCCCATGACGAAGGACGAGTACTACCGCTTCGTCCACGAGGTGAAGGCGGGCCAGAAGGTGGTGCCGCACAGCTTCGAGGAACCGAAATACTTCGAAGGGTGTCTGCCCATCGAGGTGATGGCCGAGCGCGGCGACGACACGCTGGCCTACGGGCCCATGAAGCCCGTGGGGCTGAAGGACCCCCGGACGGGGACGGATCCGTACGCGGTGGTGCAGTTGCGCATGGAGGACCGGGCGGGCACGGCGTGGAACATGGTGGGCTTCCAGACGCGTCTGACCTGGGGTGAACAGAAGCGCATCTTCAGCACGTGCATCCCGGGCCTCCAGAATGCGGAGTTCCTGCGGATGGGGCAGATCCACCGCAACACGTTCATCGACTCGCCCCGCCTGCTGGCGGAGGACCTGTCGTTGAAGACGGAGCGGCGGGTGTTCTTCGCGGGACAGGTGACGGGCGTGGAGGGCTACGTGGAGAGCGCGGCGTGCGGCTACCTGGTGGCGCTGGCGGTGCACGCGCGGCTGACGGGCACGGCGTTCGTGCCGCCCCCGGCCACGACGGCGCTGGGGTCGCTGTACCGGCACCTCACCGGGGAAGCGCACCCGCCGGACCACCCGCACCAGCCCACCAACGTCATCTACGGCCTGTTCCCGCCGCTGTCCGGGCGGATGAAGAAGGCGGACAAGCGCGCGGCCTACTCGGCGCGGGCGAAGCAGGACCTGGCGGCCTGGCTGCCACTCGCGGGCGTTGTCGCCCAGACGGAAGGACAGACGAGCGCATGAAGCGAACCGGGATGGTGGGCCTGGTGGCCCTGCTGGCGGTGTCGGGGTGCAAGAAGGGCGAGGACAACGCCGCGCCCTCGCAGCGCAGCGCCGCGCAGGGGGACACGGTCCGCAGCGCGGCGAAGGGCACCACGGTGGTGGGCGGTCAGGGGCAGTTGCTCGCGGCGGGACGGGCGGCGGACCTGCGCCTGTCGCCGGACGGGCAGTTCGCCACGTTCCTGCTCAACGGGCAGAAGCCCCGGCTGGACGGCATCCCGCCGCAGATGCTGGTGGGCTCGCTGCACGTCGTGCCGACGGCGGGCGGGAAGGCGCGCGCGCTGGGCGACGGCGTGACGAACGTGCCGGGCAGCCTGCTGTTCTCCCAGGACTCGAAGCACCTCTTGTACGTGACGGGCTACAACCCGGCCTCGCAGTCCGGCGAGCTGAACGTGCTGTCGCTCGCGGACGCGGGCGCGGAGCCGGTGAAGCTGGGCACGGCGGTGAGCTACCTGCTGCCCTCTCCGGACGGGGTGAACGTGGCCTTCGTGGACGCGGGCACGCTGAAGCTGGGCAAGCTGCCGCAGGGGCCGTTCCAGGACGTGGCGGGCGAGGTGAGCACCGCGCAGTTCACCCCGGACGGCAAGACGCTGCTCTTCAAGCGCCGGCTGTCCGCCGCGGGCGGGCTGGCGGCGGTGACGGTGGGCGCCACGGAGGCGCCGCGCAAGCTGGCGGATCAGGTGGGCGACTACCAGGTGTCCTCCGACGGCAAGCACGTGGCCTACCAGGTGCGCAGCGAGGCCGTGCGAGGCATGTATGACCTGTACCTCGCGGCCCTGCCGGCGCTGAAGGGCACGAAGCTGGCCACGGGCACGAAGACGTTCGGCTTCTCGCCGGATGGCCAGTGGCTGGCGCGCACGGAGAACGGCAAGCCGGAGCAACTGGGCGACCTGTACGTGGGCCCGGCGTCCGGCGGCGCGGGGCGCAAGCTGGGCGAGGCCGTGGAGGAGCTGGCGTTCGCGCCGGACTCCAAGGCGGTGGGCTTCCTGGAGAAGTACGATCAGCCCTCGCGCGCGGGCGGGCTCGCCGTGGCGTCGCTGCCGGACGGCGCGCCCAAGCGGGTGGGGGACCGGGTGCCCAACTTCGTGTGGGGCTCGGACAGCCGCTACGTGGCGTTCCTGTCGCGCTTCCTGAAGCCGGTGTTCTCCGTGGACCTGATGCTGTACGCGCTGGGGGAGGAGAAGGCGGAGAAGGTGCAGCCGGGTGTGTTCGGCTACGGCTTCGCGCCGAACAACAGCGCGGTGGTGTTCCGCACCAACTGCATCCGCAACGGCCGCGCGTGCGACTTCAAGGCCGTGGACCTGAACGCGAAGCCGGCCGAGGCGAAGACGTGGCTGCAGGGCATCTTCAGCTACAAGATCTCCGAGGACGGCGCCCGCGTGCTGGCGACGTACGCGCGCATGGACTCGGACACGTACGACGTGGCGGTCTACGACGTGAAGTCGGGGGCGCGGAAGACGCTCGACCAGGGCGTGCAGGTGCCCGTGTACTTCGCGGGCAAGGATGACGCGCGGGCCGTCTACATCATCGGCCAGGGGCAGAACCCCGGCGTGTACAGCGCCGTCGCCACCGCGCAGTAGCGGGTGGCCCTGGTGAAGGGGGGAGGGCGCACCGGCCCTCCTCCCGCCTATTCGTACATCAGACACACCTCACACCAACCATCGGAGGTGTTGCGCGGAGGCCAGTCCGTCACCGGCTTGCCTTCGTGGCGGGCCAGATGGTGCCTGAGGTGGTTGTCTACGGCCTGGGAGGCCTTTCCTTCCAGGCGCATCTCCAGCAAGAGGGAGAGGTCTTCATCCGTTCCTCGCCGGGAGAGCGCGTCGACCGCGTCACTCCTCCCGACTCCGTGCTGTGACTCCAACCCTTCCCGCTGGCCTTGCTGAACGAGCCCTGCGAGCGCGAGGCCGCGGACGCTGGGGTTCTCCGAGTGCGACAGGGAATGGAGTCGATCCACCCAGCCCGGCCCGCTTTCGCCCAGCGAGAGCAACGCGGACACCGCCAGAAACTGCATCCGCTCATCCGACTCGCGGAGCGCCGCCAGGAGCACGGGACGGTCCTCGGCCACTGGAGCGCGGGCCACGACGTTCATGAGGATTTGACGGAGAAGATCCGCATTGTCTGGGTATCGCCACGCGACGAGCCCCCAACGCGCGGCGGCGGCCGGATCCTTCTCTCGAAGCTGTTTGTACAGATCGAACCGAACGTCCGCAGCCATGTCGAAGTCACAGAGGCGCCGGTACAACACGCGCCGCCGGGCAACCTCCCACTCCCCCAGCAACTCCACGGCCCGCGCGAAGAACGTGGGGCGCGCCACGAGTTGATGCGGCACGGTGCACGCGACATTCGCTGCCTGCACGACACGGTCCAGACGGCGTAGCAGTTCCTCCTCTCCCCAATGCGCCAGAAGCGCATCGAGGGGGAGCAGGAGTCGCCTCGCGGCAAAATCATGGAAGGCCTTGGAGGCGTTCGCGAGCCGTACCACGTCCTCGTGGTGGCGGCCCTTCAGGCGCACCAGCAGGCGCTCCATCCGAGCTTCGCTCAGCCGCTCGCTCCATTCACGCAGCAGCCGCCAGGCGGCCGGGCGCGCACGCTGGACGAACGCCACGGTGACGTTGCACTCCTCGCCCTCGGAGAGGCCCTCATCCTGCGCCACCAGCAGGTGGCGGTCGCACTGGTACCACTGCTCGAAGAGCCACGCGTCCAACTCCGGAGGCTGCGGGACATGACACGGGTCACGGAGGTGACGGCTCCGCTCCAGGGGCGTCAGGTGGAGCAATGCCTCCTTCATGACGTCATCGAAGGACTCGAGCCTCGCGTAGTCGAAAAGCACGAGCAGGTCCGGGGCCAACGCCTCCCCCTGGCCGGGGCTTCCGCAGAGCTGGACGAACTCCTGCCCGGAGAGCGTCAGGCCGAACCTTGTCGCCACGCGCAGCGCGTTGACACGGATGCGATAGGGCTCGAGCGGGTCGAAGATCCACTTCCGGAGGAGGGGGAGCTGCTCACCGCTCCCGAAGATGTCGAGCAACGAGAGGCCGCGAAACCTCAAGTCGACGGACTCCCGGGGCGCTTCCCTCAGGAGGGCAACCAACTGCGCGGCGATGCGCTCGCGCGAGGACCACACCAGCCGGGGCTGCAGGGACAATTCAAACGCCGAGTTGGGACCGGCTGGCGAGACCGACCGCGAACGCGCGGGATGTGCCCCATGAATCTAGTGAAGGCATCCGCCCCGGGCAATCCAGAGTCCACCCGGACCTTTCTTCCCGGGCGCGACCTGATGTTGAGGCGTGCACACCCGCACGGGGTGTGCTGTCTTCTCGCGCCGAATGGCACAGCTCGTCTATCGCCGCTATGGCGGCTCGCTCCAGGTCGACATCCCTGACTTCAACACCCTCACCGAGGCGGTGAGGATCCCCGCGACCCAGTGGATGGCGCTCGCGTGCCCCATGGAGGGCATCGCGTGTGATCCGCGCTTCCTCACGCTGATGGACGCGGACGGCAACCGCCGCATCCGCGTGGAGGAGCTGCGCGCGGCGGTGGACTGGACGGCGGCGCGGCTGCAGGACCGCAAGGGCGCGGACGCGGGCAGCGACGTGCTGGAGCTGTCGGCGCTCTCCGAGACGGCCTCCAACCTCAGGGGCGCGGCGGAGCTGGTGCTGCGCACGCTCAACGCGCCGGACACCACGAAGCTGTCGCTGGAGCAGCTTCGCACCAGTGACAAGGCGCTGCGCGACGCGGGCAAGAACGGCGACGGCATCATCGCCCCGGCGTCGCTGCCGGAGCGGCTGCGGCCCCTGGCGCAGTCCATCATCGCGGCCTTCCCGCAGGTGACGAACCGCGCGGGCCTGGCGGGCGTGGACGTGGGCCTGGTGAAGCGCTTCCGCGAGGAGCGCGCGGCCCTGCTCGCGCACCTGGGCGGCAGGGACGGCGTGTTCACCTGGGGCGCGGCGAGCCTGGAGCAGGCGAAGCGCGTGCACGACGTGGCGCCGCTCCTGGACGGCTACTTCGTGCAGTGCCGGCTGGTGGCCGCGCAGCCGGAGGCCGCCGCCAGCCTGCGCCTGCGCGCGGACCGGGTGGAGGGCGCGCTGGGGGACCTGGGCGCCATGGGGAAGGCCGCGAACGAGCTGCCCATCGCGCCGCCGGACCCGAGCGGCGTGCTGGTGTGGGCGCGGCTGTACCGCGGCGCCGGCTACGAGAAGCTGGAGGCCTTCCACCAGGAGGTGGCGACGCCGCTGCTGGGCGACGGCGTGAAGCTGACGGACACGGCCTGGCGCGAGCTGTCCGCGAAGGCGGAAGCCATCCTCGGCTGGCAGGCGAAGCGGGACGCAAGCCCGCTGCACGCGGTGGCGGACACGCTGGGCGCCGTGTCGGACGAGGAGCTGGACGCGCTGGAGGCGGTGAGCCGCGAGGACCTGTCGCTCAAGCCCACGCTGGACGTCATCGCGGAGCTGGAGCGGCTGGTGCTGTACCAGCGCTGGCTGCTGCAGTTCGCCAACAACTTCATCAGCATGCCCAACCTGTACCTGCCCAAGCGGCGGGCGCTGATGGAGCGGGGCTCGCTCATCATGGCGGGGCGCAAGTACACGCTGTCCGTGCTGGTGACGGACCGCGCGGCGCACGCGGCGCTGACGGGGCAGGGGACCACCTGCATCCTCTACGTGAAGGTGCTGCCCCGCGACGCGGCGGACGCCTACGAGGTGGCGGTGCCCGTCACCGCCGGCCGCAGCACGGAGCTCGTCGTGGGCAAGCGCGGCGTGTTCTACGACGTGGACGGCAAGGAGAGCGACGCCATCGTCACGCAGGTCATCCGCCAGCCCGTGTCGCTCTGGGAGTCGATGACCATGCCGTTCATGCGCATCGGCGCGTTCATCACCAGCAAGGTGGAGGGGCTGGCCGCGTCCGGTGAGAAGGACTTCGATGCGTCGCTGGAGTCCGGCTACAAGCAGACGGTGACCGCGCCTCCGCCCCCGGCGGCGCCGGCCCCGGCGGGTGCTGCGCCCGCGGCGGCTCCGGCGGGGGGCGGCATCGCGGGCGTGCTCGCGGCGGGCGGCATCGCGTTCGCGGCGCTGGGCTCATCGCTGGCGTTCATCCTCACGCAGGTGAAGTCGCTCACGCTGGTGGACGTCATCACCGCGGCGACCATCCTGGCCATCGTGGTGATGGCGCCCGCGGGGCTGCTGGGGTGGCTGAAGCTGCGGCGGCGCAACCTGGCGCTGCTGCTGGAGGGCTCCGGCTGGGCGCTCAACGACCGGCTGATGCTCACGCGCGGCGTGGCGACGCTCATCACCCGCAGGCCCCGGCTGCCGGGCAACGCGCGCGTGGACCACGTGGACCTGGTGCGCGGGGCGCTGCGCCACACGCAGGGCGACGACGAGTCCGAGAGCATGTCGCTGGGCGCCCGCCTGGGGCTCACGCTGCTCATCCTCTTCGTGCTGGGCTGGCAGGTGCGCGTGCCCGTCACCGAGTGGCTGTGCACGTACCACTGGCTGTCCGAGGACGCCTGCCGCGTGCTGTTGCCCAAGCTGGTGCCGTCTGAGTTGCCGGGCGCGCCCGCGCCTTCTGGGGCGGCGCCCGCTCCGGCGCCCGCGAAGTAGGAAAGGGGGACAGGAATGGCCAGGCGCAACGGCGAAGTCGACCAGTTCATGGCGGAGCTCGAGCACCCGCTGAAGGCGGAGATCCAAGCCGTGCGCACGGCCATCCTGGACTCGGACGACAGCATCACCGAGCGCATCAAGTGGAAGGCCCCCAGCTTCGTGCACTCGGGGGATGACCGCGTGACGTTCCGCCTGGCCCCCAAGGGCATCTTCCAGGTCATCCTCCACCGGGGCGCGAAGGTGAAGGACGCGAAGGGCTTCGCCTTCGAGGACGACTCCGGACTGGTGGAGTGGCTGGCGAAGGACCGGGGCGTCGTGACGCTGCCGGACGCGAAGACGGTGAAGGCGAGGAAGGCCGCTCTCGTTAAGCTCGTGGGCCGCTGGATGAAAGCGACCGCGACCTGAGCGCCTGTCGCAGGGTGAGGGAGCGGACAGCCGCGCGGTTTTTGTGGGTCGCGGCCGGGCGGTCTTGTTAAACCCCCTCTCATGTTCCACGGCACCACCATCCTCTGTGTTCGCCGCGACGGGAAGGTCGTCATCGCGGGCGACGGCCAGGTCAGCCTCGACAAGACCATCATGAAGAACACCGCGCGCAAGGTGCGCAAGCTCGGCGAGGGCCAGGTGCTCGCCGGCTTCGCGGGCAGCACCGCGGACGCCTTCACGCTCTTCGAGCGCTTCGAGGCCAAGCTCAAGGAGCACCAGAAGAACCTGGCCCGCGCCTGCGTGGAGCTGGGCAAGGACTGGCGCACCGACCGCTTCCTCCGCCGCCTGGAGGCGCTGCTCATCGTCGCGGACAAGGAGAAGACCTTCATCCTGTCCGGCGCGGGCGACGTGATTGAACCGGACCACGGCATCGCCGCCGTGGGCAGCGGGGGCCATTACGCCCTGGCCGCCGCGCGCGCCCTCCAGGCGCACTCCAACCTGTCCGCCCGCGACATCTGCACGCAGGCCATGGCCATCGCCGCGGACATCTGCGTCTACACCAACGCCAACGTCTCCTACGAAGAGCTCTGAGAGGACCGCCCCGTGGCCGAATCGCGCAAGTTGTCCGCCTTCACGCCTCGCGAGGTCGTCAGCGAGCTGGACCGCTACATCGTCGGGCAGAACGACGCCAAGCGCGCCGTCGCCATCGCGCTGCGCAACCGGTGGCGCCGCCAGCAGGTGCCGGACGACCTGCGGGATGAGATCTACCCGAAGAACATCATCATGATCGGCCCCACCGGCGTGGGGAAGACGGAGATCGCCCGCCGCCTGGCGAAGCTGTCCCAGGCCCCCTTCGTCAAGGTGGAGGCCAGCAAGTTCACGGAAGTGGGCTACGTGGGCCGCGACGTCGAGTCGATGATCCGCGACCTGGTGGAGGCCGCCATCGCGCTGGTCCGCGAGGAGGAGACGGAGAAGGTCAAGCCGCGCGCGGAGGAACTGGCCGAGGACCGGCTGATGGAGCTCATCAAGAACGGCGGGCAGGCGCGCACGACGTCCTCTCCGCCGTTCGGCTTCGCGCCGCCGCCCACCCCCGCGCCCACGCCGCTGGGCGACAGCGAGCGGGAGAAGCTGCGCGCCCAGTTGCGCGCCGGCACGCTGGATGATCAGACCGTGGAGGTGGAGACCAGCGAGAGCTCCCCCACGTTCATGCGCAACTTCAGCGGCCAGGGCATGGAGGAGATCGGCGTCAACCTCCAGGACCTGTTCAAGAACATGCCGGGCATGAAGAACACCCGGAAGCGCAAGCTGCGCGTGCCGGAGGCGCTCCAGGTGCTGCGCGCGGAGGAGGCGCAGAAGCTGGTGGATCCGGACCGCGTCCAGCGCGAGGCCGTGGCGCGCGCCGAGTCCAGCGGCATCGTCTTCATCGACGAGATCGACAAGATCGCCAGCCGCGAGGGCGGCAAGGGCGGCGGGGGCCCGGACGTGTCGCGCGAGGGCGTGCAGCGCGACATCCTGCCCATCGTGGAGGGGTCCGCCGTCAACACCAAGTACGGCCAGGTGAAGACGGACCACATGCTCTTCATCGCCGCGGGCGCCTTCCACGTCTCCAAGCCGGCGGACCTCATCCCGGAGCTCCAGGGCCGCTTCCCCATCCGCGTGGAGCTGGAGCCGCTGTCCGGCGAGGACCTGGTGCGCATCCTGCGCGAGCCCAAGAACTCGCTCATGCGCCAGTACACCGCGCTGCTCGCCACCGAGGGCGTGCGCCTGTCCTTCACGGACGACGCGGTGGCGGAGGTCGCCCGCATCGCCCAGCAGGCCAACGAGCGCACGCAGAACATCGGCGCCCGGCGGCTGCACACCGTGCTGGAGCGCCTGCTGGACGAGGTGTCGTTCACCGCCAGCGAAATGGGCCCGCGCGACTTCCAGGTGGACGCTGGCTACGTGCGCGAGCGCCTGGCCGCCATCGTCCAGGACGAGGACCTGTCGCGCTACATCCTCTAGCGCGCTAGGGTCCGCGCGTCGTCACACCGCGTCATCAGGAAGAGAGAGGTACACCACCTTGCAAGCGCCGCCGTCCCCCGCATCCGCCCCTGGTAACGAGCCGCTCATCCAGAAGGCGAAGCAGCACCTGCTGCAGAACTACAAGCAGCAACCCATCGCCCTGGTCCGCGGGCAGGGCACGCGGGTCTGGGACGCGGACGGCAAGGCGTACCTGGACTGCATCGGCGGCATCGCGGTCTGCGCGCTGGGCCACTGCCACCCGGAGGTGGTCGCGGCGGCCAAGGCGCAACTGGACACGCTGTGGCACGTGTCCAACGTCTTCTACTCGCAGCCGCAGATCGACCTGGCCGCGCAGCTCACCGACTGGGCGGGCCTGCCGCGCGCGTTCTTCTGCAACTCCGGCGCGGAGGCCAACGAGGCCCTCATCAAGCTGACCCGCAAGGTGATGAAGGACCGGGGGCAGCCGGAGCGCTTCGAGATCCTCACCTTCGAGAAGAGCTTCCACGGCCGCACGCTGGCCACCGTCACCGCCACCGGCCAGCCGAAGTACCACGCCGGCTTCGAGCCGCTGCCCCAGGGCTTCCGGCACCTGCCGTTCGGCGACCTGGAGGCGGTGCGCCGCGCCGTGGGGCCGTCCACCGCCGCCATCCTGGTGGAGCCCATCCAGGGCGAGGGCGGTGTGCGCATGGCGCCCCCGGGCTTCTTCCAGGGCCTGCGCGCCCTCTGCGACGAGAAGGGCCTGCTGCTGCTCGTGGACGAGGTCCAGACGGGCATGGGCCGCACCGGCCAGCCCTTCGGCTTCATGCACCACGGCATCCGGCCGGACGCCATCAGCATCGCCAAGGCGCTGGGCAACGGGCTGCCCATGGGCGCCATGCTCTGCCGCGAGGAGCTGGCGGGCAGCCTCTCCGCGGGCACCCACGGCTCCACGTTCGGCGGCAACCTGGTGTCCGCCGCCGCGGGCAACGTGGTGCTGCGGCTGATGCGCGAGCCCGGCTTCCTGGCCGACGTGCAGGCCAAGGGGGAGCACTTCCTCGCCGGCGCGCGCGCGCTCCAGGCCGCGCTGCCGCAAGGCCGCATCCAGGCGGTGCGCGGGCAGGGGCTGCTGCTGGGCGTGGAGCTGGACCTGGAGGTCGCCCCCGTCATCGCGAAGCTGCGAGAAGCCGGTCTTCTGGTGAACTCCGCCGGGGAAGTCACGCTCCGCTTCGCCCCGCCCCTCATCATCACCCGGAACGAACTGGACGAAGCGCTGGGCATCCTCCAGCGTGTCCTCTCCACGCTGTAGAAGGGGAGCGGTTTCACGGTTCCGGGAGGTTTGACGCCCTGCTTCCCGGACACCTACACTTGGGGATTCGCCAGCCCGCGGAACTGACACCTTGAGCGCGCCCAACCCCATCGTCGGCCTGGGGGGCAGGACCGACCACATCGCCACGGTGCCCCACCTGGACCCGGCCCGTCTCCAGCTCAGCCCCGAGGAGGGCTCCGTGCTGGCGCTGGTGGGCCGCGTCGAACGCATCGACGCCGTGCTGTCCCGCTCCTCGCTGGGCGAGGCGCGCACCATCGCCGTGCTGCTGGCCCTGCGCGCCAAGGGCGCCATCGTGCCCGCCCGGGTGGTGAAACTCGCCGCGCCCGCCGCCCCGGCGGTGGACGCCGCCATGGCGGAGGAGGTGGACCTGGAGCCCGACCAGAAGCGCGACATCATCGAGATGGAGCGCTCGCTGGACGGGATGGACCACCACGCGGTGCTGGGCGTGGCCCGGGGCGCCAGCCCCCAGGAGGTGAAGCAGGCGTATTACAACGCCTCCCGCCGCTTCCACCCGGACCGCTACTTCGGCAAGAACCTGGGCAGCTTCCGCGCCCGGCTGGAGCGCATCTTCAAGCGCCTCACGGACGCCCACAACGCCCTCAGCCGCCAGGAGCCGCCGCGCGCGCCCGCGACGCCGCCCCCGGCCGCGCGCCCCTCCACGCCGCCTCCGGTCGCGCGCACGGTGTCCAGCGGCGGCTTCGCGGCGGTGTCGCCCTCCGCCGCCCCGGGTGCACGGCCTCCCTCGGGGTCGTTCGCCACGGTGCCGCCCGCCGCCGCCCCGCCCCCGGAGGACGCGGAGTCGGAGGCCCGCCGCGCAGAGCGCCAGGCCCGCTTCGCGCGCCACCCGTACATGGCGCGCAGCCACAAGCTCACGGAGCTCATCGCCCGGGGCAGGGCGGCCACCGCGCGCGGGGACTTCGAGCGGGCCTACCAGGACTTCAACCACGTGCTGGGCCTGGACCCGAAGAACCGCGAGGTCGCCCAACTGCTGGTGGAGGCGCGCCGCAAGCACGACCTGACGCGCGCGCAGGCGGAGGTGGAGCGGGGCCAGGAGCTGGAGATGCGCGGCGACTTCGCGGGCGCGCAGGCCGCGTACAAGCTGGCCGTGTCGCTCAACGCGGACAACCCGGAGGCGGCCTTCCAGGCGGCGCGCGTGGGGCGGGAGCTGGCGCAGGACCCGCAGGAGGTGCTGAAGCTCGCGCAGCGCGCGGTGGAGCTGAAGCCGGGGCGCGCGGACTACCAGCTCCTGCTGGCCCAGTTGCTCCTGGTGGCGGGGCAGAAGAAGCAGGCCAAGCACCACTTCGAGGATGTCTTGCGCCTGGACCCCGACAACGCCGACGCTCGCGCCGGCCTCAAGAAGCTGCGCTGGACGTTCACGTGATGAGGTGCATGCGTCCCCATGGCTGCTGAGCCCGAACCGCTGATTGGCATCGACCTGGGGACGACGAACAGCCTCGTCGCCACGGTGCAGGACGGTCAGCCCATCATCATCAAGAACCGCACCGGCCAGCCCCTCACGCCGTCCGTGGTGGCGGTGTCGAAGAACGGCAAGCGGCTGGTGGGCGGCATCGCCAAGCGGCAGGCCATCACCAACCCGCAGGAGACGGTGTCCGCGGCCAAGCGCCTCATCGGCCGCAAGTTCTCCTCGCACCCGGTGCAGGACGCGCTGCGCGCGCTCACGTACCAGGTGGTGTGCGGCGCGCACGACGACGTGCGCATCCGGCTGGCGGGCCGCGACCTCGCCGTGCCGGAGGTCAGCGCCATGATCCTGGCGGAGCTGAAGGCGGACGCGGAGGCGCACTTCGGCCGGCCCGTCACCCAGGCCGTCATCACCGTGCCGGCCTACTTCAACGACGGGCAGCGCCAGGCCACCAAGGACGCGGGCCGCATCGCGGGGCTGGACGTCCTGCGCATCATCAACGAGCCCACCGCGGCGGCGCTGGCCTACGGCTTCGGCCGCACGGTGAACGGGAAGATCGCCGTGCTGGACCTGGGCGGCGGCACCTTCGACGTGTCGGTGCTGGAGATCAACAACGGCATCTTCGACGTGGTGGCCACTGGCGGTGACACCTTCCTCGGCGGCGAGGACTGGGACCACCGCATCATCGAGTGGATGGTGTTCGGCTTCGCCAAGGAGCACGGCATCGACCTGCGCAAGGACCGCATGGCGCTGCAGCGGCTGAAGGACGCCGCGGAGAAGGCGAAGGTGGAGCTGTCCTCGGTGAAGGAGACGCAGGTGCACCTGCCCTTCATCTGCACGCCGCCGGGCGGAGGCGCCGCGCTGCACCTGCAGTCCTCGCTCACCCGCGAGAAGCTGGAGGAGCTCACGGCGGACCTGGGCGAGCGCCTGGTGGGCATCACCTCGGAGGTGCTGGGCGAGGCGAAGGTGCGCCCCTCGGACCTGAAGGAGGTCATCCTGGTGGGGGGCATGTCGCGCATGCCCCGCATCGTGGAGCAGGTGCGCCAGTACTTCCGCCGCGAGCCGTGCAAGGGCGTGCACGCGGAGGAGGTGGTCGCCCTGGGCGCCGCCATCCAGGCGCACGCGCTGGTGGGCCACGAGAGCGAGCTGCTGCTCCTGGACGTCACCCCGCAGAGCATGGGCGTGGCCATCGCGGGCGGCTACGTGCGGCGGCTGATTCCGCGCAACACCACCGTGCCCACGTCCGCCACGGAGGTGTTCGCCACCTCCAAGGACTTCCAGCGCACGGTGAAGATCATGGTGCTCCAGGGCGAGCACGAGCTCGCGCACCACAACGAGCTGCTGGGCGAGTTCCTCCTCACCGGCCTGCGCGAGGCGCCGCGCGGGCAGGTGGAGATCGAGGTGACGTTCGACATCAACGCGGAGGGCATCGTGTCCGTGTCCGCGCGCGACCGTGACACGGGCCTGCGCCAGTCCATCACCGTCACCGCGTCCAGCGGCCTGACGGAGGACGAGCTGCGCCGCATCATGGACGAGCAGCGCGACTGGCTGGTGGCGGCGCGCAACACGGAGGAGCTGAAGTCCAAGCGCGTGGAGCTGGACATCCTGGCGCGCGACCTGGTGGACGCGCTCTCCCGCGTGCGGCTCATGCCCGGGGCGGGAGGCCTGCCGCCGGACGTCGTCGCCCGCGCGGAGGCCGCCCTGGACTCCGCGCGGCAGGCGCGCGGCGCGGACGACGTGGGCGTGCTCACCCGGGCCTGCGAGGCCCTGTCCCAGAGCCTGCCGCTGCTGCGCTCGGCGGGCTCGCGCGGGACGCCGGGGAGGTAGCCGATGAACGCGCTCCGGGCCAAGGCGCTGGTCGAAGCCGGGTTGCTGCTGCGGCTGAGCGGCGACCTGGCGGGCGCGGAGAAGCTGTTCGCCCGGGCCCTGGAGCTGGACCCGGCCAACGCGCGCGCGCGCCGGCTGCTGGGGCGGGACGGCCTGGCGGAGCACGGCGGGGACACCGGGTGGAACCTGACGGGCCCGGATCAGGAGGCGGACTGGGGCGCCTGGGCCGGCCCCTCCGAGCCCGGCCCGGTGGTGGCCCCCTTGCGTGAGTCCGTGAGCCTGCCCGAGGGCACGGGCATGCGCGGCGACGCGCTGGACCTCATCGCGGAGGCGCACCGCACGCAGGAGTTCGGGCTGCCGGACACCTTCGCGCCGGTGGGCGGGCTGCCGGAGGGCTCGGAGGTGGAGAGCCTGCTGCGGGGCGCGGAGGACCTGCTGGCGCTGGATGACCACTCCGGCGCGGTGGAGCTGCTGCGCCGGGCCCAGTCCCTGGCGCCGGAGAACCCGCGCGTGGAGGCGCTGCGCGACCGCAGCGAGCGCATCCTGGTGTCCATGCTGGAGGCGCGGCTGGGAGACCTGCACCGCATGCCGCGCGTGCGGCTGCAGCCGGATGACATCATCTGGCTCAACCTGGACCACCGCGCGGGCTTCGTGCTGGCGCAGATTGACGGCGCGGTGAGCTTCGATGACCTCTTCGCGCTGTCCGGCATGTCGCGCCTGGACACCGCGCGCATCCTCGCGCAGTTGCTCGACGAGGGCATCATCGCCCCCGGCGAGTAGCCGCGCGCGGCCGCTTCGTCACGCGGGGCGGATGACGGCCGTCCACACGCCGCGCACCACGGGCTCGCCCTTCGCGTCGCGCGTCTCCGTGGTGACGACGAGGAAGTCCATCCCGGCCTTGCGGTACAGCTCGGAGATGTGGCCCGTGGTGGTGAGCACGTCCCCGGGGCGCATCACGCCCAGGAACTCCAGCTCCTGCTCACCGTGCACCAGCCGCACGCGGTCCACGCCCAGCTCCGGATCCGCGATGGCGGCGCTGAAGGGGCGGATGGCGAACACCACCGCGAAGCTGGGGAAGGCGATGACGTCGCCGTACGGGCCCGCCTGGGCCGCCTCCTGCGAGTAGAGCAGGGGGCTGACGTGCGCGGGGGGCTCGCCGAAGGTGCCCGCGGAGGGCACGGAGCCGCCGAGGATGAGGGAGAACTCGCGCAGCTTCTCCCGGCCAATCTCATAGGTGAAGGGGCCGTACGCACGGCCGACGAACTTGGGGTCCAGGGCCATGGCTATCCGAGCGAGGTTTCGACGACGGCGCCCCGGAGGACGGGCTCGCCGCGCTGGTTGGTGGCGGAGACTTCCGTGGTGAGCCGGCCCTCCGTGATGGCGGTGACGCGGCCCTGGAAGGTGACGGTGTCCTCCGGCAGCACCGGCCGGGAGAAGCGCACCTTCACCCGGCGCACCAGCCCCGGGTCTCCCACGAAGACGGCCACGGCCTCCACCGCCCAGCCCAGCGTGCAGAGCCCCTGGAGGATGACGCCGTTGAAGCCGGCCTGCCGGCCCACCTCCGGGTCGATGTGGATGGGGTTGTAGTCCCCGGAAGCGCCCGCGTAATACACCGGCCGCAGCCGGTCGCACTGGCGGACGTGCGTGAAGGTGTCTCCCACCTGGAACGTGCGTGCCATGAGGCGCGGGAGCCTACCGCATCCTCCGTCCCCGGACGCCTGACGGAAATGAAGAAGGGGCGGCCCCCACGCTTCGTGAGGACCGCCCCCGTGTCACTTCAGGGCTTCAGCCGCGGCGCCGGCCTAGGCCTTGCGACGGCGCGCGAGCGCCATCGCCGCGAACAGCGCCATCAGCGGCGCCATGCCGCCAGCGGAGCCGCCCGTGGAGGAGCAGCCACCGCCGTCGTCGGCCTTCGGCACGTTCACCGTGATGTTGGCGGTGCTGGTGGCACCCGCCGCGTCCTTCACCGTCACCTTGAAGGTGTAGTTCTCCAGCGTCTTCTTCGCCGGCGGGGTGAAGCTGGCCTCGGCGGAGTTGGCGCCGGTCAGCGTCACGGACGGGCCACCCGTCTGCTCCCAGGCGTAGGTCAGCGGCTCGTTGTCCGGATCCGTGGACGTGGAGGCGTCGATCTTCACCAGCTCACCGCCGCGCACGCCCGAGATGACCCGGACCTTGGCGACCGGCGCCTGGTTCACCTGCTTCACGTTGACCGTGTAGACGTACGGGCCCGAGGCGGCGCCGTCCACGTCCGTCACCGTCAGGCTGAAGGCCACGGCCGTGTCGGCCTGGACCTGCGGCGCGGTGAACGCCAACTGCGCCGTGCCCGCGCCCGTGGTCTGCACCGTGGGGCCGCCGACCTGCGCCCAGACGTAGGTGAGCGCGTCACCGTCCGGATCCGTGATGCCGGAAGCGTCCAGCACCACGTTGCTGCCCTCGTCCGCGTCGACGGAGGCCGGAGCCTGGCCCACCGGGTGGCGGTTGGCCTTGCGCACCGTCACGTTGACCAGGTCGGACACCGACACTCCGCCCGAGGACACCGTGAGCTTGAAGGTGAGCTCGGTGGGGGCGCTGACGTCCGGCGCCGTGAAGGTCGCCGTCGCCGTGTCCGCACCCGTCAGCGTCACCTGCGTGCCGCCCGTCTGCTCCCACAGGTAGGTCACCGCCGTGCCGTCCGCGTCCGAGCCGGAGCCGGTCAGCGTCACCGTGGAGCGGGCATCCGCGTCGAAGTCCGCGCCGGCGTTGGCCACCGGCTCACGGTCCACGTTCTTCACGTTCACGGCGACCGACTTGGTGGACTTCGCGCCAGCGCTGTCCGTCACGGTGACCGTGAAGGTGAACTGCGTGTCCGCCGTCACTTCCGGCGCCGTGAACGTCGCCTTCGCCTTGGTGGCGTTGGCCAGCGTCACCTTGGGCGAGGCGGGGAGCGTCTGGACCCAGGCGTACGTCAGCGTGTTCGCGTGAATCACATCCGCGTCCGTGGAGCCCGAGGCGTCCAGCGTCACGTTGGTGTCACCCTCGTTCACCGTGGCCGGCGCGGTGGCCGCGGCCACCGGGGGCTGGTTCACGTTGACGACCTGGATGTCCACCGTCTTCGGGGCGCTCGCCTTGCCGGCCGCGTCGGTGACGACGAGCTGGAAGGAGAGGATGTCCGTGTAGTCCACGTCCGCCACGAAGCTCGGGGTCGCGGTGTCCGCGCCGGTCAGGGAGACCGGCGTGGCGCCACCGACCTGCGTCCAGTTGTAGGTGAGCGTCTCGCCCGCGGCGGCATCCGGGTCGAAGCTGCCCGTGCCGTTCAGGGTGATGGTGGCGCGGTTGAGGACGCCGTTGACGAGCGTGCCCTCCGCCACCGCCGCCGTGCCCACGCGCGACGGACCCGCGTTGGCCACCGGCGGCACGTTGCACGCGCCCGTGGAGGCCGCCTGATCCGCCTGGCCGGAGAACACCGCCGAGGCGCCCTCGAACGTCACGTCATCCACGTCCAGGCCGTAACCGCCCACGGCCACGTCACCGCCGATGCGGAAGCGGAAGCGGACGTTCTTGAGCTCCAGGTCGGGGAAGAAGGTCCCGAAGTTGATGCTCGCGGTCTTGAACGCCGGGAAGCCCGTGCTCACCCGCGCCATCGCGGCGCGGTCCTCGAGCGGGTTGCCGCCGCCCGCGGCGATGTAGTCCACGTAGCCCGGATCCGCGTCCACCACCGGGTACAGATCCCACGGGTCGATCCAGTCGATGCCGTCGACCGTGAACTCGAGCACCGCGCCGTCGTAGGAGGCGTTGGAGTCGAACTCGAAGGAGTGGCGGTACTTGTAGCTGATGATGAAGTCCGCCGCGTCGTCCACCTTCAGCCAGGGGCTGGTGATGGTCGTCTCCGCCGCCGTGCCCGGGTCGTTGCCGTGCGCGTAGCGGTTGGCCGGCGAGCCGGACAGCGTCCAGTCACCGGAGGAGGACAGGTTCTGCGACACCGTCCACCCGCGCAGGCCGGACTCGAACGTCTCCGTGTTGCTGGTGGTGGGGACGTGGTCGTAGTTGACGCGCGGGTCGAACGTCACCGTCTTCGCCGCCGCCGGGATCTCGTTGGTGTCGAAGACCACCTTGATGCCGGCGCGCGCGGGCGAGCCGGAGACCGCGGTGACGTTGACGGGCACGGTGATCGTCGCCGAGGCGCCGCGGGACAGGGCGGGGACGTTGATCGCCGCGCCGTTCGGGAACTCCAGCGTCGCCGTGGTGCTGGTGCTGCTGACGGTGCCGGAGAAGGCGCTCAGCCCGTTGCCGCCCACGTTGCGCACGGTGATCTTCAGCTCACCCTGCTCACCGATGTCGAGGATGCCGTCCTGGTCGCAGCCGCCCGCGCTGTCCGCCAGCGTGATGCTGGTGACCTCCAGGTTGCCGGCCGAGGCGAAGCTCTCCGTCACGCCGATGTGGTCGAACGCGTCGCGGTCCGGCGACTTGGCGCCGAAGCCGAGGCCGCGCTTGGCGAAGGCCGCCACGAAGCGCTGGTAGTCCGCCGGGTCGCTCGCGAGCGCCACGGCCAGCACCGCGTCACGCGCTTCCGTGAAGGTCGGCGCGTTCGGCGTCGCCTTGTAGGAGGCGACGAGGTACCGCTTCATGCGGTCCTGCGCCTCCTGGAACGGGTGCGCGTTCAGCAGGCTCGTGTAGCACTCCCACAGCGCCGTGGCCCACACCTCACCGCTGTTGTGGACCTCGCTGTTGTTGGCGGTGCTCGCCGTCGCCAGCTCGTTGGGCAGGGTCGTGAAGTTGGCGATGTGGCGGAACGTGTAGCCGTTCTTGCTCATGTCCGTCGTGTAGGGCAGGCGACGGATGCCGTAGTAGTAGCCCTGGTTCTTGCCACCGCTCGTGACGTAGCCGGCGGTGCTGTAGACGCCCTGCCAGTTGTTGTTGCCCGCCTTGGTCCGGTCGGACTCACGCACCTGCATCAGCATGGCGTGGAAGTCGCCCCAGCCCTCGCCCATGGAGCGGCCCTGGTTGTTGCTCAGGCCCGCGGCGTTACCGACGAGGCGGTTGCTGATGTAGTGACCCCACTCGTGCGCGATGATGCCGTTGTCGAGCGTACCGTCGCGGTCCTGGTCCGGCGCGCGCAGGAAGTGCACGGCCACCGGCTCGGTGGCCGCCGCCGCCTTCCACGCGGTGCCCGCGGCCTGGGTGATCATCAGGGACGGCGTGTTGATCTTCGCGTCATCCGTGCCGTTGCCGCCCATGCTGATGGTGCTGCCGGCGGCGTTGTTCGCGATGACCGTGGCGATGGCGCCCGCGTTCTGCGCGTTGAGCGACTTGATGACGAAGTTGCACGTCCCGCGGTCGATGAGGGCGATCTTCCCGGTGAAGTAGCCCGGGTCGAACGCGGCGCAGCCGTCCTTGTTGGTCTCCGGGACCTTGATCTCACCCGTGACGTCGTACGCCTGCTTGCCGTAGCTGGCGGAGCCGGCCTCGTAGATGCCGGCCAGCGCCGCGGGCGCGGTGACGGACAGCTCGGGCGTGCCGTCGAACACGTACATCTGCATGCGCGGGGACGCACCGTCCGCCGGCGTGCTCATGTTCGCGTTGTTGCGGCCGCCGTAGTCCTGCGCCTGGGCCTGGAGGGGGTCGCCCTCCACGCCGCCACGGCCGAAGTTGAACGACTGGGCGTTGCCCGCGGCCTCGTCGAAGCCGGCGTCGTAGAACCAGTCGTGCAGGAAGTTGTTCACGTAGAACAGGTTCACCACCGAGGCCTTGATCTGCTCGGTGCTGGTGCCCGGGGCCTTGGTCGTGTCGTAGACGTACGAGAAGGTGTTGTCGCTCGTCGTCTCCGCGCGGGTGTCGCGGGTTCCGGGCTGGAAGCCGTCCGGCGCGTTCAGGTCCGCGTACGCGTCCACGTTGTTACCCGTGGTCTGCGTGGCGTTGGCTGGCAGCCAGGGGTCGTTCTTGCTGTAGGGGCTGTTGGCCAGGGTGATGTCGTTCGCCGGGCGGTTCAGCGGGGCCTGGTAGCCGTCGCGCGTGCCCGTGGGGTGCGGGGTCGCGTCGTTGCCCTGGGGACCGTCTTCCGGGATGAACGGGGACGCCGTGTCCGCCCAGACCTTGTACGTGAAGGCCGTGCCGGCGTCCGCGGACAGGTCGTTGCGGAAGAGCACCTGGCCGGTGGCGGCGGAGATGACGTAGCCGAAGTACTGGCTGGAGCGCGCGGCCTTGGGGCCGGCGTTCACTTCCACGTACCAGGCCGGCTCCAGGTTGCCGGCCAGCATGAAGAACACCTGCCGGGCGCGGGCCGGGGTGGCCAGGTCCTGCGGCAGCGCGGACTTCGCGCCGGGGGCCAGCTCGAAGAAGGTGTCGTCACCGCGCGTGCCCGCGTTGATGAACGAGGTGGCCTGCGTGCCGGAGCCCGTCAGGTCCTTGAACGCGCCGGACACCGCGTCCGCGGCGCCCAGGTTGAAGCCGGCGCGCGCCTTGGTGCGGGCGGACAGCGCCAGCTCGGACGGGGCCAGGTAGCCGCTCACGGCCACCAGGCGCAGGTCCTGGCCCATGATGACCTTGATCTCGTTGCGGAAGACGGGGATGCCGCCCACCGACTGGTTGAAGGTCGCGACGATGGCGCCCTTGCCGGTGTTGTGCACCGAGCGCAGGTTCGCGCCCGCGACATCCTCACGCGTCAGGCGGTAGTTGTCCGCCACGGTCTGCAGGTGCGCGCGCGCCGCGCCCTCCACCGTCATGCCGGAGCGGATGACGGACTTGGACTGCGCGCCGTCCTGCGTGGCCCACGCGAACGTCGGCACGCCGAGCCGCTGCTCGGACTGCTCGATGCGAAGCCCGCGGGACACCGCCGTGTTCGAATCCACGGCGAGAGAGCGGGAGTCCCGCTGCTCCAGGAACGCGTCGTAGTTCGACCGCTCCTTGGCCCACGCGCTGGTACCCGCGATGGGCACCAGCAGCAGGCTGGTCAACAGCTTTTCCCTGAGACGCATGCGCCTTCCTTCTTGGGGGTATGTACTGCCGGACGAGGGGACTGCGAGAGACGACGACTGCAAGAGGAGAGGTCCGCCGGGGGAGGCGGACCGCCCCGCTACGGATGGCGGACCGTGGATGGACGACAGCCCGATAGGAAACGCTGCCCAACGCCACAGGTCGCATGGGCGACGTGCGCGGGGACTTCAGCGTGCGAAGGCGGGACGCGCGAGGCGACCAGGGCGGGTGCGAAGCGCTGCGACTGGCCGGACAGCCCGGGCGCCACACCCGAACCCGGGGCGGCCCATCCGAATCGACTGTCAACGGTCACCGGCAAGCGCTGCTCTCCAACCCACTCTTCCAGGCGCGGTTGTCTTCACCGCGCCGGATTCAGTGGGAGCGCATGCTAACCAGGACACTGTTTCGTTGAAAAGAGGGGGGCCCCTGCAACTTTGCGTTAGCAACCCAGTAACAATTGTCAGTCTGGAATAAGCCGTAGCGACCAGGCATGCGTGGCCATGACACAGGTGCCGCGCCGCACCTTGCGTGCGGGCGGAAACCCTGTTCAGCGGCGCGAGCGCGGCGCCGGCGCGCCTTCCTCCGAAGAGGGCAGTGGGCCGTGGTCCAGCGGGTCCTCGACCTCCGCGCCCTCCTTGCGCTGCTTGTACTGTTCGCGCACGTAGGCGACGAGCTGATCCAGGTACGTCGACAGCGGCGGGCAGCGCACGCCGGTGCCGTCGAGCAGCTCCAGCGTGTTGTGGCAGTTGTAGATGGCCAGGTGGTTCACGTAGCTGATGGCGGCGCGCTGGGGCCGGGCCAGCTTCTCCAGCACGGGCAGCCGCAGCATCACGTCCGCGGCGCGCGCGGACAGGTTGAAGCGCGGCAGCCGCTTGTGGGCCTTCTCCGCGATGAGCTCGTACACGCGCCGCGCGCTCATGGGGTTGGGGTCCACCAGGTGGAAGGTGCGCCCCTTCGCCCTTTCATCGCGCGACAGCCGCCACACCGCCTCCACCACGAAGTCCACCGGGACGACGTTGAGCGGCGCCACGCCGTTGCCCGGCAGGGGCAGCGGCACCACCAGCGGGGACGTGACGAGCAGGATGCCCAGGTAGTAGGGGCCCTCGAAGCGGTCGATCTCCCCCGTGCGCGAGTCGCCCACCACGCTGGACGGGCGGAAGATGGTGACGGGGAGGGTGGCGGAGGCGCGCTGCACCAGCCGCTCCGCCTGGAACTTCGTCTCCTCGTAGGCGTTGCGGAAGGACTGGCCCCGGTCCAGCTCGTCCTCGGCGATGACGCCCACGCGGTCGCCGGACACGTAGCAGGTGGAGAAGTGGTTGAAGCGGGAGAGGTTCTCGCAGTCTCGCGCCAGCTCCAGCAGGTTGCGCGTGCCGTCCACGTTCACGCGCCACGCGGTCTCCTTGGGCACGCCCAACTGGGAGACGGCGGCCAGGTGGAAGATGTCCGTCACCCGCTCGCACAGGCGCTGGTACTCCTCGCCGGACAGGCCCAGGTGCATGTCCACCGCGTCACCGGTGAGCAGCTCCACGCGCGCGCCCTTCACCTTCGCCGCGAGCGCCTGTGCCTCCTTGAAGGCCTTGGGCTGCACGAGCGCGTAGATGTGCCCTTTCGGGTCCTCCCGCGCGATGTGCTCCACCAGCCGCTTGCCGATGAAGCCCGGGTAGCCGGTGATGAAGTAGGTGCCAGGGACCTGCCGCGTCTTCGACGTCTCGCTCATGCGCGGCGCAGCATAACCGCCCGTCAGCCGTGCGCGAGCATCGCCCGCCACACCGCTTCCACCTGTGGACGGGTGGCCTCCGGCGCGCCGCTGTTGTCGATGACCCACGTCGCGTGGGCGCGCTTGTCGTCCAGCGGCATCTGCGCCCCGAGCCGCGCCTCCGCCTGGTCCGCGGAGAGCCCGTCGCGCGCCATCAGCCGCGCCTTCTGCACGTCCCGGGGCACCCACACCACGGCCACGCCCTCCATCGCCTGGTGCAGGCCCGTTTCGATGAGCAGCGGCACGTCGTACACGGCGTGGGTGACGCCTTCGGCCTCCAGCGCCTGGAGCTTCTGGAGGAAGAGGGCGCGCACCTCCGGGTGCACGATGGCGTTGAGGGCGGCCCGCTCCCCGGGGTCCGCGAAGATGTGCGCGCCCAGCTTCACCCGGTCCAGGCGGCCGTCCGGGCCCACCACGCCGGGGAAGCGCTCGTCGATGCGCCTCAGGCCGGGCGTGCCGGGCTCCACCACCTCGCGGGCGAGCACGTCCGCGTCCAGCACGCGCGCGCCCAGCTCCCGCAGCATCCGGCTCACCGTGCTCTTGCCGGAGGCGATGCCGCCCGTCAGGCCGAAGACGTGCACGGCTACTTCGCGGCCTTGGGCGTGGTGAAGACGAAGGACTGCACCGTCTTGCCGTCCTCGTTGAAGAAGATGGCCACGCCCAGCTTCACGTAGAGGAAGTAGGTGCGGAAGTCGTCCGTCAGCTTGCGCAGGTAGCAGGGCGTGGCGGGCATGGCGCCGGCCGGGCAGGCGGGGCCGTAGCTGTTCTCGATGGTGTCCTTCTCGATGACGGGCCCGGGGAACACGTCGATGCGCTCCACCAACTGGGTGGCCGGGTCCACCTTGAACTGGGCCTGGGTGGTGCCCTTGATGGCCTCCTTGGAGAAGTAGGCCAGGATCTCCTTGCCGTCCTGGCTCATGGTCCGGGACGGCTCCCCGAACTTCTTCACCACGTCCTCCTTCTTGGAGGACCCGGGCTCGATGCCCTGCCACGGCTTGGCGGAGGCGGGCAGGCAGAAGGCAAGGACGGCGACGGCGCACAGGACGGCAATCACGGGGGTCCGCATCTCGACTCCTCCCTAGCGGATCAGGCAGGCGCGCCTCAAGGTCCGTTACCTCAAGCCACGCGCCTGTCCACCCGGTATTCAATCACGAACGAGACGCCTTGCCCCCTCCAGGGGCCTCTGCTACGTGCACAAGGCATGTCTCCTCGTGCCTTCCGGGTCTTTTCCGCCCTCCTGCTCGCCCTCGGTGGCGGCCTCGCCGGCGCCGCGGACTTCACGGGCCCCGATAGCTGCAAGGGTTGCCACCCGGAGGCATACGACGCGTGGATGAAGTCCAAGCACGCCCGTGCGACGGAGACGCTGGCGGACAGCCAGAAGAAGGACGCGCGCTGCCTGTCCTGCCACGCGCCGGACCAGGCGGAGCAGCAGCTTTCGGCCGTCACCTGCGAGACGTGCCACGGCGGCGGGCAGTACTACTCGCCGTCCTACGTGATGAAGGACCCGGAGCTGGCGCGGCTGGTGGGTCTGGTGGACCCGTCGGAGAAGCAGTGCCGCACCTGCCATGACGCGTCCTCGCCGTCCCTGCGCCCGTTCGACTTCAAGGAAGCGCTGAAGGCCATCGACCACTGGTCCGCCGAACGCGCCCGCAAGCAGACCCGCGCGGACGCGGCCCCCTCCACGCCGGCTCCGGCCACGGCGAAGAAGTAAGTGACCCCCGCTTGATCAAGATCCTCGACTCCCGCTTCGTCACCACCGCCGTGGAGCTCAAGGGGCTGCCCACGGACCACGCCGCGGAGGTGGCCTTCGTCGGCCGCTCCAACGTCGGCAAGTCGTCCATGATCAACGCCCTGACGAACCGGCGGAAGCTGGTGCGCGTGTCCAACACGCCGGGGCGCACCCGGACGCTCAACTTCTTCGACGTGGACCTGGACCGCGACGGCGTGCGCCACACGGTGCGCCTGGCGGACCTGCCCGGCTACGGCTTCGCCAGGGCGAGCAAGGCGGACAAGGCCCAGTGGCAGGAGATGATCACCACCTACCTCAAGAACCGGCACCGGTTGGAGGTGGTGGTGAGCATCATCGACGCGGAGGTGGGGCCCTCGCCGGAGGACCTGCAGACGCTGGACTACCTCCAGGAGCACAACCGCCGCATCCTCGTGGTGGCCACCAAGGTGGACCGGCTGACGAAGGCGCAGCGCAAGCCCCGGCTGCACAAGCTGGCGGAGCAGTTGGAACTGCCCCGCGAGGCGGTCATCCCGTTCTCCTCCACGGAGAAGCTGGGCGTGGAGGAGGTGTGGGGCACGCTGCTGGACACCTTCGGCAAGGCCACCCGCGTCTGAGGCTGCCGGGGGCGGGCGCGCTGTGGTAGCACCCCCGCCGTGTCCCAGAACGGCAAGACGAACGGTGGTGTTTCGCCCCTCGCTCCCCGCGAGGAGCGTCAGCGGTTGATGCGCCTGTCCCCGCGCCAGCGGGTGGCGGCGCTCTATGACGCGGAGGACACGGCCGCGCTGGTGCGCTCGCTGCCCGCGGAGGACCTCTACGTCACCATCCAGGAGGTGGGGCTGGCGGACACGACGGAGCTCGTGCAGCTCGCGTCGCCCGCGCAGTTCCGCACCTTCGTGGACCTGGGCGGCTGGGCGAAGGACAAGCTGGACCCGCACGCCGTCCTCACCTGGCTGCGCGCCGCGCGCGGCGACGAGCAGGAGGACTTCCTGCGCAAGGTGCACGCGGTGGATCTGGAGGTGGTGGAGACGCTCCTCAAGGAGTTCACCGTCGTCCACGACCTGGAGGAGAACCCGGACGTCAACCCGCAGGGCGTGACGCTGGAGACCCCGGAGGGCCGCTACCTGGTGGAGCTGAAGGTGGAGGGCGTGGAGATGTCCGCCATGCGCGCGCTCCTCAACGATCTCATCGCGGAGAACCCCTTCGAGGCGGTGCGCCTCTTCGAAGCGGTGCGCTGGGAGATTCCCTCCGAGCTGGAGGAGACCGCGTTCCAGTTCCGCCGCGCGCGCCTGGCCGACCTGGGCTTCCCGTCGCTGGAGGACGCGCTCGCGCTCTTCAGCCGCGTGGACGTGCCGCCGCGTCCCACCGGGCCCGGGACGCCCGCGCTCACCGCCACGGGCGGCCACGTGGACTACCTGGAGGCGGCCTTCCGGGACCTGTCCGACGTGGAGCGGATGAACGCGGAGGACGAGCTGCGGGAGGTGGCCAACGCGGTGCTCGTCGCGGAGCTGGGCGACCCGGGCGACCTGGAGGCCGTGCGCCGCGTGGGCGAGTGGGTGCGCGACTACCTGTCGCTGGGCCTGGAGCACCTGACGGGCGGCGACCCCGCGAAGGCGCCGGAGGCGCTGCGGGACACGCCCCTGCGCCGCGTCTTCCAGGTGGGCTTCACGCTGACGCTCCAGCTCAAGTACCGCGCGGACCGCCTCTTCAAGGCGCCCTTCGTGAAGCTGGACGACGTGCCGCTGGTGCTCCCGGAGGAGGCCGCCGCGCTGGAGGCCCTGCGGCGCAAGCGCCCCCGGCGGGCGCTGCGCGTCCCGGGCGCGGAAGCCGTCCCGTTCCGTTCGCTGCGGGAGGTGGCCGCCTCGGAAGGACTGCTCGCGCGGGCGGAGGCACAGGTGGCGGCGCTGGGCGCGCTCCTGGGCGGCTCCGAGGACGCGGCGCACACCGTGCTGGCGCGCTTCGGCGTGTCGCTGGACGTGCTGGGCGTGGAGCGGCTGTGGGCGGCCGTGGTGGGCATGGCCGTGCTGGAGGAGCGCGTGGACGTGCGGCCCGTGCCGCTGGGGCGCACGGTGGAGCTGGGCCAGCGCCTGTTCGAAGGCACCCCGGAGGCGCCTCGCCTGCGCGTGAGCGCGGCGGAGCGCGCGGTGGCGGCGCTGTCGCCCGAGGTGCCGGAGGCCGCGCGTGAAGAGCTGCGTCGGGTGGTGAACGTCACGCTGGCGCGCCTGCTCTTGGAGCTGGGCCCGGCGTGGCTGCGCGAGGGGCGCCTGGATCTGATCGCCTCCGCGGTGCTACCGATGGAGAGCGCCCCGGTCCCGTAGCTTTTTCAGCCTTGCCCGGCCCGCCGGTCGGGGGCGGGCTCGCAACCGCCCGAAGATACAGGCCTCCCGCGTTGCCATCTTCTGGCACGCGCGCTGCTTTGCCCCTCGCCCGCTAGCTGTGTGCGAACCGTGGTTCGCACGCGGCCAACGGAAATCCACGAGGGCCAGGGGCACGCGTGTGACGGGACGAGCGACCGACAGCGAAGGGGTGGCGTACATGGGACCGGGCGCGGTGGAGCAGCGTCGCGACGTACTGGCTTTCTACATGCTCGCGGGGTTCGCGGCGGTGATGTACGCGGTGCCGGGTGAGTGGATCCCCGCGCTGGAGCCGCTGCGGCTCGCGCTGCTGACCTCGGGGCTCGGCGCGGGCCTGATGGTGATGCGCCGCATCGGCAAGGCGGAGCCCCTCTTCTTCGACGGCGCGCGGGGCATCGCGCTGCTGGCGTTCTCGTCGCTGGCGTTCTGCTCGGTGGCGTGGAGCGTGAACCCGGAGGTGACGCGCTTCCAGGGCGTGGAGCTCTTGAAGCTCACGGCCATCTACCTGACGCTCGTCAACGTCATCACCACGCCCAAGCGGCTGGCGGTGGTGGCCGGCGCCATGGTGCTGGGCGCCATCGTGACGTCCATTGGCGTCATCAACTGGTACATCGTCGGCGAGAACATGGTGGAGGGCTTCCGCTCGCGCTGGGTCGGCGTGTACGCGGACCCCAACCACATGGCCATGAACATGGTGCTGGTGGTGCCGCTCGCGGTGGCGTTCCTCGCGCGCAAGAGCACCCCGTGGGTGTTCCGCCTGCTGTGCGCGGTGTCCGCCGTGCTGGCGGTCATCGCCATCGTGCTGTCGCACTCGCGCGGCGGCTTCATCGGCCTGTCCGTGGCGATGGCCATGTGGGCCATCCGTGAGAAGCGCCGCATGCAGGCCATCGTGCTGGGCACGGTGTTCGTCGCGGGCCTGGCGGTGTTCGCGCCCAAGAGCTTCTGGCAGCGCAACGAGACGGTGGCGGCGTTCCACGAGGACGCGTCCGCCATGGGCCGCGTCTACGCGTGGCAGGTGGCCAGCCGCATGAGCCTGGACAAGCCGCTGCTCGGCGTGGGCGCGGGCGGCTTCCGCTACGCCTGGTTCCAGTACGCGCCGCCGGAGGCGCACCGCGCCTACGTGGCGCACAACATCTTCCTCGACGTCATCGGCGAGCTCGGGTGGATTGGCCTCCTGTGCTTCCTGGTGTTCTCGGGGGGAGCCGTGGGCGGGGCCGCGGCCGCGTCGGCGGACCCGGAGATGGGGTGGCTGGCACGCGCCTTACTGGCGTCGGTTGCGGGCTACCTCGTGTGTGACTTGTTCTCGGGCTACATCCTGTCCGCGCACTGCTACGTGCTCTTCGGCCTGGCCGCGAGCGCGCACCGCATCGCGCAGGCACGGGAGCGAGCCCTGGCGGTGGGGAGGCAACCGGCGATGACGACGGCGCCGGTGGCCACGTGGGAGGGGTCTGGGCATGCGGCGTGAGGATGCGCGGATGGGGCAGGAGCCCCTTCGCCTGGTGCAGTTCACCCGGTCGTTCCACATTGGCGGCACCGAAGTGCAGGTGCTGGAGCTGCTGCGAGGCCTGCCCTCCAGCTACCGGTTGCAGGTGTCGGTGTTGGAGGACGCCGGGCCCTTGATGGGGTCGGTCTGGAAGCTGGGGCACGCGCCGGAGGTGTTCTCCCTCAAGGGCTCGCTCGTGCAGCCCAACACGCTCGTGCAGATCCACCGGATGGCCCGCTGGCTCAAGCAGCACCGGGTCCAACTGGTGCACGTGCATGACTTCTACTCCAGCATCCTCGCGGTGCCGGCCGCGAAGCTCGCGGGCGCGAAGGTCATCGTCGGCCGGTTGGACCTGTCCCACTGGCAGGGCAAGGCCCGCCGCCTGCTGCACGCGCGGATGACGCGCATGGCGGATCACGTCATCGCCAACGCGGAGGCCATCCGCCAGCTTCTCATCCACGAGGAGGGGCTGCCCGAGTCACGCATCTCCGTCATCCACAACGGCCTGGACCTCCAGCGCTTCGACGCGAGGGCGGCGGAGGGGCTCAAGGACGCGCTGCCCGACACCGGCGGCGTGCCCACGGTCATCCACGTGGCCAACATGAACCACCCCGTGAAGCGGCAGGAGGACGTGCTGCTCGCGCTTGCCATGCTGCGTCATGAGGGGACGAAGCTGAACGCGTGGTTCGTGGGGGACGGGCCTCGCCGGCCGGGGCTGGAGAAGATGGCGCACGAGCTGGGGGTGGCGGACGGGGTGCACTTCCTCAAGCACCGCACGGACGTGCCGGCCCTCTACGGCCAGGCCACCTTCGGCGTCCTGTGCTCCACGGCGGAGGGCATGTCCAACGCGGTGATGGAGGGCATGGCGGCGGGGCTGCCCATGGTGGTGACCCGCGTGGGCGGCAATCCGGATCTCATCCGGGACGGCGAGCGGGGCCTGGTGGTGGAGCCGGAGCGGCCCGCCCAGTTGGCCCAGGCCTTCCGCCGGCTGCTGGCCAACCCCCAGGAGGCCCGGAAGCTCGGCAAGGCCGCCCGGGGCTTCGTCGCCCGCGAGCTGTCCCTGGAGAAGATGGTGGCCCGGCATGACGCGCTGTACCGCCAGGTGGCAGGACTGCCTCCGGGCTGAAACCGCCCTCCAGGGCCGGGAAATGTCAGACCGGTGCGGATAATCCACGCCCGTCCTCAGCAATTGGGGGCGGGCGCGTTCGTAGGGATGGGGAGGCGGCTTTCCCATGACGCCCTGCGTGTGCGCAGGTTATAGATGGGAATAGCTCGATTTTCGTGGAGATTGGTGGGCGAGGCGTGGTAATGGCGCCTCGGGCGTTGCCGGAAGCGGCAAGCGTGCTCACCCTGGGTGTGGCGGATCAGGCGGGTGCAGGAATCACCGCGGGTACGCAGGGGTTTTGAAGGAAGCGGACGCCGAGCGCGGGGCCCGGGACACGGGACGCGGGGCGGACGGCAGGAAACATGAAGGTGGCGTGGACAGGCCCCAGGGCCGCTCTACATCCGCCGCGACTTTACGAGGCCCTGCCAGTCGGCACGCGGCCCGGGGCGCTCGCCGGTAAAACTCCAAGGTGCCGGCGAGCGCTCTCTTTTTTCTACGCCATCGAATCGGGCCGGAGCCCCTCTCCGCTCACGCGCTGGCCAGGAGCGGCGCGGCGAGCGAGTCGGTGCCGAACTCCACCACCTGCACCGTGAATGAGGTGGTCACCGCCTGGGCGTTGCCCACGCCGTTGCTGACGGACAGCGTGTACCGCGTCGCGGGCGTGAGCGGCAGCGTGGACGGCGCGTTCGGCGGCTCGCTGATGGCCCCCGTCGAGGTGTCGAGCACCAGCCAGGAGGGCAGCACCGGCGTGATGGACCACGTCTTGGGCTGGCTCCCCGGCTGCGTCAGCACCGGGTTGAACACCTGCCCCTGCGAGAACGTGTACAGCATGATGTCGCCCATGGTGAGGCCCGCCGGCACCATGGGGACCTGCGTCACCGTCCAGGTGCCTCCGGACGCCGAGATCACCGCCGTCTGGCCATTCCATGAGAGCCATTGCCCGGAGGTGCCGTAGCGCTGGATGGAGAACGACCCGGACGAGAAGAACTGGCCGTCCCGGGCGGGGCTCGCCTTGAGCACGACGCTCCAGAGCTGGGTGCCGTAGTTCGAGTCGGTCGACGCGAGCGGAGCCTTGAAGGACACGCTGTTGTCGCTGTTGGCGGTGAGCGCCATCAGCGTGGGCGAGCCCGACGCGCCGCCGACCAGCGCGTTGATCACCGTCTGTCCCGTCCCGTTGGTGCTGGCGAAGAACACGGTGTCGTAGCTGTAGTCATTCGACGCCAGGGAGCCGAGCGCCCCGTTCGCGCCCACCTTCAACACCGCCCCATTGCCGTTGGGGATGGAGAGCGTCAATCCCAGCCGCTGCGGCTCGCCTTGCTGCACGTACCCGTTGAAGTAGTCGATCTCCGTCTTGTATTGCATGAAGAACCCGGCCGGCTTGGCGTAGTCCTGTCCGAACTGCTGGACCGGGTTCAGGTGCGGCCTGAGGGCCAGGTAGAGCAGGATGACCACCCCGGCCACCGCGGCCATGATGCCCAGGATGCTCAGCACCGAGCAGAGGGTCGTCACCGCGAGCCCGCCGATGGCCTCGATGCCGGCCGCGCCGAGCGCCCAACTGCCCGCGGTGGCGAGCAGGTCCAGCCCGCTGGCGGCCACGAGCAGCCAGTCTCCCGCGGCCTCCAGCGATGACTGCGCATGGAGCGCGATGAGGATGCCGGTGACGAGGTTGATGATCGCGAACGCCGCCCCCAGCCGGGTGGCGACGAACTCGTCCAGGTTCTTGCCGAAGACCTTCGTGACGAGCGAGCTGTCCTCCTCGGCCGTCTCCGAGAACAGGGTGCCGAACATCTCGGAGGGGTACTCCTCGATGCTGCCGTCGTTCACCAGCCACTTCTGGAAGCCGCTCTGGAGCCGCGCGTCGGCCTGCGACATCAGGTCGCTGGAGAAGAGCGGCCGGATGTTGTCCCAGAGCGTCGCGTCGGTGTCCCACACCGCCTCGAGCGCCACCCCGCGCTTGAGGATGCTGCTGGTGGCCTGGATGGCGAACGACGCCGCGTTGCTGACCAGCGCCGTCCTCTGCGTGGGGGACAGCTCGCTCCAGCCGAGCGCCCCGTAGACGATGCCCATCACCCCCACGGCGCCCAGCCCCATGCAGAGCAGGTTCGCTCCCAGCGTGCCAACCTTCCCGGTCACGGACTCCGCCATCAGCGGCGCGATCTGTTCCCAGCCGTAGATGCCCACCTTGCCGACCGCCGCCGCCTGCATGGTGGCGATGTACTCGGCCAACTGCGTGTCAGCGGCGAGCTTCGCGGCCTCCTGCGCCGCCTGCTGCACCTGCGGGTCCGAGCTGTTTCCGTACTGCACGGCGATCTGCGCCATGACCTGCTGGACGTCATACACGTAGTCGTCCGGGTTGGCCGAGTAGTCGAACAGTTCGGGGAGCATGTTCCCGATCTGGAACGTCTGGATGACGCTGATGTACTGCTGGGAGAAGACGTTGCTGGGGTCCAGCAGGGACAGCAGGGCGACGTTGGTCTGGCATTGCCGCATGAAGGCCGAGCCGTCCAGGTCCGCCGCCTGTCCCAGGCTCATCATCTCGATGATGGTCAGCTCCTGGGGGCTGCTGATGTAACGGAAGAACGTGTATGCCCAGTAGAGGCCGTTGTTCACCGCGGTGGTGACCAGGGTGTTGACGATGTTCGTCATCGTCGTCAGCGCGGACGGGTCGATGATGGTGGCCCGCAGCTCCGCCAGCCACTTCTGCTGGTCCGCGAGGATGTATTGATTGTAGGTGGACCGGTTCTGCTGCTGGTCTGCCAGGTATTGCGGCAGCGCCGCGTTCTGCGGCTGGTTGGACCACTCGTGCGAGTACATCGCCGTGGACTGCACCTGGAACACGGGGCTGGCGGCGGTCTGGGTCTTCAGCCAGTTCTGCGCGCGCAGGGCGTTGAGCTGGTCCGCGCCGTCCTCGTTGAACGTGGAGAGGACGTTGGTGAGGTAGGCGGTGGCGAGCGACTGGTACCACTGGCTGGGATTGGTCCCCATGCTCGCGACGGTCTGCAGCCAGGACGGAAGCACCGGCTGCCCGGTCCCGAAGTACGTCTGCCGGAGGTTTGACGGCAGGTAATACATCATCACCTGGTTGAAATCACTCATCGTGGCCTGCTGCACCACGTCCGCCCAGACGTTGTTGGAGAACGCGAACTGGGTCATGTTCGCGAGCGTCGTCAGGTTGAGCTGCGTGTTGACCACGGCGCTGGAGGCCACCGCGGTGACGGGGTGGGCGGCGAACGCGGTCCGGTGGGCGGGCGCGGTGAGCTCCGTGGCCTGCACGCGCCGGCCGCCGCGGGGCTGGCCGGGCATCCAGGCGGAGTGGCCGTCCTGGGAGAAGTGGATGGTGCCGGATTCGGGCAGGCCGGTGAGCCGCTGCTGCTGCTGGGTCAGCCCCTCGAAGTGCAGGGTCGAGCCCCGCAGCCGCGAGGTGGGGACCTCCTCGTCCTGCACGTAGAGGCGCCCGCCGTGCACCGCGATGGGCGAACCCGCGCCATTGAGCGTATAGAGGCCGACGACGGACGGGTTCACCACCAGCCCCTGCAGGCCGAGCGTCGTGCCCGCCTGGCTGTCATTGACCGTCAGCATGGCGCCGGTGAGGGTGGAGCCCTCGTCCGTCACCGCGAAGGCCATCTGGTACGGGAAGACGGTGGGGATGGCGCGCGCGCTCGGGTCGCTCAGGGTGGACCGGTTGTCCGCGCCGGGCGAGACGCCCGAGTTGAGCGCCATGTTGAAGACCAGGTTGCTGCTGAGCACGGTGCCCATGGAGCTGGTGGCCGGCGTCCACTGCGTCTGCGTCTGCAAGTCATTGAACGACGTGGCGATGTTGTAGGTCTCCTGGCCCACGATGACGGTGCCCGTCACCTGCCAGGTGAACTGGAGCGCGTCCTGCACCCAGGTGGCCGCCTGCCAGCGCGGGTCCTGGGGGTTCCAGTGGAGCTGGAGCGCGGGCGGCGTGCCCGTCACCGTGGCGCCGGTGTCGAGGGCCACCGCGCAGTCGTAGCTCACCGGGGCGAGCGTGGCCTCCACGCCGACCCGGTTGCCCGCGGTCTCGATGCTCCCGACGAAGCCGTGCCCGCCGTGCTGGAACACGAGCCGGCCGCTGTGCGTGCCGTCCTCGCGGCGGAAGTTCCAGGTGAGCAGGCCGCGGTGCGGGTCCCACTGGAAGTGCTGCGCGGCGACCGGGAGGCGGTCCAGGTAGAGCGCGGTCGGGCGGTCGCGGCGGCGTCCCCCCAGCACGACGGAGAGGGTGGTGGGCGTCCCCTTCGGGGCGGGCTGGAGCGAGCGCCCGTTCTTGACGGTGACGTGGTAGGTGCGGGCGCTTCCGTGCACCGCGTCGATGAGGGCGTGGTGGCGGAACCGGTGCAGCGTCGAGGCCACCTTGGGAGAGACGGCCTGGGGCACGGCGAACGTCGGATGCGAAGCACGCATGGGGCTGACTCCAGTCATGGGGTTGGGGTGAAGCGCCTGGCTGTGGCGGTGGGGTTTCAGGGGGGAGGGGCGTTCGGCGGCACGTAGGGCTGCACCGCCGCCGGGAAGCGCTGGGCCAGCAGCGCGCCCATCGTCGTCCCGAGCTGCTGGGCGAATGAGGAGGCCTGGCTCGCGCCCCAGGCGGAGCGGGCCTGGCCCTCCGTCACCATGAGCTGCGGCACCAGCGGGCGCACGTCGAACTGCACCTGCCCGACGATGGCGCCCTCGGGCGTGAACACCGCGGCGGAGCAGAGGCGGTAGCCGGCCTCGAAGAGCGCGGAGAGCGGCGTCACGCCCCGCAGGGGCAGGGCGCTGCCGTCCTGCCGCCGCAGCTTGAAGGTGAGGGTCCAGGTGTCCACGCCCGTCCCGGGCTCGGACGGGCGCCAGTTGTCGAAATAGAGGACCTGGTCGAACTGCTGGGCGTAGCTGGCGCTCGACAGCGGGCCGAAGGGCGGGAGCGTGCGCGTCACCGCGGCCGCGCCGCGGCCCAGTTGGGCCTCCAGCGTGAGCGACTCGCTGGCGGGGATGGCGTCGTCCGCGAGCAGCTCGAGCGAGAGGACCGACACCGCCAGCATCGTCGCGTCCAGGTCACCGATGGGCGTGAAGCTGCGCCAGCCCAGGTTGATGGCGTCGTTGATTTCATCGCCGAAGATGGAGGTGAGGGCCGCGAAGTAGGCCCCCTGCGCGTTGTCGTACGTGGGCGTCCCGGCGGCCGTCTTCGCCGTCATGGCGCTCGCCATCCCGCGCGCCATCTCCCGCATCGCCGCGGGCGGGGCCGCGGCCATGGGCGGGGGCGGCGCGTTGCCCTGGATGGCGCGGATGGCGTCCGGCAGCAGGTAGGTCGAGACGGTGAAGAGCCCCTGGTACAGGACCTCCTCCCATTGGTCCGCGGGCACGGCCTGGAGCGTCCGCTGCACGGTGCTCCACGAGCCGGACATCACGGACGAGAGCGCCGAGGCGGCGAGCGGGGCGACGCCGAAGAGGGGCACCTCGCTCGATACGACGCACATCGTGGTGCCGTCGCCCACGATGTACTCGGACAGGCCCTGGTGGTCGAAGTCCACCACCAGGTCGTGGATGGTCGTGGCGCCGGTGCAGGGCTGGGCCTGGAGCGAGGTCACCGGCAGGGGCGTGGGGGCATCCCCGGACCAGCCCATCAGCGGCGGGCAGCCCGGCTCCAGCGTGGCGATGCCGAGCGCCGACAGCGTGGGCACGGTGTTCATCAGGTCCACCGGCTGGACGCACGCGAGCTGCGCGCCCTGGCCGCTGGCGGCGTTCAGCGTGAGGAACGGGTGCGTGCCGGTGAAGCGGAACCCCAGGTTGTTGAAGCCGTAGACCTCCTCGTTCTGGAGCACGAGCGTGGGCGTGGCGAGCACCTGGGCGGAACCGGAGCGCGTGCGCACCTGGTCGCCCGGGTGGACCTGCTCGATGTTCTTCATGCTGCCGTCCGCCATCAGCACCTTGGCGCCCGCGAGGAAGCAGCTCCCTCCCGGCGGCGCCCGCCACCGGTTGCCGGGCTGGCCGTCGGCGGTGAACTCGAACGAGTTCTCCTCGTTCATGCACGACGGCCACATGGCCCCCGGCGTGGTCATGCACACCTGGGCGAGGATGCCGGGCGTGGCCGGCCCCTTGAGGTCGTTCCAGTCGAGCGACAGCGGGCTCATCCACGGCAGGTACGCCTCCCACCGGCCCGCGGACACGGAGGCGGGCACCGGGAGCTGGGCCGCGATGAGCTGGTTGATCAGCGCGTCGATGCTGGCGTTCGACATGCCGAGCAACTGGAGCTTGAGCCAGTGGTGGAACAGCTCCCACGTCTGGTCGGTCCACTGGTGGCTCGCCGCCTGCGCCACCTTCGCCGAGATCCACGCCGGGTTGCTGAGGTAGCTGGAGTAGAGGGAGGCCGCCTGCGACCACTGGCCCTGGGGGATGGCGGCGAGCGCGGTCGCGACGGCGTTGGGCGTCGTGCGCAGCAGTTGGCTGTACAGCGCGTTCAGCTTCGGCTGGAGCGTCGCGTTGCTGGCCGAGACCTGGTTGTTGATGTCCGGCTGCTTGAGCTGGGGACGCAGGTTCGAGGTGATGTTGTACATCGCCTGGCAGAGCGTCACGACCGCGAAGCTGGACCACCAGGAGTCGTTCAGGCCGGTGGCCGTCGTCACCGCGCCCTGGTTGGGGTCGGCGCGGTAGTTGGGGAAGAAGAGCTGCAGGAAGGTCTGGCCGGAGGGCATCCAATAGGGCTCGGAGTGCCGGCCCGGCGTGGCCCCCTGCAGGCGCCCCACCAGCGCCGAGCGCGCCGCCTTGCCCACCGGGTTGTCGCCGGAGACGGGCTGGGCCGCGAAGAGCGCGGTGACCTGATCCGCGAGGGTGGAGTTGGTGGCGGTGGACGTCGTGGCCATCAGCCGGGTGGCGTTGCGCGGCGAGGCTTTGGGGGTGGTGTGCATGGCGGTCTCCGGGTCAGACGGCGAGCGCGACGAGCCCCGTCCCGGTGCTGGAAGGCGCCGGCAGCACCTGGAGGGCGAACGTCGTCTGGAGGGGGCGGGTGAGCAGCGGGTTCGTGACGGACAGGACGTAGGTCGCCGCCGGGGTCACCGGCAGCGGCTGCGGCGCGCTCAGCGGCTCGGTGATGACGCCGGTCGCGGCATCGAGCGACAGGAACGCCGGCAGCGGCGGGGAGATGGCCCACGTCTGGGGCGTGCTCCCCGCCTGCGCCAGGCGAGGGATGAAGCTCACGCCCTGGGAGAACGTGTAGAGCGTCGCGTTGCTCATCGACAGTCCCTGGGGGGCCATCGGCTGCTGCTGGAGGGTGAACCGCGAAGCGGACGTGCCGAGCGTGACGCCGTGGCCGGTCCAGACCAGCGCCTGGTCCGTCCCCCACAGGGTGAGCGTGAAGGGGCCTGACTCGGGCGCGTCGCCGTCCCACGTGGGGCTCCCCACCAGGGTGATGGTCCAGAGCTGCGTCGCGGCCGCCGGGTCGGTGGACGGGAGGAGCGGCTGGAAGGACACCCCACCGCTGGAGCCCGTGAGCGCGAAGGCGCGCGCCGAGTCCCCGCCGCCTATGAGCGCCACGAGCTGGGAGCGGCCTTGCCCGTCCGTCGAGGGGAAGAACACCGTGGCTTGGCCGTAGTCGAGCGGCCCGCTGCCCAGGGTGCCGTCGCCGCCGACGCGAAGCACCGCGCCCTTCGTGTCCGGGACCGCGAGCGAGACGCCGAGCCGCGCGAGCCCTCCCGGGGGCGTGTAGCCGGTGAACGCGTCGATGGCGCTGCCATGGGGCATGTAGAAGCCCGCGGGCTGCGCGTAAGTGGTGGCGAACTTCTGCACCGGTGACGGGCGTGCCTTCCACCACTGGACGATCATCAGCACCACGCCCGCGACGGCGGCGAGGATGGACAGGACGCTGAACACGCTGAAGAGGGAGGAGACCGCCAGCCCTCCGATTTCGGTGACGCCGAACGCGTCGGCGGCCCAGCCGCCAGCGGTGGCGATGAGGTTGAGCGCGCCAGAGGTCACGCTGAGCGCGGCCACCACCTCCTGGTCCACCGTGGCGCTGTGGGCCAGGGCGAAGGCGCCGGCGATGAGGCTGGCGAGCGCGAACACCGCGCCCAGCCGGAGCGCGACGAAGTCATCGAGGTTCCGCCCGAAGACGCGGGTGACGACCGTCTCGCCCTGGGCCGCCGCCTCGTCGAACATCGAGCCGAACATCTCCGACTCGGGGATGATCCGGTTGCCGATGAGCCACTTGGTGAGCCCGGTGTCGACGGCGGCGTTGGCCGCGTCGAGCATGTCGGTGGTGAAGAGCGCGCGCATCGCGACCCAGGGGGTGGCGTAGCTGTCGAGCGCGTTGGCGAAGATCACCCCCCACTTCACGACCCCGGCCGCGACCTGCACCGTGTAGTTGACGGCCACGACGATGAGCCCTGGCGACACGGCCACCCGCGCGGTGGTCTCGGGGGGCGTGAAGTCTGCCACCCCGTGGACGACGGCGCTGGTGGTGAGGCCCGCGAGCGACAGGCAGATCAGTTGGGCGCCCAGCGTCCCGACCGTGTCCTCCACCGCCGCTTGCATCACTGGGGCCGCCGTCGACCAACTGGCGCCCGTCGCGCAGCCAGAAGCGGCGGCCTGCACGCGGGCGACCAGGGCCGGCAGGTCGCTCCGCGAGGCCAGGGCCCGCGCCTCGGCGCCAATGCTCACGAGCACCGGGTCGGTGCTCCCCGCGACGTCGGAGACGATGCCCTGCATCACCAGCGCGACCGCGCCGTCCATCCCGACGGGGCCGCCGCCGTAGTCCGCCAGCGACGGCACCACGTTCCCGTAGAGCATCGTGTTGACGGCGGACGCGTACTGCTGGGCGAAGAGGGTGCTCGGGTCCAGGCTGGTGAGCACCGCCATGTCCGACTGGACGCGGCGCATGAAGGCCGAGCCGTCCGGATCCAGGCTGAAGAGCCCCAGCTCGGTGAAGGCCGCCGGCTGGGTGGCGTAGCGGAAGTACGCGTAGGCCCAGTAGAGCCCGGACTGCGCCGCGGTCGCCGCCAGGTTGTCCACCAGGGACTGCATCGCCTGGAGCGAGTCCGGATCCGCGATCTCCCGGGCCAGCTCCTGCTTCCAGGCCGCCGCGTCGTTCTCGATGAGCGAGGCATAGCTCGTCGCGTTCTCACGCTGGTCCGCGAGGAAGGCGGTGATGGCCGGGAAGCGGCGGGTCCATTCGAGCTGGTAGAGCGCCGGCATCTGCACGCGGTACACGTCGCTCGCCGCGACCTGCTCCTTGAGCCAGGTCTGCGCCCGCAGGGCGTTGAGCGTGTCGGCCCCGGGCTGATCCCAGGTGGAGAGCACGTCGGTCAGGAAGGAGACCGACAGCGAGCCGTACCACTCCGCCGGAGAGCTCCCCGGCGGAGCCAGGGTCGCGATCCGCTGGAGCTCCGGAGAGAGGACGGGCTGGCCCTGGCTCCAGTAGGTCTGCCGCAACTGCGGATCCATGAAGTAGAGCAGGAGCTGGTTGAAGTCCGCCATCGAGGCCTGCTGGACGGCGTCCACCCACGTCGGGCCCTGCGGACCGGCTTGCTGCTCGAAGGGGGTCATCAGCGCGAGGGTCTGGAGGTTGAGCGGCGAGGTGCTGGCCGTGGGCGCGGGGCGCGCGACGTGCGAGTCCGCGCCCAGGCGCGCGCCGGACCGGCCGTCGGCCAGCCGCACCCGCGAACCGTCATCGCTGAACTCGAGCGTGCCCGCCGCGGGCAGCCCGCCCGCCGCCTGCTGCGCGGCGGAGAGCCCGCTGAAGCCGAGCGAGTTGCCCCGCAGCCGCGCGGCCTGCACCGGTGCCCCACCGACATGGAGCGTCCCCTCGTGCACCGCGAACGAGGCCGTGGCCCCTTCGCCAGCGAGCGCGTAGTACCCGGCCACCGACGGGTTCGGCACCTGCCCCTGGACGCCGAGCACCACGCCGTTCTGCGCGTCCACCACGGTGAGCATGCTCCCGGCGAGCGAGAGCGCGGTGGGGCTGAGCTGGAAGCTGAGCTGGAAGGGGAAGACGGTGGTGATGGCTCGCGCGGCCGGATCCGCCAGGCCCTGGCGGTTGTCGGCCGGCGGCGCGATGCCCGAGGCGGCCGACAGCGTGAAGACCATGTTGGCGTCGACCAGGGCCCCGAAGGTGCCCTGCTTCGGTGTCCAGCTCACGCCGGTCTGGAGGTCATGGAAGGAAACGTAGAAGTTCCAGAACTCCTGCCCGACGATGATCTGTTGCTGCATCTGGTAGGTGAACTGGAAGGCGGACGGCACCCACGTCGCGTGGCTCCACGACGGGCTGGTGGTGTCGCAGTGGAGCTGCAGCGCGGGAGGCTGGCCGGTGACGTAGCCCCCCACCTGCTGCGCGACCGCGCACTCATAGGTGATGGGCGGGAGCGACGCGGTGACCTGGAGCCTTTCGCCCCCTTCGCTCACGAAGCCGGTGGCGGTGGCGCCGCCCTCCTCGAACAGGAGCCGTCCCGCGTGCAGGGCCTCCTCCCCCTGGAAGCGCCAATACAACGTGCCGCTCCGGTGCGCGAAGCCCCAGCTCCCGGTGGGGACCTGCACGTGGCCCACCAGGAGCTGGGAGGGGGCTCGCTTGTCCTCCCCATCGAAGACGAGGGTGATGCGGAGCGGATGCTCCGCGTCCTTCGTCCGCAGCCGGTAGGTGCGGGCGCCTTGATAGAGGCGGCCCGGCGCCGCGGCGCCAGGAGCGAAGATCTCGCGAGGGGGTGGGGGCTGGAGGCTGCGCGCGGACGAAGGGGAGGGAGCCATGGGCCTTGCCTCGGGGGCAGGAGGAATGCGTGACCCCAATGCAAGTCATGCGCCCCACTCCCGTTCCGCTGAGGCTCCTCCGCGCCGCCCCCCCGACTGCGTTCCAGGAGGACGCGGAGCCGTTCTCGCCGGACGCCCGCGCGTGGAATCCCCGCCGGGCACCTCCTGCGCGGAGGGATTCACGCTGCCGCTCCGGGTGACGTCGGGGCGCTTCAGCCTTCGTCCACCAGGTCGAACTTCTGGCCCACGCCCTTCGCCAGGGCGACGTCGTAGAGCGCGCGGGCCAGGGCCACGTCCTGCACGGCGAGGCCCGTGGAGTCGAAGACGGTGATCTCGGAGCCGGTGCGGCCCGGCTTGCGGCCGGCGACGACCTCTCCCAGGGTGCCGGCGAGCTGATGGGCCTGGATGAGCCCGTCGTGGAGCGGGACGTTGACCTCGCCGGAGTGGAGCGCCTGATCCGCGTCGTCGATGAAGACGCGCCCTTCGACGAGCAGCCGGGGATCCAGCTCCTGCTTGCCGGGGGCGTCCGCGCCCATGGCGTTGAGGTGCGCGCCGGCCTGGACCCACTCACGGCGGACCACCGGGGCGCGCGCGGGCGTGGCGGAGCAGACGATGTCCGCGCCGGAGGCCTCCTGGAGGCTCACCACGCGGCCGCCCTTCTCCTTCTGGAGCGCCTCCGCGGCCTGCGAGGACACGTCCGCCATCAGCAGCTCCAGGTCCCCGAAGAGGGCGCGGTGCGCGTCGATGAGGACGCGCGCCTGCACGCCGCAGCCCACGAGCCCCAGCGTGCGGGGCTGCTTCCGGGCCAGGTACTTGGACGCGATGCCGCCGGCGGCGCCGGTGCGCCACGCGGTGAGCAGCGTGCCGTCCAGGATGGCCAGCGGGGACGCGGTGTCCGGGTCGCTGAGCACGTACACGGCGCGCACCGTGGGCAGGCCGTGCTTGCGCGGGTTCTGGGGATGGGCGTTGACCCACTTCACGCCGGCCGCGCCGTCCAGGAACGCGGGCATGGCGCGGAAGTCGCCGTCGTACTTCGGCAGGGACAGGTACACCTTGGGGGGCATGAGCGCGTCGCCGCGGCCATGGGCCAGGAACGCACGCTCGACGGCTTCCAGACCGAGCTCGACGGTGTAGAGGCCGCGCAAATCCCTGGCGCTGAGGAGGAGGGTGGGCATGGGCGCCGCTATACCCAACCGCCCATGCCCGCGCACGCGCCCGATGTGCAATGTCTGCCATTGGCCATTTTCATCCTCACGACTCCCGTCAGGCAGAACTGGTTTGTCTGCGAAATCCGGATTGCCTAACATGCGGCCTTGTCGGAAGGCCGGGCGCCATGCCGGCGTCCTCCTGGGACAAGGAGTCCTCCATGAAGTCTGGAATGGCGTTGCTGCTGTGCACGGGTCTGGCATTGACGGCGTGCGGTGGAGCGATGACGCCCGAGGAGTCGGCGGCGCTGGCCACGTCCGAGGCCGCGCTGAGCTCGTGTGGTGAATGGGTTGGATGGAGTGACACCGGCCTGGAGCGGTGCATGGCCAGTTCAATCTGTGGGACCACCTGGGTCTGTGAGCCGAGGCTGACGGCGGACGCGGCTCCGTCCCTCGATGAGGGACCCCAGCAGCGGCCGCCGGTGTGCCCCTCGGGCCAGGTGGCGGTCCCGTACACCAACCTGGGCATGATGCGTTATCAATTCCAATACCGGGCCTGCTACGACGACGCCGGCAACTACACGCACACGGAATACCAATACCGGAACTACGCCAGTAGCTGCATCAGTTGCTGAGCCGCTCTCGCGTCGGGCCGGAGTCCATCGCCTCCGGTCCCGCGCCGCGGGGGCCGTGCTCGAAGCCACCGGAGGCTACGCGGGCGTGCCCTCGCGAGCGTCCACGCCAATCACGTCGCGCACGGAGGCGAAGCCGTCGCGGGTCAGCAGGGCGCCCAGCTCCGGGAGGATGCGGTCCACCATGCCCGGGCCCTCGTAGATGAAGCCCGTGTAGACCTGCACCACCGTGGCGCCCGCGCGCAGCTTCTCGTAGACGTCCTGCGCGGTGAACACCCCGCCCACGCCGATGAGGGGCAGGGCGCCCTGGCTCCGCTGGTACGCGCGGCGGATGACGGCGTTGGACAGCTCTCGCACGGGGGCGCCGGACAGGCCGCCTGCCTCCTTCGAGTGCTTGTGCTCGAAGGGGCGGGTGAGGGTGGTGTTGGTGGCGATGAGCCCGGACAGCCCGCGCGCCATCGCCACGTCCACGACCTCATCCACGGCCTCGGGCGTGAGGTCCGGGGCGATCTTCAGGAACAGCGGCGTGCCCGGAGCCACGGCGTCCATCCGCTCGCGCACCGCGAGCAGCAGCGCGGACAGCGCCTCCGGCTCCTGGAGCTTGCGCAGGCCCGGCGTGTTGGGTGACGACGCGTTGACGACGACGTAGTCCCCCAGCGGCGCGAGCGCGTCCACGCACGCCACGTAGTCGTCCACCGCGCGCTCCAGCGGCGTGTCCTTGTTCTTGCCGATGTTCACGCCCAGCGGGCCGGGCTTCCACTCGCGGGCCTTGAGGCGCTCCGCCGCGGTGGCCGCGCCGTGGTTGTTGAAGCCCATGCGGTTGATGACCGCGCGGTGCTCCGGCAGGCGGAACAGGCGCGGCTTCGGGTTGCCGGGCTGGGGCTTCGGCGTGACGGTGCCGATCTCCACGGCGGAGAAGCCGCAGGCGAACAGCCCGTCCACGGCCTCCGCGTCCTTGTCCAGCCCGGCGGCGAGCGCCACCGGGTGGGCGAACTTCAGCCCCGCCAGCTCCACGGACAGGTCCATGGGCGCCAGGCGCAGCGTGTGCTCGCGCATGGCGCGGCAGCGGGCGTTCCACTTCCCCAGGGCCGCGAGCCCCGACATGCCCAGCCGGTGCGCGGGCTCCGGGGGCAGGCTGAAGAGCAATGCGCGAGTCAGGCCGTACATGCGTCAGGCCGGGATGAAGGACGCCTCGCGCGCCCACGCGAGTGCCTGGTCCACCTGCTCGGGGGTGAGCAGGCCGTTGGACTCGACGATCTCAATCTCCCGCCGCATGTCCGTCTCCAGCAGGTAGGGGCCGTCCGTGTTGATGGTGAACTTCACCTTGCGGTCCCAGAACGTCTGCATGATGTGCTTGAGCTCCTGCAGACCCTCCACGGCCTTGGTGTGGATGTTGGACGTGGGGCAGAGCTCCAGCGTGATGTTGTTCTCACGCAAAATCTTCATCGCGGACTCGTCGTACGCGGCGCGGATGCCGTGGCCGATGCGGTGGGGCTTGAGCTTCTCCACCGCCGCCATCAGGCCGCCCGCGCCCGTGCCGGCCGTCTCGCCGGTGTGCACGGTGCACTTGAGGCCGCCCTTGCGCGCGCGGGCGTAGAGGTCCTCGTACTCGGAGAGCGAGGGCTTGTGCTCCATCGCGTCGCGCTCCGTGCCGGCCAGGTCGATGCCGTACACGCCGCGCGAGCGGTACTTGATGGCCTTCTCCACGATGATGCTGTTGAGCTTGTGGTCGAACTCGCGGGCCAGGCAGAAGATGAGGCCCACCTTCACGCCGTACTCCAGCGTCGCGCGGTCCATGCCCCGCAGCGCCGCGTGGATGATGTGGTCCAGGTCCAGCTCGCTGGAGAGGTTGCGCTTCATCGGGTTGAAGCGCAGCTCGATCTGGGTGACGCGGCTGCCCCGGTACTCCTTGCCAATCACCTCGTAGACGGAGCGCTCGATGGCGCTGGGAGACGATTGGATCTTCTCCGTCCAGGTGTGGAGGATCTTCAGGTAGTCGTCGAGGCTGCCCACCTTGCCCGGACGGGAGGTGATGAGCTCGACGAAGTCGAAGTAGTTCTTGACGGGGAGCTTGAAGCCCTGCTGGTGGGCGATGGACCACAGGATGTGCGGAGCCACCGCGCCACCCACGTGGATGTGGAGGTCAATGAGGTCGCGAACCATGGCGGCATGTATGCACAGCCACGGCCACGCGTAAAGCTATCGGCGCAGCAGCACGTAGACGGCGCCAGCCCCGCCGTCCTGCGGACGGGCAGTGGAGAACGCCAGCACCATCCGCTCCAGCCGCTTCTGCGACAGCAGATCCCTCACCGCGTCCTTGAGCACCGGGATCTGATCCTTGGAATTCAAACCGCGCCCGTGGACGATGAGCACGCAGCGGCGCTTGGCGCGGCGGCTGTCGGACAGGAAGCGCTCCACGGCGGCCTGGGCCTCGCGCTGCGTCTTGCCGTGGAGGTCCAGCCGGTCCTGCACGGAGAAGTCGCCCCGGCGCAGCGAGCGCAGCAGGTTGGGGTCGGTGCCGGGGGAGGCGCCCTCGAAGGACTCGTCCGAGCCGGTGAAGGACAGCGGCCCGTCCACGGCGACCAGGTCGGAGAGCTGCGCGAGCGCCTCCGCGTTGTCGTCGATGAGCTCCGGCAGGCGCGGGTTCGTCTTGGGGGCCTCACCGCGGTTCGTGATCTGCTGCACGCCGTCCATGGCGGAGAAGAAGAGGCCCACGTCGTCGTCCTCCGGACGGGCCTTGGGGGCCTTGGTGGGCTTCGGCGCGGCGGCCTTCTTCTTCGCGGCGGCCTGGGCGGCGGCGGCTTCCTTCTCCTGCTTCTGCTGATCCTGAAGCGTCTTGATGGCGGACTTGAACGGGTTGTTCTGGAACTCCGCTTCCTTCTTCTTGGGGGGACGCTGGCTCATGGGATTCCTGTCTTCTAACCCGGGCTACAGGCCGCGCAGCCTGCGGATTTCCTCGTAGGCGTCGCGGACGGCCTGGAACCGGCGGGCGGCCTGCTCGGCGGCCCTGGGCGCCAGGTGGCTGGCCTTGTCCGGGTGGAAGCGGGCGGCGAGCTTGCGGTAGGCGCTCTTCACCTCCGCGTCGGTGGCGTCCGGGGGGAGGCCCAGCGTCTGGTAGTGGGCGGTGGCGTCGCCCAGGTGCTGCTCGGCCAGGGCCTGGACCTTGGCGTCGGGGACGTCCAGGCCCTCGGCCATGCGCTTCAGGGCCTCGCGCTCGGAGCGCTGGAGGGGGCCGTCCGCGAGCGCCATCTCGTAGAGGGCGTCCAGCAGGCGGAGCCGTTCGCCCGAAGGCAGGGAGTCCAGGCAGGAGGCGAGGGCGGCGGGGGCGTCCAGGGAGGCGGGGTGGGAGAGGAAGTCCTTGAGGTGGCGGCGCACGGCCTGGACGGTGTGGGCGTCGGCGTGGAGGACCTCCTCGAAGTAGCGGCGGACCTCGCGGACCTCCTCGCGGCGCATGTCGCCGTCGGCGCGGGCCACGTCCACGAAGAGGGCGGTGATGTCGCGGTCGAGCGGGTCCTCGTCCGGGGCCTGGACGATGGGGAACTCGCCGGGACCCTGGGAGAGGGGGGCCTGCTTGGGAGGCGGCTCGAAGGTGACGGGGAAGTCGCTGAAGATTTCAGGGAAGTCCGGGGGCGCGGCGTGCTGTTCGTCGAAGTAGTGGCCCAGGCCCGTGCCCACGATGAGGGCGAGCACGATGGCCCAGGGGCCGCCAATGAGGAGGCCGGCCATGAGACCCAACATCGCCCCGAGAACTTTTCCCGCGCCCATGCCTTCGCTTCGCTCCCTTGTGCCGGGCCAGTCTTGCATAAGGTGGGGCGTATGACGGCTCAGTTGATTGACGGCAAGGCAGTGGCGGCGCGCGTGCGGGCGGAGATCAAGGAGGAGGTGGCGCGCCTGAAGGCGGAGCGCGGCATCACCCCGGGGCTCGCCGTGGTGCGCGTGGGCGAGGACCCGGCGTCGAAAATCTACGTGACGGGCAAGAAGAAGGCCGCCGAGGAGGTGGGTTTCAACTCCTGGGAGCACCACCCGGACGAGACCATCACCCAGGAGGAGCTCCTGGCGCTGGTGCACCGGCTGAACGAGGACCCGGCGGTGCACGGCATCCTGGTGCAGTTGCCGTTGCCCAAGCACATCGACGCGGACGCCATCATCGCGGCGGTGAAGCCGGAGAAGGACGCGGACGGCTTCCACCCGATGAACGCGGGCAACCTGCTGCTGGGCCGCCCGGCGACGCGGGCGTGCACGCCCTACGGGGTGATGCGGTTGTTGGAAGAGGTGGGGTGCAATCCGGCGGGAAAGCGCGCGGTGGTGGTGGGCCGCAGCAACATCGTGGGCAAGCCGCAGGCGCTGATGCTGCTCCAGAAGGACGCGACGGTGACGGTGTGCCACCGCAAGAGCGACCTGCCGTCGGAGGTGGCGCAGGCGGACATCCTGGTGGTGGCGGTGGGCGTGCCGGAGCTGGTGAAGGGCGCGTGGATCAAGCCCGGCGCGGTGGTGATTGACGTGGGCATGAACCGCAAGGCGGACGGCAAGCTGGTGGGAGACGTGGAGTTCGCCGCGGCGGCGGAGCGCGCGTCGTTCATCACGCCGGTGCCGGGTGGCGTGGGGCCGATGACCATTGCGATGCTGATGAAGAACACGCTGGAGGCGGCTCAGCGCGCGGGGAAGTGATGTGATTGTCGGACCTCTCTGCCCATGAAGAGGGCAGGGAGGCGGATTTCGTCACAGACGCAGACGTACGGGTCACCCTGGGCGACACCTGTCGTGCATTGCGGGCGTTTCGACATCAACGGTCTCATTTGCATGGCCGTGTCTTCGAGCGGAGACGGAGTTTCTCCCCGCCATTCCCCTTCGCCCCGGGCGGGACCTGACGGAAGATGGGCGCATGGGTCCGGCCTTGCACCGATGCGCAGTGGGCGGGGCCGCGCTGGGACTGCTGCTGTTCGCATCCCCCGCGCGTGCCCAGGACGCCACGCCCCTGCCCACGTTCTCCCTGGAGCGCCTGGACCCGAACCCGGGCCTGGGGCCCCTGACGATGGGCAGCGGGGAGCTGCTCGCACCTGGAGCCCTGCGCATCTCCCTGCTGGCGCACTACCAGCGGAAGTCACTCACGGTCCGCAACGGGCCGGACGAATACCCGCTCGTCCTGTCCCGGACCACCGGCGTGGTGTCGCTGGCCGTGGGCGTGCTTCCCTGGCTGGAGCTTCAGGCCCAGCTCCCTGGCGTCATCCATCAGAGCGGCGCGGACGTGAGCACCGTGCTGTCCATCTCCTCCCCGTCGCGAAGCGGCCTGGGCGCGCCACGACTCGCGGCCCGGCTGGGCTTGCTGGGGACCACCGCTCCCGAGGCCTTCCACCTGGCGCTCGACCTGGATGTCCGGTTGCCCGTGGGCGGCTCGGGGGCGCTCGCTCGCGACCAGGGCGTCCGGGGACAGGGACGCCTCATGATGGGCAAGCGCTGGGGGCCCGTGGCTCCGGCGCTGGAAGTGGGCGTGCTCCTGCGTCGCGCCGTCTCGACGGACTCCGGCGTGGACAGCCTCAACGGCGTGGGCAACGAGCTTCGCGCCGGAGTGGGCCTGACGGTGGGGTACGCCCTGCGCGCGGAGGTGTCGGCGCTCGGCGCGTACTCGTGGCGGCAGCAGCGCACCAGCGGCGAGCTGCTGGGCGGCCTGCGCTACGCGCCCTCCCGGCCCTGGGAGTTTTTCGCATTGGGTGGGGCGGGCCTGGGCGCGGAGCCGGGTGCCCCTCGCTTCCGGGTGCTCGCGGGATTCGCGCTGCTCTTCGACAAGCCACCGCCTCCGCCCCCGGAGGACATCGTCTACGAGCTGGTCCAGGGGCTCCCGCGTGCTCCCGCCGCCCCCCAGCTCGAACCCGAACCCACGCCTTCCGAACCTCCGCCTCCCGAGCCCGCCAGGGATGAGCCTGTCTCCGAGACCGACACGGACGGCGATGGTGTCGTGGACGTGTTGGACGCCTGCATCCACGAGCGGGGGACCCGCGAACACGGCGGCTGCCCGGAGACTGGTGACTCGCTCGTCTCCCTGACCCGCGAGCGCCTCGTCCTCCATGGCCAGGTCTTCTTCGAGGTCGGCGTGACGACGGTGCCGGGCCGCTCTCGCGTCCTGGATCAGGTGGCGCGGGTGCTGCTGGAGCATCCGGAGGTGGAGCGCGTCGTCATCGAAGGGCACACGGACGCGGAAGGCTCCACCGCCTCCAACCAGCGTCTGTCCCTCGCTCGCGCGGAAGCAGTCCGCGACTACCTGGTGCGAAAGGGCGTTCCAGCTCACCGCTTGGAAGCCCGGGGCCTCGGTGCGCGCCGGCCCGCGGGCTCCAACGGTACGCCAGCGGGCCGGGGGGAGAACCGCCGAGCGGAGCTTCTGTTGACCCTGGGCGAGCCCACTTCGGCCCGCACCGTCCCCGCGCCTCCTCCCCCCTGAGTCCAGGGGAGGGCCTCCCCGGCGGAGGCACCCCGCGGAAACCTGTCCGACAGTCGGACAGGTTCTGGCCGCACCGGGCCCGGGGGCGCACCCCGCGGGCATCCGGGGGGTTAGCGGGCCCGCTGACCGCGCCGGGCCCTCCGCCTGGCCAGCACCCACGCCGCGAGCACCCAGACCCCTCCGGACCCACCCACCGCGCAGCCGCTGCCCTCCACCGTGACGGCTTCACCAATGCCCTCCACGGGAACGACCGTGGGGCCCAGTCCGCCTCCGCTCGGCACCACGCGGACCTCGCCGCGCACCGTGCCCGTGCGCGTCGGGTGGAACGTCACCGGGACGGAGGCGCGGCCCCCGGCCGGGATGGCACCGCTCGCCGCGCTCATGTCCACACGGAAGGCGGCATCGGAGGAGGTCACCTGCACGGTGACAGGCACGTTGCCCGTGTTCACGAGCTCCAACGAAAGGGGCTGGCTGGTGGCGTCCACCCGCTGGTTGCCAAACACGATGGCGCCGGGCGTCACCGTCAGCTCCTGCGCCACGCCCGTGCCCTGCACCGCGACCATCAGCGGCGTGGAGGACGCGTCGTGCCGCACCGCGAGCGACCCCGCGTAGTCGCCCGGCCGCGGCGGCTCGAAGACGACGTAGAAGGGGTGGCTGGTGCGGGGCTCCACGACATGGGGCAGCGGGAGCCCCGACAGGGAGAACCCGTCCACCGGATCCACTCCGGTGATGGTGACGGGGCTCGTGCCGGTGTTGCGCAGCTCCACGACGCGCTGCGAGGTCCCCCCGAGGAACTGGGAGCCGAAGGTCAGCGCCGTCACGGACGTCTCCATCGAGGCCGTGGTCCCCGTGCCCCGCAGCGTCACCTGGGCGGCGCGCGGCGCGTTGCTCTGGACCTCCAGCACGCCGTTCTCCGAGGTGGCCTCGGTGGGCTTGTAGCTGACCTGGAACGTGCGGTTTCCGAGCGGCGGCACGCTGGTGCCCACGTTGAGCCCTGACACCTGGAACGGTCCGCTCACGTTCACCGCCGTCACGTTCAGCGACTCGCTGCCCATGTTGAACAGCGTGAGCTCCCGGGGCGCGCTCAGGCCTCCCACCCGCTGGCCGCCGAACTCCATCACGTCGCTCGCCATCCGGGAGACGGCCTGGAGCCCCTCACCGTCCAGCTTCACCACCGTGGGAGACGACGGCGCGTTCGAGAACACACGGAGCGCGCCGGACGCGGCGCCGTCCTCGACCGGGACGAAGGTCGCCTCCATCGTGAAGGCGTCGCGCGGCGGGAGCTCCTTCGGCAGCTTCGGGAGCACCAGCGAGAACGGCCCCGCCACCGCGATGGTGCTGATGGTGAGCGTGTCCGTCCCCGAATTGACGATCGTCACCTGCACCGCCTTGCTGGTGTTCCCCACCTCCGTCCGCGCGAAGGACAGCGCCGAGGGGGTGGCGGTCACCTTTCCTTCGACGCCTTGTCCGCTGAGCAGCACGGTCTGGGTGGAGCCACCTGGGCCGTCCGCGCTCAGCAGCAGCTCCGGTGCGAACCGGGCGATATGCGGAGGCTCGAAGGTCACCTGGACCTGGGTCGTGGCACCGGGGGCCAGGCTGAACCGTCCCGCGGGGGTGACGGCGAAGCCCGTGGGCGCCTGGATGGACTCCACCACCAGCGTTCCGGCCCCCTCGTTCTTGAGCGTCAAGGCCTGGGGCGCGCTCACGGAGCCGACCTCGCGCGAGCCGAAGTCCAGCGCCGTGCCACCATCGGGCGCGGTGACCTTGAGCGCGGGGACCGCCACGCCCGTGCCGGTGAGCGCCACCTTCACGACCGGGGTGCGCGGATCATTGCTCCGCAGGGTGAGGTCCTTCGCGGCGCGGCCCGCCACCGGGGCATAGGCCACCGTCAGGTTCGCCTGTTCCCGGGCCTTGATGGTCAGCGGAAGGCCGGACTCCACCGTGAAGGGCGCCTCGACGTCGAAGGCGGTGAGGACGAGGTCGTCCAGTCCCGTGTTGCTGACCGCCAGCGTCTTGCGAACAGGGTCGACCCCCGCGGTGTGCACACCGAAGTCCATCGCGGTCGCCGCCACGACGATGGCGGGTTCGATGCCCGTGCCCCGCAGGGAGACCTCCGCGAGCGGCGTGGCGGACCCCTGGGCCTGGATGTACATCGGCAGGGAGAACGCGCCCGCCGTCGCCTTGAAGGTCACCGTGAGCGGCAGGACCGTGCCTGGCTGCACCACGCTGCCTCCCGGAGCCAGGCCGCTCACGCTGAAGGGAGCCTGCGTCAGCACGGCGGGAATCGTGAGCGGCAGGCTCCCCACGTTCTTCACCTGGAGCAGCAGGTTGCTGCTCGCGCCCACGCGCACGGCGCCGAAGTCGAGCGCGGTCGGCGCGAGCTCGAGCTTCGGGGCACCGCCCGTGCCCTCGAGCTTGATGGGCAGGGAGCCGTTGTCGGGGTCGTTGCTCAGCAGGCTCAGGATTCCGGAGTCAACGCGGTCGGCCGTGGGCGCGTACGTGACGGTCACGTCCAGGGTCGCGCCCTCCTTGAGCGTGAAGGGCAGGGACACCGGCGCCAGCTTGAAGGGGAGGGGCAGCGACATGGCGTCGATGACCAGCGGGACGACGCCCTCGTTGGTCAGCCGCACCTTCTGCGAGGCGGACGCGCCCACCGCGATCGATCCGAAGGACAGGCTCGTCGGGTTGACCCTGAGCAGGGGCCGCCCCGTCCTCAGGCGGATCCGGGCGGCGGCGATGCAGTTGGTCCGCTCCGGACGCAGCGCGAAGGTATTGATGTCGCCGTATCGGTAGCCAGGGATCCCCATGGAGTCGGGCGCCTTGTAGCCGAGCTCCGGCGTCTCGCAGCCACCGCACACGCGGAAGGGATTCGGGGCCATGCCGTAGGTCCCCAGGACCTGGCTGTTCAGCAGGACGGTCGTGAGCCCGCCGTCGTAGCCACGGCCAATGATCTCCACCTCCGCGCCAGTCACCCTCCAACCCTTGGCGACGGGATCCGTGAAGCTCCGGACGCCCCCGTTCCAATTCCCGGTGTTGTCCGAGCACGCATAGGTCGTGCGATCACAGGTGGGGCACTTCGTGGCTCCGTCCCAGGTCAGCTCAAGGAAGTAATCCTTGACCACTGTCAGGGATTGGGACCGCGAGGCCTCGCCAGGCGTCTCGGGCGACGCCGGCGCCTCGGGCTCCACGGGGGAACAGGAGGCAAGGACAGACAGGCAGAGAGCAGCCAGCAGGGTGAGTCGACGCATCGGAGCGCCTCTCGTGAGAATTGGGAAGCCCGTCCCAGGAAGAAAGGGCGCAAGAGCTTCGCATGAATCATCAACACAACGCGACCCATCAGCCTTTACAAGGATGGTGTTATAGGTACACGATGGGTCGGGGTCACGGACCTGGGAGGTTGTCACATGGTGAGGCGCGAGGAGCGCATCGCGGGGGGACTGTATGGGCTGCTCGTCGGAGACGCGCTCGGGGTGCCCTATGAGTTCCACCGGCCCGAAGCGATACCGGCTCCGGAGGCCATCGAGTACGACCCACCTCCGGGCTTCACTCGCGCGCATGACCGCGTCCCACCGGGCACGTGGTCGGACGACGGTGCCCACGCGCTGTGCCTGCTGGACTCCCTGACGTATCAGAAGCGGCTCGACTGCGAGGACCTGGGCCGGCGGCTGGTGAACTGGCAGGACTGGGGCTACCTCGCCGTGGACGGTGACGTGTTCGACGTGGGCATCCAGACCAGCACCGCCCTTCGCCGGTTGCGGGACGGCACGCCCGCGATGCTCGCCGGCCCCAACGGCACCCTGGACAACGGCAATGGCTCACTGATGCGTGTGTTGCCATTGGCCCTGTGGCACCAGGGCAAGGACGCGGCGCTCGTCTCGGATGCCATGGCCCAGTCTCGCGTGACACATGGCCACGTGCGCGCCCAGGTGTGCTGCGCGCTGTACTGCCTCTGGGCCCGCCGCATCCTGGAGGGCGCGGCGGATCCGTGGGCCGAGGCCGTGGCCACCTTCCGGGACCTGTACGTGGAAGGCTTCCCGCAGCGGGAGGAAATGGAGGCCCACATCCGCCCGGACGACCCGGCGCCGGGGACGGGCGGAGGCTACGTCGTGGACTGCCTGCGCTCCGCCCGCGCCTGCGTGGCGAACGGGACGACCTACGAAGAGGTCGTCAAAGCCGCCATCCGGCTGGGCCACGACACGGACACCACGGCCTGCGTGGCGGGCGGCATCGCGGGGCTCATCCACGGCCTGAACGGGATTCCCCACCGTTGGCGCTCGCGGTTGCGGGGCCAGGAGCTGGTGGAGCCGCTCCTGGCGCGCCTCATGAAGTCCCTGGGCTGAGCTTCAGTCCGGGAAGATCTCGAGCACGTCCTTCAGCATCGCCGCGCCCGTGCCCCGGGCGCCCTGCTCACCGTTGATGACGGTGTTCACGCCGTGCAGGTCGCTGCGGAACACCGCGCCCATCTCCAGCGCGCCCAGCCGTGCCAGGGGATGGGCCGCGTCCACGGCGGTGGGCCGCACGCTCCACTCCCACCGCTCCGCGCCCACGGGCTCGCCGCGCGCCAGCAGCAGCACCTGCCCGCCCTTCGCCCTGGCCGCGTCCAGCTCCGCGCGCGTCACGCCGCGCATGCCCGTCACGGACACATCCTTCAGCGTCGTGGGCACGCGCATCACCGCGTTGGCCAGGATGACCAGCTTGCCCGCCGTGTCCCAGCCGTCCACGTCCAGCGTGGGGTCCGTCTCCGCGATGCCCAGCGCCTGCGCCTCCGCCAGCGCGGCCTCGTACGTCCGGCCCTCCGCCATGCGGCACAGGAGCAGGTGGCTGGTGCTGTTGAGCACGCCCTCGAACCGGCCCAGCCTGCCGAGCGCCAGGTCCCGGCGGCCCACGTTCACCAGCGGCATGGACGCGCCCACCGCCGCGCTGAAGCGCAGGGGCGGGCGGCCCGGCGACTCCAGGTCGCTCAGCCCGGCCAGCTCCTGGAACCCCAGCACCAGCGGCCCCTTGCTCGCGAGCACCGCCGCCATGCCCCGCATCAGCGCGTTGCGCGTGATGTCCAACCCGGGCTGCCCGTCCTGGAAGCTCGTGGGCGTGGCCTCCAGCAGCAGGTCCGCCTTCACCTCGCGCACCAGGTCGCGCCCGCTCATCCCTGGACGCCCCACCACCGGCAGCGACGCCACGGAGTGCCGCGCCCGCTTCACCGCCAGCACCGCCCTGAGGTCCAACCCGTACGGCGACACCGCCGCGCCGCCCGAGTCCGCCAGCCCCACCGGCAGCAGCTCCAGCCGGTAGCGCTCCATCAGGAGCGACGCGCGCGACTGGAGGATCTCCAGGAGCGGCACGCCCACGTTCCCCAGGCCCGTGAGCAGGAAGCGCACCGTGCGGACGGCGCGCGGGTTCATGGTGCGAAGGCCTCGCGCACGCCATCCCGGCGCAGCGTGAAGAGCATCCACACGGCCACCGGCACGCCCACGAAACAGCCCGGCGTCAGCGTGTACATGGCGCAGATGGCGCCCACCGTCGCCAGGCCGTAGCCCTTGAGGTTCATCGCGTTCCACGCGCCCCAGACGGCCAGCACCCCGCAGAGGATGCCGCCCACGATGGCCAGCGTGAAGCCCGTCGTGAACTCCAGCACCACCGGGGCCTGCCCCGGCGTGGAGAAGGGCGACGCCACCTTCAGCGCCGCCAGCACCCCGCCCAGCAGGCTGAAGGTGACGTGCAGCACGCCGACGATGAGCAGGAAGAACGCCGGGAAGCGCACGATCTGGAAGATCTTGATGCGCGGGTCGCCCGGCGCGAGCTGAGGACCTGGACCGCTCATGACCGCCCCTTCAGCGCGCCCACGATCATCCGCGTCGCGGGAGACTTGTTCAGCGTGTAGAAGTGGATGCCCGGCACGCCGCGCGCGAGCAGCTCCATGCACTGCACCGTGGCGTGCGCCACGCCCAACTGCACCACGGCGTCCGGCTGATCCTTCACGCGCTCCATCTGCAACGCCAGCCGCATGGGCACCGTCGCGCCGCACATGCGCGTGAAGCGCTGGACCTGCTCGTAGTTGGTGATGGGCATGATGCCGGGGACGATGGGGACGTTGATGCCCACCCGCCGCGCCCGCTCCACGAAGTCGAAGTAGAAGGCGTTGTCGAAGAAGAGCTGCGTCACCACGAAGTCCATCCCCGCATCCACCTTGGCCTTCAGGTGCCGCAGGTCGTCCTCGCGCGACGCCGTCTCCACGTGCCCCTCCGGATAGCACGCACCCCCCAGGCAGAAGTTGAAATCCTCTTCTCGAACGAATCGGACCAACTCCTCGGCGTAGCGGAAGCCCCCCGGCACCGGCTCGAAGGTCGTCTGCCCCTGCGGCGGGTCCCCGCGCAGGAGGAGCACGTTCTCGATGCCTGCCGCGTCGAGCCGGCGCAGCACGTCACGAAGCTCGTCGCGGGTGTGTCCCACGCACGTCAGGTGCGCCATCGCCTCGATGCCGGTGCGCTGCTTGATGTGCGTGACCAGGTCCACCGTCCGGTCGCGCGTGCTCCCGCCCGCCCCGTACGTCACCGACACGAACCCCGGCTCCAGCGGCGCAAGCTCCTCCACCGTGCGCAGGAGCGAGGCCACGCCCGCGTCCGTCTTGGGAGGAAAAAACTCGAAGGAGAAGCTCGGCTTGGAGGGGTTGAGGCAGTTGCGAATCTTCATGTCGGGATGAGTTTAGTCCCTTCCGCGTCGGCCTTGATCGGAGAAGGTGCGCCGCTATAGTCCGCGCCGTTTCACCACCCCCTGCCCACCATGGAGAAGTCAATGACCCGGCGTACGCCCCTCAACGAGGCCCACCGCAAGCTGGGGGCCCGCATGGTCGACTTCGCCGGCTGGGACATGCCGGTGCAGTACTCGTCCGTCATCGCCGAGCACGAGGCCGTGCGCACCGCCGTCGGCCTCTTCGACGTCTCCCACATGGGAGAAATCGAGTTCACCGGCCCGGGCGCCCTGGAGACCGTGAACCGGCTCATCTCCAACGACCTCTCCCGCTGCCAGGACGGCCAGGCCGTCTACGCGGGCCTGCTCAACGACCTGGGCGGCTTCGTGGATGACGTCGTCGCCTACCGCTTCAGCCCCGAGCGCATCCTCATCTGCGTCAACTCCAGCAACCGCGAGAAGGACTTCGCCTGGATGAGCGCGCGCGCGGAGGGCGTCAAGCCCGTGGACCGGAGCGACGAGTACGCGCAGATCGCCGTCCAGGGCCCCAGGGCCGTGGGGCTGGTGCAGCGCCTGACGAAGTCGGACCTGTCCCAGGTGGGCACCTACCGCTTCACCGAAGGGGAGGTGGCCGGCGTGAAGGCCATCATCTCCCGCACGGGCTACACCGGCGAGGACGGCTTCGAGCTGTACTGCGCCGCCAGCGACGGCGTGAAGCTCTGGGACGCGCTGCTGGAGGCCGGGCAGCCGGACGGCGTGAAGCCCTGCGGCCTGGGCGCGCGCGACTCGCTGCGCACGGAGATGAAGTACGCGCTGTACGGCAACGACATCGACGACGCGCACACCGCCCTGGAGGCGGGCCTGGGGTGGATCGTCAAGCTGGACAAGGCGGGCGGCTTCATCGGCAAGGACGCGCTCGTCGCGCAGAAGGCCGCGGGCGTGCCGCGCAAGCTGGTGGGCTTCGAGCTCACCGGCGCCGGCATCCCGCGCCACGGCTACCCCATCCTCAAGGACGGCGTCCGCGTGGGCGAGGTCACCAGCGGCACGCAGGGCCCCACGGTGAAGAAGCCCATCGGCATGGGCTACGTGCCCGCGAACCTGGCCACCGAAGGCTCCACCTTCGACGTGGAGATCCGCGGCCGCGCCGTGCCCGCGGTCGTCGTGAAGACCCCCTTCCTCAAGAAGTCCTGATTCCCTCCCATCCGCACCCGTCGCGAGGAGCCGCCTCCATGTCTGACAACATCCCGCAGGACCTGAAGTACACGAAGGAACACGAGTGGGCCCGCATCACGGGCAAGACGGTGGTGGTGGGCGTCACGCACCACGCCCAGGAGTCGCTGGGCGACGTCGTCTACGTGGAGCTGCCGAAGCTGGGCGCCACCCTCACCGAGGGCAAGAACTTCGGCGTCATCGAGTCCACCAAGGCCGTGTCGGACCTGTTCGCCCCCATCTCCGGCACCGTGGTGAAGGTGAACGACGCGCTCACGGGCAACCCGTCCCTCATCAACTCCGACCCGTACGGGCAGGGGTGGATCGTGGAGGTCGAGCCCTCGGACGCCGGGCAGGTGGGCAAGCTCCTGGACGCCGCCGCCTACGAGCCGCTCACCAAGTAGCCACCGCGCGCGCAAGAAGTCGGGCGTCCCCGTTGTTAGAGACGCTCCATGGAGCGCCGAGCCCGCTCGGACGCCGAACTTCCTACCGCACCTCACGCGAGCCCCTTCGACCATGTCCCTCAACTGGAAGTACCAGGAGTCCTTCGCCGGCCGGCACATCGGTCCGGAGACCCCTGAAGTGAAGCAGATGCTGTCCACGCTGGGCGTGGACTCGCTGGACGCCTTCATCGAGTCCGCCGTGCCGCCGGTCATCCGCGCGCAGGAGCCCCTGCGGCTGCCCGCCGGCAAGGGGGAGAACGAGGTGCTGGCGCAGTTGGAGGCCATCGCCGCGAAGAACCAGGTGTTCCGGTCCTTCATCGGCATGGGCTACTCCGACACCCACGTCCCCAACGTCATCCTGCGCAACATCTTCCAGAACCCGGGCTGGTACACCCAGTACACGCCCTACCAGGCGGAGATCGCCCAGGGCCGGCTGGAAGCGCTGCTCAACTTCCAGACGATGGTGACGGACCTCACCGGCATGGAGGTGGCCAACGCCTCCCTGCTGGATGAAGGCACCGCCGCGGCGGAGGCCATGGCGCTGGCGATGCACGCCAAGGGCGACAGCACCGGCGGCGCGTTCTTCGTCTCCGACGGCTGCCACCCGCAGACCCTGCACGTGGTGCGCACGCGCGCCATCCCGCTGGGCGTGGAGGTCGTCGTGGGCGACCACCGCACGGTGGACCTGTCCCAGAAGAAGTTCTTCGGCGCGCTGGTGCAGTACCCGGCCACGGACGGCGTGGTGCATGACTACCGCGCGTTCGGTGAGAAGGTGCACGCGGCGGGCGGCCTGCTCGTCGTCGCGGCGGACCTGCTGGCCCTGACGCTGCTCACGGCGCCCGGCGAGTTCGGCGCGGACGCGGTGGTGGGCAGCGCGCAGCGCTTCGGCGTGCCGCTGGGCTACGGCGGCCCGCACGCCGCGTACTTCGCCACGAAGAACGCCTACACCCGCGTGATGCCGGGCCGCCTCATCGGCGTGTCCGAGGACGCGCAGGGCCGGCCCGCGCTGCGCATGGCGCTGCAGACGCGCGAGCAGCACATCCGCCGTGAGAAGGCCACGAGCAACATCTGCACCGCGCAGGTGCTGCTGGCCGTGATGGCCGGCATGTACGCCGTCTACCACGGGCCGGAGGGGCTCAAGGCCATCGCGGAGCGCGTGCACGGGCTCACGGTGGTGCTGTCGCGGGGGCTGGCGAAGCTGGGCTTCAAGCCGAAGCACGAGCAGTTCTTCGACACGCTGCGCGTGGAGCTGACGCCCGCGCAGGTCCGGGGCGTGCTGTCCGCCGCGGAAGCCGCGAAGATGAACTTCCGCCGCATCGACGAGAAGACGCTCGGCCTGTCGCTCGACGAGACGACGCGCGCCAGGGACGTGGAGGACATCCTCGCGGCCTTCATCCAGGGCGCGAACAAGTCCGCGTCCCCGGTGAACCTGGACGAGGCCGCCGAGGGCCTGGAGAGCCCGCTCGTCCCCGAGCTGCGCCGCTCGAGCGCGTACCTCACGCACCCCGTCTTCAACCGCTACCACTCCGAGACGGAGATGCTGCGGTACGTGCGCCGGCTGGAGGCGAAGGACCTGTCCCTCACGCACTCCATGATTCCGCTGGGGAGCTGCACCATGAAGCTCAACGCCACCGCGGAGATGATCCCCGTGACGTGGCCCCAGTTCAGCAAGCTGCACCCGTTCGCGCCCACCTCGCAGGCGGCCGGCTACAAGGTCGTCTTCGAGCAGCTCGAGCACGCGCTGTCCCAGGTGACGGGCTTCGCCGGGTGCTCGCTCCAGCCCAACGCGGGCAGCCAGGGCGAGTACGCGGGCCTGCTCGTCATCCGCGCCTACCACCAGGCGCGCGGGCAGGGGCACCGCGACGTGTGCCTCATCCCGTCCTCCGCGCACGGCACCAACCCCGCCTCCGCGGTGATGGCGGGCTACCGCGTCGTCGTCACGAAGTGCGACGAGAACGGCAACATCGACCTGAGCGACCTGCGCGCCAAGGCGGACGAGCACAAGGACAAGCTCGCCGCGCTGATGGTGACGTACCCGTCCACGCACGGCGTGTTCGAGGAGGAGATCCGGGAGATCTGCTCCACCATCCACGAGCGCGGCGGCCAGGTGTACATGGACGGCGCCAACCTCAACGCGCAGGTGGGCCTCACCGCGCCGGGGCTGGTGGGCGCGGACGTCTGCCACATCAACCTGCACAAGACGTTCTGCATCCCGCACGGCGGTGGCGGCCCGGGCATGGGCCCCATCTGCGTGGCATCCCACCTGGTGAAGTTCCTCCCCGGGCACCCGGTCATCCAGACGGGCGGGGCGGACGCCATCGGCGCCATCTCCGCGGCGCCGTGGGGCAGCGCCAGCATCCTGCTCATCTCCTGGATGTACATCCAGATGATGGGCGGCGAGGGCCTGACGCAGGCCACGAAGATGGCCATCCTCAACGCCAACTACGTCGCGGAGCGGCTCCAGCCGCACTACCCGGTGCTCTACCGGGGCAAGCGCGGCCGGGTGGCCCACGAGTGCATCGTGGACCTGCGCCCGCTCAAGAAGACCGCGGGCGTGGAGGTGGAGGACGTGGCCAAGCGCCTGATGGACTACGGCTTCCACGCGCCCACCGTGTCGTTCCCGGTGGCGGGCACGCTGATGATCGAGCCCACGGAGTCCGAGTCCAAGGCGGAGCTGGACCGCTTCTGCGAGGCGATGATCGCCATCCGCCAGGAGATCCGCGACGTGGAGGAGGGCCGCGCGCCCAAGGACAACAACGTCCTGAAGAACGCGCCGCACACCGCGCGCACGCTCACCGCGCCGGAGTGGAACCGCCCGTACACCCGCGAGCAGGCCGTGTTCCCCACGACGTGGGTGCGGGACAACAAGTTCTGGCCGTCCGTGGGACGCCTGAACAACGTGCTCGGTGACCGCAAGCTGGTGTGCTCGTGCCCTCCCATCGAGGACTACGACACGCCCGCGCAGAAGGTCGCGTAAGGCCAGCCTCGACAGCCGCTGTCACCAGGGCCGTCTTCCAGCGCACCGGAAGGCGGCCCTCGTGTTTCTAGCGGGCCTTCGCGGGCTCCACGTGGACCACCACGTCCACCACCTGGGGGTAGGCGCCGTGCAGCGTCTCCTCCACCTTGTCGGCCACCTCGTGGGCCTGCGAGGTGGTGAGCTGCGGGTCGACCTCAATCTTCAGGTCCACGTAGACGCTCTCCTCCATGCCCCGGCTGCGCACGTCGCGGCAGGAGCGCACCCCGGCCACGGACAGCGTGTGCTGGGACACCTGCGCCGGGTCCAGGCGCGCGGTGTCGGAGAGGATGCCCACCGCCTGCCGGACGATGCCGTAGGCCACCCGCGCCACGAAGACCATCACCGCCAGGGCCACCAGCCCGTCCGCGCGCGGGAAGCCCAGCGCCACCAGGGCGATGGAGCCGAGCACGGCGATGGTCACGAACACGTCGGACAGCGTGTGCTGCGCGTCCGCGAGCAGCAGCGAGCTCTTGTACTTCTCCCCGTAGTGCCGCTCCACGCGGGTGACGGCGAGGTTGATGACGAGCGTGAAGACCATCACCGCCGCCATCGTCACCGTCACCGTGGGGTGCTTGTCGTGCAGGAGCGAGTCGAGCGCCATGCGCCCCAGCTCCAGCATGCCCACGCCAATCATCGCGCCGATGCCCAGCGACGCGAGCGCCTCGAACTTGCCGTGGCCGTAGGGGTGGTCCGCGTCCGCCGGCCGCGACGCCACGCCCATGGCGACCAGGCCCAGCACGTTGGAGCCGCCGTCGATGAACGAGTGCAGCCCGTCCGCCGTCACCGACGCGGACTGGGCCATGAGGCCGAAGACGAGCTTGGCGGCGGCCACCACCCAGTTGGCCCCGAGGATGGCCAAGAGGACGAAGCGGACCTTCCGGTTGCGCTCCTGGAGCGCGGCACTGCGGTCGACGATGGAGGCTTCCACGGCGGGGCAGGGTAGTGCCTCCGCGCCGTCCACCGCGAGGATTCCGTGAGGCCTACTGTCGGAACAGCCGCATCCGGGGGCCGCCGCCCATCTCCAGGAAGAAGCCGAACTGGAAGCGCACCGTCGCGTCCTGGCTCAGCAGGCCGGAGGGCGGGTTGGGGAAGGGCTGCGCGCGCTTGAAGGACGCCACGGCCTCCATGTCCAGGAAGTCCAGGCCGCTGCTCTTCTCCACCTGGATGTCCTTCACCGCGCCGCGCTCGTCCAGGGTGATGGTGAGCAGCGTCTGCCGGTCTCGCCCGGAGTAGATGTTCCCCGTCGGGTCGCGCATGCGCAGTTGCTCGTTGGGGTTCCAGTGCATGCCCACGCTCTGCTTCACGCGGTTGAAGAAGCTGGCGTACTTCCACTCGCGCGTGTTGAGGAAGGTGCCGTCGCCCTCCTCCTGGTCCCGGAGCATGTCGTTGGGCGCCGCGCCCACCACCTTGTCCATGGCCGCCTGCGACGGCATCAGCGTGGCCAGGCCCGGGGAGCCCACGCGGCCCGCGGAGCCCTCCTGCTCGCTGTCCTCGCCCTGGCCGGGCTGGATGCGCAGGTGCTTCGCGTTTCCCTGCGTGGCGTCGCTCTCCGACTGGTTCTTCACCGCCATGCCCGGGCCGCGCTCGCGCGGATCCGTCTTCATGGCGATCTCCTGCTTGCGGCGCGTCTCCGGCATCTCGAAGACGGGCTTCTTGCCGCCCTGGGACGGGGTCCGGTCGTCCGCGCCCTGGCCGTTGTTGCCCGACACGCGCGGGGGCTGCACCTGGTCCTGCGCCGCGCCCTCCTGCTTCTGGGGCGCGGTCCGCTGGGGCATGGCGTTGCGGTAGTGGGCCGTCTGCTCCCGCGCCCGCGTCTCCTTCTCCACCGTGTTGTTGTGCTCGGCCAGGTACTTCGCGTCCGGGGACTGCTGATCATTCCCCGGCGCCACGTCCACCACCTGGCCCTGGGGCTTCGTCTCGTCCGGCTTCTTCTCTTCCTTCGGCTCGCGCTTCTCCGTGGGGCGGGGCTTCGTCTGCTGCGGGGTGACGTTCCCCCGGTTCTTCGCCCACTGGTCCGACGTGAGCGGCCTCACCGCCACGGACGTGGGCCGCGCGGGGCGCTTCTCATGCGGGAGGTTCGCCTGCACGGCCGACACCAGGAGGACGAAGCCCACGAAGGCGGCCTGGGCCAGGAGCGCCAGGATGCCCGCCACCAGGTAGCGCAAGGGCGCCCGCTGCCTGCGCGCGCGCCGCTGACGCCAGTCTGTCGAGGAACCCGTGCCCACGGCCTGATGATAAACCTCCGGACCGCTTCTTCAGTCCCGAACGCGCGCCCCGTAACACCCGGGACATCAAAGAGATTCACGAGACGGCTCGCCGGTTGCGCGATTTGTTCCCTGGACCTCAGTAGATGGGGGCCACCTGCGCCCCATTGAAGTAGAAGCGCAGGATCTCCGGATAGGTCTGGCCCGCCTCCGCCCGGCCGATGGCGCCTGTCTGACACATGCCCACGCCGTGGCCCCAGCCGCCGCCCCGGAACAGCCATCCGGTGAGCCGGCCCTCGGCGTCCCGCTCGGGCTCCACGGTGGCCATGCTGCTGTTGAGCATCCCGAAGAGCCGCCGGATGTTCAGCTCCCCGCGCACCTGGGTGGCGCCCCGCGTGCCTGACAGGGTGAGCAGCCGGGCGCGCCCGGACACCCCGCGCTCGGACAGGGCGAGCCCCTGGATGGACCCCACCCCCAGCTTCTCCGTGAGCGCGTCCACCTGGGCCTGCGTGAAGCGCTTCTCCCACCGGAACTTCGTGGGCTGCGCGAAGCTGGACAGCCTGCACGCGGCGGGCACGTCCGCCGTCGCCAGCCAGGCCTTGAGGTTGGACGGGCCGGGCACGTCCGGCGCGGGCTCCAGCAGGTCCGGCCGCCCGCGCAGGCTGGGGTCCGGCGGGCCGCCCCACACCACGTCGTTGTCCTCGGTGTGGCCGCCGCACACGGCGCTGTAGACGGAGTCCACCAGCCGGCCGTCCTGACTGAAGAGCGCCTGGCCCCGGGTGGCCTCCACCGCGGCGGTGGTGCTGGCCGCCTCGCCGGTGCGGCCCCGGTACACGGCGCAGTGCTGCTCCGAGCAGAGGAGGTATGGATCCGCCAGGTGCTTGATGCCCACCTTCGCCAGCACCTCGCCGCGCGCGGTGACGGCCTGGGCCTTGAGCGCCTCCGGGTGCGCGCGCGCGAAGATTTCGGACGGCACCAGCCCCTTGAGCAGGTCCTCCAGGCCCACCACGTTCACCACCGCGAGCTTGCCGCTCCGGTCCACGGCGAACTGGAGCGCGCCCCGGAAGCTGCGGTCCTCGAAGGCGTGGAAGTCGTAGCCCACGCCGTACTCCACCTGCCGCACGTCGAAGCCGCTGCCGTCCGGCGTCTCCGCGTCCAGCCGGTCCTGCGCCAGGCCCACCACGGCGTCGTTCTCGTCCTTCAGCTCCAGGATGGCGCGGGAGGGCTTGCGGACCTCCTCGAAGAGCGTGGTGCGCAGGCCGTAGCGGCGCAGCAGCTCCGTCTGCTGTTTCGCCGCGGCCTCGGGCGTCAGCGCCTCCTCCCCCAGCAGGAGGTAGCGCCGGTTGTCGATGACCTTCCCGGCGATGCCGTACACGGAGCCCAGCGTGTGCGTGCGCACCGCGAGCCCCCGCGCGCGCCACGTCTCCTGCGCCTCCGCGAGCCCCGCCTTGTCCGCGAAGCGGAACTCGCCCAGTTGCAGCCGCGCGCTCCACTGGGCCGGCTCGCCCTGCGTCACCCGCACCGTCCAGCGCGAGCCCGCGGGCGCGTCCAGCACCTTGTCCCCCGGTCCGCCGAAGCGCAGCCGCATCCGCGCGCGCGGCGAGAACGTCACGACCTCGCGCCCCTCCATCAGCTTGATGGGGAGGCGCGGCTCGCCGTTGCGGAAGTCCAGGCGCTTCAGGTCCTGCGGCCCGGGCAGACCCGACGTGAGCGGATCCTCCAGGCCACTCGGGGCAGGGGGCGTCACGCCCGCGTCGGCGGGCTTCGCGGGGACGGAGACCTCCGGCTCGCCCAGGCCCCGGGTGCTCGGGGCAGGTGAGGGCGCCGGCGTGGCGCAGGAGGCGAGCAGCAGGGCGGTCAGGAGAAGGACGGCTTTGGACACGGCGGCGGCACCGTAGCCGCCATGGGGCCGAGCGTCACGGTTCTCCCTCCCGCTGCGGCGCGTCTGACCCTGGATGACCGGCAGTGAATAGAACGCCCGACACCGTGCGTTGCCCCTGCTCATGCGAATTCTTGGAGGCAACGGATTGAAGACGCGACACACCCTGATGGCCTCCCTGGCCGCCTGCACCCTGGCGCTTGGGACGACTGCTTGTGGCGCCGGCGGTGGCGCTGGCGGAGGCACCGGCGGTTCCTCGAACGCCGGTACCCAGGCCCCCGCGACGAACGCGGGCCCCTCAGGACAAGTCGAGAAGGCGCCCGCCGCTCCGGGCAAGGCGCCGCCCATCGGCGTGCAGCCGGTGGAGAACACGCCCGCCGCGCAACTGCCGGACCACGCGGACCACGCGCCCATCGCGGAGCCCGGTCCCCAGCCCGCCGTCAGCGCCCAGGCCATGGCGGAGACGCCCGTTACCACGCCCGCCCATGACTGGGTGGTGTCGCCCAATGGCGACGACGGCGCCGAGGGCACGGAGGCCGCGCCGCTGCGCACCATCGCCATGGCGGTGAGCAAGGCCGGCCCCGGCGACCGCATCCGCGTGCTCGCGGGCACCTACGCCGAGCGCGTGGTGCTGGGTGACAACGCCCAGGCCGGCACGCCCGAGGCGAAGATCACCCTCCAGGGCGAGGGCCGTCCCAAGCTCACCCCGGGCAGCGGCTCCGGCGCGGCGGTGCAGGTGCGCCGCGCGAACTGGGTCATCGACGGGTTCGACATCGACGTGGAGGGGCAGCCCATCTTCGGCGTCACCTTCGAGGGCGACGTGCAGGGCACGGTGCTCGCCAACTCGGAGCTGCACAACGGCACCGGCGGCGCGGGCGTCACCATGTTCAACAACGCCAAGGGCGCCACCCTCGAGAACAACAACATCCACGACTTCGTGCGGACCACCGGCAACAAGGACTCGCACGGCGTCGTGATGCAGCCCGCGTCCTACGACGTGACGGTGCGCAACAACGACATCCACGACGTGTCCGGTGACTCCGTGCAGTGCCTGGGGCCGGAGGGCTTCAGCGACCTGCCGCCCGCCACGGGCCTGCTGGTGGAGAACAACCACTTCTTCAACAACCGGGAGAACGCCGTGGACATCAAGACGTGCCGCGACGTCATCATCCGCAACAACCGGATGCACCAGTTCCGGCCGTCGGAGACGGCGAAGGGCGACGTGCTCGTCATCCACTACTCCGCCAACAACGTGCTGGTGGAGGACAACGAGCTGTATGACGGCGCCAAGGGCATCTCCGTGGGCGGCAACCACGAGGGCCCCGTGCCCCAGTCCGTCGTCGTGCGCCGCAACCGCGTGCACGACATCACCGACGCGGGCGGCGGCGAAGGCACCGCCATCCGCCTGGAGAACTCCAAGGGCACCGTGGTGGTGAACAACACCATCACCCGCGCCAAGGCCGGCATCATCCTGGGCCACGGCACGGGCGGCCCCACGGAGACGCTGCGCGTGGAGAACAACCTGGTGGACGCGCCCGTCAGCGTGGACGTGGGCGGCCAGGCCCCCGGCCTCCACATGAGCAACAACCTCTATCCGGCCGGCACGCAGTTCAAGCACAACGGCCAGCTCCAGGCCCTGGACGCCTTCAAGGCCGCCACCGGGGACACCACCTCCAACGGCGGTGACGTGACGGTGTCGGACACCTTCGCCCCGTCCCCCGCCGCCCAGGACAAGGGCCTGGACCAGGGCCAGCCCTTCTGCGGCGCGGCCCCGGACATCGGCGCGGTGGAGCTGGGCTGCTAGGCCCGCCCGGGAAGACCCCCCCCGGAAAAGCAGAAGGCCCGATGCGGAGACTTCCGCATCGGGCCTTTTGTCTGTGAGGCGCCACCCGGATTCGAACCGGGGAATGAAGGTTTTGCAGACCTTTGCCTTACCACTTGGCTATGGCGCCGCAGCGATTGGGGCCGGGGTTATACGCAGCCCGGCAGGAGCCGGTCAAGGAAGCAACACCATCCAGTCGTGCTTCTCGTCCCGCTACCATGCGGCGCGGGGCGTCAGCCCCCAGCGAGCGAGGGAGCACACGATGCTGCAGGGCCATGGGGTCTTCCAGGAGGAGCACGACGCCTTCCGCCGCACCGTCCGGGCGGTGGTGGACAAGGAGCTGCGCCCGTTCGCGGCGGACTGGGAGGCCCGGGAGGAGTTCCCCCGGGAGCTCTTCACCCGCTTCGGCGAGCTGGGCTTCCTGGGCCTGAAGTACCCGGAGGCCTACGGGGGCACGGCGGCCGGGGAACTGTACGAGGCGGTGCTCCTGGAGGAGCTGGGCCGCTGCGGCTCCGGCGGCGTGGCCGCGGGGCTGGCGGGCCAGTTCACCATCGCGACCGGCCCCGTGCACCTGTTCGGCACGGACGCCCAGAAGCAGCGCTGGCTGGCCCCCGCCATCCGGGGGGAGAGGATTGGCGCCCTGGGCATCTCCGAGCCGGACGCCGGCTCGGACGTGGCGGGGCTGCGCACCACCGCCCGCCGCGACGGCGACCACTACGTCGTCAACGGCTCCAAGACGTACATCACCAACGGGGTGCGGGCGGACTTCGTGGTGCTGGCGGTGAAGACCGACCCGTCGCGCGGCCACAAGGGCCTGTCCATGCTGGTGGTGGAGCGGGGCACGCCGGGCTTCAGCGTGGGGCGCAAGCTCCAGAAGGTGGGCTGGCGCGCGTCCGACACGGCGGAGCTCTTCTTCGAGGACTGCCGCGTGCCCGCGGAGAACCTGCTGGGCGTGGAGAACCAGGGCTTCTCGCAGATCATGGGCAACTTCCAGTGGGAGCGCCTGTCGCTCGCGCTGGGCGCGCTGGGCGCCATGGACGACATGCTGGAGACGGTGCTCGAGCACGTGAAGCAGCGCCGCGCCTTCGGGCAGACGCTGGCGGGCTTCCAGGTGGTGCGCCACAAGCTGGCGGACCTGTACACCGCCCGTGAATGCGCGCGGCAGCTCACCTACCACGCGCTGCGCCTGCACGTGGCCGGCGAGTACGCCGTCGCGCAGACCTCCATGGCCAAGAAGGTCGCCACGGAGACCTGCTGCCGCGTGGCCGACGAGTGCCTCCAGCTCCACGGCGGCGCGGGCTACATGATGGAGTACGACATCCAGCGTCACTGGCGCGACGCGCGGCTGGGGCCCATCGGCGGCGGCACCAGTGAGGTGATGAACGAAATCATCGCCAAGCAACTGGGGCTCTGACGCCCCCGGCGGGCCTCCCCGGAGCAGGCGGGCGGACAGGCGGGAAGAGCGGAAGAAGCCCTCCGGTTCATGTTCGATGGAGTCAGTCGCCTCGGGGAGGTCCCGGTGGAGCCCACCATCATTTGCGATGAGCTGTTCATGCGTCTGGGGGACGAGGATGTGCTCGTCCTGGATTGCCGCGACGCGATGGACTGGGAGCGGTTCGAGATCCACATCCCCGGCGCGCTGCGCATGACGGCCTCGGAGATCGCGCGGGACCTGGCGATGCTGCCGGACGACGAGCTCATCGTCCTCTGCGGCACCACCCAGGACTGCGCGGACATCCGCCGCGTCTGCCGCGTGCTGCGCCTGCGGGGGCGCAACGCCGTCTGCCTCGCCGGCGGCCTCCACGCCTGGGTGACGGGGGGCTACCCCACGGAACGCCACACGCGCGCCCCCTCCCACGCCCACCGTTGAGCGGCGGATGCAGCGCGTCGTGAAACAGTGTAAGGAGCGCCCTGCCGCCTCCACCGGAGACCCTCCACGATGGCCAAGCTTCGCGCCGTACTCATTGGCGCCACCGGACTCGCGGGCCAGCAGTTCATCGCTGCCCTGAAGGACCACCCGTTCATCGAGCTGACCGGGCTCGCCGCTTCGCCCCGCTCCGCCGGAAAAACCTACGCGGACGCCCTGCGCGCCTCCAACGGCATGCTCGCCTGGTTCGTCCCGGAGCCGCTCCCGGAGGCCATCGCCCGCATGACCGTGGTCAGCGGCGACGCCGTCCAGGCGAAGGACTACGACATCGCCTTCTCCGCCGTGGAGGCGGACGTCGCCCGTGAAATCGAGCCGCGCCTGGCCCGGGACATCCCGGTGTTCTCCGCCGCGAGCGCCTTCCGCTACGACGCGGACGTGCCCCTGCTCATCCCCCCCGTGAACGCCGCCCACGCCCCGCTCATCCACGAGCAGCGCCGGCAGCGCGGGTGGAAGGGCTTCATCGTCCCCATCCCCAACTGCACCACCACCGGCCTCGCCGTGACGCTGGCCCCCCTGGCCGAGCGCTTCGGCGTGAAGGCCGTGCTGATGACCAGCCTCCAGGCCATGTCCGGCGCCGGACGGTCGCCCGGCGTCATCGGCCTGGACATCCTCGACAACGTCGTGCCCTACATCCCCAAGGAGGAGCACAAGGTCGAGGTGGAGACGAAGAAGATCCTCGGGGCGCTCGACCCCGCGGGCTCGGCGCTCACCCCGCACGACGTGCGCGTCTCCTGCACCTGCACCCGCGTCGCCGTCCTGGAGGGCCACACCGAGTCCGTCTTCGTGTCGCTCGGGAAGAAGGCCTCCGTGGCGGAGGTCGCCCAGGCGATGCGCGAGTGGCAGGGCGCCCAGGTGGCGAAGGACCTGCCGTCCGCTCCGCCCCGGTGGATTGAAGTGCTGGACGACCCGTTCCGCCCCCAGCCCCGCATGGACCGGGACACCCACGGCGGCATGGCCACCACGGTGGGCCGCATCCGCGAGGACGGCGTGCTGGAGAACGGCTTCAAGTACGTGCTCGTCTCCCACAACACCAAGATGGGGGCCGCGAAGGGCGCCATCCTGGTGGCGGAGCTGCTTCGGGCGCAGGGCTTGCTGGGCTGACCGGGGAAGCGGACCGGGTGGGCCCCTAAATTCAGGGTGCCAACCCCGGCCGCAACCATCTACTGTGCGCGGCCACGGACGCGCGGAAATCCGCACAGAGGAGAGATCAACATGGCCTACGTCGTCGCCGAGCCTTGCATCAAGTGCAAGTACACCGACTGTGTCGAGGTGTGCCCGGTCAACTGCTTCTACGAGGGCGCGAACTTCCTCGTGATCCACCCGGACGAGTGCATCGACTGCGGCGCTTGCGAGCCCGTCTGCCCGACCAAGGCGATCTTCCCCGAGACCGAGCTGCCCTCGGAGTGGTCGGAGTACAAGAAGCTCAACACCGACTTCGCGTCCAAGTGGCCCAACATCGCGGAGAAGAAGGCCGCCCTGCCCGAGGCCGAGGAGTACAAGGACAAGAAGGGCAAGCGCGCGGAGCTGAACACCGCGCCCGGGAAGTAGGCGCGGGCCGAGTCGCCCGAGTGCGCCCGTGGTGATGAAGGCCCTTGCGCCCCCTGGCGTGAGGGCTTTCATCGTTCGTGGAGGCTGGCGGGGGAAGGGCATCGCCGGACGTTCACCCCGCCTGGAGGACGCTGAGCCGCAGCCCCCGCGCCTCCAACGCATCGCGCAACCGCGCCACGTCCTCGGCGGGAACGGGCCCATGGCGCCCCTGGATGCGCAGCGCCACCTCCCGGGGCCCCGTCCGCTCCACCTCCACGGTGGCCTCCAGCGGCCCCCGCAGGCTGAGTCCCAGCGCCGGCCGCTGTGACTTCACGAAGACCTCGATCTTCTCGATGAGCGCCAGGGTGGACTCGACCTGGGCGACAGGAGGGCCGGCCGGTGCGGCACCCTCCGCGGAGCCGCTCGCCACGCGAGCACCTTCGGGCGCGGGGCCGCGCGACAGGCCTTCCGGGGAACGGTCATCCCGCGAGGACGCGGGGAGGGGAGACAACACGGGACGGGGCTCCGCGCGGAAGGAGCGCTCCACCTCGCGGGCCAGCAGCTCCGACGCACGGTGGGTGGCCTGCGTCCCGCCCTCCGCGAGCGCCTCCTGCCGCACCGCCCCCAGCCGCCGCGCCTCCACGTGCATGTCCTGCCGGGCCTGGCGGAGCGTCTCCGGGCTCCCCAGCGCGCTGCGCGTCGTCGAGAGGACGGTCCCCGCCGCACGGACGCCGGGAAGCGCCGGAGTCGCCCGCGTCGCCGGCCCCTGTCCACCGGCGCGGAGCAGGCCGGGCTTCGGAACGGGGCCTGGAGCCACCGGCTCGCGGCGGGGCCCGGGACGCGGTGGCGCGCCGGGCCGTCCGGAGGTCCGCTGGAGGACCTGTTGGAACGCGTCCTTCTCCGGGGGGACCTTCTCGTTTTTGGAAGGGGCGTCCTGACCTTCGACCTTCATGGCGTGCCTCGCGCGCAAGGGATGCGCGGGCATGAGCAGCGGCCGTGCCAGTCAGGCGGGGCGCGCTCCCGGGAGGAGGGGGCGCGGCGGAGGCGGCACGGCAGGGGTGCCGCCCCCGGGATGGGCGTGCGGAACGCGGGACGGCGCGCTTCAGCGCTTGCTGCCGAAGCCGCCCGGCTGCATGGGCGCGGTGCCCGTCAGGTCGTTGAACGCGAGCGGACAGGCCGCCACGGCGTTGGGATCCGCGAGCGCGGGGTTCTGGGCCCAGTCTCGGTCCTGGAAGAGGTACGCGTCGCGCACCTCCAGCTCCTTGAGCTGCTTGCGGTACTCCCAGAAGCGGCCGCGCAGGAGCACGCGCGCGCCCTTCGGCAACTGCGTCAGCGGCGTGTACTGGTCGTCCTTCAACCGCGCCGTGATGTTGATGGCGGGCCGCACCTTCGGCTTGCCGTAGGTGAGCCCGGACAGCAGGCCGTCATTGCCCGGATCCGGCAGGTAGAAGACGAGCCGGGCCACCAGCGCAGGAGGCTCCGGCGGAGGGCCCTTCTTGCTCTTCTTCTTGGGCTTCTCCAGCTTCGCGTCGACGAACTCCAGCCCCGCGAAGGCGACCTCCTTGTCCAGGTAGTCGTCGCGGAACTTCGCGTCCGCCACGCTGGCCGCGGTGGTGTTGGCCTTGAGGACCTCCACGTCGTAGCGCTCCAGCATCGCGGGCAGCGTGAAGAAGAAGCTGTCCACCGGCTTCACGCCATCCGCGATGAAGCGCAGCTTGCTCAGGTCCAACGGCGGGTAGTACGGCGCGAGCGCCACCGCCGTCTGCATCCACTCCGGCGGCAGCCGCTTGTCGATGAGCACCCGCCGCATCATCGACACCAGGAACATGTTGGCCGGGAAGCGCGGCGTGGAGAGCTGCGTGCCCAGCGCCTGGATCAGCACGGGGTCCAGGTAGAAGTTCTCGTCGCGCTTGTGCAGGTACGGCGCGGACTCGCCCACGATGGTGAGCAGCGCGCCCACCAACTGCGCGCAGTTCGCGTCGCTCGTCCCCTGGACCAGGGCCTGATTGACGCGGGAGCGGAGGAACCGCTTGTCCATGTCCGCTTCGCGGAACACGGGCGGCTCTCCCGTTCCAAAAAAGAACTCCTTCTGGGCGAGCGCGGGCGTCGACAGCAGGCCCACGGACAGGGCGAAGAGGGCACGGGTACGCATCGGCCTGAACCCTACCATGCCCTCCCGGAGGTGATCCTCCTCCGGGAGGCCCCACCCATGCGCGGAGTGCGGTCCGCTCCGGGCCCGACGTGAGAGGGCAATTGCAACCGGATGACCCGATGCGGCGGGGCTTTCGCGACAGTCCCTTTCGGGGCCAGGGGGCAGGGGACGGGGCGAGCGCGCGCGGGGCGTGCCGGGGCGGCGGGCGGTGGTTTTTTCCGCCTGTTGGCGGCGCGGGCTTTTGTGTACCTTGCCCGGAGCCATGCCGACGCCTCCAGAGACATCCCCGGCACCCGTCACCATCGCCCACATCAAGGACGAGGCGGAGCTCATGCAGGCCCTCGCCATCCGCGAGGTGGTGTTCATCGAGGAACAGCACGTGCCCGAGGGCATCGAGCGCGACGCCGAGGACGCCCACGCCTACCACGTCATCGCCTACCAGGGCGGCCACGCCATCGGCACCGGCCGGCTGGTGAAGCTGCCGGAGCCGCCCGCGGGGCAGACCGGGACGTGGGGCCAGATTGGCCGCATGGCGGTGCTCCAGGCGCACCGCAAGGCCCGCGTGGGCTCGCTGCTCCTCACGTCGCTGGAGGAGGAGGCGCGCCGCCGCAACGTGAACGGCATCATGCTGCACGCCCAGCTCTACGCGCTCGACTTCTACAAGAAGCACGGCTACCAGCCCGTCGGCGCCGTCTTCGACGAAGCCGGCATCGACCACCTGGAGATGCACAAGCGGCTGTAGTCCCGCGCCGCTTCGCCGTCAGCGCCTCGGAGGACGGGGCGCGGGCGGCTCGGCGTGGCGCGGATCCTCGGGCCACGAGTGCCGGGGGTACTTGCGGCACAGCTCCTTGCGGATCGCCGGGTAGTGACGCTCCCAGAAGCCCGCCAGGTCGGTCGTCACCTGCACGGCGCGCATGTTGGGGGCCAGCAGGTGCAACACCAGCGGCACGCGGCCCGCGCCCACGCTGGGCCCCTGCGCCATCCCGAAGAAGTCCTGCAGCCGTGACTCCACCCAGGGTGGCTTGTTGGGCTCGTAGTGCACCTTCACGCCGCGCCCGCCAGGCAGGGTGACGCGCTCGGGGGCGTGGTTCGCCAAGAGGCGCTGCTGCTCGGAGGTGAGCCGCGCGTAGAGCGCGTCCAGCAGCGACACGCCCTCCAGGTCGGAGAAGCTGCGCGCGCCCACGCACAGGGACGCCAGCGCGTCGCGCATGAAGCCCGCGTCCACGGTGGGGAAGCCCGCCTCGGGGAACGCCTTGCCCAGCAGGTCCACGCGGGTGCGCCACTGCTCCAGCGCCTCGGGCTCCGCGAAGCGCTCCGGGCCCGCGGCCAGCGCCGCCTCGGCCAGCACGCGCGCGGCCTCCTCGGACGGCGGTGCGGGCGTGCGCGTCTCCTCCAGCACGAGGTTGCCGTAGGCCAGCCGGGTGAGCCGCTCCACGCGGCGCGAGTCCGCGTTCCACTGGAGGGTGTCCACCTCCTCCAGCGCGTCCGGGTAGAGGTCCAGCAGCCACTCGGCCTCCACGGCGCTGGCGAGCCGCACGACGGCGCCGCGGCCGGGGCGCTCCTCCGCGTCCACGGCGACCATCAGCTCCGCGTCCTGGACGACGCTGAACTCGGACAGGCTGGTGGTGCCGCCGCCGAACATGAGCAGCTCCGGGGAGCGGGGCCGCCGCCTGCGGGCCACACGGTCCGGGTAGCCCGCGAGCACGCTGAGCATCAGCGCCTGCTCCACGTCCTCGGGGCGGCTGGGGCGCGAGCCCTGTTCGCGGACCGCGCGGCGCAACTGCTTCTGCACGCGCTCCACGGACTGCACCGCGCCCGCGTCCAGGGACAGCGACTGCATGCGGCCGGAGGCGAAGCCTGAACGGCCGGCCTCGCGGAAGCGCTCCAGGAGCTCCAGCAGGTCGGAAGGCCCGCTGACGAGCGCGGACGCACGGCCCCCGCCGCCCAGGTTGGCGCGGGCCTCGCGGCGGATGTCGCGCTCGCCCATGAGGGCCGCGAGCACAGCGGCATCACCGCCCACGCCCCGCCGCTCGCCCTCGACGATGACGCGCGCCTGGCGGGGGTGGACGGGGAAGCGCAAGAGCCGCTGGCCCACGTCCGTCACGCCGCCCTTCGGGTCCACCGCGCCCAGCCGGCGCAGCAGCGTCTCCGCGGCCTCCAGGGCGGGGGCGGGGGGCGGCTCGAAGAATGGGAACGCCGTCAGGTCCTTCACGCCCGACGCACGCAGCGAGAGCACCGTCTCGGCCAGGTCGGTGCGGCGGATCTCCGGGGCCTCCTGATCCGGCCTGCCGTCGAAGTCATGCTGGGTGTAGAGGCGCACGCAGTGCCCGGCCCGGGTGCGGCCCGCGCGGCCGGCGCGCTGCACGGCGGAGGCCCGGCTCACCTTGCCCAGCTTGAGCTGCGGCAGCCCGGACCAGGGCGAGTGGGACGCCACGCGAGCAAGCCCGCTGTCGATGACGACCGCGACGCCGTCGATGGTGACGGACGTCTCCGCGACGTTGGTGGACAGGATGATCTTCCGGCGCGAGCTGCGGCGCACGGCGCGGTCCTGCTCCGCGGGAGAGAGGTCGCCATGCAGCGGGAGCACGTCGGCGTCATGGCGCTCGGCGAACTCCGCGCAGGTGTCGCGCGCGCGGCGGATCTCCCCGGCACCGGGGAGGAACACGAGCACGTCTCCGTCGACGCCCTGGGTGAACAGGCGCTTGAGCGCGGAGAGCACCTGCTGATCCAGGTGCCGCTCGTCCGGCGCGGACAGGTATTCGACGCTGACGTCGAAGCGGCGGCCCTCGGAGCGCAGGGAAGGGGCGCCGCCCAGGTACGCGCGGACGGGCTCGGCCTCCAGGGTCGCGGACATCACCACGAGCTTGAGGTCCGGGCGGGCCGTCTCCTGCAGCCGCCGCAGGAGCGCGAGCGAGATGTCCGCGGACAGGTGCCGCTCGTGGAACTCGTCGAGTACGACGATGCCCACGTCGCGCAGGGTGGGGTCGGTGAGCAGACGGCGTCCGAGCACGCCCTCGGTGACGAAGGACATGCGCGTCTTGGGCCCGCGGACGTCCTCGAAGCGGACCTGGTAGCCGACGGTCTCGCCCACGCGCTCGCCAATCTCCTCGGACACGCGCTGCGCGGCGAGCCGGGTGGGCAGCCGCCGGGGCTGGAGGACGACGATCTCCTTGCCAGCGCCCAGCCCTGCCTCCAAGAGCGCGCGGGGAACACGGGTCGTCTTGCCCGCGCCGGGCGGCGCCTCCAGCACGAGCGACCGCGCGCTCCGGAGCGTGGAGACGATGTCAGGCAGGAGGGGATCGATGGGAAGGGCGACGTCCGCCATGTCCGGGTTCCTCTTCACGGCGGGGGACTCACCGCGCGTCGGGTCTCAAGGCGTGCCAGCCTCGGACGGGTCGGTCTTCTTGCGTCGCTTGGGGCGCACGGCCTCCGGAGCACCGGAAGCCGAAGCATCCGAAGGAGCGTCGGCCTGAGCGGTCTCCGCGGCTGGCGCGGCGTTCTTTGGAGGCCGGCCCCGCCGTGCGGGACGCGCCGCGACGGGAGCCTCCGGAGCGACGGGGTCGGCGGCGGCGGTGACCTCCTCGGCCCCACCGTCCGAAGCCGGGGCCTCGGCGTCGGCGGCCTCCGCCACGGTCTCCTCCAGGGGAGCCTGGGCCTCCGGCTCATCGGGAGCCGCCTCCAGGGAGTCGTCTCCGGAATCCTCCTCGGACCCCTCGAACGCCTCCTCCTGGTCGGCGTCACCTTCCTCACCGAAGAGGTCCGAAGCGCCGTCCTCCGCGGAGAGCGCGAGCGACTTGCCCGCGCGCTTCCGGGGCTTGAGGGTGAGGCCCGCGGCCTCGAAGACCCCGGGCACGGGAACGAGCGCGGCCTCCGCGAGCAGCCGCCCCTGCCGCAGCGCCACGTCCAGGCGCCGCCCCAGCGACACCAGCGCCTCGCGCAGGGCCGCCTCCTGCTCCGGGGGCAGGGGAGTGGGGGAGAGGCTCGCGGTCCACGCGGCGAACGTCGCGGCGACCTGGTCCACGACGGGGCGGACCATGGCGAAGTCGTCGCGGGAGAAGATGCGGGTGACGTAGGCGCTCTTGAGCCGCCGCTCGTACGACGCGGCGTACTCGTTGACCAGCTCCACGGGCGCCCGGCGCAACTGCGGGAACTTGAGGTGGGGGAAGAGCGCCTCGATGACGGGGGCGCGGCTGCTGGCGGTGAAGGTGATGCCGGCGTGCAGCTTCTCCAGCGCATCCACCCAGCGGCCCTGCTGATCGAACGAGAACTCCTCGCGGGCCTCGTCGAGCTCCGGCAGGTCCTTCACCTGCTCCAGCAGGCCGCCCGCGGGCTCACGGGCCTCGCGCAGGCGCTCCAGCGCGGAGGCCAGCCACTGCTTCTCGGCCTCCAGCCCCGGCCTGCCGACGACCATCTCCTCCGCCGTGGCGAGTCGGGCCTCGAAGGCCTCGGCGAAGCGGATCAGCTCATAGGATTCGAGCGTGGACGACATGCGTGAACGACTCCTCGGAGGGGCGGCGGAGATACCACACCTTCACCGTCCGACGAGCAGGGCCTCCATGGCTCCAGGGGCGGAGAAGTCCGCGAAGGCCCACTCGGCGCCTGCGTCGCGCAGCGCCTGGGGCGTGAAGTTGCCCGTGCCCACGCCAATCGTCTCCGCGCCAATGCCCTTGGCGGCCGCGACGTCCTTCGGCGTGTCGCCGATGATCACCACCCGGCACGCCTCCAGCCGCTCACCCAGTTGCGCCGCTCCGGCCTGTGCGCCGTGCCGGATGAGCGCCACGCGGTCCTCGAAGTCGCAGCCAAAGCCGCCGAAGGCGAACTGGTCGTGGATGTTCACGCGGTCCAGCTTCACCTTGGCGCCCGCGCGCACGTTGCCGGTGCCCAGCCCCACCGCGAAGCCCGGCCGCGAGCGAGCCTCCATCACGGCCTCCCGCATGCCCGGGTGCAGCCGGTACTCGCGCGCGTCGACCTTGGGAACCTCCAGCCCCAGGTGGGCGACGTACGCGTCGATGACCGCGCTGATGGTGTCCTCGGTGTCGGGCTGGCCGATGATGCCCAGCCCCTTGCGGACGATGGCCCGGTCCGTCATGCCGGACATGCTGAAGCCATCGCACGCGTCGCGCCGCTGGTGAAGTTGCTCGAAGGCCAGGCCCATGGCGCGGCGTCCGGCGCCGCCGGTGGTGACGAGGGTGCCATCGATATCGAAAAGAAGGACGGTGGGGCGCATGGCCTCCCATCTAACGGAACGCCCCGCCCGGCGCGAGCCCCGAGCAGTCCACCAGGGCGGCTGCCCCCGCCATGCCCGGCTCAGGGCTCCGCGAGCGTGAGGCCCTGCTGGAGCGCTTCGCGCACCCGGGGAACCTCCTCCAGGGGGAGCCGCTCCTCCAACACCTCGCGCACCCGCTGACCGCCCAGCCGGCCGAGCGCCTGGGCGACGGCCTCACGCAGCCGCAGGTCGTGGTCCTCCAATCGGGCCTGCAGCGTCGTCACGGCCTCGAACCCCAGCCGCTGGCCCAGCGCGGCCGCGGCCTGCGAGCGGACCTCCGAAGGCCGGTGCGGATCCTCCAGCATCGCCTGGAGCGTCTGTCCCGCCTCCGGCGATTCCACGCGAGCCAGCGCCGTCACGGCCCGCATCCGCTGCGCGTCCGGGACGCTCGTGTCCTCCGCCAGCGCGGCCAGGACGGGCACGACCTCCGGCCCGAACCTGCGCCACGCCGCCTCGGGGGCCAAGGTCGGTTGTGAGAGCAGTCCCAGGGCCTCCGTGCGCAGCGGTCCGGGAACGGCGACGGCCGGAGGCGCGGATGCCGCGGCCGGGGTCTTCGCGCCGGCCGGAGCCGCCTCGGACACGGGCCCCAGGCCCGCGAGCACGACGAGACCGGCCAGCGCCACCCAGCGCGAGGACGCGGAACGGCACGGCACTGGCGAGGGACGAACACCGCGGGGGCGGGACGGCTGGCTCGGCATGCGGGGCTCCCGGAGGGGAAGGGGAGCCCCGTTATACGACGGCTGCCGGTCCGGACTCGATAACGCTAAGGTCGGTCCACCATGGCCGGACGCGTCTTCTTCTTCCTCCAGCACGCCACGTACGAGCCCGCCTATCAGGCGGCCTCCATGGGCATCACCGCCGCCGCGATGGGCGACGACGTCTACTTCGTCTTCGCCTTCGAGGCCCTGCGCCAACTGGTCCGAGGCGGCTTCGGCCTGGCGCACAGCGAGCGCGAGCGCACTGAGGCGGCCCGGGCCGAAGGGCTCAATGTGCCCACCCCGGCCCGCATGTTGGAGGAGGCGCGCGCCCTGGGCGCGAAGCTCGTGGCCTGCGACACCACGGTGCGCATCTGTGGCCTGTCGCCTCAGGAGCTGCACGGCACGCTGGACGAAGTGATGGGCCTGGCCTCCATCTGGAGGCTGACGGAAGGCGCGCGCGTCCTCACGCTCTGAGCGGACACCCGCGCCGCTCCCCACCCTCCGGAAGGAGGCGGATGTCCGACAGGGGAAGCGGATCTGCCCTCGGGGATCGCCTGACGTTGCAACTTGGCAGCACTACCTGAATGGAACCTGCCTGCCGCGAGTCGCTGTAGCCTCGGTGGGCGTCCACGCGTTACGCTGGGGCATTCGCAGTTCGTTGTCCCCCCCTGGAAGGAACCCTCAAAGCCTATGCGCGCCAAGTCGACCCCCCTGAGCGCACTGCTGGCCGGCACCCTTGGTGTCGCCGTGATGGCCGGCTGTCAGACGTATGACTTCGAGCCGGTGGAGCCGCTCGCGATCGCCCAGACGACGAAGGAGACGGTGATCACCGCCCGCAGGAGCAAGCCGGACGTGATGCTCCTCGTGGACATCTCCGGCTCGATGACCCTGCCGGTCAACAAGGACCTGGTCGTCAACGGCACGCGCGTGTGTGACCTGACCCAGGACGGCTTCACCTTCACCTGCCGCGACGACTACCCCTGCGACACGTCGAAGTGCCCCACGCGTTGGAGCGAGCTCCAGGGCGCGATGGGCCCGTTCCTCGCGGAGAGCGGCAAGCTGGTCCGCTTCGGCCTGACGACCTATCCGGCGCCTCCGCCCGTGCTGCCGCCTCCGCAGAAGCCGAGCGCCGCCCAGTTGTGCGCGCCCGCCGCCACCGGAGAGAGCGTCCGCGTCGCCATCCCCTTCGACAAGGACTCGGACGCGGAACTCCAGCTCCACGCGAACTCGGTGAATGACAGCATCCAGTCCATCCCCAACGGTGGCGCCAACCGCCCCCAGGGTGGTACGCCGACCGCGCAGAGCCTGCTGTTCACGAGCACCCTCCTCGGCCCCCCATCCGAGGAACGCGATCAGATCATCATCCTGCTGACCGACGGTCTGCCCAACTGCAACGACAACAACGCGAACAACGGCAGCAGCGCCGCGTGCCGCTGCACGCTCGAGGAGCCGACGCAGTGCTCGGCGGAGCTGAGCCCGTATTACAAGCGGGGTTGCCTCGACAAGGACGCCTCCGTGCTGGCGGTGGAGTCGCTGAAGACGAAGAAGATCTCCACCATCGTCATCGGCTTCGGCGCGGAGACGTCGACGGGTGACGGCCCCAGCGTCCTCAACGAGATGGCCCGCGCCGGTGGTTACGCGCGCACCTGCAAGGCCAGCGTCGACTGCGGCACGGGGGACACCTGCGACGTCAACACCGGCCTCTGCGGACGGTCCTTCTACCAGGCGGGCAATCGCGAGGAACTCGCGGCCGCGCTGAAGTCCATCAGCGAGCAGATCCTGCCGGGCGAGCCCTGCTTCACCAAGCTCGAGAAGAGCCAGATGCCCTCCGATGAGAAGCTCATCGTCGTCTACATCGACGGCGAGCGCACGCTCGCGGGCCCCGACACCTGGTCGCTGGACCAGTCGGACCCCGAGAATCCTGGCGTGCGGTTCACGGGCAGCGCCTGCGCGAAGCTGGAGGCGTCGCGTCCGGAAGACCCGGTCAGCGTCGAAGTGCGCGCCATCCGCCAGCTCTAGCGGCAGGCAGGCGGAGGCGGCTTTACGCGGGCGGAGGCGGGGATTATAGGGTCCTCGCCGGGCCGGTCGCCTCCGCCATGAAAATCACTGTCCTCTCGCGCTCCGCTTCCATCTCGTCCACGCGGCGGATCGTCGAAGCAGGCCGCGCGAGGGGACACCGGGTCCGCGTGCTCAACCCGCTCCGGGTGCAGATGCATCTGGACGGGGGCAGCCAGGCGACCCTCTTCTACGACCGCAAGAAGCTCACCCCCACCGACGTCGTCATCCCGCGCATCGCCCTGTCCATCAGCACCTACGGGCTCGCGGTGGTGAACCAGTTCGGTCTGGCGCGCGTGCCCCTGGTGAACCATGCCCAGGCCATCGCGCAGTCGCGCAACAAGATGCGCGCCCTCCAGCTCCTCTCCGCCCACGGCATCGACATCCCCGCCACGGTGATGGCCCGGGACGCGGCCCACCTCAAGGAAATGGTCGGCCTGGTGGGCGGGGTGCCCGTGCTGGTGAAGCTCCTCCAGGGCCAGGAGAAGCACGGGGTGATGGTCTGCGAAAGCCTCCAGTCCCTGGAGGCGGCGCTCGAGGCGGTGCTCGGTCTGGGGCACAACCTGGTCATGCAGGAGTACGTGCGGAGCACCGGCCAGGACGTGCGCGTGCTCGTGGTCGGCGGCGAGGCCATCGCCTGCGTGCTGCGCAAGCCGCGCCCCGGGCGCCTCTCGCACACGCTCAACCGGGGCGCCCGCCTGGAGGCCCTGCCGCTGTCTCCCGGCCATCGCGCCACGGCGGAGAAGGTCGCCCGGCTCGTGGGACTGGAGGTGGCCGCGGTGGACATCCTGGACGTCCAGGGACACCCCAAGGTCTTCGAAGTGAACAGCTCGCCCGCGCTCCTGGAGATGGAGGCCGCGACGGGCCTGGACCTGGCCACGCCCATCATCCAGCGGGCGGAGGCCCTCGTCGCCGGCGCCGTCCCCGTCTGGACCGCCGCCCTGGAGACGCCCCAGGCCCTTCCCCCGCCACCGCCGGGGCGCAAGGGCGCCGTGAAGGTGAGCGCGCCGCGGAGTTAGAAGAGAAAGCGCTCCCCGCGCGTCCGAAGCCCCGGTATACGAACGCCGCCTTCCTGGAGACACCCATGCCCCGCACCCGCCGCCTCCCGACCCTGGCCCCCCTGCTGCTGACGCTCGTCGGCGCGCCGGTGCTGGCCCAGGACGTGGACCCCGCAACCCTCTACGAGGTCACCACCGAGGGGACGTCGACGCAGGTGAAGGCCGGAGGGCAGGGCACGTTCGTGCTCGCCATCAAGTCGAAGCCCGGCGCCCACGTCTCCGACGAGGCCCCGCTGAAGCTGGAGCTGACGGGCAAGCAGCTCACGCCCGCCCAGAAGACGCTGACGCGTGAACAGTCGGTGGCGAAAAAGGCGGACGGCCAGCAGTTCGTGGATCCGCGCTTCGAGGTCCCCTTCACCGCGGTGTCCGCCGGCAAGGGCACGCTGGACGCGACGCTGACCTTCTTCATCTGCACGGAGAAGATCTGCGCCCGTCAGAAGAAGACCTTCTCGCTGCCCGTGGAGGTCCAGTAGCCCCCATGCGCGAGCGCTCCTCCAAGCCTTCCAGTGGTGACCGCGGCGGCCACGAAGCCCCGCGCTACGTCCATGGCGTCAACCCCGTGCTGGAGGCCCTGCGAGCCCACCCGGACGCGGTGGAGCGCCTCTTCATCGTCGACGGGCAGGTCGGCGCCAAGGCCGCCGGCGAGCTGCTCAGCCGCGCGCGTGACGCGGGCGTCCGCGTGGAGAAGGTTGGCCGGGAGCGGCTGTCCTCGATGGCGGAGGGTGGCGTGCACCAGGGCGTCGTCGCCGAACTGCGCGGCTTCCAGTACGTCGAACTCGAGGACGTGCTGGAAGCGGCGAAGGCCAGGAAGCAGCCCGCGCTCGTCGTCGTGCTCGACGGCATCCAGGATCCGCACAACCTGGGCGCCATCATCCGCTCGGCCCACGCGCTCGGGGCCCACGGCGTCGTCCTGGCCAAGGACCGCGCCGTGCAGGTGACGGGCACGGTGGCCAAGGCCTCCGCCGGCGCCGTCGAGTACTGCCCCATCGCGCGCGTCACCAACATCTCCCGCGCCCTGGAGCAGTTGAAGGAAGCGGGGCTCTGGGTCGCGGCCGCGGACGTGGAGGGCGCGGAGCCCCTGTGGAGCGCCCGCCTGGACGGGCCCCTGGCGTTGGTCGTGGGGGCCGAGGGGGCGGGCGTGAGGGAAGGCGTCCTCAAGCACTGCGACTTCCGCCTCCGGATTCCCATGGGCGGTCAGGTCGGTTCATTGAATGCGTCGGTTTCCGCCGCGATTCTGCTATACGAGGTCGCCCGTCAGCGGGGCCGTCCTTCCCGCTAACGACCCCGGATCAATCTCCTTGACTTGGAGAGTGGGGGCTTCTAAAAGGTCGCGCCTCTCAAGTCGCTGCCGAGGGGTTGACGGTCCGCTCGGGATGAGGTAGGGCGGGGCAGTTGCTGGATGGATGCCGGTGTAGCTCAGTCGGTAGAGCAACTGATTTGTAATCAGTAGGTCGCGGGTTCAAATCCCGCCGCCGGCCAGGTAGGACGGGCCGCGGAAAAGGGCCCGGGACGCAGCGAGATGGTGTAGTGAGCAGCACGCAGCACGACAAGCGAATATCTGGAGAGATGCCCGAGCGGCCAAAGGGAGCAGACTGTAAATCTGCCGGCTCTACGCCTACGGTGGTTCGAATCCACCTCTCTCCACTCGGCAATGCGGGAATAGCTCAGTTGGTAGAGCGTCAGCCTTCCAAGCTGAATGTCGTGGGTTCGAATCCCATTTCCCGCTCCAACCGTTGTAGTGAATCGCCAAGCCCTGATAGCTCAGTTGGCAGAGCGCATCCTTGGTAAGGATGAGGTCACCAGTTCAATCCTGGTTCAGGGCTCCATTTTTCGAGGAGTGTCATGTCCAAGGAAAAGTTCGATCGCAGCCTGCCCCACGTGAACATCGGAACGATTGGGCACGTGGACCACGGCAAG